>CBFHSG010000053.1:0-1040 GCA_965658465.1 Woeseiaceae bacterium | reverse complement strand
CTGGAAGGCAACTGGAAGCTCGAGTTCTATGGCGTCGGTCCGGCCGAAGGTGACACGCAGTGGTTCAGTATTTCCGACTCGGGTCCCGACGGGCCGCGGGCCTGCGTGTTCGACGATATCTACGCATTCGGTCGTGACGGATCGTTCAGGAACATCCAGGGCGACGAAACCTTCCTGGAGCCATGGCAAGGTGTTGCCGAGGGCTGCGGTGCTCCGATAGCACCCCACGACGGCAGCAGTAACGCCGCCTTCGAGTATGACGAAGAAGCGGAAACCCTGAAATTGACGGGCCTGGGAGCCTACCTGGGCATACCCAAGGCCGTGAACGACGCGGAGCTGACGACGCCGGCCGAGGCACCCGAGTCCATCACCTATCAGGTGGTCGAACTGATCGGTGACAGCCTGACGCTGCGGATCGACTCCGGCGCCGGAGGCGTCTGGTGGGAGTTCCGGCTGAGTCGTGTTACGAACTCCCCGATAGTCGGCAACTGGAAGCTCAAATTCGCCGGCGTTGGTCCGGCCGAAGGGGACACGCAGTGGTTTGAAATTTCCGACACGGGTCCCGACGGGCCGCGGGCCTGCTGGTTCGACGACGTTTACCATTTCAGCGATGACCTCACGTTTCAGAACTTCCAGGGCGGTGAAACGTTCCTGGAACCCTGGCAGGGCGTGGCCGAAGGTTGTGGTAGTCCCATAGCGCCTCACGACGGTAGCACCGTCGGCAGCTGGTATTACGATGAGGGTGCCGCCACTCCCACGCTGAGGCTGGATGGCCTTGGGTCACACCTGGGCGTGCCCAAGGCCGTAAACGGTGCGGAGCTGACGAGCCCGGCCGAAGCACCCGATTTCGTCAGGTACAATGTGGTCGAGCTGATCGGAGACAGCATGACCGTCAGGATAGATTCCGGAAACGGAGACATCTGGTGGGAGTTCAGGCTCGAGCGCGTCCCCGTCACCCCTGACCTGGAAGGCAACTGGAAGCTCGAGTTCTATGGCGTCGGTCCGGCCGAAGGTGACACGCAGTGGTTCAGTATTTCCGA
>CBFHSG010000052.1:0-1578 GCA_965658465.1 Woeseiaceae bacterium | reverse complement strand
GCGATTTGTTACAGACCCAGAACCGGATTTTATCGGTTGTAACCCTGACGAACTTCCGTATGACGAATGACTGGTTCTGGCCGATTCTGTTGAAAAACTCTGTTTTCGGAATTGTCGAATCTTCATTTTCGATTTGCCGCCGATTTCGTATCGTAGATACGAGGAGGTAGTGCAATTCCCATGAAAATACCTCCTGGCGCAACTCAGAGCGGCTAACTGGCGTTATCGAATGCGCACAGGGTCGAACGAAATTCTTCATGAATTTTCGGGCCGCTCGCAAAACAGAGTTTTTCAACAGAATAGGCCGAAACCAGCCCGAGACGCCTACAGCTAGAAAGACATTCAAGCTACCCCTATCGCATAAAATGGCCTGTCCGCAGCATCATCTCCATGTTGCAGATGGGTGATAGGCGGCCCACTCTGTTCCAACTTGCCGAGGTCAGGAAGGTCTCCGCAGCTTGGCTCGTAGAGAGTATTGAGAAGGAGCTACAACATGGACGACCCGAAGACCCCTAAAGAGCCTTTTGTGCCCGACAGCATAAAGAAAGCCCAGGAGTATTACGATAAGCAGACGCGGGAAGAACCCAACGGCTTCATCGAGGTCGAAGTCCCGGCCAAGATCATCCCCCTGTCCCCGCTCGCAGCCAAGCTCCTCAACAAGAAGAGCTGACCTAATCGGAGCATTTCTGCGAGCGGGAACAGGGTTGATTTCCGAAGGGCCGGATCTGGCCGTTCTGAGCCGGAGAGATTTTGACCGGCTCCTTTGAGCCTGGATGTGGATGCTGAGTGGACAATTTTGCGTCACGGCGCACCCGGAAATACCTGGACCTGCTTTCCAGGAGTTCCAGTTAACAGCGGCGATAAGCATCCGATGTGTAATGACGAAGTTTGGATGACCTGGTTGTACGCTGTCAAAGTATTGTTCGCGACCGGCGAGTGGAATTTTACAACTGAGACTGTCGGTACTTCCTACATGCTGCGCGGCGATGCTCTGGTAAGCAATGATAGTCCTGTCGCAACCGATCCATATAATGGAGACATGTGGGATCAGGAAGGTCCACATATTAAGTTGTTGTTTCCTACTCGTGACGAAATTGCTCTCTTGCCTCGAGACCCCAATGCTGGCGGCCCCTATGTAATGTGGGACGCGTGGCCTGTTGTACATCTCATGGTTCCTTTGACAGATAGAGACAGATAAACCGTAAGCGGTGCGTTAACGGCACCCTTCTCGTCTAATTCGTGATCGATCAGGCTCCTGCTTTTTCTAAAGGAGCCGATGATGAGCGACACAACGATCACCGAACGACAGCAGTACTGGCTCGATCACATTCGAGCATCCGAGGCCTTTGGCGGCAGCATTGCCGACTATGCGAGATCCGAAGGTCTGAAGCCGAAGGAGCTCTACTCGTGGAAAGGCATTCTCGCTCGTCGTGGCCTGCTCGGTACTGAAGCGGCTGCAGAAAGCAAGACCGGCTTCGTCCGCATCATCGCGCCGTCCCGTCCGCTGGGCATGAGCCTGGTGCTGCCGAACGGCGTGCGCTTGGAGTGGCACGGCGATCTCGGGCCCGAGCAGCTCGA
>CBFHSG010000051.1:0-1967 GCA_965658465.1 Woeseiaceae bacterium | reverse complement strand
CTGCAATCGCGGCGACAGCGGCCGGTTGTCGGCGTGGCCGATCAGGTGCAGGCGCACGTTGATGCGGTCTTCCATTCGATCGAGGACGGCGCCCAGCGATTCGACCGTGGTCTCCGGAATCTGCGCAACGCCGGTCTCGAACTGGATGTCCGGCACCAGCCCGCTGAGCTTCACGGTCTCGAGCGCGTCCTCTACAGTCTCGCGCGTCTCGATCTCATCGCCAATCTCGATGTCGACATCGTCGGGATCCTGCGCCCAGCGCTGGTACTCCGTATCGATCGACAGGTGGCGTTCGACCGCCTCGCCGATCGGCGCTTCATCGACGTTTGATGCATAGGCCGGCATCGACACGGATGCCAACAACAACCAGAGCAGGTGCCTGGACAGTCTGTTCATCGTCCCGCCTCCTTACTCTTGCCCGGCGGGCCGCCGAGTCGCCAGAAGATCTCCGGCTCGATGACCAGCTCGTAGCAGCAGTTCAGTTCTTCCCACGCCGCGCTGATGTCGTTCTTCAGCGAATCCAGGCGGCGATTGACGAGTGCCTCCTCTTCCACGTCGGCGACGTAAGAGAGACGCAGCACGGACGGCGCTTTCTGCAGCTCCGTGAGCAGCAGCTCGATGCGCGGCCGCCACTGCGGGCGCATCTCGGCCGTGCCGGGCTCGAACACGGCGTCGGCGATATCGAGGCCGACGACGCGGTGGATCGAGGCGCCGAAGTTGATCTTGAGCGCTTTACCGCGGGTGGCGCGCTGCACCTGCACCGGCCGCGTCGAGACGCGGAAGCCGCTCGGCAGCGTGCGGTCGTCGAGCTTGAGCACGAAGTTGCTGCCGCGCGCCTCGTTCGGCGTGATCGCGCAGGTGATGTGGTAGCGGCCGTAGCTGTCGGTCTTCGCGGCGAGGCCACGTGCCGTCACGAGGCGCACACCGGGCAGGCCGATCTCGCCCTGGTCCTGGTAGCCGTTCAGGTTGGCGTCGTCGAACACCTTGCCGGTGACGTCAGTGCAGTCGAAGGTCGGGTCCGGCACGAGGCGTACCGTCGCCGCGGCTTCTTCCGACATGACGCCGCCGGTGAGTGCATTGACGGCGAGCGCGCGGTTGGTGAACTCGCCCTCGCTGACACCGGCGCCGACCGCCAACAGCAACTTGATCTCGTGGCGGCCGTCCGTCACCAGCGTCAGGTCCGACCAGACGAGTTCGCGTCCGACGATCGCGGGCTCGGTCTTCTCGCCGTCGATGCGTGCGGAGCCCTCGACGTAGCGGAAGCCCGGCGGGAAGCGATCGACGACGTTGACGTCCTGCAGGTCGAGGCCGAACGAGTTACTCACGGTAATGATGTAGGGCACCATCTGGCCGCGCGACACGTTCACGAGCGGCGTCGTCTTGGTGACCGACACGGCGCCGTCGAGACGCGGGTCGAGCGGAATATGGTTGTTGAACAGCTGCGCGGAGCCAGGCTGCCGGCTGCCGTCCAGCCGCAGCAGCGAGTGATACACGGTGCCCGCGCTGCGCGCCGGGACGGACGTCGGCGGTGCGAACTCGGAGGGCTGCGCCTCGCAGTGCTGCGCCGTGCCCGGGATCGCATCGTCGGTCGAACCGAGACACGCGGGCACGTCGAACGGCGCCGAGTTCAGGTCCGAGGTCGGCGGTATCAGTTCCGAGATGCCCGACAGGTAGTTACTGTTCGGCGGCGTGATCTGGATCGTGTACAGCGCGCCCGTCGCACAGGCCGGGTCGGAGAAATTCAGGTCGAACTTGTAGTAGCCGTTCGCGAGCGTGACCTGGCCCTGCTGGCGCGGGTCGTCGAAACAGCTCGACGGCATCGCGACGTTGGTGCGGCCGTCGACCATCGTCAGCACGGCGCCTGCGATCGGCGTGCGGCCGACGGAGTCGTAGATCATGCCGTTCGGGTCGATCGGCAGGTTCAGGTCGCGCAGGTTGCTGCCGCCCTGCACCACGATGTCGTCGAT
>CBFHSG010000050.1:0-2964 GCA_965658465.1 Woeseiaceae bacterium | reverse complement strand
AGAAATATGCCAGATTCTGACCCGACTATTAATCGTGGCATGGCGAGCCTGACAAGTCACGCTCACGAGCGGCTAGCGCTGACCCTTTGTTCGAATTCATGCTGAGCGACTGCTTCTCCCGAAACTTTCCGCTCGAATGACTACTTTTGGTAACTGAATCGGGCAGAAATCGGCCAGGAGTTGCCATTTCTCAGAGTGCCTATTACCCAAGCCTGGATACCACGGCTACGCGTGATACATGCGGCATGACATTACCATCGACCATGAATAATGTTCTCAGGAAACAAGGGTTGCTATGCTTGGTTCTTTGAATCGGCCAGCAGCGGTCAGTTAATCCAACAGGGTTGGAGGGGCGATTTGTCTGAAAACAGAACCGAAATGTGGCGGAGACTGGGACTTGAGTTCATCGTCATAGTGATTGGCGTTCTGGTGGCGCTAGCAGTTGATGACTGGCGGCAAGCACGTGCAGATCATGCACTTGAGAAGCATCTCCTGTCCTCTCTACGCGCAGATCTTGAAGCGGACGAAAATGATGCGAAATACCAGGAGGAGAGTGAACAGAGCCTCCGCGATGCCGTCGATCATATTCTGGCCGTCGTTGATCACCCGCTGGCGCCGTCTACAGGCAAAAAGGACACTACCGGAAGCGAAATTGACGCGTCGCTGTGGTTGCTGTGGTGGCGATATGAGCTTGAAGTTTTCGATGGCACGTATTCAGAGATGATTGCAACTGGTTCGTTCAAGGTAATCCAGAACACGTCGTTGAGAGCACAGATCTCAAAGTACTACAATGACACCCGACGTTGGCTCAGAGTGCCAGCCAGACAGATCGATCCACGACCTGAATTCTTGACGGCATTGGCGAGCGTGGGTGTTGTACCGGGATCTGCCGAACACTTACCTGACCTTGTCGAGCGCCTCAAGAGCGAGCCGGTTATTGCGACCCATGCGTTGCGTATCCGGAACTACTACAAATGGGGTTTGATAGTTCGTGATCTGCGGGAAAAACGTCTCTCACTCATGTCATCGATCGACCGTGAAATCAGTCGATTTGAGTAGCAGCTTCTCGGACAAGGCTGCCATCAGATGAGTCTCGCAAGAAATTTACTACTTCCAGTTTCACCGCACGAATGGCGCCTTTGGGTCACAAGCCGTCATCTTACCGCAGATTTTTCGACCGGCTGCTATGCGATGTGAAGCAGCCGCTCAGTTCGCTTCTTGGCGACGGTCTCAGAACGGCCAACAGCGGCCGATCGGTTATCGAGAGTCGTCTATCGGGAACAAGAGTAAGACGAAGTTCAAGGCCGCGATGAAGACTTGCTGCAATAAACCGATTACAAAAATCAGGATATACCAAGGTAGTACACCGGCTGAGGCCAGGAAATGCGCCAGAATAATGACGATCCCGACAACGAGGAGGCCAATCTGGCTCGTCGTCGGTTTTGCTTCCTTCGTACGCCGCAGGAACGCAACTAGATTCGCGAGATGCAGTGCGCCGAGAAAAAGGTTTGCGCTCCTCCATACGGCCGGCTCTGAGGTAACAATAAGATAAAGAACGCTTGGCGCAAAGCTCGCGAATAATGCTGTCAAACTTGTCTCAACCAGAGTTCGGAGTTGGAGGCGTTCTTCGGCCGTCCAGTCATGTTTTCGTCGATGACCAAGAACGGCGACAACGCCAGTAAAGCCGGCTAACGCAACGGAAACCTCAGCGACTGTTGAAAGAATTGATTGAGTATCCAAACGTGTTCTTCTTGTGATTATTCTGGCTGCAGTTAGGGATCGACGAACGGCAGCTGTGGGCCAGTAGGAGAAATTATAGCCTGAACCAGGCGACCGTCTCAGTACGGCCAGGAGCGGTCACTCCGTCAAGAACTTCTGGACCCGCTTGCCGATGATATCTACTACGTAGACTGCCCCGTCTTCTCCTACAGCCAAATCGTGCCCCATCTGAAATTGACCATCGTAATTTCCGAATCGGCCAAATATGGTCTCCGCTAAACCAGCTGACGACAGCCTGATTACTCTTGAGCGGTCAGGCGGCGCACTCGGTTGATCTCCGCCGTCAACCACGAAGACACTACCCGCCGTGTCGACTGCGACCCCATAAGGTCTGCCGACTTTCTCGCGTGGCCATTCCGCTATGAATCTGCCTTCGCGATCAAAGACCTGGATGCGAGAATTACTTCGGTCGGCAACATACAATCTGCCTGCGCCGTCAAGGGCGAGCCCGTGCGGCAGATCAAACTCTCCTTCTCCCGATCCTTTCGTACCCCACTGGAACTCTAACTCGCCGTCACCCGAAAACTTCACCACGCGAGAGTTTCCGTAACCATCGCTGACAAAGAAACCTCCGTCATCGAGTACAGCAACATCCGTTGGCAAGTTGAAATGGGTGGAGTCCGCCCCCGGAGTACGATACTCGCCGAGTTCGAGCAATAGCTCACCGTCGTGGGAAAACTTGAATACTTGATGACGTCCCACATCGGTTAGCCAGATGTTGTCCTCAGGATCAACTGTCAATCCGTGGGGCATGACAAACATACCTTCGCCCCACTCGGCGATTAGTTCGCCTGTAGCGCCGTCAAATACAGCGATTGTTGTCCCTTCAATTGGGTCATCGGGGAATGGATCAGACCAGTCGCGGTCCACACTGTGGAATACAAAGACATGATTGTGCGAATCAACGGCCACACCTGATGCCCGCCCCAAGGCACGGCCTTTCTGAAGAGACGGCCAGCCGTGAACGACGGAGTAGCCACTGATATCTGCCAAAGCCGCGTTTGCCATGCCGAGGAAGGCGATCAATACAAATGCTCGGACTGTGAATGTAGTCAATTTGAGAACCACTTTCCCACGTACTTCGAGTGCGCCATGGAATGTCCGCTTCGGGTCTAGGCTGTGTGAAAACTACGCGCCCAGTATAATCGGATTTTCCTGTCGAAGGAGATGTCATGAGCGGCTTCA
>CBFHSG010000049.1:0-3085 GCA_965658465.1 Woeseiaceae bacterium | reverse complement strand
GAGCATAAGACGGATCGATCTCAACCGCTTGCTTCAGAACCTCAACCGCTCGATTGAGCGAGTCGTCTGCAATCTGTCGCTTCAGGTATCGTCCTGCGAGAAACAGCTCGTAGGCCCTGAGGTCAGCTCTATATGTCTTGGGCGCCCCACCTAACAACGCGACTCTCAAACTATCGACAACCGCAGATGCGATGTCTTCCTGAATCTGGAATACGTCGTCCAGTTGCCTGTCATAGATTTCCGACCACAACTGATAGCCATTTTCGGCCTGGATTAACTGTGCGGTGATGCGTAACTGATTGCCGTTCTTGCGTACGCTGCCCTCCAGTATGTGGGCCACATTCAGTTGGGATGCGATTTCCTGTGCCCCAATGTCTTTGTCCCTGAATGAGAAAGAGGACGTGCGCGCCGCCACCCTCAGCTCGGGAATTCTTGCGAGCAGATTCAACAACTCTTCGGACAGTCCGTCCGAGAAATACTCCTGCTCTTCATCGGAACTCATATTGACGAAAGGCAGAACGGCAATTGAGTTATCGGTGATTGCAGCCGCAGCCACCGCATCGTTCACTTCCTCGACTATCTTTTGCAAACTGCCGAACACAATGGCGGCACCGATCGCGAGTAAGGCAATCAGGAGGAGGTAATCTGTACGCTTGAGTGAACTATCAAAAGCTTCGCCAGCTTCGGCTGGTTCCGTTTTGACGAGACCCGATGTCGTTATGTCGAAGGTCCAGGAGAAAATCAACGCTATCGGAAAGCACAGTATTGTGGCGACTATAAGAAAACGCAGGGCAGTTTCCGGAAGGCCCCAGGCGGGGAAGAACACGTCGGCGACCTGAATAATGAGCCAGGCGCCCACAATGTAGAAACCGGCTCAGCCAGCCTTGAAATCGTCGATGTGGGCCTCGAGGTTCCCGTTCAAGACCTTCTTTTGGTCGGCGTGCTTAATCCGGACACTGGACTTCGGACTCGTGAGACCCAGTGTCCGCCTTTGGCCGGGAGCTGCTTTCCAAATTGAGGCGTTTGGATGGTCTTGGACATCCGGTATTGGTGAGAGCCGACCTTCGATTGCGGGCCTCGGGAAACCACGCTAGGAAGCGTCTCCTTTACCCCTGGTAGCTGCCGTTAGGCTAAACTGGGTCGTATGGTCCGCTTGTGAACTCAAAGCGGACATTCATTGGGATTGAGCTGAACTAGCCATTACTTAGCTATCCGAGGCCAACTATGCAAGCAAGTATCGTAACGGTTCTGATTCGGACGCAACTAGTACCGGATTCTATTGAGCAAGGAAAACAAGATCTGCTAAATCTTGCGGAGGAAGTCAGGAAAGTTGAACCGGATTGCCTGGCAATTGAACTGGCACAGGACATGGATGACCCAACAAACATAACCATGATTGAAAAATGGTCGAGCCGAGATGCTTACGAGGGCCCGCATATGCAGAGTGCGCATATGAAATTGTTCATAGAGCAATCAAGCAAGTACTTCGCTGGCCCGCCAGACATATCTTTTTTTCGTGGCATTCAAGTCGGCGAATGACGACCAAGTCCTAGAGTCTTCGTCCGCTTATGAGCCGTTAGCTACCAATCGTTGCGGCCTGATTTCAGCCATCTGAACGTCCGGTATCGGTAAGGGCGGTCATTCGCCCAGGCTCGATGTCCGCTTTCCACCCTAATGGCGTCATTGGGCTAGAATCGGTCTGAACGACCGCTACTGACCCTGGCCGTGTGATAACTCGGGTTTTCATCGATTGACGGACGAGTTGAGTGGCCAACGGCGTGGCCGCCGCGGGATATTTTTCTTCGTTTCCGGTTTTTGCTGTTGGGATTTTTGAGCGAACACCGGTTGGCGTCGTTCAGGGCGATCGGATCGCCGCCATCAGCGGTTTGGCACCCATGATGTTGATCACTCGCCTCAGATTATAGGCGAGGACGTGCAGACTCATCTCGGTACTGACGCGTGGTAGCGTTCTCGTCTGGAAGTGGGTCGCACCCATCCATGCCTTCAAGGTGCCGAACGGATGCTCCGACGCCGTGCGTCGCACGCGCATGCGTTCGGGCTCTCGATCCAGCCGCTTTTCCAGCGCCTCAATGACCGCTTCGTGCTCCCAGCGCGATACCCGCCGGTATTTGCTGGTGGTACACCGTGATCGGATCGGGCAATCAGGACATTGCGACGACCAGTACTTGTGGATGGTCTGGCCCTTCTCCTCAGTCGTAAAGCGGTGGATCAGGCGCTCGCCGGCCGGGCATTCATATTCATCGTATTCGGGGTGGTAAATGAAGTCGCGCTTGCTGAAGAGGCCCTTCTTCACGCTGCCGGACGTCTGCGGCTTCGGCAGGTAGGTCGTGATGTTGTGCTCGTCGCAGGCGAGGATCTCTTCGCCCTTGAAGTAGCCGCGATCGGCAACCACCTCGAGCGCCTCGACAGCCAGCGCCTGCTTCGCCTGGCTGGCCATGTTGTACAGCTGACTGCGATCACTGCCGACGTTGGTCACTTCATGGGCCACGATCAGATGGTGCTTTGCATCCACCGCCGTCTGCACGTTGTAGCCCACCACACCGCTGCCGCGGCCACTGGTGGCCATGGAGCGGGCATCCGGATCGGTGAGCGAGATCTGCTGGCCCGGTGCCTCAAGCATCCGGGCTTCGAGTTTTTTTAGGCGCTGCATCTCCTCTTTCAAGGCCGCGATCTTGTCCTGCAGGCGTTCCACTTTGTCGGTATTGCCCGGATCGACCCGGTCGGCGCTCTCGATCTGCCCGAGATAGCGCACGATGCTCTCGTCGATCTGCGCCAGACGGCGCTTCATCTTCGCCTTGCTGTAGTTCTTGTCGCGGCTGTTCACCGCCTTGAACTTGCTGCCGTCGATGGCGACGAAGGCATCCGTGAACAGGTTCAGCTTGCGGCACAGCATCACGAACTCGCGGCACACCAGCCGGATCGCAATGCCATTGTCCTTCCTGAAGTCAGCGATCGTCTTGAAGTCCGGCGCTAACCGCCCGGTCAACCACATCAGCTCGACGTTGCGCTGCGCTTCGCGCTCCAGACGACGCGATGACTGCACACGATTGAGATACCCGTACAC
>CBFHSG010000048.1:0-3410 GCA_965658465.1 Woeseiaceae bacterium | reverse complement strand
GCCTTACACGTCGCAAGAGATGACCATCGTCGAGCCGGACCTGACGCTCGAGAAAACCGGTCCGCCGCAGATGCAGCTCGGCGTACCCGCCACGTTCACGCTCAACCTGCACAACATTGCAGGCTCGCCGGCTTACAACACCACGATCTACGACGTGCTGCCGAACCAGGCGGACGGCGGCACCTGCGATGTCGCACCAACTAATGTCATCGCGCAAGTGTTCGAAGCGGATGGCACCACGCTGATTTCACGGTCGCTTTCGCGGGCGACCCCGACTGCACCGTGACCGTCAACATGCTCACGCCGGCCGGCGCCATCGGCCCGGATGAGCGCCTGCTCGTCACCTACCAGACCACGCTCGACACTGACAGCCAGCAGGGCGCGAGCCTCACGAACGTCGCGGGCGCGACCGAATGGTTCAGCCTCGACGTGTCCGATGCGGCCAACCTGAATTACGCACGCACCTACGCGCGGACCGTCACCGACGGCACCGTCGGCACGCTCGACCACGAGGACGCGCACACGGTCGCGGTGTTCACGCCGGTGCTCGTCTTCGAGAAGTACGCAATCAACGTCACGACCGGCGAAGACCCGGCCACGGTGGCAACGCCGGGCGACCGCATCCGCTACGGCCTGCGCGTCGAGAACCTCAGCGATACGCCGCTGGACGGCTTCAGCATCGTCGACGAGCTCGACCGCCTGAACGGCGTGCCGTCCTTCCAGCCCGGAACCCTGACCGTCGTCACGGTCCCGGCTGGCGCAACCGACAATTCCAACCCGACGGGCGGCACCGCCGGCACCGGCCTGCTCGACATCAGCGATCTCTCGCTCGGCGGCACGGGCGACAGCCTGCAGATCGAGTTCGAAGTCGATCTCGCACCGGTCATCGCCAACGGCAGCTACGTGCTCAACCAGTCCACGGCGGAATTCGCCGGCTTCCCGGTGGCGGTGTCCGACGACCCGAACCTCAACGGACCGGCCGACCCGAACGTTGTCGGCGACGAGGACCCGACGCAGATCCTGATCCAGTCGGCGCCGATGTTCGACGTCGACAAGATCTCGACCTACCTCGAAGGCGACCCGAACGTACTGCTCGCCGGCGAGACGCTGCGCTACACGATCACGGTGCAGAACATCGGCACCGACAACGCCACCAGCGTCGAGATCGTCGACCAGGTCCCGG
The DNA here is from genome assembly GCA_965658465.1 of Woeseiaceae bacterium. Classification (GTDB taxonomy): domain Bacteria; phylum Pseudomonadota; class Gammaproteobacteria; order Steroidobacterales; family Woeseiaceae; genus UBA1847. The sequence continues at coordinate 2,227 of CBFHSG010000048.1, read as the reverse complement.
CCAACACGGCCTACGTCGCCGGCAGTACGACGCTGAACGGCAACACCCTCGCGGATAACGGCGCAGGCATGTCGCCGCTGACGGACGGCATCGCGGTCAACGCGCCGCAGGACACGACGCCGGGCGTGATGAATGCCGCCGTCGCCGACAATATTGCGACGATCACGTTCGACGTCCTAGTGTCGCCGGACGTGCCGGACGGCACCGTCATCTCGAACCAGGCCTTCCTCGACGCCGTGGACTACGGCATCGCGGACGTGCCCTCGGACGACCCGCGCACCGCCGTTGTCGACGACCCGACGCAGGATGTCGTGGGTAACTTCCCGTTGTTGTTCGCGCCGAAGTCGGCCGCGCTGCAGGTCGACGCCGGCACGCCGGGCATCGTCGACCCGGGCGACACGCTGCGCTACACGATCCAGGTCTACAACAACGGTGCGGAACCGGCGACCATTGCACGGCTCGCCGACCTCGTGCCGAACGACGTCACCTACGTTGCCGACTCGACGACGCTGAACGGCGAACCGGTCGGTCAGCCCGACGGCGGCGTATTCCCGCTCATCGACCGCATCGACATCAGTTCGGCCGACCTGACGCCGCCGCTGCCGGGCGCCGCCGAAGGCGTGCTCAACCCGGGCGAGTCGGCGGTGGTGCAGTTCGACATGCAGGTCAACGCCGGCGTGCCGACCGGCACGCTGATCACGAACCAGGCGACGGTCTACACCGACGAGTTGCCGAACCTGCTCACGGACGGCGACGGCAATCCGTCGACCGGACCCGAACCGACCATCGTGGTCGTCGGCGACGCGCAGCAGCTGTCCATCGCCAAGGAAGTCGCGGTGGTCGGCGGCGGACCTGCCGTTGCGGGCGCGACGCTCGAGTACACCGTGTCGGTACAGAACGTCGGTGCGATTCCGGCGCTGTACGTGACAATTACCGACGATCTCGACGCCGACAACCCGGGCTACCTGGCTTACGTCGCCGGATCGGCCACGCTCAACGGCTCGGCCGCGGGCGTCAGCTTCGCGGGCACCACGATTACCGCGGATTACTCGACGCTGAACGGTCCGCTCGAGCCGGGCGAGGGCGTCATCCTGCGCTTCCGCGCGGTGATCAACCCGAACCTCGTGGACGGCACGGCGATCAGCAACACCGGTGTGGTCAGCTGGAACGACCCGGTGCAGACGGCCAGCGCGACCGCGATCATCGACGTCGGCGGCGTGCCGGGCGCCGGCATCCTGAGCGGCACCATCTGGCACGACTCGGATTACACGAACACGCTGCAGGCCGGCGAACGGCCGCTCGAAGGCTGGACCGTCACTTTGTTACGGGATGACCAGCCGATCCGCTCGATGCTGACCGACGCCGACGGCCAATTCGTCATGGTCGGCGTGCCGCCGAACTACGAGAACGGCCAACAGTACGGCCTGCGCTTCAGCGCGCCGGGTGCCGGTTCGCGCACGGCGCTGCTTGGCCAGGCGGACTCCGACTTCACCGACGGCCTGCAAAGCATCGACGACATCGTGGTGCAGGGCGGCAGCAACCTGCGCGACCTGAACCTGCCGATCGACCCGAACGGCGTCATCTACGACTCCGTCAGGCGGACGCCGGTGGCGAATGCCGTCGTGAGCCTCGTCGATGCGCGCCTGGGCACGGCGCTGCCGGCCTCGTGCTTCGACGACCCGGCGCAGCAGGACCAGGTCACGCTCGCCGACGGCTATTACAAGTTCGATATCAACTTCTCCGACCCGAGCTGTGCCGGCGGTACGGGCTACGCGATCCGCGTCACGCCGCCGGGCGGCGGCTACACGGCCGGCGCCTCGGCGTTCATTCCGCCGACGTCCGACGAGACGACAGCCGCGTTCGACGTGCCGGCGTGCCCCGGCTCGGCCGATGACGCCATCCCGGGCACGGCGCAGCACTGCGAGGCGGCGCCCTCCGAGCTCGCACCGCCCGCATCGGTTGCGGCGCAGAGCGCGGGCACCGTGTATCACACGCATCTGCGTCTCGACGGCACGCGGCAGCCGGGCTCGGCGCAGATCTTTAACAACCACATCCCCGTCGACCCGCGCCTCGACGGCGCGATCGCGATCACCAAGACGACCTCGATGGTCAACGTGTCGCGCGGCCAGATGGTGCCGTACACGATCACGGTGAGTAACTCGTTCAGTGCCGATCTCTCCGACGTCACGATCGTCGACCGCTTCCCGCCGGGCTTCCGCTACGTCGA
>CBFHSG010000047.1:0-3512 GCA_965658465.1 Woeseiaceae bacterium | reverse complement strand
ATCGACCAGCTCCTGGAGCAGATCCGGCTGGCCCGCCACCAGCACTTCGGAACGCGAAGTGAGCGCTTCTCGATCGACCAGCTGGCACTGGCGTTCAACGAGGCCGAGGCGGCCGCTAGCCAGGGTCCGGAAGATGAACAGCCTGATATCCTCGGCACCGTGTCGGTGCCGGCCCATCGGCGCGCCAAGGGCGGCCGCCGGCCGCTGCCAAAGTCCTTCCCGCGTGTCGAGATCGTCCACGAGATCGACGAGGTCGGCTGCCAGTGCGGCGAGTGCAAGACCGCACTGACGCCGATCAGCGAGAAAGTCACCGAGCAGCTCGATATCCAGCCGGCCCGGGTGCAGGTCCTGCGCCACGTCCGCAAGACCTACGCCTGCAAGGCCTGTGACGGCAAGCCGGTGACAGCACCGATGCCCAGTCAGCCGATCCCGCGTAGCCTGGCCTCGCCGGGGACGCTGGCCCACGTCGCGGTCGCCAAGTACGTCGACGGCCTGCCGCTCTACCGGCAGGAGGAGAAGCTCGCCCGGATCGGCGTTCAGCTGCTGGGCGCACGTCCGGCGCAAGCTCGACGAGGCGATCAAGGCCCAGGGCCTGCTCGGACCCGAGAAGCGCAAGGCTTCGCTGGCCGGCGTGGCCATGGCGAAGATCCGAGAACTGTACCGGATCGAGCGGGAGACAAAGGCCCTGTCCGCCGAGGAGCGACAGCGGATCCGCCAGGAACGTGCCTTGCCGTTGCTCGCGGACATCCGCAGCTGGCTCGATGAAAACCTTCCGATCGTGCCGCCGCGCTCGGCGCTCGGCAAAGCCATGAACTACGCCCACAAGCAATGGCCGAAGCTCATCGTCTACGTCGAGGACGGGCGCCTCAGGATCGACAACAACCTGACGGAGAACGCGATCCGGCCGTTCGTCATTGGCAGAAAGAATTTTCTCTTCTGCGACACGGTCGCCGGCGCCAACGCCAGTGCAAACCTCTATAGCCTGATCGAGACGGCCAAGGCCAACGGCATCGAGGCGTACGCGTATCTTCAGACCGTGTTCACCGCGTTGCCGCAGGCGATATCAGTCGACGAGATTGAAGCGCTGCTGCCCGTGCCGAATGACGGCGAAGACTCGGCTCGGGTATCATGATCCGGACAGCGCTGCAGGGAAACCTGCCGTTAATGCAACGGATACGGATATGCAGTCGAACGTCGGCAAGATCCTGCGCCTCAACGACGACGGTTCTATTCCGGATGACAATCCGTTTGTGGACTACTTCAGCGAAGATCCACTCGTTGATGACGAGGGCGTCTACGGGGAAATCTGCTCTCTCGGACACCGAAACCCGCTCGGCATGGCCTTCGATCTCGATGGACAGCTCTGGGTTGCCGAGCACGGCCCGGCGGGCGGAGACGAGCTGAATCGCATCATCCGCAGGGGCAACTACGGCTACCCTGTGGTGTCCAATGGAACACACTATGACGGGCGCGAGATTCCGGATCACGACAACCGGCCAGAATTCGAGGCGCCACTGATCACATGGACGCCAGCGGTCGCCCCGGGGAACATGATCGTCTATCGTGGCACGCTGTTCGTCGACTGGCGCGGTCACGCGTTGATGTCAGGACTCAAGTCTCGCGACATCGTCAGGATTGGACTCGGTGGTGAGTCTGCCCGCGTAATCGGGCACTATCCTATGGGCGCGCGGATTCGCAGCGTCGTAGAAGGTCCCGATGGCGCCCTCTGGGTACTCGAGGACGAAAGGGACGACAGCACGGGCCGATTGCTCAAGCTGACGCCAAGAAGGAGCTGACGGGAAGCGCTGACGAAGTCGTTTTCTAAGCACATGGTATCTTCGGGCAGCAGATCTGCATCAGCCCTCGCGAGAACGTAGTGATTGCGATATGAATTGCCAGGCCCAAGCCGCTCGGAATGACGACGGTGTCCGACCAGGACTTTTGCGCCGCCGTTTGTCGCGCTGTGCGCTGACCCCGTCGCCTGAAAAGATTGCGAAGCTCCGCCACGCCCCGGCGCGTTCCCGCCGGGCTGACAGGATGACGCCATGATCGGATGGTTTCCCTTCAAATCGATGCGCGATATCGGGGGGACCCTGATTCTTCTGCTACTCATTTCACCGGCGCAGCCGTCGTTCGGCTGGACATTGGAAGAACTGCTGAACGAACCGTGGTTCAACCGTTCGGATATCGAAGCTGTCCGCAAAGGCCGGCTCGGGGTCGCCAAAGTTCACGAGATCTCGGATCGCGAGGTCGCGGTAGTGATTGCCTGTGTCGTCGAGGTACCTAGTGAGGAGGCCCTGGATCCTTTTCTCGGCGACTCACTACCGATTGATGAGGCGCATCTCCTCGACCAGATGCGCATCGACCCGGCATCTCCGGCTGACTCTTTCGCGGCAATTTCCCTGGACAGGATTGATGAGAGTGACCTCCGATATTACCTCGAGGCCCGGCCGGGTTTCGGGCTCAATCTTTCGTCCGACGAGATAGCAGCGCTCGATCGTCTCCCCGACGAAGGCGCCCCGGCAGCGGTCGCAGTCGCCGTAGAAGCAACGCTCGAAGAGATACTTCTTGACAGGTATCGCGCCTATCAGGAAGCAGGCCTTGCAGGCGCGGCACCCTATGCGCGGGAGGACGGGGAATCGGTCAGCCCGGGTCAGGAACTGCGCCGGACCGAGGAGGCGATGACAGGGCTTCACGAGCTGTACCCGGATTTCCACGACGCATGGCTGCGGTATCCGTCCCGGGTCCCGGACGACATCGTCCGGGACGACAGCTTCTGGCTGCAGCTCGACGTCGAGGGTCGCCCGACGTTTATTCTCTCGCATCGGCTGGAGGCCAGAAAAGACGACATGCATCTCGTGGGCATCCGCGACTATTACATATCGCAGTTCTTCGACGTGTCGCAGCGGGCCGCCGTAGTGACCCGCATCGATACCGGCCAGGATGTCCTGATTTACATCGAACGCCTGTGGGTGGACTACTGGACGGGAATGGCCTCCCTCAAGAGGAAGATTGGCCGTAAGGTCCTGACCAGGCAAATGAAACACCTGCTCGAAGAGCACGGCATTTGCGGCACGTGAGATCGGCGGCGGTCCGAAGAAAAGCGGCAAAGCTGCATCATTCCGAGAGTATCCACGCAGCGTGTCAACGTGAGACGACCTGTCGCGCTGGAATCCTGCCGCCGTCCGGGCGAGAATCCCTCTGCAATTTGCCGCGGAGAAACCGGGATCATACCTTCCCCAAACCTGCCAACGAGACGGACCGCTCACGTTCATCACCCACGTCGACGAGTTTCTGGAAACGTCTGTAATGGACGTTGAAGATGAAAAGGAAGAGACCGTTCGTCTCGGAGTGGGTTTGTATATGTTCCTTGATGGGTAGTGAGATGAGTAGTAAAACGGTCAGCGATACCTGAACTGCCCCGAAAGGCAGCACGCTGATGAAGAAACTCACACTGCTTTCTCTGGTTCTGCTGGCCATCGGCTTGGTGTTGTGGGCCGGGTATGCGGCTC
>CBFHSG010000046.1:0-3758 GCA_965658465.1 Woeseiaceae bacterium | reverse complement strand
CCAGCCGAGCGCGTACGCCGGTCGACGACGTGACCGTTTCGCCAAGAGCAAAGCGATAGGCTTGCTCGGGGCCCAGAACGTTTCCGATCATGCCCGCGTCGGCCGAGTAAGACGTATGCAGGTGCGTGTCGCCAAAGAACACCTGGTTCGCGAATTCCTGCTCAGGATATGGCGAGTACTCTCTGCCTTCGGGTTGAGTTCCCGGAACATCCTGAGCATTCAGGATTGGGCTGACGCAGAGCAACAACACCGCCGTCAATCGCCTCATCTCGATCCTCCTTTCTGACCCTGCAATTCCTTATCTATGCCTCTAACCGGTCGGTAAGTAGAGGCCCCTAAACATCATATCAGTCAAATGTCAGCGCTCGGCGACAAAGCAGTGACTTCATGAACGGCGGGCAGGCACAATAAAGCCCGGCACAAAGCCGGGCTTTTGGTTTCCTGGTAGTGGGGGCGTGATTCGAACCTGTGATACCCACCATTGGGGGGCACGCCTCGATCAGAACTGCCAAACAGGTTCTTATGTGAGTGTAAAACTGAGCATACTCAGAAAGCCTGCTGGAATCAGTTGGTTACTTTTGGGTGATCTAACTCGTTGAAACCGGTGGTCACGTGACCACACGTCAGGCCGCAGATTCAACCTCGACGTCCCAGCCAGGGAACAGCAGCACAGCGGGATGGGCATCGCCGCGCTGCATTCCTTCATACTTGCATTTCACATTTTTGCCAGGTCTGCTTTGGCCTGACTTTCAGGAACCTGAGTAAACTTGGGTCGCCCGGCAAGAACCCCCATCTGAGCCTCGCCTTTCACGTAGTAGGTTTTGCCCGCTTCCACACTCAAGGTGATTGAATCTTGCGAGATGACCTGAGACCAGAATTGATATTGGCCGGGCTCCAGCTGCTTATACAAGTATGTGCCGCTGCCAAGTGTTCCGATCAGGCCTTCGGAATATTGCACGTTGAATCGAATAGCCCCGCCCTTGAAGGCCTTTACGCGGTAAAACACGACTAGTGCTTTGTCGGAATCAGCCTGAGGGACTTCCGCAGCTGATGAGGGCATCGATAAAGAACCGACAATCATCGAAAAGCACACCACAAGAATGCAACGCATTACCATTTTTCGTTTTCCTTCTATGTTTTCCGTTTCGCGAGACGGCGGAACTTGACTTAACAGCAGGCCAATCTCGTTAGAGTCCGCTATGGGTGGCGGATCTAAGTAGCCAGGAGCTCGACCCTACTTGCCAAAACCCGTATCGGTCAGCGTCACCCCCAGTGGGTTGGGATACTTCTTGAGCGACTGGTTGTATTCCGCGACGAGGCGAAGCCACTGCGCGACCACCCAGGCGTTGTCGCCCGAGATCGAGTATTCCTCGCGCGGGTCCATTTCGATGTTGAATATGTCCGGGCCACCGTTCTTCTCTACCTGGATGCCAAGCATACCCTCCTGCGACGGGTTGTTGAACGACCCGGTATAGGCCTTCGGGTAAATGCGGAAATGGCGCCAGCGCAGCGCGGCAACCTCGTTGTTGATATGGGTAAGCAGGTGCTCGCGGCTGGACTTCGACTGTTCGCCAAGGAAGAAGGCGCTCTGATCAACACCGTCGTAAGGGCGGTCGTCGGGGAGCTTCGCACCAACGATTGCCGCGAGCGTGGGCAGGACGTCATGAATCGCAACCATCTCGTTGGACTTGCCCGGCCTGATCTCGCCGGGCCAACGGATCATGCCGGCCGTCCTGATCGAGCCTTCCATAGGATCACCCAGCTCCCCGCGGAAGGGACCATTGTTGCCGCCTTTGTCCGGCCAAGGCGCTGCATCCGGCGAGGCGCCGTTGTCGCTCATCCAGATCACGATGGTGTCCTCTTCGATACCGGCATCCTCGAGGGCTTGCAGCACCTGGCCGGTGCGGTGGTCCAGCTCCATCATCGCATCGCCATAGCGGTGCGTGGATTTCCCGGTGAACTCCGGTGCCGTCAGGCTCGGATAATGGGTATGCGTCCAGCCGACATACAGAAAGAACGGTTTTCCGGCAGCAGACTGACGTTTGATGTAATCGACGGCAGCGTCGGCGATGTCGCTCTCGATCTGGCGGCGATACTCGGTGGTGTATTCCCTGACGGGCTTCAGATCGCCCCTGGCGTCGGACTCGTAGATATGCGGCACCACCTGGCTGATCGCCGCCTCATCCAGCCCGGCGCGCTCCATGTTGGGCCGATAAAGGGTGCTTTCCGATGTCTCGATCACACCCACTTTGTATTCGTCGAATCCCTGCCGGGTGGGCCAGCTCTGTTCCTCGAAGCCCAGGTGCCATTTGCCCACGATCGCTGTCTGGTAGCCCACGGACTTGAACATCTCGCCGAGCGTGAACTCCTCGTCCTGCAGCGTGTTGCGCAAGCCGCCGAGGATGATCGTGCCGAGGCCGGAACGCACGGAATACCGACCCGTCATCAGCGCCGCCCGGGAAGGCGTGCAGCCGGGCTCGACCAGGAACTGGGTCATTTGCATGCCTTCGGCCGCAAGCTCATCGAGCACAGGCGTGGGCATACCGCGCATGGCCCCGCCGCCATAGGCACCGATGTCGCCATAACCGACGTTGTCGGCCAGCATGAGAACGACATTGGGCTTGTCTTCGGCGTAGGCCTCGGTCACTGCGCCACCAATGGCCAGCAGAACTACGATTGGACTTGCGATCATTCTGAAACGCATTGTTTTCCCTGTTCCTGGTCAGGCGATGAGCGATGTATAACGAAGCCAGGAGCTGCACTCACCGCATGGAGCGGGCTAGATTAGGTCATTTGTTCTAATGTTTGCAATACTGGAGTCGTCGATGACAGCGGCAGGATGAGCATGGAGAAAACACACAAGCCAGGCGTGGCGCCGCAGAAAGCCTCCGCGCGTCCCGCTGGAGCTGTGAAAAGCGGCCCGGCCGAAATAACAGAGCGCATTCTCGACTGCGCGCGGGAAGTTCTCGTCAGGCAGGGGTACACCGGGTTTACGGTGCGCGCCGTGGCGGAAGCCGCCGGCATCTCGCCCGGCAACCTCGCGTACCACTTCCCCAGCAAACAATATTTGCTACGGGCGGTCGTCGAGCACATGGTCGCCGGTTATGCCACCCAGTTCGAGGAGCTTCTAGCCAACACCAAGCTCTCACCGGACCAGGGTTTGAAGAGCCTCACTCAGTGGCTACTGGCAGATGCCGTCACCGAAGAATCCGTCAGGACGTTCCGGGAGCTCTGGGCGATTTCGCTTCACGATGACGTTGTCAGGGAGGCGATCGACGAACTCTACAACGACCTCATGAGCGGCGTGGTCGAGCTATTGCAACGCTCCTATCCGGACGTCGAATTACAAACCCTGCAGGAAGTCGTACAAATATTGGCCCTCTTCTCCGAAGGCAGTATCGTGCTTTACGGCACATGCAAGGATCGCGTGGTGCCGCATGACCACATGATCAAACTCGTCTTAAGGCTTCTCGATCTGCATGCGCCCGAACTGGGAAGTGACGCCCAAAAATAACTATTCGAGAGCGATCAACGAAAGGCGAGCCAGCGTTTGAAGTGAGGCTAGGACTGAGCATACTCAGAAAGCCTGTAGGACTCAGTTGGTTATGTTTGGGGTGATCTAACTCGTTGAAAACGGTGGTCACAGGACCACGGATATCAAGCGGTTATCGATGTGACCAACTCAGCGACTCCGATTGGGAAGCTGATGTTCTACCGTTGAACTACACCCGCTAATCAGGGAGTTACGTCTCACCTGG
>CBFHSG010000045.1:0-4053 GCA_965658465.1 Woeseiaceae bacterium | reverse complement strand
GGACTGCATTACACGCGCTCCGACCTCATCCTGTTCGCCGAGGAGACCAGCCAGGAAGTTCGGGTGGAGACCGAGGTCCCGCTGCCGACGATCGGCGCTTTCGCCAGCGTCATGCTGCCCAATCACTGGTCCGTACACGGTGAGGCTCGCGCCTTTGCGCTCGAGTTCGACCGCTACGAGGGCAACATGGGTTTCTTCTCAGTGCGCCTGGAACGCGATTTCGGCGAACATTTTGCTGCCGGCATCGGATTCAATTACTACTCGACCCGCCTGGAGAGCCAGGAGCCATCACTTCGCGGCGTTTACAAGGCAACGCGCTACGGCCCGCTCTTCTATATCGGAGCGCAGTTTTGAATTACGCAGTCTTCGGTATCGGGGGCGATGCAGCCCCGTCGACCCCGCGAATTTAGTTACCACGCCTCGGTCTAATGTCCTTTGCGGTCGTAGGCACCGAACAACTCGGGATCGAGGCCCTTGCGGTCGAACACGCCCTTCAGGGCGATGTTGGCGATTTGCGGGCCGTCGTCGGTCATTGTCACCCAGGTGACATGATCGACATTGCCGGGGCCATCAACGTGGAACGATGCGCCGGCAGGTCCCATCGTGATGTACTCGTAGCCATCGATCAAATCGTAGTCGTAGTAGTGCAGATGGCCGGCGAAGACCGTGTGTTTTCTATCCTTCAAGATCGCCTGGATTGCCTTGAAGCTCTCGGACGGATTCTCCCAGGCGGGTTCATGCAGGAACAGGAAGGTCCAGCGCGCATCGGGGTTTTTCTTGAGAGCATCTTCGATGAAGGCGATCTGCGCGGCGTCGAACTCGACCGGCCGTGACAGGCCGGCGACAATGGCTTCGTCTTTCATAAACTCGGCCAGCATTTCCTGCGCGCGCTCCGGGTCTTCGACCTGCAGCCGGTTATAGAGCGCAAGATCCTCTTTGATACCTTCCGGCGCTTCGCGCGGCGGGTCCTCGCTGTCGAGCACGAGGAACAGGGTGTCTCCATAGACGAAGCTGTAGCGCGTCGCACCAAAGCGGTCGCGCCAGACCTGCTGTGCCGTCTTGTTCGCGATGTCGTGGTTTCCGGGCGTGCGGAAGAACGGAAAGTCGAGGCTCGCCAACATTGCATCGACTTCGTCCCATTCGGCGTTCAGTTCCGCCGGGTCGTCGCTGTAGCCCTCGATCATGTCGCCGACATTAATGACGAACTCGGGTTGAAGGAGATTGAGCTGGCCCATCGCAAGTTCGAATGTGCCCGTGACGTTGTGGCCCCCGGACCGATCGCCAATGATGGCGAACTGGAAATTCTCCGAATCGTCGTTGAATTCCTGCGATGTCCAGGGCTTCGCGCCCGGCAGAGCCTTGGTGTCGTAGCTGAATTCGCCGGCAATGCTCGACGCGCCTACCGATAGTGCAAACAGTGCGGCCAGCGCGATTCCGCCGGCCGCTTTTTTGTGAAGAATGGTCATTTTGTTTCCTCTGGTGTATTTGCGAGGAAGTCATTCGTCGGACGGAAGGTCACAGGAAAGGACCTCCGAACGGCCGTATAGCCTGAAGACCATACACCGTCGATGGTTTTCGCGAAATTGTGGTTAACCGCAGGGATTGATCAGCTTCCCGAGCGACTCCCTTGCGTGGGCTCGATCGTGACCTGCCGGTTAGAAATTCGCCGAAACGAATAAGTGCAGCCCGGCGACCCCGTTTTCGAATTCGAAACGAGAGTCATCGTACTCCCGAACGACGTCCAGTCCGTTCGATCCGATCCCGACGCCAATCCCGATGTGTTCGAATAATTGATATTTCATGGCCAGCTCGATGTCTGAGTACACGCCTCTCCATTCACCCAGGTCAAGCGCAAACAATTGCGTCCTGATAAACCAGTCAAACCTGGGCGTCACATTGTAGTTGAGCCTGAACGAAAGAACGGGCATCGGTAGATTCGATTTTGCTGTCCGCAACTCGGAGCCGATGATTGCGGAATCCACACTCAGTCCGACCTTCACCTCCGCCAAATGCAGCCCGGCGCCGGCTGCAAGTTCGACTTTGTCAGAACGGTAGAACGACCATAGATATCCAAGCTTGTAAATATCGTAACCCAGCGATGAGCTGACACTGGTTCCAGTGGGGATAATGACCGTATCACCATTCTCATCGACCCATTCGATGTCGTCCACCAGGGTCTTGCTGGCATCGGCATTGATGCGAAACCACGAAAACGTCATCGCGTGGTTGGTATTGAATCGGTACAGGCCATCCAGTCGAAAGACCGTTTGCTCACCGTCCAGTCCGAGCGTATCCCTCGGGCTGATTGATATTCCGGCTCCGAGGTTGGTTTCCGTCAGCGAGACCGCTGACTCGTATCGAAGGACCGAATAAGCACCGGCCGATATCACGAACTTGTCATCTTCCTGGGCCATGGCCGGACTGCTGCCCAGCATGACAAAGGATGTAACCAATGCCGTTTTGGATAGACGAAAATCAGTCAGTAACCTGTTGTGGATTCCCATTTTTCAATTTCCCCTTGCCGGGTGTGTCGGACCGGCCAGCGCGATTATCAGCGACGACCTGGGATAGTCCCACAGTATAGTCGGTATTCAATCGTGTCGATCTCGTCGGAATCTGGTCCGGTCAGATGTCAGCCACGGCCTGGCTGGCATCGGCCAGCATTGTCTGAATGGTGGACTGGAACTGGCCGACCTCAGCCGCGCTAAGGCATTCGGTAAATTTCTTGTTCGTGGCCTCCGAGTCGGCGCGGCCGCGCCGGACGGTCCGAACGCCTTCCCGGGTCAAGGTGATGTCAATTGAGCGGCGATCCGTTGCACTCGGCGTTCGCTTGATCAGCCCCTGTTTTTCAATGCGATCGAGGTGGCGCGTGACGGCAGCACCGTCTATGCCAAGAAAATTGGCAATCTCGGCAGGCGTCGCCTTTTTGTCGTGATGGATAGCGCTGAGCACCGCATAGGCACTGCGCGTGATGCCGATTGCCTGCAGGCGCTTTTCGAAATCGTGCTCCATCGATCGAGCGAGACGCGTTACCCAAAAGCCTGTGCTGTCCTCGATGGACTGTTGGTCACCCAATTGCCGGTCACTCTTGTTCCCAGTGAAACTGCATGATAAAGTCAATAATTGACTAATACAAGTAAATGCCTTCCAGGCAAACAGTCGGGCTCACCCGTTGCGCGACAATCCCACCGAGGTCACAAGCATGAAACCAGGACTTACTCTACGGCGATCTTTTTTCGTGGCGGCACTGGCCGCCGTGCTCGCTAACGCGGGCCCGGCCTTCGCACAGCAGCAGGGCTCGTCCTACGGCTACGGCGTCGGCGAGCGCGAGGGCCTGCACGAACCCGAGTACTCTCCTTATCTGGACGTCGGCTATCCCCAGCGCGTGTACTGGGGCGACACGCACCTGCACACGGCCCTGTCGACGGATGCCGGGATGATCGGCAACCGCCTCGGGCTGGAAGAGGCCTACCGCTTCGCGCGTGGCGAGACGGTGGTCTCGAGCACCGGTGTGCGCGCCCGGCTGCAACGACCACTGGACTTCCTCGTAGCCGCCGACCACGCGGAGAACCTAGGCCTGGCGCCGATGATCGAGGAGCGGAACCCGGACCTGCTCAAGCTGGAATTCGGCAAACGGATCGCGCAGATGGTGTACGACGGCAACTATGGCGACGCCTACACACTCTGGGGACAAGGGATGAGCACCAACCAGGACCCGCTGGCGGGCCAGGACGAGCTCACCCGGACAATGTGGGAGCGCGTCACCGCTGCCGCCGAGGAATTTAACGCGCCGGGACAGTTCACGGCCTTCATCGGCTTTGAGTGGACCTCCAGCCCCGGAGGCAACAACCTGCATCGCAACGTCATTTTCCGTGACGGCAAGGATGACGCGGACCAGGTGCTGCCGTTTTCGAACTACGATTCCACCGACCCGGAAGACCTGTGGGCCTGGATGCAGGCCTACGAGGACAAGACCGGCGGGCGCATGCTCGCGATCGCCCACAACGGCAACCTGTCCAACGGGCTCATGTTCGACGACCGGACCCGGTCGGG
>CBFHSG010000044.1:0-4345 GCA_965658465.1 Woeseiaceae bacterium | reverse complement strand
CCGCGGCGGCCACGCCGTTGGCCACTCAACTCGTCCGTCAATCGATGAAAACCCGAGTTATCACACGGCCAGGGTCATCTCCAGCCATCATAACTCAAGTCTATCGACCGGCTGGAATGCGAAGTGAAGCAGCCGTTCAATCGTCTTCCTAGTGACCGACTGGACCCGGCCAGATGCGGTCGGTCGAACAGAAAATCTGAAGGTCCTCTTATGGCAGCGGGGGCCCGCGTTGCACCGTTCCGACAGCTCGACCTCTGGCCTACTTGCAATGATTCGCTACTTGAAACACGATTATTCGAATACAGCGCAGCGGGAGCTTATCGAGCGGATTGCTCGACACGGAACTCGACGCGCTGGAGTTCGTCCGGCGAAGTCTGCGCGGCCTCCCAATAAGCCTGCCAGCGAGGATCGTCATGCAGGTTTCGGTACATAGGATGCCAAGCCACTCTTGTGAGAAAATCGAAGCGAAAATACTTCTGGTTGCTATGCCAGCGTTTATCCAGACTTTCGAATGCGAGGTCGGCATCCCCCAGCCAGGCGTAAGCCATCGCGTTGAGTGAGACCGATTCGCCATCGGTTTGCTCTATGAACTCGGCAAGGCTGGCCCGGGATTCCTTCACGCGCCCCAAAGAGTACAAAGCCAGCGCACGTCCGTGGGACCGCTCATAGCCCTCAATCTCACTGAAGCTGAGCAACGCTGCTTGCGCATCGCCTTTGACAAGCAAGATCTGTCCAAGGTTATGCTTGGCTCGGCCGAATAGCGCATCGCCCCTGCGCGTGACGGCCTCGGCTTCACCAAGCATGCCGCCAAAGAAATAAGCTAAGGACAAATTGTGGTAGCAGAGCTGGCAAAGGGGATCGAGGTCAATTGCGCGCTGTCCCAAGGCCACAGCCGCTTCCCAGTGTCCAATCGCACGGGCGAAAGCTCCGGACGCGCGAACGACTTCGACGTTGTTCGGCTCACTCGCCAGCCCCTTTTCGACGAAGCGCACACCAGCCGGGTCGTTTTCATCAAAAAACCACTCCCAACCAAGATATGTGTTTGCAGCGCCATCCAGGGGGTCTGCAGCGAGCGCACGTTGAAATGCGTCCCTGAATAGCCGTTCGCCCTCGCTGCGCGGATACTTGTTCCAACCGGATTTCCTCTCGGTTCGCGATGTCTGGAAAAAGATCGTCAGCGCCAGGCTGCTCCATGCCGGCGCATAATCCGGGTCCATCTCGATTGCTCGCCGCAACATTGCTTCGGCACGCTCCATGTCCCCGCTCCCCGCCCGGGGAGCGTGAGCGAGATTCCGTGCCTTCAAGAAAAGAGCATAGACTTCCGGGGCCGTCTGACGCGACGGCCGCAGCCGATCGACGAGTCGACTCTCGAGCTCCTCGACGACGGTCTTTGCGATATCGTCCTGGATACCGAAAATGTCGCCCAACTCTCGCTCATAGGTCCGTGACCAGATATGCGTATCCGTGCGAGCTTCGATCAACTGCGCCGTAACACGGATTCTGTTGCCGAATTTCCGTACTGATCCTTCGAGCACGTGCGAAACGTCGAGTTTTTCCGAAACATCCCGAACATTGATGTCATCGCCGCGGAAAGAGAATGCGGAAGATCGAGAGATCACGCGTAGACCAGGAATTCTGGCCAGCAAATTCAGCAGTTCCTCCGAGATGCCATCCGCGAAAAATGCCTGACCGGGATCCGGGCTCATATTGACAAAAGGCAGCACCGCGATGGATTTCCCGGCATAGGACTCGATCAATGCTTCGCTGCGTGCCTTTTCTGCAATCCTTGCATCCTCTGCTGGATCCAGCAACAGCTTGTCAAAGGCGAAATAACTCACAGCCAGACCAAGCGCGATCATGATGACCCGATCAAGCAGCCTGTGCGCACGGACTCTGGATGGTGCATCCGCAGCGACCGCCGAATCAAACTTGATTCCCTCCGGGGTCAGCTCGAACAGCCACGCGATGACAAGTGCAGGTATGAAACCGACTGCGAGCGCAGCAACGACCAGGCGTATTGCGTTGTCGGAAAGCCCGTAAACGGGGAACAGAGTTTCCGCCACCTGGATTAGCAGCCACGCTGCTGCGACATAAGCGATAGCAATCCGAGTAACGTTACGGCGCTTGAGTTCGGCGAACAGTGTCATCAGCGGAATTTTGCGTTACGGGCGGCAGTCCGCCCATTGTACCGTCCAATTCGACTGTGGTAGTCGACAACCCGGGCATTACTCTCACGGCGCAGTGTCCAAGGTCACGGCGCGGAAAATAAGAAAAATCAAGGGGCCGGCACTAAAGACAGGGCCGGCCTCGCCACAAACCCGCGCCGCTTTGCGGCTAAACGGGCTATTATCTTCTCCAATCCCAATATAAATGGTAGCGGGGGGCGCGATTTGCACCTATCGTGTTCGAATTGCGAAGTTGCCGGCTAAAGGCGGACGGTCGAATCACTGGGCGCCAATGTCGCCTTTGGGTCTAGGCTGTGTGAAAACTACGCGCCCAGTATAATCGGATTTTCCTGTCGAAGGAGATGTCATGAGCGGCTTCATCGAACAGGAATTCGCAGATATGGGATTCTGGGTTGGCGAATTCAGGCTCGTCGGCAAGGGATACGGTGGAACACTTGAAGGCCTGCACTTCAAGGGCGAAGAGGTCGTCCCGACGTACGCGCCGTTCCCTGTTCCGTATGAGTTCCTTCCTCCTGATTTCGGGCTGTATGACGTAGCTGAGGGCGTTATTACAGGTACAATTACGGAGTGACTGTCAGGTCTCTGCGACCAGAAGGGCGTCAAGGACTTTGGAGCCCTTCTATGCCGATGCGCGCCTGACCCCCACCAACCTATCGTCAGCTTCCGTCTAGAACCGTAATGAGGGGTTGAATCGATTTTTCACGATCAATCGTCTACGTTTTGATATGTATAGGTGTCCGCTTCCGGCCGCACTGAGCCTGTCATCCTGGCTCGAACCGACTGACTCCTAAGCACCCCAAAGCCGGCGGGCAGGGGTTTCGGGCTATACTTTCCGCCTGTGACCCTAAGCTGCCGAATGCTAGATAGTATTCTTCGTCGATGACTAAAGCGTCCCAAATCCCTTGGGTGAAAGTTGCGGTAGAGGCCGCGGCTATTGTTGGGAGCATCCTGCTCGCGTTCGCAATAGATGCCTGGTGGGAAGATTCCCAATCTGAACAGCAGGAGGCGCAGATTCTCGAGGCCCTCCTTGAAGATCTCGTTACAAAGCGAGATCGGCTGGAATCACAACGTACTCGCATCAGCAAAATCAGGGCATCTGCAATTAGCCTTCTCCAAGCATCAGCAGAAGGCAACGACTCCTTGGACAGTAGGTCGATTGATAATTTGATAGGCGACATATGCGTGATCAATCAACCAGCGAGTTGGTCGTTTCCGCTTTTGCGGTCGATCGTTGAAGGTGGGCAACTGGTTGTAATTTCCAATGTTGAACTACGCACCATGCTGGTTGATTGGCACGAAAGCTTCGCTTTAGTGAAAGCAGCTGTGGCGCGTGATTTAGCCTTCTACGATGTGCATCTGATCCCTTTTCTGAATGCTAACGTGTCAATGCCACAGATTTTGAATGCTGGCAGACAAAAAAAAACGGAGTTATCGTACAAATTTGATCAAGAATTCTCGCTGAAAGTGAGAACCGACCATACTGATTTGCTGACCAGCAAAGAATTCCAAGGGTTAGTTACTCGCCGATCAATTCTGTTGAACGACATTCTGTTGCGAATTAGCCCTGATTTTGGCGCTGATCTGGATACGTTCATAGAAGTTATTCGGGCGGAATTACAGTAAGACCCGAATACCGATTGCTTGCCATATTGCGCGAATAGACGGGCGACAGCTGGGTGCAGATTTCGCCTCATGAAGCTGCGCGCACGTTTGGGGGAAGAGAGTCCGCTCCTGGCAGAGGGGCTTGCTTTTCACACAGCCTCGGCCGATAGCAGCCCGTCGCACCCTCCCCAAAGCGGACCTTTGAATGGCCGGTTTTGAGATTACCGGCCGTTACGCCAGCTACCCGTAAATATCGAGTTTGAAACTTTATTTGCGCCCAACATCCCGATGCAATTGATCGTTTTTTGATCAATTCGACCCGAATCGCGACTATTGTCCGTAAACCCCATCGCTGCCTAAGAACAACCTACTGATTTTCCTAAGTTTGAAACTATATTTTCAGGAAAGGTCGCCTAGTTTGAAACTTTAATGCCCAGTTTGAAACTATATTACGACGAACCAACACCACAACGCCGGCGCGTGTTCTACTCGACGGTGACCGACTTCGCGAGATTCCTGGGCTGATCAACATCGGTTCCTTTGAGCACAGCGACGTG
>CBFHSG010000043.1:0-5265 GCA_965658465.1 Woeseiaceae bacterium | reverse complement strand
CAATCCTTGTAAAGGGCTCGCCATTCACGGCGGATCGCGCCTTGCACTGTCGGCACAGGCACGCTCTGAATGTCACAAGATTAACGGCGGGGTACACTAGTATTCCGCCATCCAGGCGCGAGAACAAGGAGAAGGGGGGATGGCTTTACCGGCTTCGTCGGACAGTGCCCATACCTGGTCATCGGAAATCGTATTCATCCTGGCGGCGATCGGCGCGGCCGTCGGGCTCGGCAATATCTGGAAATTCCCCTACGTCGTCGGCGTCAGCGGCGGCGGTGCGTTCGTGCTTGTCTACCTGTTGTGCGTTGCCATCATTGCCATCCCGATCCTGATCGGCGAGCTCCTGATCGGCCGCATGGGCGGCCACAGCCCGCCCGTCGCCACGCGCATGGTGGCCGAGGATTCCGGACGGTCGAAGTCCTGGTCCATCGTCGGCTGGATGGGCGTCATCGCAGGCTTCCTCATCGCCACGTATTACAGCGTCATCGCCGGCTGGACGCTCGCCTACATCATCAAGGCGGCGACCGGCTTCGGCGGCTCGACGATGGCCGAGGTCGCCCAGCAGTTCGAGGAACTCAAAGACAGCCCCGCGACGATGACGCTGTGGCACACCGTCTTCATGGTCATCTCGGTCTTCATCGTCGGGCGGGGGTTGCACGGTGGCATCGAGCGCACGGTGAAGGTCCTGATGCCGGCCCTGTTCGTGATGCTGCTGGTGATGATCGGCTACGCCATGGTCGCGGGCGACCTGACAGCGGGTCTCGAGTTCCTGTTCAGCACCGACTTCAGCAAGATCACACCGAATACCGTGCTCGTGGCCATTGGCCAGGCGTTCTTTTCCATCGGTGTGGCGATCGGCCTGATGATGGCCTACGGGTCCTACGTGCCGAAGAACATTTCGCTGACGAAGGCCGCGGTGATCATTGCCAGCGCGGACACGCTGATCGCGATCCTCGCCGGGATCATGATCTTCCCGATCGTGTTTGCGAATGGCCTCGACCCGGCGGAGGGGCCCGGGCTGATCTTCACGACCCTGCCCACCGCGTTCGCGAGTATGCCCGGCGGCCAGATCTTCGGTGCGCTGTTCTTCCTCCTGCTGGCATTCGCGGGACTCACGTCCATCATCGCCATCATCGAGCCGATCATCCGCTACGCCGAGGACAAGTGGGCCATGTCGCGCGTCAAGGCCTGTTTCATTTTCGGTTTCATCGGCTGGGCGATCGGCATGCTGAGCGTGTTCTCCTTTAATATCTGGGCCCACGTGCGGCCGCTGGGGATGTTCGACGTGTTCGCGGAGATGACGTTCTTCGGTCTCATCGACTACTTCACGGCCAACATCCTGATGCCGCTCGGCGGAATTCTCATCGCCGTGTTTGTCGGCTGGCGCCTCAGGAAGGAACATCTCGACAGCGAGCTCGTCTTCCCCAGCCCGGTGGTTGCCCAGGCATGGCTGTTCCTCATCCGTTTTGCGGCGCCGCTTGCTATCCTCCTCGTACTGATATCCAGCTTGCGTTAAGCCATGATCAAAGCAAGGATGCTTATCCCGGCACTGCTGGGCACGCTGATCTATGCCGACGTCTTCGCCGAGCAGGATCGGCTCGACGAAATCCTCGTCACGGCCACACGCCGAACCGTCAGCATCGCCGAGGTTTCCTCGGGACTCACGCTCGTGGATGGCGCATCCGCCCGCGACCGGAAACTCGTCACTGACGCACTGGATATCCAGGTCGGCGTCTTTTTGCAGCAGACCACACCGGGCCAGGGCGCGCCGATCATTCGCGGCCTCAAGGGCTCGTCGATCCTGCACCTCGTCGACGGCATGCGCCTGAATAATGCAATCTTCCGCAGTGCGCCGACGCAGTATTTCGCGTTGGTGCCGACAGGCGCCGTCGAACGTATCGAGGTGCTGCGCGGCACGCCTGCATCCCTGTACGGCAGCGACGCGGTCGGCGGCGTCGTGCAGCTGGTCACGCGCGTGCCGCGCTTCGACAGCGAAGAGACTGCGTACCGTGGCGAGGTCTACGCCGCTTATGACACGGCCGAGCTCGGCAGGCTGTTGAGCGGCACGATCGATGCCGGCAATAACCGCATCGCGACATCGTTCAGCGCCGATCTCCTCGAAACGGGCGACCGCCGCACCGGCAGTGGCGATCGCATCGGGCCCAGCGGTTACGAATCGCGCGCAGTACGCTGGGCGATTGCCGGCCGCCCCGACGACGATCGCTCCTGGCTGTTCGACGTCCACTACCTCGAGCAGCCGGAGACGCCGCGCGTCGATGAAGTCGTGCCGGGATTCGGGCAGACCGAGCCGTCGTCCTCGGAGTTTTTCTTCAAACCCAACCGGCGCGTCTTCGTGCACGGCAAGTACGGCCACGAAAACGGCGCCTTCGGGCTCGACTGGAACGTCGATCTCGCCTGGCAGCGCATCGACGACGACCGCACGTCGCGTGATTTCGAGGCGACGGACAGGCGCTACGAGTCGAATCGCAGCGACCTGTACGGTCTCGTCGTCAGCGGCAGCCGGGTGACGGACTCGGGCTCCTGGGTCGCCGGGGTGGAGGCGTATCTCGACGAGGTCTCGAGCCGGCGCAGCGAGGAAAACCTCGTCGATGGACAGGTGACAGTGCTGACGCCTCGCTTCCCGGACGGCTCCGAGATCGAACGCTTTGCCCTGTTCGGCAACACGGAGCGCAACATTTCCCAACGCAACATCCTGAGCGGCGGCTTGCGCGTCAGTCACGAGAACGTTTCGTTGCCTGCGACACCGGTGTCCGTTGCCGCGTCCGTCGACGTGAACGACATGAGCGGCGACATCGGCTGGATATTCAACGCGAGCGAAAACTGGCAGCTTGTCGCGAACGCGGGCTTCGGGTTCCGCGCGCCAAACGTTTTCGATCTCGGCACGCTCGGCAATCGGCCGGGCAACCGCTTCAATATTCCGAACCCGGACCTGGACTCGGAGCGTGTCATCCAGTTCGACGCCGGCGTTCGTTACGGCGGCGAGCGTGCGCGTTTCGAGCTGATGGTTTACACGCTGGATTACAGTGATCGCATCACGTCCGTGTCGACGGGCGAAGTGACGCCCGAAGGCCGCGACATCGTGCAGAGCGTGAATGCGGCGGACTCGACGATTCGGGGCTTCGAGGGCGGCGCGGGTTTCGACATCAGCGATACGATCAGCGTGGACGCGGTACTCAATTACACCTGGAGCGAGCAGCGCGTGCCGGGATCGCCCGTGGAGCCTGGCGATCGCATCCCGCCCCTCAGCGGC
Source organism: Woeseiaceae bacterium (assembly GCA_965658465.1). Classification (GTDB taxonomy): domain Bacteria; phylum Pseudomonadota; class Gammaproteobacteria; order Steroidobacterales; family Woeseiaceae; genus UBA1847. Next base: position 1,994 of record CBFHSG010000043.1, on the reverse strand, counting down.
CGGCTGGATGTCAGCTACGACGGCGGCGGAGATGTCCGCCTGGACGCGTGGCTGCGGTTTGCCGGCGAACAGGACCGGTTGAGCGCCCGCGACGTTCGTGACAGTCGTATCGACCCGAACGGCACCAGCGGCTGGGGCATCCTCGGCGCGCGCGGCACCTGGGACGTCCGCGGCGGCTGGCAGTTCACGCTGGGTATCGACAACGTCCTCGACAAGCGCTACCGGGTGCACGGCTCGGGTCTCGACGCGCCGGGGCGCAACGTCATGGTCAGTGTCCGCAAGACCTGGTAGCTGCAAATCGCGGGCCGTGGGCCCGCTCCTACGGGGTACCGGAAACACCTGTAGGAGCGGCTCATGAGCCGCGACTGTCGCGGGCCGTGGGCCCGCTCCTGCGGGGTACCGGAAACACCTGTAGGAGCGGCTCATGAGCCGCGATTGTCGCGGGCCGTGGGCCCGCTCCTACGGACGATCCAATTGCGTGTTTCCCCATACTGATCCGGGGATGCCCGTATAGTGCAATAGTCGCGACTGCGACCTAATGACAACCCTGCCAGGATATTCATGGGGTAGTTGTCATGCCAGGTATAGCCGCCACGCGTCTCACCGCCGTCACATCATTTCTCTTCGTCGGATTTTTCATGCTCAGCGAGACGGCGGACGCGATGCCCGCGTTCGCGCGCGAATACGGCGTAAGCTGCAACGTCTGTCACGCCGCGTATCCGCGCCTCAACGATTTCGGCGAGCGCTTTGCCGGCGACATGAACTTCCGCATGGCGAACTGGCGCGATCACACGGTCGAGACCGGCGACGAAACGCTGGCGCTGGCGAAAGCGCTGCCGCTGGCCGCTCGCATGCAGGGGTTCGTGCAGGCACGCGACAGCGAGTCCGTCGACCCTGTCACCGGCGAGGTCGAAGCCGACTCGAGCCTCGACTTCCAGGCCCCCTATCTCCTGAAACTGCTGTCGAGTGCGCCTCTCACCGACCACATCAGCTACTACTTCTACATGATCTTCGCGGAGAAGGGTGCGAACACAGAGGTCATCGTCGAGGATGCCTGGTTCAGTTACGACGACCTGTTCAATTCCGGTGTCGGGCTGCAGCTCGGCCAGTTCCAGATGTCCGACCTGATGTTCCCGCGCGAGGTACGCATGACCTTCCAGGACTTCATGGCTTACCGCTTCGCCGGCGTCACCTACGACCGCGGCGTGTTGTTCGGCAGGGGTTTCGGGCCGGTCGACGTGTCGCTTGGACTGGTCAACGGCAACGGCATAACGCAGAACTACAATGTCACCAGCCCCGGCTACCGGCGGCCGGACCACCTGTTCGACAACGACACGGGCAAGAGCATTTTCGGCCGTGTCGGAACGACCATCGGCCCCGCTTCTGTCGGCCTGTTCCTGTTGTCCGGCGAGCAACGCAATGCTATCGGCCCGGCCGGCCTGGATAGCGGTGATCGCGATACGGACAAGACAGTGCTTGGCATCGACGTGTCCGGACGATTCGCCGATCAGTGGTACTGGTTCGGGCAGATCCTCTGGAACAGTTGGGACGGGTTCCTGGACCCGGCAATCGACTACCAGTGGACGGCCGGATTCGCGGGCGTCGACTACGTGCACAGTGACAAGTGGGTCTTTTCCGCACTGCTCAATATCGGTGATGCCGGCGACCTCGCCGACACCGACACGATTTACGAAGGAATCGAGATGCAGACGCTGACGTTCGCGGCGTCGTACTACTTCATGCGCAACGTCAAGGGCGTCCTGGAGCTGAACGTCGATTTCCTCGACGACGAACCGCAGAGCGGCGAGTATTACACCGGCCACCTGACCAAGGAGAATTATTTCCTCGTCGGCATCGACGCGGCATTCTGAAGACGGCGGTGGGGTTCGCGGGCCAGGGCCCGCTCCTACAGGGCAGCACGACGTACCTGTAGGAGCGGGCCCGGGCCCGCGGGTGTACGTTTTACGCGGAAAAATCGCTGCGGTAAACCGACA
>CBFHSG010000042.1:0-5703 GCA_965658465.1 Woeseiaceae bacterium | reverse complement strand
GGTGTACGAGGTCACGCAGATGAAGGGCGACGGCGAGGCCCATCCTTCCCTGTCGCCGAACGACGAGTTCGCCGACTACGGCACCTGGGACAAGGGCAGCTTCGGCCCCGAACCCAAGACCCCCGACATGCTGCCGCGGGAATATGCCCGGGAAGCCTACAAGCGCGGTCTGGCCTACGAGGAAAAGCTCGGCGCCAACCCTTTCAAGTTCGGCCTGGTCGGTTCCACGGACAGCCACACCTCCCTGGCTACCATGGAGGAGAACAACTATTTCGGCAAGGCGACGCCAGGGGAGCCTTCTGACGACCCGGATCGTTTCAATGAAAAGATTACAGGGTACCTGCAGGAACCGGGTGGCCCGGACATCACCATCCGCCACTACAAGACCCTGGCCTCCGGCCTGGCGGCGGTGTGGGCCACCGAGAATACGCGGGAGGGAATCTGGGACGCCATGAGCCGCAAGGAAGTCTACGCCACTACGGGTACACGCATGACGGTACGGGTCTTTGCCGGCTATGACTTCGAGGCGGCGGACGTGCAACGGCCGGATTTCGCGCGGGTCGGCTACGAGCGCGGCGTCCCCATGGGCGGCGACCTGCGGAACGCGCCCGATGGCAAGGTGCCTGCTTTCCTGATCCGGGCGCTTCGTGATGTCGACGGCGCCAACCTGGACCGCGTGCAGCTGGTGAAGGGCTGGATGGATGGCAGCGGGGATCTCCAGGAAAAGGTCTACGACGTGCTGTGCTCGGATGACCGGGCTATCAACGACCAGCACCGCTGCGAAGGGTCGGTCGGCAACACCGTGGATGTCGCGAACGCAACCTACACCAACAGCATCGGCGACGCCCTGATGATGGCTTACTGGCAGGATCCTGACTTCGATGCGGACCAGCGGGCGTTCTACTACGTTCGCGTACTCGAGATCCCGACGCCGCGCTGGACGACTTACGACGCGGCCTTCTTCGGCGTGGATCTGCCCGAGGGCGTACCGGCTACCCACCAGGAGCGGGCCTACACCTCACCGATCTGGTACACACCATAATCACGCCGGGCGTGAACTACGTCACCCGCATGTACGAACCCCGGGAGGAGATTCTCGACAGATAAAACTGTCACCCCGGCAGGCCGGCACGCCGCAGGCCGTCGACGAGATCCTGCACCAGGTCGTCTATCTTCAGGCCCCGCCGCATCAGCTCGCCGGCACGACCCGCGAGGTCCGGTTTTTGTTTCCTGATCGCTTCGATGTGCGGACGAGCCTCGTCAGCACGGCCGAGCTGCCCGAGTATTGCCGCGATCATCACGTCGTCCCAGTAGCTGATGAAGGGGTGGTACGTTCGGGTCACGGCCAGCGCACGCTCGTAATCGTCCTGCAGCAGATGATCGACGACGTAGCCGGCATGAAACCACGCCGGGCCGCATGGATTGAGCGAGACCGCCCTATCGAGCAACGCCAATCCTGGATCGATCTCGCCCAAAAACACATGCAGGTAACCGACTGCACCGACCGTATACGGGGAATTGGGGTTCAGCGACAGGGCGATGCCCGCTTCTTCGTGGAAGCTGTCGGGGTCGTCGGCCAGGTGGCTCGCGTAGGCGAGTATCAGCCGCCCAAGCTGCGAGCCCGGTTCGAGAAACACGCCGCGGCGCGCGCATTCCAGCGCCGTTTCCAGCGGGTTCTCGATGCCTGCCGCATCGAAGCTGTAAACCTGGCAATAGAGTGTCGCCAGGGCCGACCAGAGCGGCCCGTACCCGGGCTCCCGCTCGGAGGCCGCCCGGAGCGCCGCAAAGCACGTTTCGGCGGATTCGGGGGATGGCGAGATCTGGTGGTCGTAGTAACGCAGCATCGCCTCGTACGTCTGCAGATCGTTCGGCGCTTTCTTGCGCGATTCGGATGACAGCCGCCGGGCGATGATCCCGAATTCGCTCGCGACGGCCGCTACCACGCTGCCGGCGATCTGTTCCTGCGTGGCGATGAGTCGGCTCGCCTCGAGGGGATGAGTAAACGCCTCGGCCCAGATCTGCTCGCCATTATGGGTATCGAGCAGGCGCGCCGATACCTTGACCGTCTCCCCATCCCGCCGGATCGTGCCCGCGAGCACGAAGCGAACGCCGACGCTCTTGCCAATCTCGACGGTATCGGCAGGAAATCCCGTTGGTTGCCGGGCCGTATTGCAGGACATGACGACGATATCCTGGAACCGTGTCAGCTCGGTAACCAGCTCCTCCGCCAGGCCGGCTGCCAGCGGCCGTTGATCCGGATCCGCGTCCAGGGTCTCGAACGGGAGCACCGCCACCGACGGAACCCCGTCACCGGCCGATCGCTCCGCCGGGGTGCGCCCGACGCCCGGCATTACCTCGTCCATTGCACCGGGCCGTGCTGAGAAACGGGGGATGTAGCGCCCCTTGGGAATGTCGATCTGGATCGGGTCGCGGGTGCCCGCCGTCAGGTAGTAACGCTCCAGCGCCCGCCGGAGACGTCCGGCCTGGATACGAACGATGGGATCGTTGGTGCCGTCAAAATCCTCGCCCCGGCCAAATACCGCTATCGCGATCGTTCTAGCCCTAAGCCTTTGGGCCCGTCCGGCGAGCTTCTCCTCGATAATGAAACGGAGGAAGTCGCGCATCTTGTCGGTGGCCTGGAACTCGGGGCTCGCGAGGATACGCCCGAGCTGCTCGTGGATCGCGGCGACGGAGATGCCACTGCGTGGCTCGATTGTCGTCGGGTGTCCCGATGTGTCGTCCTCCTTCATATCGGGACGCTCTCACTCCGGCGAAAGATACAGGTGACTTCAGGATAACAAATGTAGCCTACATTCCGCTCTACCAGGGCCCTACCGCACACCGCTGCAGCACTCGACAATACCAGTCAGGCAGTGAACCTCCGAGGTGATCCATGAAACCCGGGCAGGGCACCCGATCGCTCATCCAGAGCGTGTACCCCGGCCGCGAAGAGCTGGTCGACCGTGGGCTGAGTGAATACCCGGCCTTTCGCGAGCTGTGCGAGGACTATCGCCGGTGTTTGATCACGCTCGAGAACCTGCGGCAGCCGGGTGCAACCGAACATCCCGAGCGTGTTCGCGAATACGAAGAGCTGCTGGCGCAGCTTGCACTGGAACTCGAAGGCAGCCTCGAAGGCCTGCTGCAACGCCAGGCCTGAACACCTGAACAATGGAGGAAGCATCATGAGACGCATGACCAACCGACGCAGGATGACATACTCAGCCCTGGCGATCGTCGCGCTGGCGCCCGGCGCCGGCAATCTTCTGGCCGACGAACCAACCCTGCCGGTTACGCCCTACATGGGCGGGCCCGTCGAACTGGTGACGGCGCCGAACGGCGCAATCGCCAACAAGCGCATCCTGGACGGAATCGAAGAGGTGGCGTGGACCGAGCCCACCATCGAGCAGCCCGCCAAAGGCATCTGGGTGTTCGGCGGCTATGGCCTGGCGCCGATCTCCATTATCGATACCGACGAGGGCCTGATTGCCTTCGATACGGGCGACACCAAGCACGACGGCGAGATCCTGCTCGAGGCCATCCGCACGGTCAGCGACAAGCCGATTCGCGCCATCATCTACGGTCATTCGCACACCGCGTTCGGGGCCGGGGTGCTGGCGGAAGGGCAGGAAGATCTCACGATTATCGGCCACCCCAACCTCAACGCCGTGGTCGAGGCCAACACGAAAGCAGCGGGGTTCCCCGCCTATTTTCAGGAAATCGGCCCCTACCTGACGGCGCGCGGGCTGATCCAGTTCAACGCCTTCATGCCCAGCGAGGGTCCGGATGCCTGGGTCCTGCCGACGACGTTTCCTGAGGATTTCACACTGGCGTACCTGCCTGTCAACACGCCGGTCGAAGACGGCCAGGAAATGACCGTACTGGGCCAGAAGATGCAGTTCTTCACCAAGTACGGCTCGGACGACAAGGTGCACACGACCGTCTGGCTGCCGGACCGCAAGATCCTCTTCACCACCTTGCTCTGGTCCAGCCCGCCGCAGCTTTACTCGGTACGCGGCGACGTGTTCCGCGACCCGAGGGAGTGGATCGAGGGTCTCAAGTTCAACCGCAATCTAGAGCCCGAGGTGCTGATCTCTGCGGCCGCCCGCCCGGTGGTCGGCAAGGAGAAAATTAGGGAGCGCCTGGAAGGCTACCTGGACGGCGCGAGCTTCGTACTGGACCAGACCCTGCGCGGCATCCTCGGCGGCAAGGGGCCCGATGATCTGCGCCACCTGGTGCGCCTGCCCGATTACCTCAGGGAAGTCCCCAACAACCTCGAGAACTACGGCGAGATCTCCTCGTATCCGCCGGCGATCTACTACCAGGCGGTCGGCTGGTACGACAACGACGCCGCGCACCTCGCGCTGGTCGCCCCGATGGACGAGGCCGAGCGCATCGTGCCGCTGATGGGCGGGCGAGACGCTGTACTCGCCGCGGCGGAAGAGGCGATGGAAAAGAAGGAATACAGCTGGGCGGCCCAGCTCGTCAACTATCTCTACCGTCTCGATCCGACGGATGCGAACGCGCGCAGGATAAAGGCCGAGGCGTTGCGGCAGATGGCCTACGTCTCGACCGGCGCCAACAACCGTGCGCACCTGATGTCGCAAGCCCTGGCGCTGGAAGGCAAGATCACGCTTCCCCGGGTGATCCCGCCGGCGCCCGAGACCGTTGCCGCATTCCCCGGCGCTTTCGTCGACTACTTCCGCGTGCGCATCGATCCGGTCAAAAGTGGCGAGACGGACCAGGTGCTGCGTTTCGACTTCGCGGATGGAACGAGTGCCGGGTTGCACGTGCGCCGGGCGGTCGCGGAGTTCATCGAGGATCCGGACACGTATCCGCGCGATGCGGACATCGTGCTAAAGCTGTCGCCCGAGGCCTGGGCGAAGGTCTACCTCAGCGCCGCGCCCATCGACGATTTAATCAAGGGCGGAGAGATCAACGTGACCGACGGGGATGCTGCGGAGGCGGCCCGAGTGCTTAATGCCTTCGATCGTTATGACCCGGAGCGGGCAGTAGTCGTTCCGCCAGGCACGCTGGTGCAGGGCCACATGTAGGAAGGAGGACAGAAATGAGACTTTCCGTACTTACCCTGGCGCTCGCCGCCGGTCTGAGCGCTCCCGCCATCGCATCGGCGCAACTCGCCGACGACAATCTCAGTGAAATGATGGATGCGCGTGAAATCCCGGTGACCATCGACAACTTCGCGCGGGCCGCGAGTGACATCGAGTTCGACAAGTACGTCACGCTCGCCGGTGGCATCAACCGCTTCTACCACTTCCGCGAACCGACGCCGGTGGACAACCAGCCAACGGTTCGCATGAACCGGGACACGCTCTACAGCACCGCGGTCGTCGATATCACCGAAGGCGCGACGCTGATCCTGCCGGAGGTGGGCGAGCGGTACATGACGGCGATGATCTACAACCAGGATCATTACGTGAACGCGGTGTTTCACGGTGGCGGCACCTACACGCTCGACATGGACACGTTCAATACGCCCTACGTGATCGTCTTCATGCGCACGCTGGTGGACGCCGATGATCCCGAGGACGTCGCGGCGGTGAATGCGATCCAGGACCAGATGAAGGTCGAGGCGGTCTCCTCCAATCCCTTCGTTCTGCCGGATTACGATGAAGACGCTTACGAGGCGCTGATCGAGCGGCTCAGTGCGCTACTGCCCTTTGCCGACGGGATCCAGGGGACCTT
>CBFHSG010000041.1:0-6198 GCA_965658465.1 Woeseiaceae bacterium | reverse complement strand
GCGCGCCACGACCTGAACCCGGACCAGTTCAAGACCCGCTAGGATCTTGCAGGAGCGGGCCTTGGCCCGCGAAATCAATTCGCGACGACGACGTTCTTCCGACTCCGCAACGTGCGGCGCCGCTGATGGTGCTATCTGTTCGACATCAAGGAGCCGGACACGAATTTCGCGCCGGCCGGGCTCAGCCCTGCAACAAGCTTTGCGGCGGTCGCTTGCGGCGTACCCGAGTCACGACGAACTTGTAGCCGAGGTGATACGCCAGCAGCCACGGCGGCATGCGTATCCAGTGTGAGCGCATGTACAGCAACCGGCGGCTTGCTGCCACGCCGACCGGCGATCCATCGTCCGGATGCATCGGATAAAGCGCATTGGCGGTTAACCGGTCCATGAGTCGGCGCACCGGTGCCGGTGGACCCCAGGCCGCAATGGCACTCTCTACGTGTTCGGGTACCGGGCAATCCAGCAGCTGCCTGGCGTAACGCAGGCCATAAAACGCCGGGCGCTCCAGACCGAGCTGGCCCGCCCGGTCGACCAGGCGTTCCCAAAAGCCGGCATCCTCAACGGCGAAGTGCCCGACCAGATCGACGATATCGACGAGGTCCCGTAGCTTGTCGGCCATTTCGTCGGAGTAAAAAAGGTGCACCATGGCGTGCAGCACCATGTCCGGCCCGTCCAGCACCCGGTACGGCGAACCGGGCACGGCCACGGCGGCGGCCAGCAGCGGCTCGGCCGGCGGTTTCAGCCGTGCCGTAACCGGTAACAGGTTGTGGTGCAGGTCGATCTCCACCTGCCGCTCGACGTGCGCGAGCGGCGGCAGCTCATGGGTCCAGCGGCGATAGTAATGATCGTCGTACGGTGACAGTGGCTTGGTCCGCCAACCCTTTTGGTTCAGCCGCTTCTCGACGGCCTCGAGTTCGGCCTCGGGCAGCATCAGGTCGACGTCGGCCATGATGCGGCTGGCGGCCTTCGGCAGGCCAAGCAGCAGATACGCACAGCCCTTCATGGCCACGATGCGTGACGGCGGTGCATCCTCCAACGCCCAGGCGATGCGGTCGAGCTCCCAGCGTGCGAGCCGGGCTCGCGCCTCGGCATACACCAGCGTGCCGTTCAACTGGTCCTGTGCGACCGGCAGCAGCGTATCGAAAACGCCGGCAGCTTGAAGGTCGGCAGCCAGCCGACCGAGCAGGCGCACGCGCCGTGCCGAGCGGATCAGCATGTCGAGGTCCGGCGCCGAGAGGTCCGGCACGGAGGCCGGCGCCTGCAGCGCACGCTTCAACAGGTTTGCGACTCGCGTTGTGTCCGCTGTCATGCGCCTAAAGTTCCCCGTCGGCGAGCGCGCCGAGGCGGTCCGCCGCCGCCTCGAGGTCGCCGTAGCGCAAGCTGAAACACCGTGCGCCTTCGACCAGTCGCCGGACCGTGTCGAACGCCGCCTCGCCGAGCATCTCGTAGTTGAAGGCATTGACGGCGAGCCGCATGAAGGCTTCGGCCGGTGACAGGTCTTCGAGTTCGACTGTGGCGCCCGCCTCCCAGCGGGGGAACACGACCAGCGCCGCCGGGGCCGGCGCGTGCTGACGTCGCACGGCGTCAGCGGGGGGCTTGAGGTGCGCGACGTCGCCCTTGCGGGTATTGCGGGTCAGCGGACCGATCTCGGCCGCCGGCGCAAACTCGCGGATGATCTCGACCGAACCATTCTTGAGCGCCACGGGACGCGGTACGGGCAGCATGTCGGTGCTGCCCGGCCTCAGCAGCCCGAACTCGTCGGAAAACAGCCGCCAGCCGCGGAACGCGAGCCCGGCGCACAGGGTGCTCTTGCCGTCGCCCGGTGCCGCGGGCAGGAGCATGGCCTGGCCGTTACGTTCCAGCACCCCCGCGTGCAGCATCAGGAAGCCGTAGCAACGCAGCGCGATCACCAGATTCAGGCCCCACTCGAACACCGGCAGCGCCTGCGCCAGTGGCATGTCCTCGTGCGGCCTTCGCCCGTCCACCGAGAACCGGACCCTGTGCTGACGCACCATCGGCAATCCCCGCGTTGGGGCGAGCTTCAGATGGAAGCTGAATACATCGTCGTCAGCCACCACGGGGTGAGCGCCGTAGAAGCGATATAACGCGGCCTGCACCTCGGGGACGTCAACCTGAACGCGCGTGTGGAACGGACCCATTCGGATGCCCAGGCCGGGCCCCGCGAGGCGCGCCGCGAACGTTTCCGCCGGCAGGTCAGATACTACCTGACCGCTGTGGCCCGCCGTTGTCATTCGCGCACCACCAGTCCCAGCGATTCCAGGTGCGAGAGGGTGGCGTGCAGTTCTTTTTCGACGTCGCCGACAGGACTGGCCGAGCTGTCCGCAGCGAAGGCGGCGGCGACCGTCGCGACGCTGGCCGGCTCGACCAGAAGGTCGGTCAGCAGCCGATGGGTCGCGGCATTCAGGAAATGGGTCTTACCCGATGGACGATGGTAGGCGACGTATTCGTCGTCGAATTGCACCCAGGCGAGATCCTGGACAGGGCAGGCACGCCACAATTCGGGCGCATTGGATTGGGCTCGAGACAAAAGACGGGACACTGCTACGTTTCACGGCAGCCTGGCTACGAGGGTCCATAGTTTACCAGCCGACGTGACGCGACTGGCCTCCACCGGTTGCTCAGATCAGGGTGTCCGTCATATCCGCCGCAAACGACGAGGCCGCCATCGACGAGGCCACGAAACCCTGGCGCACCTCGACAACCTCCCACGGACCGGAGGACGGCTTGTAGAAGTACTGGCCGCCCTGCTCGCACATCAGGCCGGGGTGGACCGAATTGCCGGAGTCTCTGTCGTCCTTGTTGACATAGTAAATGCGCCCCTCAGCCTCGCCCCGGATGACGTTGATGACCGCATGCGGCGGGTCGCCGAGGTCGTAAATCTGGCTGAAATCGTCCACCGGCACGACAGACGTGATATCCACGCACAGGGTTCGCCCCAGGGAATCGACCTCGTACGTCGCCGAGGCGCTCAACAGGTTGCTTGACCTGGCAAGTGCCGCGCCGCTGTGGAGGGTCAGGATCGCCGGCAGCGCGGTCGCTCCGCCCTTGAGCAGGCGGCGACGGGAGGGGGACGGCACGCCGTCCGCTCGGCTAGCGGGCCTTGTTTGGGGCTTCGAGTTATCGCGGCTTTTCATAAGTGAGGCCAAAATACTACATCCGTGTTCGCGGCGCTCGTACTCGCGGCCGCGCTTGCAACCGCGTGCACTCTTGCGTCATCCATAATGATGCAAAATTTGTGCCGCGAGGACAATATCTATGATAGTCAGGGACATACGCTGTGGGGAAACAGGCTGGCATGGCGCAGCTGTAAACAGAATCGACAGATTCGGACGGCGCCAGATTAAAAAAGCCCGCCCCCGTGATCGGGGGCGGGCTCGTGAACGGACCGTCTGATCAATAGATATTACTTATCTATCAGACAGAGCGCCGCCGACGCATGATCGCTATGCCAAGCAGACCCAGGCCCAGGAGACCCAAGGTACCCGGCTCCGACATATCCATGCCTTCACGCTTGAAGATCGTGAAATGGGATACGTCCTTGATTTGATTATCACCGAGGTCAACAAAAGGCGGGTTGGTGAACGGGCTGGTCCACGTTCCGCTCGAAATACCGCTGATGAGCGTGAAGCCGATCAGGTTGGTATCTGCACCGTCTTTGAAGACGATCATGTACGTATGGGTCGGATCGTAACCCGGAATGCTCCAGCTACCGCTTGCTCCTGCGCCATCAGGAAGGTTTTGCTTGGCAACGGCAACTGTCCAGTCGTTGTAACCGAAGAAGCCAGTTCCACCGGCGCTATTAATGTTGGCCAAATCCGCTGTGTTGTTTGAATCAGCTGGCGTTATGTACTGGCAGCCATTAGCGGCGAGGCCGCCACCGCCAGCAAAAACATTACCGGGTGTGCAGCTATTCAAAGTTTCCACAGCCAAAGCGGTTGTAGCGCCAGTCAGTGAAAATGCCGCAACAGCAGATGCGGCGAGTAGAGTTTTCAGTAAGCGTCGTGACATTTGAGTCTCCTCTGTCATCAGATTGTCCGTTCGCTGTAGATGATGCAATCTCGATGCCAACTTTTTGAGATTCCGAGTTTCGAGGTTTATTTTCATTGTCCACGATGTTTTCTATGGCCAAAAACCCATTAATTTCAATAATTTAGTGGACGCTTGGTTTTGCGCGCTTTTTTTGGCCCTTTGCCCTGATTGGTTGTTCGAAACCTGCGGAAACCACTGAGATGTAAAATACCCTGACAGTACCTCTCTGCCAGGGATCGAGATTAAGTAAGATGGCATGGTTTCGAGTCACGGCGCTGTCTGCGTGGAACGTCACAGTCTCCATCCTGCGGTTCTGTTAAGCTCACGAGCAACAACGACCCACTACAACTCCGAATAAAATCATGCTTTTACACGACTTTATCGTCGCCCGGGCGCAGGATATGCCCGGCAACCTGGCCGTGGCATCCGCTTCGGGCAATGATTCAATGACTTACGCGGAGCTGAGCGATGCCGTCCGGAGGGCCGCGGGCGGGTTTACGTCGCTAGGCATTCGCCCCGGCGACCGCATCGGCATCTACCTGAACAAGCGAATTCAAGGCGTGCTCGGCTACTTCGGCGCGAGCTATGCAGGGGCAGTTTTCGTACCAATCAACCCCTCGCTAAAACCGGCGCAAGTGGCTCATATCCTTAAGGATTGTGACGTCAGGCTATTGATCACGACGGCCAGTCAGGCCTCGCTCCTCGGCGAGGAACTGGCCGACTGCGAGCAACTCCAGGCGCTCGTTACGCTGGACTCGCTTGAACCTAACGCCGGCATTCCAGAACACCTGATGACCTCGACCTGGGACGCCATGCTGGCTTCGGAGGACGGCCTTGAGGCCCCTGTTCGCCGCATCGAAACCGATATTGCCGCGATTCTTTACACTTCCGGGAGCACCGGCAAGCCCAAGGGTGTGGTGCTGACCCAGCGAAACATGGTGGCCGGCGCTCTCAGCGTCGCCTCCTACGTCAAAAACACCGCGGAAGACACGATTCTTGCCGTATTGCCCTTCTCTTTCGATGCTGGCTTTAGCCAGCTGAGCCAAGGCTTCTCGGCGGGCTCCACCGTGGTCCTCCTGGATTATCTCTTGCCGCGCGACGTGTTACGCACCGCTGCGAGGCACCGGGTGACGGGCCTGGCGGGCGTGCCGCCCCTGTGGAACCAGCTGGTTCAGCTCGACTGGCCGGGTGAAGTCGCCGAGCATATGCGCTTCATTACCAACACCGGCGGCGCAATGCCGACCGCAACTCTTGCGAAGTTGCGGGAGCGCCTGCCGAATACGCGCGTCATACTTCAGTACGGCCTGACCGAGGCCTTCCGTGCGACGTATTTGCCGCCGGAGGAACTCGACCGGCGGCCGACCTCCATGGGGAAAGCCATTCCCAACGCCGAGGTGATGGTGGTGCGGGAGGACGGCACGCCCTGTGATCCCGGCGAGCCCGGCGAACTCGTACAGCGCGGCGCCCTGGTTTCTCTCGGGTACTGGAACGACCCGGATCGCACAGCGCAGCGATTCAAGCCGACGCCGGGCCAGAAAGCCGGCCTCCCTTTCAAGGAGCTGGCAGTCTGGTCGGGTGACACGGTGGTCAAGGACGAGGACGGCTTCCTGTATTTCGTCGGGCGGAAGGACGACATGATCAAGAGTTCCGGGTATCGAATAAGCCCGACGGAGGTCGAGGAAGTCATATATGGCAGTGGACTCGTCAAGGAGTGTGCGGCCCTGGGTATTCCGCACCCGACTCTGGGACAGGCCGTGGTGATCGCCTGCCATGCCGAGGAACCATCGGACGAACTTCGAACCGGTTTGATCGACGCCTGCAAGAAAGCGCTGCCCAACTACATGGTTCCCGCTGAAATCGTGTTTCGCGATGCGTTGCCACGAAACCCCAATGGTAAGATCGATCGCAAGGCCCTCACGAGCGAATTGCAGGACTTATACCGGGAGCCAGCATCGGCATGACCGAATCTGCAAAAACACACGCCGCCCTCGAGACGCTGGCATTCGAAGACGGAATACTGCTCTGGGGCGGGCGCAAGGTCACGGACATTGCCAAGGAAATTGGCGTGACGCCGTTTTATGCTTACGACCGGGACCGCATGTCACACCGCGTCGCCGAGCTCCGCTCGGCCCTGCCGGATGCGATGCA
>CBFHSG010000040.1:0-6427 GCA_965658465.1 Woeseiaceae bacterium | reverse complement strand
CGCCGTGGCGCTCGCGAACAAGACGGCACGCATGGCTTGGGCCATGCTGCAGAACGGAACGGATTACGATCCTGCCTTGGCCATTAGCTAAGTCAGGATACAAGGAGATCCTCTAAGACGGTTGCAGTAGCAAGCTGCTTGATGGCAAACAGGTCGAACCGGCGTCGGTGAAACCCGCGAGTGGCCGAGTACCTCGAGTACGAAGAAGCGATTGGGAGCCGACGCGCGAATAGCCCATTATGGCCCGGCATCAACGTGTGCCGACTACAGAGGCCGGATATACGTGCGCAGTCGTACCTTGTCAGTCGTCAGCAGATTGCTTGCAACGAGGAGGAGTCCATATACGGCCACTAGACGAACCCGCAGCGTACTCTCACTTAAATGTCAGCTCGGTCTATTGCTCTTTTCATCATCGTGTCACGAAGCAGAGCCAGCGCTTTCCTGCTGTCGTTGTCAAGCTCAGGAGGCATTGTCCTGAACGCTGCAAGCATCGCAATGTCGTTCGCTTCCGCTAGATTGATGTTTATTAACCTTAGCTCGTGCTCAATTCTGTCCAATGTCTGGCTCGACAAGTCGTTCTCCAATAATGCTGCCAACCGTCACAATAGGGGTTCGGCTTTAGAAAAACAGCGACGCAGTACGCTAATTCCTGCTGCGAGCCTAATGTTCGCATTTCTGAGCAGAGCAGCAGCCGAGATTTACATTGCATTGTCCGCTTTGGGCTGCAGTCAGTAGCGGCCATTCAAGCCGATTCTAGCGTAGTGGCGGCTTTGGGGTGGAAAGCGGACACTCGATCTGGCCGAACGGCAGCTCCCACCAATACCCGACGTTCAGGACGAGGGCACCTGCCAGCATCCTGGCGTCGGCTTATGGTTCAGTAGCAGTCGTTCGGAGCGATTCTAGCTCAATGACTGCTTTGACGGGGAAAGCGGTCATTCGCGGGTAGCATATCGACGACCCGCTAATTGGCATACGGGTCACGCCCCGAAATCTTGACCTGGTTCCGTCCTGCGGATTTCGCGTTATAAAGCGCTCGATCCGCTTCCATTAGCAACATTTCCTCATCCTGGTATTCATGCGGATGTGCCGATGCCACACCCACACTTATGCTCAATGGACCTGATCTCCCATTGGAAATGTCGAGCCTATTGATGGCCCTAAGAAGAGCTTCTGAAACACTATTTGCGCCCGCGACATTGGTATCCCCGAGGATCAGGGCAAACTCGTCTCCTCCAAGACGTACGGCAAGGTCGGTCGGTCTCTGCGACAAGTCGAGCAACACACGACCGACTTGGATCAAACATTTATCGCCCGCAGGATGCCCCAATTCGTCGTTGTAGTCCTTGAAGTGATCAATATCGAACTCGATCAGACTGATCGACGACCGATTTCGAATACTCCGTTGAAATTCTCGTCGCAGAAACTGGCTGAAATACCTGCGATTGGCCAACCCGGTCAGCGGGTCATGCATGGCAGCGCGCTCGGCCTCTTCTTCGGCTAACTTACGCCGCGTAATGTCCTGGTGAGCGACCACAAAATAACGGCGCGCACCGTCCTTCAGTGGAACGACACGCATCATAAACCAGCGTTTTACGTTTGGACTATGACAGGGGTATTCGTAGTAAAAAGAATCTCGCTTACCGCCGATTACCTCCAAAATCCCTTCCCTTACTGAACGGGCAATGCTGTCATTGTTGGTTTCGGAATCCTTGAGCACATTCAAATAATTGGTGCCCGCACACTGAAATTCCGTAGCAAGGTCATTCTCAACGCCGAATGTTCTCCAGGCGGCATTGACGTCGATTATGGAGCCCTCGGCGTCAATCACTGCGACCTGCTCGTCCAGTGAGTTGATCACCAGGGTGTGTAATTCAGAAATATCACGCATGACAACGTGCCTCAATTCGGAACGGCGGGTTCAACTCAGTATCGGTTGCGGGCATTCAAAAAAACAATTCAATAGAGATCTGCTTGGAGCTCATTTTACTAAATGACTAATTTAGGGTGCAAAGTTGCCGTTTATCGAGACTGAACGTCAGCTCTCACCGATACCAGACAATCAGAAATACGGAAAAGCCCGTTTTTGAACGGCAGCTAACGGCCAAAAGCCGACGCTCACACTACGGTAAAAAGTCTTAGGCCTTTCTATACGATGCGTGGAAGGTTTAGCATCAATTAATTGGCATTGATGTCATCCAGGGTTTGCTCGATCAAAGACTGGAACTCATTAGTGAACCACACGTTATTTCCGTTAGCCCAAAAGCGTGAGAATCCAGGATCTTCTTCAAGGATCTCTCGCATGAATCTGTGTTCAGCGTCCCAGATTTCTTCATCCAGTGTCCCCGTTAGGTATTGGTAATGGGTGTCCTGCCAAGACCGCAATACGCTTCTATAGAAGATACTCAGTCGAAACCACTCATCGGGAGAAACTTCTTGCTCGGAAATAACCTTTTTGAGAAGCGACGAGAACTCGGGGTTTCCCACCACAAAAAGATCAATGTCTCTTGAGGTGGTAGCATAGGTGACCGCTGCTTCTTGCCGGCTCGCAATTGTGTTTTGCCTCAATTCGTAAGCAACCAAGAATAACGATGCGATGATGGCCGCAAGTCCCACCAACTCTGCCTTATCCTTCCAGTTCGTTTGGCTCAACTGATCAACACTCAATCTCTTGGTGGATTCACTATGACCGCTACGGGTTCAGTAGCGGTCGTTAAGACTGAGTATAGCCAAATGTCCGGTTTAGAGTGGAAAGCGGACACCCAACGAGGGCGAATGTCCGCTCTCATCGAAACCGGACGTAAAAATGCGCCAAAATTGCTCGAATTGAATGGCACGTAACGGCAAAAACCAGACTTGGGGTTGCGGGCGCTGGCAACAGTCTGGTGGTCTTTGCGCCTTTTCCCACTCATTAATTACTCACGGTCCGGATTAATTCGCACATGTTTGACGCTATTGAACACGACCATAAGGTCGAAATCCGCTGCTCCGTGCTTTTTCTTGATCAGCACGTCTTCACCGTCGTCGCGCTCGACGTGAAAGGCGTCAGATGGCAGTTTGTCGCGCAGGACTTTCGTTACTGTTTTCGCGACCGCATTTTCAGACTCGTCCGCCGGCACCGGTATGTGAACCGTAAAGGCATCACCGCCTTTTGGGCTAAACTGAAGGACGATTTCACCGTCGGAATGTGATCCGCCGCTAAATTGTAGACGCCACTTGTTCGACGGATGCGCGAACGCGAGTGCGCTCACGACTAAACCAAATACAATGAAAGCGCACTGAAATGAAAAGCTGTTTCTTGTCATGTTTTGATCACCTCCTCAAAATGTCCGACCGCCTTGGGTCAGTAGCGGTCGTTGAAGCCGATTGTAGCGCAATGGCCGCTTTAGGGCGGAAAGCGGACGCTGATCCAGGGCGAACGGCGGCTTTCACCAATACCGGTCATTCAGGATGCCCAGATTCTTACAAATTGAACGGCGGCTAACGGCCAGGAGCTGCCACTCGGCAAGTGCACCGAGGAGGGCTCGCTATTCGCGAAACTTAAAGTAGATTCTAGGAAATGTTTCCGCGGGAACGTCAAACGTTCGCTCTTACCAATACCGGACGTTCAGAAGTCCAAGAACCGGCTAAATCGAATGGCAGCTAACGGCTGCGAATTCAATCGGTGAGCGCAACACCTAATCTCTAAGTATAGAGAAGGAGGTGTTGAAGATGGGATATCCGACGAGGATCTATTACACCGAGAAAGACAAGGCGTTGATGTGGGATCGCTGGCAGAAAGGCGAGTCACTGAACGCGATCGCCAGGCACTTTGGACGAAGTCATTCGTCGATCCAAGGGATTCTGAGCCGGACAGGTGGTATTCGACCATTGCCCCGACGGCGATCACGGCTGTCGTTGACGTTGGCAGAACGCGAGGAGATCTCTCGAGGTCTTTCTGCGGGACATTCACTGCGATCGATTGCGGCGGCCTTGGAGCGCCCGCCATCGACGGTGAGCCGTGAGCTTAACCGCAATGGCGGTCGCCGCCGCTACCGGGCACATGCTGCCGATCAGGCGGCGTGGGATCGAGCGCGGCGTCCCAAGCCCTGTAAACTGGTGCTGAACCGCCCCTTGGCCATGACAGTGGCGAGGTTGCTGCGGCAGCAGTGGTCACCGTGGCAGATAGCGGGCAGGTTGAAGCGCGAGTATCCCCACGACGAGAGCTGCCGGGTGTCACACGAGACGATCTACAAGACGCTGTTCATCCAGGCCCGTGGCGCCTTGAAGAAGGAGCTGGTTCAGCACCTCAGACGTCGTCGCAGCATGCGTCGGTCCCGGCACCACACACAGAAGACGCCCGATCATGGCCGCATTGTTGGTGCGGTATCGATCCGCGAGCGGCCGGCCGAGGTTGAGGACCGGGCAGTGCCCGGTCACTGGGAAGGTGACCTGCTGTTCGGCAGCAACAACAGCCAGATCGCCACCTTGGTGGAGCGTCACAGTCGCTACTGCATGCTGGTGCGGGTCAATAGCAAAGACACGAAGACGGTCATTAACGCGCTCATCAAACACGCGCATACACTGCCTAGAGAGCTGTACAAGTCACTGACCTGGGATCGAGGCAAGGAGCTGGCAGATCACAAGCGCTTCTCTTTGGCGACGGATATCAAGGTGTACTTCTGTGATCCCCAGCACCCGTGGCAGCGCGGCTCCAACGAACAAATCAATGGACTGCTAAGGCAATACTTCCCGAAAGGGATGGATCTATCGGGCGTCCATCAGAACAGGCTGAACGCTGTTGCGCGAAGACTTAACGAACGACCCCGACAAACGTTAGACTTTGAAACACCGGCCGAGCGTTTTGAGCAATGTGTTGCGTCGACCGGTTGAATCAGCAGCCATTAGCGGCCGCCTACGATCCGTCCTCTTTCAGTACATAGGCATAAGCTAAGACCTTCTTTCCGTTCCGAAGGAATGCTGACAGCTCCGTGCGCACGTACTCGTCGCCCTCGAGTTGATCTAATTCCGCCCACTTCGCACCTAATTCAGTCGAGGTAAGAATCTGTCCATGAACCTCTTGTCCGCAGTCGTCTAATACCAGGCCCGGGTACCCCAAACTCGCACCCCAGCCGGCATTTACAAGCCTTCCTTTGACGACAGCAGCCTCCCAGCGGCCACCAACGGCAGCCAGTACATGCTCATTAGGACCGCCTGGTTGAAGCGACCCATAGATGAATATCCTTTCCATACCCGATCTCTGTTACCCAAGACGTAGCGCAAGACTATGCAAGCAAGGACCTTTCTTCGGTCAATTTCCGCTTTGGGCCTGTAGCGGCCGTTCAGACCGATTCTACCCCAATGGCAGCTTTAGGGCGGTAAGCGGCCACTCAACCTGGCCGAATGTCCGCTCCCACCGATACCGGACGTTCAGAATGCCTGGAACTGCCCAAATCGAACGGCAGCTAACGGCCAGAAGCAATGGGATGGACTCCTCCTCGACCTTACGGCATCGCAATGTGCCAGACTGGATTTAGTAGTTCGTCAAAGCGAAAGATCGCAGTCACGGGAAGAGAAGGAGTCCGTTATGAAGCTTAGTAGAGTTGGCGTGGATTTGGCAAAGAATGTGTTCCAGTTGCACGGGGTCGATCGGTCGGGCAAGACGGTCTGGAAGCGCCGGTTGCGGCGTGGTCAGTGGTTGCAAACCCTGTTGGATAAGGTCGAGCAGGTTGCGAGATCGGCATGGAAGCCTGTACCGGGGCACACCACTGGGCGCGGCAGCTTCAGGCCCGCGGCTACATAGTGAAGCTGATCCCACCGCAGTTCGTAAAGCCGTACGTGAAGAGCAACAAGAATGACGCCAACGATGCCGAGGCGATCTGCGAGGCAATGAGCCGGCCGCACATGCGCTTTGTCGCGGTGAAGAGTGTCGAGCAGCAGGACATCCAGGCTACACACCGGATCCGAGCGGAACTCAAGGACCAACGCAACGGCAAGGCCAACCAGATCCGTGGGCTGGTCTCCGAGTACGGTCTGGTTGCTCCACAGACGCTACTGGCGTTGAGGAAAGCGATACCCGACTGGCTCGAGGACGCCGACAATGGCTTAACCGATTACTTCCGGTCCCTGCTGTACGGGCTGTGGGGCGACCTACTTGCGCTCGATAAGCGTATCAAGGAACTCGACAAGAAGATTGAGCGGCTCGCGAATGGCAGCGAGGTCACGCGCAGGTTGCAGCAGCTGCGCGGTGTCGGCCCAATGGTAGCGACTGCGCTCGTGGCAACAGTCGGAACCGCTGAGCAGTACCGCAAAGGCCGTCAGATGGCTGCCGCCCTGGGACTGACACCGAGACAGAACAGCTCTGGTGACAAGCACCGCCTGTTCGGCATCAGCAAGCGCGGCGATGCCTACCTGAGGACGCTGTTGATCCACGGTGCCAGAGCCGTGGTCT
>CBFHSG010000039.1:0-6566 GCA_965658465.1 Woeseiaceae bacterium | reverse complement strand
GCTGATGAAGAAACTCACACTGCTTTCTCTGGTTCTGCTGGCCATCGGCTTGGTGTTGTGGGCCGGGTATGCGGCTCAGGGGTCATACGTCGATGAAAACGGCGTCCTGCAGGAGCCTTTCCCCCTGCTGGCTCTCGGCTGGCTTTTCGTTCTGGCCGGATGCGCCACGCTGACAGGCGCGGTTGGCATCAGAATTTTCAAGAATCTCAGGGGCCCGAAATGAAGCATCCTTCCCGTCACCACACGGCACGGACAGACCGATTGATCGGATCGACTGCCGGTGGAACGCTCCGCAGATGCGTTAGACAAAGCAGGAGCGTGATCGATAACGAATTAGACGAAAAGGGTGCCGTTAACGCACCGCTTACCAAGATCGAGCGCCTTGCGCGCTACGTCTCAAGACCGCCGGTCGCGACCGAGCGCTTGTCGCTGACCCTGGGCGGGAATGTACGCTATGCGCTCAAGACGCCGTATCGTGACGGCACCACGCACCGCCGTTTCCGCAGCACGTGGTGAGGTATCGGTCAGCGACCGGCAACGGGCGATGTCATGGGCACAACGCCTCAAGCGGCCCTCTCATCGGCCCGATTTCAGCTCGCTCCAACGGTTTCGCTCCTGACATAATGGCCCCTTATACGAACTATCCGCCAATGTCTGCTTTGGCCACAAGGGGCCAATGTTTGGAGCCAGGGGGTGGTGGTGCCAAGAAATTCGACATTCCCTGTAACCCAAGGCATCCGCGAATAGGACAATGACATTCGGAGAATTGAAGGCGGCAGCGCGAAGACCAACGGATCGGGCAGAAGCCTCTATTGATAATAGTTATCACCAGTTGGCAATAAGACAACCAGTTTCAGGGAGCTGTATCCCGTACACTCCCTCATTTCACAGGGCTGCTTGATCTTCTGTTCAGGCTTGCGGCTTGCCACGCAAACCGTATCGACCATAGCTGAGGCACTAGTTGGGAACGGCACGAGTATTGATTATCACATTGGAGTCAAGAAAAGTGACGTCCTTCTGGGCGAGGGATGAGTCACAATAGTCGCGTTCCTCCAGGGCGCTGGCGGTAATACCAGCCCAGCGCGCGAAAATGCATTCGAAGTAAAACAGCGACAATGTGTCGCCGGCGCCAAAGCGCAGGTTACTGTTGCTTGTTGCGAAAAACGGTACATGCAGAGATTCGAGAGATGGAGAATTTCTCACATCGTGTCTAAGAGGATTTTCGCCATCAGGATGCCCAAGGCCGTGGTCAGCGAAGAATAGGTACTCAACACCATATTCCTGCACCAAATCCAGCACCTGGTTTTGCACGAAGTCTGTATATAGAACACTGTTGTCATAGCGGTCCAGCCTGATCTCTCCGCCGTCAAATCGGTGGAACGATTCAGGGTAGCGCTCGTGGAACCGCTGGTGGGAGCCCATGAAATGCACAACCACCAGATGCCTGTCGGTGTCGCGCGCGGCGTCATGTAGGATTTTCTCAAGCTTGGGAACGAGTACTTCATCGTACGAACCACTGCCGAATTCGTCTGCAGCGAAGTAGACGTGCCCTGCCTGTTCTGCGATTGTGGATATCGAAAAGTCGTAAGGGGAGTACTTGGGGTGGTTTGACAGCCAGTACGTC
Organism: Woeseiaceae bacterium; assembly: GCA_965658465.1. Classification (GTDB taxonomy): domain Bacteria; phylum Pseudomonadota; class Gammaproteobacteria; order Steroidobacterales; family Woeseiaceae; genus UBA1847. The sequence goes on along the minus strand of CBFHSG010000039.1, from coordinate 4,942 downwards.
TTGTAGCCAGCGTCTGCCGCCAGATACATGATTGATTTGCTGAAGTCAGGCCTGCCGTCAAACAACGATAGCATTGCCGGCAATGCGCTCCAACTGTTCGTTCCACCGGCGTATGCGCGATTGAACACATAAAGGTCGGAAGACCGGCGCACGAGTTCCGGTGTCGTCTCGCGCGGGTAACCGTATAGCGAGAGGTTGGCCGCCCTCAGCGATTCGCCTATTCCCAGAACCAGTATCCTCGGCGAATTCTGGGACGTCGAAACATCGCTCCACGAAGACTCAGAGTCTTCAGCGAGCTTTGAGAACTGGATAGTATCGGGTATCGCGACGACCCAGCTCATGGGTGGGAATCGCCGCGCCATATGCGAAACGACATAGTCGAATTGGGCATAAGAGTCGCTGAACCCCCGGGCCCTTGCCGTCTGCCGGTGTCCCTTGAAGGTATCTGATGAAAACGCGCCTTCAGGTCCTTCGAATACCGGTAAAAAGAGATAGCCAAATCCCGCAAGACTGATAGCTAACGTGAGGTGTGGACTTCGTGGCACGGGCGCCCACGTTACGACCAGCACGAAACATATCAACAACAGGCACTCGACAGCAGATTCAGACAGAAACGAGGCCGTCACATACTGCGTCGTATTGATTACACTCATGAGTACGATGATCGAGATCGATGATTCATACGCGACACTGACGAGGATCTCAGTGGCGATCAAAAGGCCTATGATCGCTCGTACGATGCGCCACCTGGCGCTCAGGGCAAAAATGGCGTACATGAGGACTGCGAGCGCAGCCACGTGTGCACCTGCCCGAAGTATCGAGTGTTCGAATATGCCGCGATGCAGGGCAATCGCAGCTGCAACGACAGCGACTGGCAAAACGAGGTACTTCAGATGCTCCCTTAAAGACGATGATGCATCCATTAGCACTCCACCATTCTCAGCATGTTAGTCGGGACCTTCGGATCAACCCCGCGGCGTTTTCCATCGGCGAGCAGCTCGCGGACGGGTCTTTTCTGTAATTATACATGGGTTATGTGCAGTTACGCGGGCTGCTTACCGAGGCATCGGCGTCATTACCTTTCTTCAGAGATACATTCGGGCGCGTGCCCAGTCGCGCTCCACGGAGCGTGTCGATCGGCTGAGCGCCTCGGCGGTTTCGGCAATTGTGAAGCCGCCAAAGAAACGCATGACGACAATCTTTTCGAGCAGCGGATCGGTGGCCGACAGCCTGTCGAGCGCCTTGTCGAGCGCCAGCAGGTCGATGGACGGTGTCTGGGTTGCAGCGGACGATTCCTGCAGCGTGACCTGTAACGCATCTCCACCGTACTTCCTGGCGTTTTTCTGCCGCACGTAGTCCACGAGAATCTGCCGCATTGCCATCGACGCGACGGCGAGGTAGTGCGATGTGGATTCGGGCGCGTCCGTTTTGCTCGACTGCAATTTCAGAAAGGCCTCATGCACCAGTGCGGTGCAATTTAGCGTCATGTTCTTTCGGTAGGAACGCAGGTAATGGTATGCGAGACGCTTCAGCTGCGCGTACGTGTCTTCCGTGATGCCAAGGTGCTGTGCCGTCCGAGCATCCCCTGCCGATTGCGACTGTCCTTTTTCGCGATCCTCCATACCCGGATGCCCGTCGTCCCTGTTCTTCCAGTGTTCGCTCGCTGCCGGTTTGCCAGACCGACATCCGAACCGACTTCGTATTCTATTACGAAGACGCCGGAAAGCCGACCGAAATCATTGTCAAGTGTGTACGGAGTCACGCTTATGCCTGGCGCCGCCCGGTAACCCCGATAGACTCGCGCTGGACGCCTCTTTAGCGTGCGTGTCGTGTCTGTCTACACGCAATGCCTTCGCGCATTGACCTGCACCGATACGGACAGGTCAAGAAAAGGGCGGCGGGATTTGAGGCCCCGCCGCCCAGTGGGTGCACAAGGATTCTTGCTTACTCGTAACGCAGCGCCAACCTTTGTTTAGGAACTCCTCCTAATGCAATAAGAGGTTCCTCCAATTGACGCTGCACCGATTCGCAGCATAGTGGCGCTTGCGATAAAGGCAAATCTGACGAAAGTCAGCGACGCAAAGCCACGGGTCCTCGCTTCCTCCGCGACGTTCGTTCGAAGGGCTCCAAGATCGCCGGGCTGCCGCTCATCATCTCTTAACCCAGAGATGCAAGGTCACCGGGATCGCGAGTACTTCGCGGTAAAGGTGCAACAACGGAGGAGTAAATACCAATGCGAAAAAACAACTGGATTGGCATCTTGCTTATGATGGCGCTAGCCTCTGCACCCGCTGCATTCGGTCAGGCCCTGACGGCGAAGGAACAATTGGGCGAGAAGCTCTATTTTGACGAAAACCTGTCGGAACCGAGTGGGCAGGCCTGCGCGAGCTGCCATTTACCGCCCTCATTCGTCGATCCTGAGTCTCATTTCCCTGTTTCGGAGGGCGTCATCCCCGGCCTCTTCGGTGGCCGGAATTCACCCATGTCCGCGTATGCCATGTATGCGCCAATCCGCTTCTTCGACGACGCGGAAGGACTGTGGATCGGCGGTCAATTCTGGGACAGCCGCGCGACCGGTGAGGTACTGGGCGATCCCCTGGCAGACCAGGCGCTTGGGCCATTCCTGAATCCGGTCGAAATGGCTAACGCCAGCAAAGCCCAGGTGATTGCCGATGTGGCGGCTTCAGATTATGCAGGACTGTTCGAGCAGGTGTGGGGCGCGGGAAGCCTTGTCGATGTAGAAGCTGCTTATGATCGTGTCGCCCTCTCAATCGCGGCGTTCGAGCGCACACGGCTGTTCGGGCAATTCAGCTCGCAGTACGATGCCTATCTCGAGGCCTGCCTGATCGAGGGCATTGACATAAACGACTGCGCCCAGGGAATTGGCAAGGCTGCTCAGAAGGTTGCCAAGAGGTACTTCTCGAAAGAGGAATTGAGAGGTTTCGAGCTGTTCATGGGCGACAACAATAACGACGGAATACTGGACAAGGGCGAGGGTGCCTTATGCGTGGGTTGCCATGTCGTCGAGTGGACGGCCGACCCGGGTAATGTCGTTGTTCCGGCCTGGGCTCCCGCCGGCTTGGTGCCGCCGCTGTTCACCGACTTCACCTATGACAACCTGGGTGTGCCGAAGAACGTCGAGTACCCGCTGGATTCAAACGCGCCGGTTGATCTGGGCTTGGGTCCGGTTGTTGGTTCCCCGGATGAGGACGGCAAGTTCAAAGTCATGACGGTTCGCAATATCGGCCTCACCGCCCCGTACGCGCACAACGGCCTGTTCAAGTCGTTGAAGGAGATCGTGCACTTCTACAACACGCGCGATGTGCCTGGCGCGCTGCAGAAAGGAGCGGACTGGCCGGCGCCGGAGGTGCCTTACACGGTGAATGCCGACGAACTCGGAAATCTGGGACTCAGCGACGATGACGAAGACGCGCTCGTCGAGTTCCTTAAAACCCTGAACGATGGCTTCATGTACTAAGGGCCGCTAGCCAGGTAGTCTATTCTCAAGACGACCCAGGACCTCGACCGCCAGTGCAAGGCGGTCGGGGTCCAGTTTTTTTAAACCCTCACCGCATTGCCCAATTTGAAAAAAAGCTGTAAGTGACATGTAGATAGTCGCTGTTGGGACCGGCCGCATCTGGCCGTTAGCTGCCATTCGTTTTTGGCAGCTTTAGGCCTTCGGAACGTCCGGTATCGGTGAGAGCGGACATTCGTCCAGGTTGGGTGTCTGCTTACCACCCTAAAGCGGCCATTCGGGTAGAATCGGTCTGAACGACCGCAACCCAAAGCGGACATTGGTCCAGTTGCGCGTTATCTCCTCCCTCGGCAAATCGTCCCAGCGTCACTCTTGCGCACTGACGGTCGATATGTCGATCAGCGGATTCGCCGCGATCATGCCGTCAGCCGTGAGCTCGGGATAAGATTTTCCCAGGGCACGGCAACGTTCGGCAATGTCGGGATACGACCACTCGAACAGCGTACGAGCACGCTCGTCGGGCGTCAGACGCGATTGATCGTACAGCCCTCCCGCGCGCCGCTGTCGCTCGGCCTCGAACAGAATGATGCCGACGACGACCGACACGGTCAGCGACGATCCGTGACCGTACATCGGAATAGCAATGTGCTCGTCGGCCTCGGCGCGCACAGCGTCGTTCAGGCCAACGCGCTCGCCCCCGACAATGATCGCCACCTTCTGCGTGTAATCGACATCGCGATAATCGCGTGATCTTTCGCCACTGTACGCGGCCACGAGCCGCCAGCCATCGGCACGTAACGCCGTGAGCGCGGCGCGGGTCGAGCGGTGCGTCGTCACGGCGACCCAGTGCTTCGCGCCGCCCAGGCTCATGTATTTACGACGCCCCAACTCGCCTGCTGAGGTTGTGTGCACTTGCTGAATTCCGACGGCGTCGGCCGAGCGGATGATCGCAGAGACGTTGTGTGGTTTGGTCACCGCGTCCATCAACACCGTAAGGTCGGGCTGGCGGGCATCGAGGGCGCGCTGGTGGTTTGCGGTTTGATCGCGTGTCATCGGTGTTCCTTGCCGCACGTGTGCGGACATCGTAGCAGCGGTCTACGCGCACAAAACGGTACGGCTTCACAAATGCTCGCTGGTGCGTCGCACCAGCGCTCCAGCTTATGTTGCATAGCGACGGCGAAAAGTTTTTCGAGCCATACGCATCTCCTAAAGATAGTCGGCTGCTTTTGGCTGCTGTTAGCTGCCGTTCGATTTGGGCAGTTTCAGGGCTTTTGAACGTCAGGTATTGGTGAGAGCGGTCATTCGACCTGGCTGAGTGTCCGCTTGCCGCCCTAAAGCTGCCATTCAGGTAGAATCGATCTTAATGACCGCTACTGAACCCTTTTCAGCCGTTCGTTTTGTACTCCGATTTCGCAGATGATTCGCGCCCAGTATTTTTTCCAACAATCCGATCAAGGTTTGCTTGCT
>CBFHSG010000038.1:0-6588 GCA_965658465.1 Woeseiaceae bacterium | reverse complement strand
ATGTCGGTGGCACCGTCGCTTGCCGCATTGACGTTGCCCGCGGCGACCGAGAGGATGCTCGTGCTGCCGAGGATCTGAACGGCGCCGACGCTGAACGCGTCGGCCACGCCGGCCGCTTCGACGTCGGAGTTGTCTTCCTCGTTCGGATCGATCGGCAGGTTGTCGGCCCCGGCGACAGTCGCGAATGCGATCACTTCTGTTGCCTCGCTCGTCGTGGCGGTGATCACAATCGACGTCGAGGCGCCAACCGGCAGCGCGCCGATAATGCAGACGAAATCGGTAACCACGTCGACCGCCGGCTCGATGGTGCAGTTCGCCCCGGCTTCGGCTGTGACGGTCAGGCCCGCACCGACGAAGCTGCCGGCCAGTTCCACGTTGCTGCCCGCCTGCGGGCCCAGCGGGTTCTGGGCCGTGAAGGTCCAGCGCAGCTCGTCGCTCGGCATACCGGTATCCGGTGAGACATCGATCGCCAGCGCGAGATTGGCACGATCCAGCGCCGAGACCGTCAGCTCGAAGGTATCCGACGTGCTGTCACCATCCCGATCAGTCGCCGTAACCAGGATGATATACGGGTCGTTGTCCCTGGCGTCCTCGATCCTCGGCGTACCCGAGATCACGCCGGTCGCCGCGTTAATTACGAGGTTGTTGCTTGGCGGCAGCCCGGCTATCGAGTACGTCAGCGTATCGTCCTCGTCGGCGTCGCTGAAATTATCGGAAATATCCAGGCTGAATGCCGCGTTCTCGAGCGCGTTCTGCGGGCCAATAGGCTCGTCCAGGACTGGGCTGTCATTGACGGCATTTACGGTAATCGAAACCCTCGCCGTGTTGCTGTTCACCGTGCCGTCACTGGCGCGGAAGGTGAAACTGTCACTGCCGTTGAAATTCGCGTTCGGCGTGTACGTCACGTTCGGCGGCGAGCCGCTCAAACTGCCGTTCGACGGCTGCTGCACAATGTCATAGGTCAGTGAGTCGCCGTCCGCGTCGGTCGCCACCAGCGTGATGCCCGTCGGCGTGTCCTCGTCGGTCGAGACGTCCTGGCTTTCGGCCACCGGCGCATCCGGCAGCGGGTTGACGGTGACGGTGACCGTCGAACTAGCCACGCCACCGTTGCCGTCGGAAATCGTGTAGTTGATCGTGTCGCCGCCGAAATAATCCGGGTTGGGTGTGTACTGAACCGTGCTGTTGCCGAGCACGGAAACGCTGCCGTTGTTGGCGGAGACGTCTGTGACATCGAGCGTATCGCCTTCCGCATCCGTGTCGTTCTCTGTTACGTCAATGGGATTGTTGGCTGTGTCCTCGTCAACCGTGGCGGCATCCGGAACGGCCACGGGCGGGTCGTTGACGGGGTTGATCGAAAAAGTGACCGTGGCTCTGTCGCATTGCGGCGGGCCCTCGATGTCACAGATCTCGTAAGTAAAAGCGTCCGAGGTCGTCTCCGAGCCGTCGTGAGTATAAGTAATGACGCCCGTCGTCAGGTTGAGATTGAAAAGCGAAGCGTGTGTCGGCGTTGTCAGGAGGCCCAGGATAAGGGGCTGGCCGTCCGGCTCGACATCGTTAACGAGGACGCTGGGCGAGCCGCTTAGCGAGCCGCCCTCGTCGACACTGAATGGACCGTCGTCACCGGCCACCGGCCGTGTCTGCGCGTACGCGGCTGGAGCGGCCGAGACCAGTAACGCCAGCAGGACCCCGGGCAGCAGCCGGCCGGTGAGTGCTTGAGAAGTTCGTGCAGCAATGCCGCGCGGCCTCGCGCAGCTTGCGGCGAAATTAAGAATGATCAGTGTAGCGGCCATAATGATTGTTGTTGCCGACGGCGCGACCAACGCCGGATCTCTCCTTGATTATTGGCCGGACCGGAAAGTAGTAAGAATACTAGGTTTTGGCCGTCTTGGCGCCGCGCGCTGTCGGGTCGCTAAGTGTGAACTGCGTCACAGTTTTCGAGTACTGCCGGAAGGCACGGGAAACGACGGCAACCCGCCACAAGTCATTGATTTACCGTGTTATGTCGCACAACGCTCCAGCCGCTTATGTTAAATCATTTGCGCGCGTTGGGAAGGGCTAAATTGGTGGAGCCGAGGAGGATCGAACTCCCGACCTCTGCATTGCGAACGCAGCGCTCTCCCAGCTGAGCTACGGCCCCACGGGAGGGGAATATACACCAGCCAGGCCCGCCCTGGCATACGCCCGAATACCTAGGCAGAGGCCTGTGCGCGATACCAGTCGTAGGTGCCCCGGATGCCGTCGGCGAGCGAAATGGACGGGTGCCAGCCGAGCCCTGTGAGCCGCGACGTATCCAGCAGCTTTCTCGGCGTGCCGTCGGGTTTGCTGGTGTCGTAAACGATCTCGCCCTCGAAGCCCACGACATCGCGTACCGTCTCGGCCAGCTCCGCGATACTGATGTCCCGGCCCCAGCCGACGTTGACGATCTCCTCGGAGGCGTAGTTCTTCATCAGGAACACGCAGGCATCAGCCAGGTCGTCCACGTGCAGGAACTCGCGCCGCGGCGAGCCCGTGCCCCAGACGGTAACGCTGGCATCGCCCGCGAGCTTCGCTTCGTGGAACTTGCGAATGAGCGCGGGGAGCACGTGGGAATTCTCGAGATCGAAATTGTCGCCCGGCCCGTAGAGGTTGGTCGGCATCACCGAGATCGCGTCGAAGCCGTACTGCTTGTGGTACGCCTGGCAAATCTTGATGCCGGCAATCTTGGCGATCGCGTACCACTCGTTGGTCGATTCGAGCGGACCGGTCAGCAGCGAGTCTTCCGTCATCGGCTGCGGCGCAAGCCTGGGGTAGATACAGGAAGAGCCGAGGAAAAGCAGCTTCCTGACGCCATGCTGCCATGCCGCATGGATGACATTTATCTGGATCGACAGGTTGTCGCGGATGAACTCGGCGGGATAGGTGTCGTTCGCATAGATACCGCCGACCTTTGCGGCCGCGAGGTACACCTGGTCGACGTCGTGCTCCCTGAACCACTGGTCGACGCCCTTCTGGTCCATGAGGTCGAGCTCGGAGCGCTCGGCGACCAGCAGCTCGACATCCTCGGCCTGCAGGCGGCGGCAGATGGCCGAGCCGACGAGACCCCTGTGACCGGCAACGAAGACTTTCGTCATGGCGGCGCCCTACTCGTGCCGGTCGTAGATCTGGTAACCGGCCTCGGTGACGGCTTGCCTGCGCCGCACCAGTTCGTCATCGGCGGCCACCATTTCCTTCACCAGGTCCGCAAACGACGTCTGCGCTTCCCAGCCGAGCTTTTTCTTCGCCTTTGCCGGATCGCCGAGCAGCGTATCCACTTCGGTCGGCCGGAAGTAGCGCGGATCGACGGCGACGATCTCGCGGCCCGAGTTGCGGTCGACGCCGACTTCATCAAGACCGCTGCCCTTCCACTCGATGTCCATGTTCAGCTCGCCGGCGGCGGCCTCGATGAACTCACGCACGGAGTGCTGCTTGCCCGTGGCGATCACGTAGTCGTCGGGCTGATCCTGCTGGAGTATCAACCACATCGCTTCGACGAAATCACGCGCATGCCCCCAGTCGCGGAGCGAATTGAGATTGCCGATGAACAGCTTGTCGTCCAGGCCGCCCGCAATCCGCGCCAGCCCACGCGTGATCTTGCGGGTGACGAAGGTCTCGCCGCGTACCGGCGACTCGTGGTTAAAGAGGATGCCATTCGAGGCGTGCATGCCGTAGGCCTCGCGGTAATTCACGGTAATCCAGTAGGCATACACCTTGGCCGCGCCGTAGGGCGAGCGCGGGTAGAACGGCGTGGTTTCCTTCTGCGGGACTTCCTGCACCTTGCCGAACATCTCCGAGGTGGAGGCCTGGTACAGCCGCGTCGTCTTCTCGAGGCCGAGGATACGCAACGCCTCCAGCAGTCGCAGGGCGCCCAGGGCATCGGCGTTGGCCGTGTACTCGGCCGTCTCGAAGGACACCTGTACGTGGCTCTGCGCCGCGAGATTGTAGATCTCGGTCGGCTGGACTTCCTGGATGATGCGAATCAGGTTGGTGGCGTCCGTCATGTCGCCGTAGTGCAGCGTCATCTTTACGCCGGATTCATGCGGGTCCTGGTAGAGATGATCGATGCGATCGGTATTGAAGGACGAGGCGCGGCGCTTGATGCCGTGCACGTCGTAGCCTTTCTTCAGCAACAACTCCGCCAGGTAGGCGCCGTCCTGGCCCGTGATTCCGGTAATCAGTGCTTTCATCCGCGGTCCTCGGTAGTGCGGGTGCAGCCGGGATATTCCTGCCCGGGTTCAATGACTTGCGGATTGTACAGGTGTTGCGAAGGAATTTTTGCCGACCGTGTAGCAGAAGTTGCTGCGACTCAGGTCTCGCTGGACCCCGTCTTCTTGCGCGAGGACGCGCCCGGATCGAGATTGACGACCTTGCTGCTGTCCGCCGGCGCCTCGGCGGTTCCGCCCTCGTCCCACAGCAGGTCCTCGATGCCGTTGCTCGGCTCGTACTCGCGCACGGCCCGCAGCAGCACGTCCCGCACGCCCTTGCGGTCCACGGTCCGCGCGGCGAGCTGCAGCTCGTCGAGCAGCGGATTGATCTCGTCGCGGGTCAGGTAGTCCTCGCGCGCCCGCATGATGCGCGGATGCTCGGTGCCCGCGACGTTCTCGCCAATGAGGAGCTCCTCGTAAAGCTTCTCGGCCGGCCGCAGCCCGGTGAAGCTGATCTCGATATCGCCGTCCGGATCGTCCGCGTCCTTCACGGCGAAGCCCATCAGCTTGATCATCCGCGCCGCCAGGTCGCGGATCTTGACCGGCTCGCCCATGTCGAGCACGAACACTTCCCCGCCCTGTGCCATGCCGCCGGCCTGGATGACGAGCTGCGCGGCCTCGGGGATTGTCATGAAGTAGCGAATGATCTCGGGATGCGTGACCGTGACCGGCCCGCCACGGCGAATCTGCTCGCGAAACAGCGGCACCACCGAGCCCGAGGATTCGAGCACGTTGCCGAAGCGCACCATGACGAAGTGCGTCGAGTCGCTGCGTTCCTGCAGCGCCTGCAGCACGAGCTCGGCGAAGCGCTTGGACGCCCCCATGATGCTGGTCGGGCTCACGGCCTTGTCCGTGGATACGAGCACGAAGGTCTCGACGCCGGTATCGCGCGCCGCCCGCGCCGTCCTCAGCGTGCCGAGGACGTTATTGCAGACGCCCTCGATGAGATTCTGCTCCACCAGCGGCACGTGCTTGTAGGCGGCGGCGTGGTAGACCGTATGCACCCCGAAATGCTGCATGACCTCGCGCACGCGCGCCTCGTCCTGCACGGAACCCAGGAGCGGCACGATGCGGCACTCGATGCCGAGCTGCGCGGCGATTGAGCGCAGCTCCTTGTCGATCGTGTACAGCGCGACCTCGGACAGCTCGAACAGCACCAGCGTCTGCGGCCGAATCCTGAGAATCTGCCGGCAGAGCTCCGAGCCGATCGAGCCGCCCGCGCCGGTCACCAGCACCGACTTGTCGAGCAACGTTGCCTGCATCAGGCTCTCGTCCGGCGCCACGGGCGCGCGGCTGAGCAGGTCCTCGACATCCACCTCGCGGATGTCCTCCACCTGCGCCTTGCCGCTGATCAGGTCGTCGATGTTCGGCACGGTCTGCACGTGCACGGGCAGCGGCTCGAGGCTCTCGATGACTTCGCGGCGTTCGCGCCGCGAAATGCTGGGCATCGCCAGCAGCACGTGCGACACGTCGAACTTCTTGATCAGCCAGGGCAGGTCCTCGCGCGCCCGCACCAGCAGCCCGCAGACCCGCTTGTCGAACATGGCCCGGTCGTCATCGACAAACGCCACCGGCGCGAACACGGGGTTGCCCTGCATGGCCTGTACAACCCGAGCGCCGGCTGCACCGGCGCCGTAGATGATCACGTTCTGGAAATTGGCGGAATTGCGCACCAGGAAGTACTGCGCGACATAACGGCTGCCGACGAGGTAAAAGCTGCAGAACGCGCCGTAAACGACGGCCAGCCTGAAGGGCATCGTCGTCATGCCCGTAAGCCACGCCAGCCCGGCGAGAACGACCGCGGAACCGGCGCCGACCTGGGCACCGGCCATCAACAGGCCCATGCCGAGATAACGCACGATGGAGTGGTAAAAGCCGAGGAACCGCGCCAGCAGGTGCGCCGCGATCAGGGTGCCGACGGCAAGGAGTGCGAGATCCCGCGGCTGCGTGGTATCGAGCAGATGCACCCATGCGACGAGCACGACACAGCCGAGGAAGCCGACGGCGTCGGCGAAGAGCATCAGTAGTTGTTTGGTGCTGCGCGGCAGCTGAATGAGCCGGTCGCGGAAGCTTCGCCGAGCGGCGCGAGGCGCGTCCGTGCGGTCGTAACGATTGGTCATCCGTGGCTCACCATCAAGTCTCCCTCGATCACGCTGCAAGCCTGGCCGGCACAATTATCCGGATCGCTAAAGAAATCCGTAAGTGGCCGCAATTTACCACAAATTGCGCAGATGGCGTAACACCGCCACGCGTGCTCGGCACCCGCTCCCTCTACCAGGAATACACGTTGTTGCCCGGCTAAAGGTTCCCGTGCGCACTATGCCGGCTCGCATCCCCGTTTGCATCCCCCGATGTCGCAGTCCAGAAT
>CBFHSG010000037.1:0-7245 GCA_965658465.1 Woeseiaceae bacterium | reverse complement strand
TTCCTCACTGAATAGCATCGACAGAATCTTGAACAGGAGATCGGAAGGAGGTGCGCCCTGTGGAAAACGGTTCAGCCTGTCGGTCAGAGCGGAGTAACTTGTTCTCAGTGTTGTATGGGCCACGTTTCAATACGCCCTGGCATTATTCTGACCGTACACTTGAACCAGAGCATGTGGGTATATGGGATTTTGCGGATATCAGGCTGGTTCCCCAGCGACGACAGCGGCTTGTTTTCTACCCGGTGAACGGTGCGGTCTGATGTGGTTGTAACGACGTTGCTGCTTGTTGATTGCTGATCGCCGTTCAAGTTGCTGTATTTTAAAGAAATACCACGGAGCAACCTCCGCGGAGGACTCGGCCAGGAGCGGCCGCCCATCAACTAATCGATTTCCATCAAGTAATGGTTTTCTAGGTTCTTCTGCACGACAAATCCGAGGTTCTCGTAAAAGCGCTTGGCCCTGTCGTTTTCGTGCAATACCTGAAGTCGTAGAGGACGATTCTGAGCACGAGCATTGGCTATGAACTGCTTCATCAACGATGATCCGATGCCCTGCGCTCGGTGGTCGGCCTCGATGAGAATTTCGTCCAGCCAGTCATGGTCATCCTTATGTTCTAGAACAACAACGCCGATTGCATCGTCTTTTATCGTGACGATTCTCGCGGGGCGGTCCTTCTGCCACTTCCGGTCGAACCAATCTCGCTGAAAAGATTCGTCCCAACTCCGGAATTGCCGAACCACAACATCACGATATGACTGTTCGTGGAGTTCGTACAGCCATTCGATATCCCCATCCTCGATATCTCTAAGTGAGCATTCGGTCGTCATCTGTACTGAATAGTGAGGGGCCACTTCGGGTCAACTGCAGCCGATTTTAGCAGTTCCGGCCTAGGGGCCGCAGTTGAAAAGTAAAGCGGTCGGTCAAAGATGTTTCCGCTGAAACATCGGCGCGACCGTCAGCTGTTACAGCAACAGCGGAAGTCATTTCTCGACCTGGGCGAATGCGTACTCTCGGCCAGGAGTTGCCGTCACCGTTCATTGCTGAAGCTTCTTTTTACGCGCGATCTGGCCCTTCAAGCCGAGAGTCACCTAACGATTCACGCGTGCCAATCAGCTAGGAAAGGCCAGCCTCACAGGATGGTCGATACATGGGTGATCTAGTACGCTTCTACAATCAGAGCTTTGGTAGATGGATATGGTGGTGAGGCGTTTTGCGAAAGCTATCCGTTCCCAGGACTGGTTCACTGTTTTCGTGGAGCTTGTAGTCCTGATCGTCGGTGTATTTCTTGGTCTGCAGGTGGATGACTGGAATCAGCGACGTCTCGACCGAATCGAGGAACAGTATTATCTTGATCGTTTAGGCCGAGACCTTAAGCGCTCGCTAATCGAGCAGGAAGAGCAGCTTGAAGCTGCGAAGACGAAATTTGAAGACACGCTTGCTATCCAGAACGTATTGGAAGCCGGCGATCTCGAAAGCATGACAGTGAACGAATTTGAGCATCGAATAGGCATGGTCCGGGGATTCGCGTCCTCGACGCTAGTAACGGCGACAATACAGGAACTGATAGGCGGGGGAAAAGCATCGCTACTGCAATCAAATGAGTTGCGAGAAGAACTCGCTGCCTTCAATGAGTGGTATGCGCGGCACAAACGGTCTTACGAGTATGTGTCTAGCTCTATCATGGATGCTTACGATCGCTTTTTCGGTTTTCTGAGACCAGAGTGGCCCGATCTCGACGGCCCCCGGGCGTGGTCGGCCGATGTCGAAAATCTCATGAATGACACTGATGCGAAACCTACGATGCGTCAATTGACTAACGCCTATTGGATACGCTGGCGCGATCTCCGACGGCTCAATCGGGAAACTCGTAAGCTATATCAGCTTCTCTGTGAGGTCACAGCCGCCCCGCGGCGAATGCGCGTTGAAGGTTGCGACAATAGCACTGTCAAGCAATGAGTCAGCGGGCCATTTGTTTGACTAATTGAGTTCCCCTTTGGGTCAACAACAGACTGCGATTGTAACCTGAAAGCTGCCGTTCAGGCGGCTGCAATTGGCGCCGAAGCAGTCCCTATTTCCTATGTCGGGCCGGCCGATGCCGTAATGAGGGCGGCATCGACAGCGTAGTTATCCGGTGTTCTTCCGGATCGCGATGACCTTGGCTGGCGTTGCCGGCTTGCTGCAGTAGCGGGCCCAGTCGGCCATTAGCCTGGAACGCTTCTCGAACAGGTCACCGCGTCGATACGCAGCTTCTGTCTTGTCGCGAAGTGTGTGCGCCAAAGCCATCTCGGCGACGTCGGCCGGATAGCTGGTCGACTCGGCGCACCAGTCGCGGAACGTGGAGCGAAAGCCGTGCACCGTTATGCTGTCCTGGTTGAGACGCTTCAGCACCTTCAGCATGGCGTTGTTTGACAGATGACTACCGCGTTTTTGGCCGGGGAATACGTAGCGATTGTTGCGCCCCTTGCTCGACTCCAGGACCGCGTTGGCCGCTTCCGACAGCGGTATGCGGTGCTCACGTTTCGATTTCATGCGCTCGGCCGGGACGACCCAGATCCCGACGTCAAGGTCGAATTCTGACCACTCAGCCTGTACGACTTCGTTGGTTCTGGCCGTCGTCAGGATGGTGAACTCGAGTGCCCGCGAGGCAACGCCGGCGTCCTCTCGCAACTGCTGCATGAAAGCTCCGACCTCGGTGTACGGCAACGCAGGATGATGCTTCACGCGGGCCACCAGGCTTGGTCGTGGCAGGAGCTTGTCCAAGTGTCCACGCCAGCGGGCCGGGTTGTCGCCGCCGCGATAGCCTCGGACCGTTGCCCAATCCAGTACGGACTCGATACGGCCCCGAAGGCGGCTCGCGGTTTCGGTCTTGGTCGTCCAGAGGGGTTCGATGCACCGCATGACGAGGGCAGTATCGACCTGGTCGACGGGCAGGTGGCCGAAGATCGGTCCCGCCACGTTTTTCAGGGTGTTGCGCCATTGGTCAATGTGCTTCGGATTGCTCCAGCCCGGGGCTTGCGCATCGATGTATTTCTCGGCGCACTCGGCAAAGCTCAGCATATCGCTCCGAGCCACTCGTGCTTCTTGCTGTCGAGCTCGTTTGTCGGTCAGCGGATCGATGCCCTTGAGGAGCTGCTTGCGTGCTTCTGTTGCCAGCTCGCGGGCTTCAGCGAGGCTCACATCCGGGTAGGGGCCGAGCCCCATCCACGTTTGTTTATCGTGCCGCACGTAACGAAAAGCCCAGGACTTGTTCACCGAATCGGGTGATGTCTTGCTGGCCGACCGGCGCACCTGGAGATACAGATTGCCACCGTCGCAATACCGGCCCGGCCGCTTGATATGCCGCACGAACAAAGCAGTGATTTTCTCCGCCAAACTCAGCACCCCGAAAATGGTCAACGACCTGGTCTACGTCCGCGATCCGGCTTTGGCCGGATTTCCTCGTTGCACCTTAGTGGTCGATTTTGCTAAGTTCAAGAAGTAAAAAGAATTCCGGAAGCCCTCGAATCTCCTTGGTAATCAAATATTTGCCCCCCCTCTCCGCCAGAAAAATGAAAAGGGCCCTTGTGGTCCTTTTTGTTTTTCTCGCCGAGTGTGGTTGAGGACTTCGGACCCTGTTCGACGGGCGCAGCCGAGTAGCGGCATGCCCGGGCGCGTAGCGCCCATCCCAGCCCAGGTACTAAAGGTCAGTCCGCGATCACCGGGAGTGCACGATAGGTAATGCGTGCGGACTGCCCTCTCCGCCAAACTCGACAAATCGGCTAACCGGCAACCTGTTTGCGGAGCCCGTTAACTGGCCCGCTGGAAGCGGATGCGGCATCCTGTGCCACTCAGCCAAAGTGTTTCGTCAGGAATTGAAGGGTGTAGCAACCAAGTGATCCGCTCCGGCCGTCATTTTTGGATATTCCACATGACCTTCTGGGGGCTCGCAGCGGCTGCCTTGTTTCTGTACGGACTGACGTATGGGCATGTTCAGGTTGCACTGGTCCGAAACTTGTACAACCCGTTGATCGGTTTCGGCTTCTCGTACCTGATGAAGACAGTCTACGACAACCGATTTCCGTACGGACTCGGGCGGAGGCTGTCGTTGATTATCGGATTATCGTTACTGGGCGCCCTGGTATCGGCGCTTGTGGTTAATCCGATTACTTTTGGCCTGCTCGGCTACGAAATCGGCGATCTGCCATGGCGCAATCTGCTTCAAGACGGATTGTATTTCGTGCTGCTGTACCTCGTATGGAGCCTGTTGTACCTGCAGTTGACCGGTCGATCGCTGGCCCCGGCGCCCGCAGTTACGACCGAAATGCAGACAATCAGCGTCACCAGGGGCAACCAGGCCTTCAAGCTCGATCTCGCGAACGTCGTCTGCATCAAGGCCAGTGGCGACTACGTGGAGTTTTGTACCAGCAGCGGAAGTTACCTGAAACACGGGACGATCAGTTCTTACGAGAAAGCATTGGGCGAGGGCGCGTTCGTGCGTGTCCACCGCTCAGTAATCGTGAATCGGGACCAAATCGTCTCCGTCTCGGGCCCGGCCAAGGGGCAATTCTGGATAAAGCTGCGGGACGGGCAGGAAATTCGCTCGAGTCGTGGGTACAGGGAGGCCGTCGAATCGCTTATGCCCGAGGCGCCCTGAAGCGTCCCATTCGTCTCCCATTCACCGATAACCGTTACCGTCAGCCGAGGAATCGCCGCTGTGATCGAATATCTCTGGCCTTCCATCAAGGGCGCTCGCATATTTGGCGCAACAGCCAACAGCGAGAGACCAGGTAATGATCAATGAACTATATTCCGCGCGCGTCGTAGTAACTGCCCTGATCGCGTTATTGGCCTGCACTGCCGTGTCCGGTCCGGCCCGGGCCCAACATGGGCCTATGACGCCCGTCCTCAGCGCCTACCTGAAAATGGTCTTTTCCGGCGATGTGAGCGGCGCGGCCGACCTGTTTGCCAGCGAGCCCGACGACCGTGGCTCGATGATGCTGGTGGACAGGTTCGAGCGCCGCTTTAACGAGCGTG
Source organism: Woeseiaceae bacterium (assembly GCA_965658465.1). Lineage (GTDB taxonomy): Bacteria > Pseudomonadota > Gammaproteobacteria > Steroidobacterales > Woeseiaceae > UBA1847. Next base: position 2,232 of record CBFHSG010000037.1, on the reverse strand, counting down.
CTGACGGACTGGATCTGACTCGCATAGAAAGTCCTGTCGTGCGCGATATCGCCGAGCTGTTCCAGTCCTACTGGCTCGACGCATTGATGCAAGAGGCTCCGGTCGATCTACTCGAAGAACGCCTAAAGGTACGGTTGGACGACATATTGACCGAGCGCGGATTCGCGAGCGCGCTCGAGGACGAAGACACGTTGTTTATGAATGTCGAGGCATTTATCCGTGGGGAGGGCTATTTCGCGCAGAGTGGACGCACGCCGCCACTACTCGACCTGATGATCTGGACGAGTAACAGCACGGTTGTCGAGTCTGTCGAGCTGACGGATGGCGCGTACGACATTGAAGTCAATCACATTGACGATTTCGTATCCTACGGATGGTCGAACTTTGCCGCCTTTGGAATGGCCAGTACCGGCGGCTGGGCCGAAAAGGACGGTTTGTACTGTATTTGCCGACATTACGACCTTGATTCCGAGCGTTTCAAACTGTCTTTCCTGAAGCATGAAGCACGGCATTACGTTGATTTCGGGCTTTACCCGGAGTTGCAGCCTGCCGATCTCGAGTACCGCGGCAAACTGACCGAATTGGCATATTCGGAGGAGGGGACCTACCAATTGCTGGCGCAGTTTACCAGGGCGGCCAACCGCGTCGAGAACGCGCCGCACCCGCTTGCAAACTGGTACGTCGTCGAGGGTCTGTCTGAGCTTCTACCGGATGGCAAATGGCCCGCCGGCGCAAGCGCCTGGGAATCCGTCCCCAAAAAGCAGATCCGACAGGCTGCACGGCGACTGCTTGAAATCCATGACAAAAAACTCGCCGACCTGGGCTCGTCCACCGCCAGGGGTATCGTCAATCTTTGAAAGGAGCACCCTCCGCGGCGGACTCGCTCCACCGCCAGAAAATAAAAAGGCTGACCAGCCCCCTACAACGACCCCACCTGTAAAGTGAGAGTCCGCGCTCATTGTTGCGTAGCTAGTGCAGGCATGACAAGCGGATTGATCGCCTGCGGTGCCGGTGGCCGGTAGCCTAGCGAGCTGTGTGGTCGGATTGTGTTGTAGTGAACTCGCCATTGCTCGACCAGGATGCGCGCCTCCTTCAGCGTGTAGAAGATTTCTCCGTTAAGCAGTTCGTCACGTAGCTTGCCGTTGAAGCTCTCGTTGTATCCGTTCTCCCAGGGACTGCCCGGCTCGATGAACAAGGTCTGCACGTCGAGTCGATGCAGCCAGTCCCTTACCGCCGTCGCCGTGAACTCCGCACCGTTATCGGAGCGGAGGTAATCGGGTGGCCCGTGCAGCAGGAACAGATCCGCGAGCGTCTCCAGCACCGTTTCCTGGTTCTGCCTGCGCTCGGTACGGATAGCGAGGCACTCCCTTGAGTGCTCGTCGATCACCGTCAACATACGGAACGCACGGCCGTCGTGCGTGCGGTCCATGACGAAGTCATAAGACCAGACGTGATGACGGTACTGCGGGCGATGACGCACACAAGACCCGTCATTGAGCCACAGGCGGCTCCGCTTCGGTTGCTTCTCCGGTACTTTCAGCCCCTCGCGACGCCAGATGCGCTCCACCCGTTTGTGGTTGACGTGCCAGCCTTGATGTCGAAGCAGCGCGGTGATGCGCCGATAGCCGTAACGGCCATATTCGCTGGCCAGCTCGACAATTGCTTGCGTCAGGGCATCCTCGTCATCGCGCGCCACCAGCGTGCGGCGCTGCGTCGATCGCGGCTGTCCCAGCACCCGGCAAGCCCGCCGCTCTGAGATTGTCAGCGTCTGCTGCACGTGGCGAACTGCCTGCCGGCGTCGTTCAGGGCTTAGTATTTTCCCTTCAGGGCTTCCTCGAGGATCGCTTTGTCTAGCGCCTGTTCGGCGACTAGCTTCTTCAGGCGGGCATTCTCGCGCTCCAGGTCCTTGAGCTTCCTGGCCTGCGACACCTGCATGCCGCCGTATTCCTTCCGCCAGCGGTAATAGCTCTGCTCGGAGATCCCCAGCTCCCGGCAGATCTCGCCGGTCGTCTTGCCGCCTGCGAGCTTGATCTCGGCCTCGCGCAGCATGTGGATGATCTGTTCGGGTTTGAAGTGCCTTCTCCCCATTGTCGTACTCCTAGATTCCAGTGAAAGTCTCTCTCACTCGGTGGAGTCGTTCTAGGGGGGCAGGTCAACAGATTGCAGACGACTCGCTCAATCGAGCGGTTGAGGTTCTGAAGCAAGCGGTTGAGATCGATCCGTCTTATGCTC
>CBFHSG010000036.1:0-10195 GCA_965658465.1 Woeseiaceae bacterium | reverse complement strand
ATACGATCTGACGATGCTGACGACGGACAAGGACTTTCGAAACATGGCAACCATTGTCTCTTTGTCTGTCTGGAGCAAAAAATAGGGATTGGACTTGCCCCGGTTCCGTGGATGGTTAATGGCTTGGGGCCGAAGCGTCGTTTAGCAGCATCTTGGGCCAGGGCATGATCACGGCCGGTCGACGAGGGTGCCCCATGTCGATGATATCCAGACTAAAACTTCCGCATGAGTAATTGCATGAATTGCCCCAAAATACAGGCTGCGCCGATGATGGATTGGACGGACGAATCTAGAATAGCGGTTTAGGATCAATTGGTTGCGACTTCAGTCTATCGGCAAGTCGCACCGATGTCGCACCGACAATATTCGCAAAATTGCCTCGATTGACTGCTTGCACCCCGATTGCTTTCCGGTCATCATGAGTAGAGTATGAATAGTTCATACCGTCTATGAGGCCAACTGTCATGGGTTCTGCAGTCAAGAAAACTATTTCGCTTCCGCCCGAACTGGCGAAGCAGATCGAAGAGATCGCCGAAACAGAAGGCAAATCGGTCAGCGCCGTCGTCCAGGACGCGCTGCGGCTGGCGCACCGCGAGTACCTGAAGCGGGAGTATGCCGGTGTTCAGGGCTACTGGAGCAGGAAGGCTCGAGACAAGGGCATCCTTACAGAGAAAGATCTGCGCCGGTACCTCAGCGATTGAGGGTTGTCTTCGATACCAACATCTTCGTTTCGGCATTCGTTTTTCCAGGGAGCCGGGCGGATGCTGCCGTCAGAAGAGTTCTCGATGGCGAGGACGAGCTGCTCATTTCCCGAGCGATCATTGACGAACTTCTGACTGTCCTGGCTCGGAAGTTCGCCCGTGACGCCGAAGAGTTGGGCCGGGTTGCAGTTTTCCTGACCGATCTGGGTGCTGTTGTCCGTCCACGAGGCCGAGTTACGATCCTTTCGGACGAAGCCGACAATCGTATCCTCGAGTGTGCTCGCAGCGGTCAAGCTGACGTGATCGTCACCGGGGACAGGGCGATGCTCGCGCTCGGGCGTTACCAGGACATCGAAATCAAATCGCTACGCGATTATCTCGACTCCTGATCTTCGCACTCTTCCGACGTACTCGTCCGGTCTGTGCCGGGCCGCGCATCACTATGGTATCCGGCCTAAAATAGCCACATGAGTAATTGCATGAACTGCCCCAAAATGCAGGTTGCACCGATGATGGATTGGACGGATGAAATTGGAGTAGCGATTTAGGATCAACTGCTTGCGCGTTCAGTGTATCGGTAAGTCGCACTGATGTCGCACCGCGTATTCCCGGTGAAACGCCTGGATTCTCGTCTTGCACAATACGAGGTGGGGCCGAGAATGGTTGGTCAGCCCGGGGGAATGAACGGTCCACTCCACTGGAAAGCGTTCTTTCATACGCGCAAATTCATTGCATTCCGCCGGCTGGCAAACGGCCGTTCCAGCCATTCGTTTTTGCTTGCAATATGTCAGATATGACATATACTGGATAATGCGGTGAGTCGAAAGGATAAGCCACTCGTACGGATGCATGGAGAGGTAAAGACGCCCCCATTTTCCGGGTTGGCGAGGCTCCAGGCGGGATTTCTTCTGCGACTATTGCAGCGAGGCGAGAAGGTTGCCATGCCGCATTCCCGTCCGATGCCGTCGATCGGCCGTCGATCGGCCGACGATGCCACGAACTGCGTGTCCCGGACGACAAACTGAGTTGGCGAATCGTCTATCGAGTTGATGAGGATGCAATCGTGATCGTGGAGGTCTTTTCCAGGAAGACCGGCAAGACACCGCAAAGTGTCATTGAGACTTGCAGGGTGAGACTTCGAGAGTATGACCATGGATAAGCGCAAGAAAGGAAGATTGGCAAGGAGAGGCTGGAAGACCGGCTCTGTTGCCGAGTTCCTGGATCTTTCAGCTGAAGAATCAGCCTACATTGAAATGAAGCTTGCGCTGAGTGAGAAACTCAGGGAACGGAGACGTCGGAAGAAGCTAACTCAAGCCGAACTGGCCAAAGCGATCCAGTCCAGCCAATCCCGCGTTGCAAAGATGGAAGCCGGTGATCCAACTGTCTCGATTGATTTGCTCGTGAAGTCGTTGCTTGCACTGGGCGTCTCGAAGAATGAACTGGGACGAACGATCTCCTAGAGCCCAATCAGCTGCTAATTCGAAGACCCGTCGTTCGTTCTCAATGGCGGCAGACGACCCAGTGCTGCGATGGTCGCCCAACTCGCTGACTCACTTCCGCTGTGGCAGCAAAAGCCGCCATTCCATCGCCGCCCTCTCTTTAGCCTAAAACCTGCTCAGTCTTCATGCTGGCGCACAAAGCGAATGTAGAGTTTGCGTGCAACAAACGCCAGAACACCACTTATTGCAAGGCACACTGAGCCGAAAACCAATTTGTCCGACAGCTCCATGGGGATGACAAAATACACCGAAATTGCCATCAACAAGACGAATCCTGAGCCTATTACAGCCAACCCAATCAAGAAGTAGGCCAGTAGCTTCATAGCCTACTCACTCGCTACTCTCGCGACTGGCTCATCTTAGTCTGGGATTGAAAACAACTCATATAATAGCCGCTATCTGTAGTTACCAGAGTTTTGTGGACACTCGACTCAGCACCCTAACACTGTAGCTTCAGTGACCAGCAGGATCACCTCGAAATCCTGTTCGCCCGCAAAATTCAGGAGATCGGCTATCCGGGTGCAGTAGCCTTTGTCGTCAGGAAAGGCTTCCTGGTAAATCCGCAGCACAGCCGCGAGCGCCAGTTGATTCTGGATGCCCGCCGCGTCTCGCACCTGTCGTATATGGAGCATCTGATTTCATCCGGTTGCCACGTCGTCCATATCAGTTAATGCGGCCTTGCTCCGGTGGATGAAGCGGCGGACGCAGCCCCGAGGCTTTGCGATTCTTGAATGGTGCGCTGATCATCTCAATCCCGTAATCAGAACGACGACGATACCGACCAGGACCGCCAATGTCAGCGCCACGGGCCATCGAGTCAGCAACGCCTCGACACCACCCGTGCCGCGGACCAGGGACCAGGCGCGCGCGCGGCCTGTTGCGGCTGCCCGCTGCATTTGATCACGTAGCGGCTGCCCGCTGTGAGCCACGGATACGACGGCATGCCGCACGCGGCGCGTCAACCACTCGAGCGGCAGGAGCACATCGCCTGCCGGGATTTCCGGCACGGTGGGGCGGCCGGCCCGGCGCCAGCTGCGGATAGCGATGAGCGCAATCGCGAAGGCAAGGGCGAGGGGCCAGAGACCTCCGACAATCATCGGGGGAGTCAACGCAACCTGTGTCGCCGGTACGAGCGACCATGGGAGCACCAGCGCGAGCACAAGGGACACCCACCATGCCAGCCACGTCTCGCGGGTGGCTCGGGGCTGCCTGGCAATTGGGCCTCGGCTGACCAGGACGAGGAAGCGCGCCATGAGCAGGGTGGTGGCAACCGACGTCAGCGGCAGGAGGTGCTCGATCGCCGCTGCCCATGGCTCTGACAGTGCGGCTTCGCCAGCGGCAAGCGCCGATTTCGCGACCATGCCGCTCGTGAACGGCGCACCGGCAAGGGCGAGCGACGGCAGGGCGAGGCCGGCGACCAGCCAGCGGCGCCGCGGCTCGCTCATGCCCGCGAGGGCGAGACCGGTGCCGAGGAACAGTGCGCTCTTGGCGAGGCCGTGATGCAGGGCGAAGAACGCGATCGCGATGTGCAGGGACTCCGCGAGCGCAGGCTCGCGCAGCAGCATGCCGACGCCGACTGTCATGATGCCCATCTGGCTGATGCTCGAATAGGCAAGCACCACTTTCGGGTTACGCTGATCGATGCCGACGAACGCGCCGTAAAAGGCCGCGGCGAGCCCTAGGACGATGCATGCGCCACCCCAGCCGGGCAAAGCCCATTCGCCCACGGGCAGGAAACGCAGCCAGCCGACAAGACCGGTCACGATAACCGTTCCCGAGAGCACGGCGCTGGCTGGCGCGGGCGCGACCGGGTGAGCGAGCGGCAGCCAAACGTGCAGTAGCAGTACGCCGGCCTTGATGCCGAAGCCTAGGAAAGCGAGTGCGATGATGAGTTGGCCGAGCGGTGCTGCCTCGAGTCCGGCGCGAACCGAGACGAAATCGCTGGCGCCGACGGCGCCGGCCGCGAGCATCAGCGCGGCGGCCAGTGCCGCTTCGCCGATCACGACGAGCACGATGTAGACGTTCGCAGCGTGTTTCGCCTCGCTCGTAAGTTTATGTGCGACCAGGCCGTAGGTCGCAAAGCTCATCAGCGCAAAGCAGGCGTAGAAACTCGGCATATCCTGGGCGACGAGAGCGCCGAGGTTGCCCGACATCGTCAGCAGGAAAATCGCAAAGAACCGTTCGCGCCGCTCGCAAACCCAGGTACGAGCGAACATGCCTGCCAGCAGCCAGACGACGGCCGTGAACAAGAGGATGATGGTATCGGCCTCGCCGAGTCCGAAGCGCACGCCGAGCAGCAACCAGGCATACGACGCTTCGTCCGGAAACGGGGCCATGAGGCTCACGGCGAGCGCTGGCAGCGCACCGCAGACCGCCAGCACCCCGCCGACGCGGTAGCGGCGCAGGACCAGGGCGAGTGTGGCCAGCAACAATGGCCAAAGCGGAACCGTCAGTAACAAGATACCGGTCGTCATGGTCCGTATTGCCTCGTCGCGACGAGCCGTGCCCACTCGAGCGGGCTGAAGGGCGCCGATGCGAACAGGCCGACGGCCAGCGCCACAGCTGCGGTGAACAGTGTCGGCAGCAGCAGGACGAGCGAGGTCTCGGCGCGCGGGAAGATACGCTCGGCGGGCCAGCTTTCGGGAGGCGCCTCGAACCAGGCGCTGTAGAGTATCGGCAGGAAGTAGAGCGCGTTCAGCACGCTCGACGCGACGAGCAGCCAGACCGCCCAGGTTGCGCCGGCATCCATCGCGCCAAGGCCGATCGTCCACTTGGTGATGAAGCCGGCCGTGGGCGGCACCCCGATCATGCCGAAGGCGCACAGCGTAAACGCGGCCATCGTCCACGGCATGCGCCGGCCCACGCCGCGCATATCGCGGATCTCGTGGATGCCGAGCGTCTCGGCAAGGTTGCCGGCGGCAAAGAACAGCGTGATCTTCATCATCCCCTGGTGCACGAGGTGTACGATGCCGCCGACCGCGGCCAGGGGGCTGCCCAGCGTAATGCCGAGTGCGATGAAGGACAGCTGGCTCACGGTCGAGTAGGCGAGCAGGCGTTTCAGGTTGGACTGGGCAAGCGCCCGCACCGATCCATAGAGAATGGTAAACGCGGCAACCGCGGCGAGTCCCTGCGCGAGACCGAGGGCGGTGGCGACGTCGATACCGTAGATACTGAAAACGATGCGCATCAGGCCGAACGCGCCGATCTTGACGACGGCGACTGCATGCAGGAGCGCCGACACCGGTACCGGGGCGATCATCGCTCTCGGCAACCAGCCGTGCAACGGCACGAGCGCGGCCTTGACGCCCATGCCCGCAACCAGGACGACGAAGATAGCACCCAGGGTCCGCGCTTCGGCATCGACGAATGGTGCCACGATGCCGCCGTGTGCAAACTCCAGCGTGCCCGTAACGGTGTACAGCCAGACGGCCCCGATCGTGACGAGTGTGCCGCCGGCGAGCGTGTAGGCGAGATACACCCGGCCCGCGCGCCGTGCCTCGTCGGTCTCCCGGTGTACGATGAGCGGATAGGTCGAGAGTGTAAGCATCTCGTAGAAGACGAGGAAGGTGAGGAGGTTGCCGGCGAGCGCCGCACCGACCGTGGCGGTAACGCAAATGCTGAAGAAGCCGAAGAAGCGGCTGCGGTGCGGCGAGTCCTCGAGGTAGCCGACGGCGTAGATGGTCGTGACCAGCCAGAGCAGGGCCGACAGGCCTACAAAGAACAGCGCTAGCGGGCCGCTGCGCAGCACGAAATCCATGCCCGGGAGCAGCGCGACACTGAATTCGAAGTACTCGCCGCCCGCTGCTTTCCAGATCATCCAGGTCACGAGAACGAGCTTAAAAACTGCGCCGCCGATGTTGAGCGCGGAACGCAGCATGCGGCTGCGGTCCGGGAGCCCGAAGATGATCAGTCCCGGCACCAGCGAGCTGCCGAGCACGAGCAGCGGAAGCATCGCCGACAAGGTCATGGCGCCTGCCCCGTCGCGAGGCTCGCCCCGTCGATCGCCCCCAACAGCGGGGCCGCGAACAGGCCCAGCGACAGCGCGAGCAGCGCGACCACGAACGGCACCCACGACATCCAGGCCGGCACGGCCGCACTGCGCTCGAGTCCGTGCTCGGGTGTGAATGCGTGCCCGAGCACGCGGAATACGTACGCGGCTGCCAACAAGCTACCGGCGACGATGACGACGGCCCAGCCCCAGGCACCGCTGTCGAGCGCGGCCTCGATGAGCAGCCACTTGGCCACGAAATTGCCGCTCGGCGGCAGGCCGATGATGCAGACGCCGGCAATCCCGAAAGCGGCCAGAGAGAGAGGCAGGCGTTCGGCCACCCGGTCCAGCGCCGGGATACAGTCATGACCGACACAGGCGATAATGTTGCCTGCAGCGAGGAACATCGCGGCCTTGGCGAGCGCGTGGCCGACAATGAAAACCGTTACGGCGCTGAGCGTTCCCGCCGATTGGGCGAGCGGGAAGAAGAGGAACAGGTAGCCGATCTGGGCGACCGTGGAATAGGCGATGAGCAGTTTGAGGCGCTCCTGCCGCAATGCCTGGATCGAACCCCAGAGTATCGCGGCCGCCCCGAGCAGGCCGAGCAGTGTCCCCGCCGCCTGCGGGGCGTCGGCGAAGGGGCCGAGCCACAGGCGCAGCAGCACGACGAACGGCGCCTTTACGACCAGCCCGGACAAAAGCGCGCTGACAGGGGATGGCGCTTCCGAATGCGCCCGGGGCAACCAGAAGTGCATGGGAAAGAGCGCACCCTTGATCGCGAGACCGGCAACCATCAGCCCGAGGGCTGCGGCTGGCGCCGGATTTTCTCGGCCAGCGGCTGCCAGTGTGACCAGGTCGAGTGCCCCCTGGGCGTGATAGAGAAAGGCGACGCCCAGCAGGTAGGCCAGCGAGGCGACGAGGCTCGCAAGCAGGTAACGCAACGCGGCGTCGAGCGCCGGCGGCTTGTCGGCGACGGCGATCAGCCCGACGGCGGACAGGCTAAGCAATTCGAGCGCGACGTAGAGATTGAACACATCGGCAGAGAGGTAGACACCGTTGAGTGCCGCGTGCAGGAACAGTAGCAGCGGCCAGAACGATGAGCGGAGTCCAGTGCTTGCGAGATACGCCGGCGCATAGACCGCGATCGACAATATGATGATCGAGGTCGCGACCAGCAGGAAGCCCGTCATCGAATCGGCATACAGGTCGATACCGAGCGGGGCGCCCCAGCCACCGATTGCGTAACGCAGCGGGCCGTCGGTCGTGGCGCGCAGCAGGACGAGCGCGGCTCCCGTGGCGAGCACGGCATTGACGATGGCGACGCCGGCGGCGATGCGCCGCGCTAGCAGGGCGAGCGTGGCCGCCGCGAGCGGCAAGACGATCAGCAGGATCGACAGGACCTGGCCCGAGCCCGCGGTCATCATCGCGCGTCCCTGTCAGCGCGCAAACGGTTGACCAGGACGATGGCGAGTGCCGTTGCCGAGACGGCGACCACGATGCCCGTGATGACCATGGCATGCGGTACCGGGTCGGGCGCCGGACCCGGTACCCGGCGGGCGAGCGCCACGAGGACGAGAAAGACGCCGCTGCACATGACGTTGACGGCGATGATCCTGCGCAACGCATGCTCGCTGGCGATAACGGCATAGAGCGCCATGCAGAACAGCGCAACGCCCACGAGTGCATACAGCACGGATGCCGTCATCGCTGTTCCTCGCCGCTGCGGCGCATCACGCTGACGAACATCTCGACTAGCGCGAGCGCGACGGACACCGAGACGCCGAGTTCCAGCATCGGCAAGATGATGGCGGCGTACGGACCGGGGTAGTCGAGGAACGCGTCCGAGACGAGCATGCAGGCGATACCCGTGGTCACGAAAGCGGCGACGCCGAGCGCGAGTCCGATGCGCAGCGGCAGGCCATCCCCGCGCAGCGGTATCCTGCGGCCGGACAGCACCAGCAGTACACCGGCAGCGGCGAGCGTGGCGCCGGCCTGGAATGCGCCGCCCGGTGCATCGAGTCCGGCCATCAACAGGTAGCCCGCGATCAAAATCATGACCGGCACCAGGACGTGGCCGAGGAACGCGAGAATCTCGTCGCCGGCCCGCATAGGTTTTGCCGTGCCACGGCGTATCGAGCGAACCGCGGTTGCGGCGAGCAACAGGACCGCGATCTCGAGCAGCGTGTCGTAGCTGCGAAAATCGAGGAGCGTCGCGGTGACGGGATTCGGAATGCCGCTGTCGGCGAGCGCCTCGTTGACCGCGTTCGAGAGTCCTTCTGCGCCGGGTGGCAGCGAAAGCACGGTTGCGGCAAGGCCGGCAAACACGATAACGATACCCGCAGCCAGGGCGGCTCGTAAGCTGCGCAGCCCCGCTCGGTCAGTCTTCATCGTCTTTTCCATCGCGGCCGATGAATCCGGCCGCGACAAGGAACAGGGCACCGGTCAGCCCGGCACCCACGGCGATCTCGGCCAGCGCGACATCGGGTGCGTCCAGCCGGGCCCATGCGAGGCCCATCGACAGGCCGAAGGCGACGTAAAGAACAATGCCGCGGAACAGGGATTTGCTCGCCAGCGCACCCCAGCCGAGCCACAGGATTAGGCCCGCGAGCAGCAGGTCGAAGATGAAGCCGGCGGCCATCATCGGCGTGTCCACGGGCGGATGCCGTTGCGCAGGGCCGCTCTTGCAACCAGGTGACCGGTCGTCGAGGAAGCCAGCAGTATCAGTAGCCAGATCAGGATGAGCTTGAGCGCCACCCAGGCGCTTGAAGCCTGCACCGCGAGCGCCAGTACGATCAGTCCCAGGCCGACGTTGTCCGCCTTGGTCAGCGCATGGATGCGGGTATAGATGTCGGGAAAGCGCAGCAGGCCTACGGTGCCGGCGAGGAAGAACAGGGCCCCGGCCAGCAGAAGCACGACAGAGATGATGTTGGTCAGCCCGCTAATCATGGTCATCCGCCTTCCACGTGTGCTGCACGAAGGCGATGATCGCGATCGCTGCCAACAGGGCGAGCACGAGCGCTACGTCAATGAGTGCCGGATCGTTTGTGGCTTCACCAACAAGGATCAGTACGGCGACTGCCCCGGTACCGAGCAGCTGCATGACCAGTATGCGGTCTCCCGGCGTCGGGCCGCGGAGCGCCTGGTAGGCGCCGCCGCCGAGTGAGATCAGTAGCACGATCGCCACGAGGAGGTACAGCATCGTCATCGCGTTCGCGCCTTGAGTTGCTGCCCGAACACATCAGCAACCCGCCGTTCGAGCTTGCCGAGCATGTCCGTCAGGTCAGCCGACGCGTTGAGGACATGCACTTCGAGGGTGTCGTGGTGCAGCCGGGCGCTCAGTGTTCCCGGCAGCAGGGTCACGGTGTTCGCCATCAGGACCCGCGCCGGCATTGCGTCGAGTCGTAATGCGTAGCGCACAATCGCAGGGTCGATGGGCAGGCGCGGATGCACGGCTCGAGCCGCGACGTCAACGCCACCGCGTAGCGAGTTCCAGAGAAAATAGGGGATGAATCTCGCGAGTCCGCAAACGGACCAGCGGGCCGCAGGAAGCACGGACGATGTCGATGCTACGGCGACGATAATGACGGGCACACCGATAGCCCAACCTTCGCCACCGCCGAGAATGGCCCATAGTGCGGCGAAAGCAAAAGCGCGCGCAATCAATCGGGCGGCACTGACGCGTCGTGTCTGCCCGACAGGGTTGCGGGAAGAAACAGGCATGGCTGACTCTCCCTGCCTTCGCAGATTACTGACAGCATACCGCGGTATGGCTGCCGCCGTCCCGCAGCGCAGGCCGATGTCGCACCAATGTCGCGGCGCATTTCCGGATCGGCGTACGAGAAATGGGACTTGCCAAGCGCCGATTCCTGGATTTAAATAGGGTATGTGTAAAACGTTGTGTAGAGGTATACACAAATGGCTACGAATCTCGCGATTGACCCCGATCTCATCGAACGCGCGCTGGAGGTCAGCGGTGAGCGCACCAAGAAGGCTGCGGTGACGAAAGC
>CBFHSG010000035.1:0-10819 GCA_965658465.1 Woeseiaceae bacterium | reverse complement strand
ATGAATGATCTGGAGCCTTATTGTGTCGCAGTTTGAGTATGTCGCTGTCCTGGTCTCAATTATCGTCGGTCTTGCTCTCACGCAGATTCTAAGGGGAGTGGGTCGAATGGTGACGACCAAAGACGGCCCGCGTGCTTATTGGGTTCATCTTGTCTGGACGCTTTACCTCTTCTTACTCATTGTGATGTTCTGGTGGTGGGAATTTCGTCTAGGCACCGTCGAATGGAGTCTCGGGCTTTATATTGTCGTGATTCTTTACGCGACGCTGCTCTTTTTTGTCAGCCTTGTGATTCAGCCTTCAGATACGCACAAGATCACTAACTTTAAGGACTATTTCTACTCAAATCGTCGCTGGATTTTCGGTCTACTCATTGCAATTTGGCTTTGGGATTTTGTTGATACTTATTCGAAAGGCGCCGATCATTTTGCTAGCTTGAGTACCGAATACCTGGTCTACAACGCTAGTCAAATAGTCGGCTGTGTCATCGGAATCAAGACAGCGAACGAGCGCTACCACGAGATATTTTCGGTGATATTTGTAATCTACTTTGTCACGTGGATGTATCGAACTTTTTTCGTAATGAGCTGATTCGATGTCCGCTCTTGGCCGAGGCTGTGTGAAAAGACCCTTATAATGTAGCCGTCCTTGCTACATGGTGATGTCGATGAAGCGCTTCATTGAGGGCGAGAACCGGTACCAGAGCACGCTGTTTCCCGAACGCCTCGACGATTACATCGCTGACGACAACGCGGTCCGCGTTGTCGACGCCTTTGTAGAGAAGCTGGATCTTCTTGAGCTGGGTTTTGACGGCGTCATCCCACAGGACACAGGACGGCCGAGCTATCACCCGTCGATGATGCTGAAGCTGTATATCTACGGCTATCTGAACCGCATCCAGTCGAGCCGGCGCCTGGAACGCGAAGCGCAACGCAACGTGGAACTGATCTGGTTGACGGGCCGCCTGATGCCGGCGTTCAAGACGATTGCGGACTTCAGGAAGGACAACCGCGAGGCGATCTGCACGGTGTGTCTCGAGTTCATCGAGCTGTGCCGCGAGCTGCAGCTGTTCTCCGGGGTACTGGTGGCGATCGACGGCAGCAAGTTCAAGGCGGTGAACAGCCGCGACAACAACTATACGAGCAAGAGCGTGAAGCGACGGATAAAGAAGACGCAGGAGAACATCGAGCGTTACCTGGTGAAGCTGGACGACGTGGATGCCGAGGAGCCGGAGATCCGGGAGGTGACGGCGAAGGAGCTGAGGAAGAAGATTGCCTCGATGGAGGCGAAGATGGATGAGCTTAAAGCCCGGCAACAGGAGGTTGCGGAGCACCCGGACAAGCAGGTATCGACCACCGATCCCGATTGCCGCTCGATGATGAAGCCGGGTGGTGGCAGCGTGGTGGGCTACAACGTGCAAACGGCGGTGGATGAGAAGCACCACCTGATCGTGACGCACGAGGTGACTGACGACACCACGGACCGGGCACAACTCGACAACATGGGCAAACAGGCCAAGCGGGTTCTCGATGCCAGCACCCTGACGGTGGTGGCTGACGCCGGTTACTACGAGGGCCAGGCGATCGTTAACTGCTACGAGGACGGGATCCAGGCGCTGGTGCCGAAGGTGGACACGTCATCCAGCAAGTCCAAAGGCAAGTACAGCAAGGCGGACTTCAAATACGACGCGGAGCGCAACGAGTATGTGTGCCCGGCCGGCGAGCGCCTGACGTATCGCTTCGACAGCGTCGAAAAGGGAAAACGGCTTTGGATTTACGAGCGCTACGGCTGTTCGTCCTGCGCGCTGCGACCGCAGTGCACGACGGCGACCGAGAAGCGCCTCAAGCGCTGGGAGCACGAAGACGTTCTCGACAAGGCCCAGGCCAATCTCAAGCGGCATCCGGAGGCGATGCGACAGCGAAAAGCGCTGGCGGAGCATCCCTTCAGTACCATCAAACAGCTGATGGGATCGACGCACTTCCTGATACGGCGATTACCTAACGTAAAGGCCGAGATGAGCCTTCATGTACTGGCCTACAACATGAAACGGGCAATCAATGTGCTTGGAACGGACAAAATCATCGGCGCATTGCGGTCAGGTTGAGGAACCGGCTGCTTTTGTCATTACCAGACGGCAGAGGGGCTTGCTTTTCACACAGCCTCGGCCGGAAGCCGAAGTTCGATTTGTCTGGCTTCTGGCCGTCGGAATGGCAGCTTTCGTTGAGAGCTGACGTCCGACGCAGGGTGTCGAGAATCGGCACCTGGAAGGGGCTGCTTTACCCCTCGTAGCTGCCCTTGGCGATTCCCGAGCAATAATTTCCGCTGTTGAACCCGAAGCGGACATCGCTGCGTACTTTCCAGAATTGACAAGGTCCCACGTCGGAGGATCATTGATCCTGCGATAAAGGCAAATCGGGTGAAAGCCCGAGACGCAAAGCCGCGGGTCCTCGCCTTCTTTTCGACGTTCGTCGGAAGGACCCCAAGATCGCCGGGCTGCCGCGCCGTGAATTTACGTTCGATTGGAGGCGGTCATGCAATCATTTCACACAATACCCGGCTCCCGGAAGAGAGTACCGCGAGGCGTAACTTTCCTGTTAGCCGTTTTTCTTGCGGGCACTGTGCTTGTATCGGGATGCTTCGACAGCAGTGACGATGCCCTGCCAACGCAGCTTCTGCCAACAGTTTTACAAACAAAGGCGGGTGGTATCTGGACTGGCACATGGACAGACGATCTTACCGGCGAGTCCTATACAGTCAGCGGTGTGGTTCGAGAAGATAACCTGGAAGGCAGGTTTGTGACCGATGGCGGGCCTCGTTTTCTTCTGCAGAACATTTTCGGAACCGAAGGAGATATGTCAGCAACGATAGCGGCAACGCCTTCTGTTTTTGGAGATAACTTTCAGGACGGGAGTATTCATACAACCGGAGTATTGACCGGATTCGTTGACGAGCGAACGAGTATAGAGGGCAGCTGGTCCTTGGACTCGGGAGAGACAGGCACAATAGCGCTTGAGTATGATGACATCTACGAGCGCGGATCGGACATTGGCAGCCTAGTTGGTACTTGGGAATGCTCAATTGGCACGATCTGCAATATTGATGCGCTCGGTGAGATCTTCGGTCAGGGAGAGGACGAGTGCGTAGCTACGGGACAAGTAGAGGTCATTGACGCTTTATACAACGTCTACCAAGTGACATACGGCAGCCCATGTATGATCAGCGGTATTCTCAGCGGGCTCGGAGTGCTAGCGGACGATTCCGGAACCAACGACGCGTTCATAATTATGCTGGACCCGATATTCTTCTTCTACACCGACATCTTCTTGCGGCAGTAGCTATTGCATGTCCGCTATTGGCCGTTAGTTGCCGTTCAATTTCCGCAGTTTTGGGCCTTTTGAATGTCCGGTATTGGTGAGACCGGACATTCGACCAGGCTCAGCGTTCGCTTTCCGGCTTAACCCGGCCATTCGGGTAGAGTCCGTCTGAACGGCTGCTACTGAACCCAAAGCGGACATTCAATGGGCCGCGCTTGACTGTCAGCTTCCCCATCAGAGTCGCTAACATGTTCACATTGATCATGGATTGATGTTCGTGGTTATGTGATCGCCGGTTTCAATAAGTTAGTGCCCGAAAGTAACAAATTGGCGCCCGCGGACCTTCTGAGGATGCTCAGTCGATCAATCGGATCATAGGGGTCGAACCAGCAGCACTCGTCCGATTGGAGCCGAACCGTGGGTGCTGCAATGCGGTCGAGACGGAACCGACGGTTCGACTCCAGTTTATTTCTTCGAATTGCAAAGTTTCGGGCGCATAATCGGTACTATTCGAACGACGTCAAGCCGTATTTAGCGTTTTTTTACATAATAAATAGACTTGCAGACGCACAATTTCAGGGGTTTCCAATGACTACTGGTCGCACGTTCCACGCGTTCTACAGCCTGTCGGCTGCAATTTCACTCACTCTTCTGCTATCGCAGTCGGCGATAGCCCAGGTCTTCATCAACGAGATCCATTACGACAACACCGGCACGGATACCGGCGAAGCGATCGAGGTCGCAGGCCCGGCAGGCACGGACCTCGCGGGCTGGTCGCTGGTCCTCTATAACGGGAACGGCGGCGCGCCATACAACACGACGGCACTGTCGGACGTCATCGCGAACCAGCAGGGCGGCTTCGGGACTGTCGCTGTCAGCTATCCCACGAACGGTATTCAGAACGGCTCCCCGGACGGCATTGCGCTCGTCGATGGTAGCAGCGTCGTGCAGTTTCTCAGCTACGAAGGCGCGTTTACCGCGGTTGGCGGTCCGGCGAACGGCCTGACGAGCACCGACATCGGTGTGGCGGAGTCCAGCGGAGCGGCCATCGGTGACTCCCTGCAGCTCGTCGGCACGGGGAGTGCATATGCCGACTTCACCTGGGCCGCCCCGCAGCCGGGCACCTTCGGCGCCGTCAACACCGGGCAGACGTTCGGCGACGGCGGTCCGTCCTTGCCGACGCTCGTGATCAACGAGATCGACTACGATCAGCCGAGCACGGATACGGCGGAGTTTGTCGAAATTCTGAATGCAGGCACGTCGGCCGCGGACCTCGCCGGCTGGTCGCTGCAGCTTGTCAACGGTAGCACTGGTCTTACCTACGCGACCATCGACCTGGGCGGACTGAGCATTGCCCCCGGCGACTACCTTGTCGTCTGCGCAAACGCCGCCACCGTCGCCGACTGCGACCTCGATGTGACGCCGGACACCAACCTCGTGCAGAACGGCTCGCCCGATGCCGCGGCGCTGGTTTTCGACGGCGCCGTGATGGATGCCGTCAGTTACGAAGGCGACACCATCGCTCCCTACACGGAAGGCTCCGGCGCCGGGCTCGAAGACAGTCCTGCGGGTACCGGCAGCATCTCGCGCTGCCCCGATGGCACCGACACCGACCAGAACAACGTCGACCTAGTGTTTACGCCGAACATCACGCCGGGCGCGGAGAACATCTGTCCGAGCGGCGCCCTCGATGTGAAGATTCACGAAGTGCAGGGCGACGGGTTCGAGAGCCCGCTCCTCGGCTCGCTGGTCGTCATCGAGGGCATCGTGGTTGGCGATTTCCAGGACGACGTCGGGGAGAACGGTGACCTGAATGGCTTCTTCGTGCAGGAGGAGGATAGCGATGCGGACGCGAATCCGCTGACCTCCGAAGGCATCTTCGTCTTCGACGGCAGTTCGACGCCGCTCGACGTCGCAAATGGCGACCGTGTACGCGTGGAAGGCATCGTTTCCGAGTTCTTCGGGAAGACGCAGATCACGCCGACCATCAACGTCGTGGTTCAGAGCAACGGCAACCCGTTACCGGCTGCCGCGAGCCTGGCGCTGCCGGTGACCAGCACGGGCGATTTCGAAGCGTATGAGGGCATGCGGGTTACTTTCCCGCAGCCGCTGGTCATAACGGAGTATTTCAACTTCGACCGCTTCGGCGAAATCGTGCTGCGTTCCGAACGACGCCTCACCCCGACGGCCGAGTTAGAGCCCGGGCCGGATGCGATCCAGGCCGCCGCAGACGCGCTCCTCGACAGGATCACACTCGATGACGGACGCACGAGCCAGAATCCGGACCCGGCGATCCACCCGAACGGCGCCGAGTTCGATCTCGCGAACCTGTTCCGCGGCGGCGACAGGGTGCAGAACGTGACCGGAGTGATGGACTTCGCGTTCAGCCTGTACCGCGTGCAGCCCACGCAGAGCGCAAACTACAGCAACGACAACCCGCGCCCGGCGGCGCCGGATGCAACCGGCGGCACGATCAGAGTGGCGAGCCTCAACGTGCTCAATTACTTCACGACCATCGACGACGGTTTCAACGATATCTGCGGGCCGCTCATGAACCTGGAGTGCCGCGGTGCCGACGACGCCGAGGAACTCACGCGGCAGCGCGACAAGCTCATCGCCGCGCTCGCCGGCATTGATGCGGACGTCGTGGGCCTCGTCGAGATCGAGAACGATACTGCCAACGCGGCGCTCGCTGATCTCGTCGCCGGGCTGAACGACGCGGTGGGAGTCGGCAGCTACGACTACGTCGAGACCGGGCCGATCGGTACCGACGCGATCCGCGTCGCTCTGATCTACAAGCCGGGGAATGTCTCGCCGGTCGGTGACTACGCAATTCTCGACAGTTCGGTCGACGGCCGTTTCATCGACGACAAGAACCGGCCTGTGCTTGCACAGAGCTTCCAGGACAAGGCCGGCGGCGGTCTCGTGACCGTTGCGGTCAATCACCTGAAGTCCAAGGGCTCATCCTGCGATGATGTCAGTGATCCGGATACCGGCGACGGCTCCGGGAATTGCAACCTGACACGGACCGCTGCCGCCGAAGCGCTGGTCGACTGGCTTGCCACGGATCCGACAGGCAGTGGCGTCGACAACTTCCTGGTCATCGGCGACCTGAACGCCTACGACAAGGAAGATCCGATCGATGCCCTCGTCGCCGGCGGCTACGTCGACCTGGTCAGTTCGTTCCTGGGCGAGGCCGCCTACAGCTTCGTGTTCGATGGGCAAATCGGGTATCTCGATCATGCGCTGGCGAATGCGACGCTGAATGACCGGGTAACCGGCGTATCGATCTGGCACATCAACGCGGATGAACCGGACCTCATCGATTACGACACGAGCTTCAAGCGTCCTGCCCAGGAGGCGATCTATGCTCCGGATGCGTATCGTTCGTCCGACCATGATCCCGTCATCGTCGGCCTCGACCTGTGCGAGGCAACGCCGCCGCAATTCGACACGCTGACGATAACGCCCGATATGCTATGGCCTGCGAACCACAAGTACGTCGACGTGACAGTGACGGCCGAAGCGAGTGATAACTTCGACCCTAGCCCGACCGTAACCCTCGTGTCGGTAACGTCGAACGAGCCCGATAACGGTGAGGATGACGGCAATACGGTGGACGACATCGTGATTGTTGATGACTATGCGTTCAAACTGCGTGCCGAACGTTCCGGGGTTGGCAACGGCCGCATATACACGATCACGTACGAGGTAACAGACAGCTGTGGCAACACGGCAACTGCGTCAGCCATCGTTTCGGTGCCGCTGAGCCGAGGGAAGTAAGGGACGCAGGTGAACGGCACTGGGATCTGGCCAGACGAGCCGGATCCCAGTGCCGGCACGCAGCTCAGCTTCGGTCGGGTGAAGGGAGCTTTAATAGCGATAATTGCGGTGTAGTCTGCAATCCATATTATCTCGCATGCGTTAGATACGCGGTCATTTGAGGCTGAATAACGTGGCGCGATCACAGCGGGAATCATGGCGACCTTGTTGCTCTGCATGAGAGACGAAGATCCATCAGACTCTGAGGATCAAGGGCGAGACCTGATAACCGTTTTTGACCCTATGTATGGACCCCCCAACCCAGTCACCTAGGTTGGAGGTCGACCAAAACCATAAAGAGAGTCCATACATGTCCTATTCAACTACAGTCGGGGTCGATCTCGCAAAGAACGTTATTCAGGTCTCGGTCGTGTCCGGCCGCGGCAAAGAGCTTTTGAACCGCTCGCTGACGCGCAAGAAGTTTTCGGAGTTTCTGGGCAAGCAGAAGCCAGCACTGGTTGCTTTTGAGTCGTGTGCGACCGCGCACTACTGGGCGCGCGCCGCAGTGCGGCACGGGCACGAAGCGCGCATCATTCCCGCGAAGGCAGTGGCGCCGTTCCGGCAGGGGCACAAGACCGACAGCAACGATGCACTGGCTGTGGCCGAAGCGGCGCGTCGACCGAACATCAAAGAAGCGCCGATCAAGACGGTGGAACAACAGGGCCTGCAGGCGATCCTGCGCGCACGGGATCGGCTGATCCAGGCGTGCATCGCCCAGTCCAACCACCTGCGCGGCATCCTGCTGGAGTTCGGTATCGCCATCCCGCAGGGCTTTGCGGCACTGTTGCGCACGCTCCCCGAGGTCCTCGAGGACGGCGACAACGAGCTGCCGGACTTCTACCGGCCGACGCTGCACCGCCTGTACCACCGGATGCTCGAACTTCGACAAGACATCGACGCGATGACCAGGGAAGTTGGGCAGCTGGTGAAGACCCACGCGGTCTGCAGCCGGTTTACGGCACTCGAAGGCGTCGGCCCGATCGGCGCGATGTCGTTGCATGCCACGATCGGCTCCGGTGCGGCGTTCAGCAAAGGCCGCGAGGCGTCTGCTTACGTTGGTCTCACGCCACGGCAGTACAGCAGCGGCGGCAAGGCCAATATCGTGGGCTTGAGCAAACGGGTCGGCAATCGCAAATTGCGTTCCGTGCTGATCCAGGGTGCGTTAGCCTACGTGTATCGCATGAAGGAACCGCGCTCCGCCAAGGACCGCTGGTTGAAGGATCTCGTTGAGCGAGCGGGACCGCGCCGAGCTGCGGTCGCGCTGGCCAACAAGAATGTACGAACGGCCTGGGCGATGGTGACCCAGGGAACTGAATACCAACGTCGAGCGCAACTGGAGATGGCTGCCTAGAACGTCCTGCAAACAGAAATCTCGTATCAGATAAAGATATCTGCTCCGGTCAAACCTGCAGCGCTTTGAGGCCTAAAGAGCCCACTGACCCTGAGAGGAACCGGAGTGCGCATACATAGAGGGCCAGGAGATAGCGTCTCCAACTAAAGGCCGAATATACAAACGCATCTGAACCCTGATCGAAAGTAACTGTTTGCTAGACTGGGGGAGTCCATATACTAAGCGGACCTCTGCAATTTATACAGCGGCAAAACAGGAGATTCATCCTATCCACAACTTACATTAGCGGCATCAATCGCAGAGAGGTATTCCATGAGTCATCATCGTGACTTCTTGGGGCGCGTTCGTAATGGCACTGACGGCGGCAGTTGGTCGATTCTTTGGCGCGGTTGCCTGAAATCCAGCATTACTCCGGTTCATGATATTTTGTACATTTAACGACCGACCGCTTCAACCAAACAGTGCAACACGAATGGCTCGAGGAGCACGTGCTCGAATCGATCCAGCATACTCAACAGACTGCAACTGGGAGGATTACCGGACGACATGGGTGTTCTTGTCTCCAGAAGTCGTAAATTGAGTCCACGAGGCTGGATTGGCTGGATGCTTTACCAGCCCTACAAGTGGATTATTTTCGCGCCCTTTTTTGTTTCGACGACTCTATTCTTTGGTTTAGCGACGATCGTACTTTCAATTTTCTTGCCGTCACGATGGGTGAGTCTGATTTGTGGCACCTTTTGGTCGCGGTTGAATGCCTGGCTGACACCGATGTCTGTGAATGTCACGGGTCGGGAAAATATTGATCCTCAACAATCCTATGTAGTTGTTGCGAATCACCAGAGTCTCTACGATGTTTTTGTGCTTTATGGTTTTCTAGGCATTGATTTTAAATGGGTGATGAAGCAAGAAATGCGAAGCGTTCCTGGCCTCGGTATTGGCTGCGAAAAAGTGGGCCACATCTTTGTCGACAGGTCGAACCGTAAGGCTGCTTTGGCGTCTATTAAGGCTGCTGAAAGCAAGATCAGTAACGGAACTTCGGTGGTATTTTTTCCTGAGGGTACTCGCAGTCGCGATGGCGCGCTCCGACAATTCAAGAAAGGCGCATTTCGTTTTGCTATTGATCTAAACTTGCCGATCTTGCCGGTTACAATCGTTGGCACACGAGAAATTCTTCCTTCAGATAGCCTCGATCTATTGCCCGGAAAGGCTCGTCTCATCATTGATGAGCCAATACGTGTCGACGATTTGGATGCGAAAGACATTCCGCGCCTCATGGAACAGGTGCGACGTGTCTTTGAGGATCGGCGGTCATGTTAATTTCCCCTAATTGATCGAATAGCCAGTGTTTCCGGATAGCCTGAGAGTTCATTGTAAGCGCTGCGTTAACGGCACCTTTTTCGGCTGATTCGTGATCAATCAGGCTCCTGTTTTGTCTAATGGAGCCGATGATGAGCGACACAGCGATCACCGAACGGCAGCAGCACTGGCTGGACCACATCCAGGCCGCTGAGGCCTTCGACGGCAGCATTGCCGACTACGCCCGGTCCGCAGGCCTGAAGCCCAAAGAGCTCTATTCCTGGAAGGGCATCCTGGCGCGCCGTGGCCTGCTGGGTGATGCTGTTGCTGATGAGAACAGCGGCGGCTTTGTCCGCGTCATCGCGCCGGGCCGTTCGCTCGGCATGAGCCTGGTGCTTAAGAACGGCGTCCGCCTCGAGTGGCACCGTGATCTCGGGCCTGAACATCTCGAGGCCCTGATCCTCGCGGCGAGCCGCCTACATTGATCCGGCCGTCAGGGGATGTCCACATCCACCTGTACCGGCAACCCGTCGACATGAGGAAAGCCATCAACGGCCTGGTATCGATCGTCGAGGGCGAGATGGGCCGGGATCCCTTCAGCGCCGATCTCTACATCTTCTGCAACCGCGCCCGGACGCTGGTGAAGTTGGTCGCCTGGGAGGGCAACGGCTTTGTGCTGTGGATGAAGTGACTGGAGAAGTCGCGCTTCAAGTGGCCCTTGTCAGGATACGAGGCCGTGTTGCAATTGACAGCACAGGAGATCAACTGGTTGCTCGACGGCTACCCGCTGACAGTCACCCGGGCTAACGGATCTCTGCCGCATCATCGGGTACTGTAGATGAACCAGCGACACAGCGACGACGAGATGAAGGGCGGTACGGCAGACCTGCCGGCGAGCGTCGCAGAGCTGCGTGCGCTGGTCCTCGAGCAGCAGAAGCAGCTCGAGCAACAGTCCCTGTTCATCGACCAGCTCCTGGAGCAGATCCGGCTGGCCCGCCACCAGCACTTCGGAACGCGAAGTGAGCGCTTCTCGATCGA
>CBFHSG010000034.1:0-11933 GCA_965658465.1 Woeseiaceae bacterium | reverse complement strand
CCACGTTGGGGTGGGATCGCTTGGCGATGTCGGTTACCCAACGACTGAGGCGATCGTCACGGTGCCGGGCTTGTGAGACCACGGCTCTGGCACCGTGGATCAACAGCGTCCTCAGGTAGGCATCGCCGCGCTTGCTGATGCCGAACAGGCGGCGCTTGTCACCAGAGCTGTTCTGTCTCGGTGTCAGTCCCAGGGCGGCAGCCATCTGACGGCCTTTGCGGTACTGGTCAGCGGTTCCGACTGTTGCCACGAGCACCGCAGCTTAGTAAGGGTAAGTCGTTCTTGCAGTCACATTGTGTAAGTTCTGCAGATCCCCGAAAGACTTGTGACAGTGGACAAGCGATTACGTAAGATAATGGTTCACTAGTTGAAGCCGTTGCACAAACTGTCCAGCGAGGTAACAGAAAATGAGAAGAGCGATCGTTTCCTTGGTTTGCATATTGCTGCCGGTCACAGTAATGGCCGGGCCGCCAGCTCGTTTCGACGCACAACTGTCCGGATTCAACGCGGCTGGTGCTGTCGTCGATACGAATGCAACAGGTATAGCAAAGGTGGAGGTTGTCGATAATGGCACCGCCATCTACTACCAGATCAATGTGGCCGGGCTCGATGGTGCCTTCATGGCACATATTCACGTCGCCCCGGGGCCCGTCCAGTTGACGGATCCTGCCGGACCACCGGTATTCTGGTTCTTCGGCGGGCCACCGCCGGCTGCCGCGGACAATATTTCCGAGCCAATCAATGGCAGCCTCGCGAGAGGCTATATTGTGACCGCGTCAGACCTGACGTCCGGCACTGTCGCTGATCTGATCGCAGCAATTCAGCAAGGGCGCGCCTCGATCATCGTGCACACGGTGGATTCGCCGGCCGGCGAATTGCGCGGGATACTGCAATAGTTCTACTGGCCGGTGTCGCGTTGCCGTCGCTTCGGCGGCAGCGCGGCAACGGCCGCTCATGGCTGCAGTTTCAACTGATCGACGCAACACATTGGCTAAATCGTTCAGCGGGTGTTTCGAATTGTAGCGTTTCTCGCGGTCGTTCGTTAAGTTGCCGAGCGACGGCGTTTAACCTGTTCTGGTGGACGTTGGATAGATCCATGCCCTTTGGGAAGTACTGTCGTAGTAGTCCGTTGATCTGCTCATTGGAGCCACGTTGCCAAGGGCTTTGCGGATCACAGAAATAGACTTTGATATCCGTCGCCAGCGAGAAACGCTTGTGATCGGCCAGCTCTTTGCCTCGATCCCAGGTCAGTGATTTGTAGAGTTCGCGTGGCAGCTAGTGGGCCTGATTGATAAGCGCGTTAACCACGGTCTTGGTGTCTTTGCTGTCAGTGCGAACCAGCATGCAATAGCGTGTATGGCGTTCGACCAGTGTGGCTATCTGGCTGTTGTTACTTCCACATAGGAGATCACCTTCCCAGTGGCCGGGCACGGCACGATCGTCGACTTCGGCGGGTCGCTCCCGGATGGAGACAGCGTTGGTGATCCGGCCGTGATCACTCGTCTTCTGCGTGTGATGGCGTGAACGTCGCATCGCACGTGTCTTCCTAAGGTGCTGTATCAGCTCCTTTTTCAAGGCGCCACGGGCCTGTGAACAGCGTTTTGTAGATCGTCTCGTGCGACACCTGGTAGCTCTCGTCGTGCGGATACATGCGCTTTAGTCAGCCTGCGATCTGCCGTGGTGCCCACTCCAGTTGTATCTTCTGCGACACCAGCCGTGCCAACGCAGGGTTCTGTGCCAGTTTACAGGTCTTGGGTCGGTGCGCTCGATCCCAAGCGGCTTGGTCTGCCTGGTTGGCACGATATCGTCGCCGGCCGCCATTGCGTTGCAGCTCCCGGCTTACCGTCGATGGCGCTCGGCCCAGGTTGGCTGCTATCCAACGGAGCGAGCGGCCGGCCACGATCCCTCGAGAGATCTCTTCTCGTTCCGCTAACGACAGAGCTCGTTGAGATCGTTTGCGAGGCAGTGGCCTGATGCCACCGGTTCGCGAAAGAACGCCCTGGATCGACGTATGACCACGTCCTAACGCTCGGGCAATGGAGTACTGAGATTCACCTTTGAACCAGCGATCGAAGATCATCTGACGCTCAGGTTCAGTGATGAATCTCCTCGTTGGGTAACTCATGAGCAACACCTCCTTCTCTAGTAGTCGAGTTTAGGTGTTGCATTGACCGGTTGAAATCACACCCCAAAGCGGCCGTTCGGAGCTCAGCTCGTTAGTGGCACAAGTGTTGCCACACTCATTACCAGAATAGCCAGTATTGAATAAACTGCAAAACACCGATGAAATAAAAGGTTGTCGGTCCGCAATGTGACCAAGGAAAACACGATCAATGGTCCAACAAATGCCACATAAGGCAAATGGCCAACGATTGCTACGTCTTTGTCCAGCTTGATGAAATAGTCCATTACATCAACACAAAGAAAGACCAAGAATACACTGAAATACCAGGCACGATTTCGCATGAATTGCATTCGATAGTTATGATCAGACGGCACGTCCTCGGGAAATAAGAGTGCCATCAGAAAGAAGAGAAGAGTGGCATAGGCGAGCAAAAATACAAATAACGGAAACGTCCACTGCCGTTGTTCGGCCAGAACAAACGTGAACCACCAAAATGCGATGGTCCAAATCAATATGCTGACGGACCAAAACAGTTGCACCCAGGAAATCGTCACGTCGCCTCGTACGTGGATGATTCGCACGACGTTCGTCAGAAAAGACGTCACGGACAATCCGACAACGACAGATATTAGGGCGATCAGATACTCGAATACCATGCGCACACTATGCGCTACATCTGGAGTGATTCAATCGCAACCAGAGAGCTGGAACGTCTGCTCCTGGCCGAAATCTCCCCATCGATTTCGCTGATATCCGTCCGACGAATGTCCGGTATGGGTGCGGGCGGACATTCGGCGTTTCCGCGGAAACATTCTTGGAAGCTAGTTTAGGTTTCGCGGCTAAAGAGCATTGCCCGGCGCAGTTGCCGGTTGTGGCTACCTGATTCGCACCATGGCGCTGCCACACGGAGCAGCGTCAAGCACGCCCACTCTATCAGGACTGATGGATGTAGCTCCCGGGGGCGTCTTCCAGGATCGCGTAACCGGCATCCGGCGCACCCATCGCCGCCGGCGTCGTGCGTGCGGAGGAATGGTCGCTCAGCCACTGCTGCCAGGCGGGCCACCAGGAGCCTTCATTGCGCGCCGTGCTCTCGTACCAGGTCTGCGGGTCGACGTAAGGCTCGTCCTCCGTCCGCGAGGCAAGTCGGTAGCTGCGTCCCGGATGGCCCGGCTCACTCACGATGCCGGCGTTGTGCCCGCCGCTGGTTAGCAGGAAGCTCACCTCCTGTGAATCTGCCAGCAGATTGATCTTGTATACCGATTTCCAGGGCGCCACGTGATCGGTTTCGGTGCCGATCGCGAATATCGGAATATGGATGTCGCTGATCGCAATCGCTTTGCCATCGACCCGGTAACGCCCCTCCGCCAGATCGTTATTGAGGAACAATTCCCGCATGTACTCGGTATGCATCTGGAAAGGCAGGCGCGTCTGGTCGGCGTTCCATGCCATCAGGTCGTTTGGCGGCCGGCGCTCCCCCAGCAGGTAGTCGCGCACCATGCGCGACCAGACAAGGTCGTTCGAGCGCAGCATCTGGAATGCACCCGACATCTGCTGCGTGTCCAGTACACCGCGATCCCACATCATGCTCTCGAGGAAACTGATCTGCGCTTCGTTCATGAACAGCATCAGCTCGCCGGCCTCGGTGAAGTCTGTCTGCGCGGCCAACAGCGTTATCGTCTGCAATCGCTGGTCGTTGTCGCGTGCCAGCGCGGCCGCGGCAATCGCCAGCAGCGTGCCGCCCAGGCAGTAGCCGACAGCATGCACCCGGGTATCCGGCACGATATTCCCGATGGCGTAGAGCGCGGCGAGTACTCCGAGGCGCCGGTAGTCGTCCATGGTCAGCTCGCGGTCCTCCTCGGTCGGATTGCGCCATGAGATCATGAACACCGTGTGGCCCTGTTCGACGAGGTAACGAACCAGTGAGTTGTGCGGCGACAGATCGAGTATGTAGTACTTCATGATCCAGGCCGGCACGATCAGCACGGGCTCGGCGTACACCCGGGCCTTGGTCGGCTCATACTGGATCAGTTCGATCAGGTGATTGCGATAGACGACTTTGCCTGGCGTGACCGCGACCGACTTGCCGGGTTCGAATTGCTCGGTACCCGCTGGCTTTTGCCCGGTCAGTGAGCGCCTCCAGTCGTCCACGAAGTTTTGCCAGCCGCGCACCAGGTTCGCGCCGCCTTCGCGCAGGGTCGCTTGTCGCACCTCGGGATTGGTCCAGGGGAAATTCGACGGCGAGAGCATGTCCAGCATCTGGCGGGTAGCGAAGGTCACCATGTCCTTGTGTTCGCGTGACAATGCCGGCACACCCGTGGTGGCATTCGCCCACCACTGTTGTGTCAACAGGAACGCCTGGCTGAACAGGTTGTACGGCCACTGGCGCCAGGCCGGGTCGCGGAAACGCTTGTCCTGTGGCAGCGGTTCGATGACGCGCGGCGGCTCGCGGTCGCTGATGCACTGCGCCAGAAACAACCCGATGCGTGCCCACTTGCGCAGCGCCTTTTCAGTCAGGCGCGCATGGGTCCCGGGCGACCAGGCGAGCTTCACCCACCAGTCGAGATAGGCCAGGAGGATGACTCGCGGATCGAGGCCGGTCGTGCTCTTCGCCATCGCTGCGTTGAACAGCCGGTCCCAGGTCCGGGCCACTTCCGGGCTGAATACGGAGGATGGCAGTTGACTCGGCGCGGTTCCGGAGGCGATGGGTTCCTTTACCTTTTCCCCGGATGACACCATTTTCAGCTGCGTCGATTTGCGCTCGGTTGCCATGCCATCGCCTCCTCAATAAAGCGTTATTGGAACTCAGGACAACGAGAAAGCGCTATTCGGGGTTTCCCTGATCGGCGCCACTTCCGGATAATTACGGGCTATCTGCTATACGATAGAGATAGATGGTTGGCTGGTCAGAAACAGATCTGGACAATATGCGCGCGGCGCTCGCCGAGGCCGAAGCCGCTGCCGGCGAGGGTGAGGTTCCCGTTGGCGCCGTGGTCGTCGCCGGCGGCGAGATCATTGCACGCGGCCACAACCGCAGCGAGACCGACAACGATCCGAGCGCGCACGCGGAGATCGTGGCGCTGCGGGCAGCGGCCAGGACAACGGGCAACTACCGGCTGACCGACGCCACGCTCTACGTGACGCTGGAACCCTGCGCGATGTGCATGGGTGCGCTGGTGCAGGCCCGTATCGAGCGGCTTGTCTTTGGTGCCTACGATCCGAAAGCCGGAGCGGCGGGCAGCGCGATCGACCTGTCAGACAGCCCGTCCTTCAACCACCGCTTCGAGATTAACGGCGGTGTGATGGCTGAGGAGTGCGGGTCGGTGCTGAAGACATTCTTCGAGTCGAGAAGAACTCCGTAGGCACGTGCCTCGGCTCGAGATCGATCGCGGTTCGGGAACCGCTCCTACGGCCTGGCACGATATTCCTGTAGGAGCGGGCCCTGGCCCGCGATCCTGAATCCTCAGGTCTCGGTGATCTCGCGTTCCTCTGCGACGGCGTCAGGCTCGGTGAGCTCGCTTTCCGGCAATTCCGGATCCCCGGGGAATTCGGACTCCTCGTTCGCGGTGAGCCACTTCAGGATGTTGTAGTAGCTGCGGATATTGTTGACGTACAGCACCGGCTCCCAGCCGCGCGCATAGCCGTACGGCACTTGCGTGTACCACTTGCGCTGCGAGAGCAGTGGCAACGCTTTGGAAAGGTCGACCCACGTATCCGGATCGCCGCCCTGCCATTCGACGATCGTGCGCGCGTCCTTGAGGTGATTGAAGCCGACGTTGTAAGCGGCGAGGGCCATCCATGTGCGATCCGGTTCGTTGACCGTGTCGGCGACGCGCTCGGTCTGCCTGGCGTAGTACTGCGCCCCGCCGAAGATGCTGTTCTTCGGGTCCACGCGGTCGTCGATGCCGAGATAGGCGGCGGTATCTTCCGTCAGCATCATGATGCCACGTACGCCGGTCGGCGAGACGGCGCCGGAGCGCCAGTGCGACTCCTGGTAACCGATAGCGGCGAGCAGGCGCCAGTCGACACCCCACTTGGCGCCGGCTTCCTCGAACATTTGACGATAGCGCGGCAGGCGGCTCTCGTAATGCCGGATGAAGTTGCGGGTCCCGACGTAGTCGAACTTCTTCGTGTGCCCGTAGTAGCGGTCGTGTACCCGCGCAAGATAGCCTTCACGGTCCGCGTTGATCAGAAAGCGGTCGGCGCGGGCGAGCAGGCTGTCGCCAGACTGCTTCGGAAATGCCCAGGCAATGGGGTCGCCGAGTTCGAGGTCCAGGGCGACGCGCAGGTCCGGATGAAAGTGCCGCTGGATGTTGAATTCCGTACTGTCCGCGATCGTGAAGTCGACCTCTTCGTTGGCTACCCTGGCGAGCAGATCGGTAACTTCCGCATCGGCATTCTCCGTCCATTCGAGTTCCGGGTGAACGGCCGAAAGGGCTTGCAGCATGTCGGCATGGCTGCTACTTGCCATGACCTCGATCGGGCGGCCGATAACGTCCTCGATGTCGTTGGGTTTGCCGGTACCCAGCTTGTAGATGAGGTGCATATCGACCATGTCGTAGGGATGGCCGAAGTGCAGGTACTCGCGCCGCGACTCCGTGATCGAGAGGCCGGCGGCAGCCATGTGGGCCTTGCCGGCATTCAGATAGGGAACGATCTCGGAGATGCTGTGGACGGTCTTGATGACGAGGTCGACGCCGAGTTCATCGGCGAATGCCTTCACGAGGTCGAATTCGGGACCGGAGGGGCCGTCGGGGCCTTCGACATAGGAGACGGGGCTGTCGCGCGTAACGACACGTAGCTCGCCAACTTCCAGTACCTGCTCCAGGAGCGGAGGCGCTGAGGAACAGGTGCCGAGCAGTGTTGCCAGAGTTATGTAGAGCAACAGGCGCAAAAGGATGTCTCCATGTTGCATCGCTTATTGGTTTGACCGAAAGGACAGGCAGTGTTTCCTCTGCTGCGCTGCTTTCGGCCTGGCGTTTTGGCCTCATTTTACCGTCTTTGGCGTGGTCCATGCTGTTAAACTTTGCAACATCTGCGTAGAATTCCGACCCCGCACTGCAGCATCGGAGAGGTGCCAGAGTGGTCGACAAAATCGCCGGGAGCGATTTTGGACGCCGCAGGCGCCCGGAGGGTGGCGGGCAGGACGCCCGCCGTCAATGGGCCTGACTCGACAAACCGACGCAGTCGGTTTGGACGCCGTAGGCGCCCCGCAGGGGCGAGGAGCGAAGCGACGAGTCAAATCAGGTGTACGACGCCCGAAGGGCGTCTCGCCAAACGAAAATGCGGAATTGAGGAGAGGTGCCAGAGTGGTCGAATGGGCCTGACTCGAAATCAGGTGTACGGTTCTCCCGTACCGTGGGTTCGAATCCCACCCTCTCCGCCAGTCTGCCGACTACTTTGGCACGGGTGCGGAGTACAACTGTAGTACCAAGGCAACATGTGCGGCCGAATGCGCCATTATCACAACCCACAGATTGCGGCCGCAAAGCAGGAACGCGGCACCCCATATCAAGCCCATGATCGTTGTCATTACAATGCCCCCAAGGCCCCACTGAAAGTGCACCAAACCGAATATCAGAGCCTGAGAGAAAACAGCAAAAACTACGGCTACGGGACCAGTGCCGTATAGGCCTTCGAACTGCCGAATCAGGAAACCTCTGTATACGATCTCCTCCGGAATCGCCGCGGTCAACGGCAGTAGCAAAGCAAAGGCAACAGCCGCGAGCGCATCGCCCCGAATGAATTCGTACCGTGACATGTCCGGCGGCGGCAAATCAAAGTACGGTGTGAGAAGTTGGGGAACTAATGCCTGCGCGATTCCGAACGTGGCGAAAATGCCGAATACCCAGAAAGGTACGGTCCACCAGCGCTTGGGCCGAGTTAACCCAATGTCGGCAAGCGATCCACCCTGTCTGACCGTTAGCCACAACGCCGTGATCGCACCCAACAGCACAGCGGCGACGCCACGCGCCTCGTCGCCCCAGGGGAGGTGGTCAGCAATCGCGACCTCACCGGCAAACGCTATCGCTGATACGGAGATGACTATGGCAATGGCGGCTAGCGGAGGAAGATCGATATCCCGCCGGTCGTTGGTTTCGTCGGTCATCTCTTATTGCCTCCATCAATCGACCGCGGCAACGATAACATCTTGTCCAGACGGTTGGTGGCGTTCGGCACCCATGCGGAATTATTGGCAAGAAAAAAAGACCAACCGGAGCCAAAGGAGCATGGTCCGCAACAGACTTGCTCCATCTCGGCAGGTCACTGCGGCTCAGCATCTTCCGATCACAGAGCGAACACACTTGTCCAAGACTGATGGTTTCATATCGCGGGTTCCGGCGGATATGAGTAGGTTCCTCGAGTCACGTTTAAAACCGACCGTGATCAAATTACAAGCGATATTGCGCATGAGCAGCGCAACGGATCCCGAGGAGAACGAGAAAATGGCGGAGAACGTAAAGAGATTGCTGGCCGTGGCGTTAATCGCAGTAGCGCCAATCGCTGTGTATGCCCAGGATGCGGATCAGGCGACCAAGGAGGCGCTCGACGAACTTGACCAGATGTCCGTAGAAGTCGACGAGTTCGTGGGCGATGTACGCTTCGATGAAGGTGATGTGAAAATCCTGAACGACCTCTGGGACGAATACTCGGAATTCGGCGAGGATGAGTACGAACCCGATGACAACATCGATTTTGAGTCAATGCTTGATGACGATAGATATTCTGGCTGGGCTGCTTCGCACAGTCTCGACGCCGAAGATTGGGCTCGCAAGACCGTGCGCATAACTATGGTGCTCTATCGCGAACAAATGCTTGAGGCGGCCAAGATGATGCCCGAGCAAATGGCGCAACAGTTGGCAATGCTCGAGGAATAACGCGACCAGTTGGGCGAGGAGATGTACCAGCAGATCAAGCAGGGGATGGAAGAGTCTGCCAAGTACGGTAAAGCGATAGAGGAGAACGCCCAAAGCCTCCCCGAACCGACGGCAGCCGAAAAAGCCATACTGGACAAGTATCGCGCCGAACTCATGATGCTGATGGAGTCCGACGAAGAAGGCGAGGAGTACTACGATGAGTATTACGAGGAGGACGAATATTACGAGGACTATGATCCCGACGATGGCTCATAACAATTAGTCGTGCGTAGAGCATCCTCCGCACAGGACTACCTACACCGCCAGAAAATAAGAAGGCCCCCTTGTGGGGCCTTATTGCTTTCCGGCCGCGCGGGTGTCTTTGGAAACCCTTGAAAGCCCTAGAACCCGATCGACTCGAGAGCGGCTGTGACTCGCTTGCGCACGGACTCCGACCTCATCGGGAATGCGCCAAAAAAGTCGTTACGAGTCAAAGCCGGGTTCGTGCTGCGCACTTCGGCCGCCCAGCGCTGTGCATTTTCATGGTTGCCAGCGAGGGCCTGCGCGGCGGCTGCGATCATCGCGATCAGGGGGTGCGCGCCGGGCGCACGTGCGCCGCGCTCGGCCCATTCGGCCCCGGTCTGATCATCTCCGGCAGCGATATGCGTAAGGCCTCGCAGTGAGAGCATCGCGTAATAAAGAGGGTCGAGCGGACTCAATTGCATCGCAAGGTCGACATGTTGCCGGGCACTGACTGTTGTGTCGGCCATAAACTCGGTCCACGCCTGAGCGTAGATTCCCTGCGCGTAGTTCGGGCTTAGCGAGGTAGCACGTTCGAGCCAGGAAAGTGACCGGTCAAGGTCACCCTCGAGCCAGTATGTGCGGCCCATGGTGAAGTTGACGAACGGGTCCAGCGGATCAATGTCGATGCCGCGTTGCGCGCAGTCGCGTGCCTGCCGAATGGTGCCTGCGACGTCGTCGGCCTGGCGCAGGAACGCCGTCTGGAAATGCACGAAAGACAGGCCTGCATGCGCCCTGGCGAACGCGGGGTCCTGCTCGACAGCCTGGCTAAAAAACTTAGCCGCGAGCGCGTTGTCCCGTCGGTTGAAGCCGTAAATATGCTGCAGGCCGAGATGATATGCCGACCAGGCATCCAGGTTGTCGGGTGATATCAGCCGCGCTCTGCGGGCCTCGTGCAGCGGAATCTGAATTTCGAGCGATGCCAGGATGCTCGCACGAATCTCATCGCGCATCGCATGAACGTCTTCTACGTTGCCAGCGTAGCGCTCTCCCCACACCACGTCCCCGGCCTCGGTATCCACGAGTTCGGTCGTAATGACCAGGTTATTCCCGGTGACCTCGACCGCGCCCGACAGGCAATATCGGACACCCAATAATCGTCTCACCTCGCGCGGGTCCGGGTCTTCACCACGTAGCCGGAAAGAAGAGCCTCGTGCCACGACGAACAGCCAGCGAAGACGTGCGAGCTCGGTGATCAGATCATGTGGCAACCCGTCGGCGATAGTGGACCAGCCCTCGGCAGCACCCGTGGAGCGGAAGGGGAGGACCGCGATCGATGGCCGGGGCTTAATATCGGGCTCGGGTTCAGGAGCGAACTTCTTCGGCTCTTCGCTGCTGGCTGTTGGGACCACGTCGGCCTCGGTATGCCGAACTTGGACATCGGCGATAAAGCGAAGCCCCTGGCCATGCACCGTTTTGATGATGGCCTGCGTTCGCCCGTCGTCGCCAAGCACCCGGCGCGCCGACTTGATCCGGCTGGCCAGCGCCGAGTCGCTCACGACCCGGCCTTCCCACAGCTTCTCGAACAATTCGTCCCTGGAAACCATGCGATCGCGGTGTTCAGCGAGGTAGGCAATCAGTGCGAACACCTGGGGCTCGATCGAGCGGGGTTCACCGTTGTCGCGCAGCTCGACTTTGGCCAGGTCGAGTTCGATGGATCCAAAGGCATAGATCATGGAGAAGAGCATAAAACAGTCCTGTCGGGACGCCTAGAAAACTCCATGAAATCTCCACGAATCCTCCAAGCCCGGAAGGCCCGATGGCGCAAGAATGATTTCACTGGCGGTGCAGTGCGGGCCAGCGAAGAAAGCCAACCAACACATTTTTGATGTAGGAGTATAACCATGCCACTCGTAACAATTGACGTAATCAAGAACGTATTCACGCCTGATCAGAAGGAAACCCTGATCGAGAAAGTCACCGAGGCGATGGTCGCCGTCGAGGGCGAAAGCATGCGCCCGGTCACCTGGGTTCGTATCAAGGAATTCGAAAGCGGCGACTGGGCCATCGGCGGCCAGCGACTGACGACTTCCGATGTACACGCCCTGGCGAAAGGTGAGGCGGCCTAAGGTCCTCCAACCGGCGTATCAAGTCGAAAGGCCCCTTTATAGGGCCTTTCGTCATTTTCCGGCAGAAGAAGAAAGGGGACAGCACTGTCCCCTTTCTTCTTGTCCGAGCGTGGTTACCGTGGGCGCTGTTTAATGCTTTGTATAGCTGATCAGCGTTTCCAGGTAACGGGATTTGAGCTGCTCACTTGCCAGAGCCTGCTTAATCGGCGGCAGCTTCAGGATCACACCTAGCACCCCGGCCATGGCACGGTGGCTCCACAAGACCTGGTTATCGAAAATCAGGTTCTGTAATTTGCCGCGTTCTATGGCCATTACGACCGCCCGGTGTGTTCCGTTCAATGGCGTAAGAACCCGCTTCGGACGCGATTCCAGAGACAGGCTATCGTGTTTGTTACAACTGCGTATGCACACGCCGCAACCCAGGCAAAGCTCGTCGTTCAACCGGGCTATTTTCATCCTGGGCTTGTCCGGATCATGGGCCGAAACCAGGGTCATCGCATCGACCGGGCAGACATTGACGCATTTGCCGCAGCCGTTGCAGGTTTCTTCGTCGATCACCGGGATGAAATTCGTCGTGTGCACAGG
>CBFHSG010000033.1:0-15536 GCA_965658465.1 Woeseiaceae bacterium | reverse complement strand
CAGGCAGGTGGGCTTGTCACTCGAAGAGTTCGAGGGACAGCGGTTCCAGCGCATCGCGCACGTCAAGCACCTCGTTGCCTCCGGCAAGCTCGATGAGACACTACGCTGGACCGCGGAAACTGAAACGGAGTCTGCAGCCTGATGCAGTCTCGCTAGTCCGGACGAATAGGCCTGATTCGCACCAGGAGAATCAGGGCAAGACCGGCCAACTCCAAGAGACCGAGGAAACCGCCGCCCCCGCCGGGTGACCGTGGCGGTGGGGTGACGTTGACGCTACGTATCACCTCTTCCGCGGCATTACCGGCCGAATCGATGACGTTGTAGGTAATGACGTAAGTACCTGCGACCGAGGAATTTACGGTGTCGCCGCCAACAACAATTTCGCCGGTCAGATCGCCATCTTCCGCATCAAGCGCAGTCGCGCCCGCATCGTTGTAGGGATCACCTACCGTCAATCGTACTAGCGCCGATCCGTTCAGCGTGATCACGGGCGGCTCGTTGCTGATAACGGTGACGGTGCGTGTCACCTCAACGGCAGCGCTGCCGGCAGAATCCGTGACGTTGTATGTAATGATGTAGGTGCCGGCTGCCTCGGTATCCACAACGTCGCCCGCAACAACGATACCACCGCTTATATCGCCTTCCTCTGCGTCGGTCGCGGTCGCACCGGGGTCCACGAATGCGTCACCGACCGTGAGGTCCATCGCCTCCGCACCTATCAGGGCAATTACTGGCGCATCGTTGACAGGGTTGATTATCAACGAGACCGTCGCCACGTTCGAGGCGCCGTCGACGTCGTTCGCGGTATAGGTAAACGAGTCGGAAACGGTTTCGCTACCGTCATGCCGGTAGGTGAACGTGCCATCGGGCGAAAGTGCGAATTCGCCTGCATTCGCAGGAGCTGATACGAGCACAGCAGACATCGGGTCTTCTCTCGGATCACCTCCGTCATTGTCGAGCACGTTCGGACTTCCCTGCACCGGCCCGCCTTCGTCCACTTCGAACGGGCCGTCGTCTGCTGCAGTCGGTGCGACAGCGAGCCCGTCATAACTCTGGCGACTTTGAACGATACCCTTACCCTTCGGCTCAAAGGTCGGATCGGTCGACAGAACCAGTTTATCGATAATTACTCCGTCTTCCCGCATCCAGACGTCGACGACATGTTCGCCCGGCGAGGGTACATCAACATAAGCACGTCCACCGTCCGACCTCGTAGACGTCCACGTCCAGCGGTCGAAAATTTCCGAAATAGCCCGTCCGCTGGCTATACCTTGACCATTGAATCCCACATGTAGTGAATCGTTCGATGTACTTGAAGCACGAGCGCGCGCCCAGACATAGAACCGACCCGCCGTTTCAAAAACAATGCGATACCGAAGCTGCGGACTCTGCGTTTCGTAATTATCCTGATTATTCGTCCCGTTGTCGGGCAACGCCTGGAGGGAGTTTTCAAAGGAGCTATGCCGAAGAGAAACGATTTCCCACCTTTTGCCGTCGCGCGGCACCTGCTCGTGAAAATTCTCGGCCTCAATTGAAATCAGGTCGCCGACACCTGACTTTTGTGCAAACGGTTTACCGCTCACAGCGACCGCGCCCAATGGCCGCTTGTTGTCGAGAATATCGGAAACCAGCTGTTCTCCCAATGCAACAAGGGCAGATACAACGCCTGGCTCGCTGGAACGCAGATTGGTGGACTCATCGATATCGCTGACAAGATTGAAAAGCGCGATCGGCAACACCGACCTGCCCGAAGTATCGACATGCAATTTCCAGTCACCGCTGCGGACTGCACCGAGATCGACATTGCCGAACTCCACCTCGTTGAAGCCGAACACCGTATCTCGCGAAATCTGCGTCACTTGCCCGGAAATCAGCGGCCATACGTTGACACCGTCCAGCGTCCGATCTGTGGGTATGGCAGTGCCGGTTAGTTCAGCAAACGTTGGTAGCATATCCACAAGAGATACGGGGGCGACGACCGTAATCCCTGATTGCAGCTGACCCGGCCAGCGCCACATTGCCGGCAAGCGGATGCCGCCCTCGAACTGGCTTTCTTTCCCGCCCGACAATGGATCCGCGGAACCACCGTCAATACCGAATTCAAGCCAGGGCCCGTTATCAGAAAGAAAGATTACGAGGGTCTGGTTGTCGATTCCGAGTTCGACCAGCTTCGCAAGAATACGCCCGACGCCGAAATCGAGTTCCTGAATCGTGTCACCATAGAGATCACGCGTCGAAGTACCGAGAAAATCCGGGCCCGGATGTAATGGAACGTGAGCTGCCGTAACCGGGATATAGGCGAAAAATCGTTTCTCGCTGTTTTGTTCGATAAAGGACAGCGCTTGATCGATAAATATAGACCCGAACGTCGATTGCTCAGGGTTGAATGCGACGATCGTGTCATTATCGAAAAGCGGTAAGTTCGGCGCCCCCTCGCCCAGCGGAATCACCATACCCTCCGCCGGGTGTCCTGTCAGTTCTGCTCGTTCTCGGGCGGCGGTCGTTCGTGGATCCTCGTCTGGACTCGGCATCATCAGGTGATGGAATGGCCACATGTCGTTCGAGTATGGGATCCCGAAAAACCGGTCGAATCCGTGTCGCAAGGGTCTGAAATCGTAGTGGTCTCCGAGATGCCATTTTCCGAAGATGCCGGTTGCGTATCCGGCACTCTTGAAAAGCTCGGCAATCGTCAACTCGTCCGCATGAATTCCCACGGGACTGCTCGGCGTATAGTTTCGACTGGCGCTGGACCGAGGTGCGTAGGAGCCGGTCATCAACATCGTTCGCGACAGACTGCAACTCGGCGCCGTGTAGAACGATGTCAACATGGAACCTTCGTTGGCGAGACGATCGATATTGGGTGTCTGGATATCGATAGCTCCGAACGCACCGATATCACTATAGCCGACATCATCCGCCAGGATCAGCACAACGTTTGGAGGATTGAATACCGAAACCTGTGCTTCCGCCATCACTGAAGTTGCTGCAAAGCAGAAAATCAGCGCGTGACCGCAAGCTGCGACTCGCAAAACACCTGAACGCCAGCCTCTTCTCCGCATATCCTCTACTACCCGATGATCCTTCTTAAGGCCCTCCGAATGTTCGATTTCCGACGCGGCACTTCAGGGACATTCTTTCCCGGCAACCGAAGTATATTCACCGGGAAGAGCCACCCGAAGTTCGGCTGATCATTCGTAGACAAAGGCCCCTCAACGAAGAACTCTTCTGAAAACCAAACGTAATCATCAAACCATGTCCAGGCACCGTGTGCGCGATATGTATTCGCCACATCTTCCATTTGTTCGGCGACAACATTAGCCCGGAAGATCCGATGTTCCGCCCTGTCGAGATACCGCCGCATCAAGTCCTCGCTCCAGGAGCTGGCATAATTGTTGTACCAGACAGACTTGCCGTTCGCCTCTGCAACTGCCGTAGCGGCACGATGGACGAGTACGTGCTCCTCATGACCGTATTCACCCCATGGGTTGTGTGTGATTATGTTGACCGCATTCCGAACATAAGGGGTCAATGCATCGCAAAGCTGTTGGTATCGCTTCTGATATTCAGCTGCGATCTTCCGCGGCGCAACAAGTTTCAGGCCGAAATCCGTAACAACGGGACGGGGCCAGGCGGCGAGATCGAATGCGCCGGTTTCATCAAGGCCAAGGCAGGATAATCGATCACGCCACGGGTGCGCTTCGAACACCTTCTCGCGCGCACGAGCCAACTCCGGCTTTGCCGGATCGTTGAGGAAGCAGACGACGATATGATCGACCTGAGTGGCCACCGAACCGAACCACAAGACCTCATCATCCGGATGTGCAACGATGAGCACCGATCCTTCAAGCGCGGCAGAAGCCATTTCGGCGCCAGTCATCGAGCCCCCACCAGCCGGCTGACTCCCCCGCCCAGCCTCTGGAAGACCACTCTGAGCGCAGCCAGAATACCGCGCAGGCGCCCGTCTCGTTGGGCTGCAAGCAGATAAGCAGATGCCACATGATCCCTCATACTCCACCGGCTTTCTGGCGTTACGGCAAGACTCCACGGGTAAATGTGCCTGGCAGGCTTATCGACCTGAATCCTCTCGATTTCATTGCTCAGCTCGGCAGCGTCGTATCCGAGCTCGCTCACCAACGTACCTCCAAGCGTTTCAAGGTAGCTCAGTGCGAAAGCTCGTTGCTGTGCGTCAGATCCCAGTTCCTTCCATTTTTCGAGACTCTCCTTGGATGGCCTGGTGTGGCGATGGATGCCGACCGGATCATTCATTCGGCCAACCGGTGCGGGGGTATCCGAATAATCAAGCATGCCCGATTCAAAGGAAATACCAAGAAAACTGCAGAGCCGACTGACAGTGTCTTCCGGCTCCGACACCAGGTCTTCATACCTGAGTTCGAATGCCGCCTTCCCGAGCAATTGTCGCGCCTCCACCAGGCGATGCGGCGCATCGACGAGGTCCGGCGCAAAGCGCGACAGGACGTTCCAGTCATCACCCACGTAGGTGTGTAACTCCGACTTCAGGATCGCGAGCGGATTGCGGATCAGCATGACGTACTTCGCCTCCGGGAAAAGCTCGTACAGCTCATCAATGATCATCGTGTAGCGTGGTGTCTTGTCGAGAAAGATCGTTTTTCCGTGTTTCTCGAGCACACGGCCATAGATCGTTTCGGCGAAGCTGCGTATGCCGTCCAGGTAGGTCTCTTTTCCGTCGGCGTAGTTGTCGAGAAACTCCGTGACGCCGGTCGCGGCCCAGTTTGCGTTGTAATTGGCCTGGATACCGCGCTTCTTCAGCCCATACACGGGATGCAGCATCAGCCACGTCTCAGCCGACGTCTGGATGTCGGGATGTCCCGCGAGGATCCGCTGCAGCAGCGTCGATCCTGCTTTCGGCTGCGAGATGATGAAAACCAGATTCTGTCCACGGTAGCTCATGCTGTGGGTAACCGTATTTCGAAGCGCGTACCCTCGCCGACCCGGGACGACACGTCGATCTGGCCGCCGAGCTGCCTGACGTATTCGCGCGCCTGGTAAGCGCCGATGCCCATGCTCTGGCTGCCCCTGGTGCTGTCAAAAGGCCGGAAAAGGCGTTCTCGTATGAATTCCGGAGACATTCCGCATCCATCGTCTGCAATCACAATCGTTGCGGTATTGTTGTCCGTAGACAGTGAGACGTCTATGAATCCCGTCTCTTTCGTGGCGTCCTGCGCGTTACGGATCAGGTGCTCCGGATCCGCTTTTTTAGTCACCGATGAATTGCCGCCATCGAACGTGGGCTTCGGCAACCGTGGATCACACCGCTTCGCCGCTTGCTTCGGCAGCTTCCTGAGGTCCACTTCCTGGACGGCAGATTTCTCGGATGCGCTCGACAACTGCTCCATCAGCCGCCGCATACATGAGACCGAGTTCGCAATTGTATCGATCGCATCGTCCACGAAATCCGGATTATGGCGGAACTTCTCGGCGTTCTTGACCACCAGGGACTGTTGCGCGATCAGGTTATTCAGGTCGTGCATGAGAAACGCTGTCAGCCGGTTGTAAGTGCCAAACTGACGACTCTCCGAGAGTCGCCGATCCGACTCGGCCTGGTGAATGTAGGTCGCGACATGGCGTCCGACCGTGCGCAACAAAATCACGAGCACGCGGACCCGTGCCCGCACCGTTGGCGACACGATCATTACCGCAGTAAACAGCGCGATGAACGCAAGAAGCAGGATGCCGAATACGCCGCTCAACGTTCCGCCTGTAACGGCAATGTAGTAGTTCGCAAGAAATGCAGCGACGATAAAAATCGTCATGGCAAACCTCGACAAACCGTAGAACGTAAACTGGTAGGGAACGTTCTTGTCGGGCGAAAACCGAAACGAACGATGCACGGCAAACGCCAGCGGCACGGCAAACAGTGCGTTCACGAATCCACGCGCCGCCCACTGGCTGGGGTTGAGATAATCGCTCACGATAATCAGCGAGTAAACAACCAGGTCGTAGATGAAAATACCGGCGACACCGACGCAGAAATACCGCAGGCCGGATCGCGCATCGAAAGGCGCATTGCGAAAAATTTGCTCGGTGATGATGAGTATCAGGGCGGCAAGCATCAGTCCTGAACCGACGATGCCGACCAGCGCTGCCGCCGCGTCGGTACTCCACGCAAATTTCACGGTAAGCAGAATGCCCGCACCCATGAACAGGGCGCCGTAGCGCCAGGCAACCCGTTCCGACACGCGATTGACGTCCAGCGAACGCAACATGGAAAGGACGACGACGAGCCAGGCCAGGTTCCGCAGCGACTCGACTACCAGCAGCACTACGGGCTCGCTCAGCTGCCCGTAGCTGCCAGCCGCCTGGACGATCGCCCACAACGTGGTTACACCCGACGCAATGGCGATTCGCCCTGCCAGCGGACGATCCTTCCAACGGGTAAGCAGCATGATCGCGAAACCGGCGAAGACCGCCGCTGCGATTCCATTTCCGATTGCCGCTAGCTCGACGATGTCCATGCGCGATCGAACGTGCCCTTCCTGCCTACGACAGGCTGTCGATGAGGGCGAGCAGTTCCCCGGTCTTTGCCCGCATGAGTTCCGTGTCGCCGCGGCTCTCCACGTTGAGCCGGATCACGGGCTCGGTGTTGGATGCACGCAGGTTGAAACGCCAGTCCGCCATTTCGATGCTCACGCCGTCGGTCTGGTCCACGGAAACCGCATCAGCAGCATACCGGTTGCGGATGGCGGCGATCGCTTCGCTCGCGTCCGCCACCTCGCGGTTGATCTCGCCGCTGGAGGGATAGCGCGCCATGCAGTCGTCGACCAGCCGCGAGAGACTCTGGCCGCTTCTCGAAACGATGGCCGCGACCAGCAGCCACGGAATCATGCCGCTGTCGGCGTAGTAGAAGTCGCGGAAATAATGATGCGCGCTCATCTCGCCGCCGTAGATCGCGTCTTCCCGGCGCATTACGTCCTTGATGAAAGAGTGACCCGACTGGCTCTGCACGGCGCGCCCGCCGAACTGCTTCACCGTGTCCAGCGTATTCCATACCAGCCTCGGGTCGTAGACGATCGCCGCGCCCGGATCCGCGGCCAGCACGCTCTCGGCCAGCAGCCCGACGATGTAGTAACCCTCGATGAAGCGGCCATTCTCGTCGAAGAAAAAGCAGCGGTCGAAGTCGCCGTCCCAGGCAATGCCGAAGTCGGCGCCGTGCTCGCGAATCGCCTCGATGGTCGGGACCCGGTTCTCCTCGAGCATCGGGTTCGGCACCCCGTTCGGAAACGTGCCGTCCGCTTCGTGGTGCAGCTTGACGAACTCAAACGGCAGGTGGGGCTCCAGCAGGTCGACGATCATGCCGGCGCCGCCGTTGCCCGGATTGGCGACCAGCTTGAGCGGTTTCAGCTCGCGGGCATCGACAAAGCTCAGCAGCTTGTCGATGTAGTCGGAGCGGATATCGACGGCTTTGCGCTCACCCTTTGCCGCGCCGGCACGCCTGTCGTCACGCTCCGCCAGCTTGCGGATATCCACGAGACCGGTAGCGCCGCTGATCGGCCTGGCCTCCTCCCGAACCAGCTTCAGGCCGTTGTAGTCGGCCGGATTGTGGCTTGCCGTCACCATGATGCCGCCGTCGGCGCCGAGGTGGCCGGTAGCGAAATACACCATCTCGGTGCCGCCGAGGCCGATATCGAGCACCTCCACGCCGGCGTCTGTCAGGCCTGCCGCCACAGCATCGGCCAGCTCGGCACTGGACAGCCGTATGTCCCGTCCCAGGACGATCTGCCGGGCATCGAGAAACTCCGCTGTCGCGTTAGCGATGCGGTAGGCAATGTCCTCGTTGAGCTGGTCGGGGATGCGCCCGCGAACGTCGTAGGCTTTGAAGCAGTCGATGGTTATCGGCATCTGGAATTTCCGTCCTGGTCAGGTGGTGGTGCC
Organism: Woeseiaceae bacterium; assembly: GCA_965658465.1. GTDB lineage: Bacteria > Pseudomonadota > Gammaproteobacteria > Steroidobacterales > Woeseiaceae > UBA1847. Next base: position 7,625 of record CBFHSG010000033.1, on the reverse strand, counting down.
TTCGCGCCCGTAATTGTCCTCGAAGCGCACGATGTCGTCCTCGCCGAGGTAATCGCCGCACTGCACTTCGATGATATGCACCGGCTCCGTGCCCGTATTCGCAATGCGATGTTTTGCACCGATGGGGACGTGGACCGACTCGTTGACGTTCAGGTCGAACTCGTCATCATTCAGTGTAATCCGCGCCGTGCCCCTGACCACCACCCAGTGTTCCGCCCGGTGATGGTGCAGCTGCAGTGACAATACCGCGCCGGGATTGACGACGAGCCGCTTCACCTGGAAGCCGTCCTGGTGCTCGAGGCTGTCGAAACTTCCCCACGGCCGGAACACTTCGCGGTGAAACGCGGTTTCCGGCCGCTCGTCCCTGTTCAGCGCATCGACAAGCTGCTTCACGTCCTGGGTGCGCCGCTTGTCCGCGACCAGCACGGCATCCCTGGTTTCGACCACGACGAGGTCGTCGATGCCGACGGCGGCGACCAGCCGGCTCTCGCTGCTGACCAGGCTGTTTCTGCTGTCGTAGACGAGCGTGTCGCCCGAGGTGACGTTGCCCTGCTCATCCGCGCGGGAAAGCGCGTAAAGGGCCTCCCAGGAACCCACATCGCTCCAGCCGGCATCCAGCGGGACCATCTTCGCGTGGCGTGTATTCTCCATGACCGCGTAGTCGACCGAATCGCTTCGGCAGGCCAGGAATTCCTCTGCGCCGGGGCGCACGAAGTCCGGGTCCGATGTGGCCGCCTCCATGGCGGCGCGACAGGCGGCGAGGATATCCGGTGCGTGGGCCTCGAGTTCCTCGAGGTAGCGGTCCGCCCGGAACATGAACATGCCGCTGTTCCAGAAATGCCGGCCGCCGTCGAGGTAGGCCCGGGCGGTGACCGCATCCGGCTTCTCGACGAACGAGCGGATATCGACGGGGTTCTGCCCGTCGGCATCGACCTCGATGTAGCCGTAGCCGGTATGCGCCGACGTGGGGACGATACCGAAGGTAACGAGCGCACCACCTTTTGCCGCCGCCAGCGCGGCGCCAGCCGCGGCATGCAGCGCGTCTGTATCGCGGATGTCATGGTCCGCAGAAAGCACCAGCAATACCGGCGGCTCGTCCGACTGCGCCACGGCGTGCAATGCCGCCAGGGCAATCGCCGGCGCCGTGTTGCGGCCGCTGGGCTCGAGCAGCAGGCGTGGCCGGGGTGCGGCGCCCGCCAGCTGTTCCGCAACCAGGAATCGGTGCGCCTCACTGCACACCACGATGCACTCGCCCGCAAGTCCCTCGAGGCCATCGAGTCGCGCGATCGTGTCCTGCAGCATGGTGCGCTCCGACATGAGCGGCAGCAGCTGTTTCGGGTACATCGACCGGGACACCGGCCAGAGACGGCTCCCGGAACCACCCGCCATGATTACAGCTTGAATCTTGTCCATAGTCCTTTCCTTTCCGATCAGCGTTCCATCGCGATCAGGCCATCCCCATCAGGCGATCGTGTGCACGGATGCCCCACGGCCCACGCCGTAGTATGTCAGCCCGAGGGTCTCGAGCATCGACGGGTCGTAAAGATTGCGGCCGTCGAATATCACCGGGTCGCGAAGCGCCGCCTTGATCTCGCCAAAGTCGGGGCTGCGGAATTCCTGCCACTCCGTGACGATCGCAAGCGCGTCCGCGCCGTCGAGCGCTTCCTGCGCGGAATCGACCAGCACGAGACCTTCCTGATCCGGGTATATGCGTCGTGTCTCGTCCATCGCCTCGGGGTCGTAAGCGCGCACGCTCGCACCGGCTTCCCACAGCGCTTCCATGAGCACGCGGCTCGAGGCCTCGCGCATGTCGTCGGTATTGGGCTTGAACGCCAGGCCCCAGAGCGCAATGGTCTTGCCTTCGAGATTGCCGTCGTAGTAATGCGAGATCTTCTCGAACAACTTGCGCTTCTGCTCGAAGTTCACGGCCTCGACAGAATCGAGGAGGCGCGTCTCGTAACCGACGGCTTTCGCCGAACGTGACAGCGCGCGCACGTCTTTCGGGAAACAGGAACCGCCATAGCCGGCTCCGGGATAAATGAACTGGTAGCCGATGCGTGGATCGGAACCGATGCCGATGCGCACCGCCTCGATGTCCGCCCCGACCCGCTCTGCCACGTTGGAGAGCTCGTTCATGAAGCTGATCTTGGTCGCGAGCATGGAATTTGCCGCGTACTTCGTGAGCTCTGCGGAGCGTATGTCCATCGCGATGAGGCGATCACGGTTCCTGTTGAACGGTTCGTAGAGCGCGCGCAGCAGCTCGGCCGTGCGCGGATTGTCCGTACCCACAATGATGCGGTCCGGCTTCATGAAATCGTTGATCGCCGCGCCTTCCTTAAGGAACTCGGGATTGGAGACGACGTCGAACTCGAGGTTCTCGCCACGCTCGTCGAGCGTCTCCTGCAATGCCGCTGCGACCTTGTCGGCCGTGCCCACCGGCACTGTCGACTTGTCGACGACGATGCGGTAATCCTTCATGTGCTTGCCAATGGAACGTGCGACGGCCAGCACGTGCTGGAGGTCCGCCGAGCCGTCCTCATCGGGCGGCGTGCCCACGGCAATGAACTGGAACAGCCCATGATCGACGCCTTCCTCGATGTCCGTGGTGAAGGTGAGCCGCCCCGCTTCCATGTTGCGCTCAATATAGGCGTCGAGCCCCGGCTCGTAGATGGGTACATCGCCCGCCTTCAGGCGCTCCGTTTTTTGCTCGTCGATATCGACACAAACGACGTGATTACCGGTCTCGGCCATGCAGGCGCCGGTCACGAGGCCCACGTAGCCCGATCCGAAGATGGTCAACCGCATTGCGCTTTCCCTTGGATTAAATGAATAAAAAGATGTCGCAGTCCCGGCGGGCTGCAGCTCACGATTCTGACCTCAATCCTCGTCGAGGTCGAGCCGGAAGCCGACCGCCCAGGACGTGATCTCGCCGCTTTCGAAATCGCCGACGATGGCGAGACCGCGCACGATTTCCCAGACTATGCCGGCGCCATAGAACTGGCCCGTATCGAACGTCAGCGTATCCAGGTTGATATCGGCATGGTTCGAATGCCGGCCGTACGCGTAGAGCTGAATATCGTCGTTCAGCATATGGCGAATACCGAGGGTCCCGCCGAGATCCTGATCGTCGACATCGAAATTCTCGCCAGCGAAACTGCCGAAATCGTAATCGATGCTGTCGTAGGAGAGTTCGACGAAAATATCGGTCGCGAAACGTAAAGGGTAACGCCAGCCGACGCCGCCGCGGATCGTGGTCAGGTCGAACTCGTCCGACGCGGAAAACTCGCCCTGGTCGTTCGTGACCAGCGCGTCGACATCGATGTCGCTCGACAGGTACTCGCCAAACACGTAGAAGTCGTACCAGGTTCCGAACGAGCCCCGGAATCGGACACCGTCGCCGTCCGTCGCGTTTACTTCAGTCGTCTGGCCCGGCACCGGCGTCTGCTGCAGGCCCTGGCGGCCGACATCCTGCGCCATGTAAGAGAGGTCGAGCCACGAGTACCTGAGCTCCTGCGCGCCGGCGGTTCCCGACGCCAGCGCGGCCAGCACCAGGGCACAGGCCGTCAGCCAGCGCCGGCTGGAAATAGCGGGTGCTGCGTTCGACTCCCGCTTCCTCGTATTTTTCGACCTCATTTGAGCTTCCTTTGTCTGCGTATATCAGCGTGAACGCGTACTGCCCGTATCCTCGGCCGGCGCAACGCGCCCGCAGCCAGCAGGCCGAGCAGGACCAGCGCGGCCCAGTACGACATCGAGCCGCCGCCACCACCGCCGCTGCCTGCGGCTGGCGTGACGTTCACCGTGCGCGTCACGGTGGCGGCCGCGTTGCCGGCAAAATCCGTCACATCATACGACACCGTGTAGCTGCCGACGACAGCAGTATTCACGTTATTGGTAACACGGATGTCGGCACTGATGTCGCCGTCGATGTTGTCGTCGGCGTTCGCCCCCGACTCGGAATACGGCATGCCGGACTCGATGGACACGGACGCGCTGCCGTTCAGCGTGATCACGGGTGGTTCCACGTCGCCACGCCCCAGGTTGCCGGCCGCATCGTTGAGGTAGACCGCCACGCCGCCGCTGCTTGCCCCGCCCATTGCGAGATCGAGGCCACCTGGCGTGTCCGTGTCGGTGAATCCGAGATTGGCGAGCACGCCTTCGCGCGCGTCGAGGTCGATGATCTGTTCGCGATGCAGTACGTAGCTGCCGCCGCTGGCAGTCCAGATCTGGTGCACACCGCTGGCGTTGATGAACACGAGGTCCGGGGAGCCGTCGTTGTTGACGTCGCCGATATGCACGTCGTTGGTCGGGGAAATGCCGAGCCTGTCCGTGAGCGCGCCGAATCCACCGTTGCCGTCGTTCAGCAACACCGGGTTGGACGGCACGTCGCCGACATCATCCGGTACCCGTCCGAAGACGAGATCCGCGCTGCCATCACCGTTCAGATCGCCGGCGGCAACCGCTACGGCGTCGCCGATCGGCAGCCGCCCGCCGGACGTGAAACCGCCGCCCGCCTCGGCAAACCAGATCTCGCTGTCGTCGTCGACGTTCGCGAACACCAGGTCGGGCCGACCGTCACCGTTCAGATCGGCTGCCGCGACGTCGTTGCTGTTCGCCTCGTCCTGGGCGGCAACACCGAGCCGAATCGAGCCGCCCGGGAAGCCACCCGTACCATCGCCGAGGTACACCCGGTTTCTTTCGCCGATCTCCGCTACCGCGATGTCAGCGTTACCGTCGAGATTGAAATCGGCGACCGCAACGGCCGCTCCAAACGATTCCTCGAGCGTTGCGGCCGTCGAAAAATTGCCGTCACCGTCATTGGCAAAGACGCGGTCAGGCTGGCCGCCGCCGTTCACGACCACGAGATCGAGGTTGCCATCGCCGTTGAAATCGGCCAGCGCAACGCCTTCGTTGCCCCCCGTGTCGGGAATCGAGATCGGCGTCGGCAGGAAGTCGCGCAGGCAGCCGCAGGACTCGCGCGGCGCTGCACTGAGGTAGACCTGGACCGGCTGGCCCGCCGCCGTGCCGACAACGATGTCGGTGGCACCGTCGCTTGCCGCATTGACGTTGCCCGCGGCGACCGAGAGGATGCTGGTGCTGCCGAGGATCTGTACGGCACCGACGCTGAATGCGCTTGCAATGCCCGCGGCGTCGACGTCGGAGTTGTCCTCCTCGTTCGGATCGATCGGCAGGTTGTCGGCGCCGGCGACTGTCGCAAATGCGACCACTTCAGTCGCCTCGCTCGTCATCGTGGTGATTACGGTCGGCGTTGAAGCCCCTACCGGCAGCGTGCCGATGATGCAGACAAAATCGGTAACCACGTCGACCGCGGGTTCGATTGTGCAGTTCGCCCCGGCTTCGGCAGTCACGGTCAGGCCGGCACCCACGAAACTGCCGGCCAGTTCCACGTTGCTACCCGGCTGCGGGCCGAGCGGGTTCAGGGCCGTGAAGGTCCAGCGCAGTTCGTCGCTCGGCATGCCGGTGTCCGGCGAGACATCGATCGTCAGGGCGAGGTTCGCACGATCCAGGGCCGAGACCGTCAGCTCGAACGAATCCGACGTGGTAGTGCCATCCGGATCGCTCGCCGTGACCACGACGATGTACGGGTCGTTGTCCCTGGCGTCCTCAATCCTCGGCGTGCCCGATATCACGCCGGTCACGGTATCGAAAACGAGGTTGTTGCTGGCAGGTAGCCCCGTTATCGCAAACGTCAGCGTATCGCCGTCGGCATCGGAGAAGTTGTTGGAAACATCCAGGCTGAATGCCGCATTCTCGAGCGCGTTCTGGGGGCCGATGGAATCGACGATGTTGGGGCTATCATTGACGGCATCGACCTCAACAGGAATCGTGAAAGACTCGCTGTCGTCCTCACCGTCGTTCACCGTCGCCCGGACATTGAGCTGGCCGTTGAAGTCTTTGGCAGGTGTCACCGATGTGGGCCCTGCCAGCGTGTAGTTTGCATCGGGCGGCAAGACCGGGTCCAGTGTCAACGTAAACGTATCGCTGTCCGGGTCGTTGATGACCAGGTCGTCAACAACGATCGTCAGCGTCGTATCCTCGGGCGTGCTTAACCCCGGTGGCCTTACGCCGGTCACGCGCGGTGGGTCGTTAACGGGATTGATCGTTATCGACACGGTGGCGATGTTGGACAGATCATTCGAACCGTCGCTGGCTCGGTACGTGAACCTGTCCGAGGTCGTCTCCGAGCCGTTGTGCGTATATGTGAACGTGCCGTTAGCGTTGAGGTTAAAGCTGGACGCATTGTCCGGGCCGCCTACCAGCACCGCGGTCAATGGATCGTCGTCAGGATCGCTATCAGGATCACCGTCAGTCAGCACGTTAAACGTTGCGTTGATCGAACCACCCTCGTCGACAGGCGGTGGACTATCGTTTGTCGCCACTGGCGCTTCGTTGACGTCGTTCACGGTAATCAACACCGTGGCCGTGTTGCTGTTCACCGTGCCGTCATTGGCCCGGAACGTGAAGCTGTCACTGCCGTTGTAGTTCGGGTTCGGCGTGTACGTCACGCTCGGCGGCGAGCCGCTCAGGCTGCCGTTCGACGGCTGCTGCACAATCGCGTACGTCAGCGAGTCGCCGTCATCGTCCGTCGCCACCAGCGTGATGTTCACCGGCGTGTCCTCGTCGGTCGAGACATTCTGGTTTTCAGCGACCGGCGCCTCGTTGACCGGCGTGACTGTAACGGTCAGCGTTGCGCTGGCGCTGCCGCCATTGCCGTCGATGATCACGTAATCGATGATTACCTGGCCGGTGAAGTTCGCGGGCGGCGTGAAGAATACGTGGCCATTGTTGCCGTCGGCTGAACCAACCGAAGCCGTCGCCCCGGTGACGGTCAGCTGATCGCCCTCCGGGTCTGAGTCGTTATCCGTCACCTGAATGACGTTGTTGTTGCTGTTTTCCGCCACGGTCGCCGTATCGTTGACCGCCGTCGGATCATCGTTGACGGGGTTGATCTCGAAGGTGACGGTGGCGCTGTCGCACTGCGGCGGACCCTCGTTGTCACAGGCCTCGTAGGTGAAGGCGTCCGACGTCGTCTCCGAGCCGTTGTGTGTGTAAGTAATGACGCCTGTCGTCGAATCGAGGTTGAACACCGCGGCATATGTCGGGGGTGTCTGGACGCTCACCGTGAGAGGCTGGCCGTCCGGATCATTGTCGTTGACCAGGACGCTGAGCGAGCCGCCGAGCGAGCCGCCCTCGTCGACGCTGAACGGCCCGTCGTCGCCGGCTACCGGCTGCGTCTGCGCGTGCACACCGGGGGCGACCGATAACAGGAATGCCAGCAGGACCGCAGAGCGAACGGTTACCGCCCGCACCCTCGGCTGGCGGCACCCGCCCGCAGCCAGCAGGACAAGCAGCACCAGCGCGGCCCAGTACGAGATCGAGCCGCCGCCTCCGCCGCCACTGCCCGCGGCCGGCGTGACGCTCACTGTGCGCGTCACGGTTGTCGCCGCGTTACCGGCAAAATCCGTCACATCATACGACACCGTGTAGCTGCCGACGACGGCCGTATTCACGTTATTGGTAACGCGGATGTCGGCACTGATGTCGCCGTCGATGTTGTCGTCGGCGCTCGCCCCCGAGTCGGAATAGGGCACGCCGGACTCGATGGA
>CBFHSG010000032.1:0-17704 GCA_965658465.1 Woeseiaceae bacterium | reverse complement strand
TGAGAATGGTGGGGTGTTGTAGGAGCGGTTCCCGAACCGCGAATGGTTCGCGGTTGATAATGATCGCGGGCCAGGGCCCGCTCCTACAGGTTGAGAATGGTGGGGTGTTGTAGGAGCGGTTCCCGAACCGCGAATGGTTCGGGTTGATAATGATCGCGGGCCAGGGCCCGCTCCTACAGGGGGTACCGCGATCGACCGCGCTAATCTCCCCCGGCTGTGCTAGTTTACCGACCGAGTGGGCAACTCCTGTCCACGTTTTTGGGGAAATATAAATGAGAAAAGCAGTACTTAAAATGATGGCCGTCCTGACATTCGGCGCATCGACAATAATGATGTCCGGCAGCGTGCTCGCCGAGGAATGGCCCCTGGTGGGAGGCGACTACTGGGAGGTAACCGGGATCGATATCCATGATGGCGGCGGCTACAAGTACGCCAAGTGGCTGGCAACCGAATGGCGCAAGGATCTCGAGTTCGCGAAGTCGAAGGGCTGGATCAAGGATTACATGATCCTCTCGAACGTCCATGCGCGCAGCGACGAGCCCGACCTTTACCTCATCCGGGTCCGGGAGAGCATCGTGTCGGCGGCCGAAGGCCAGAAACGCCAGAAAGAATACATGGACTGGCAGGAGAAGAGCATCGAGAAGATGCAGAGCGAAAGCGGCAACCGCGCGGAGTACCGCACGGTGATGAGCGACTCGTTGCTGCAGGTTCTTAAGGTCCGCGATTAGCGACAGGCAGTACACGCAAATCGAGGCGGACGGTTCGGCCCTCTGGCCGACCGTCCGTTTTTTTTTGCCCGCGTCTAACCGGGCTTTCGCGCCACGAAACAGGCCCAGGTTATATGGCCGCCGGCAAGCGCCGCCTGCCACCGGCCGATGCTCTGCGATATCGATGCTTTGGCATCGGCATCGAGGCCTGCGATCGGCTGCTCCAGCTGCGCGGCCAGTTTGTCGTAGTGGGCTTTAATATCGGCCGGTCGTTCGTCGACGAACGACAATTCGAATCCGGCCTCGCGGGCCATCGCCTGGTAGTCGTTGACGGTCGAGCCTACCCTGGCGCCTAGCCGCGCAAAGGCGGCTTCCACCATGGAACTGTCCGCGTTTTCGCCGGTGAGGATATCCGAGAAAGCGAACGTTCCGCCCGGCCGCAGGATCCTGAAAACCTCGCTAAAGACCTGCGGACGATCCGCTGAATGAATGATGGCTTCCTGGCAGATGACGGCGTCCCACGTTCCGGGCTCGCTGTCGATGTCGTGGAAGTCGCCGATGTCGACCTCGATCCTGTCGCCGAGCCCGGCTTCGTCGGCCGCTTTGCGAGCACGATCGACGCAGTTCTGCGAGATGTCGATGCCTTTGGCCGTGCAGCCCATATGCCCGAGAGTGCGCAGCGTGCCGCCGAAACCGCAGGCGATGTCGAGCACGCGGTCACCGGCGCCGATTCCGGCGTTGTCGATAAGGTACTTCGTCATGGCCGCGGAGGCTTCCGCAACTGTTTCCTCGCCGTTCGCATAGCGGCCGATATGGATGTCGACGCCGCCCCAGCACTGCTCGTAGAACTTCGATACCGCCGAGTCATCGTAGTACGCGGCGGCCTGGTCGCTATCGAATACGTTGTCTGGCATGGGCTCCTCCCTCGATTCCGCAACCGTCAGAAAATACCGTAGCCGACCGGCCAGCCCGAAGCAATCAGAGTCACTGTCCTCCTGATTGATCTGCTAATGTAACCCGCATGGCGGTTACGCTCGCATTCGATGTTTACGGGACGCTGATCGACACGCACGGCGTCGTCGCGAAGCTCCAGGACATCGTCGGCGATCGCGCCCATGACTTCTCGTCCACCTGGCGTGACAAGCAGCTCGAGTACTCCTTCCGCCGCGGGCTGATGCAGAACTACGAGAACTTCGCCGTCTGTACGCGCGATGCGCTGGACTACACCTGCAGTCGATACGCGACGGACATGACGCCCGACCAGAAACAGGCGCTCCTCGACGTTTACCGTGAGCTGCCCGCTTTCGACGATGTCCATGATGCACTGACCGCCCTCTCGGCGCGCGACTGCCGTTCCTACGCATTCTCGAACGGCAGCGAAGATGCCGTCGAAACCCTGCTCTCCACGGCCGGCATCCGCGACCTGTTTCACGGCGTCGTGAGCTGCGACGACCTCAGGACATTCAAGCCGAACCCGGCGGTCTATGCGTATTTCCTGACACGAGCCCAGGCGAGCGCCAGCGAAGCCTGGCTGATATCCGGCAATCCCTTCGATGTCATCGGCGCGATCTCGGCCGGCATGCGGGGCGCCTGGGTGCAGCGCTCCGCGGAGTCGATCTTCGACCCCTGGGGCATCGAGCCGACCGTGACGGTGAAGCGTCTCGGCGAACTTGCGGACCGTATCGGCGTGTAAGCGCTTCAGGTCCGGTGCGGATCGGCGCGGACCTGCAGCTGGAACTTCGCCGGTTTCTGGTTCGCCATGTGTTCGTAGGTCGCCCAGCGCATGTCGACGAGTTCCTGCGCGCTCTTCATGAGCGCCGCGGCCGCTTCCGGATGTGTCTTCAACAGCGTGCGGTAGCGCATCTCGTTGTAGGCGTATTCCTGCAGCGGGATGCTCGGCCGCGGCGAGTCGAGCACGAAGGGCTTCTTGCCGACGTCGCGCAGCGCGGGATTGAAGCGGATCAGCGGCCAGTAGCCGCTCTGCGTCGCCAGTTTCTGTTGCTTCAGCCCGTCCGACATGTCGTAGCCGTGCGCGATGCAGTGGCTGTAGGCGAGGATCAGTGCGGGACCGTTGTATTCCTCGGCCTCGCGCATGGCGAGCAGTGTCTGCTGCGGATTGGCGCCCATCGCGACCTGCGCCACGTACACGTTGCCATAGGACACGGCCTGCAGGGCGAGGTCCTTCTTGCCGATGCGCTTGCCGGCGGACGCGAAACGCGCGGCTGCGCCGAGCGGCGTTGCCTTGGACATCTGCCCACCGGTATTCGAATACACCTCGGTGTCGAGCACCAGCACGTTGACGTTGCGGCCGCTCGCGAGCACGTGGTCGAGGCCGCCGGAGCCGATGTCGTAGGCCCAGCCGTCGCCGCCAACGAGCCAGATGCTGCGGCGGATCAGGTGATCGACGATTGACAGCAGTGCGGCGGCTTTCTCGTCGCCTTCCTCATCGCGCAGCTGCCGCAGCTTGTTCTTGAGTACCGACACGCGCTGGCGTTGCGCGCGGATCTCGCTGCCGACGCGTTGGCGTGAATTGACCAGCTTGTCGGCGAGTTCTGTGCCGACCTTCGGCGTGAGGTCGGTGACCAGTCCTTTCGCGATGGCCATGTGGTGATCGGCGGCGATACGCATGCCGAGCCCGAATTCCGCATTGTCCTCGAACAGGGAATTCGACCAGGCGGGTCCGCTGCCTTCCTTGTTTTTCGCCCACGGTGTCGTCGGCAGGTTGCCGCCGTAGATCGACGAGCAGCCGGTGGCGTTCGCCACCATCAGCCGCGGCCCGAACAATTGCGACAGCAGCCGTATGTACGGTGTTTCGCCGCAGCCCGCACAGGCGCCCGCGAACTCGAACAGCGGCTCGAGGAACTGCGAGCCGCGCACGGAGGAGAAGTCGACCTTGGCGCGATCGGTGAAGGGCAGGGACTCGAAGAACTCGATGTTCGCGCGCCCTTCCTCGAGGATGGGCGCCTTGTCCGTCATGTTGATGGCGCGCACGCCGGGCTCGTCGGGACTCTTGACCGGGCAGGCTTCGACACAGAGCTTGCAGCCCGTGCAATCCTCCAGGTAGACCTGCAGGGTATAGCGTGTCTCGGGGAAACCGCGTGCACTGATCGGCGACGACGGGAAGTTCTCGGGCGCATCCTTGAGCGCGCTGGCGTGGAAGAACTTGGCGCGGATGACGCTGTGCGGGCACACGAAACTGCAGTTGCCGCACTGGATACAGAGATCCTCGCGCCACAGCGGCACTTCGTCGGAAACGTTCGACTTCTCCCAGCGCGAGGTGCCGCTCGGGTAGGTGCCGTCGGCCGGCAACATGCTGACCGGCAGGTCGTCGCCGTGGCCACGCATCATCTGCGCCGTGACGTCGCGCACGAACTCCGGCGCAAAGTCGGGGACGACCGCATCCATGTCACGTTCGCTGCGCCGGTCCGTCGGGATATCGACTTCGTGCAGGTGATCGAGCGCGGCATCCACCGCGGCGAAGTTCTTCTCGACGACGGACTGGCCCTTCGCCTTGTAGGTCTTCTCGATGGCGTCTTTGATCTGCTGAATGGCATCAATGCGCGGCAGCACGCCCGACAGCGCGAAGAAGCACGCCTGCATGACCGTGTTGATTCGCTTGCCCATGCCGGTATCGCGCGCGACCTGCGAGGCGTCGATGACGTGCAGGTGGATGCCGCGGTCGATGATGATGCCCTGCACCGGGCGCGGCAGCCGGTCCCAGACATCAATGGCCGGGTACGGGCTGTTGAGCAGGAATACGGCGCCTCGGGCGGCGTTCTTCAACAGCTCGATCTTGTTGACGAGCTCGAACTTGTGACAGGCGATGAAGTTCGCGCTCTGGATCAGGTAGGGCGCACGGATCGGCTCCGGGCCGAAGCGCAGGTGGGAGACCGTGCGCGAGCCCGACTTCTTGGAGTCGTACACGAAGTAGCCCTGCGCCCACAGGTCCGTGTTCTCGCCGATGATCTTGATGCTGTTCTTGTTGGCGCCCACGGTGCCGTCGGAGCCCATGCCGTAGAACACGGCGCGCGTCGCGCTCTCGTTCTCGATGTGCATGGTGGTGTCGTAATCGAGGCTCGTATGCGTCACGTCGTCGTGGATGCCGACGGTGAAATGCTGTTTCGGCTGCGCCTTCTCCATCTCGGCGAATACGGACATCACCATCGCCGGCGTGAATTCCTTCGAGGAGAGGCCGTAGCGGCCGCCGATGACGTGCGGCATCGATTGCCGCTTGCCGTTGATCAACGCCTCCGCCAGTGCCGTGACGACATCCTGGTAGAGCGGCTCACCGCTTGCACCGGATTCCTTGGTGCGGTCGAGGACCGCGATCATGCGCACGGATTCCGGCAGCGCCGCCAGCAGGTGTTCGGCCGAGAACGGCCGATACAGCCGCACGTTGACGAGACCGACGCCTTCGGGTTGCAGCGTGTCGATTGTCTGCGTCACGGTGTCGGCGCCGGAGCCCATCATGACAACGACCCGTTCTGCGTTCGGGTCGCCGTGATAGTCGAACAGCCGGTATTGCCGGCCCGTGATGTCGCCGAAGCGCTGCATGGCGCGTTCGACGATCCCCGGTGTGGCGTCGTAGTAGCGGTTGACGGTCTCGCGCGCCTGGAAATACACATCGGGGTTCTGCGCGGTGCCGCGGATGAACGGGTTGTCGGGGTTGAGTGCGCGGTTGCGATGCTCGTAGATGAGCCGGTCATCCATCATCGCGTGCATCTGCTCTTCGGTCACGAGCTCGATCTTGCTGACCTCGTGCGAGGTGCGAAAGCCGTCGAAGAAGTGGATGAACGGCAGGCGGGCCTCGAGCGTCGCGGCGTGGCTGATCAGCGCGAGATCCTGCGCGGCCTGCACGGACGACGAAGCGAGCAGGCCGAAGCCGGTCGTGCGCGCCGCCATGACGTCCTGGTGGTCGCCGAAGATCGACAGGGCCTGCGCGGCCAGTGAGCGTGATGCGACGTGGAACACGGCCGGTGTCAGCTCGCCCGCGATCTTGTACATGTTGGGCAGCATGAGCATCAGGCCCTGCGACGCCGTAAACGTCGTCGTCAGTGCGCCGGTCTGCAGCGCGCCGTGCGCGGTGCCCGCTGCGCCGCCCTCGCTTTGCATCTCGATGATGTCGGGCACATGGCCCCAGATATTGGGTTTGCGGTCAGCGGACCAGACGTCTGCCAATTCCGCCATCGTCGACGAGGGCGTGATCGGGTAAATGGAGCAGATCTCGCTGACCGCGTAAGCGACGCGGGCGACCGCTTCGTTGCCGTCCAGTGCACGCAGTTCGGTCATATTGCGGGCACCCCGCCGGCCTCGGGTTCGTCGATCATCTCGATGGCGTGGCACGGGCACTGCTCGAAACAGACCGCGCAGCCCGTGCACAGCGCGAAATCGAAACGGTAGCGTTTGCCCGGCCCGAGCTTGATAACCGCGCCCTCGGGGCAGGCGCCGTAGCAGCCGTCGCACTCGAAGCAGTTACCGCAGGAGAGACAGCGCTGCGATTCGAACAGGGCGTCGGTCTCCGACAGGTTGCGCATGATTTCGTCGAAATTGGTCTGCCGTTCGTTGACCGGCAGGCGTTCCTGCTCGACCTTCGGCGCGTTCGTGCGGTACCAGAGATGCAGCCGCTCGTAACCGATGACCGGGTTGCGCGGCCCGCGACGGTATTTCGTGCCGCGCAGGTAGGCGTCGATATGGCGTGCCGCGTGTTTGCCGTGGCCGACCGCGATCGTGACCGAGCGTTCGCTCGGCACCATGTCGCCGCCGGCGAAGATGCCGTCGTGGCCGGTCATCATGTTGTCGTCGACGATGACCGTGTGGTCCCACTCGAACTCGATGCCGGGAACGTTCTCGAGAAAGCCCGTATCGGTGTCCTGGCCGAGCGCGAGGATCAGTGAGTCGGCCTCGAGCGTCTCGAACTTGCCGGTCGGCTGCGGCCGTCCCGTTTCATCGAGCTCCATGATCTCGACCTTGAACGTCGAGCGATCGATTTCCTTGATCGTACGCAGCCAGTTGATGACGACGCCTTCCTCGAGCGCTTCGTCCGCCTCGAAATCGTGCGCGGGCATGCTGCTGCGGTCGCGCCGGTAGATGATCATGGCCTCGTCGACGCCGAGACGCTTCGCGGTGCGCGCGGCGTCCATCGCGGTATTGCCGCCGCCATAGATGGCTACGCGGCGGCCGAGCTTGGGCGCTTCGCCCTGCTTGGTGCTGGAGAGGAAACTGACGGCGTCGAGGATCTTGCCCGCGTCGCGATTCGGGATGTCGATCTTCTTGCTGATGTGCGCGCCGACGGCGACGAACACGGCGTCGAAACCGCCTTCGTCTTTTTCCGTGAGCACGTCCTCGACGCGATGATTGAGCGTGATTTTCACGCCCATGTTTTCGATGCGATCGATCTCCGCCTGGAGTTCGTCGCGCGGCATCCGGTAGGCCGGGATGCCGAAGTGGATCATGCCGCCGGCGACCGGGCCCGCCTCGCGGATTTCGACATCGTGGCCGAGCTTGACGAGGTGATAGGCAGCGGAGAGCCCGCTGGGACCGGCGCCGATGATCAGGATCTTTTTGCCGCTGGCCGTCTCCGGCGTCTCGAACTGCCAACCTTTCTCGAGCGCGAGGTCGCCGAGGTATCGCTCGACGGCGTGGATGCTGACAGCGCTGTCCGTGAACGCGCGGTTGCAGACATCCTCGCAGGGGTGATAGCAGACGCGGCCGTGGATCGACGGCAACGGGTTGTCGCGCACCAGTTCGCGCCAGGCGCCCTCGAAGTCGCCCTCCTGCGCAAGTGCAAGCCACGCCTGGATATTTTCGCCAGCCGGGCAGGCGTTGTTGCAGGGTGGAAGAAAATCGACGTACTCGGGCCGCTGGCTGCGCAGCGCGCCTGTACCTTTATCGTGGCGCGTCAGGTCGGCGCGCTGTGTGAGGTCGGAGTTACTCATGGATAAGCACGATAATAGGCGCGTATGACGGCTTCAGCATCAGGAAATATACTCAGTTAGGGTCGGACCCGCATAATTGACTGTTTTTAATCGATAAAGTGGCTAATCAGGGTCGTAATTCGGGCTAAAACCCGCTATTTCGGGTCCGAAATTGGCCGGTATTCCGGATGTGACTCGCTCAAGGTTTGAAGGTCACCCTCCGCGAGGATCTTCCTGCGCGGACCTCGCAAGCCCAAATCGGCTTTTACTTGTTGCAGGTAGGCTTCGTCGCCAACGGCGACCGATTCGGTCCATGCGGGTACCCGCCGCGCGCCGCTGACTTGTTTGCAAATCAGGTGATCTTGCATTGCTGCGAGTTCCTCACGTGTTGCTACATTCAGGAGTCGAAATAGTGTCGCAAAATCTACTATCCGCCTTCGCCGACGCGGGTTCTGAATTTCATTGTAGCCACTCACCTCCCATTCGCGAGGGTGCGCTACCGCGCGGGCTCGAACCATGTTCAGGTCGATGTAAGTCATGCACCTGGCCAGATGGTTATCAGCCTGGACTGCTGTCGCGTGATATCGATCCTCCCAGAATGCCCCGCGACGGTTCTTCCGAGAGTTGAATTCCTGAGCTACCCGTCCCTGTATCAACTGCAACGAGCGCGGTATCTCATCGCATCCCTGATCCGCGCAAAGCAAGTGAATATGATTGCTGGTCGCAATGTAATTCAGGACGGACAAGCCATACCGCCGCTTCGCCTCAAAGAGCCAGCGTCTCCAGCGGCGCCGATCTCGCTTGAACTTCAGCAAGAACTCTCGTTGGTGACAGCGATGCGTGATATGCCAGACGTAGCCAGGGCAGTAGATGCGGTTAGCTCTAGGCATCTCGTTGAGTTATCAGTTTTGGGGCAAAAAAGAGCCATTTAGCGGTCAATAAGGCGGCTGATCAACCAGTTAATTGATGTTTTTCAGGTACATATGACGGTCCGACCCGATAAATGGCAGTCACGACAATGAGGTTAATTGACCGGATGGTGATGCGCCGGGATATGACCCGATTCGCCGCAAATGGCTAGTATTTACCTGTAGAATGCGCCGATCCACCCGGACTTTGAGGACCCCGATGCCGTCGTTTGGCCACACCGTTGCCGTTGTCAGCCTGTCGCTGATGCTCGCGAGCTGCACCACGCAGCCGACGGCCCCCGTGCGCGCGACGGCCGTGACGGCTCCCGATACGGCCGCCTGCATCGACGATCTCGGCAAGGATCACGTGGCGGCATCGAGGACGCTGGACCCGCGGAACATCAGCGTCGTCAACTGGAATATCCAGAAGGGCCGGAACACCGAGTGGGTGAAGGATCTCAGCGCCATCGGCGCCGAGCCGGACCTTCTCATTCTCCAGGAGGCGTCGGTCAGGACCAGCATCTGGCGCGATCTCGTGCCCGAACATCACGAGTCGTTCGCTGAAGGTTTCGGTCCCGACTGGTCGCCGAGCGGCGTCATGACGGTGAGTGCCGCCGAACCGCTGACCGAATGCGAACTCGTCGCTCACGAGCCGTGGTTCGGCACCCGCAAGGCGACCCTGATTACCGAGTACGCGCTGTCGGACACGGACCGGACGCTGCTCGTCGTGAATATTCACGGCATTAATTTCGCGCTCGGCATCAGCGACCTGAAAAACCAGTTTGCCCAGGCCAGGGCCGTAATCGAGCAACACGACGGGCCGGTCGTATTCTCGGGCGACTTCAACACCTGGCGCAGCCAGCGCGCGCAGGCGCTCGAGGAAATGCTCGAAGCGCTCGGTCTCACGGCACTCGATTTCGACATCGATCATCGCAAGCGTTTCTTCGGCTGGGCGCTCGATCATATCTACGTGCGCGGCCTCTACTCCGAATTCGCGACCACGCTGCAATCCGACGCCTCGGACCACAACCCGATGAGCGTGCGGCTGCGGCTGGCGGACGAGCCGTTGCGCGTGAGGGCGGCGCGATGAGGTGGCTCTCCCTGGTGGCGGCGTTGGTTTTGCTGATGCCCGCGGCGGCAATCGCCGGCGACGCGGAAGTCGAGATCGAGCACCTGATTTCGACGGTGGGCGATAGCAGCTGCACGTTCATACGCAACGGCTCGCGCCACGACGCGGAGGATGCCGCCTCGCACATGCGCATGAAATACCGGCGCGGCAAACGCTACGCAACGACGGCGGAGTTGTTCATCGAGCGGCTGGCGAGCAAGAGCTCGTTCAGCGGCAAGCCCTACAAGATCGAGTGTCCAGGCAGCGACGCGGCGCCCAGCGGCGACTGGCTGATGGCGCGGCTGCACGAATTTCGCGAGCAGCAAGCCAGCGCGCAGTAGGCGCTCGACATAATCCCTGCGTAGTTCTACGCATTAATCCCGCACCCGAAATCGGCTAGAAAGAGAGTGGCAGACCGCGTCTTTCAGTAACCGGGAGCAGCACGATGTCTGGTCGCAACCCCATCGAAGCGCTGGCCCGCCTGCGCCACGAATTCGGCGAGCACGGCGGCGTCAACATGTCCATCGAGGCGAGTTCGACGTTCACGGTGATGGAGCCCGGCACGATGCCGGCCCTGTTCCAGGGGCTGAAAGGTCACGATGCGGGCTGTTACCTGTACGGGCGGCACTTCAATCCGACCGTGTACCACCTCGGCCTGCAGCTTGCGGCGATCGAAGGCACGGAAGCTGCCTATTGCACCGCGAGCGGTATGGGCGCGATTTCCGCGACCTTGCTCGCACTTTGCAGCGCGGGCGATCACATCGTGGCGTCGAACGCCATTTATGGCGGCACCTACGCGTTGATGCACGATTTCCTGCCGAAGAAGTCGGGTATAACGACGACCTTCGTCGACATCACCGACCTCGACGCCGTGCGCAATGCCATCACCGACAGGACGCGCGCCGTCTACACGGAGAGCCTGTCGAACCCGACGCTGCGTATTGCCGACATCCCGACGCTTGCGGCGATCGCACATGAAGCCGGCGTTCCGCTCGTGGTCGACAACACCTTCAGCCCGCTGGTCCTGAGCCCGGTCGATCATGGCGCAGACGTCGTGGTGCACAGCATCACGAAGTTCATCAGCGGCACGTCCGACGTGATCGCCGGCGCCGTGTGCGGCACGAAGGAATTCATCGAATCGCTGATGGATCTCCACGAGGGTCCGCTCATGTTGCTCGGCCCGACGATGGACCCGAAGGTCGCCGCGAACATCAGCCTGCGCATCCCGCACCTGCCGTTGCGCATGGCGGCCCACGGCGAACGTGCGCTGGCGCTCGCCGAGCGCCTCGAGGACCATGGCGCGACGGTTTGTTATCCCGGACTCGGCGGCCACCCGGACCACGAATTGCTCGACGAACTACGCTGTCCGGACTACGGCTTTGGCGGCGTCATGACACTCGACATGGGAACGGAAGCGGCGGCCAACGCGCTGATGTCGAAGCTGCAGAACAAGTACGGCTTCGGCTTCATGGCCGTGAGTCTCGGCTACTTCGACACACTGATGTCCTGTTCCGGTTCCAGCACCTCGAGCGAACTGACCGACGCCGACAAACAGGCGGCCGGCATCAGCCCGGGACTCGTGCGCCTGTCGGTCGGCTACACCGGCACGGTGGAGCAGCGCTGGCAGCAGCTGCGCGAGGCATTGGAGGAGGTCGGCAAGCAGCAGGCTGCTGCCTAGCAGCCTGCCGGACCCAGGTCTGATCTGCCGCTGCGATCGCCTGAGTCCGACAGGCTGCTAGTCGCCCCGTTCCCGCGGGTCGATTTCGTGGATATCCGGCGCGGGCTCCCAGCGCCGGAATACGAAGTTCCGGTTCGAGCCGTGACGCGCGAGGAGCAGCAGCGCGTCGTCGCACTCGGGCCCCGACATCTGCACCTCGACCATGTACAGCGGACTGTCCGCCTCGCCCAGGCGGCGGAACGAATAAAGCGCGATGTAGCAGTCATAGGCTCTCGCTGCGCCGGACACGAGGTCACTTGCCGACTGCCGCGCGAGCGCCTCGTCGAGGTCGAGTTGCCCGGGCGGTGCTTCGCCGCCGAGGCTGCGGCCCGCGATCGCGAGCAGCGCGAAGGTGGTGATCGAAATACGCTTCATCATGAAACCCGGCGCCCTGTATAGTGTCTGACCACTGGCCGGCCGTAAGTTCGACAAGGCCCGCGCCAACCTGCAATTGTGCAGGAAAATCTATGAACAAGTATCTATTTGCGCCGAAATTGACGCAAATAGCCCTGATTATGCTGATTGACAGGAGCCCCAGGTGGAGCTGACAAAAAAAATCCTCACGCTATGGTTGGTGTTTTTCGCGCTGTCCGCGGCCGCATACGCGGCCGACGACGAGGTCGCAACCCAGGTCAATATTCCCTACGAGATGTTCCGGCTGGACAACGGCCTCACGGTGCTCGTGCACACGGATCATTCGACGCCGACTGTGTTTGTCGGCATGTGGTACGGCGTCGGCTCCAAGGATGAACCGGACGGCAAGACCGGTTTCGCGCACCTGTTCGAGCACCTGATGTTCCAGGGCACCGAGAACCGCGAGGGCGAGTACTTTTCGCCGTTCATGGACGCCGGTGCCACGGGCATGAACGGCACGACCTCCGAAGATCGCACCAATTACTACGCGACCGTGCCCACGGGCGCGCTCGACATGGCGCTGTGGATGGAAAGCGACCGCATGAGCTACCTGCTCGGTGCCATCACCAAGGAAGCGCTCGACGAACAGCGCGGCGTCGTCAAGAACGAGAAGCGCCAGCGTGAGAACCGGCCGTATGCGCAGATGGGGGATCGCATCCGCGCGGGGCTGTATCCCGTCGATCACCCCTACCGGCACTCGATCATCGGTTCCATGGAGGACCTCGACAACGCGTCCCTCGACGACGTGCACGAGTGGTTCAATACATACTACGGCGCCTCCAATGTCGTGCTGGTGCTCGCGGGCGACATCGACCTCGCAACCGCGAAGGAAAAGGTGACGCACTACTTCAGCGAAGCGCCGGCGGGCGTGCCGCTCGTGTACCCGAAAAAGTGGATTCCGAACCTGCCCGAGAACCGCAAGGAGTCGATGTACGACCGCGTCGGGCAGACGCGGATCACGCGGGTCTGGGCGCTGCCCGGGCTGAACGACCGCGACACGACCTTGATGTACCTCGTCAACGAATCGCTGGTCGGCAACAAGAACTCGCCGCTGCAGAAGACGCTCGTCGATGACCTGCAGCTCGCGACGAGTGTCCGCGGCAGCGCTTACGGCCGCGTGCTGAGCGGCGAGTACACGCTGACGATCGACCTGAAACCCGGCGTCACGTACGACGACGTCATGCCGATCGTCGACCGCATCGTCGCGGAGTA
This sequence comes from Woeseiaceae bacterium, assembly GCA_965658465.1. GTDB lineage: Bacteria > Pseudomonadota > Gammaproteobacteria > Steroidobacterales > Woeseiaceae > UBA1847. The sequence goes on along the minus strand of CBFHSG010000032.1, from coordinate 4,724 downwards.
CCTCGAGAGTGGTCCCGACAAGCAGATCGTCGAGAACGCCAAGCTCGGCGTGAACATGTACATGATCGGCGCGCTGGAGATGACCTCCGCAATCGGCCGCGTGCTGGCCGAAGGTTACCTGTATTCGGACGATCCCATGTACATCAACAAGGAGCTCGAGTGGCTCAATGCGGCCACGCCGTCCGAGCTTCGGGAAACCGCGGATCGCTGGCTGACCCGCGGCTACTACGAACTGACGGTGCTGCCGTTCCCCGAGTACCAGACGGCGGAAACGGAAGTGGACCGGTCGGCGATTCCCGAGGTGTCGGCCGCCACGAACATTACCTTCCCCGACGTCGAAACCGCGATGCTCGACAACGGCATGCGCGTCGTCGTCGCGACGCGCGACACGCTGCCGATCGTGGACGTGTCCATTCGCATCGGTGCCGGCAACACGGCAAGCCCGGCCGAAGCGCCGGAGCTGGCGAGCTTCGCCATGTCGCTCATGGACAAGGGCACGAAGAAGTACGACGCCCACGAACTCGCGGCCGCGAAGGACGCGATTGCGATGAGCGGCCAGCTGCAGGCAGGTACCGAAGAGAGTTCATTTGGCTACCGCATCCTGCACAGCAAGCTCGAGGAGTCCATGGAGCTCGCGGCCGAAGTGTTGCGCAATCCGACGTACCCGGATGACGAGCTGAACAAGATGAAGCAGAAGATTGCGGCGTGGCTGACGACACTCGAGAAGTCGCCGTCGAGCGCCGCGGGCAGCCTGTTCGAGCGCGCGATTTACGGCAGCGACAGCCCGATGGGGTCGGTGTGGACGCCCGAGCTGGTCGCCCGGGTGGATCGGGGCCTGCTGGTCGACTTTCACGCCCGCGAGATTACGCCCGCCAACATGACGGTCTTCATGATCGGCGACATCGATATCGATGAGGCGACACGGGTCGTCGAGCGCTCTTTCGGCAAGTGGCGAGCCGACGCAGAGTCGGCGCGCAAGCCGATCGGCGATGCGCAATCCGCTGAGCCTCGCGTCATCCTGGTGGATCACCCGGAGGCCCCGCAAAGTACGATCTATGCCGGCCATGCGCTGCCGCCTTACGATTCCGCCACCTCCACCGAGCTCTACATAATGAACGGTGTCTTTGGCGGCGGCTTCGAGGCGCGCATCAACATGAACCTGCGCGAGGACAAGCACTGGTCCTACGGCATGAGTTCCGGCATCCAGCAGAACACCAGCGGCGACCAGTACCTCGCCGTGAGTGGCAGCGTGCAGTCCGACAAGACCATGGAAAGCATGCAGGAGATCATGAAGGAATTCGAAGAGTTCGTGACGACCCGGCCGGCAACGGAGACCGAGGTGTCGCGGGTGAAGATCAACCGCATGCGCTCGCTGCCGGGCACGTTCTCGACCAACCGGGGCTTCCTCGCGAGCATCATGACGTCGGACAGTTACGGCCTGCCGTTCGACTACGCGGAGGGACTCGCAGGGCGTATCGACGCGGTCACGACCGACGCCGTCAACCAGCGAGCGCAGAGCGTGATCGATCCCGGCAAGCTGACGTGGGTCGTGGTCGGCGATCTTGCACAGATCGAGGACAAGGTTCGTTCGCTCGGCTATGGCGAGGTGGAGGTCTGGGACGCGTTCGGCCATCGAGTCAGGTAGTCTCGCTCCGGTGACTGCCCGTCGGAACCAGGCAACCTCGTCGGCGATCGCCGTCAAGCCGGACAAGGTTACGGGCGTCAATGCCGCAGGTGCGCGGGCGCTCGTCGACTACCTGTTGTTGCCGTTCGAACGCCGGGAAGCGACTTGCAGTTGTGGTGGTCGGCCGGGCGTAACAACTGACGCTCAGTCCTCGCTGTCCAATGACTCCAGATCGACCTCCATCGGGTTGTCGGGGTCCGCGGCCCACTCCTGGAGCGATCCGGCGTACACCGCGACGTCGGTGAAGCCGAGCCGGGTCATGACGAATGCAGTGGACGATGCTGCAATCCCGCCGCCGCAATAGGTAATGGCCCGGCCATCGCGTTCTCCGCCGAAGACCGGCGCGAGTTCGTCGAGCGACCGGTAGCCTCCCGTTTCGTCGAGCGCCGAGAATACCGGCACGTTGACCGCGCCGGGTATGTGTCCGGGACGCCCGTACATCGCAGTCTCGCCGCGGTAATGCGCCGGCGGCATCGCATCGATGAGCGTGACCGAGTCGTCCTCGATCGACGCCAGCACCTCGTCACGGCCGGCGATCAGCTCCGGACGAAGATTCACGGTGAGTTGTCCGGCCGGCCGTTCATTGCTCTCGGTCGAGAGCGGGCGGCCGCCCGCCGTCCAGGCGTTCAGTCCGCCATCGAGCAGCGCGGCCCGATCGAAACCGATCCAGCGCAGCATCCACCAGACCCGAGCCGCCCATACCGAGCCGCTGGCGTCGTAGAGCACCACCCGCGAATCATCGCTCACGCCGAGTTGCTCCATCGCGGCCGCGAACTGCTCCGGTGATGGCACCGTAAATGCGAACGGGCTGTCGCGATCCGACAGGTCACCCAGGAGATCGGCAAAACCCGCCGTCGGGATGTGTCCCGATTCGTAGCTGGCCCTGCCGTTCACGGAGCGCATTCCGCCGCTGCCATCCGGCTCGACGACGACGGTGCAGTCGAGGATCACGAGATCGGGATCGCCGAGGTTTGCCTCGAGCCATGCGGCCGATACGAGCGTGTCCATCGCCGGCGTCGAGCCCTGCTCCTCTGCGCCCGAATTCGACCAGGCAGCGAGCATGGCGCATGCGGCCAGGAGCCACGAGTAGGTAAACAGGCGAGCGGTAACGTGCATGGGCAGCCCTCCGTAGGTTGTGGAACGAATCGTGCGCGTCTCGATCAGAGTGTATCGCGTTCCTGGTGACCGGCGAGGATAGAGGATACGAGATGCGCTACATCGATTTCATTGCAGGTATCGACGCGGATCGCGCGCTCGTCGCTCCCCGCCGGCGTGAATGAATCCAGTTGGTGCTCCAGCACAGCGAGATTGGCTTCCGACGCCTCGTCCCTGCGTTTTGCGCGCCGCTCGATCCGCGACCTGAGTACATCCACCGGCGCTTCTGCGTAAACCAGCACCGAATCGACGTCCAGGCTCGACGCGACGCTCCTCGCAAACACTCTTTGTTTCTTTTTCAGGAACGCGGCATCGAGAATCACGTGGTGACCCGCGGCCAGCAAACTGTCCGCGAGCGTAAACAGCCGTTCGTAAGTCTCAGTACTCGCCGAGGGCGAGTAGATGCCGGAGCCGATGCCGGACTCGCTGTCGGCGTCCTCGTCCAGGCCGAACAGCCGCTTGCGCTCGATGTCCGAGCGCACGCGAACGGCCGGCAGCGCCGCCATGAGCCGTTCGGACAGCCAGGTTTTCCCGGATCCGGACAGGCCGTGCATGATGACGAGCACCGGCTCGCTTTTCATCGCCTGGCGGCGCGCCATCGCAGTGTAGTCGTGCGCGCTGGCGATATCGGCGGCTCGCTCGTCTTCATTATCGCGCTCGCGGCTGCGGATCGCCGCCACCTTGGCGCGCACGAGACAGCGATAAACGAAATAGAGGTCCAGCAGCACCGCGCCCTCGTAGTCGCCGCTGCGCTCGAGGTAGCGGTTCAGAAAGTGTGCGGCCAGCTCGGGGTGGCCTTTCTCCGTGAGGTCCATGACCAGGAAGCCGACGTCGGCGAACACGTCCGTGGTACGCAGGTCGGGATTGAACTCGATGCAGTCGAAGGTCGTGATGCCCGACGGCAGGCGCACGAGATTGCCGAGGTGCAGGTCGCCGTGGCAGTCGCGCACGAAGCCGTCGTCGAAGCGCTGCCGCAACGTCGCCCCGTGCTTTTCGAGTTCACGTTCCGTCCAGTTCTGCAGAAAGCGGAACTCGTCGTCATCGATAACGTCGCCGAGGTGATCGAAGTTTTCCCGAAAATAGTGGATCGCCTGCCCGACCAGGTGTTCGCGTTGGCCGGGATCCGGTCTCGCTGCCTCGGCATGGCGCGCCGCTATGGCCTGCCCCAGTTCTTTCATGTCCGGGACAGTAAGCAGGCCGTCGGCAAGCTGGCGGTCGAGTCTCAGGTCCTGGTCGAAACGCAGCATCTTCACTGCGTATTCCAGCGTCTCGCCGTCGCCCGCGATCACGGGCTCGCTGGCCGGCCCCGTGATCGCCACGACGTCCAGGTACAGCTCTGGCGCCCATGGCCGATTCAGCCGCAGCTCTTCCTCGCAGAAGTGCCGGCGTTTCGCAAGCGTGCCGAAATCGAGGAAATCGAGCACGACGGGCTTCTTGATCTTGTAGGCATAGTTACCCGCGAGAACGACCCAGGAGATGTGCGTCTCCATGAGTTCGATGTCATCGGCGGGGTGGGGAAACGCCTCCGGACGCAGCAGCGCCTCGACGAGGCTGGCGTCGGTCGGTAGAGCCTGTGTACCTGCATTATGCAATGTGCTCCCCGGGAGCGCTTATTGTCGTCGTTCCGCCTGAGCCCTGCTAGTGTACCCCACCGTTAATCTGGTAACGTTCAGCGAGTCGCAAAGCGCTTAGCCGCAAGGCATGGCTCGAAGGCAATGGCAGCGTCCTTGCCAAGAGCCATAACGCCGCGGATGAGCGCTTTGCGGCTCGCCCTCCGGGAACGCGCCTGTGCCGACATTGCCGCGTTGCAATCCTTGTAAAGGGCTCGCCATTCACGGCGGATCGCGCCTTGCACTGTCGGCACAGGCACGCTCTGAATGTCACA
>CBFHSG010000031.1:0-26276 GCA_965658465.1 Woeseiaceae bacterium | reverse complement strand
TCTCGACCGGGATCAGCAGGTTCTGGCACTTCTGCTGGACCTCGGTCGACGCACCGTTGACGAACCAGATCTTGTGATCCTGAACGACGGCGCAGGACATCTCGCCCGTGTGGTAGACGTTGTCGAAAACCAGGAGATGGCGGTCGCCGCCTTGCGACCCGCCCGACGAAAAGAACGAGATGTTCGCGGTGAGTTCGTTGATGCCTTGCGGGAAGTTGCGAATCGTGCAGTTCACATCGACATTGATGTTCGACGGCGAACTCACGAAAGAGCCGTCGATAATGCCGCCCGGGAAATCGGAACAGTCGACCGCCTGCGCGTGCGCGGCCGGCGCCGCCGCCCAGCACAACAACAACACGGCAAACAGCCGCGGGACGATCCCGCGACCGAAACTAAAATGTATTCCGTTTAACAGGGCCATAGTTGTCGCTAGCGATCCGTGTGCGCTAAATCCTCATCCTGAGGACGGCCCGAGTAACTGCGATCGTCGAGCAGTCCCGCTACCTTTGGGTCTTCTAGCCCTTTAGGCCGGTGACTTTGCGTCGCCACCTTTCGATGGCTTTGCCAAATTCCAGTACCCGATTCTGAAGCAAGCCGACAGCGGACGTGTTGAACTGCTTCACATGATCCGAAGGTCATGCGCAGCGACTGCAAACTTCGTGAACCGCGCACGGTGCAAGGCCGCAGGCGTTGCCTGCCGCGGTGCACATACGAGGTTTATGTAAGCACTGCCGATTCGGCAGCGTTTTATGTCAACAAGGATCAACCAGCCGGCAGGAAGTCGATCGGGTAGATGATCGTCATCGCACCGACGTCCTTGGCGCCGAAGTCGAAGGTCTTCACACGGTCCACGACCTGCTGCGCCAGGGCCGGCGCCTTCATGTCGGACGTCTGCAGCTCGCACATCGACACGCTGCCATCCGGCTCGATCGTCAGGCGCAGCACGAGCTGGCCACGGAGCGTCGGATCCTTGCGCAGCTCGCGGTTGTAGAGCCGGTAAAGCGACGCCTTGTAGCGGTCGAACACGATCTGGATTTCTTCGTCGGTGCGACCCGCGGTCGCGCCGGCGCTGAGCGGCCGGTCGGGGCCTTCGCCACCGCCGATCGAGCTCGCGACGCGGCTAACCGCCACGCCCTCGATGCCGTCACCGCCACCGCCAACGTCGCGGCTGATGTTAGAGAGATTGATGCCGCCGCTCGAACCCGGTGCCGAGGTCGTAACCATCGACCGTTCGGGACGGCCGACGCTGTTCTCGCCCGCCGTGCTCAGGCGCGCCGAGGATCCGAGTTTCGCGTTCGTATCGAGATCCGCGCGTTGTGCAAATTTTTCGCGGAAGGCGAGGATGCCCTTGGACTTGACCTGTTCCTTCGTGTCCACCGGCGCCGACTCGGCCACGGCGGGCTGTTCGACGGCCTCGGGAACGATCTCGGGCTCCGGCGGCGGCGTCTCTTCAGCCAGCTCGGGCTCGGGCTCTTCCGGTTCCGGCTCCACCGGCTCCTCGATAACGGGTTCGGGCTCCGGCTTGGGCGGCGGCAATTCCTCGCGCACGAGTTTTGCCACGCGTTCCGGAACTTCGATCAGCTTCGCGCGTTCGGGGATCGGCAGGTCAACGGCGTTGAACAGCCAGCCGAGCGCAATACAGATGAGCAGCGCCAGCAGCACCGATTTGCGCGAGCGGGCGTCTTCTTCGTAACCCCGCGACCAGGGCATGACCAGCTTGCGCGCCGGCAGGTCCGGCTCTTCGCGCTCGACGACCCATTCGGCCTTGCGGCTCTCTTCGCGCTCGGTTGCGTCGCGAAGATCGTAATACAGGTAATCCATCGTCCGGTTCTTGTCGCCGATCTGGTCCAGAATGGCGTCCCGGCGATCTTCGATCCGGGCGATGTCACCGGTGAATTCATTGATCCTGGCGCGCACGCTCTCGAGGTGCTCGGCCGTGTTTTCGGGCCGTTCGAGATCGCCCCAGAACAGGTACGAGGCGCCAACCTTGTCGAGCTCTTCGAAGTTCTCGCACAACCGGGACAGCACTTCGTAGCGCTCGCCCTTTTCGATCTGCGCCTCGAGCTCGCCCTCGATCGACTGCAGCTCCTGCTCGAGCTCCTCGAGCTCGCGCTCGGAGTGCTGCAGCTCCTCCCTGAGGCGCATTTCCTCGAGCGACGACACCGTCTGCTTCAGCGCCTGAAGTTCTTCGTATGAAGGATCTGAACTCACGTTAGCCAACCTCGTCCATGCGCTGTTACAGCGTCGCTACCTGCGGCGCTTTCTGGAGAACGGCCAGCGACACGTTCTCGTAGCCTTCACCCGTGCACGTCGACATGATCCGTTTGATCACGATGAACGGCACGGACTTGTCGGCAAGTATCGTGACCTCGAGACTGCCCGCGACCGCCAGTGTTGCCGGCCCCACGACGTTGTCCCTGAGCTCCGCGAGGCGCGAGGTGATTCTGTCCGTCGCACCGTCTTCGGCGGCCAGGATGTCCTCGACCCTGGCGGCCGATTCGCCCTGCACCAGGACCTCGTCCGGGCTCACGAAGATCACCACGGTTTCCCGCGGCTTGGTCTCGACTTTCGATTCGGGAAGCTGTACTTCCTTGGGCGCGTCCAGCACCTCGACGGAACCCGAGTTGACCAGCAGGAAGAACACGAGGATCGTGAACACGTCCATCAGCGACGTGAGATTCATCTTCGAGATCTTGCCGCGGTTGCGCTTCATGCGCTTTATTCGCCGCGAGTTCCTCATGGTGCGTCTCCTACCGATATCTCGGAGAACAGGGCATAGAGTTCATACTCCGGCTCTCCTTCCATGGGATCTTCTACCGGCAGCTCCACGCTCCGCACGATGTCCATCACCTGGATCAGGTAGTCGTAGGGAATCTGCGCTTCCATCAGCACGGAAGCGGCATCGTGATCCGGGTACTCGCGCTTCAGCTCGATCATGAAGTCCGACAGGGTTTGGAAGTCGTACTCGTCGTCTTTCTTCGGGATCGCTGCAATCGTCGCGGTGCCGTTGGTGATCTCCATGCCGGTGTCCCGCACCACGACTTCGATGCGGAAGGGGGTCTCGTTGCTCGACGGCCCACCGGCGGAACTCGGCAGGTTGAGCTCGACGATCGTAAGTCGCGAGAACACCGCCGTGATCAGCAGGAACGGAACCAGAACCACCATGAGATTCAGGAACGTGGTGACGTCGATTTCGTGGGCGTCACCCTTGGTCCGCCGTTTGTAATGATGCCGTCTGGCCATTTGGGATCAGGCCTCCTGGGCCGCCCGCTTGGCGCGACGCGAGAATACGTTGAGTGCCTTGACCGTTGCCATCTCGAGGCTGTCGACGATGTCGCCGGTCTTGCTCGTCAGGATCGCATGAACGATCAGCAGCGGAATGGCCACCATCAGGCCGAACGCCGTCGTGTTCATCGCCACCGAGATACTCGCGGACAGGAGGTCCGCTTTCTCCGCCGGGTTCGCATTCGCGACCGCGGTGAACGCCTGGATGAGGCCCATGATGGTGCCGAGCAGGCCGAGCAGCGTGGCGATACTCGAGGCCAGCGCAACGTAGGGCGTGCGCTTCTCGAGGCGCGGCACGATCTCCATCATGCTCTCCTCCATGGCGATCTCGATGTCCTCGCGGCGCCGCACGGCGCCCTGCAGGGAGAGACCCATGTTCAGGACCTGCGAGATCGTGGATTCATCTTCACTGGTCAGCTTGCGTGCCTCGTCGAACTCGCCGTTCGTGAGCATCGGCTGTACCTTGTCCCACACCAGCTGGTTCTTGTTCGTAACCATCGACAGCGTGAGATAGCGTTCTATGGCAATACCGAGACCGACGGCAAAGACCAGCAGTATCGGGTACATGAACAGACCACCCGAGGAAAAGAAACCTGCGATTGAATAGAAAAAGTCCATTTCCAAACCCTCTTTTGACAAAACATCCCGGGTCCGTCCCAGGACAGGTTCTAGAATAGTTTTCGGCTACCGGCTTGAATGTGACGCAGCGCACGTTCGGGCATTATGTCGGCTTGCAAGCTGCAATCTTTGAAGGGCGTCACACTGCCCGGGGCACCGCGGCTCATTCGGTGTCTTGCACTTTCCCGGCGCGGATCTCGTAGAAATGCAGCTGCCGCAGGAAAACTTCCTTGTCCACGGGACGTGCGCGGTCGTCGAGCGTGTCCGACAGGCTGATGTTGTCGCCCAGCTCGGACGACTTCCACGGCACGATGACGAGCGACTTGGGCGCCTCCTCGTTACCGAGAATGGACATGCCGGACATGGCCTTCGGCGATGAGATGCCGTCGCCGGTCTTCTCCGCGGGTGCTTCCTCTTCCGCAGCCGTCTCGTCAGGCTCTTCGGCGAACGCGGAAACGCCCAGGCAGAGTGCGGCGGCTATTGGCAGTAGTCTCTTCATGTCGGCTCCTACTGGTCCAGGCGGTAACGGAGATCCGCGATCCACATGGATGCCTCTTCGTCACTCGGCACCGTCTTCATGTAGGCCTCGTAGTTCTGCAGTGCGCAGTCGAGGTCCGCGAGGTAGAGGTCACAGAGAATCGCGAGGTTGCGGCGCGCGAAATGGAATCCCGGGTAAACGGCGAGCGCGGATTCGTAACTCTTGCGGGCTTCATCGAAGCGACCGGTCTTCCGGTAGATGATGCCGAGCTCGTTGTGCGCGACCGGCTGCTCCGGGTTCGACTCGAGCGCAAGCAGCAGATTCTTCTCCGCGGCTTCGAGATCGCCCGCGCGGTGCTGGGCGACCCCCAGGTCGATGCGCGGCGCGCTCAGTTCCGGCGCGGCTTCGGCCACCCTCTGCAGCAGTATGATCCCCTCGTCGTCGCGGCCCTGCTGCAGGTAGGACAATGCCATTTCGTACTCGGCGCGCACGTCACCGCCGATGCGCGCTTCTTCCGTAATCGTGAAGCCAACCTCTTCCTGGACCTGGACACGCGAGGGCGGCGGTTCGGGCGCGGTCGTCGCGCAGGCAGCGACCAGCGATGCGGACATCGCGAACAGGATGATTTTCATGTCTCGTGTGTTCACGGCTCAATCCTTGTCCGGTACGGGGCCGTCGAGCATCTGCGCGGTTGCTTCCACGTCACTATCGGCACCCTCTGCATCAATGTCGATCTCCGGCGCGATCGGCATGCGGTACGCGTAGCGGTCGATCGAGCCGACGAAGCCGCCGCTGATCTCGTTCTTCGCATAGCGCCCCGGCATCAGCACGGCGAGCTTGTCGAGACTCTTCTGCACCCACGGGTTGTAGATGCCCACGGAAAGCAGCTCGAAGTTCTCTTCGTGCACGCTGATCGCGCGCTCTTCGAACGGATACGCTTCTTCCTCGATCACCATCTCGTAATCGGCCTTCTCAGCCGCGGTCAGGCCGTCCGGCCGCTCCGACTCGAGCAGGGCGGCGCTGAAGCGGAAATAGATTTCCGCGAGATAGAACGTCGCCGCCGCGGTCACCTCGGCGACCTCGTAGTCGACGAGCGCTTCGAACTCGGCCATCGCCACGTCCATGCGCAGCTGCTTCTCCGCGAGGCTCTTCTCGAACGGCTGCACCAGCTCCAGGTCGGCGAAGCGCTTGTAGCTCTGTTCCGCGAGGACCAGCGCGGCCTTCGCCGCCAGGTAGCGGCTGCGATCGGTGCGATCTGCGCCCGCCTCCCGATCGGCATCGATGATGGCTTTCAGCTGCGCGTAGTAGCGCTCGTAATCGGAGTCCGCCTTGAAGATCTCGGACAGCCGGTTGCGGGCTTCCATGGCGAGATCCAGCGGCTGCGGGTACTCGTTCACATACTGCTCGTAGACGCGCACCGCGTCGTCGAGCACGTTGACCTCGTCATACAGTTCGGCCGCCGTCAGCAGCGCCTCGCGGCTCAGTTCCGGGTCCGTCGCCTCGGCGGCAATGCGCTCGTGCTCGGCGGCCGAGCGTTCGGTCTGGCCGTCTTCGCGATAGATGTAGGCGAGCTGCTTCGTGGCTTCGGCGTTCAGTTCGTGCTCGGGATGCGTGCTGCGGAACTCCTCGAGCACGCCGGATGCCAGCGCCCAGTCCTCGAGCTTCATCAGCGCGGCCGCTGCATCGTACTCGGCGACGCTGCGGATATCCGACGTCGGTGCGAGCTGCTTGATCCTCAGGAAGTGGTTGGCCGCGGCACGATAATCCTCGAGCAGGTTCGCCTGCTCGCCCTGCTTGTAGATCGAGGCCGCGAGACCGTCGATCACGGCCGGCCGCGTCTCGTGGTCCGGCGGCGTCAGCGCGAGCACGTTCTTGTAGGCATTCTCCGCGTTCGGGTACTCGGCCAGGTCGATCGACGAGTGCGCAATGACCGCCCACGCCGCACGCAGCAGATCGCTGTCCGTCTCCGGGTAGCGGTCGATGAGCTTCTGTGCCGAGTCGATAGCGACCGGGAAATTCTTCATCTCGTAGAGATTGTCGGCAGCGGCGCCCAGCACCACCGGCGCCTGCTCGTGGTCGGGGAAGGTGTCCGCGAAACGCAGCGAGCTGTCGACGGTCGCCTGCTTGACCTGCAGCGTGCGCGCGCCCGTGGCGATCTTGAGGTCTTCGCGATACGCATAGATCGCCGCGTAACCGGCGGCCGACGCCTGCTCATGCGCCGCGTATTCGTAGGCCGTGCGCTCGTACTCCAGCGCCGACTCGCCGTAATTGCCGTTCTCGAGCAGCAGGTCGGCGAGCTGGTAGTTGACCTGCGGCGTCTCCTCGTCGGAGGGGAACGAATACAGGAACTGTCGGTACCAGCGCGACGCCTCGGCAAAATTCTGCGGCTGCTCGTCGAGGAACGCCTCCTCCTGGTACAGCGCATGGTAGTGATTGGCGAGGTCGTTGAGATTGGTCTTCAGGAAGCCGACGACTTCGGGCGAGTCTTCGATATCGAAGCGCTGCCAGTACTCGGCATCCACCGCGTAGCGCGTCGCGAACTCCTTCTTGGATTCCACCACGAGCATCGGGAACCCGGCCTCGCCGTAGATCTCCACGATGCGCATGCTGAAGTGCGGCGAGACGCGATGATACGGATCGTGGTTGATGAACGACTTGTACACCGACGCCGCATCTTCGTAACGCAGCTTGCTGAAATAGAACTCGCCGAGGTTGCCGTAGATCTTGTCGGCATAGCTGCGGTGCCCGTGGTCGTCGAAGTACTCATCGACGACCTCGGGCCCGCCGAGGTTCGAGAAGCTGAGGCTCACGACGCGGAAGGTGTCCGTGACGCGGTGCTCTTCGCTTTCCTCGGGGGCCTGGTCGAAGTCGTAGCCCATCGACTGGCGGTGATCGAGCATCGCCATGTACTGGTGCAGCGCCTCTTCGTAGAGCTGCTGCTTGTACAATGACCAGCCGAGCTTGTACAAGGCCAGCTCGTAGTAAGACGACGTGCTGCCCATCGTGAGGATCGCGCCGTACGCGCTTTCCGCGTCGAGGTATTGCTTGCGCACGAAGTAGTACTCGCCGCGCCGGAAATGCACCTCGTCGATGTACTTCGAATAGGGGTACTCGGCGACCAGGCGATCCATGACCTTCATCGCCGCGTCGGGCTGGCCGATTTCGTCGTAGGCGCGCGACATCTGGTAGAGCACCTGGTCGTTGCGCTCGTAGTTCGGGTAGGTCTCGAGGATCTTGCGATAGGTCTCGATGGCCTCTCGTGGACCGGCCGGGATCGGTTCACCGTCCGCGCCCGTCAGCAGATCATTGTCCGCCTGCGCGTCGCTCAGGAGTTCCTGCCGCTGCGACGCGCGCTGTTCGAATTCCTGCTCGGACTCGTCGGGCCCTGCCGGCGCCGCTGCGGTCGGTGCCGCTTCGGTCAGGGCGACCGGCCCCGCGCTTTCCGGCGCCGCCATGTCCGGGGCGCGCGACGGCTTTGGCGCCACGTCGGCTACAGCCGGGAGTTCGACGACTTCGCCGCTGCCGCTGCCGATCACGCCGTAGGCCTGCTCGATCTGCAGGTCGGCGAGGCGGCGCATTGCTTCGGGCGTGCGCGAAGTCTCGGGCGTTTCCTCGAGGTAACGGCGGTAGCTCTCCGCCGCGCGCTCCAGCCCGTCTTCGAGGTAAACCTCGTCGACGTCGGGCTCAACAGCCCCGAGTTCGGCAAGCGTGCCCTGCGGGGTCGTCGTGGTGCATCCCGCGATCCCCGCCGACACGGCACCGAGCAAAAAGGCGATCCGCCGGATCACTGGACTTCGCTCCTCGCCTGCGACTGGGTCGCACGGTCATAGCTGTCGGCGAGCGCGAAGCGCGCCTTGTCGCGATAATTCTCGAGCCTGCCGCGGCGCGCCATGAGTTCGTCGATCGCGACGATCTCGAGCTGGCGCCCCTGCCGCTTCATCAGCAGGTCGACCTTCTGGATCGCCTCGCTGACGCGCGCACGCAGGCGGCTGATGGGTGTCTCGTAATTCTGGAAGCTGTGCGTGGCGGCCTGCCGCGAGCGCACGAACGCGTCGTACTCCGTCTGTGCGACGGTCATAGCCTCGTCGAGCGTGCGCAGGTTGTGGTCGAATTCCGTCAGGCGCTCGTGGTACTCGGTCTCGAGCGTCCACGTCAGCAGGCCTTTCAGGCGCTGCATGCGCAGCACCAGGGCGCCCTCGTAAGGCGTCGATGCGTTCGCGAGCTGTTCTTCGATGCGTTCGATCCGCGCCAGTACCTCGAGCTCGTCCCGTGTCGCGAGGAACTCCGGCCGCGGCGTCGTCAGCAGGTCATCGCGGCGCCTCACGAGCATCTTGTGCTGCTCCCGGCGCAGGCGCAGCCGCGAGTCCAGCTCGCGGAACTCCGTGTCGACGTCCGGCAGCAGCGGCTCGTAGTGGTCGTGGCGTATGTCCACCATGTCGTCGAAGGCATCGAAGCTCGCCTGCCAGCCGACCAGCTTCTTGCGCAGGTCCGCGAGATCCAGGTAGTTCTGCAGCCCCGTCTGGAAATCGTGCGTCGCCAGGAGCTCCATCAGGTAATACGTCTCCGGCGTTTCCGGCAGTGCACGCAGGTGTATGACCCAGTCCTTGTCCTTGCGGATTTCCTCGCGCACGAGCGCTTCGAGGAACAGGCCCTCGCGGATGCTCTCGATGGACTCGTTGAGCTTGTCCACCTCGGTGCCGAATGCGTCGAGCGCCTGGCCGTAATGAATCGCCGCCCGCCCGTGCACGTCCAGCTTCCCGTACGCATAGGGCAGCGCGAGCATGGCCTCCTGCGTGGCCGAGTCGGTAACTTCACGCTGGGCGAGAATGCTCCACGGCACAACGGCGCGTTCGTAGTTTTCGGTCGACAGGCTCGCCCAGCCTGCACTGAGCAGCGCCTGGTTCGAGAACGGTCCGTCGAGACGGACACGATTCAGGTACGGCATCGCGCTGTCGTAATTGCCATCCTCGAGAAGGATCGTGCCCAGTACGAGGTTGGCCTTGTCCCGGATCGCGAGCTCCGCCGGGTCGTCGGTGTCGATCTGCCCGGCGCGATCCAGCTGTTCGATGGCCTGCTCACGCTGGCCATCCTGCAGATACGCTATGCCGAGGTTATAGGCCGCGAATCCGCCGAAGCTCTTCGAGCCCTGCAGGCGTTTAAGTACCTCGAAGGATTCGGCCGGCTTTTCCTGGGCCAGGTAGACGTTCGCGCGCAGGAACTCGATGTCCTCGCGGATGGATTCGGGAATCTTGCCGTTGATGCGCTCCAGCGCGAGCAGGGCGTCTTCCATCTGCCCTTTCTGGAAGTGGATGCGGGCGAGCCGGTAGGCCGCATCGTTGCGAACGACTTCGTCCACGGCACCCTCGAGCACCGCCGTAATCGCGCGGCCGGCACGATGATGCATGCGGTAACGCAGCTCGAAGTCGCCGAGCGAAAACTCCGCGTCGTCCATGTGATAGAAAAGCGTGTCGAGCTCGGGCTCGTCGAGCCCGTTGTGCTGGCTGACTTCCGTGTCGAGCCGCTCCAGCGCCTCGAAATAGTAGCCCTGGTGCGCGTAATAGAGCGCCTCGCCGAAGTACAGGTCCTTCAGCTCTTCACTTTGAACGGGGCTCGTTGCCAGGCTGGCGATCAGCAGGAGCCCGATTACCGGGATCGGTGCTCGATACATGGACTACCAGTCTCCGAGCTGTATTCCGGTCTTGCCGAGGCCGGGTCCGGCCAGCGTAATACCGAGTGCCTTGGGCTCGACGCCCTTGGCGAACGAGAACTGATCTGTCTTGTTGAACTCCGTGCCGTTCTTCAGCTTGCCGATCATCGTGACGCTGAGCTGGTGATCGCCGGTCGGCACGTTGCCGGTGTAAATGCGCTGCACGCCGCCCTTCTGCAGGGCCTCGAGTTCCTTGAAGCTGTATATATGATGCGTCGCGAGCTCGCCGTTGATCTCTATCTTCACGGCATCGAGACGAAAATTCTCGTCATCGTCGACGGCCACGAACAACGCCACCTGCGTGTTCGACGGATAGAGCAGGCGCTCCTCGAGGTTGCTGAGATCGGAAGCGATACTGAGGACGTCGGACTTAATTTCCTGGACCTGTCCGTCCAGGCTCCGCATGTCGTCCCGCGAAATGTCCTGCGCCGCACCTGTGGCGAACGGGCCGCCGGCAAGTACGAGCAACATGAGTGTGCGAATAAATCTCGACATCGTATTAAGTCCCTTTTTGTATTACATAATCCGTATGCAATTGCCGCCATCCCGCGTTGTCACGCCTGAGTAACGGACAGTCGCTAGTGTTTAGTAAACCGGTCGGTTTATCTGTGAACTGCGCCGCAAATCCACGGATAGCGGTACTGTGAATCCCGTCACTGTGCAGCGGTTCCGATCGCCGCATAGTTCCGAACATACGTTTATGATCAGTAACTGGCTCAGCACGCTTGGCGAAATCGGCATCCTCGGCCGCGAGTTCTATCTCGCGCCCGGGAACTTTGTGCTATCGACATTTGCGGAGCTCGCGCCGGTTACGGCCGTGAACTGGGGCGTCGCCGGCAACGGCGATTCGAGTGCGGCGACCGTCGTGATCTCGGCAGTCTTCTGGTTGCTGATGGCGATCGTCGCATGGCGGCTGTATCGCTATTCCCGGAGCTTCATACGCAATTTCGTCGCCCTCGCTTACACGGCCTGGTACCGCAGTTGGCAGGCAGCAACAAGCCTGAAGACCCTGATCGTATGCAGGCTGCGCGAATTCGCTCCGAGCGACGAAGATGACGGTATCGACGCGGTGCCCGAAATCGATTTCGATGATCTCGACCTCGCCGTGCTCCGCTCCGCCGCCGCGCGCGGACCCGGCCTCGCGATGTCCGCGCCGGAGATTGCGGAGAAGTTCAAGCTGCGTCCGTCCGAGGTCCAGCGCAGCATCGACAAGCTGCGCCGCAGCCGTTTGCTGGACACGGTTATTGGATCGACCGACGGTTACGGCAACTTCCGTCTCTCGCCGTCCGGTGCCACATTCGTCTCGATGTGGCAGCGCCAGCACGAAAGCTGACGGGCACTACTTGATGTAGCCGGGCGACTGCGCCCACAATCGCTACACTGCGGCAACGCGTTCAGTTACGAGATCCATGGCAGGCTGGCTGTTCCTGTTGATTTCCCTTGCCGGCACGGCGATCGTCATCAATGCGGCAAGGCCGCTGCGGGGACCGATATCGCTCGTGCCGAGCTGGCTGCTCGCGTTTCTCACGCTGGATCTCGCCATTTTCCACATCGGCCTGGCGTTGCTGCTTGCCGGCGGCTTTGCGTTGTTCGGCGCACTCGATTCCTGGCCCGGCAAGCTGGCGCTGCTGCTGACCCTGGCGTCCAGCGCGGTGCTGCTCGTGCTGTGGCTGCCCAGCCTGCGCGCCCGGTCGGTCGCGGATGCCGTCGCGGCGGAACTGGAGCTCGACGAGGTCGAGCGCCTGCCGAGGCGCCTGCTCCTGAAACCGTTCCCACGGCTGCAGGACGGGGTGTCGGTGCTGCGCGACGTGCCGTTTGCGCGCCGCGCCGGCCGCGTTCTTGCCATGGACATCTACCGCGGCTCCGGCCACGACGGCAAGCGGCCAGGCCTCGTGTTCCTGCACGGCGGCGGCTGGTGTCTCGGCGACAAGCGCGAGCAGGGGCTGCCGTTGTGCAACCACCTCGCCTCGCTCGGCTGGGTCTGCGCCAACGCCAATTACCGGCTGAGCCCGGGCGCGACCTACCCCGACCATGTCGACGATGCGACAAGCGCAGTCGCCTGGCTGCGTGAACACGCCGACGACTACGGCGTCGATCCTGACTTCATCGCCATCGCCGGCAACTCGGCGGGCGCCCACATCGCCGCGATGACCGCGCTCAGCGGCGACTCGGTGCAGGCCATCATCACTTTTTACGGTGTCTACGACCTCACCAACCGGCTGGGCGTGCACGGCTCCGCGTTCCTGGACCGCCTGATCGGGCCATACGTGCTCAAGGCATTCTTCGATACCGAGCCCGAGCGTTTCCATGCCGCGTCGCCGATGGACCACGTCGAGCGCGCGGCGATTCCGTGGCTGATCCTGCAGGGCGATCGCGACAGCCTGACCCCGGTGCCCGAAGCACGCGAATTCGCGCGCAGGCTTCGCGAGCACTCGAAACACACAGTGGGCTATGCCGAGCTGCCCGGCGCCCAGCACGCATTCGATATTTATTACTCGTTGCGGACCTTCGCCGCCGTCGAACTCGCGGCGCGCTTCCTGGTAACGGAATATCGCCGCAGCAGGGATGCGTAGCAGACCGCCGGATCAGACGATGTAGTGGTCGATCGAGTTCTCGATGGCCGAGCGGATCGGCTCGCGCAGCATCATCATCGCAAGGCCGACGTGCACATGCACCTCGACACTTTCGTCGGAGACGAGGATGCGGCCGGAGACACCCTTGCCGTGAACGCAAAGGTGGTCGCCTTCCCACTCCGAGGTGAGCCCCAGTTTGCCGCAGAGTTCTTCGGCAACCTGGTCGACCCGGTGCCTGGCCTCCTCGACGCCGAGTGAATGTTGGCGTTTGATTTTCAATGTGCTGCCATCGACTGCCTGGTCGCGGTTCGGGAACCGCTCCTACAATTTCGCCGGTAAACCTGCTACTGGTCGCGGTTCGGGAACCGCTCCTACAGGTGATACCGGTGGCACTGTAGGAGCGGGCCTGGGCCCGCGATTTGCGAAAGACCTTAACCTAGCAGCTTCTCGTTGAAAACCTAAAGAAAAAGGCCGGAATCACGATTACCGGTGCAGTCTGCGTCGCAGGAGCACGAGCAGCATCACCAGGAACGGCAACCCGGTCGTGCCGCCGCCGCCCGAACCACCGGCTGCGCCTGTCGAATCGGCAACCAGCGGATTCGTGCCCAGCACGTTGACTTCTTCACCGTCCGACTTGCCGTCGTCGTCCGAGTCCGGATTCTTCGGGTCGGTGCCGCGATCGTGTTCCTCGCCATCGTCGAGACCGTCATCGTCGGTATCCTCGTCGCGTGGGTCGGTACCGTCTTCGCGCTCCTCGTCGTCGCTGCGACCGTCGTTGTCGTCGTCGTCATCATCGTCGTCGTGGATGCCGTCACCATCATTGTCGTCGTCGTCGCGGCCGGCGAGGAAATCGGCGATGGCATCGATGTCCGAGCGCGGCATGCAGGCCATGTAGTTCATCTCCTCTTCATCGAAGATGGCCTCCCAGGTCTCGTCCGCCGACTCGCCATGAACGTCTTCGCCGACCCGTCCGCCGGAGCCGTCGTTGCCGTGACAACCTGCACAGGTTGTGACGTAACGTTGCTCGCCGCTGGTATCACTCGAGTTCAGGTACTCGGCCATCATCTCGATTTCGGCATCCGTCAGTACCTGCAGGTACTGCATGGCAGGAACACCGTTCGGGAACACGCTGGTGCCGAAAATCGAGCCGGCGATGTTGCAACTGCGTGCGCCCGCGACGCGCCTCAGTCCCGGCAGCGCGTCGTCGACTGCAGGCTCGTCCCAGGGATCGGCGTGGCACACAGCGCAGTTGGCATCGTAGAGCGCCTTGCCTTCAGGCTGCGCCGCGACGAGGTTGACTACCTCGACTTTGGTGGCCACTGCCGCACTCGGCAGTTCGCCGTCGTTGACGACCAGGCTGACCTCGTAGTTACCCGAAGCTGTGTAACTGTGCGTCGGCGTCACGCCGGTGCCGCTCGAGCCGTCGCCGAAGTCCCAGCTGTAGGTGAGCGCATCGCCGTTCGGGTCCGCCGATGCGGAACCGTCAAAGGTAATCGTCTGCCCGGGCTCGCCCGTGTACGGGCCGCCCGGATCCGCAATCGGTGCAATATTGACGGCCGGCGCCGAGATCGTGGCCGATGTCACGGCAGAATCACTGCCGCCGTTGCCGTCGTCGACCACCAGCTCGACGTCGTAGTTGCCGGCTGTCGAGTAGGTATGTGTCGGCATCATTCCGGACGCCGTATTGCCGTCGCCGAAGTCCCACGCGAAGTCGAGGGTGTCGTCGTCCGGGTCGCTCGATCCCGAGCCGTCGAACTGGATCAGGGTCGTGCCGGCCTCACCCGAATACGAGCCACCTGCGTCGGCCATCGGCGGATTATTCGCAGGTGCTGCAGGCTGCGGGTCGAGGGGCGCGTTCGGTGGCGTACCCGCGGAGTTCGAACAGCCGGCGCTCTGCCCCGCACCGCACCAGCCCGGCTGGGTATTCGCGTTGATCTCGACAATGTTCGAGTTGCCCTCACCATCGGAATCCAGGTTTTCGATGGCCGCCAGCACGGCGGCAAAATTGACCCCCGTACACGCCGGGCCCGCGCCCGATCCGCCGTTCGACAACATATCGCTACCGTAGACGTTGAAGTTCCCACCACCGCCGGACGACTGGTGACAGGTCTGGCAGCCGCCATTGTTTTCGGTCGTGGAATTCGGATAGGTCGCTGCAAAAACATCCGTGCAGCTCGGCCATGCATACGCATCTTGAGACGCGAACAGCGCCACCGCCAGCACCGCCGGTACCAGCAAGAATCTATTCCCTCTGCTCATTTCAATATCCTTTTGCCGGCAGCCCGGCTATCTTTTTTGTTCGCCCAGGAACGAAGTCTTCTGGTGTCGCTCACCTGAATACACGGGATCGAGCGCCCGAAGGTTCCGGGATCGGCGGGGGAATCGGGTAGGTATTTCTACGCATGCCCTGCCGGACGGCAGGACGGGGAGGGAAATGGCCGGCGGCCGCGATGCCGCCGGCCGGAATGGCGGTTTATTGCTTGACGGGGCAGGTGCTGATGCCGAGCAGCGAGTAAACCGGGCAGTTGCCGAGCAGGCCTGTTACCAGCGGCACCACGCCGATCCAGCCCCAGGGGGTCTCGGGTCCCACAAAGACCAGGCTTACCAGCGCAGCGCCGGCAACGACGCGCAATACACGATCAACTGTACCTTCGTTTTTGAATGCCATGATAATTCTCCTTGTTCGCTCAATACGAGATTTCGAGTACGGTCTCGATATTGAGGCAGGAACGTCCCGGCGTCAGTGACTCAGTCACCGAGGGCGGGTTGGGTCAGCGCCTCGATCTGTGCGCGGTCGGTGAGTGACACCTGGCCGCGTCCCAGCTGCACCCAGCCCTGACTTTCGAATCGCTTGAGGTGCCGGGAGACGACCTCGCGGGCCGTGCCGAGCTCGACGGCGATATCCTGGTGCGTGATCTTTTCGACGCCTTTCCTGTCCAGGTCCAGGAGCACGGCGGCCAGCCGGACGTCGATAGCGGTAAACGCAATCTGCTCGATCTTCTGGATCACGCTCGTCAGGCGCGAGGAAAAACCGTCGAAGACGAAGCGTCGAAACCACTGCGAACTCTCCAGGGCCGACTGGAAACTCGACACCGGTATGGCGAGCGCTTCCACGTCGGACTCCGCGATCGCCTCGGCAGGGTAATGCTCGTTACTGAGCAGGCACGACGTCGTCAGGATGCAGGAACCGCCGGGACCGATGCGATACAAAGTAACCTCGCGACCGCTCGCGGACGTCAGTTGCACCCTCACTTCACCATCCAGCAGTATCAGGAAGGCCTGGCACAGGTCGCCCGCGTGAAACACGAAACGGTCATGGTCGAGCTTTACGACCTGGGCGTTTTCGAGCAGTTTCCCGAGCGCCGCGTCGTCGGCATCCGCCAGCCCCGGCGCGACTGTCACCAGCCGGCTCTTGAGATTAGACTTGTCCGTTCCGCGATCAACCACCACGAGCACCTTCGATAATGGATCTCAAAGTTCTTTTCGTCGTCTTCGGAACTGTATTCCTGGCCGAACTGGGAGACAAGACGCAGCTTGCGACTGTCCTTTTCGCAAGCAAACCCTCGGTCAGCCTCGTTACCGTCTTCGTGGGCGCGTCGCTCGCGCTGATTCTGTCATCGCTGATTGCGGTGGCCGCCGGATCGGTGATTTCCCAGTACGTTGACCCTCGCTACCTGTCCTACATCGCCGGCGCGGGCTTCATCATCATCGGCATCTGGACGATTTTGCAGGCAGCCTGATCCGGCTCAGTCGGATGTTTGCCAGGCTACGTGGTACAGCGCGTAGCCGGACAGGGCCGGCATGCCCATTACTCCCACATGACCGGGACCCCTTCACGTTGCGCTGCTTCGAGCATCTCGATGAGCGGCAGTGCGCGATTGTGGAGGCTGACGGGACGTTCCTCACCCTCTTCCTCGTCGTGCGGCGGCTGGTCCTCGAGCGCGGCATCGGCATCGGCGATGCCTTTGCGCAGCGACTCCAGCGCCGCCGGGATGTCCTCCGCACTGATGGCGCTCGGCACCGTGCCGCGCCGCCCCATCATCTTGAGCAATTTCTGCGCCACCTCGCCGAACATCGTGATCTCGGGATACGAAGCAGTGGTCTTGAATTTTATGAGCATGGGTTTCTTCCTTTCTTATTCAGAATCGCCAGACGATGCCGAGTGACGGCAGCAGCGGCAGCCAGTGCGCTTCGCGGCTGTTCAACGAACCGTCGGGCAGCAACGAGTATTCCGTACAACAGGGGTTCGCCCGGTCATACAAGTTGGTAATTTCCAGGAACGCGGTCAGGTTGCCACGCGCCAGCTCGAATTCCCGACTCACCCGTACATCGATTGCGTGAAAAACAGAGTAACGCGAATCGTTTCTCTGCGATACGTCGAGGACGAGACCGGCGCCGCTGACCGGTCCGATCTCGCCCGTCATCACGGTCTTGGGCCAGCCCGTATGGACCTCGCCGGCCGCGCTGAAATTCCATTGCCCCCATCGCCAGCTCATCCCACCCTTCGCGGTATGCGTCTGGTCCCAGCTGCGCTTGATATCGCCGTCGGCCGTCGCGTCCTCGACCTCGGACCAGGCGTAGCTGAGCCACCAGAGCACGTCTTCGTTCGACGATCCCTGGTTCAGCGTGACCTCGGCGCCGATTGCCTCCGCGCCCGACGCGTCGACCCGGACGCGGTCGAACTGCAGCTCCGGCAACAGGGTCAGCGTGTTGAAGCTGTTCTCGAAACGCGGACGCAGCGAGCGGAAGCTCTTCCTGTACACCGAGATACTGGCGTTGATGCCGGAACGGAAGGTATGCCGCAGGTTAAGGACGAAGTGCTCGGAATGCTGTGCCGGAAAGAAGTCGGTGACGCCGTCGCTGACCTGCAGTTCATTGATCTCCTGGGCCTGGTAATACTGCCCCCATCCGAACCGGATCTCCGTGTTGTCGACGGGCTGGTAGAGAATGCCCGCACGCGGGCTGTACTGCTTGTCGTCTTCGGACGTCGTGTAATTCTGCTGGTCCCAGCGCAGCCCGAGGTCGATCGTCCAGGTATCCGAGAATCGCCAGCGCAGCTCCGTGTACGCCGCGTACTGCGCCCCGGCCGGATCGAGGTCGAAATCGAAGGCGCTGGACGGCTGGTTGTCGAGTATGCCGTCGAAGGGTGGTTCGACCGTCTTCACGGACGCGACCCGGTACTCGGCATCGAGGTCCTTCAGGTCGAAACCGAAGCGCAACATCCGGTTCGGCGACATGACCCAGGTCCAGTCCTGGCGAAATTCCAGTGCACGGAATTCCCGGCGTTCGTCGAGGCTGCCCGAGACGATGCCGGTCAGGTCGAGCGTGCCGTTGCGGGTATCCGATATTTCGCTTGCGGCCGCGATCGTCTCGCTGCTCAGCACGTCGTTCCACTCCGCTCCCCACTTCACCCAGAACACGTGATTCCTGTAATCCGCCGAGGCCTGCTCGCCGCGGCCGGCATCCGCGAGCGCGAGCTTGTCGTCCGAGACGAGGAAGCTGGCGCTGAGCGCAGCTCGCGGCCCGAACTCCCAGCCAACGTGGCCCAGGAAATCACGGTAGTCGGGGCTGCCGAAATCCGGATCGACGACGTCGACGATCAGATCGAGGTTGCCGCGTCGCGCCGACAACAACCAGTCCCCCTGCTGCTGGCGACCGAAGGTGCCGAGGGAAACGATGGAGGCATTGAAAAAGCTCAGCCCGAGCTCCGTCTCGACGGGCTTTTCCGGTTCGCGCAGCTCGATGTTCAATACCCCGCTCATCCTGTCGCCGTAGTGCGCGGGATACGCGCCGGTATAAAAGTCCATGCCGCCGATCGCGCTCGAGTTCACGATCGTCGCGACCGCCTGGAAGTCCTTGAGGTGATAGGGCTCGTAGAGCCTGAGACCGTCGAACAGGAACAGCACCTCGTTAACCTCTCCGCCGCGGATATGATTGCGCGAAGAGACGCCGCCGCTGGCGGTTCCCGGCAGCCGATTGGTCAGGCGCACCGCTTCGTCGGCCGTGGTCGGAATGCGTGTGGCCAGCTCCCTGTCGAGATAGGTGTGTGTCAGGGGCGGCGAATAGTCGAGCCGGTGCAGGCTCGATGTCACGATAATCTCGGGTATCGCCACGTCGTCAGGCGCGTCAGCCTGGGCCGCGGCCTCGATCTCCGGCGGCAACTGCACGACGAGCAGGCTGCCGGCGGGCCCCGCGGTTACGGTGAGTCCGAAACCCTGCAACAGCCCGGCCAGGGCATCCGCAGAACGATCGTCGGCCGGTTCGCCCGACAGCCGCATGTCGTCGGCAACGAGGTCGCTCGTGTAGATGATTCTCGAGCCTTCGCCGTTCAGGAAATCGAGGTACTCGGAGAGTTTCCTGCCTTGCCAGGTGGCGTCCGCCGCGGCCGGTCCGGAAAAGACGACAAGGGCCAGCGCCGCAATGCAGGAAGTTGCAGAGCGCATGCCGCGATCTTAGAGCAAGCATCGGGGCCTGCCAATGCGCTCTATCGCTCGATGACGATCCTGTCCGCCTGTATGCGATAGCGGAAGTTCGTCGTTGCAAGCACCGATTCCACGGCCTCGATAGGCTCGAAGTCCGCAACGGAACCGTGCAGGTCGGTCCGCATCGCCGACATGCGCAGCTCGTTGTCGGCGAATGACAGCTCACGGCCGGTCTCGCGCGCCGCCCAGCGCAGGAAGTCGAGCAGGGACTTGTCCTCGATATCGAAAACCGGCGCAAGCGACGCCGTCCAGCTCCAGAAGGGGTCGTGCGGTTCGAGGGTGGCCACGACCGGCTCGTCGTCGCTGCCGAGTCGCAGTCGCTCACCGGCCACGGCAACGAATTCACTGCCATCGCGGCTGATGTCGACGCGGCCCTCTCGCACGGCCACATCCAAAGCGCCGCTCGCGATCTGCACGGCAAACTGGGTACCGACATCGGTAACGGACCCCATCGCCGTATCGATGATCAGGCCGCGGTCGCGGTACATGAAATCACCCGTATCGGCATACACCCGGCCACCGTCCAGCCGAAACTCGTCTTTCGCCACGAAGGCGAGTGTCGTGTTCTCATCGAGCCGTAGCGACTCAGAATTGTCGATGACAACGCTGAGCTTCTGGCCGGCACCCGTCTCCAGGACATCGCCCGCGTAGACGGGCTGGCCGATCGCGGGCAATGTCCCGGCACCGATATCGCCGGCTACCCGCGCGACGGTTCCGATTGCAATCCTGCCGGGCGCAGACGGCGGCGGCTGCAGCAACACCGTCACGGCAAGCACGACCGATGCGGCGAGCGCCACGGGGAGGGCCCAGCGCCGGTAGCGCCGTCGTGCGGCACCCCTCTGCCATTCCTTGCGGACACGTCGATACACGCGTGCACCATCCGGCGGCTGCGAACCGGCCTGCCATTCGCGATGCACGTTTGCATAAACACGTGCCGCGACGTCCTCGGGTATCGGGGCGCGCGGGCCGGCGAGACGCAGCAATCGCTCCATCGTCTCGTCGTCGCGATCCGTTGATTGTCCCTGACTCGTCTTATCGTTCATGTCTGCCTTCTCGCGCAGTGCGTTGTTGTCGTGCCGGGCGTCGTTCAGTCGACGACGAACCCCGGTTCGAAATCCCAAAGTGAACGGAAGCCGTCCTTGAACGCGCTTCGCGCGCGGCTCAATACCGATTCGGCCGCCTTCTCGCCGACGCCCAGCCGTTCCGCGATCTCGGCAACGCTGTTGCCGTTGATGTATTTCATCTCCAGGGCGATCGCGTACTTCGCCGGCAGGTGCTCGAGCGTAGCCCGCACGAAGCCGGCTATTTCGTCTCGCCGCTGCATCGATTCGGGCTGGAAATCGTCGCCGCCGATCGACTCGAGTGCCGCCTGTACCGCCGGATGGTCGTCGATCGGTATATCGGCCCTGAATTCTTCCCCGTGCTGGCGATACACCGCGTGCATTTCGTTGCGGCAAATCCGGCACAGCCAGGTAAACAGCAGCGCCTCGCCGCGGTAGTTGCCCATCTTCCTTACGACGATGCACATCGTGCGCTGCACGACTTCCTCGGCGAGTTCGGGGTTGTTACCGGCGCGGGTCAGTGTGAAGCGGAACAGTCGCGGGAAGTACTCCTTGAAGAACTCATCGAACGCGCCCTGGTCCCCGCCCGCCACGCGACGGGCAAGCGACCGGTCCTGCTCGATCTGGGGTCGTTCCTGGTTCACCGTACAATTCCCGGGGACTTCCAGCTATTAGAGTGGAAAATCCCGAAAATCCTTCGCCGCCCCGGGACCCCGGCGGCGTCAATTACGACCTGGAGTACGTGCCCACGAGCCGATTCATGCCGATGACGCTGGGCTCGATCTTCCCGAGCAACTCCCACATTGATAGCCCGGCCTCGAGATCCGGTTCGGAATCGAGGGCAAGCAGCCAGAAGAAGTAGTGGTGAGTACCGTGGCCCTCGGGGGGCATCGGTCCGCCATAGCCGGCGTTGCCGAAGTTATTGACGCCCTGGACATAGTCGGCGACGCCTTCGGGCAGTTCCGTAACCGAGCCGGGAATTCCGTACAGAACCCAGTGCACGAAACCGTAAGTGCCGGGCGACACCAGCGGCGCATCCGGGTCGTGGCAGATCAGCGCGAATGAACGCGTACCGTCCGGCGCTTTGCTCCACGACAACGCGGGCGAAACGTCTTCGCCCTCACCGGTATGCCGGGTCGGGATGGGCCCGCCGTCCTCGAAAGCGGAGCTCGTCAATGTCATGTCCGACAGTGCAAATCCCATGATGACTTCCCCTTTCTCTGTTGTGGAGGACCGATGCTCCCACAAGCGCTGTGCCGATGAAATAGCATTGTTTACCTACATTCTTTACTATCGATGGGCACATCGCGGAGGGCAATCCATGAGTGAAACGACACTGATCGTACTGGGCGCTATCGGTTTCCTGGCCGCCGGCATCGGGCTGGGATTCTGGTTTTCACAGCTTCGGATGCGCGGCAAGTCCGCCAAAGCCGACGAGATTCAACAACAGTTGGACGACTACCGGCGCGAGGTAACGCAGCATTTCGGGCAGACGGCGGAGCACTTCAAGGCCATCGGCCGTGAGTACCGTGAGCTCTATGAGCACATGGCTGGCGGCGCCGATGCACTGTGCGACCGGGAAGCGCTCGACACCAAGTTGTCGTTCGCACCCAGGGCCATTCTAGAATCGATTGCCGAAGAACAGGCGCCGCCGGCTCCCCGGGACTTTGCCGAGGAGAAGCAGCCTGCCGACACGGCCCCCGAGGCGTCTGACGAGCCGGTCACGGCCGACCCGGACAAGGAGTCGGTCACGGCCGAGCCGGAAAAGGAACCGGTCGAGGCGCTGAGCCCGGAGGCAGAATCGGAAGACGGCGACAAGGCCGAGCGTACGCTCCACTAACTTACCGGGGCAACGGGGCGAACATGTCAATTCGGCTGAACCTTGTTGCCCTCGGATGCATCATCCTGGCCCCTGTCGGTGTCTGCGCCGAACCGATAGCCGACGCCCTCGAGAAGATGATCGAGGCTTACGGCGGCGAAGAGAACGTGCGCAAGCTCGACAGTGCGGTCCAGGAGTGGGATCTGCTGGCGCTGACGCGGAACCAGCAGGGCAAGGACAAGCGCAGCATTCAACTGCCGGGACAACTCAAGGTCGAACTTGTCTACCCGGACAAGCAGGAAACGCGCGTGCTCGATGGCGACGCCGGGTATGCCGTGTTCGGCGATCGCGAGCCGGCCGTCGCAAGCACCATGCAGACGGACGCGATGCGCCTGCAGCTCATGCGCTTCTATACGCCGCTGACGCTGCGCGACCGGATCGATGCCCTCGAATTCTCGGAGGGCGACGGTTACCTGGCATTGATGCTCCGGGAAGACGGCCTCCAGGCAGAGTACTTCGTCGATGACGAGACCTGGCACATCGTCAAGGTCGTCGGAATCTTGTCGGTCAACGGTGTGACGATGCGGTTCGTTACCGAGTATTCGGAGTTCTCGATGGTCGACGGCGTACTCGTTCACCACCGCGAGAACAAGTTCGTCGGCGGCATGAACACGGCTGTACTGCGTCTGCAGCGCATAACGGTGGATGCCGAACTGGACGACGATGAATTCGAGCCGCGCAAAAACCGCGTGGAGCCCGTGATCGCAAGAATCGAGCGCGCCGCCACACTGTAACCTTCGAGAAAAAGAGGGCGGAGCGCATCCTACGCCCCGCCCGGGCGGCACTCGCGTGCCACAAATCGTTTTCCATACGATTTGTCGTGCTCCCGGGGTCAATCCGCAGACACCCCGGCCCTTGGAGCACCTATTTCTTCGCGGGCGCCCGGCAACAGGTGCGCGGGTCCAGCTCCGTAATGTAGATACCGGCCATGTCGTCTTCCTCTTCACCGCCTTCGAATCCCATCTTGGCGTTGATAGCAAGCCAGTCACCGCGCAATCCTTCGCGCTCGATGCCGACCTCGATGATCTTCGAGTCGAGCGGCGCTTCGGGATCGAGCAGCTGGCCGTCCATGGTCGTGTCGGCAACGGTCAGGAACGGTGACCGGCCGGGTCCTTCTCTCAGGTAGATACCGACGGCATCGGCCGTGCGCGCCTTGAAAGCGCTCCTGAATGTAGCCCCGGAGCCCGTCGATACTGCGAGATATGCGGACGAGCGCCAGCGCACCGATTCGCCGTCCTCTTCGCCTCCGTGGTTGTCGCCACCGTGGTGGCCGGCACCCGTGCACGGCGCCCTGCCCGCATAGTTCCAGAACAGGAAGTCGTCGAAGTCCTCGCCGGTTCTGGTGACGAGGTGCGTGCGTTTCGTCCGCGTATCGTGGACGAAGATGCCCTGGTTGACCGGAACGTCGCGCAGCTGGAAGCAACCCGTTTCGTCGCAGATGCTGCCTGGGTCACCCTTCAGCTCGCCCGTTCCCGTGCAAACCAGTTCCTTGTTGCAATAGGCCCTGCGGTCCTTGTTGCCTTCCGTCGGGCAATAGAGCTTGATCTCGCGGCTTTCCTCGCCCCAGGCGCCCCAGAAGCCGACGTAACGACCGTCGAAGGCAATGCCTTCGCCGAGCCCGTTGAACCGGCCCTTGGTCGTATCGCCGGGGACGCGCTGGCCGATGCTGACCAGCGTCTTGAGGCGCGGCGAGTACGTGAGTGGCGCCAGGTAGATGCCGCCTTTTGCCGGGTTAAGTTCATCATCGAAACCGGCAAATACGACCTTGCGGTCGGCCGCGTTCGGTGGTGCGGTCGAACCAAAGAATGTCTTTGTGCCGGGGATCAGGGTGTTGGTGTTGGCAATCAGTATCGACGGGTCCGTGCCGCCGTGTTGTCCGGGTGACAAGTGACGGAAATAGACGCCGGTCTTCTCCGTGCCATCGCCCGAGTAGTTGCCCTTGAACGCAATGATGTTGCCGTTCGTCACCGACGGCGCGCCCGGGAATACTTCGAACGTGACATTGTTCTGCTCCGGTACGCCAAAAAACTCGAACCCCGAAACGTGGCCGAGCTTGGCGGCGCCGGTGATCAGGTCGCCGTACGGGTTGCTGTAGACGCCGGTCGTGCCGGCGCGGGTTTCGCTGCCGTCCGGCTCGTAGTAGCGCTGCACCGGTTGATGATTGCCGCGGGTCGCAATCGTGTCCGAATGCATGTCGATACGCGGGAATGACGGCGTCTCGACGAATGTCGAGCCCAGGTTGTTGGGCTCCGGCACGAATGTCGTCCGGTCGAGAACCCGGACGATGTCGCTGTTCGCTTGTCCCATGTCGCGCATGTAGATGCCGTGCGTTGCCGGACCGAGCGGCGGTCCGCCGCGGCTGCGTGCACGCACGACGACCATCCCCTTCGTATTGACCGAGGGTGGGTTGTAGCTGTTGAACGTTCGTCCCTGTGCAAACGGTATAAAGTCGTCGTTGTTAATGACGGTGTTCCATTGGAAGACGTTCTCCTTTTCGTCCGCGACTGCAGTACCTGTAACCACCGCTACCGCCACCAACAGATACAGTGATTTTTTGTACCTGGGTTTCATGGTTGTCCTCCTGGTTCCCCGGGCCGTTGCGGCCCGGGGTGTTTTGCCTGCTGTCGTCAGCTGGCGTTGTTATTAAGAGCGAGCGTGGCCTAGTGGCCGCCGCCTCCCGTGGTCAGCTTGACGTTGCTCGTCGCGCTAACCGTGTTGTTCTCCGTGTACGGATCGTCATCACCTTCGCCGGGCATAACCGTCGCCGTCCAGTCAATCGTGGTGCGTACGTGCGGTTCCGCGATCGTGAAGTGCTGCGTCGTGACGTAGCTCATGCCGGATACGAGTTCGTAGAACTCAAAGATGAACGGTCCCGGCAATCCATCGACCAGGACATCGCCACCAGCTGCCGGCACGGCCGTCACGGTAAGCGTGCCGGATGCCTGGTCCGGTCCGCCGTTCGCCACGGTAACGGTGAACTCACGGCCTTCCGTGCTGGCTACGATTTGCTTCGGAACCTGCAGTCCTGACATCTCGCTGATCGACAGGTCATATTGTGCGGTCGGGTCGGGGAGCGGCGTGCAGGGGACTGGCGTCTCGCCGTCCGCCGGTACCGGCCAGTTATGCATGAAATTGATTACCGCACGCGTATCGTCGGCTACCTGCGCAAACCCGCCGATGTTGCCATCCGTGTATCCGGGTTCGAAGCTACCTGCCCCATCGGGGAACACAGTCTCGAGTATCGGTCCTACAGCGACCTCGTATGTGTTTGGTCCAATTTCTTTGAGGAACTCGAAATAACCGTCCCCAAGATAAGCAGGTGACGGCAGTGCCCTGAAATTGGTCTCGCGCAGGTAGTCAAACTCTGTGTAATTGAGGAAGCACTTCTCGACCATCTCGATGCTGCCCATTACCTCTTCCTTGACGAATATGCATTCGGGTGGGTTTGCGAGAACAGTCGTGCCCTCGGTCAGTCCCAGGATTTCGTTGAGATAGACGAGCAGATCGACGTTGACTTCGCCGGCCTTGTCCATCGCGACGCCGAATCCCCTGGCTGCCTGTTCGAGCGCCGTGGCGCCTTGTGGCAGCGGCACGCCGATCGAGCCCGTGCGCATCAACCGCTTGTAGACGGCGAGGTTTTGCAGCGGTGAATCGATCGTGCCGGTCATCAGCTGGTCGCCGACGTAACGGCTGTAGACCAACCGTCCCGCAGGGTCCAGCGATGTGCAATCCGCAATTGCGAGATTGATGATCACGTCTTCCAGTTGTGACGCCAGCACCTCGTCAGACGAACGGGCCAGGTTGGTGCGGCCGAAATCGGCCTCGTTGGTGCACGTTGAGTACGCCATGTCTATGCCGCAGGTTGCGGGATCGACCGGGACGACGAGGTCGTCGCCGACGTCTATCAGGCCTTCTTCCGGACAGCCCACGTTTGCTGGAAAGGCGATGGGTTGCTGGCATGAATTCTCGTCAAGTATCGGCACGCCGAGTTCGTCGCGATAGAGGATAATCAGGTCGCCGTAATCGGGTGGCGACGCGCCATCCCCGCCTCCGCCGCCGTTACACGGCGGGCGTGTACCATCGTCGCACAGCTTTGGAGCGGCAATTGCGCCGCCACTCAGGCCGACAGCGCCAATCGCGAGTGCGCCGAGTAATGTAAGAAGCAGTTTAGTCTTCATGATGTACACCTCCTT
>CBFHSG010000030.1:0-29507 GCA_965658465.1 Woeseiaceae bacterium | reverse complement strand
GCCCAGCGTACCGAATACGATTTTTTTTGATGCCTGCGGATCTTTTTCATTGCCGGCTTGCTCAGCCGGGCTGAAACGACTCGTATCCACCCCATTAGGTATGATTTCTACCTTTTGACGCTCGATGCTCAGGGTCTCCGCCATCCACCTTCCGATGTCACTCGATACCGCAACATACCGGTTTATAGCCGGGTCGCAGATGCGCCTCAAAAACCGGTACTTTGTCGATTGCCCGAGTGGATCCGATGCGGTCCAACCATGTTCCGAATGAATTCGAATAGTGGCGCCTGCGAGGCGGGCGACCCATGCCATGTCAACTGCACCCAGATTCCTGGTGTGAACGATGTCGGGTCCGATACGGCGTATTTCATTATAGACTTTCAGGTACGTCGGCAAATGATTACCTTCAGGCTTGCGACATTCGATGATTTCAACGTCCGTACGCTCGATGCGTTGCCGAAACTCGGTTGCCTCAGTCAAGCAGAGGACTTTGTGGTGAAATTGTCTCGGATCCAGTCGGTTAATCAGGTTAACCAGACCATTTTCCATTCCGCCAACGTCCAGCCGATAAATTATATGCAAAATGTCCATGGACGCCGACAACTGAGAAAAAAGCCTTATCTATCTGACAAAGATTTGGGGGACTTACATGTCGGACCCGGTTCGTGTGCCAGGAAACAGCCTGTGATCGAGCTGGAACCCACGTCGACAAACTCTGTAAGAACTGATACTGCATTCTCGTTGCGTGGATCGACACCGACTGCCACAACCATTGCCGGCACCGGCTTGAATAAACTCTTCAGCTCGAGCCATTTTGCTCGGTAGCCATTGGTCGTCCTCTCCGCTCCATACTGGTACCAATGCAGAACGATATATTCATGTGCACCCCGTTTTACACCGGTGGCCGAAAAGTCAGAATCCAGATTCCGATCTACTTGTGAAAAATCAATGTTTTCGAGTTGCCAGTCCGGACCCGCCAGTCGGTTTCGAAAATTCACGAGCTCCGAGCCTTGCGTTTGCGTGTCGTAGATGGCTGCTCGAAACTCCACGACTACGTCACCGTGCCTGTACGCGACCGCCGCGTTTCGAGTCGCGCCTACAAATCCCAGTTCCCAGGCGCTACTGGTCGCAAACGGCCCGACCCAGCCGTCACCCAGCGTGTTGCCGGCTGGAACGTATATTGACCGTTCATAGCCTTCAACGTGCCTTGACTCGGACAACGCGGGTCCCAGTCCTATCACAAAAGCGATGAGCAGTCCCACTGCCAGCGTCTTCCAGGCCCCGGCCTCGCTCTCCTGGCGCTCACTCGGGCCGCTACGGTCAAATACCTCATGCACATCGTGGTCGGCGAATTGGCTTCCGATCCAGAATAGCAGCAGCATTATTATTCCGAAGAAGAACCAGCCGTAAATGAAATGATCAATTCCGACGGCCAATTGCATATTACTGTAGTGGGCGATCAGTACAATCCCGAAAGCACGGATGCCATTGGCAATAATCGGCGTCACGATTGCCGCAAGAATGAATAAAGCCCGTTTCTTCCAGTCCGTGTATGCCACGAATGCAAAAGCCGTACCTGTTGCCACCGACGCGAGCAGGTATCGCACGCCGCTGCATGCCTCGGCGACGTAGAAATTCCCGTTGGAAGTACTGAAGTAGAGGCCTTCACGAATTACCGGTATCCCGAAAAGCTGCAACGCCCCCACTGTAAAGTCTGCGGTCCATTCCATGAATACCGGAACGAGGCCTTGCCCAAATGGCACGGCAAACAGCAGGTAAGCGAGCGGCAGTGCTAATGCGCGAGTCCGCTGAGGCCCGTATAGCGTGACGAATATCGCCGAAATAACGGCAATAGCGGCGAATTGTTCGACTACCTGCACATTTATGAGAGACGAAATGGCCCAGATCGCCGATACTCCGGCAACCAGTGCGAGTCCCGGCCACCATATTTTTGCTTGAACTGATGCTGCCTTTCCTCGGCGTTGCCAGGCAAAAAACAAGGCTATAAGCGGAATGACGAAGCCATGACTGTAAGTCTCGCTGTTAAGCCATGCCTCCACCATCGAGACATACGATTGTCGATACAGTATTGCCGTGACCAATAAAAGTAGGCCAAAGACTGAGGCTCTGACTGACGCAGACGTCATTGGCCAGCTACTCCGCCCGCCCGCTCGGTAAAAATCGATTGAGAATACTGATCTGCCCCGAACATTCGGCCAAACTCGCTTAGGTTCACTTCCCAGTCATACCTGGCCTTGACATAGCGTCTGCCCGATTCGTTTGCGTATGAACTCGGACGGCGAAGTCTCTCGCAGATTAGTTGCTTGAAATCCTCTGCATTTCGAGCGGCAACGGCCGAATCCGGCAAGTCACCACTCAATCCTCGCAATGCCTCCGGCGTCGAGACCACCGGCAGCTCCATCGACAACGCCTCGAGGACCTTGTTTTGAACGCCACGAGCAAGACGCAATGGTGCGACCGAAACGGTAGCGTGTTCGAGGTAGGGTCTTATATCGGGTACGCGACCCGTAACCGTGATTCCAGCCACGTTCTTTAAGGCAATCACGGCCGGCGCGGGGTTGCTTCCCACGATATAGAACTCGGCATCCGGATACCGTTCGCGAACGGAGGGCCAGACATCCTCCGCGAACCAGCAAACGCCATCGACATTGGCGTAATAATCCATCGCACCGGTGAACAAAGCGACTCGGGCTTCGGCTTTGTACGGGCTGGGGCGCGCTGGATTTTTCTGGAAGTACTCGTAGTCAACGCCATTCGGGATCACTCTCACCCTGCTGCTTTGCTCCGGTACCCAGCCCGAGATGATTTCTCTCTCGGCTTCGCTGACAACGCTCACAAAATCCGCGCCTCCAATGAGGTCGGCCTCGTAACGCTTCAATGCAGCGGCCTCGTAACCGTACAGCCAGGACATCGGCGGACTCGCTTCGACAGCATACTGGCGCCATTTATCGGAATCGACATCGACGAGATCCACAATCGCAACCCGTTCTGCTGCGCCCTGCTGCGGCAGGTATTGGGCCATTGTCGAGGAAAAAGCGACAACCGCATGGATTTCTTCCCGTGATGTAAGAGACGAAACCCACCGGGCCATGTAGCTGTCACGGTAATAGCCTGTACTCAAGGATGCAGATCGAGTTAGTGCCCCAAGTGCGCCGAAGCGAGAACGCCAACCTCCAATCGGGCGAACGCACACCTCGGCGCAAACTGCTTCGAGTTCGGCAATATACTTGCGGTCATCTGCATCATCGTAAAAGGTGCCGAGAAATACGCGGTGCTCTGCACAGAGGTATTTCAACAGATGATAGGACCGTATCTTGTCCCCCTTGTCGGGCGGATAAGGTATGCGGTGCACGAGAAAAAGCACATTACTCATCCCAGACGCCTTGCAATCGGAGGTCCCGCAATGCGGGAAACTGACAGAGGAAGACGCTTCCACAAATCAATCAGCGCTTTGTAGCGCCTGTTATCGGGATCGAGTTGCGGAACCTCCGTTGCCCTGACCAGGTAATACTCATAGCTCAGCGGCTCCGGCTCGAAACCCCAGTGTTTCTTGAAGCGGTAGGGTCCGGTATCCACACGGCTCCGCCCATAGTCAAAGATTCGAACCCCTTCCCGTGATGCACGTTCCATGACTTGCCAATACAGAAAATCATTGGCACTGAATTCGCGTGCGCGGCCGAGGCCACCGCCATAGTAAGGGAGAATCTCGTCCCTGAAACGGAAGCTCATGACACTCGCGATACAATCGCCGTCGTGCGTGACCGTCAGGATCTCGCATTCATCTCTGAAAGTGTCTGCAATCTGCTGTAAGTAAGCACGACTGAAAAACGGGGTGCCCAGGTTGCGCTTGCACTCACTCAAGACGTCATACAGGCGATGAGCGTCTGTATCCATCTCCCCATGGAGAGCGGCCTTGATGCCTTTGCGAACCATCGCCCGCTGTTTCCGAGGAATCGCTTTGAGATTTTCTTCCGGATCTGAATAAATCTCCTTGCGAAAAGTCACGTAGGTGCTCTTCGCCGGCCACTGTGTTTGTGGCGACCGGTTGCGCAGCTCCAGGTAATCGACGCGGAGTTCATCCGCCAGTTCCGAAGCGGCGTTGATCAGCGTTTCAGCCGCTTCGGTCGTATCGGCGACGACACCGCCATAGACGAGGAAAGGCATGGATATCAGGGCGTCGCCGAACAACC
Source organism: Woeseiaceae bacterium (assembly GCA_965658465.1). Taxonomy (GTDB): domain Bacteria; phylum Pseudomonadota; class Gammaproteobacteria; order Steroidobacterales; family Woeseiaceae; genus UBA1847. The sequence goes on along the minus strand of CBFHSG010000030.1, from coordinate 25,296 downwards.
AACTGCGAACCCGCGCCAACGGCAGCACCCCTTCGACCCGACCGTCTCGCTCAACATACATGTAGTAGGTCGGATGTCCAAGGAATCCACCAATGACATCCTGCCATCCACTTAGGTGATAAAAAGTGCCATCGTGGTGACCTCGCACAAAAGCATCCCACTCTCCTCGGCGACTGTCATCAAGGTACCTGACCGAAGATAACGACGGGAATCGAATTTCATCTTCTTTAGTGTCGGCGGAGCACATCATTCTGCTTCCAGATAGATCTGATCCATTCGCCCCCACTTCAGCTCGCGCAGAAGCCTGGCGAGCCTTCGTTCTACACTCCGCAGATTGACGTAGTGCCGGAATCGCGTCTTGGTCGTAATTCCCTGTATTCGAGGCTGGTCAGGATCCAGCTCCCATGGGTGGAAATAGAACATTGCCGGACGATCAGGCTGATGGCGCGCCTTCATCAGCAGCCAGAGCGACAGCGAGTATGGCATCAGCCGGAAGAAACCACCTCCGGCTGCTGGCCAATTACGCCCGACAATCCGGGCGACGCTTGCCGGTATCTCGAGTATTCCAGCGCCTTTTACATAGAAAGGCGCCAGAGGCGCACTCGGCGCACCGTAATGATCATGAGATACCGGGTAGATACTCGAGCTGTACTCGTACCCGGCCTCAGCCATGACCTGATGCGCCCATGGCGCGCGGTCATCAAGCGACCAGCTTGCTGCGCGGTATCCGCGGACTGCAGCACCGCCGGCGTCTTCGAGACGCTTCTTTGCCTCGAGAATGTCACGGCGAAACTCCTCGGGCGATTGCGCCCATACGCGCACGTGGCGCATGCCATGGCTCGCAATCTCATGGCCCGATTCCACTATCCGGCGAATGACCTCAGGATAATGACGCGCAACCCATCCAAGCGTAAAGAACGTTCCTTTTACACCGGCGTCGGCATAAAGCTGCAGGATTCTGTCGACGTTGCGCGGTATCCGGCACTCCCGGTTCTGCCAGGAATCTCTGGAAACAAGATGCTCGAATGCCGAAACCTGGAAATAGTCCTCGACATCGCATGTCAGCGCATTGAGTTCGGTACAACTCGGTGCCGACCACATGCTCTCCGGCACCAGGAAGGCATCGGTCTGCGAGCAACCTTTTTGGGCAGCATCCAATTGAGATGAACGCAAAGTTGACTGGCGCGTAGATTTCATTGACCGTGTGTGCTGGTCCGTCAAAACTCACGACTCAACATGAGCGAGACGGAGTTGATGACGTAGTCCGTCAGAATGGCCGGGTCCTGCGAATCCTGCTCGCCGTACTGGTATTCGAGCGTGACGGATGTCCGACTTCCCCAATCGTATTTTGCGGAAAGCCACCCACGCACAAGGCGTCGCTCTCCGGCCGGCTCCACATCCCAGTCCGCCAGGGAGCCCAGTGCCGTGACTTCTGTTCGAGAGCCCAGCCGGTAGGTGATGCTCAGGTCGAAACCCCTCTGGGCCTCGTCCGCTAAAGGCTGTCCGCTGAAGGAACGCCTGTCCGTCCTGGTCTCGTCGTATACGCCGAGCAAAAACGTCGTGCGATTGGCTTCTGCCTGGAAACGCCAGTCAAACCGGTTGGATATAAAGCTCGCCGGCTGTCCCGGACGGCCGAGCAAATCATTCGGCGCTACGGGGTCGGTGAAGTCGGGATCCTGATACGGGGTTCTGTTAGTGGTTGTCGGTCGTTCGGCGTAACTAATCGTGGTCGAGATACGGCGCAGGTCAGCCGTCAGACTGCCGCGCCAGGATGGTCCGAACGACCGTTCGCCAGTCGCAAACTCGGCAGACACTTTTCCCTTGGACTTATAAGCAAATCCCGCTTCCCAGACATCGTCTTCGAGCGAAGGATCCAGCGGGGTGTCCCAGGCGCTTTCCTTACCCCAGGAGGCGAATAGTCGCAGGTTGGAACCCGCCCAGAACCCCAGTTCCGCAATAGCCTCGCGATATTCCCATTTGAACAAACTCTCATCGTATTCTGTTTGCAGTTGAGAATACCGCAGTGCCCATGTAAATCCGCGACCGCGTCGGTAGTTTGCGATTGAGAAGAATCCATCCCTGTCCTCGCTTGAAATCGCGCTATCTTCGCTGTAATCAAGCCAGTTGTGGCGGTACTGGGCGCGAACCGACACCCCTCTGCCAAAAGCGTATTCAAAAATGGGGCTAAAGTAGTATTCGTCACGGTCCTGCCGATTGATGCTTATCGGAAGATTGCCCGATGGGATTTGTCCGTCAGGGTCGACGATCGACTGCGTGCGGTTGGCACCAAGATCCAGGAAGAAGGTATCAGGCACGAGCGCCCCCGATAGAAATGCGTTGTACTGATGATAGATTTCATTTTTCTCCAAGCCATCGTATCGATACGCCTGCATCCGGTAGTCAACATCTGCATTCACACGCTCCGACTCATGCTCTAAAGACACCGTTGGCTCCAGGCGAAGTATTACCTCTTCTTCGCCCTCGTCTGGATCCTGGAACAAATTATCCGTGGCGGTAGCGCCTATGGCTACGCTGCCTTCGATGTCGGCCGAGATACCCGGAGCCGACACCAGAAGGGCTGCCCCTGCGACGATCAGACGAGTCCAGTTACTACGTGCCTTCGTAGCTGTAGTAACCATAACCCGATCCTCGGTAGGCGATTCTCGTCGAATGCCAGCTCTTGTTCAGAATTGCGTTGATTGCTTTGTTGCTATCGAGTAACTCCAGGGCCTGCTGCAGCGTATTCTGATCTGTTTTACCTGCCTCGATGACCAGGGCGATCTGCCCTACCTGGCTGGCCAGGGCATTCGCCTCGCTGGTAATCAGGAGTGGCGGCGAGTCCAAGAGTATGATCCGGTCAGGGTATCGGGTCGCGAGTTCGTCGACGATCTCCACCATCCTGTCACTCGCCAGCAATTCCGTTGCCTGGGGATGCCGGCGTCCCGCTGGCAATACTTGAAGGTCATTCAGATCCGTGCGTACCAGCATTTCCTCGATACTGCGGGAGTCGTCCAGCAATAAATCAATAAGGCCTTCTCGCTCACCCAGGCCCATTGCTGTACTGATGTGCGGCTTCAAAACGTCAGCATCGACGACGACAACATTGAGTTCGCGCTCCAGTGACATACTCACGGCGAGGTTAACCACGCAAAATGTCTTGCCCGACCCGGGCATCGCGCTCGTGACCAGGACCATGTTCATATGATCCTCGGTATTCGCGGCATACTTAATGGCGTTGTTGATCAAAGGCCGCTTAATCCGGCGAAATTCGTCGGCGACGGATACTGCATGATCGAGGGGAGCGAGCATGCCGTCTCTGACGAGCGCTTCTTGTTCGACGTGGTACTTCGGTCCTTGCGCGTCGAACTTTTTCTTTCGTGCGATGGGTATGGAAGAGCGTTCATCTCCGATGCCGAAACCGTCCTTTCCCTTATCCGCTTTCGGCTTTGAAGGCGCCTGCTTGCGCAACTTTCCAAGTGCTTCCTGCACTTTGCTCATACACTGTATCCTCCGAGAAGCCGGCGCACGACGGCAGCGCCACTATCTTCAAACACCATGGCGACTCCGGTAAACATAATCAAAGTCAGGCAGGCCGCGACCCATCCCAATGCCCAGGTTCTTCTTGACCGTTTCTCCTGTGGGGACATCAGCAAACTCACCGAACCCAATACAGGCAGACCACTGAATTTGCGGACGGCTCGCCGCGTGTAAAAAACGGGTTTTATTTGATTCAAAAGAAATGTGACGGCGGTTCCGGCACCAATAGCGATAACCAGCAGGCCCGCCAGCAACAAAGGTCGATTGGGTCCAACCGGGTCAAGTGATGCATAAGGCGGCTCGAGCGTCCTGAACTGCACGGTGTCGGTGACAGGATCCAGGCGCTGCTTGGATCTCAGCGTTTCCCAGCGCTTGAGCAACTCCTGGTAACGGTCCTGTACGACGTTATAGTCCCTGTTGAGCTTTTTGAGGTTCAACTCGACCTCGGCTATCTGGTCTACGTCTTCGCGCAAGCGAGTCTCTTGCGCTCGTTGAGTCGCCAGCTGCGCCCTCAGACTCGCTAACTCCACCTCGGTATCGCTGAGCTCTATGCGAAGATTTTGATAGACCGGGTTCGTCTCCAGTTGCTGATCGTTTCCCGCTTGCGGCTGGACCCCCGCCGCTATAGCCGCCTCTCGCTCAACCGCGCACTCTTCTTCCAACGCTGAAATCGTGGCTTGCAATGAAATGATGCGTGGATGCTTCGACGTAAATTCCACCTGCAGCTCGGCGAGATCGGCCTCCAATTGCGCCACGCTATCCTGATGGGAACAACCCTGAACAACTGATTGTCCGGGTCCGACCGACATGATTCCAAAAACCGGCACCTCGCCCTGAATCTGCCTCCGCAACTCATTGCGGCGCTCCTCCATCACCTTAATCTTCTCCTCGGTAATGCCCACAGCCTGAGTAGCGGCCTGGAGGCGAACATAGTAATCGCCCCGATTATCAGGCATGTAACCCATATTCTGTTTTTTGAAATCTGCGACAGCACTTTCTGCGCTAAGCAAGCGTTCTTCGTGATCTTTAAGTTCCGCCTCTAGGGCTCGCTCAGCCATCGTTGCATCATCGCCTTGGCCCTGGAGAGAATCTTCCACGAATGCGTCAACTATGGCCGCGACCACTGCCTTGGCTTTCGCCCTATCCGGGTCCGTATAAGCAACATCGAACACGTTGCGCTCGCGATTACCTATAACTTCAACTTCCTTTTGGAGATGGGTAATCAGATTCTCCATTTCCTCTGCGGAGTCTGCACGCAAATCGAGGTCTGTCTTTCGCGCGACCGCCTCGAGGTTGGGGCGTGTCAGCAACGCGCGGCTCACCGCTTCAACCTGGGCCGATACGTTATCCCTGAGTGCCAGGCCTTCGAACACCGGCCCGACGAGGCTCTGGGTATCTACATACACCTTGGCGCTCGCCTCATACACGTCTTCCATTGCATATATAGCAAAACATCCAGCGACCGAGATTGCCCACGCCACGCCGATACCCCACCATCGATAACGGCGCATCCCGCGCAAATGCTCTATGATTTCGGCAATGATTTCCTGGATATTCACGGCAAGCGGTACTCCGGTCAGAAAACCGACTCGGGGATAATAAGCACGTCACCGGGAAGCATTCGTATGTTTTCCCTAATGCGCCCCTTGTTCAGCAAATCGTCAAGCCGGACCCGAATCTCGACCGATTCGCCGTCCAATTCGCGAATGATCTTCGCCCGATCGCCAGCAGCAAATTCGGACAGGCCTCCGACAGCAATCATCACATCCAGAACCGTCATCCCTTGCCGGTATTGCAGCGCCTGGGGCTCCGCAGCCTGACCGACGACACGCACAAGTTGATGTGACGATCCCTGGAATCCCTGCATGATGACCGTCACAACCGGAGATCTGACGTACTCCGAAAGCACGACCTCGATATCCCTGGCAAGATCCGTCGGCGTCTTACCTGAGGCTTGCAGGTCTTCGACAAGAGGCGTCGAGATTCTCCCGTCCGGACGCACCTGAACAGTAGTCGACAAATCCTCGTGATCCCATACGAAAATTTGGACAGAATCACCGGGGCCTATTCGATATTCGTCCGACTGTGTCGCCAATTCGTCAGGCAAATTTTGAGCGTCATAATCGGCACCTGCGCATCCTGCAACAAATGCGCACGACGAAATCGCCAATATCAGAGTGCTACATTTCATAACGATGTCAAAAGCTCCATTGCCTGCTGACGGCCGGCGAAATCCTCGTTGCTCGCAAGAATTTCCTTGAGAATCTCCTCCGCCTCATCTGTCCGCCCGCTCTTTGCAAGGCCGACCGCAAGGTGATACTGAATCTCTGGCATACCCTCGCTCAATTGCACGGCATCCTGAAGCGTTGCTATGCCTTGCTCAAGTTTTCCGTTGTTGATCTGCACCCATCCCAGCGTATCGACTACGAGGCCGTTATCGGGTGCAAGACCGTAGGCTTTTCTGGCCAGTTCTTCGGCCTGATCTGGTTTGATATCCACGTAGGCCATCGCAAGATTGTTCAGAGCGGATACATGCTCTGGATCGTTTTCCAGCACCATTTCCCAGGCGCTCATGGCCGACTCCATGTCACCAATCTCACGGTAATACTCGGCGAGCGTGTTTCTAATCGTGGCACTTTCCGGGTTAATTTCCAGGAAAGCGAGTAGCGATTTTTGTGGATCCGCGATCCCACCAGCCCGCCGCACCTGGTATGCACGATATGCCAGTCGCCATTCATCCGGGTCCAATCGCATCGATTTTTCAAGAAGGTCCGATGCGCCGGCATAATCTTCCGCAACCAGCAGCAATTCAGCCTCCAATGAGAGCGGCACTGCATTCTCCGGATACGTCTCCTGGAGTTGCCTGGCTATTGCCATGGCTGCTTCAGGATCACCCTGGCGAGATTTGACGATCGCAAGAAGAACAGATGCATTAACATCATCAAGCGGCACTTCGTTATTTCTCTTGAGAACCCTCTCCGCTTCGGCGAGTCTCTCGAGCGCGACGTACGTTGCTGCTGCGTTAATACGATATTCATACCGGCCGAGATCGAGATTCGAGGCTTTCTCGAAACTATTCGCGGCATCGCTCAATTCGCCAATGTTTCTTTGTGCCAGGCCGAGAAGGTTGTGCGTTTCGGCGTCCTGCGGATTGATGGCCAAAGCAGCGGCAGCCGCGTCGGCCGCCATCCGAAAATTACGCTGGTTCATTTGCAGACGAGCCAGGAGACTTCTCGGCTCGAAAGCGTTCGGGTCAGCTTCGGCAGCTTCAGTGAACCACGTCAGCGCGTCTTCATATTCTCCGGTCCCGGCCGCTATCCTGCCGAGCGTCACCATCAACCCTGCGTTGCCTGGCAGCCGGTCAAGCCCAGCCATCAGTTGACGTTTTGCCGCCGCAACATTCCCGGTGGCAATTTCGACACGGGCCAGATCGATATAAGTTTCAGTATTGTCCGGCGATAATTTCTGCGCCGTCAGGAGAGCGCTACGCGCCGTATCGTAACGTTCCAGCCGTAACGCGATGCGGCCGAGCAAGATCTGAAACTCGGCATTTTCCGGCCAGGCTTCTGCAAGCTCCGCTGCGAGATCGAGCGCCTCGCCCGTACGCCCCTGCTGCATCGCGGTAACAACCGTCATCAGGCCGCGGCGAGGACCGGCTTCGTCGTCAGATTCGTCGATAGTCAGGAGCAACGTTTCGGCATCGTCGAATCTGCCAGCAGCAAGGTAAATACTAATGAGATCAAGCTTGCGCTCAGTGTCATCAGGGTTTTGGGCCAGATTTTCTTCCAACAGCTGAATGGTACCGCTGACGTCTCCACTACTAACTCCCGCCTGGAGCGCCAAAGCCAATGCGTCGGGATCAGTTGTGTCCGCCCGAAGGATCGGCTCGAGCAATTCCGCCGCTTCACCCGCTCGATTCTGCCGCAATCGTGTCTGGGCAAGGAATCTCCGAGCATCGTTATTCTCTGGGTTTGCTGCAAGAACCGACGACAGATACATTTCTGCCTGCCCCAGGTTACCCATTCTCAGGTTCACGGCACCAAGCAGCAGTTCCGCAGCTTCAATTCCCGGGGCGCGACTGAGCAGCTCATTCAGTTGCGCCTGGGCTTCCTCATCATCGCCTTCGAAATACGAGACTCGGGCGCTGTAATAGAGCGACCTGATTGCCTCGGGTGCCAATTCCATCAGTCGATCAACGGCTGTCCGGGCTACTGATAAATTTTGCTTCGCGAGCGCAACGTCCACGAGCCCCGCCAGTGCCATAGCCTGCTGCTCGATGTTGCCGGCGGCCTCGGCGAGATCAAGAGCCTTTTCGTAGTCGGCTTCCGACGCATTGAAACTTCTCGTCCGGAGATGCAGGGAACCCGACGCGAGCAATCCCGGTATGTAATCGGGGCTGCCAGCCATGAATTTATCGAGCTCTTCGCGCCCCCCGGCAAGATCGCCTTCCGCGATATAGCTTCGAATAAGGCCAAGCCTCGCCTCGAGGTCTGCGTCGTCGAGCTCGAGCGCTGCCCTGAACCAATCGCGCGCGCCACTCCATAGTTCCAGCCCCATCATGGCATCGCCACGAAGCTTGAGTATCGCTATGCGTTGCGCTTCATCCTCAGCGACTTCCTCGTCGATCTCATCCAGAATCTCATTGAACTGGCCCAGCCTCAGCATCGCCTGACCGAGATCAATCGCGACCACCTGTAACGGAACATTCAACCCGAGCGCGCGCCGAAATTCTTTCTCCGCCGATTCCGGGTCGTTGACCCTCAAAGAGGCACGTCCCAGGAGAATACGAGCCTGGGCGTTGTCCGGCTCGTCTTGCAGTACGTTCTTGACATCGATGACCGCTGCCTGGAAGTCCTCGTCTTCGTAGGCTTTCTGCGCCCGATCCAGACGATCCTCGTTATCCATCGCGAGTCCGCACGCGGACATCAATCCGAATACAAGGAGTATCGGCAGAGAGATGATGGCAGGCGAGCGATTCGAGATTTTTGAAGACCGCATCATCGGCATTCCTCTTGGAAAATCATCATTTTACCGGATCTCATTTAAACTGCACGAACATATCTCACATAGATTACACGTCAATGCGAACCGGCGCCGAGTCATGGTAGATTCGTGAAAGCGTGACGCGGTTCGCATTTTTCACCACGCTAAAGACCTAGCCGGCACTCGGGATCGCCAAAGTCACGGTCGTACCCTGCCGGGGCGCGCTTTCCACGGTCAGATCGCCACCCGATTTTCGCGCAAATGCTTTCGCCTGGTAGGCCCCTACACCCATTCCCTCGGCCCCCTTGGTCGAGTCGAACGGCTTGAAGAGCCGCTCGCGGATGAACTCCTGCGTCATTCCGGCTCCGTCGTCGATTATTCTTATGACGACCTTGCCTTCCGTCTCGAAAGCCTCGATCGCAACTGACCCGGTTGACGGTGTTGCCTCCTGCGCATTTCGGATGAGGTGCGAGAGGATCATCGTAAATTCCTCGACGTTGGCGCTCACCTTCGCCTCGGTCTCGATCCGGGCGACCGGCACGGGGCTGCGATCTGAGGACCGGTCGATTGCCGCCAGAATAACCGCCCCTACCGGAGAGCGGGCCTTGTTACGGTCTGCCTGGCCCCGTCTGAGCTGCTCGATTACCTTCTTCATGCGATCGACAGAACCGGCGATGGTGCGCATTGCGTCATCGATAAACTCGGGGTTGTGCTTGTGCTTGTCGGCGTTCTGAACGATCAGCGACTGTTGAGCGACCAGATTTTTCAGATCGTGCATCAGGAATGCGGTCAGTCGATTGTAGGCCTCGAACTGCTTGGCCTCAGCCAGCAGGCGATCCGCCTTCTCCTGGACCAGGTGCACGGCAACGTGCCGCCCAACCGTCTTGAGCAGATCACGATCCTCATAATTCAGCTTTGGCGGCCCCGGAGCACGATTCAACAAAACAATGGCAGCCAGCTCTTCGCCGTGGAAGATCGGGACGAATAACCAGGCCGTGCCAAGCCTGTCCAGCAGACTCGGCAATTCCAGGTCACCGTACAGATCCGGCTCCCGGGCATATTCAGCAAGATCGACAATCCATTCACTCCTGCGCATGAACCCGACGATGGACTCCGAAACCGCTATATCCGGAACCTCCTCCTCGACTTTGAATTTGGCTGCAAGCCGATAAACCTGATCGTCCTCGTCCAGAATCCAGAGAACCCCTCCCGGGCTATCAACAATCTCCGCCACCGCCTCGATAACGACTTCGCGCGAAGACGCGCCCGTAAATCGCGATAACGTCGCGATCAGGCCGATCCATTTTTCCCGGTAGTCGTACTTATTCTGGAAGAAATGCTTGCTGAGAAATACTTTGAAACGGGAACGCAATGTGCTCGAAAAAAGAAGAGCGAGCAGAACGACAATCGATCCAACAAAAAACACGATCTGGGCGAGCCCGCCCCAACTGCCGCCAAATCGGACAATGAGGTAACCGCCGAGGCTCATGAGAATAAGGTAGAAACCCACGGCGATAAGCGTGGTTGAATAGAATACAACCTGGCGAGAAACGAAAATACGGAGTTGCCAGTCCGGATTTCGCCGCGCGGCCATCGCGATCAGCGGCACGAAAAATACATTCACGACGCCCCTGGCGGCCCAGGCATCGGTATGAATGGCGTTGAATAAAACGGATTGGGAATACAGGAACAGGTCAAACGCAAAGACGCCGCCGACGCCCAGAGCCAGCATCTTCAGGCTCCATCGGGCTTCCGGGGAAGAATTTCGGTAAAGCTGTTCGATAAGGACCAACCCGAAGAACGAGACGGCGAGACCCCCAAGAAACATTGTCTTGCCGAATGAGGCACCGACTAATGTCTCTATAGGGCTGTACAAGGCGAAGATTCCGGCAAGAAGAACCCCAATCCACACCGCGTGCGCGAGATAACGCGTTGTTCGGCTTGCTCCAATTTCATAGAGAAGGCGGGTGAGAAAAGTGATCCACGCCCCCGCTCTCGATACGTCAGCGACAAACAGCACCGCTGGGCTGAGCCGGGCTACGCCGGAATCCCAGGCCAATGCTGCGGCCCAGACAACGCTCACGAGACAGGCGATCGTCAGGTAGACGCCCACCGAACGGCCACGCCAGACGGTAATCAACAAGATAGCCAGGAGCAGATAGAGCGTCCCGGCCAATGCGTACCCGATTGCTCCGATCTCGTTCATAGCTATTTGATCCTGAGCTGTCCTGCGAAAACCTGACGAGTACGAACCATGCGCTGATCAACGCACGATATCTGGTTACATATTCGGAATTTGGTAGGCGCGGGCAGGATTCGAACCTCCGACCTCCGCTGTGTTTAAGCAGCGCTCTACCACTGAGCTACGCGCCTATATCTGAATCAGTATCTTAACGCGCCCCTTTCACCCACAGAACCACCTCGACGGTCTGCAGGATGATCATCAGGTCGAGCAGCAGACCCTGGTTCTTGATGTAATAGAGATCGTACTGCAGCTTCTCGATCGCATCCTCTTCCGATGCACCGTAGCTATACTTGAGCTGCGCCCAGCCCGTGACGCCCGGTTTCACCGTGTGGCGCTCGGCGTAATAAGGGATGTTCTCCTCGAGTTCGCTGACGAACTCCGGGCGCTCCGGCCGAGGCCCGACGATGCTCATCTGGCCCATGAGCACGTTGAACACCTGCGGCAGTTCGTCGAGGCGCATCTTTCGCATGAAGTTGCCCACGCAGGTCACGCGCTTGTCGTCCTTCTGCGCCCAGACGGCCTTGCCGTCAGCCTCCGCGTCCACAGTCATGCTGCGAAACTTGAGGACTTCGAACGGTCGCTCGCCCCGGCCAACGCGCACCTGCCGGTACAAGACCGGCGCCCACGGCCCATCCTCGAGCTTGATGGCCAGCACGACCAACAACATTACCGGCCACGCTACCAGCAGCAGCGCGACGCTGACCAGCAAGTCGAGGATGCGTTTGTTCATCCGGCGAAACCTCGACGTCCGGAAACCCGGCGAGAAGATCAGCCAGCCCGGATTGACCAGGTCAATGCGGATCTTGCCAGATTCGCGCTCCAGGAACTCCAGCAGGTCGATCACCGCGATACCCTTCAATTTCGCGTTCAGCAGGTCGCGGACCGGCAAGTTGCCGCGCCGATCGTCCATCGCCACGACGATTTCATTGGCACCCCTCTCGACGGCAAAGTCGGTAATGGTCTTGCCATTGGTCGCAATCACGTTCTCCTGCGCTCCGATCGGGTCCCCGGGTGCCACTATCTGCGCGACCACCTTGAAGCCGCGGCGGTCCGCGCGGCGGCGCAATCCCTGAATCGCCGCGGCCCGCCCGCCGGCGCCGTACACCAGCACCCGGGAGCGGAACACGTTTTCATCGACAGTGCGCACGAACACGTAGCGCACCACCAGCAGCAGGACCAGCGAATACCCGGCCGCGATTACAGCCACGTCGCGCGACACGTTTGTGCCCGGGAAGACATAGAAAATGATCGCCAGACCCAGGCTGCCTATAGCGAGCCCAACCAGTAACCGGACCACGGCTTCCCGGAAATACAGCCGCTGGTGGAACTGATACAGGCCCATGGCAACCAGGCTGATCAGGATAACGACGGCGACCAGCACCGCCTTCGGCAGCAGCGGCCCCAGGAGCCGGCGGCTCTCTTCAAGATTGCCAAATACGACCAGTCCGGCTACGTACAGGGACGAGCAAAGAATCAATGACTCGATTCCCGCCATCACGAGAATCGGGGGCCGGATCGGGCTCTTGCTTGGCCAGGTAGGCATGGTTACGGCCGTTGTGTTACCAATATCGGTGGCGGATGTTTGCTGAGGCGTTCGCGTGGCGCCAGCAACCGTTGCTTGACTGATGCGCTTCTTGTGGATGAGATAACGGCATAGCCAAGAATTATAATTTATTGGCCGTTAAGGCGGCGTGACGCGGATCGTGATAGCCGTGTGAACCACGTCACATCCCGCCAAGGCCGGTCGGGACCAGCCAAGTATCATCGCAGGAGGGCGCCGCATTCGCAACCCAGACCGGGATGAAACATTGTTGTATTACGACGCCTTGAAGAATTCTCCGGCGAACGTTTCGAGGCCGCGACGCAATGTCACCCGGAAACCAGTACCATACGCCGCGAATCAGATTCCGCTGACAGGACACCGATTTGGTCACCATCCACCTCATCGCCGCCGCACGCCCCAACTTCATGAAGGTCGCGCCGCTCTATCACGCTTTGAAGGCCACGGACTGGGCAGAGCCCGTGCTCGTCCATACCGGGCAGCACTATGATCGCAACATGTCGGACGCGATCCTGCGGGACCTGCAGGTACCGGCGCCCGACTTTAACCTCGGCGTCGGCAGCGGCTCGCACGCGGAACAGACGGGCAACGTGATGATCGCGTACGAGAAAGTCTGCCTGGAGCACCGGCCCGACTGGATCGTGGTCGTCGGCGACGTCAATTCGACGGTAGCCTGCGCGATTGTCGGCGCCAAGCTCTGGATTCCCGTCGTCCACCTCGAGGCCGGGCTCAGGAGCCGTGACCGGCGCATGCCCGAGGAAATCAACCGGCTGGTTACCGACGCCATCGCCGATGTCCTGTGGACGCCGTCCGAGGACGGCGACGAGAACCTGCTGAACGAGGGTGTACCTGCCGACAAGATCGATCGAATCGGCAACATCATGATCGATTCCTTCGAAATGCTCAGGGACAGTATCGAGGCCGCAGGTACGGCCGCCGAACTCGGGCTCGAACACGGCGGCTATGCACTCGTCACGTTGCATCGCCCGTCCAACGTCGATGCGCTCGAGACGCTGCAGCCGATCATGGACGCCCTGCTCGATGCCGCCGATTCGCTGCCCGTCGTGTTCGTCGCGCATCCGCGAACCATCAAGGGGCTCGAGACGTTCGACCTCAGGGAGAAACTCGAAGGCGCAGAGAATATCAGGCTGCTCGAGCCAGTGCCCTACGTCCGCTTCATGAGTCTCGTCACGGGCGCACGTGTCGTGATTACCGATTCGGGCGGCCTGCAGGAAGAGACATCCTACCTCGGGATCCCCTGCCTCACGCTGCGCGAGAACACCGAACGCCCCGTGACGCTCACGCACGGCACCAATAAACTGAGTGACGCCGCCTCGCTCGCCGATGACCTGGGCAAGGTCCTGGCCGGCGACTGGAAAGAGGGGCAACCGCTGCCGCTCTGGGATGGCAAGGCGGCCGAACGCGCGGTCGCGTCCCTCGAACGGCGCAGCCGGGAGCGCGCGGACTGACATTGGATGCCCTGACGTCAGTTCCGGCAGGTTATCGGTGGGCGCTCACGCTCGTCCTCGTCGCGTTGATCGTCGGCCTGTCCGTCACCCCGGGGGTCGCCCGCCCCGACGATAACCTGTTCTCGTGGCTGTATGCCGGCACGCCACCGACTGTCCAAAAGGTCCTGCATATCATCATGTACGGCCTGCTCGCGTTCCTGTGGATGTGGACGCTGGCCGGCATCGAGCCTGCACGCCTGCGCCTGGGCATCGCCCTGCTGCTGACGCTGGGGCTCGGCGTCGCGCTGGAGTGGCACCAGACTCGTGTGCCGGGGCGCTTCGGCACGCTCGTCGACGCACTGCTCAACGCCGTGGGCGCGCTGATCGGGGTTGTGGTCGCCGTCCTCATGATATAGCCGGCCATCCCAGTCGACACCCCCTGCCGTGACGCCCGTCACGGTTAACCGGGCGACGGGGTAGGTCGCCCCTCGAACACCCTTGCCCTAGTCTGGGTTCATGAAGAAAGGATTCTTTATACCCCTTGCGATCGCTACCCTGCTGATCGCCCTGCACCCCTCCTCCGCCATGGCCGGCAAGACCAGCGCCGTTATCAACGGCAAGTCGTACCACTTGAATTCGAGCTACGACTGGAACGGAAACAACTACGGATTCGGTGTCGAGTATGAATTCGAACAAAAAGACGTATGGAAAAAAACCATCATGGCCAACGGCTTTCGTGACAGCAACGAAAGTCCGTCCTACATGGCCGGTGCGGGCCTGCACCGGCGCCTATACGAAACCGACGCGCTGGCAGGTTTCCATGTCTACGCGGGCATTAACGCCTTCGTGATGACACGCGAGGACGTGAACGGCAACAAACCCTTTCCGGGCATCCTGCCGAGCATCATGATCGGAAACGACCACGCAGGACTCAACCTGACTTACCTGCCGCGGAAGGCCGTCGAAGAAATGGTCAACGCGGGCATCGTGGACCCGACGATCACCGGCATCCTGTTCCTGCAGTTCAAAGTGAGCCTGGACCAGTTGACGCCGTAGGAGCGCGCCTCGGCGCGCGAATTCAACTGGCGTCGGCGACGTTCTTTCTGGAATAGGCCTCGGCATCGAGGCCGTACTTGTTCATCACGTCGTAGAGCGTCGGCCGGGTGATACCCAGCAGTTCCGCCGCCTTCGAGATATTGCCGTAGCTGCGCGTCAGCGCCACGCGGATCGCTTTCGACTCGGCACGCTGCCTGACCTCGCGCAGGTTTAGCGACTCCGGCTCGCCGTCGCCCGCCTGGACCCCCAGGTCGGCCGCGGTGACCAGCTTGCCGTCCGCCATGATCACGGCGCCCTTGATCTTGTTCTCCAGCTCGCGGACGTTGCCCGGCCAGCTGTAGGACTCGATCGCCTTCACGGCATCCTCGCTGAAGCCGTTCAGCGCCCTGCCCTGCTTTTTGCCGTACTTCTGCAGCAGCGTGCGCGCAAGGATCAGGCGCCCCTCTTCGCGCTCCCGCAACGGCGGGATGTTGATCGTGATCTCGCTGACACGGTAGTAGAGATCCTCGCGGAACGCCTTGGCCTTGATGATGTCTTCCGGATTATGGTTGGTCGCGCAGACCACGCGCACGTCCACCGAGATTTCCTGGCGGCCGCCGACGCGCTCGATCACGCGCTCCTGCAGAAAACGCAGCATCTTTGCCTGCAGCGGCAGCGGCATGTCGCCGATCTCGTCGAGGAACAGCGTGCCGCCGTCGGCAACTTCGACCTTGCCGGGGGTGGTCTTTACCGCGCCGGTGAATGCGCCCTTCTCGTGCCCGAAAAGCTCCGATTCCAGCAGGTTTTCCGGGATCGCGGCGCAGTTGATCGCCACGAACGCGTTGTCCTTGCGCGGGCTCAGGCGATGCAGCGCCCGGGCCAGCAGTTCCTTGCCGGTACCGGATTCGCCCAGCAGCAGCGTCGTGACGTCCGTCGGCGCGACTTTTTCGATCATGCGGCACACCGCCAGCATGGCCTCGCTCGCGGCGACGATGCCGTCCAGCGGCGAATCCCCGGCCGCCTGCTGCAGGCGCCGGTTTTCGGCTTCGAGCTCGGCCATGTAGAAGGCCCGCTCGACCAGCAAACGCAGCGTGTCGGTGTCCACCGGCTTCTGGTAGAAGTCGTAGGCGCCCAGCGCCACCGCCTTGAGCGCGTTCTCCTGGTCGCCGTGGCCGGTAACGACGATCACTTTGGTGTGGGGCGCAAGCTTCAGCGTTTCCCGCAGGGTCGCAAGCCCCTCTTCCACGCCCTCGGGATGCGGCGGCAGGCCCAGGTCCTGCAGGATCACCATCGGCTCGTGCCGTCTCAGCTCGGTAATGGCGCCCACGCGATCCTCCGCGGTGATCACCTCGTAGCCTTCGAAACACCAGCGCAACTGGCTGAGGAGTCCCGGATCATCTTCGACAATCAGCAGTTTCTGAGCTTGCTCGCCCATCCCGACCTTCACATCATCACACGGCCTTCATGGTGCCACGCCGCAAAGACCCTGGGTAGGGTGGCAGTCACAAATCATTCTGCGACGTGGGACGCCACTGCGCCCGCCCGTATACGTATTTTCCCGTAGTTGCGAATCATTCTCATTTGCATTATCGTCTGAACACCGCTTTAAACCAAGCTCTTCGGGGGAGCTGATGAACCAATACGTGAACCGCGCCGTCCGTGGCGCACTACTCGCCTCATCCCTCGCGCTGCCGTTCACCGCGTCGGCGGCTGAAGACGGCGCCAGCGAAACGATCGACACGATCACGATCTTCGGGCGCCAGGCCGACGTCGCCGACGTCCCGGGCTCCGCGCACAGGATCGACAGCGAGGCACTGGAAGTTTTCAACACAGGCGATATCCTGCGCGCACTGCGGACCGTGCCGGGCGTCTACCTGCAGGAAGAGGAAGGCTTCGGGCTCAGGCCGAATATCGGCATTCGCGGCTCCGGGCTGGACCGCAGCGCGCGTATCGCGCTGCTCGAGGACGGTGTCCTGATTGCGCCGGCGCCCTACTCCGCGCCGTCGGCCTACTATTTCCCGACGCAGCGGCGCATGAACGCCCTCGAAGTCCTCAAGGGCCCGGCATCGGTCGCCATCGGGCCGCGCACCACGGGCGGCGCCATCAACATGATCTCGACCCCGATCCCTGACGCCATGGGCGTGATGGCCGACGTGCGCGTCGGCGAGCACGGCACGGCGGACGCCCACCTGCATGCCGGCAACCGCGGCCAGCGCGTCTCGTGGCTGCTGGAAACCGTGCAGGCCGGCAGCGACGGCTTCAAGAGCATCGAAGGACCGGTCGGCGGCGACACGGGCTACGATCTCGAGGACTACGTCGCCAAGCTGCAGATCGACAGCGACGCACGCAGTTCCGTCTACCAGAGCCTGCGCGTCAAGCTCGGCTACACCGAGCAGGACTCGAACGAGACCTACCTCGGGCTGACGGACGACGATTTCGCGTCGACGCCCTACAGCCGTTACGCAGCGTCCGCGAACGACAACTTCCAGAGCGAGCACGAGCAGTACCAGGCCACCTACGTGATCGATCCCGGCAACAGCTGGCGCGCGCAGGTCACGGCCTACCGCAACGACTTCTGGCGCAACTGGTATAAGGTGCAGTCAGTCGGCGGCGAGAGCATATCCGACGTACTCGAAGATCCGGCCACGTTCGCGACCGAGCTCGGCTACATGAAGGGCGTCACGAGCCCGGACGACGCCGTGCAGATTCGGGCCAACAACCGTGAGTACTACTCCCAGGGCGTGCAGGCCAGCATCCAGTGGGATACCGGGTTCGGTGACACCGACATCGGCTTCACCGCGGGCTTCCGGATCCACGAGGACGAAGAAGACCGCTTCCAGCAGCAGGACGGCTACCGCATGGACGACGGCACGCTGGTGCTGACGACCGCCGCGGCGCCCGGCTCGCAGACCAACCGCGTCAGCCAGGCGGACGTTCGCTCGCTGTTTGTTGACGCCGAGGTGCGCACCGGCAACTGGATCCTGACGCCGGGCGTGCGCTTCGAGGACATCGACCTGCAGCGGCTCGACTATTCGACCGACGACCCGTCGCGCAGCCAGGGACCGAGCCGCGTGCGCGAGAATTCGACGAGCGTCGTGATTCCCGGCATCGGCGCGCTGTACCGGGTGACGGAAGAATGGCGCCTGCTCGCGGGCTTGCACAAGGGCTTCAACCCGCCGGCACCGGGCAGTTCCGCCGACGAGGAGGACAGCCTCAATTTCGAGGCCGGCGCGCGCTACGACAACGGCAGCCTGAGCTTCGAGGGGATCTACTTCCTCAACGACTACGACAATCTCGTGGGCACCGTCACGGAATCGACGGGCGGCGGCGGCGAGATCGGCGACCAGTTCGACGGCGGCGAGGTGAAGGTCTCCGGCCTCGAACTCTCGGGCGCGTATAACTGGCGCCTGAATTCCATCGATGTGCCGATCGAGCTGCGCTACACGTGGACCGCAGAGGCGGAGTTCGAGAACGCGTTCGAGAGCGATTTCGACCCCTGGGGTGATGTCCAGGTGGGCGATGAGTTGCCCTACATCCCTGAACACCAGCTGCGTGCCACCGCCGGCCTCGAGGCCAGCAAGTGGCGCTTCAACATCGCAGCGAGTTACGTTGGCGAACTGCGAACCCGCGCCGGACAGGGCGCCTTCATCCCCGAAGAATCGATCGACTCCCACGTGGTCTGGGACATGGTTGCGGCCTGGCAGTTTACGCCGCAGCTCTCGACCTACGTGAAAGTCGACAACCTGTTCGACGAAACCTATATCGCAGCGCGCCGGCCGGCCGGTGTGCGTCCCGGCCTCCCTCGAACCGCTTACCTGGGCCTGACCTACAGGCTGTAAGCCGTGCCGGCGGACTTTTTGCTGAAGCCCATTACAAAAAAAGCCCCGCCGGAAGGCGGGGCTTTAATGAAGCACTGTTTTTGCTCGTACAGGTGCTGGCTGACTACGCCTGCAATTTCCTGCGACGAGAGGCAAAGCCCATGCCGGCAAGACCAATTCCTAGCAGAGCCAGGGTGCCGGGTTCCGGAATCGGCTTCGGGGTGTTCGTCATACTGACGGCAGCAAACTGTCCGCCGGACTCATCTATGCTTAGTGACCACGTGAATGCGGTGTTATCAAATCCAGTGATAGAGACAGTGCCGTGCCCGGACAGGTCCAAGTTGGAGACCGTCCGCTGAGTGATCGACCAGGTTTCCAGGGCGAAGCTATACGTGGCACCACTCGTAAAGGTCCAGAATGGGCTAATCGTACCGGAATTAATCGGATCGAACGTGAAAGGATCCTGTACGGTTACGACAGTACCGATTGGAACAGCTCCAAAGTCGTCAGTCGCAAGGGCGACAAGCATGGAAACGAAATCGATCTGCGTCGCAGCCGTCCAATCGTCGTTGACAACGCTGCCCCCGAATGCAATCTCGCCGTTAATGAACGCGGCGTTTGCCGACAGCGAGGTCATTCCAAGGGACGCAATGGCGATAAGCATTAAGCGCTTCATTGTTAATTCTCCTGTATCAATAAAAGAAGCCTACATCGATTAACAAGCAAATGTTGTGCCAACGTCGATTATTCTATATTTTTCAGTCAGTTACATTTTTGCCATTTTTGCTTCAACACAAAAATGTAAAACTTCTCGACCATTTTGGCAGCGGCCCGAGCCTCACCAGGCATTCACGTCGCGTGGCTCGCATGAACGCCGATACCATCCGTCAGAGCGATTCGCCCCGGCCTTTCGGCAGAATTGCGAAGGGTGTAGCTTTAGCTGCGCTGTGCGTCGTCAGGGTATCCCGGACTTCAGGTGGCCTGAATCAAGAGAGACTTCCGACTCGTCAGGTTTATTGTCAGGCGGCTTTCATGAGGATGAAGACCGGACTGGTGATCAGGTCATGGGCCTTCAGGAGCCGGTAAACACTGGATTTCGAGACAAGGAGTTGCGTTTGATATTGAACTAAATCCTCTTACGTTGGCGAACTGCGAACCCGCGCCGGCCGTCCGGTGTACGTCCCGGCCTCCCTCGAGCCGCTTACCTGGGCCTGACCTGCAGGACTTTTCAGTCCACGAACCGCGTGACCGCGTTGGAGGGCCTGCTCTCGACGCCGGCCGCGTTAAGCAAATTCTCAGTCTCCGGGCACCAGGTCTACGATGACGATCGTTGTCAGCCCCGGGTTATCGATTCTCATCCATTGCGTGTACTGGCCGGGATTGTTGCCCCAGTAGATCCAGTAGCCTGCGAGATCGACGAGGTAGCTGCCGTCCTCGTTCTCGGTGGGCGGCATCCAGCTCAACGTGAAAGCACCCGGGGCGGCCCCGGCGGCCACGACCTCGATCGAAAACGTCGGCAGGCTCGTCTCAATGATACCGTCCGTCGCAGAGATCGTGTTCGATCGCGCACTCTCGATACCCGCCTCGTTCACGGACGACATCGCGAATTCGTGTTGTCCAAGTTCAACGAACCGGTGTGGGCCCCGCTTGTGTCATGCCAGTAGATCCGGTAGCCAGCAAGATCCAGGAGCGGTGCTCGAGGTACCATCGCCCGATTCCGCGGCAACGTGGTGGCCGTGCCGCTCCTCCTCCGTCTCGTGGTCATGCCGATCGTCCGCTTCGCCGTTGTCGTGATCGTGGCGTTCATTTCGGTCGTGATCGTGCTGGTCATCGTCGGGATCCTGATCATCTCGTTCGCCCGAGTCGTCGCCATCTTTGTCCTTCCGGTCGTCCTTGTCCTTCTTGTCCTTCCCATCACCTGAGCTACCAGAACCACCACCACCGCTCTTACCGGACTTTTTGGGAAAGACGATTAACGGCGCGGCGAAATCACTCCGACGTTGGGATTTGGCACGCCAAGCGCGGGCGAACCCGAGCAAAGAAGCGCAACCGTCAGCAGGCTTCGAACAGACGCGCGACGCAACGGCAGTCTGACTGTCGGACGGGATGTCAACGAATTGCCCCAGGATTGCGGCTCATCGAGCAGCATTACGTTTTACATAATGCTCGCAACGAACTTACAGCGTCTCCATCGGGTCTTCTACCCAGAATCAGCTCAGTAATCGGTTAGCCATTTGGGCAGGTTTTGCCGTAGTCCACTGCGTCGGTGGGGCCTCGACGATCCCGTAACTTACTGAACAGTCTTGATAATCGTATTCGAGAACCGGCTCTCGACGCCTGCGCTATTGATCGCCGTCGCTACGACCTCGTACGTGCCCGGGGTGAGGTTTTCGACGACGTAGCGAGTGACGCTCGGGTTGTTGATCGTGACGGGCCGGTCAAAACTCTCGCCGCTACGACCCCAGTAGATGCGATACGCGGCGAGGTCGGTCAGCGGGGTGCCGTCTACGTTTTCTGTCGGGGGGATCCACCGCAAAGTGACCGAACCCGTAGCCGAACCCGCCGCGACAACTTCGATCGAGAACGCGGGCAGAGAAGCCGTCTCCGTGCCGTCGGAGACGGAAATCACGATTCCGGGGTAGTTGCCTACATCGCCCTCAGTCGTCGAACCGGACAATTCTCCGGTCAGAACATCAAAATCCGCCCATGCCGGCTTGCCGGCAATGGAGAATCGCAATGTACCGCTGTCCGGATCGGTCGCTCTCGGGGTAAAGGAGTAGCTATCGCCCGCCGTCACTTGCGTTGCAGGCGAGCCGGAAATGCTGGGACCCGCATTACTCGTGGTTACGACGATCGCGAATGGCCCGACATCGGCGGACAGACTGCCGTCGGACACGGTTATCGTGATGCCGTCGTAGTTGCCGGCATCCGATGTCTGGGGCGTGCCGGTCAGTGCGCCCGATTCCGGATCGAACGATGCCCAGGACGGCTTGTTGTCGATACTGAAGGTAAGCGCATCCTCATCGAGGTCGCTTGCCGTCGGGACGAACTCGTAGCGCGCCCCGGCACGTACCGAGGTGGCGGGCCGACCGGAAATGGTCGGTGCCCGGTTCTCGGTACTGCCATTCGATTCACTGTCGCGGACCACGCTGTTGATCAATTCCAGCGTCTCCGGATCACTGGCAGCCGCCATATCCGCAAGGCCGCTGAGAGACGCCCGGTGATTACTGGCTATCATCGTGCGCACCAGGGCCGTTTCCATGCCGTGCTGCAACCCTGAAACCGACTGCATCAGCTCGGCAATCCTGCCGTTACCGTTCATCGCAAACGCGGCAGACAGGCCCACATTTACCTGACTGATCATCTGGCTGGTAATTCCGAGTTCGTCGAGGCTTGGCTGAGCGCGGCCAGACACAACCTCCTGGATTGCGCTGCGCATAGCATCAGTAGCATCGGAACCATTCACATGGAGTTGATTGGTCATAGTCTCCAGAACGACCTGCGCAGTCGCGACATTGGCCACTGCCGCCGTTCGGGCATCTGCTCTCGGACCGCCGTTGCCTTCAATCACTTTATCGATCAAGTCAGACGCGAGCGCCTCAATGACCTCGTCGGCGCTTGTTGTGTGTCCGGCGGCATTCAACGCATCCCGCGTACGCCGAACGATCTCTGCCAGGGTCTCGGAGGCCCTGATCATTTCGGCAACATTGCTTTCATCGACCGGCGTTCGCATGGGCCCCGAGGTCGCCAGGCTCGTAAGCCCGCTATTCAGCGACGTGACAGCAATGCTCTCGGCGGCGATGAGATTTTCATTGGTGAGACCGCCATTCATGTCTTTGGCTATCTCGTAGGCAAACGTTGAAAAGGGATTCACGTTTGCCGTCACCTGCCCCTGAGCTGACAGGACCGCGCTGCGCAATACAAAGTCCGGAGCGGCGTCGGTGACTATGTCGGTGCCGCCGGTCGCATCGACCAACAGCGGGAAATGCCGTTGGCTCACGGACAGATCTACATTGTAGGAACCGCTACCGTCGCTTCGGAAGCTGCTGAGTTCTTCACCGTTATTCTTCCTGATCACTACCGATGCATTGACTGCCGGTCCGTCGCCGACACTGCCGGAAACCGTCAAGTCCGACTCGATGTCGCCAACCCAGGCGCTATCGTAGTCGCCTCCGCCGCCTGATGAGCAGCCCGTTAGTGCCAGAGAAAGTGCCGCTGTAATGATGAACGCGGCTCTTGATAGTGAGTTGCCAAACCCCTGATGTCCCTTCATTGCATGCTCCTGCCTGGAATCAGGCGGGCAAGCCAATCGGTTTGGGCGGGTCTAGGTTAACGCCGTGAGGCGGGAGACGCAGCAAGCGAATGTTCGCTTGGCCAGGAGATAAGCGACTTTGTCGACGATCGGATCGTCTTCAATGCGCCGCTTTCGAACCGGCAACCCCGCTGTCTTAGGCTTCTGCCCGTAGACCGGTGGCTTTGCGTCCCAACCTTTCGATTGGTTTGCCCTTTTCAGTCCTGAATCAGGTGTGTGTGTAGTCCCTTGAATCTGTCTGGTGAATCCCGAGCGATCAAGTTACCACGCCGGGCGGAAAAAAAAAGACCAATATTCAGAGACTTGACTTATGTCACATTCCGGGTGAAACGTGCTTGACATCGGCGCCGATATCTCGGTTTATACGTAATGCTATTGACAATCATTCTCATTTAGCATTTAATCTCAATGGACCAGAGGACCGGGATTCGCCATGTACGTCTGTGTTTGCAACGCGATAACCGACAAGCAGATTCGTCGCGCCGCCAGGAACGGCGTGAACTCCCTGTACGAGCTGCGTGGAGCCCTGGGTGTTGCCGCGGGTTGCGGTTCCTGCGCCCGCACTGCCCAGGAAATCCTGGACGAAGAACTGGCCGGCGCCTCCAGTCCCCAGGTTTACGTGCCCTCCCCGGCCTGAGCCACCGTTTTCGGGATCAGTGCCTCTTATCACCGCGGTTGCTAAACCGTGTAGCGTCCTTATCATGTGCGCTCTGAAACCTATTCCTTCCGGAGACAATAATGAAAGGTGATCCCACCGTCATCGAGCACCTGAATCGCGTACTCAAGAACGAGCTAACGGCCATTAACCAGTATTTTCTGCATTCGCGCATGCTGAAGGACTGGGGGCTGAACAAGCTGGGAGATCACGAACACGAAGAGTCGGTCGACGAGATGAAGCACGCCGACCAGATCATCGAGCGAATTCTCTTCCTCGAGGGATTACCGAACCTCCAGGATCTCGGCAAGCTTCGCATCGGTGAAGATGTGCCTGAAATCCTGCAATGCGATCTCGACCTCGAAATGGATGCAATACCGGATTTAAGAGCCGCCATTGCCTACTGCGAGAATCACAAGGACTACGTTAGCCGGGATCTCTTCGACTCGATTCTCGAATCGGAAGAAGAGCATGTGGATTTTCTCGAAACCCAGCTCACTTTGATCGAACAAACGGGCCTCGAGAATTACTTGCAGTCACAGATCTAATCGGCAAAGCACGGCCATTTCTCTCTGCAAACGGCTGTGCCAGCGCGAGAATTTCCTCCGAGTCACAATTCAGGGCAGCCGCAATTCCGGCCAATGCTCGCCCGGACTCTGCCATTTGTCACCAGGCCATGGATCATGAACTGACGTGCTCTCGCGAAGCAGGACATTTAACGTCGTTCTGATACTGTCGTTTATTGTTGCCGCGACGATTGCTATTCACTTGCTGCCCGGGCTGGACTCGTCGCGCCTCGAAAATGGTATCCGCAACAGTCTGCATTTTATTCTCTTTGCTATCGTTGCCGCCTTGGTCTACCAGATGGCCCCATCTGGTCCGACAGGCAAATTCCTGATTGCTCTGGCTGTCGTCATCACCACCGGCATCCTGTCCGAATTGGCTCAGCGATTGTCTGGCGGCGCCGCTGACATATCTGACGTCTATCGAGACGTAAGCGGGGCAGCAACAATGCTGACTGCAATGCTGTTCTTTTCGGCTTCCCGGAGAGCCAGGAGAGGATCTGCCGGACGGGTTGCCCTACAGATACTTGCCTCTGCAATTGCCGTACTCGTTTTTCTCCCGTTAGTCTACTGGACAAGCGCGCTGCTTCTCGAACGTAGTCGGCACCCTGTTGTGCTGGATTTCGACAGTCCTTATTCCCGGTATCGCTATTCTCCGATCAACGCCGAAGTGACAATAATCAGTGATGCTTCCGAAGGTAATAACATGCTGGCCGAACTTCTGTTGAGCAAGCGAGGCAGAAGCGGCCTGGCCATTCAGACAGCGAAATACGACTGGTCAAATGAATCAACGTTGGTCTTCAGTGCTGAAGTGATTGAGGGGTCAACGGCGAACCTGACCGTTCACATCAATGATGAGACGAACCTGGGCAAATTCATCGATACGGAATCAGGCGCGGTGACTTTACGGGATGGCAGGCAGCAATACAGAATACCTTTTACAACGGCGATCAGAGAGGCTGACCGAGGCGACGACTTGACCAATATTCGCCAGCTTGTGATCCTGGCGCGCGACAAGCAAGCCGGTGCACGACTGCGATTGGACGAGATCCGCCTGGAATAGTCCTGGCAAGGGGTGCGACG
Source organism: Woeseiaceae bacterium (assembly GCA_965658465.1). Lineage (GTDB taxonomy): Bacteria > Pseudomonadota > Gammaproteobacteria > Steroidobacterales > Woeseiaceae > UBA1847. The sequence continues at coordinate 56 of CBFHSG010000030.1, read as the reverse complement.
AACCGGGTTTTCCTCGACTCGCATTGAGGCGCACAAATAGAAAGGGCCCGCACAAG
>CBFHSG010000029.1:0-30632 GCA_965658465.1 Woeseiaceae bacterium | reverse complement strand
CCAATACCTCGACTTCCAGGAGGTAACTGGATTGTGGATCCGGCCGCTCCCTGGTGAATCGAACGCGGTCCCCGTCTACCTGCACCTCCGGCGGCATGCGTGGTGGCAGTCTCGAGTAATCGACGGCCTTGCGCAGGAAGCGGACGCTGCCAACGTCGGCCTCATGCGAAGCATCGGATGAAAGCAACTGGCATTCAACCAAACTGAAACTATGAGACTTAACAGCGCTTCCCGATTTTGGCTGCCAACCTGGTGCGAATTCCTCGAGAAATGTAACGCGTCCGGTCTCAAAACCTCTGTGACACGTCAGCTCACGGTTAACCCACGTCCAGTGCTTCGCCAGATCCATACCCGCGTGATCCGCTCGGTGGATGCAGTCGCCAGACGTAATTCAAATGCCCCACTTTTGACTTTCTGCCATTTGGCCCGGCCCTGATTTGAAATCTTGAGTGCGCGGCGTATGATGATTAATGACACGTGCTCGCGGGAGGATTTCCATGGCTGACCTGGAAATTGATTCGAATCTGAGTGGCTCTGTCGGATCTTCGATAAGCGGTTCATTTGGTGCGGTGGGTCCTGTTACGCTATCGGGACTTCCGGACACCTATACGATCAAGGTGCCCGAGATAGCGAAAGTCTCTATCGGCGTCGATCCGCTTGAAAGCAAGGTCACCCTGAGACCGGTCAAGATCTCTTTTGACCCCATCGATTCCAACATTGCGATAAAAGAGATTCCCAGCGTTCGCGCGCACCTGCCCGTCAACTATTGTGTCGGATTTTCGTGGCTCGGGTTCGAATTTGCGGCAATTCGCTTGTGCGGCGAAGGAATGATCATCACCGAACCATTCGATCCGAACCCGTGCGAAGTCTGCGACAGCCCGAAGGACCCGCACATCATCGATTCGAAGCCGGCAGGCGCGGCCAGGTAGAATCGCGATGAAGGCGAGATCTCGTCAGACACCGATCCGGTTTTCAGGTCCGCCGGCCAATCTGAGCGCCAGGGTTGCGCTGCCAGCCGCATCGGTTCAACCACGAATCAAGATTGGTGACGATGAGTTGCCGCTCAGGGTATCGGGCGACGCTGACGCGATTTACAGCCTTGCATTTTCGATGGCCGACGACACGCCCGCGTGCGAACTCGAGGGGCAGGTCATTGTCGGCGACACTATGCATCCGGCTGTTGTGACGGTAAAGCTTCGACCAAAGATGAAAATCGAACCGTCCAGAATCGACCTGAAGGCGCCAGCCGGCCAGTCCGTCGAGACTATTCTGAACGTGACAAATCTCGGCAATCTCGCTCTTGATTTCGCGGCCGATCAATCGGTGACGCTTCGCGAGGCGGGCGTACTCGGACGAAGTGTCGCTTCGGCGTTCAGGAAGCGTGACCGGGATGTCGCAGACCGCCTGGTCGCACTGGGCGAGAAAATCCGGCGTACGCCGAGCCATGAGTTGTCGGTTGCGGGCCGGATGTCACCGGCGACATTGGATGTCGGCGCACATACTACCGTGTCTCTGACACTGGGCATACCGAAGGAGATCGACGTGGATACCAGGTGGAGCGGCAGCCTGGCATTGCTGGGTACGCGCGTCCGTATCAGCGTCGAGCCCACGACTCCCCGCGAGTAAGGGGATCTGAGGGAGATTTATCAATGGACAAATCCAGTAATCAGAACGTGATTGAGTCGATGAGCCAGGCAGGACTGGCGTCTGCGCGTGTCGTTTTTGATGCTTTGCAGGAGATCACGGGTATCGTGAGCACGAACAACCCGTTGCTCGCGCTCCAGAACCGGTCTTGCTGCGATATACCGCCGGCTTGCTGGCTCCCCCGCCAATTCGGAACCGTCGAAAGTCGAGCCTGCCCCTGCGGCACAGCCCTGTTAAGGCTGAAGGTATCCAACTGTCGACCGGCTCGCAGCGAGATCGAAGTTCGTGCAAAGACTAACGCCAAACTGGAGATCAAGGTCACGCCGGCTCGTGCAACACTCGATCCGATGGAGTCCAGGCACTTCACCGTCGTCGCACATATTCCGGAAGACGCTTGCAGGGGTGAACTGTACGAGCTGATTGTCTGGGTGTCAGGATGTAATGACCATTTCGCTCGCTGGACTGTGATTGTAGGAGACGGGGCGTCAGGTACCTGTCAACTTCTCGAGGTCGAAGACTGCCCCGACTACGTGCACCACTGGTACGATCACTTTTATTGCAACCAGCCCTGTTTCTCACGATCGAGAAAACGCAGCACCTGAATGAACAGCTCTCGGGAGAACAATATGAACGCCAACGAGTTCGTGCAATCCATGCAGTCGCTCGGTACGCGATACGTGCAGGAATATAGCCATGCCGTGCAACGCTACATAGACCTCTACAACAGCATCTCACGGACGAACCGCGAAAAGCTGGGCCCGGAAGGTCTTGGTGATGCGACCGAGCTGCAAAAGCAATATTCGGATTTCGTCGTGTCACAGGCGCCAACAGTGCTGACACAGCTATCCGAAGCAAGTATCAAATACTATTCTGCGCTCGCCGATATCGGTATCCATACTATGAATAGCTATGTCGACAGCGTGATACGTACGCTGGAATCGACGCCGCGGCAGACCGAGACGGGCAAAGGCGACCAGGCCGCACTATTGTTTCATGGTACCAAGGGGGAATCGGCCTCCAACGCTTTTGTGGTCACGAATAACCGCGACGAACCAATCGATGTCGCATTCGATATCACGGAGGTCATGAGGCAAGACGGGGGCGAACAATTCAAGCCGAAAGCAAATTTCACGCCCGGCAAATGTCAGCTCCCGCCTCATTCGGATCGCGTCGTTCAATGCACGCTTCCGTTATCGAGAAGGTTCGACGCAAATCAGAGCTACCACGGCTCGATTTCGGTCGTGGGATTCCCGGAAATGGCAATGCGTATCATCGTGCAGGTCGAAGAAGATACCAGCCCGAAGTCGAAGAAGGTCAGCGCCGGAAAGACAGCCGCACGAAAAAAAACGAGCAGCAAGAAAGCCGCTTCGAAGAAGCCTGCTAAGAAGTCCGCGACAAAGAAGAAACGCAATTGAGCCAATCAGTCTAGCCGCGCAGCCAGCCGTGGTGAAAGCCGAGCCGGCGGTCTCCATGCAGAGGTGCGTCTGTGAATTCCTGTATGTCGGGCATCTTGATGCGAAGCCGGATATCGTTCGACGGATAATCGTAGATCGTGATGTGATTCAAGCCACGATTGGCGGTGAACAGCAGCGACTGGTCGGCCGATAACTGGCACGCGTAAACCGAATCGAGAATCGCGTAACGTGATACGCGCAATGCGGTCAGGAAATGGCGGCTGTCAGGAACAGGGCTGCCCCGAGAAAACCCGTCGGCGACCTGGCTCGCAATTTCCCGCTTGTTGTTGAGCAGCTGATTGAGATCGGGTCGCTCGTCGATGATTCGATAATTTGCGTAAGACTCGAGATCGATAAAGACAATTGTCTGGCTGGCGCCGTTGCAAAAAATCAATTCGGTGTCAGAAACAACGATATCTGAATTGATGTGTGCCGGTATGTCGCGGCTTGCCACCCAGTGGCGCGTTACTTTGGTCGACGCGACATCGATTTCAAATGCATATTCCTTGTAGCTGGCTATCGCCCAGTCATGATAGTCGCGATACGCCTGCGGGAGGACGCGAAAAGACACCGCGTGCACCAGGTCTTCACTCGGGTGCGTCGCGACGTGCCAACAGGTCGCCGGCAACTTGACGACGCTGTTCTCTCCGGTAGACAAGTCGAAAAAGCCTACCGTCCTGGCTTCACCATCTGTACCCATCGCAGGGTTGTCCATCGAGCCATAGACGAGGTGAGTACCGCCGGTCGTCAGCTTGATGGCATGCGGCAGGAAAACGCCGTGCGGCCCCAGCTTCCTTGCGCGAGACAGATCCTCAATATCGAATTTGTAGAAGTTTTCACCGATTGCGATGACAAACTCGGAGTCCGACAGCCAAACGGCGTGAGTGCTGCCCTGCAGGGAGGTGTCGGCCGTTTCGTACGGCAGGGTGGACTGTCGCGCCACCTCGCATCCGGTCGACGCGTCGTACAGCAGTATATGCTGGCCTGTGTTACCCAGGTATCCATGAGTTCCGGCGGGGTTGACGGACAAGGAGTGACCGCCGCCAATGCCGTCAAAGAATTTGATGTTGTACGCGTAGGAATTGTCGTCCGGGTTGAACAGAAAAAGACAAACCCCGGCGCGACCCTCCAATCCATTAAGGCCACTTCCGTCAAGCGCGATGTGAAAGTGATATGGGTAGATCTTGTTCATGAGCTCGAGCGGCGATTCCAAATTCGAATTGAGATTCCGTCACGGTAAGTCTATCGTAAAGTCCGGGTCTTCGGAGAGGGATGGGCACTTGCGACATGAATAACGAGCCGCCAAGTGTATGCATTCGCCACATCCCTGGTGGCACACCCAATCTAGTGCTCGAAGAGGTCCTGGATACCTCCGGGTTCTGGACCGCGATGGAATCCGTGCGACGTACGCGGAAGATTTCGCGCGACCGTTTTTCAATCGCAATCAAGCCGGATCTCGACGTCTTCAACCTGGCGTTGCCCAGCGGGACGGATCGGTATCTCGTACACCACCTGGCGTCGCTGCTGCGCCAGCGCGGCTATGCATTGATTACCGTCATCGATGCTCGTAACACGCGCGATTCCTGGCTCCTGAATCGGGAGCCGCTGATGGTCGCAGACTTTGTCGGCTACGATTTCTCGGGCGACGTCTATGAAGTCACCGGCGACGATGTGTCTGCATCAGCAGCGCAAACCTGGTCCGACGCCGATTTTCGCATCAATTTTGCGAAGAACCGCACGCACGAATCCCAGGTGTTTGCACTGTGCGTACACAACCTGCTCGGTGTCTGCCCGACGAATGAAACCTTGTCCGACCTGGGCAGCCGTTGTCTCGGCCTGTTGCGCGAGTCGCCACCGCACTTCAACCTCATTGACGGCTTCATCAGCTTCCACGGAGCAGCCGGAGAACGTGCGCCGGTTGCTCACAAATCCTGCACATTGATCGCAAGTCCCGATGCCCTGCTTGCCGATGTCGTCGGGGCATCGAAAATGGGCGTGGACCCTTACCTCTCGCCGATCAACGCAAAGTGCCTCCGGGCACTGGGCATGCCGTCCCTGCAGGGCATCGATGGCGAGCTCACGCCCTACCCGATGTGGCAAAACGTCCACCCGTTGGTGGCGGAGTCCGCCCGCAAGCGCAATGAGGTCCCTGGCCTCGGCGGCGCCTCTGCCGCGTGGTTCCAGACGGTCGATCGCGAGCACTTCCCGTTCCGCGAGTTCTACAGCGACCGGCTGAACTCTTTCATCGCACCCCTGATGGCCCGAATGGGTGACGATCCACGCGCGCAGTGGTTGATCGTATTGCTCAATACGCTGATTGCTGGCGTTGGCAGTGGGATCCTGGCTCAGCATACGCTGTTCACAAAAGGACAACTCGAGCGCCAGCGGAAACGGATCGAAATAGACCTCGATCGCTTCGGCGACGACGATTACCTGAACTTGCCGGAGCACCTGGCCCTGTTCGAGCAACATGTTCGCGTGGGCGAATATACGTCAGGCCAGATCCAGCTAAGACGGCTGGACGACGCGGCCCTGTTCTTCGCCTCGCACGAGTATCCCATTGCGTACGACGAGTTCGTTTCGCAGGTGAATATCGGGCATGCCATCCAGTACATGAACGATTATATAGGCGGTTCGCTTGTTACCGTGGCCAGGGACGATCAGGGGCGTACGCGCATGCAGGCGGAACGCAACCTGTATTTGCAGCAACCAAACTGGATGGTGCTGTTTGGCGGCGACATCATCGACGTTGAGAAAATCCAGTTACTCGACTACGGGGAGGACCGCCAGACCATCTATTGGCGGACCGTGGCCAGCCCGAACAATTCGGCGGAAAACGACGATGGGCGAGTGTCGTTCATCCGTGCACCCAACGGCTGTGTACGCATGGAGATATTCACTCGTCAGAAATTCTCACTACCGCTGTTTTTCCAGTTCATTCGCATCGACCTATTCCCGGGCATTCGAGATTCGATTGTCGAGGCCGCCTATCGAAACTTTTTCGAGCGCACGGTGGCGAACATGCAGGCCCAGTTCGACGGCCGTGAGTTTCGTATCGGCTACGAGCGCCCGACTGATCTCATTGACGAGAACAGCCTCGGTGACATTGCACGCTACATCGCTACCGCACTCGCGACGCTGAGCGAGTTACTGAGGACCAGGCGTGACATCGCGGGGGTCGGCGAGTGGTTTGCTGCACGATCGTGGACAAGCGATACGCGACCCGCCCCGGTTCCGGACAGCGACGGCTTTCGGCACTTCGGCCCCACGCCCGCCGGTACACGCTACGACAGTGTTGCCGGCCAGGCCACCGACCTTGCCAGGCGACTGGAGGAGGTTTTGCTTGACTCGCCGGGCGTCTTTGCGGGACTTGCCTCGGCCGTACAGCGGGATCTCGAAGCGTTCGCGGAGCAGAAAGGGGGCGAATCGCAATGAGGGCGTTGGTCACCGGCGCTACTGGCATCGTCGGCAACAATCTCGTGCGCGCACTGCTGGACGATGGTTACGAGGTACGCGTCCTGGTTCGACCGGCCAGCGATAACACGTCGCTGCGCAGACTGCCGGTCGAGCACTGGCCAGGGGACATTCTCGACCATCACACGTTGGTCGGCGTCGCCGACAAATGCTCTTTCGTGTTCCATGCCGCGGCTTTGTTCGCATACTCCGGTTTCACGCAAGACGAACTCGACCGGATCGCCATTGACGGGACCCGGAACGTGATTACCGCGGCTGCACACGCAAATGCCGAGCGAATCGTCGTGACGTCGTCGACCGTGACGTTAGGATCCGCGACCACGCCCACAGTCCGCGACGAGCGCGATACGTTCGAAGACAAGTATCCGTCAAGCTATACCTTGTCGAAGGTCCGGCAGGAGAAGGCCGCATTCGAGACCTGCCGGGAGCTCGGTCTAGAGCTGGTCGTGGTGTGCCCGGGTCTCACGGTCGGCTCCTTCGACTACCGGCTCAGTCCGAGCAACGCGAGCATCGTTAACTACCTGAATGACCCAATGCGATTTACTTTCCCCGGCGGCTGCAACATTGTCTCCGCCCGGGACGTCGCTGCAGGCCATATTGTTGCGGCACGCCGCGGCGTCGCAGGCGAGCGGTACGTTGTCGGCGGCGAGAATCTCCATTGGCGCGACGTGCATCGCATGATCTCGGCGCTGGGCGGGACCTTCGGTCCGACCTACACGCTCAACAACACGTCTACTTACCTGGCTGGCGCAGCGGCGGAAATGTCCGCCCGGATCATGGGAAAACGCCCGTCGGTGACACGCGACGAGGCGACGATGGCTTGCCATTACTATTGGTATTCGAGCGATGCCATCAGCCGGCTGGGGTATGCGGCAACGCCGTGTGAAGATGCGCTGGCCGATGCGCTGGCGTGGCTGATTCACAGATCGTACCTGAGCGAATCTGTCGTCGATCGGCTGACGCCGGACGATCGCGTGAGAGAGCACCTCCAGGCGCTGAGAGGTGTCGCTGCATGAGCAAGCGCAGCAAGCTCCTGGTCATGCAACCCCGCGATCGATTGCACACGGTGCTCGTCACGCGGACCTGGGAACTGGCGGAATTCCTCGACGAGATCGCCAGCGCAGAATTTGTCCAGCAGGACACACTCGATACGCGCGTCAAATCCGCCAGTCATGTCTGGCAGGCGAAGCCCAGTGTCCCTCCCATGCTGGCGCCGCACGTGAATGCCGATCATTTCAGGTGGACCGCCACGGTCCGGTGGAACGACGATGACTTCGAGAGCCGGTGGCGCATCGAGCCACATGCCTTGAAGCAGACCTTGTCCTGTGACGGAGTTGTAACGCTCAGCGAGGCGGTCGGCGGCCGCGCGACCCAGGTTGCCGTCGACGCCAGAATCGACGGACTCAACGACCAGCAGGGCGTGGAGACGATCGCCTATCGCATTGTTTTCGTGAACTGGCAGAAACTCGTCGAAGCGGCCGTACGGCGGCTCGCGAACGAATAAGGCACTTATCGTGCAAGCAACTTGACCACGGTCCAGGCCATTGCGCAAGTCGCCGCAGCCTCGAAACGCGCCTCGTTGCTCAGATGCATGTACAGGGACATCGGGCTGGCATGCGGGTCGTAAATATCCCGGTGTAATCGCGCCCGTCCGTCGCGCCACACCAGGTGCAGGCAGGAGCCGTCGCTGTTGGACCTGCGGTATTGCACAGCCTCATAAGGGTAACCGGTGCTGCGCCGGTAGAAGCCGGACGCGATTAACGTTGCTGCCTGATCTGCCGTCAATTCCAGCTCACAGCTGACGTGGTCTTCGTATTCGAACAGTTCGAGCTCGAAGTCTGTGTAGTCGTCGGTCTGCATAACGACGTTGGGTGGCAACTGACTAACTCCGGTACATTCGTTAAGCTCAATTATAATCTAGCGCACAGGCTCGCCAATGCCAATCCACAATGCCAGCGGAGTACCCGGTAGCCGCGCAGTCCGCAGCGTCATCTACGACCTCGATGGCTTGCTGCTGGATACCGAGCAGATCTATACCGATGCGATGCGCGAAGTCGTTCGTCGGTACGGAAAAGACTTCGACTCGAGGTTCAAGCGGCGCATCATCGGCCGACCGGCCATCGAGTCAGCCCGGTACACGGTCAGCGCCCTGGGTCTGCCCGTTTCGGCCGAGGAGTACCTGCGGGAGCGGAACCAACTGCTGGTGCAGCGCTTTCCGGCGGCAGGCAGCAAACCCGGTGCCCGTGAGTTGGTTGCCCATTTTCATAGGCACGGTGTGAAGCAGGCTGTAGCCACCAGCTCTCCGAGGGAATTGCTCGAAATCAAGGTCCGCAACCACCAGGACTGGTTCGGGCAATTCGACCACATCGTGTCCGTCGAAGACGCGGACGTGGAAAGGGGAAAACCGGCTCCCGACGTGTTCCTCGCTGCGGCACGCAAGCTCGGCGCCGAACCGTCAGAATGCCTGGTATTCGAGGACTCCCCCGCCGGCGTAGCGGCCGCAATCGCGGCGGGCATGCCGGTCGTTGCAGTGCCCGAGTCGGAAACGGATGACGGTGATTTCGCCGCGGCGAACCAGGTCCTCCAGAGCCTCGTTCAGTTTGAACCCGAGCCCTGGGGACTACCTGCATTCTGAGCGGTGTTACATTGCACACGACGGCGGTCCCGTCCGACGCCTCATCTCAACCGGTTGCCGGGGCGCTCGCCGGCGCTCATCGCTCGAACGCCGGCTTCAATTCGTCAGTGCGCTTTCGAGGCAGTTCGCACAGTGTGGCACCCTGCAGGATGTCGAGTAATGCATGGGCGACGATTGGCAGCCATATGGAACCCGTGCCAACGTAGAAGATTGCGGAGTTGCGACAATCGCTCCAGGCGTGCGTGCAATCCATACCGAGCGACGACCAACCGCCGACCGAGGATGCCGGGGTATACGGCGGGTTGATTGCCTTCTACCCGATTGACTGAGCACCTGGCACCCGCGAACTGGACTGCTGATACACGCATCTCTCGCGCATGCCGCCACGAGACTAATGATGCACAGCTGTTCCACGCAAAATTCACGCAAGAAGGAAGTGGATAAAAATACCTGCAAATAAATAATAATGCTGGTATATTTATCCAATGGCCAAAACGGCAACCGACAAGCAAGTTGAAGCAGCGCGTCGCGTCTTTCGGCGTGGCGGAGGAATCCTGCGCACGGGTGACGCCCTCGATCACGGCGTTCATCCTCGCACTCTATACGCGATGCGCGACGCGGGCATGCTCGAACGCCTTGACCGGGGTCTCTACCGTCTCAGCGATCTGCCGCCGTTATCCGACCCCGACCTGGTAACAGTGGCCCGCAAGATACCTAAAGGGGTCGTCTGCCTCATCTCGGCCCTGCACTTCCATGACATCACGACGCAGATACCACATGCCGTGTCGATTGCTGTACCTAGAGGCTCGGAACCACCACGGCTGGACTATCCACCCATTCACCTCTACTGGTTTTCAGGTGAGGCGTTCACATCCGGGATCGAGGTTCACCACATCGACAAAACGCCGGTGCAAGTCTACAGCGCTGAGAAGACCCTGGCGGACTGTTTCAAGTACCGGAACAAGATCGGTATGGACACGGTACTCGAAGCGCTGGCCCTTTATCGCGATCAACACAAGCCGAAGCCAAGGAGGCTGATCGAGTATGCAAGGGTGTGCCGTGTAGAAAAGGTAATGCGCCCGTACCTGGAAGCGCTGCTGTGAAGAAACCGGCCAGCAAGAATGTTGCAGCCTCAGTACACCAACGCCTGCTGAATGTCGCCAGGGAGACAGGCAAGCCGTTCATCGAGGTTCTTCAGTACTTTGCGATGGAGCGTCTGCTATATCGCTTGAGCTGCTCTGGTCACAAGGACTCGTTTGTGCTTAAAGATGCCCTGCTGTTTCGGGTGTGGGATGTACCGGACAGCCGCGCGACGCGCTATATCGACTTTTTGGCGTTTCTCGATAATTCTCCCGAAAACCTCGCGGCCATCTTTCGCGAGGTCTGCTCGATTGAGGGCGATGACGGTTTAGTGTTCAATCCGGATTCGATCAACGCAAGAACGATCAAGGAAGATGCCGACTATGAGGGCGTGCGGGTCCGGTTCCGGGGGCTACTCGGAAAAGCCAAAGTCACGATGCAAGTCGATATCGGCTTTGGCGACAAAGTGCACCCGAATGTGGTGCAGGCCGACTATCCGGTCCTGCTCGACCTGCCCGCTCCGTCACTACGCATGTATCCGCCGGAAACCGTCGCTGCAGAGAAGGTCGAAGCCATGGTACATCTCGGCAGCCTGAACAGTCGAATGAAGGATTTCTACGACGTCTGGCGACTCTCGCAGCAGTTTGAGTTTGACGACGCCGTCTTGAGTGAAGCAATCAGACAGACTTTCGATAATCGCGGCACCACGCTCATGTCATTTGACGAATAGAAAACGGAAATCCTTCAAAACAAATCAATGGAAAAGCAATGGAATGCATTCCTTGAAAAAACAGGCGTATTGGACCATCAACATTTGATGGGGTCCTGACTCGGATCGGCGCTGTCATCGGCCCGGCACTGGATCAGACGTCATAAGTCCACAATTAGTCCAGGCGAAAACCCTCTTGCCCAAGACTCATGTGAAGTCATCAATCTGTCTTCTTGCGGTCTCGCGGGAAAACCACGACTCCCCTTCGCTGTAGAGTCTGAAGTCAGTCCAAAGCGTCGTTCCCAGGAAGCGCACGCCGGCGAGAACCACGACGTCCGCATCGGTGTCCGATGGATCGAAATCGGCGAATTCGGTGTGGAGATCGCTCAGGATGTGGAGTTTCATTACAACGAGATCAATACCGGCGTTCTTGATCGAAGCAATTCGATGCCCGCTGGGTGCGCCTTTCATGAAGATATATCAAAGAACTTCGAAGACGGTTCCTCCGTCTCGCAATGGTCCCGTGGGTTTTCGGCAGGACACGACTGGTTGGCCGAGATCTGGGAGGAATACTTGTTTGACGAGCTCGACAAAGAGTGCGGCGCGACGCTCATGGTCTTGTCCTTCTTCAGCACGAGGCAGCTGGCAGAGGCTTACTTCTCGGATATGCGGCCCGGCAAGCGACAGAGGGATGACGAGCCCTTTGAGGAATTCGCGAAGACGATGCGAAAGATGTTTCCCGATGCACTTGCGTCCTACGCGCATATTGGACGGTCAATATTCGAGACTATCGTGGAGCATGACTCCGGCAGCGGAGAGCCAGCCGTGAGCGAGAAAATTGGACGCAATGAACCATGCCCTTGCGGCAGCGGCAAAAAGTACAAGAAGTGTTGCGGTGGGCCGGTTCACTGAGGACGGCCAGAGGATTTCGTGTTGTCCGAGCGACTCACGCAAGATCCACGCAGCGCGATTTGGCCGACAGGCAGTACACCCTGTAACTCATTGACAATCAACGGAAAACGGCTTAGAGCTCTTTGGGAGACGCGGGGCTTTTCAGAAATCTAAGTGTTTGATTTGATGCATATTTATCAACCAGTTACCGGGGCGTCCGTTGCTTGATTTGCACTACTGTGCACAACGATGCACAGCTGATCCACGCAAAATTCACGCAAGGATTTTGGTCCTGATCAAGCACTCGCCCATGTTCTGCGCCACAACTCTTGCGTTTCAAAAGGCGTCCGCCCTGCATCGAAACATTGAAAGAGTGCGAGCCTGTCCGGCTTAAACCGTCTAGGTAATGTCCACGGCGTCCGGCCAGAAGCGACTGACCTCGACGATAGTATCGGCGGGAATGCCAACCACCTTGGCATGCTCGAGCAATTGCTGTGGATCTTTTGCTTCGTAGAGACAGTAGGTCTTCTTACCATCGGCACTGAGAAACGAGTACAGCCAGTGGGCTCCAATCTCCTCGGTGATGTCGCTAATCTGGTGCATGCTTTCCGAGCTTAGTTTGAGTTTCTCTGCGAAGTTTCTTTCGACCAGGTACAGTGGCATGACAATCCTCCTCGTATATTTCAGTCTCTAGTCCAGCAGTCCGGCGCGCCGTGCGAATTCCGCCGCTTCTATGCGATTCGCAGCGCCGGTCTTGCGGAAAATGTTTCTCAAGTGCGTAGCGACCGTGCTGTGGCTTATATGGAACGCTTCAGCAATGCGGCCATTGGACAGGCCGATCGCAACCACCTTGAGAATATCGACCTCGCGCCTGGTGAGTCCCTCGATCCCGGCCATCTCGTAAAGCTGGTCGATCGCATCCTGAACCGGCCGCAGGTTGAGTTCTTCGGCAATCGGCCTGGCCGAGGCAATGAGCTGGCTGGCTCGGGAATTTATCTCTGGATTTTCTTCAACGAGCAACAGACGTGCGTAGTCGACCATAGACCGGGCGAGAGACGGACGAGCCCCCATCGACGCATTCATCTCGAGCGCCTCATCGAATAATGTGTGCGCCTCCGCAGTTCGTCGCGTGGCTGCAGCGAGCAGTCCCAGGTAGCCCGACACGGCGCCCAGCATCAGGGTTCCTGGCAGCGTGGCATTCAATGACCGGTAAGGCATGAGGAGTTCGTAGAGCTCCGCGCAACGCCGCGTGCTCCGAAGAGTCACGCACGATTCAGCCAGGTAGACCAACGAAATCACGTAGAGGTCGTCTCTCGGCAGATCACGGAAAGCGCCGAGACGTTGCAGTGCTTCTTGTGCCTGGCTGCGCTGGCCGAGTTCACAGTGCAGAAGCACCTGTCCCGGCAGCCAGAAACTCATGCCATCATCCCTGGCGAGAATTTGCTCAGCCAGGGCGCGGACTTCTTCCAGCTCGCCCTGGGCTTTCTTTATCGAGAACACTTGAAAGGCATAGCGGCCCTCGAGACCCAGGACACCTTGCTGCGGTACCCGTCCGAGCGCTTGCTGCGCGCTCGCGAGTGCCTGGTCCCACTTGCCGCGGAGGATCGAGATGGCGGTCTCAAAGCCCATGAACACATTCTGAAAATGCGGCTGTCGATACTCGTGGGCGAGTTCGCCGAGCTCCGTCAATCGCTGCTTCGCCTCTTGAATCTCGCCGAGGTCGCAAAGCTGAAATACGACGTCTGTCAGGGAATCCAGCACCGCATCAGGGGGGCCGTGCCGGCGCGCAAGCGTCAGCGCCTCGCGCGAGATTTCCAGGCCTTCACGCATCGAAGACGGCAGGCGGCCCACCGTCCAGTTACCTTTCAGCAAACAATCGAGCAGGACGCGGGGCTCACCGCTACGCCTGGCAAGCTCGATGCCGGAATGGAAAGCGTCCGCGGCAAGGTCTGGCTTGCCTGCCGTGCGATACGCCTTGGCCAGCGAAACCAGGCAACGTGCCCTGAGGCTGTCGTCATCATCGGCGATATGTTCCAGCACCTGCTGGTGCAGGGGTATCGATGCAATGTGTCGGAACCCCGACTGCTGACAGACGAGCTGGTAAGCGAATAGTGCCTCCGCAAGTCGTTTCCACCAGCGCTGCCGATAGGCGAGAATCGCGGCCTTCATAAGCGTTTGCGTTGCGGCGTTCAACTCGCCCGATTGATACTGCGCCCGGCCGGCCTCCAGCAGCAGCTCCAGGCGCGTTTCCGGAACCGGTTCCGCTCGTAACTCACTGGCCTGTAGCGCCCGCCCATACATCGCTGCCGCCTCTGCATAGGCCCGCCGCGCCACCGCGGCAGCAGCGGCCGCCCGGCAGTACCTCGCGGCTTTCTCACCGTTGTCCACCTGCGCCGCTTCGAAGAAATGGTGTGCCAATTCAGGCAGGTGAGTGTCCGGCTCGCCGCCGTAACGTGCCTCGATCAGCTCGCCGGCCCGCCTATGCAGCCTCACACGCATCACGGTGCTGTGCCCGGCATAGAGCACCTCGCGGAACAGCGTGTGGTGAAACCGGAATCGGTCCGGCAGGTCTGTCGTGACGATCCCTGCGTCTTCGGCTTGCCCGAGACACCACCTGGCTCTCTCCACCGGGACTTCAGCGAGCTCGGCGAGCGCCGAAGCCTCGAACTCACGTCCGAATACCGCCGCGACGCCGAGCAGCTCGAGTGTTTCGGCCGGTAGCCCGTCGAGCCGCGCATTGATGACGTCCTGCAGACTTTCCGGTACATGGAATTGATACCGGGTCGCCGCCAGCACCTGCCTCGAGGCCGGTTGCGCAAGAATGCTCGCGACTTCGCAGACAAACAGCGGGCTCCCGCCACTTTGCTCGTATACCGCCCGAACAAGGGGCGCCGGTACGGGCGAATCGAGATGCGTGCTCAACAACAATGCCACGTCTTCCTCGGCGAGGCCGCCGAGCCGCAGGCGTTCGCACCCCCGGATTCGCGAGAGCCGCGCGATGACCGATCGCATCGGGTTTCGCCGATCGAACCCGGCGTGACGATACGCCGCGACGACGAGGATGGGCGCGCCGGCTATCTGCTGACAAAAATACTCGAGCAATGCCAGCGCGGAACGATCGGCCGCATGCAGGTTGTCGAGCAGTATGACGAGCGGTTTACGGCGGGCCGCGGCACGCAGGAATCGGGCGACAGCATCAAAAAGCGCATAACGCCCGCGCGAGCCCGCGGAGCTTGCAGGACCGAGCTCGACGCCGAGCCGATCGCGAATTTCGGGCAGGATCACCGCAATGTCCCCGGCGGCGGAACCGATGTCGGCGCGCAGCGCATCATCGTCGCACTGCTGTGCATAATCTCGCAGGATGAGTGTCCAGCACAGGTACGGCGGGGCGCCGGGGTCTTCGAGCATTTGACCCCAGAGGACTCGTTTTCCTTCGGCCGTCGCGGTATTCGCGATTTCGTCCAGGAGCCGTGTCTTGCCGATACCCGGTTCTCCCGATATCGCGACGAGCCTGCCGACTGCGCGATCAGCGTCGGGTAACGCATCGCGGAGCAGGCGCAGCTCCTCGGTGCGCCCCACGAACGGCGGATTGGCGCGGCGGGTCGTCATCGTCCGCGCTGCTCCGTTTCTTGTGCACGCATGGATATCCGCATCATCTCGTGGGATCGCTGCGAGAACTCTCGCCATCTTGACAGTAACGGTACAGCGGCAGCAACCGGTCGAAAATCGTCATTATTGACGATAGGCCATGATCTCACGCCATTCTAGGCTGGATTTCCGTCGCAGGCGCCGCGTCGCGCCTGGATAAACCGGGGCGAGATGGAACCCGCCATTCGTCCCGCTTCAGCTCGGAGGTTCGAACGATGAATAGAGAATCAGGTTACGCGGCCATCCCGGTCGCCGTTAAAGCCCTGGCGATATCATGCTGCATGTTTGCACTCTCGGCTCATGCGGCCGGAATCGTCGCGGACATCAAGAAAGCCTCGGTCGTTCCCGATGGCGACGTCAGCGGTGAGGCCGCCCTGTACCTCATCACGCTCGAGGGCTCCCTGGACCCGGCCGTTCCTGGCAAGGGACTCGCGCTCGGTGGGCAGATCAGAGTCGTCTTCCCGCCAGAGTTCGACCTGACCAATCTGGATGCCGCCTATCCGCTTGCCGACGTGCCGACGCCCGGATTATTGCCTTGCCTGCCGGCGAACCTGCAGTGCACGACAGGCGTGTTGCTTAAAGGCTGGCCCGAAGAACCCTACTTTCCACCCGCCGCCTTCGCTACGCTCAGCATCGACGCGTCCGATAATGCGTTGGTCTTCACCGCGGTGCAGGATATTGTGCCCACACCACCCGTGTCACCCGGCATCAAGCAGCTGTTTCTGATGCTGCACGGCGTGACGAATCCGTCACCGGGCCAGTATCGAATTCGGGTCGAGGCGCAGACCGGCCCGGGAGGAGCATGGGAAGCAGGCTCCGGCCAGCTGCAGGTGCTGCCGAATCCGCGGCCAAGTATCGAAGCTACGTCGGTGCTGGTGAAAGCTACGTCGGGGCTATTACCGAGCGGTCCGGCCTGTGGTCCGGGAACGCTTCCGCCGAATCCGGACAATCCCGTCTACCAGACCACATCCGTGGGTTCCGACGCGCCATTCGTCTGGACCTTCCTGGTCTGGGGCGATGATAACGAGCCGCTTGACGACATATGGCTCAATTGGGTCAATGCCAATCACGCTCAGGTCAAATCGCACAACAGCACCATCGGCCACCTGTTCATCGATCCGCCACGAGGCGCGAGCGGACATCAAATCGATGTCAATCCATTGGGTTGCCCGACACTACTTGGTGGGGCTCCGGTCATTGGCCCGACTCCGGGAATTGGTCCGGACCCCGTGGGCCGTCTGGACATGCAGTTCACGGCCGGCGACCTGCCGGGCGACTACGTCACGACGCTAAAGCTCAATAACGGCAACACGATTCAAATGATCGTGACCGCCGAATAGCCGACAGGTATGAGCTCGATGCGCGATCCGGCTTTCATGCCGGATCGCGCAATGACGATCCAGTTTGCTTGCACCGCCGACACGCGGATCTTTCACAAATCCAAGTGGTCGATTCGATTCATATTTATCAACCAGTTACCGGGGCGTCCGTTGCTCTAAGTGCATGACGGTGCATAACGATGCACAGGTGTTCCACGCAAAATTCACGCATAAAGTGTGCGGGTCAAATCCAGCCCGCTTGACCGGCATACACTGCTCGCAACTTCCTTACTAATTACCGCCGGTATTCTGAATTCGCCCGGCGTCGACCTCGGCGTAGCGGACCGCATCGTCGAGGCGGTCATACTTGAAGTTTTTGTAAAAATACACCTTTCTGGTTGCACAAGTAATGCCGTGTGCCTCCATCGTCTGCTCGTCTTTTTTATTCATTACGGTCTCCGGATATACATGTGTTCTGTCGCTTGCGATAAGGCTTGTTGCACTCCCAGTCATTACCGGAGAAATCCAGATGAGCATCCTCCGGCAACATAACGGCAACGCACGTCGCCTGGGATTTTCGATAACCGCGATCACATTCCCAGCCATTCCCATAAGATCGCCCGGACAGGTATCCCTGTGCGGGCACTTCGATGGCATTGCAGGCGCCATCGACTTCCCGGTAGCCGCGATCGCACTCCCAGCCGGGATTACTCGACGTGAATGCCAGGTATGCGTTCGCCGGTACCACGATAGCGACACAGGCATCTTTCGTCGCCCGGTATCCCCGATCACAGGCCCAGCCCGAGCCGCTGGTATTTCCTGTCAGATAGCCATTTGCCGGCACTTTGATTGCCTCGCAAGTCTCGCCGACTTGTCGAAAGCCTCGGTCGCACAGCCATCTATCGCCTGACGTCGCGCTGATGTAGGCATTCGCCGGCAATGCGACCGGATCGCACGCATCGCCACTTTGCTTGAAACCATGCTTGCACTGCCAGCCGGATCCGTACGACGAGTCCGTGAGGAAGGCGTTTGTCGGTATCGTCACCACAACACAGCTGCCATCATCCTTACGAAATCCCCTGTCGCACTGCCATCCTTTCCCATAGGTATTCGCACTCGCGTCGGCGGGAATTGCGTCCGCGATACCTTGCGCCCTTGCTAACCCTACAGAGCCCGCGACAACCATCAGGGCCATCAGGGCGTAAGCGATACGATCCAGACGTGAATAAATCGTGTTCATGGAGTTGCTCCTCCGTTCGGATCCATGCCTTTCAAGAATTTGAACAGCTCGCTGTCCGTCGATAGAACAAGCGTTGTGTTTTCGGCGATGATGAACTTGTAGGACTCCATCGTCCGTGTGAATTCGTAGAATGCAATGGACTCGGCGTTCTGGTTGTATGCCTGGGCATAAATTTCGGTGGCTTTCGCGTCCGCCAGGCCGCGAATCTCTTCGACTTCCCTGTACGCCTCGGATTGAATTTTGTTCAGGTCACGAACGCGGTTGCCGCGAATCCTGGCTGCTTCGCCATTGCCTTCCGACAGGAAGCGTTCGGCAATTTGCCGCCGTTCGCTGATCATTCGATCGTAGATTTTCGGGCGGACGCTTTCGTTGTAGTTGATGCGTTTGAAGCGGATATCCAGCAATTCGATACCGAATACCCTGACCTTCTCCGCGGCTGCGGTAAAGATCTCCCGCTCGACCAGCTTGCGCCCTTTCTGGATCGGCACCAGCGAGCCCATGTTGAGTTCACGTTCCGCGTCCGTCAGAAGCGCATCACGTATTGGCACTCGATCGCTCGTAGTGCGGATGATTTCGATGAGTTCGTGCTTGGCAACGGCGTTACGGGTTTCGCTGCCGACTGATCGCATCCTTATTGCTCTATTCGGGACAGAGCCACACGGCTTTCGCGGGCCGAATCACGAGCGAGACTCTGCTTTTTGGGCGCCAAGTGACTGACCCCGCTGGGCATCGCCTTGCTGCCATGTTTGTTCATACATCAGTTTTGCGGCCGCAATTCGATGTTCCGAATGCGCTCAGAGGTCGACTGTGGCCGTCAAGGCGTCGTCAAGACCGAGCGACTCGAGTAGCGGCTGCCAGCGCGGGTCGGCGTGCAGGTCTGACAGGAATGGATCGTTCTTGATCCCTTCGATGGAATGACCTTCTCTTACGGCACGATCGAGCCAGCGGAACGCGTCCTCTGTTTCTCCGCGCCATGCGTGAGCCCTCGCGGTTTTCAACGGGAATGAATCGCCGAACCCGCTATGCAGAGTGTCAATCGCGCTGCCCGAGGCGGCCTGGTCGCCCAGGTCGAAATATGCCATTGCCAACACGGACAGGCGCTGCGGCTCGTCATCGAGATCGGCTGCGTATGCGATCGCCTCTGCGGGGCGCCCCTGCAAGAGCCTCAGCAATGCGAGGTTACCGCTGTGGTAGCCGCTGCCGGGGCTTAGTTTCAATGCTTCACGGAAGTCCTTCTCAGCCTCATCGAGGCGGCCGAGCCTCGCCAGGTAAATGCCGCGCATCGAATGAGCGACCGAGTCGCTGGGATTCAGTGCGATGCTTCTCGACACCATCGCCGTCGCATCGTCGAGGTATCCAAGGTGTGCGGCAAGTACCGAGGCGTTGGCGAGTATCACGCTGCTGTTCGGGAACAGGCTGCGCGCGATGCGGAAGTGTTTGGCGGAATTCGGATAGTCGCGCTCGAAGTTGAATGCGATCCAGGCGCGGGCGGAATGCGCGAACGGCAGCTCCGGATCGATCACAATGGCGCGGTCGACCGCCGCGGTTGCGAGTTCGTAGGCCTCGCTGTAGTCGCGTTGCCCGCTTTCACCCTGGTTGATATAGGCCGATGCCAGGTTAACCCAGGCAGGCGCATAGTTGGAATCCAGTTCCGTGGACTGTTTGCAGTGTTCGACGGCTGCCTCGAGTCCGTTCGACGTTCTCTGCAGGTAATAATGACGACACTTCAGGTAATGCGTGTAGGCGTCGGGATCCGCTTCCGTGGTCACCGGCAATTCGTGCAACAGCTCGACTTCGAGTGCCGGCATTACCGCGGCTGCGATCTCGTCCTGGATGGCAAATACGTCGTCGAACGCGCGTTCGAACGTGCCCGACCAGAGATGCGAGTCGGTCAATGCGTCGATCAATTGAGCCGTGATCCTGAGCTGGTCACCCTGCTTTCGAACGGATCCTTCCAGGATGTAGTTCACGTTGAGTTCGTAGGCGATATCGCGTGCGCTCAGGTTCCTGTCGCGGTACGCGAAGGATGATGACCGCGACACGACGCGTAGTTCGGGAACGCGCGACAGCAGGTTCAGTATCTCCTCAGCGATACCGTCGGAGAAATACGCCTGGTCGCCGCCGGGACTCATATCGACGAACGGCATGACGGCGATCGATCCGCCGATTGGCGTCGCGTAACCAACCGGTGCTGATGACGCGCTGTTGTATTCGCTGAGGACGAACTTGTCGATCGCGAAATACGTAACCGCGATGACCAGCACCGCGATAATGACCTGGTCAAGTCGCTTGTGCATGCGCGGATCGGGTGACGCATGCTGGTCAACGCCGCGGTCCCGTCGGAGGCCCTCCGGTGAGACTTCGAATGCCCATGCAAATATGACCGCCGGTACAAACCCGATCATCAATGCGATGACCGTGTAGCGGGTCGTTGCGTCATCGAAGCCGAAGGCGGGGAATATCGTTTCCACCACCTGGATAATCAGCCACGCCGCAACGGCATAGGCTGCCGCGATGCGATACACGTTGCGGCGCCGAAGTTCGGAAAATAGGGACACGCCGGCCCTTGCCTCCCCGACAACTAGAAGGAGTTTCAGTGACTTGGCACGACCTGTCGATACGGGCTTGTACGGAGCCCCATGCTTGGCGCGCGCAGTACGGGCTGGCCACCAACCGATAATTTGGCCGGTGATTGAGAAGATTGTTGGTCAGGGGCGGAATGGACTCGCTGCGCTCGCACTTTGGGCGCCTGCGGCGTTTGTTACCGGTACGTCCGTTGCTGAACTGGTAGCACTGTGCATGACGATGCACAGCTATTTCACGCGGAGATCCCGCCGGGCGTCGACATCCACCTCTTGTAAGTATTTTCACGCATACCCGTACTCCAGCCATAACGAGGGAGATATAATTTCACGTTCCGGTAGTTCATGCCGGCATTGAAGCATGCACGACGAGGCTCTGACACCGAACCAGGGGTCTGCCGAGACGAGTGAAGGATTGCGTATCGGGAAGGACCTGATCAACGCGACCGTGCCATTCGCGGAGGAATCGGTAACGGTCAGCTGGTGGTACGTCGGCTTGACCTTCGTATTGCTCGCGGGGGCGCTCACCGGCGCAGCACTCGCCCCCTGGTGGCCGCTGCGATTGCTGTTCTCGCTGCTCGCGGCCATGTTGATGGTTCGCGCCTTCATTACCTACCATGACTACATGCATCGAGCGATCCTGGTCCGATCGCGCGTTGCGTGGTTCCTGTTCCGCGTTTATTCGGCTCTTGCGCTGACGCCACCGCGGTCCTGGAAGAAGAGCCATAACTATCATCATGGTCACGTTGGCCAGATCGCATCGTCGAGTATCGGTTCCTTCCCGATCATGACGACGCAAATGTGGCATGAAGCGTCGCACACGACGAGAATCGGTTACCGCATCGTCCGGCACCCGCTCACCGTGCTTACGGGCTATATAACCATCTTTCTCTTCAGCATAACGTTGCTGCCGTTGCTACAGCAGCCGTTGCGGCATTGGGACTCGTTGCTGGTGCTTATCGGCCACGCGCTGCTGATAGGGGCGCTGTGGATATTCGGCGGCTTCGATACCGCGTTCTTCGTCGTGTTGCTGCCGATGACCATCGCCTCGGCGCTGGGCAGTTACCTGTTCTTTGCGCAACACAGCTTCAAGCGCATGCACATACTGACGCGGGAAGCGTGGACCTACTATCGGGCCGCAATGGAGTCTTCCAGTTACATGCAGCTCAACAAGGTCATGCAATGGTTCACCGGTAACATCGGTTTTCACCATATCCATCACCTCAACGTGCGCATTCCCTTCTATCGCCTGCCCGAGGTGATGGATGCAATCCCCGAACTACAGTCACCCGTGACGACGACGCTCAGCCCTCGCGATATTCGCGACTGCTTCCGCTGTTGCCTGTGGGATGAAGATCGCCAGAGAGCGGTTTCGTACCGCGAGGCAGCACGATTCGCCGCTGCATGACCGGGAAGCCCGGCGCCAGCCAGGGCCCGGTCATTCGCCGAGGCGCCCTCTTTCGTTCTTCTTCGCTTTTTTCGCGGCCTTTTTCTCTTTAGCCGTCATCGCCGGTACTTTCCTGGCTTCCTTGTTGCTCTTTTGTTCTTTACTCATGACTTTGTCCCTGCTCTGAGCCGAACTGGCGCGCGGCGTCGATCTTCGCGTAGCTAACCGCGTCAGCCAGTCGCTGGTACCTGAAGGTCTTGTAGTAGTAAACCGTTTCGGATTTACTGGTGATGTCGAGTTGGTCCATGGTCTGTCGGTCTTTGTCGGTCATTTCAGTCACCTGATGTACATGCAAGATTGCGCTTGCGGTAAGGTTTATTACAGTCCCAATCGTTTCCGGAGAAATCCAGGTGAGCGTTTTCCGGCAGTTGCACGGCGATGCATGTGCCCTGGTCTTCCCGATATCCACGATCGCACACCCAACCAGGCCCATAGGGCCGCCCGGACAGGTAGGCGTGCGGAGGTACTTCGATGGCATTACAAGAGCCGCCGACCTCTCGATAACCGCGATCACATTCCCAGCCGGCGTTGCTCGAGCTATACGCCAGGTACGCGTTTGTCGGCACGCCTATGGCAACACAGGCACCATTTGACGCGTGGTATCCGCGGTCGCAGCTCCAGCCTGATCTGCTCGAGTCGTTCGCCAGGTAGCCATTCGCCGGCACGTCGATCGCCTGGCAAGTCTCGCCGACTTGTCGAAAGCCTCGGTCGCACAGCCATCTATCGCCTGACGTCGCGCTGATGTAGGCATTCGCCGGCAATGCGACCGGATCGCACGCATCGCCACTTTGCTTGAAACCATGCTTGCACTGCCAGCCGGATCCGTACGACGAGTCCGTGAGGAAGGCGTTTGTCGGTATCGTCACCACAACACAGCTGCCATCATCCTTACGAAATCCCCTGTCGCACTGCCATCCTTTCCCATAGGTATTCGCACTCGCGTCGGCGGGAATTGCGTCCGCGATACCTTGCGCCCTTGCTAACCCTACAGAGCCCGCGACAACCATCAGGGCCATCAGGGCGTAAGCGATACGATCCAGACGTGAATAAATCGTGTTCATGGAGTTGCTCCTCCGTTCGGATCCATGCCTTTCAAGAATTTGAACAGCTCGCTGTCCGTCGATAGAACAAGCGTTGTGTTTTCGGCGATGATGAACTTGTAGGACTCCATCGTCCATGTGAATTCGTAGAATGCAATGGACTCGGCGTTCTGGTTGTATGCCTGGGCATAAATTTCGGTGGCTTTCGCGTCCGCCAGGCCGCGAATCTCTTCGACTTCCCTGTACGCCTCGGATTGAATTTTGTTCAGGTCACGAACGCGGTTGCCGCGAATCCTGGCTGCTTCGCCATTGCCTTCCGACAGGAAGCGTTCGGCAATTTGCCGCCGTTCGCTGATCATTCGATCGTAGATTTTCGGGCGGACGCTTTCGTTGTAGTTGATGCGTTTGAAGCGGATATCCAGCAATTCGATACCGAATACCCTGACCTTCTCCGCGGCTGCGGTAAAGATCTCCCGCTCGACCAGCTTGCGCCCTTTCTGGATCGGCACCAGCGAGCCCATGTTGAGTTCACGTTCCGCGTCCGTCAGAAGCGCATCACGTATTGGCACTCGATCGCTCGTAGTGCGGATGATTTCGATGAGTTCGTGCTTGGCAACGGCGTTACGGGTTTCGCTGCCGAGAATATCGTCGAGACGTGACTGGGCGCTGCGTTCGTCGCGAATTCTCAGAAAGTACTGCAGCGGATCCGTAATTCGCCAGCGGGCGAATAAATCGACCGATATATAGAGCTTGTCCTTGGTCGGCATGTCCGAAGGGCTGCCGTCCCACTCCAGCACCCGTTTATCGATCGAATTGACCTGCTGGATGAAGGGTGTCTTGATCTTCAGGCCCGCCGTCGTCACGGGCTCGCCCACCGGTTTGCCGAACTGGGTGATGATCATCTGCTCGACTTCGCTGACCGTATAGATCGAACTGACCAGCACAAAGGCCGCAGCACCCAGTATCGCCGCCAGGATGGCCAGCTTGTTCATGGCTTGTCACCGTTTTGTGCATCGAGATTCAGCAGCGGCAGTATGTTGCGTGTCTGGTCATCGACGATGATCTTCGAGTGGATGTCCGGCAATACGGCCTGCAGCGTCTCGACGTAGATGCGGCGGCGCGTGACTTCCGGTGCCTTCGTGTATTCGGTCAGCAATGCACTGAATCGGGCAACATCACCCTCAGCTTCGTTGATTCGTTTGAGCCGGTAGCCGTCGGCCTCGCGGATTCGTTGATCCTTCTCGCCCTCGGCCAGGGGGATCACCTTGTTGTAGTCGCGCCGCGCCTCGTTGATCAGTTTTTCTTTTTCCTGCTGGGCCTGGTTGACCTCGTTGAAGGACTCCTGCACCGGGCCCGGAGGATTGATATTCTTGAGCTGCACCTGGTCGATGCTGATTCCCATCGCGTATTTCGTGGAAAGCGCCTGCATTTTTGTCAATGCTTCCGATTCGATTTCCTGGCGCCCGATCGTAATCACCTCGTCCACCGTGCGATCGCCGACGACTTCCCGCATGACCGACTCGGATACGTAGCGCAGGGTCGCGCCGGGCTCGCGCACTTCGAACAGGAACTTGACGGGGTCCGCAATGCGGTATTGGACGACCCACTCCACCAGTGCAGCGTTCAGATCACCGGTCACCATCTCCGTTTCGCGTTTTCCGTCAACCGGACTCTGGTAGGGGTCGGTGGCGCCCGGCGTCGTGAAGCCGAACTCCTGCTTCAATTGCCGCTTGACCGGAACAATGGTCGCCAGATCGATGCCCAGGGGAATCTTGAAATGGAGGCCGGGCGGTACCTCCTTCAGGTACTTGCCGAATCTCTGCACGACCGCGACGGAATCGCTCGGGACCGTGTAGTAAGCGGTCCACGCGCCGACGAGAATCGCTGCAATCAGCGCTGCGATGATCGCACCGCGCGGACCGCCGGCCGGCATGATCCGCTTCAGACCTGCCCGACCCTGGTCGATCAGTTGCTGAAGCTCGGCGGCCGGGTTGCCGCCGCTACCTGGCGAACCCGTCTTGCCGTTGTTACCGTTTGGCCATGCCATTGGATTGTCCCGTCATTGGTGAATTGGCAGCATGCGAAACGGGCAGGCGAATCCGTGTTCGCCTGCCACGAGATACTGCTCGCGGAATTACGCCGCCTTTTGCGTTGCGGCTATCTTGTGGAAGGTCGAATTCGCAACTTCGTAGGACTTTACCCGCGGAGTTCCTTCAACCAGTTTTGAGAGAAGTTTGGTCACCTCGGCATACGAGGCCCGGCCGTAAGCTTCGGCGCTTTCCTTGCTGTCCCACAGGCTCAGCGCGAATGCGTCCTTGCCACCCGGGTTAACGAAGGTGATTTCATCCTGGAATCCCTTCTGCTTGCGAAGCAGGGGCAGGATTTCCGCCTCGATCTTGTGGGTGAAATCCTTGCGGCTGTCTGGTTTCAGTTCCATCGATACTTGACGTGCGTACATATCGTTCTCCGTCCTTGTGATTGGCCAACCGGGCACTTCGAATAACCAGCTTGGTTCAGTTTTTCCGAAGCCCTGTTGATCCGTTAACCATAATCGGTTAATTATCTTGATTGGTCAAGTGTTATCTGCGATTATCTTTATAATTAACTGTGATAGTAAATTATAAGGAACCGCAAAATGGATGTTTGTTCTGTCATCAAGGCGCGACTGCAGGAGCTGGAGCTCGAGCAAAAGGATCTGGCCGCCGCCGCCGAGGTGACAGAATCCTATATATCCCAGCTACTGACCCGGAAGAAGCTACCGCCAGCACCGGATCGGACGGATATTTACGAGAAGATGGGCAGATTCCTGCGGCTATCGAACGGCGAGCTGGCAACGCTGGCCCGAGCGCAGCGGATGGACGAGTTCAGACGTGATTACGAGGAGCCGCAAGAAGCACTGCTGAAAGAGACCCGGGAACTGATACTGCAGAAGTGCGTCCCGCCCCGTCAGCAGCAAATACGGGCGATCTTCGAGAGGCAGCCGTTCGGCGAACTCGAGCGGCTCGTTACGCAAACGCTGCTCGACGTTATCAGCCGGGTCGCACGCGTCGAGCTGGATAACGAAGCCTGGCTCCATGACGTCGCAGACCTCAGCGACAAGAGCTATGCGCAAATGCGAGTCATAATTCTGGAGTTCCTCGACACAGATATCTTCAACATTTCGAGCGCCGACTGCATTTCCTTTCTCAACCCGCTGCTGGCGCGCTGGGATATCGACCTCCTTACTTTTGACATGGAAATAGTACTTAACGAAAGACTCGTGCCCGGGGAACCGAAAAGGTTTGCCTTCGTCGAAAAGGACGTCGACAGCGTCGATGGGGACGAGCCAGGATTTACCGAGTTCCTCGAGGATGCCACGCTTAGCGGCGATGCCTCAGCCGAGGAAGTCGAATTCTTAAGGAAGCTCCGGTTCAAGGGCAAGCGACCGCGTGCGCTCTATTTTTACAGGGCACTGCAGACCCTCAGGGACCCGCTGCATTTTCAGCCCGTGCAGAAATGACCGGGACTTTCTTTACCTCTTTGTTGCTCTTTTGTTCCTTAGGAGTGTGTTTCACCGAGATCGACTGACGCCGATCGTACGACCGGCATATTGTGTGAAGTTCAGACGCCCAATCGCAGTGACAGCATCCTGATCCCGCGCCATCGCGACAATGGCAAAACCTCTACTCAATCCGGTACCGGAGTCCCTGGCAATCTCAACGGTATCGACCGGACCGAATTTGGCAAACGTCGCTTGCAGGTCAGCTTCCAAAACCGTAGACGGAATATTCCCAACGTGTAGTTTTGTGCTCATAAGTCCTCCTGATGAATGCAGATCCGAAGATGGAGGATATGGGCACTGGAGGCCCCTTAAACTCAATATGCGGGTAGCGTGGATTGACTACTTTACGCGCGGCGGAGGCAGATGAATAAGTCTAGGGTCACATCTCTTGAAAAACAGTCGCTGCAATTCCAATTCTTGCGAATATATTGCTTGTTTGTTCGGCATTTAAGCCTATACTCCGACAAGCTTCTAAGTGCGCTGTTCACTATGCACTCCATTTCGACGTTCCCGCAGAAGTTTCTTCCGTAGTTCCTCGTCCTGTTTTTCATAAGTAATTGCATCACTTCCAGCCAAACCGGTCCTTGGGAAAGGGCTTATATTGATTTGATTAAACAGGAAACAACTATGTCAACTACTACCGGAACCGTTAAGTGGTTCAACGAAGCAAAGGGCTTCGGCTTCATCGAGCAGGAATCTGGCCCCGACGTTTTTGCACACTTCAGTGCAATCAAGAGCGAAGGCTTCAAAACGCTCGCCGAAGGGCAAAAGGTCGAGTTCACCGTTACGCAGGGCCAGAAGGGCCCACAGGCGGAAAACATCGTCCCCGCCTAAATATCCGACGAATAGATCAAGGGCCCCGAAACCGGGGCCCTTTTTATTTGGCGCGACCGGATAATTATCTCCTCCCGTCGGTCGGAGCGCCGCTCCTCGGCGTTATGCAAACCGCCTACCGCCTGGTTCGTATCCAGGAACACGATTTGATGTCAGAAATTGGTGGCCAGGGGCGGAATGGACTCGCTACGCTCGCCCTTCGGGCGCCTACGGCGTCTGTCGGCCCTGCGGGCCTCGGATGAACCACCGACACGCGGATATTCAGAGCGTCGTTGGAATCCCTCAATCTATATTTTTCAGTAAGTTACCGGGGCGTCCGTTGCTATAGCTACATTACCGTGCATAACGTTGCACATCTAAACCCCGCATATCTCCGGCACGCTATCAAAGTTAATCAACCGACACCCGTAACGGAACAACGCATTGTTTCGATCATCTATTGCAACGGCCTCGTTATGGTTTCAAATTAGTACTGCATTGTCGTTGTGTCGCGGCAATATCTCCCTCGCAGACATTACGGCTTTGAACTGAACTGAGAGAAACCACGAATTTTCCAGAGCCGAACATTGCTGCGGTTCGGCAGGCAAATCGACTTATTTGTTCTGACAGAACCTGCATACATTTCCTCCGGCATCCCGTCGCAAGATCATATATATTTAGCTGAACAAGAAGTCCTCCGGGATTTCGCGGAATATATAGAAAATCACCAGAACCGGTACATAGGGGAAGCGCATGAGATCTAGAAAAAACACCGTTTACGCGGCCGCTGCGTTGTTCGCAGTCGTAACCTTAGGAGTCGCGCCGGAGGCATCTTCTGCCAGCGGCAAACTCGACGTATTCCTGTCCGGAATCAAGACTTTGGAGCAGCGCGGCGAGAGTGATCGCGTCGTCGAGAATATTAAGCACGTAGTCATCGGCAACGGCTACGTGTCTGTTGACATGATCAGCGATGATGTTCCATCGCTTGAACGCGCATTAAGACGTCTCGGTGCCGAAAACATTGTGTCTTTCGGCAGCAAGGTTGGCGCACTTGTGCCTTTGTCCGCACTCGGCGAACTCGAACGTGCATCTGGCTTACTTTTTGCGCGTCCGGCTTTTGCAATTGCCAATGCGAATGGACGTAATAATAACGGCCGCGCTATTTCACAGGGCGACCGATCGATGCGTACTGACGAAGTTCGCTCCATTTTCGGCGTGACCGGTCAAGGTCTGTCCATTGGAGTGCTGTCCGACAGCTTCGCGTGCAACCCCGGCCCTTTCGGGGAAGGCCAGGCGAGTACGACCGCGGCACAGGACATCGGACGTGATCTGCCGCCGGTCTCAAAGATCGACATTTTACAGGACCTCACGGGCCTCAAGGTATCGAGCGTGCCGCAGGGCTGTGGGAGTGATGAAGGGCGCGCCATGATGCAACTGATCCACGACGTTGCCCCCCTTGCCGCGCAGTCATTTCACACAGCTTTTATAAGCGAAGCAGACTTTGCGCTCGGGATACTTGAGCTTGCGGACGCCGGTGCTGATGTCATTGTTGATGACATCATCTACTTCGCGGAGCCAATGTTTCAGAACGGAATCGTTGCTCAGGCAGCCAATACTGTGAATGCCGAGGGGGTGTCCTATTTTTCGTCCGCTGGAAACAGGGACAGGGATTCCTACCAGGACGAGTTTCGGCCGGTGGCCGAGGGTTTGTTGACGGTTCATGATTTTGATCCCGGTCCAGATGTCGACACGACGCAGTCGCTAACAGTGACTGCAACTGGGTTTACAGTTTTGAGTTTTCAGTGGGATGAGCCGTTCTTCTCCGCGAGTGGCACGGTAGGCTCAGCAAGTGATTTAGACGTTTTCTGGTACGACGCTGACGGGCTCCCGGTGCCGAACTGCCTTGACCCAGCCGTCGGACCGGGCGATACATGCCAGTTCACTGGTGATCCCAATGTCGGGCTCGATGCTGTGGACCTCGCTGCGCTGTTCACAGTCGAAGATGTGGGCGAGGAATTCCAGATTCAGTTTATCCTTCGTGATGGCCCCGCGCCGAACATCGTCAAATACGTCGACTTCGACGCCACGGTACCGCGCGAATGGGCAACCTTCAGTCCAACGACGTTTGGGCATAACAACGCTGAGGGCGCGAACGCAATCGGCGCAGCTTTCGCGCTTTTTACCGAGGAATTCCCCGAGTTTCAGGAAGCGTTTGGCGTACAAGATCTTTGCGACCCAGCTTGTCTAAACGGGTTTTCGTCGCAGGGCGGCGTACCACTCATTTTCAATGACGACGGTAGCCGCAAAGCAACGCCAATCGTTGGAGAAAAGCCGGTAGTGACCGGTCCTGATGGGACCAACACCACGTTCTTCACTTTCGACACCATTGACAATGACGGCATACCAAACTTCTTCGGTACTTCCGCCGCGGCGCCACACGTCGCTGCATTGGCGATACTAATGCTCGACGGTGCCGGTGGCTCTGGATCGTTGATGCCCTCGCAGGTTACTTCGCTTCTGAGCGATACGGCGCAAGACATAAGATTTAAGGCATTTTTCGGGCCTCCCGCACGATTCCTGCCACCTGGCTTCGATTTCGATAGCGGTTATGGTTTCGTGGACGGCGTCGCCCTCTTTAACGAGATGGATACCCAGGGGCTTCTTGATTAGATGATTGGCAACATCCAGAAACGAGCGGCGGGCAAAGTGCCCGCCGTTTTTTTAACAGACCAGTTCGGAGTGCCAACTACAGGAAAGTGGTTGTCCGGCAAAAAAGGCCGATTAGAATAGTTGCGAACTCGCTTGATCCGGTGAACCACCGACACGTGGATTTTCAGAATTCTAAGTGGTTGATTCGATTCATATTTTTCAACAAGTTACCGGGGCGTTCGTTGCATGATTTGCAGTACTATTCAGGACAATTCACAACTGTTCCACGCAAAATTCACGCAGTGTTTGAGTCGTGGCGCGACTGCGTTCTGGATTTCGGAGCATTGTGGCCGATCCAGCCCTGCACTAAGCAACTGCTGCCGTAATCACCTTGCAGCGCTTGAGTGCCCCTACGGCAATCGAATCCCGTAATTCAGTCGGGAAGTTCTTCGGCAACGCCGCAGAA
>CBFHSG010000028.1:0-33961 GCA_965658465.1 Woeseiaceae bacterium | reverse complement strand
CACGAGGCCGCCCTCGCCGCTTTCGCGGCGAAGGAGCGCCTCGAGCCCGACAAGAAGGCGCATCTCCAGTACACGACCACGAGCCCGCTCATGCACAAGCGGTTGGGGATCGAAGACTGACGGCCGACATTTCAATTTTGAATTACTGCTCGACGCGGATCATGGGATCGACACACTTTCCTGTGCTCGCCAACGCGAAATAGGAATAATCCTCTTCAGGCGTGCCTTGCGGCACGTTGATCGACATCGTGCCATCCCCGGTTCTTGAACTCAGAATCCAGCCATCAGCGCTATCTTTCGGAACCGTCGCCACTTTGGCATTGGCCGGGATGCCCACTACGTTCACGGCAATCCTATCCCCCGGACTCGTGCAGACAATAGTCGGCTGAACCTTAACATCGACAGCACTAACCACGATATTGATCTTGTTGCGTTTATCCAGACCCGGTGGACACCTGTCGGCCGGCGGTCCTCCCGGACAATTCTCGATAAAAGCCGACCGCGGCGTCTCTGCACAGGCTGCAAGCAAGCAGCAGAGCGGCAGCGAAAGTATAAGTGTCATTTTCATTTTCTTCTCCAGACAGGTTGTCAGTCCATTTCGGAAACCATCTTCCTGAACTTCCGGTTTTGCTTGAGGTCTTCCAGGTACGGCTCCGCCGCAAGCATCTTCGCGGGGTAACCGTTGTCGAGCGCTCTCCGTAATGCTCGAAGTGCGTCCTCGTGGTTTCCGGCCATCACTTCGATCAGTCCCGCATAATACTGTCCATACGGGTTGCTCGGTGCCAGATCCAGACCTTTTTTAATGAACTCCTTGGCAACAGCCGTGTCGCCAAGCATCTGTTGCGCCCAGCCCAGCAAGAGCATTGTGTTCGCATCATCCGGGTCCACACTCAGGCGGCTCCTAGCAAGTTCCGATGCATTGCCGAACGCGCTTTTCGCCTCCGTCGTTTCGCCGGCAAAGTAAAGCGCGTCGGCCAGGTTCACCCAATTCATCGTCTGGTCTGGATTCAGGGCGATAGCTGCCCGATGCTCTGCGACGGATTTTTCGAATTCACCCAGATAATAGTAGATGACGCCGAGATTTGAATGCGCGGCCTCGGTTTTCTCGATCTTCAGCGATTCCTCGTAGGCCATCCTGCCCGACTCGAAGTCTCCCTTCATCGTCAGAGCGCTGCCGAGGTTCGTCCACGCGTGCCGGTTTCTCGGATCGAGCTGCGTGACCTGCCGATAGGCAATCGCGGCCTCATCGTAGCGTCCTACTCTGAATAGGAATGTGCCGTAGCTGTCGATCGCCCGCCAGCTTCCGGGTTGAATCTCGATCGCCTGGAGGAGTAGCTCTTCCGCCTCGTCATAACGCTGCTCACGCTGATACAACATCGCCATACCGGTCATGGCCTGGGCATCCTGTGGGTTGATCTCCAGAGCCTTGCCGTAGGCATATTCTGCTTTCGCGTTTCTTGCGGTCTGTCTATACAAATCGCCGAGCGCCGAGTACACCATGTGCAGGCGTGGATTCGAGTTCAGCGCTCGGGCGCAGGCGTCTTCCGCCATCTCTATGTCCTCCGCCGCGTTACTGATCCAGTATCGAGCGACGTATGTCGCACAGAGTCCTGCATGTGCTGCGGCGTACTCCGGATCGAGCGACAGAGACTGTTCGTAATAGCCGATGACCTCGCCGAGAGAGTCCAGCGTTCGGGGCTGCTCGTAGATCTCCTTGCCACGGCGGTAGAGGACGTAGGCATTGAGGTCCGATGCCTCAAAATCGAATGCCGGCGGCGGCTGGGTCTGGGTCGGAAGAGCGACGCGGACGTTCGCAACGGTAAGATCCGTGATCTCCTTGCGCATCTCGAGAAAGCTCTCAATCGGGCGGTCGATGCTGCGGCCCATGACGTGAAATCCCGTCTCCGTGTCGATCAACTGCAGAATGACGCGCATCGTGTCGCCTTCGATCTGCACGCTGCCCTCGAGATAGAGGGCGACCCTCAAGCGTTCCCGGACGCGAGCCGATGACGTGTTCGGGTCGAGCGTGAAGGCGTCGCCGCGTGAGGACACAAGCAGTCCCGGTACGCGTGCGAGACTGGTGATGACATCGTCTACGAGGCCATTGGCGAAGATCTGCGTCTTTTCGCTGCCGTCGACGTTGAGGAATGGCAGCACAGCGATCGAGTTGGGATGCACCTGCAGCAGAGCATCCTCCTCAGCCACGGCGACCTCGGGCCTGCCTGGAATGTCGAATCCCACCGTAAGCTGGTACGACAGCGCACCCGTGGCGGCGACTCCATACGCAACCAGAATCGACAGGTAATTTCTTTCGAGTCCCGACAGCATCTTGCCGGACTGCGTGCCGCGATCGAGAGACCATCTGCCGTCGCTTTGTTCCAGCATCCATGCAAGCACCAGCACAATGGGAAATCCGCCGATGGACGCAAACGTCACGAGCGTCGGTACCCAGCTCGGCAGATTCAGAGTCGGTGTGAAGATGTCCGCCACCTGGATCAGCAACCAGCTGAATACCATGTAGGCTGCGGCGGCCTGAACGACGCCGCGGCGCATCAGTTTGCCAATGAAGCTGCCGTCATCGGGCACCTGGAATAACCCTGTTTCGGAAGCCGCTTCAGGTTCCTCGACAAGCCGCGCCTGCTGCAGCAGGCGATAGCCGCGCCGGGGCACCGTCTGTATCACGGACGGGCTGCTCGCATGGTCCCTGCAGCAGCTGCGCAGCTCGCTGATTGCATGAGTCAGCGCTTCCGGGCTACCGCCATTTTCGCCCCAGACCGCCCGCAGCACCTCATCGCGTTCGACGAGCTCGAAGGGTCGTTCGACGAGGTACAGCAGTACTTCAACGGCTTTGGGCTTGAGGTGTGCCTCGAC
Source organism: Woeseiaceae bacterium (assembly GCA_965658465.1). Lineage (GTDB taxonomy): Bacteria > Pseudomonadota > Gammaproteobacteria > Steroidobacterales > Woeseiaceae > UBA1847. The sequence goes on along the minus strand of CBFHSG010000028.1, from coordinate 31,090 downwards.
CCCGGGCCCGGAGACACGCCCGCTAGTCGGTTCAATCAGCAGGTCTTGCAGGTAAAACCCTTTCAACAAGTTTTGCCGCATTCGAACGCCCGTGGGTGGTCGAGACACAAGGATATCACCCGGCAATGTCGCCGCGCTCGTGTGGCCCTGTATTTGCGTGGACATGGCTGCCTCGTGGCTTGCCTGCAATCACAGGCTTGCTATGGACTGCGCCTCCTCTAGACTGTGAGACTTTCCCCGTATACGAAGAATACAGATGACACGCCAAATTGTTTGTTTCGCCTTTCTTTGCCTGGCCACCTCCGTGGCGCACGCTGAACTTTTTACCGCCGGGCATCTCGTTCGTATCGACCGGGTCGGGGCCCCCGCCGTGTCGCCCGCCGGCGACCTGATCGTCTACGCCGTACGCCACACGGACATGGAAGCCGACAAAGGGCGCTACGATCTCTGGCTGAGCACGATTGACGGCAGCGCACCGCGGCAACTGACCACGCACGATGCCAACGACACCAGCCCGAGCTGGTCGTCGGACGGCCGCTCAATCCTGTTTCTGTCGTCACGCGGCGAGTCGACACAGGTCTGGCGCCTGCCGGTCAACGGCGGCGAGGCGCAACCTGTGACCGATCTTCCTCTGGATGTCGGCACGTTCCGGCTGTCGCCGGCCGGCGACCGGCTCGTTGTCTCGCTGTCCGTGTACCCCGACTGCGACGATATCCAGTGCACGTCGGACAGGGTCGCCGACAAACAGGACGACAAGGTCACCGCACAACGCTATGACCGGCTGTTCATGCGCCACTGGGACTACTGGCTCGACGACAGGCATTCACAGCTCTTCGTGATCCCGCTGAACGAACAAGGCGACGCCCGCGGCGCGCCCGAGCGCCTGAGCCGGCTGGATGCAGACGTGCCGTCACGGGTCTGGGGCGGCAACGAGGAATACGCCATCTCGCCGGACGGCAAGACGCTCTATTTCGCGGCGCGCCTGCGCAACCGCGACGAACCAACTTCCACAGACTTCGATATTTACGCCGTGCCCATGGACGGCAAGGGCGAACCCCGCAATCTCACGGACGCGAATGAAGCATGGGATACCGCGCCGGTTGTCAGTCCTGACGGCCGCTATCTTGCGTGGCTGGCGATGCAGCGCCCGGGATTCGAGGCCGACCAGTTCAAGGTCGTGCTGCGCGACCTGCGTTCGGGCAAAAACCGTGTGCTGACCGAGGGCTGGGACCGGTCGCCTTCCTCGATCGCGTTTACGCGCGATGGGGAGTCGCTCCTGGTCAACGCGCAGGACGTCGGGCACAAAACGCTGTGGCAGATCGGCCTCAATGACGGCGAGCCGGTCAAGCTGGTATCGCGGGGCACGGTGGGTGCGTTCGACGACGCAGGCGATGGCATCGTCTACAAAATGAATAACCTGGCCTCTCCCGACGAACTCCACGTATTCAACCCGGATACCGGCGAAAGCCGCAAAATCACGGACTTCGCGTCGCGCACGCTCGCGGGAGTAGCCATGGGCGATTACGAGCAGTTTTCGTTCGAGGGTGCGGACGGCGATACCGTTTACGGCTTCGTCGTGAAACCCGCGGACTTCGAGCGCGACAGGGAATACCCGGTCGCTTTCCTGATCCACGGCGGCCCGCAGGGCAGCTTTTCCAATAATTTCCATTACCGCTGGAATCCGCAGACCTATGCCGGGCAGGGATATGCCGCCGTGATGATCGACTTTCACGGCTCGACCGGCTACGGCCAGGCGTTCACCGACAGCATCACGGGCGACTGGGGCGGTAAACCCCTCGAAGACCTCCAACTGGGGCTGGCGGCCGCGCTGAAGCGGTATGACTTTCTCGACGGCGAGCGAGTGTGTGCGCTCGGGGCATCCTACGGCGGCTACATGGTCAACTGGATTGCCGGCCAGTGGCCGGACCGGTTCCGCTGCCTCGTCAACCACGACGGCATATTCGACAACCGGTCGATGTACTACACGACCGAGGAACTCTGGTTTCCCGAGTGGGAGCACGGCGGGCCTTACTACGAGAACCCCGAAGGCTACGAAAAGCACAACCCGGCGTTATTCGTCGATCGCTGGCAGACGCCGATGCTCGTCATTCATGGCCAGCTCGACTACCGGGTTCCGGTCACGCAGGGTATCGCGACTTTCACGGCACTGCAGCGCCGCGGTATCGACAGCCGCTTCCTGTATTTTCCCGACGAGAATCACTGGGTGCTGAAGCCGCACAATTCGATTCACTGGCACCAGCAGGTCAACGCCTGGTTGCACCAATACCTCGGCGAGTAAACGCCGGAAAGCTCGCTACGGCACCGTGGCTAGGTCAGTGAGACGACCTGCGGCGTCACGAGTTTCGCGTAGTCCCTGTAAGCCATCCTTACGAGTTCGGTGTGTGAACCCGCGTTGAAGGCGATCTCGTCGTCTTCGGTCAGCTGCTCGGCCACGAATACGCCCATGTCGTAGAGATTGCCGAACGGCGGCATCGCGCCGAGTTCGCAATCGGGGAACAGGCGTTTGAATTCGTCCTCCGACGCCAGTACGACCTCGTCCGCACCCAGTGCGCTCTTGAGATGATCGAGGTCCACGCGGCGCGACGCGGGCAGCACGGCCATCGCGTAATCGCCGTCGACCTTGACGATGACGGTCTTGGCGAGTTCCTTGCCCGGGATTCGGGTCAATTCCGCGATACGCTGCGCGGTGTAGGCCGGCGAGTGACTGATCGTGACATATTGAACATCGTGTTCGTCGAGATAGTCTTTCAGCTTCTGGACAGGCATTTTCATTCCCCTTGTTGGGTCTCCAACCCCTGTAACTATCTAAGTATAGGCGATTTACGAACGATCAAGATGTATCGCTGCCGACGACCAGCTGCGGCGAGGTCACGTCAATCCGATGCTTCTGCATCAGGCGGCAGACAGCCGAACGCGACGTTTCGAGTTTCGCGGCCGTAATTCTCAGGTCACCATTGGCCGCGGCAAGCGCAGTCAGAAGCGCGCTCAATTCAGCCGCGTCCCGGGCCTCATCGAGGGTCATCGTCAGGCGCCCCTGCGTGCGGCTGTCGAGGTCGAGATCACTGCTGAAAAGCGGTCCCTTTTCACACATGACGATTGCTTTCTTTATGCGATTCACGAGTTCGCGCACATTGCCCGGCCAGCTCCATTGTTGCATCGCAAGCCGCGCCTCCGCGGTGAAGCCGACGACGCGCCGGCGCGAACCCGGGGTCGTGAACCTCTGCAGGACAAAGTCGGCCAGTAGCTGAACATCCCTGCCGCGCTCGCGCAGCGGCGGGGCCTCGATGCTCAGTACGTTCAGCTGGTAAAAGAGCGCCTCGCGAAATTGCCCTTCCTCGACGGCCGTCTCGAGGTCGATACGGGTCGTCGAGATGATGCGAACATCGTAACGCCCGGCAGCTGCTCGCGGCGTATCGCCGGGCTCGCTGCGCAAATCACGCAACAGCCGTGCCTGCAGATCCACCGACAGCTTCCCGATGTTGTCCAGCAACACGGTGCCGCCCTGCGCCGACTCGAGCCCGGCGGAGAGTGCCATGCGCACCTGCTTTTCCGACACCGCCGCGCAATCAACGCTAATAAAGGGGCCGCCGGCCCGGTCAGAGAACGCATGTACGGCGCGCGCAATCCGGTCTTTACCAGTACCGCGTTCGCCGCAGATCAGTAACGGTGAGGTTGACTCAGCGATACGGGGCAATGCGGCGAACAGCGCCCTCATAGGCCGGCTTGTGCCGATTAGTTCATCGTTTTCAGTGCTGTACGGATGAAGTTGGGTTGCAAGAATCGATTCCGACAATGAATTCAGATCGTCGCTCATGGTTACAGGTGCCAGATGCTGCCGAGAACACCATGAAATACCGGCGCACCGCGAAAAGGTTGGTGCCCGCTTGAGAAAAGGGGTTTTCGAAAAGGCGTTGAGACTTACAGGGCGGCGCCCTGGTTCAGGACCATACGAACTTTGTCGCTTCCCTGGAACAGCACGGCATAATTCGGGCCCGATTCCTCGACGGCCCAGCCATTGAGCTCACCGTCGCTCTTCAATCGAACGGTCTCCTGCTTGTGGCGGTCGTTCAGGATGAGCACGCGAGCGCCATTCGCGCTTACGACACCGGTGAGCTGCCAGCGTTCCTGCAGCGCCTCGCCCGGCGAGACCGGAACGGGTTGATCCTGGGCGCGCCGCTCAATCGGCTCGACACGCGTAGTCTGAAAAGCGACCTCGGGTGATACCGGCTCTGGTGCCGCCTCGATCGGCTGCTCCTGCGTAGCGACGAGAAACCACATCGCGATCGCCAAAGCACCGACAGCCGCGGCGGCAGCCGGAAACACGAGCGCAGGCCGAAGCCGACGTCGTCGGGAACATCGACCCTTGAGGAGCCGCGTGCCGGCACGGAGAGGGCACGAATTACAGGCAGCGACTCGGGACGATTTTTCAACCAGTGCGTGCTCGAGCCCTGCCGATCCATGTCCAGCAGACCGACTGAGCGCCCGGTCGATGCCAGGTAACCGGCAAGACTAAAGGCGAGGGTCGTCTTTCCCGAACCACCTTTCGGATTAAGTACGACGACCTTATACACGTTCTTCTTATTCGCCAGTTCGAGCAACGTCCAACCCCGCTAACCCCAAATGGTCTTCACTCCGTTTATACATAAAGTGTAGCAGCTATGGCTGCCGCACGAATACCGGCGGTACGTTCAGATGGTCGAATTCAGCGTCGGGGAGAGCGCGATGCCCGGCTTTCGTATTCGCGCACGAGTTGGTGCGCTTCGCGCAGCCAGTGGCAGGTATCGCAGGCGCAACGGCGGGGATTGTGGTTCTCGTGGGTAACGTAGGCATCGATGTAGTCGATGCTGAAGCTGAATGCCTCGAACAGCGCTTCGATCGGTTTGCGGGCAAGTAAGCTGAATTCGTCGTGGCTGTTTAGCCAAAGGCACTCGGTACCCTTATCGCACACCAGGCAGGCATCGAGCGTCTTGTCGAAATAGCCGTGCATGGGGCAGGTGTCGATATCGATGGTTGCAGTCATCAGCATGCGCGGATAGGTCAGCGCTTCGATGAAACGCATCCTCATGTCCGAACCGGGAGTTCCCCCTCCCTGTCTTCGATCACTGCACATCGCCCGTCTCGTTTTGCGGTGAATCGCGGCGCTTTGCTACCCGAGCAAGCGCCCAAACTACTCTCTAGCTACACGTTTACGCCGTGCATGGGTATCGTGGATGTTACCTAAAAAAACCTGTCTCATCGCTGCCGTTCACGAATGACGTCGATCGATTCCAGGGCCCCGAGGTATTCAGCCACGTATTCCACGGGAACATCACCCAGCTCGGCCACCAGCCAGTCGCGAATATCACTGACGGTGCGTTCGCCGTCCACGAAGTTCAGTGCCTCGTAGGTGAACATCCTGCCGCTCCCGGACGCGGTCGAGTGCTTCGGCAGGCGGAGTGAGTCCAGGTTCGCTGCGCCGAGCTTGTCTTCAATGTAGGAGTAGCCGAACGCATGCATCGGGCCTTCGATATCAGGGTTGCGCACGTAAACGCTTTCATCGCGCGGCACGAAGATCGCCGGAACGGGCATTACGAACAACTTTTGCAGTTCGTCAAGAAACTGCAATGCCGAATTCCGCTGCACATCGGACAAGGCTGCAAAGTCGGCAATGCTGTCAACCTTGCGGCGCTCGACGTCGAAGTGAACCTCGGTGGACGCCGCGGCATCCAGGGCCGGCAGGGCGGCGCGACGCGCCATGCGCTCGCCGCCGCGCTCCAGCGCGTTCCGTTTCAGCATGTCCAGGACCGCCGGCACGTCGTCTTCCGACATATTGGCCAGGAACCAGCCGCTGACGGCGCCGATGAACGCCGCTCGCTTGAGCTTGGTGGGATCGATGTTCGCGGCCGTGTCGAAATTGGTGTGGATGTAGCGATCCGGCCAGTCGTGCAGGTACAAGCCCGGGATGCGCCAGGTGCCTTCGAAAAACACATCGTGGTCGCTCCCCATGTCGAGCCCTTCCATCTGCGCGAGCAAAGGCTCCTTGCCCCCTTCCGGAGCATGCAGCGGAAACGCCACGTCCTCGCCATCGGCGAAACGGCGCGTCTGGTCGTTGATAAAATGGCCGATCTCGTGACCGAGGTCCGCGATGAACGACGGCACACTGTAAGGCCCGCCGGAGATCCGGAACACCGCCTTCGTGACCGGGGCACCGCCCACCATGTCCATGTGGATGTTGGCTTTTATGCGCGACGGATCGTCGAACCCGGCGAGGTACATGATGCTGCCTTCGATCTCTGCCGGCCACAGGAACTTCAGCGTGCGCCGCGGCCGCGGCAGCGTTCCACTGTCGATCAGCGCGCTCAGCGTGCGTGCGGTCTCGAGGATCGCCACGCAACCGGAAACGTTGTCGTTCGCGCCCGGCCGGGGATGATCGAGGTGGCAGGTGTAGTGGATGATCTCGTCCCTCCTGTCCGTGCCTTCGATCTCCGCCGTCACGAACTCGTAATTCCCCTTCTCATGGCTGGCATCGACCTTTGCGTGGAGCAGGATTTCCTCGCCGGCGGCAAGGCGCTGCTGCAGCCTGCGCGCCTCGCCGAGCGAAATCATGAAGCCGAAGGACTTCGTCGTCGGGAAACTGCCGATGTGGCCCCAGCGCACGAGCCGGTCGTCCTCCTTCCACCAGGCACTGCGCTGGTTCGGGGCGTACGAGATGATCCCGGCCGCGCCTTTCTCGCCAACGGCGAGATCGACGATCGCGCCGGGCTGGCTCGACGTAAGCACAAGCTTGCCGGCGACATCCTTGCCCCGGTACTCGGCCTCCGCCGTGCCCGAACCGACGTCGACGAGCGTCGTGGTCACATCGGCCGAGAGACTGTCCTGTGCGAGCGTCAGCGGCACCGCATCCCAGTCGCCAAGACGCCGCACGCGGCGGGCGCCGCCGTCGGCACGCTCCAATTCCCACAGTTCGGCAAAGCGCACGTCCCATACCGGCCGCGACTTCTGTGTGCCGAACATTGTCTCGCCGTCCGCCACGTAACGCAGGGTCTCGACCTCGTCGAGCCCATATTCGTCGAGCCGCGACTCGATAAACTGTGTGGCCGCATCGAACTGATCGCCGGATCGCATGCGATGGTGCAGCGTGACCTTGTCGAGGTTTCTCTTTGCGGCTTCGCCCGATGTTTCCCCGGCGATTTGCCGAAGCGTTTCTTCGGCGACAAGCACTCGCAAGTCTGCGAGCGCGGGTGTGCCCGCCAACATCAATAGAGGTACTGCAATGCAGACTCGTTTCACGATTACCTGCCCTTCGTCCTGACGAATTCCTGTGCAGGTCGGATAGTAGCAGCACCGACTGGCAGCGAGGTATTGGCGATGCTGAACAGCAGTTGGATACGGCTTCTAGGCACCAGCATCCGGCTTCGCGAAGAGGTGCTCGCGATCGAGGTAAACGAGATACAACGTCAGAGCTGCGGCGGGCGCCGCAAACCAGGCCACGGAAATCAGGGTAAGGGAATAGAACATTGCGCCAAGGCCGGCGAGTATGCCCGCCATGACCCATCGGGAATCGCGTTTCCTGACGGACAGGCCATACACGCGACTGATCACGTGGTACATCGACCAGGCGCCAGCAAGACCCCCGAGCATCGGAACGACAACGGGCATGAAGTGGATCACTTCCGGATCGCCCTGTATCAATGCAAGGCCGAACATCAGCAGCCACATCGGCAGGAACAGCAAACCAAGTGCCAGGTACCCAAGGAACGGGGCGAAACTGACAGCCAGCGCAATTCCCAGAATGACCTTGTGTGAAGTCGACACGGCTCGAATCGCTGAAAACGTCCTGCTATTTTAAGCGTCGGCAGCTATCGGCCGATAGCCGAATTATTCATATGCGGGTTACCGAGCGCTGCAGAAACTTCTTGAAATAATTCGGCCACGCCTCCGGTGCTATATTGCGTGCTGGAAGAAGAGGGCCAAATCTCGATGAATAATGATTCCACATCAGCCGGCTCCTGGCCGGCCTTGCCCTTTGCAGACTGGCGCGAAACGGCGGCAACCCTGCATATGTGGACGCAGATCGTCGGCAAGATCCGCATGACGCAGTCGCCGTGGCTGAACCACTCCTGGCACGTAACGCTCTACGTGACGCCGCGCGGCATGACCACCGGGGCGATTCCCCATGGCGAGCGCACTTTCAGCATCGACTTCGATTTCATCGCCCACGAGCTTCGCATACGAACCTGCGAAGGCGTTGAAGAATCGCTGTCGCTCGAAGCGCAGGACACGGCCGACTTCTACCAGGCCGTCATGTCGACGCTCGACACGCTCGGTTACCCGGTTGCTATCAACACAACGCCGAACGAAGTCGAGGACGCGATTCCGTTTCCGGAGGACCGCACGCACAACGCGTACGACGCAGACGCAGCGCACCGTTTCTGGCGCGTCCTGTTCCAGGCAGATCGCGTGTTCAGGAAATTCCGTGCCGATTTCAGCGGCAAGGCCAGCCCGGTGCACTTCTTCTGGGGCAGTTTCGATCTTGCCGTCACGCGCTTTTCCGGTCGCGAGGCACCCGATCATCCGGGCGGCCTGCCGAACATGCCGCTGTGGGTGGCGCAGGAGGCCTACTCCCACGAAGTCAGCAGTGCGGGCTTCTGGCCCGGCGGCGATGCATTTCCTGAGCCGATTTTTTACTCCTATGCGTACCCGACGCCGCCGGGCTTCAGCGAGGCGTCGGTAGCGCCGAAAGGCGCATACTGGCTCGATGCGATGGGCGAGTTCGTGCTGCCGCTCGATGTCGTCCGCAACTCGCAGACTCCGGAAGAGACCCTGCTCGAATTCCTGCGCAGCACCTTCGACGCCGCGGCAACGCTGGGTGACTGGGATCTCAGTGAATACCGGCGGCGGCATTTCCCGCACGGTGAATAGATCCTCGCAGTGAAAGTGGTCGTCGCATCGCAGAATCCGGTCAAGATCGGCGCAGCCCGCGAGGCTTTTGCGGCGGTATTTCCCGATGCCGTGCTCGAAGTATCCGGCGTCGCAGTGGACTCGGGCGTCGGGGACCAGCCCGACGACGACGCGAAAACCCGGAAAGGCGCCCGGGAGCGGGTGTCGAGTGCGCGCGACGCCGAGCCGGATGCCGACTACTGGGTCGGCCTCGAAGGCGGTGTCGATGTTTTCGATGATCAGCTCATGGCGTTCGCGTGGATGGCCGTCAGGAGCCGCCACGGCGACGTCAGCGAAGCGAGAAGCGCCACGCTGCCGCTGCCGCCGGCCGTGAAGGAACTGGTCGACGCGGGCATGGAACTCGGTGTCGCCAACGACCGCGTCTTTGCAACCGTTAACAGCAAGCACAGTGGCGGTGCCTACGGCCTGCTGACCGGCGGGCGCTACACGCGCGAGGGCATTTACACCCAGACGCTGATTATCGCGCTGACGCCGTTCATCAATGCGTTGTATCCGCAGTTCAGGCAAGGCGCCTGCTAGTATCGTGTGGGGTCACCGCGGACAATCGCGTCCCGAATTTGCCGAACAGCCGGCAACGGACCAGGAGTCCGTCTGGGACTACCCTCGCCCGCCGATAGCCGAAGCGTGTGCGCGCCTGGTCGAAGTGCGAGACGGTGACACGGTCCTGGCGCGCACATCCGCGAGCTACCGGGTGAAGGAAACCGCCAGTCCGCCAACCTTTTACCTGCCGCCGGGGCAGGTTCGCACTGAATTACTGGTTCCCGTCTCCGGGACCTCGATCTGCGAATGGAAAGGTGCAGCCAGCTATTTCGCGCTTGCACGCGAAGCGGACGAGCCGATCGCATGGACCTATTCGAGGCCGCGGCCGCGTTTCGAGAAGATCAGGGGTTATTACGCGTTTTACCCCGGCCGTGTCGCCTGTTACGTCGATGGCGAGAGGGTCGAGCCGCAGCCCGGCCGGTTTTACGGCGGCTGGATAACGTCCGACGTCGTCGGCCCGTTCAAGGGCGAGCCGGGGACCGGGCACTGGTGATCAGGATTTAGCCAGGGCCACGGCGTCTTCGAGCCGGTCGTTGCCCCAAAACAGCTCCTCTCCGACAACGACGGTTGGTGCGCCGAAAATGCCGATGCGCATCGCCTCATCGGTTTGCTCGCGCAGCTTCTGCTTGGACTCCGGCGATTGCGCCTTTTCCAGTACCGCCTCGGGATCAGCGCCGGCGCTGTCGATGCAGCCGCCGACCACCACGGCATCCGAGATATCGGTGTCGACCACGAAGTTCGCGCGATAGACCGCCCGGACGAAATTCGGAATCCACGGCTCGTCGTCGAAACAGCATGCAACCCGCGCGGCGAGGATTCCGTTGCGCGGAAACTCGGACGGCCGCTGGAAGGGGATCCCCAGCGCCCCGCAGATTCGTTCGAGATCGCGCCACATGTAACGCCCCTTCGCGGGATATAGGTTGAATGGCGTATCCATCAGCCCCTGCTCGCGGAAGATCGCACCGAGCAGGAACGGACGCCAGTTGACGCCAACGCCGTGATGCGCGGCGAGCTTCTCCACCCGCATCGCCGCGGGATAGGAATAGGTGCTGCCGAATTCGAACCAGAAATCGATTTTCACTGCGCTTTCCCTCGTAGAATCGATCGCGGGCCAGGGCCCGCTCCTACGGGTGAATCGTGAGATTGTAGGAGCGGGCCCTGGCCCGCGATCGATGGCTCCTGCAACAATATGCCTGTTAGCGCAGCCACGGCAACAGCCCGCTGAGTCCGGCGCCCACCACGACGAGCCCGAACGACACGATGCCCTGCCCCGCAAATACACCGCCGCCGTAACCGAACACGGCCAGCAACGATATTCCCAGGCAGAGCAGGATCGCGCCCGAAATCTGTCTCGCGGCCGGGGGAATCTGCGCATCCGGGCTGCGTCCCTTTCGTTCCAGCGGCGATAATGCGAGGGCGGCAGGAAACAGGAGCAGCAGCAGCACACCGATCCAGACCGGCCGCGTCCACCACCACGCGGGAGTGCCCGGCTCGATACCGAAGCCGAAACCGCCTGCAAAGTAGAGAACTGTGCCGAGCAGCACCATCACGGTGATGTGCCAGAGATAGAGTGTCATGATCATGCTGTTGACGAGCACCGTTGCTGTCCACAGGCGCAGGCTCTCCAGCGCGCGCCGCATCGGGGCCTCCAGCGCAAGTAACAAGCCGAACTGGAAGATACCCAGCGCGATGAGCGTGATCTTGGGCGGCAGCGTATTACTCAGGCCTTCGTCGGGTGACCCTACCATTGCCAATGGATACGGCCCCTTGCTGATAAGCAGATACAGAACGATGAAGCCGGCCGCCGAGCAGGCTATCAACAACGCCGGGCTGGGAAGACGCCCCTCGCGCCAGGCGAAACCGAGCTGGTGAACCGCCAGCCAGACCCAGAAGTAATTGGTCCAGCCCAACCAGCGCTGATCGGCGGCGAAGAAGGCGATATCCGTTAACACAGCGAGCCCGACGAAGGCCCAGAACGATGTGAACCCTAAGCGCTGCCACGCCCGGTAAGCAGCCGGTGCGAGAATGACCAGCATGATGTAGATGGCGAGAAACCACGTGGGAATCAACGCCGCTTTCGATGTGAACTGAATCACCGCCGGCCTCGCATCGACCGCATACATGACAAGCGCAATCGCGGTCCATGCGACCAGCAGGACCAGCAATGGGGCGACGAGCCGATTGAGGCGAGCGGCGAGCCATACCGCGTACTCGTCGCCCTTGCGACGCGCGCTCTCCAGCGATACGCCGTTGGAGTAACCCCCGACGATGAAGAAGATCGGCATGACCTGGAACAGCCATGTCAGCCACTGCGTAGCGGGTTCGGACTTGAGCAGGTGGCCGGGTGTGAGCGTGCCATCCACATAGTACGCAGTCGCAATCAGCCAATGGCCTGTGACAACGACGAGAATCGAGACGGCTCTCAGGAAGTCGACGTAACGGTTTCGCTCTTTCGGCGTCTGCGCAGCCAGCTTGCTTGCCTCGGACCAGATGCCCATACGCCCCCCTTCGTATGGAAGCCGCGAACATCCGCGCCTCTACCGGAGCGCGACAAGCATACCAGTACCCCGTAATGTAATCTTGCCGTTTGATCGCAGCGTCGGGATCGCCACAGGGCGTGCTATGACCGAAATCGAGGCCAAATTCATCATCCGTCGCCCTGAGCAGGGTGACGCGGCACTGCGGGTGCTCGCCGCCAGCGGGTTCGCCATTTCGCCACACGGCGAATCGACGCACATCGACCACTATTACGACACGGAGAACTGGTCGCTCCTGGCCGCCGGCTGGGCCTGTCGTATCCGCCGACGGCACGGACACGAAAAAGTGACGCTGAAGTCCCTGCAAGCGGCAGACAGGAACGTCCACGTACGCTCCGAAATCAGCCAGGACAGCGAGCGGCACGAGAGCACGGCACCACTGTCTCTCGCCGCGGGCCTCGTCAGGGAGAAACTCGACGTCATCCTCGGAGACAGGCCCGTCGTGCAATTGTTCTGTGTAACGACCCGCCGCAGCGTATTCGAGCTCGAGAGACCCGGCCCGCGACCGATGCACATCGAACTCGATCTCGACGAGTGCCGGATCGAGGCTGAAAAAGCCACCGCGAAGGCAACCGGGGTTCTGGTTTTCACCGAGCTGGAGCTCGAATCGAGGTCCGGCACTGCCGCGGAACTCGAATCCGTGGCCGCGCTGCTCTGCGACGACGCAGGCCTGATGCCGGCGCACTACAGTAAGTTCGAGCGCGGACTGCAGGCCGCGGGGCTGGAGATGGATGCGCTGCTCGAGAAACCGCAGGCGCAAGCAATAGGTGAAGATGACCCGGTGCTGACGCTCCTGTTCCGCTATCTCCAACAGCAGCTCGAGATCATGCGCCGGCAGCAACCGCGGGCCCTGGAAGGCATCGACCCGGAGGGCGTTCACCAGATGCGCGTTGCCACGCGGCGAACGCGTGCAATCATGAAAACCTTCAAGGAGATGCTCGGCGACGCAACCGTCGCGCGGTTCAACGGCGAACTGCGCTGGCTGGCTCGAAACCTGGGCCTCGCGCGCGACGCAGACGTTATCGAGCGACGCGTGAAGGAGACCGCCGAAACCGACGCGGCACATTACACGCGGTTTCTCGAGCAGGAGACGATCGAGGCCTACGAACATCTCGCTGACATGCTGCAGAGCGAGCGATGCGCCGCGCTCGAGAACGATCTGCGACAGTTCGTCTCCGCGGGACCGACCGAAACGGTGCGGGAACGATTCGGGGATCTCGGCGTTGCAGAATGTGCACGCCGGTATGTTCACCTGGCATTGGACAGGTTGCTGGCGCACGGCGACGCTATCGATGCGGATGCCCCGGCGCGCAAACTGCACAAGCTGCGTATCGAGGCGAAACGCTTTCGCTACCTGCTCGATTTCTTCGGCTCTGTACAAGCCGACAAATGGGCTCAATTGACGGAGGCCGTGAAAAAACTCCAGGACGTGCTCGGTGAACACCAGGATGCGATAACCGCACAGGCTCATCTCGCCGAGTACACGGCAACGCTGACGGACGCAGGCGCCTGCGGCGACAAGCTGTTGTCGACGGCGCGCCTCATGCACGCTGAAGCCGAGCGGATTGCTGCCAGCCGGCAACAGTTCGGCTCGACATGGTCCGACTTCAGGAAGCTGGCTGCCTGAGCCTCAGGCGCCGATCGTGATTTTTTGCCGGTAGCGCGCAATCTCCGCTGGCGCGCCCAGCTCGTCTCTAAGCCTCTTCAATAACGGTTGCTGCGCCCGTTCTTCACCGTGCACGAGATACACGGGCGGCCTGCCCTCGAAGCTCGCGTACCAGTCCATCAGGTCGGCCTGGTCACCGTGCGCCGAGAGCCCGCCGATGGTATGGACCGTTGCGCGAACGCGATAAGTGTCGCCCCACAGCCGAATTTCCCCGGCACCGTCGACGAGCCGGCGCCCCAGCGTGCCGATCGCCTGGTAACCGACGATCACCAGGTGGCACTGCGGCCGCCAGATGTTGTTCTTGAGATGATGCAGTATGCGGCCTCCCGTGCACATACCGCTGCCGGCAATGATGATCGCGCCGGACTCGATCTTGTTGATCGTCATCGACTCTTCCGGCGTTCGCGTCGCATAGAGGTTCGGCAATTCCGGGTTGTCCGACTTCGGTTCGAACAGCTGCGCCGCGAACAAGTGCCGGTAGCGCGAGTAAGTCTCGGTTGCCTTGATTCCCATCGGGCTGTCGAGAAAGATCGTCCAGTCACCGAGGTTCCACCTGTCGAAATGTTCAGCCATCAGGTACAGGAGATCCTGGGTGCGGCCCACGGTAAACGCGGGAATCAGGATATTGCCCTGTGCGGCGCGCGCCGACTCGAAAACATCGGTCAGCTCCGTGAGTGTATCCTCGATCGGCCGGTGCAGACGATCGCCGTAGGTGCTTTCCATCAGTACGGCGTCAGCATGAGTCAGTCGCCGGACAGGATTCATCAAAGGCGCATCACGATAGCCGAGGTCCCCGCTGAAAACGAGCGTGCGGGAGCCGCTGTCCTCTGCAAACGTCAACTCGACCATCGACGAACCGAGAATATGCCCCGCGTCGTAGAGCGTCAGTGTCAGGCCGGGCAGGATCTCCGTCGGCGTGTCGTATTCCAGGCCTTCGAACTGGCTGATACAGGCTTCGGCATCGGCCTGCGTATACAGCGGCTCGATAGCCGGCAGCTTCTGCTTGCGCCGCTTCCTGTTTTCCCATTCGACTTCTTTCTCGTTCAGATAGCCGGAATCCGGCAGCATGATCGCGCACAGCGCCCGGCTGGCCTCATGCGTGTAGACAGGCCCTTCGAAACCTTCCTTGACGAGACGCGGTATGCGCCCCGAATGATCGATGTGCGAGTGACTCAGGACGACGGCGTCGATCCGGGCGACGTCGATCGGGAATGCATCGCGATTGCGAAGCTCCTCTTCGCGAGCACCCTGTACGAGGCCACATTCAAGCAATAGCGTATGCGGCCCGGCGCGTAACAGGTATAGCGATCCGGTCACGCGTTCCGTTGCGCCAAAGAACTGCAATTCGAACACCATAGGAAGCTCCTGCTCGGCCTCGATCGTATTCACCCTGTCAAGACACGGCCCGGCGCCGCAATACGTACATCCCCGCGTTGCGATCGCACCGTGACTGGATCATAAATGATCGTGCAGAGATGACGTTGGGAGGCAGTCATGATAGCGCCCATACCAGCGGACGACAGACGATACCTCGTCGTTGTCGCGGATGAGTATCGTGCCATCTTCTACGCGCGCGATACGCTGACCGGCCCATTGCGCAAGCTGCGCACCTTTACCAACGAAAGCGCCCGCATGAAGACCGGGGAACTGCTCACCGACCGCGGCGGGCGCAGCTTTGACAGTCACGGCCAGGGCCGCCATACGATGGGCGGTGATCGGGACTCACCGCAGCAACAGCTGGCCAAGGCGTTCGCGAAAGACATCGCGGACGTGATCGCAGCAGAATCACACAGGGGAACCTGTCGTGGCTACGCCGTCGTTGCCGCACCGCGATTTCTCGGTTTGCTGCGCCAGGAGTTCTCCGGCTCGGTCAGGGAAGAGCCCTACGCGACGGTCGACAAGGATGTCGTCGGCCAGGATGAAGCCGCCATCGAGAAGTTGCTCGAAAACGCCTGAGCAATCCGCGCACCAACAAATAGTCGCCCTGGAAACTATTTTCAGCGAATTGCGTATACTCCACGTGCGCGAGATAGAAAATAATATGCGCAATTTACCTATAACTTTTCGAGAAATAAGGGCTAACTATATGAAAAACAAAATTATTTCGCTCGTTGGGCTTTTGCTGTTTGCGGGACTCGGCAGTACATCGGCTCTTGCCCAGGATCACTCACGTGGCTGGGAGCAGGGGCACATCGTGCAGGTAACGGAAGTGCATACCAAGGACGGCATGTTCAACGCGTACATCAACGACCTCAGCAACGTCTGGCGCAAATTCCTCGACGCCCAGAAAGAGGACGGCGACGTCATCCGCTACGCCATGTTCAGCAACGTCAACCAGCGTGAAGGAGAGCCGGACCTTTTTCTCACGATCACGTACAAGAACTGGGCCGCGTTCGACCGTGGTGTCGAATACTTCGAGAATCTCGGTGCACAGGTTCTGGGCTCCACGGAAGAAATGCGCGAGGCAAACATCGATCGTGGCGAGCTGCGGACAATCGGCAGCACCTACGTACTGCGGGAAATCACCTTCAAGGACTAAGCGCTCCGCTGTTTGAGCGCGCAAGAGCCCCTGCCCGGCAGGGGCTTTTTTTATTTCGCCGACTGGGTAGCGTGCGAACCACGCCAGACAGCATATCTGCGTGGACACGCTGCGGCACTGCAACATCACTCATAACAATGCTCCGGATTGGGTTATGCTGTGCGCCGGGGAGATGACAGGTAAGGCAGGGGATGGGTTTCAGACTTTCGCCACGGGTGTGCGTTATCGGCGGAGCCAACGTCGATATCCACGGCGCGGCCTATCAGCCGCTGCGGCTGCGCGATTCCAATCCGGGTTCGGTGCACGTGTCGCCCGGTGGGGTTGCGCGCAATGTCGCCGAGAACCTCTCGAGGCTCGGCATAGACTGCCGCCTCGTCACCGCAGTCGGCAAAGACGCGAATGGCGAGATGCTGCTCGCGCATGGTCGGGAGGCCGGCATCGATATGCGATACGTGCAGGAACTGGATTCAGCACCAACGTCCGCCTACCTCGCCGTACTGGATCGATCGGGTGACATGCAGGTCGCAGTTGCCGACATGGACATCATGGATCAGCTCACAGCGGCGCGCCTGGAGCCGTTGCGCAACGCGATCGGCGAAACCTCGCTGCTCGTGATCGATGCCAATTTGCCGGACGACGCGCTGTGCTGGCTGGTCAATACCTTCCCTGACCATGACATTTTCGCCGACACGGTATCCACCGCCAAAGCGATGCGGCTGAAACCGTACCTCGGCACGCTGCACACGCTGAAGACGAATCGCAATGAGGCGGAAGCGCTGACAGGATTCGCAGCAAGGACCGCGGCGGATCTCGACAGAACGGCCGACTGGCTCCACGGCCAGGGGCTGCAGCGACTGTTTCTCACGCGCGCCGAAGACGGACTTTTTTATAGCACCAGCGAAGGCCGCGGCCAGGTGCTCCTGGAACAGGACGAGGGTGACATGCAGAGCACGACCGGGGCCGGCGACGCATTTCTGGCGGCGCTGGTCTATTCGCGACTGCAGGAATGGCCACTCGACGGCACGCTCCAGTTTGCGGGCGCAGCGGCCCAGGTCACGGTTGCGGACCGGTCGCCAAGCAGTCCCGCGCTCTCGCTGACGGCGATCGAGCGGGCGCTGAAAGTATAACGTGACACAAGCGGCAAGCAGCCACCTTGACGTTGCAGAAGAGGTCGCCGCCGCGCTGCGAGACGGTGACGCCGTCGTTGCTCTCGAGTCGACGATCATCAGCCACGGCATGCCGCAGCCGCAAAACGTCGAGACCGCGCTTCGGATCGAACGCATAGTTCGCGAGAGTGGCGCCATCCCGGCGACGATCGCAATTCTCGGCGGGCGCCTGAAGGTGGGCCTAACCGCCGAAGAAATCCGCTATCTCGGCGAGCAAGGGCGGGCCGTAACCAAGACCAGCCGCCGTGACATCGCACTTATTGTCAGTCGCGGACACGATGGCGCGACCACGGTGGCGGCGTCGATGATCATAGCGGCGATGGCAGGAATCCGTGTCTTCGCGACCGGCGGCATAGGCGGGGTACACCGCGGTGTCACCGCGACAATGGACATTTCCGCCGATCTCGAGGAACTCGCGGTGACGGACGTCGCTGTCGTCTGCGCGGGGATCAAGTCGGTGCTCGATATTGGCCGTACCCTGGAATACCTCGAAACAAAGGGCGTACCGGTCGTGGGTTATCGCACGGACAGCATGCCTGCCTTCTATACGCCGTCGAGCGGATTCCCGATCGATTATCGTGTGGAAACAGCCGCTGAAGTTGCCGCCGCTCTGAATGCAAAGCGGGAGATGGGGCTGTCGGGAGGCATGGTCGTTGCAAACCCGATACCCGCCGAGCATGCTCTGGCCGACGAGGAAATCAGTGTCGTAATTGACGAGGCGCTCAGAGAGATGGGGCGACTCGGCATTACCGGCAAAGACACAACGCCTTTCCTGCTCGCAAGAATTGCCGAGCGCACCGGTGGACGCAGCCTCGCAGCCAACATCGAACTCGTCATCAACAACGCGAGCCTCGCAGCGGAAATCGCTACGGCGCTGTAGTGGGCACACCTGCCGTTCAGCAGGTCGTGCAGGTATCCCGGTGGCGTTTCCACGATACGCCGGCCATCACGAAGAACGCGGCAGACATCGCGAACGTGAGATAGTCGACACCCGTCCGGGAATAGGTCATGTAAAAGGCGACCACCAGCAGGATCAAGCCGAACAGGGCGTAGGTCACCACCGACGCCGGCAGCGGCGGCTTTTCGCCGACACCGAGGCTCTGCCGCAGCCGCTGTTTCAGTTGATAACTCGCCGCGATCTCCTCGGCACAACCGGCGCTGCAGGCGATGCCCTGCCCCGTGTCTTCACTACAATCGGTGCAGGTTGCTTTTCCGCAGTGCATGCAGATCGCGACCGCGTCGCGGTCTTCGTGTCGATAACAGCGCATCGCTCAGTACCTCGAGACATAGAGTTCCGGATCAATCCGGTAAACGCTATCGCCCGTTCAGCACCGTGTCGAGGCTTTTGCGAATCTCGGCAGCTACTTGTTATACGATGTCGGTCAGGATGTCGTGGATGACCTGAGTCGCTATCTCGACCAGCAGAACCTTGCCGTCGACGATGATACGCTCGTAGCCCCGCGGCGGCGCCGGCAGCGCATGCACCAGGCCGTCCGGGAGCTGCTGCTTCGCGATCCCCGGCGGCAATGGCTTGCCGCGCGAGAGGTTCTTCGCAATCCCGGGTGGCAGGCCCTTGTGCTTGCTCTTACCGCCACCTCGCCCTGCCTTCGGTTCGTGATTCTCGTACCAGGCGCCGATAATCCGTATTTCCTCGTCGGAAAATTCGACCGAAACGCCGACGTCCGCCATTGCCGGAAGCGGCGCCACTGTAAACACCAGCAGCGCAGCGAGTAGTGCGGGAACAGTCCGTTTCATCAGGGTCGCCCTCATTTAATACAATGCAACCAATGTATCGCCGCGCACGGCGGACAGGATGTTAATCAGGTCACATATCGGCCTGCCGTATCCAGTCACGAACGGTCGCCTCGATGTAGGGCAGCGGCGTCGACGCGACGTGCAGGACCGTGTCGTTGAAAGCACGAACGTCGAAGTCGTCGCCCAGCGCCTGCTTCGCTTCCTCCCGCAATTCGAGGATCTTGAGCATGCCGAGCTTGTAGCCCAGCGCCTGCCCGGGCCATACGGCGTATCGTTCCACCTCGCTGATCGCGGTGCCCTCTTCGACACCCTCCGCCTCGATCATGTATTCGATGGCCTGCTCGCGGCCCCACTTCTTTGCGTGCATGCCCGTATCGACGACCAGCCGCACGGCCCTGTGCAATTCGGCCTGCAGGCGCCCGAGATCGCCGTAAGGGTCGTCATCGTACATGCCCATCTCGGCAGCAAGCTGCTCGGAATAGAGCGCCCAGCCTTCGCCGGCCGCATTGGACCAGATGGCCGTCACCAGCGGCGGCACGTCCTGGTCGATCGCCGTGGCGAAGTGCAGGTGATGTCCGGGTATGGACTCGTGGTAGGTGAGTGTCGGCAGCGCGAACCGCGGATGCACCGCGGTGTCGCGCACGTTGAGCCAGTAAACACCGGGTCGCGAACCGTCTTTTGCGGGCGGGTTGTAATACCCTGTCGGCGCGGAATCCTGGCTGTACACAGGAACCGCGCGCACTTCCACGGGGTGGTTAAGCTCGGTCGAAAACCACTGCGGCAGCACTTCCCTGATGTCGTCAATCTGCGCTCGAGCGTCGGCGATGAGCGCCGCTTTTCCATCGACCGTGTTCGGATACACGAAACGCTCCTCGACGCTGAGCCGCTGCATGCGCTCGCCCACTGTACCTTCCGTGTAACCCTCGCTCCTGAGGATCGCATCCATTTCGCTCGTGATTCGCTCGACCTCGTCCAGGCCGATCTGGTGAACCTCTTCCGGCGAACGCGTCGCGTCGGTCATGTGCCGGACCATGGCGGCGTACAGTTCTTCGCCGCGCGGCAGGCGCCAGATACCGGCCTCGTGTGGCGCAGACGGCCGGATCTCGGCAAGGTAATCGCCGATACGCTCGTACGCGGGGATGACTTCCTCGGAAACGATCGTCAGGGCTTGCCCGGCATAGGCCGCGGCATCATCGATACCGGCCGCGTCGAGACGCTCGAGAAAGTTGGTGTACAGGGCGTTCTCCTGCGGCGGTGCCGCGACAAACGACTCGACCACCGCCAGCGACTTGTCCACCACGAAATCCGGTGGAATCGCCCCTTTTGAAACCGCCAGGCGGAAGCTCTCCAACGCACCGTTCAGCGCATCCTGCACGGCGGCGAGCCTGACCAGGTAAGCCTCCGCTTCCTCGCTGTTGTTGACGGGCTGCTTGCTGTTGAGGAAATTCGGAATGTCGACAGTCGGACCGGAATTCTGGTTGATCGTGTACGGCAGGAAATAGAAACCGAAGCCGTCAACCGTCGTCCCGTACTCGACCACGGCAGCCGGCGCGAGCGCACCGTTTATCAGGGTCGTGACGACAGCATGCGTGCGCGGCCTGTTTGCCGTCAGGTCTGCCGGATCGATGGCCTGCATCCGTTCGAGTGCCGCCCGAAGTTCCTCGCGCCGCCCGGTCTCGCCGAGCGGCGAACGGCTTTTCAGCCGATACGCGGTCCGCGGCACGACGAGCTCGGAAACGCCATACGTCGTCGCCTGTTCGGGGTTGTGATAGAAAAAGGCACGGGTCATGTCGTCCAGCGCACGGTCGAAGGCCGAATCGGCCGAATCGACCGGAGCGGCAACCGGCGTATCCGCGGCAGGCTCTGCCTCGGCAGGCGCCGGCTCGTCGCTGCGCGGCCCGCAGGCGGTCAATAGAAAGAGCAGACCCGTCAGGACGAGTGCGGTTCTGGACATCGTGAATTCCCCTGGATTATCGCGGGACAGTATACGGTTCGTGCGTTACGAGTAAATCCGCTTCATCAGGGATCCTATCCGGCGCATGCCGACCATCGCCATCGTCGTGAGCAGGCCTGACATCATCGCCCCTGTCACGCCGCACGTGAGCGTATCCTGCCCGGTGAGCCACAGGCCGGGGATCCGCGTGCGCGGGCCCAGCCAGTCCTGCCGAAAGCGCTTCACGGTGTGGTCCAGGCCGTAGAGTTCACCGTGGCGGTACGCGGAAAACCACTCGGTCGACAGCGGGGTCGAGACTTCGTAGTAATCGACCCTGCCCTCGAGCTGCGGCAGCTTGTCGTACAGGTGCTTCAGCAAACGTCTTCCCAGCTGCTCTTTGAAGGCTTCATAGTCCTCGCCGCGTTTGCCCCAGGTGGTACCTTGCCACGGCTCGAACCACTCGAACGGCGCCGGCGCCACGATTTCAATTGTCGCCGTACCCGGGTGCCGATTCAGGTAATCGGGGTCTTTCGCCGACGGAAACGAGATATAGACGACAGGAAACTCGGCATTCCGGTCTTTAACGAAGGCTTCAACGGCCGCGTCGTAGTCGTTGTGCGGATATATCCAGAAATTGGTTTTCGGCAGGCCGAGCGCTTCGGCCGTAGCCTGCAGGCCGATGTACACACCGAGGTGCGCAAAGCTCGGCCGGACCGTTTCGAGTTTGCCGGCATAGCCGAACGCATCGGTGGTCTCTGCAGGCAGGAGACGCTCAAAGGTGTTCGAGATACCGGCCGAGGAGATCACCGTCCCGCATTCGATTCGATGGCCGTCGGCCATTTCGACGCCGGCCACCCTGTCGTCCTGCACGAGGATCCGCTTGACGCGCGCGTAGGTGAATACCTCCCCGCCGGCCTTGCGGATCTTCGGAATGATGCTGTCGGCGATGTGCCAGCTCCCGCCAACCGGGTAGAAACCGCCGTACAGGTAATGCCGCGCGATCATCGCGTGCACCATGAACGCGGACTGCTTCGGCGGCAACCCCATGTCGCCCCACTGGCCGCAAAGTGTCGCAATGAGGTCACGGTTATGCGTCAAACCGCTCAGCACGTCGTAAGTGCTGCGATACATCATGTCCGGCGTACGCAGCCTGAAAACCGGCGCGGCCAGCCTGCGCTGCCACGGCCTGAGGACCTTCTCCATGCCGAGATCGCCGAGCGCCCGTCCGACCTGTTGCAGCAGGTTCATATATGCATCGATAGCAGCCTCTTCGTCCGGGAATTGTCGGACGAGGTTGTCGCGAAACGCCTGTTTGCCGGCCACTGCGTTGAAAACCCTGTCACCGATGTAGAAGCGGTCGTACTCGTCCGCCATCGGCGCCCAATCGAGCTTGCCGTCGGTGAGAAAATCGAACATCTTTCGGGTGCGCGTGCTGGTGCCGACGTCGCCGATGTAGTGCACGCCCACGTCCCACTCATACCCGTTGCGCTCGTAGGAGTGGGTGTAACCGCCGGCGGTGTAGTGCTGCTCGAGAACGCATACCCGCTGGCCCAGCTCCGACAGCAGCGCCGCCGTCGTCAGCCCACCCATGCCGGAACCGATAACAAGTGCGTCGTACTCAGCGGCAAGGCGTTTGGGGCGGTATCGATAACCGATGCGTAGTGTGCTCGGCTTCACGGCGTATCAGGCGTCCTCGATGCCGAGCTGTTCCTTGATGCTGGCGAGTTCCGCTTCCAGCCTGGCGACCCGCTCTTCCAGGCCCGCGACGCTGGCGCGCCCGGACGTCGGCCGCTCTGCAGGGGCTTCGCTGACATAGGCGTCGACATCGACGGGGCCGGAGAACAGATGCATGTATTCCGAGTCCTTGCGGCCCGGCGTTCGCGGCAGCTTGACGAGCATTGGCTCACCCTCCCGCTCGATGAGGCTCGTAAGTGCGGCCACCACGTCCGAATTATCGGCAAACGAGTGCAGCCGGCCGCCGCGAGACCGGAGCTCGCCGGGCGTCTGCGGTCCGCGGAGCAGCAACAGACAGACGATGGCCAGCTGCGCATCGTCGAAATGGAAATCGCTGTAGCGAGTATTGCAGAAGCGCTGGGTGTATTTCTCGGTGCGGCTCTTGAAATTCTCGTCGGTGCGCACGAGATGCTTCGTTTCGAGATCCCGGATCGTGTGCTGTACCTCGCCCTGAGTAAGATTCATGACGGGGTTGCGCGATGATTTTTGATTGCAGGCGTTGGTCAGCGCATTGAGCGTCATCGGGTACTGATCGGGCGTCACGACAGACTTTTCGATCAGGCAACCGATGACGCGCGCTTCCTTGTCAGTGAGCTCTGGCAGCACATCGAATCCTCGAGTCATGTGCCGGGAAACGACACGGTGCCTACTGTGGCGCAAAGCCTCACCGTCGGCAACTCCGGCAACGCCTGCATGGCTTGGAAGCGGGCCCGGAATCGCCGACAATAGCCGGCTTTGCGGCCAGTTCGGCCGTTCCCGCACCCGGAGGGGGAATTTCGTGCACAGAATCCCTGCTATTTTCATGGTCCTTTCGCTCGCCGCCTGCGGTCGAGACCAGGCGCCGACCGAAACTGCAGACGCGCCAGCCACGCTGCAGCAGCCGGCATTCGAGGTCAGCGTCGACCGTTTTGCGGACGTGGAAGTGCTGCGCTACGAGGTTCCCGGCTTCGACGAATTGTCGCTCGGCGAGAAAAAGCTGGCTTACTACCTGTCGCAGGCGGCACTCGCCGGGCGCGACATCATCTACGACCAGAATTACGAACACAATTTGCGAATTCGCAAGCTTCTGTCCGCCATCATCAGCACCTACAGCGGCGATCGTGACAGCGACGATTTCAGGAATCTCGTCGAGTACGCCAAGCGCGTATGGTTCGCCCACGGTATCCACCATCACTACTCGATGGACAAGATGCTGCCGGATTTCCCCCCCGAAGCGTTGATCGCAATGGTGGCGAAGAGCGATGAGTCGATGTTGCCGCTTGATGAAGGCCAGACGCGTGGCGCGCTTCTCGACGCGCTGCGCCCGATCCTGTTCGACCCGGACGTGGCCGCGAAGAGGGTGACCCTGGACCCGGATGTCGACCAGGTCGTGAATTCCGCGAACAATTACTACGACGGCGTCACGGCGGCGGAAGTCGAACAATTCTATGCATCAAAATCCGATGAAGATCCGGCGCGGCCGGTATCGTGGGGCCTGAACTCGCAGCTCGCGAAAGTCGACGGCAAGGTTGTCGAGCGCGTCTGGAAACTCGATGGCATGTACGGCCCGGCGATCAAGAAGATCGTCTTCTGGCTGGAGAAAGCATCCACCGTTGCGGAAAACGACGAGCAGAAGGCCTGGATCGACAAACTCATCGAGTATTACCGGACCGGTGACCTGCGTGACTTCGATGACTACAACATCGCCTGGGTGACCGACACAGACTCGAGGATCGACGCGGTCAACGGGTTTATCGAAGTGTATGGCGACCCTCTCGGTCACCGTGGCGCGTGGGAGTCACTCGTGTCCATCCGCGATCTCGAGGCCACCGAACGGATCGCAACGATCGGCGCGAATGCGCAGTGGTTCGAAGACAACTCCCCCATTATGGACGAGCACAAGAAGGGCAACGTTGTCGGCATCTCCGCCAAGGTCATCACCGTCATCATGCAGGGCGGCGACCTGACACACTCATCGACGATCGGCATCAACCTGCCGAATGCAAACTGGATACGCAAAGAGCACGGCTCCAAGTCGGTAACGCTCGGCAACATCATGGAAAGCTTCGAGGTTGCGGCTGCCTCGGGCGGCCTGAGCGATGAGTTTGCCTACACGGAAGAGGAAAAGGCGCGTAACAAGGAATACGGCGCTCTCGGTTCCTTGCTTGATGTGGACATGCACGAGGTGATCGGTCACGCCTCCGGCCAGATCAATCCCGGTGTGGGCACGCCGAAGGAAACGCTCAAGAGCTACGCGTCGACGCTCGAGGAAGCTCGCGCTGACCTGGTTTCCATGTACTTCATCATGGACCCCAAACTCGTCGAACTGGGCCTCATGCCCTCGCTGGACGTCGGCAAGACCGTGTACGAATCGCAGATAAGGAATGGCCTGCAGTTACAGCTGCGCCGGGTGAAGCTCGGTGACGATATAGAGGAAGCCCATATGCGCAATCGCCAGCTGATCGCGGGCTGGGCCTACGACATGGGGCGGGATGACAACGTCATCGAGAAGATCGAGAAAGACGGCAAGCACTACTTCGTCATCAATGACTACGAAGGATTGCGGAATATTTTCGCGGAGCAACTGCGCGAGATCCAGCGCATCAAGTCGGAAGGCGATTACGAGGCCGGCAAGGCGCTTGTCGAAACCTATGGCGTGAAAGTCGACCGGGCCATGCACGAGGAAGTCCTCGCACGCATCGAACCGCTGAATATCGCACCCTACAAAGGCTTCATCCAGCCGCGCCTCGTTGCCGTCGAACAGGATGGCGAAATCGTCGACGTAAAAATCGAGCCGATGGAGAATTTCGTCGACTGGATGCTGGAATCCGAAGAAAAGTACGGCTTCCTGCCGGTGTCCAACTGACCGGGCGGGTACAATTTGTAACAGCATCGCTACGTCATGCAGGATAGACTAGGCGTCGTTTTGAAAATCGCACAACCACAGGAACAGACCAAAGAAGGAGCAAGACAGCAATGGCAGGTAAATTTGAATGCTTCAAAGACAAGGCTGGCGAGCATCGTTTCCGGCTCAAGGCCGGTAATGGGGAAACCATTCTTTCGAGTGAGGGGTACAGCAGCAAGAAGAACTGCGACAACGGCATCGAGTCCGTGCGCAGGAATGCAGCCATCCCAGAGCGCTTCGAGAAGACGCAGACGGAAGGCGGCAAGTTTCGCTTCAACCTGAAAGCCTCGAACGGCCAGGTCGTTGGCGTGAGCCAGAATTACGATTCGGAGGCCGGGCGTGACAACGGCATCAAGAGTGTCGAGAAGAACGCGCCCGACGCCACGGTCGTCGAACTCGACGACTAATACCGATCCAGCCATAGTTACCCGTAGGAGCGGTTCTCGAACCGCGATTATCGCGCGCCGAGGCGCGCTCCTACGGTTTTATGCGAAACAGTTTTGCCGGCCGGTGCGCGCCGCCCTGCCGTAACTCTCCTGTTGGTTCGACGAGTTCCAGTGCCGCAAGTTTCTTGCGGAAGTTGCGCTTGTCGACAGGCGTGCCCCACACAGCCTCGCAGGCAAGCTGCAATTCCGGCAACGTAAAGCGCTTCGGCATCAGCCGCCTCGCAATGCCGGCCGTGTCCAGCCGCTCCCGCACCCGATCGATCGCGTGCCCGATGATCCGGGCATGGTCGAACGCGAGCTCGGGCAATTCGTCCACATAGAACAGTCGAGCATCTTTCGCATCGCTGCCGGCCTGCAACTGAAGTCGGTCGGCCGGCGCGAGGGCAATGTAAACGACCGTGATGACCCGTTCACGGGGATCGCGATCCGGACGTCCGAAGGCACCCAGTTGCTCGAGGTACGCGGCGCTGAGCCCGGTCTCCTCGCGAAGCTCCCGCCACGCGGCCCGTTTGAGGCTCTCGTCGATACCGACGAAGCCTCCGGGCAACGCCCATTTGCCTTCGTGAGGCCACTCGGCGCGCTCGATCAGCACGGCCGCAAGACGGCCCCCGCTGATCGTGAGAACGACGACGTCGACAGTGACGGCCGGATGCGGATGGTCGTAACTATAAGGCATGCCGCAAGCTTAGTATCTTAACTACACTAATACTAGTGTATCTTTCACACCTCGATAGGGGCGAACCCCCTGCTCTAGGCACTTGCGCGTATAGGCAGAATCGGCGTCGTCTGCTAGCCTGATTGTGTCGGCAAGGAGGCTGCAAATGACTGAACTGGCTGAGAAATTACCAGCTGACGTCAATGCCCGGCGACAGCACGCCGTCGATCTGAGACGCTGGCTGCACAGACACCCCGAGTTGTCCTTCAATGAGGCTGAGACGGCCGCCCGGATCGTCTCGGAACTCGAGCACCTCGGCATTCCCTGCTCCTACCCTGGCCTGGGCGGCGGCGTGATCGGCCGCATCGGGGCCGACCCGGCGCTGCCGACGATTGCGCTGCGGGCTGAGCTTGACGCGCTACCCGGTGGCGACCTCACCAATCCGGGGTATCGTTCGATTTATGCAGACCGCATGCATGCCTGCGGCCATGACGCGCATATGACCATGGTCCTCGGGGCTGCAGCGCTGCTGACGGAAAAACCGCCCGATGGGAATGTCGTGCTCATTTTCCAGCCTGCCGAGGAACGCGGCGGAGGTTCGCGCGTGATGATCGACGCCGGCGCCCTCGAGGGCGTGCGCGCCATATTCGCGGGTCACGTCACGCAGGAATGGCCAACAGGCATGATCATGATCAGGAAAGGCGCCATGACGGCGCAGTCGGACCGCTTCCACATCACCGTCAAGGGCAAGGGCGGTCACGGCGCACGCCCGCACGAGGCCATCGACGCGGTCGTGATTGCCGCACTGCTGATAACGACGCTGCAGACGCTCGTATCGCGCCAGACCAATCCCGTACACCCCTCGGTCGTCACGGTCGGCAAAATCGTCGCTGGCACAGCGGCCAACGTCATCGCTGAATCCGCCGAACTCGAGGGCTCGATCCGCACGACGATGCCGGAAACACGCGACCACATCCATAAAGGCATCCGGCGCATGGTCGAGGCGATGGGCGAGCTGCACGACGCGGAGATACACCTCGAACTTACCGAGGGCTACCCGCCCGTCATCAACACGCCCGGCGAAGTCGACCTGGTCAGGGACTGCGTGCGCGATCTCTTCGGTAACGATGCGCTCACCACAGCCCCCCATGCAAGCATGGGCTCGGAGGATTTCTCGTTCTACCTGCAGCACGTGCCCGGCGCATTTTTCCGAATCGGCGCACGACGCCCGGACTGGGAGCCGATGCCCCTGCACAGCCCGCGGTTCGATATCGACGAGGCCGTACTGCCCATCGGCGCCGAATTCTTCGACGCGCTCGCACGCCGCGCATTGCAGCATTACGCCACGGTCGAACGATGAGGTTCCTCCCCCGGGCGGAGCCGACACTGGGTTGCGAATGGGAGCTGCAGCTCCTGCGTGAAGACTCGCTCGAGCTCGCCGACGGTATCCTGGCGTTCTCCGGGGAACTCGGGCACCACGCATTGATCAAACCCGAATTCCTGCAATGCTGCATCGAAATCAACACGCCACCCGCAGAAACCGCGGCGGAGCTCGAGCCCGCGCTCGATTCGGTCCTGGCACGCATCGATGCGCACGCGCGACCGATGGGTGTGCGGCTGGCGGCGGCGGGCACGCATCCCTTCGACCACAAGCCCGCAATCGTCACGCCGTCCGAGCGCTACCTGCGACTGGCGGACGAACGATCAGGTGCCCCGGCGATCCATCCGGTAACCTTCGCCACCCACGTCCACGTCGCCTGCCGCGACGGTGACTCGGCGATTCGCTCGATGCGCCGAATCGCACCTTGCCTGCCCGCCTTGCTGGCGATCGGCGCCAACTCGCCCTTCTGGCACGGCATCGACACCGGCTACGCCTGCTTCCGCCAACGCCTGCTGGCGTCCAACCCGACCTACGGGCTGCCGCCGTATTTCGAATCCTGGGGGGATTTCACCCGCATGGTAGCAGCAGGCATTCGCTCGCGGACGATCGAGAGTTTCCGCGACCTGCACTGGGATATTCGCCCGCATGGCGACCTCGGTACACTCGAGATCCGTGTCCTCGACGCGCAGATCGATGCACTCCGCATTGCGCAAATCGCGTCTCTGGTGCGTGCGCTCGTGGTGGTCGCGGCTGACCCGAAAATGCCCGATTCGGCATTTCCCGCACGACTTCCGCACTGGATGGAGCTCGATAACCACTTTCGTGCCTGCAAGTCCGGTCTGCATGCTCGAATCATCACGTCCGAAGCCGGTGATACCGAGCCGCTGATGCAGGTCGTCGAGCAACTCTTCGATCTTGCCAGGAACGCCTGCGATCGCCTCGGCGATAACGAATTGCTCGCGGGCCTGGAGCGCACCGTCACCAGCCGCAATGGCGCCGGTTTGCAGCGACAGGCGTGGGAGCAGCATCACTCCTCCAGGGCTGTTGCGCGCTTCCTGGTTGACTCCCTGAACAACACAGCTCCGCTTCAACAGCACGGCTGAACTGCGCAGATACCGCAGATCGGCTTCGTCCTCAAATGATATGCTGCTGGGGTTCGGGCCCCGAAGCACACCGGACAATAACAAAGGACCGACAATGAACCGTCTGCCAGCACTGGTCATTATGCTATCCGCGATGTCTGTCACCATCGCGGCCGAACACGGCGACAACGGCAACAACGGGAAGAAAAACGACGTTCCGGAAGCGAAGCAGTACGTCACCGATCACGAAGCCCGCGTCGGCGGCAGGAAGGTCGAGTACACCGTTACCGCCGGCACGATGCTCATGAGCAACGAGAAAGACGAGCCGCAGGCCCTGATCGGTTACACGGCTTACGTTGCGAAAGGCAAGAACAGCGCCGAGCGCCCGATCATGTTCGCCTACAACGGCGGGCCGGGTTCGGCATCGATCTGGCTGCACATGGGTATCCTCGGCCCGCAGCGTGCCGTCGTTACCGATGCCGGTTTCAGCAACAACGGGCCGTACCGCCGCGTCAACAACGAGTACAGCATCATCGACGAAACCGACCTCGTGATGATCGATCCCGTCGGCACCGGATTTGCCAAAGCAGTCGGCGAAGCAAAAGGCGAGGACTTCTGGGGTGTCGACCAGGACATCAAGTCCATCTCCGAATTCATCGTCCAGTACCTGACCGAGAACAGCCGCTGGGCTTCCCCGAAATACATCCTCGGTGAAAGCTACGGCGGCATGCGCTCCGGCGGCGTGGCGTACTACCTGCTCAATAATCACTTCGTCGCGCTGGACGGCGTCGTGCTCGTGTCGCCGTTCATGGAATTCACGTCGGGCTTCTCGGGGATGGGCATCGACCTGCCGCACGTCATGTTCCTGCCCACGTTTGCCGCGACGGCCCGCTATCACGGCGCGCTGAACCCGACACCGCCCGATCTCGAGGCATTCCTCGATGAAGTCGCCGACTTTGCTCTGGATGAGTATGCGCCGGCGCTGCTCAAGGGCGATAAGCTGGGCGATGCGGAGCGGCGCACCGTGCTCGCCGGCTTATCGAAATACACCGGACTCAGTGAAGACTACTGGGAGCGCGCAAACCTGCGCATCAACGAGGGCCGCTTCACGAAAGAACTGATGCGCACCACGGGCAAGACGGTCGGCCGCGTGGATTCGCGCTTCGCGGGCAACATGATCAACCGCATCGGCGAAACCGCCGTGTACGACCCGATGCTGAGCGCGATCGGCCCCGGCTATCTCGCTGCATTCATGGACTATTACCAGAACGACCTGAAGGTCGAGGACATCGGCAACTACACGGTCTTCGGCAACATTTTCATGAAGTGGGACTGGAGCCACCGGCAGCCGGACCTGCAGGGCTTCAAGCTACCGTTCCCGAATACCGCGATCGATCTCGCGTACGCGATGCGGCAGAACCCGTCCATGCGCGTGCTCGTACAGCAGGGCTACTACGACCTCGCGACACCGCACCTGGCCACCGAGTATTTCATCGATCATCTCGACATCCCCGATGAACTGAAAAGCAACATCGAGTATGCGACCTACGAAGCGGGCCACATGATGTACATTCACGAGCCTTCGATGGTGAAGTACAAGGAGGACCTTGCACGCTTCCTGCGCGGCGACGAGTAACTTATCCCGCCAACTTCGCGATAACGGCGGCCTCCTGTTCCGGCGTGGGCCAGCGCCGCGGGTTCGCACGACGTTCTGCGCTTTGCGACATCCACCATTCGTGGGTGTCGCGCACGGTATCGGCAAAGGCCGTGAAGGTCAGCCCGGCTTTCTGTGCGGCACTCGAGTCCGCATG
>CBFHSG010000027.1:0-36846 GCA_965658465.1 Woeseiaceae bacterium | reverse complement strand
TGATTTCGCGGGCCAAGGCCCGCTCCTGCAAGATCCTAGCGGGTCTTGAACTGGTCCGGGTTCAGGTCGTGGCGCGCCAGCAGCTTGTAAAAATCGGTGCGGTTGCGTTTCGCGAGGCGTGCCGCCTGGCTCACGTTGCCCGTGGTGATCTGCAGGATCTGCGACAGGTAGTTGCGGGTAAATTCGTCGCGCGCGTCGCTGAACGACAATAGCTTGCCGGAATGCTCGCCAAGCGACTGCTGCACGAGTTCGGCCGAGATGACGGGCGAGCGTGACAGCGCGACGTTCTGCCGTACCACGTTATAAAGCTGGCGGATGTTGCCCGGCCACTCCGCCGTCACGAGCATCTCTACGGCTTCGGGCGCGTACACCTTGCGTTCCTGGCCGGCTTCGCGCGCAATCTGCTGCAGGAAATGCGCAACCAGCAGCGGGATGTCCTCGCGCCGCTGGTCCAGCGTCGGGATCTTGATGTTGACCACGTTCAGCCGGTAGTAGAGATCTTCCCGGAAGCGGCCCTGGCCCATGAGCTCCTGCAGGTCGCGGTGGGTCGCCGAAATAACACGCACGTCGACGTCGAGCGCCTCGGTGCTGCCGACCGGCCGGACCTGGTGTTCCTGCAGCACGCGCAGCAGCTTGACCTGCAGGCGCATCGGCATGTCGCCGATCTCGTCGAGCAGCAGGGTGCCGCCCTCGGCCGCCTGGAACAGGCCGTTATGGCTGCGGGTCGCGCCCGTGAACGCGCCTTTTTCGTGCCCGAAAAGCTCCGACTCCAGCAGGTTTTCCGCCATGGCCGAACAATTGATGGCCACGAACGGTTTCTCGTGCCGCGGGCTCGCGTTGTGAATCGCGCGTGCCAGCAACTCCTTGCCGGTGCCGCTCTCGCCGTTGATGAGTACGCGGGCGTCCGTCGCGGCAACCATCTTTGCCTGGTTGAGGATCTCCTTCATGGCCTGGTTGCGCGTGATG
Source organism: Woeseiaceae bacterium (assembly GCA_965658465.1). Classification (GTDB taxonomy): domain Bacteria; phylum Pseudomonadota; class Gammaproteobacteria; order Steroidobacterales; family Woeseiaceae; genus UBA1847. The sequence goes on along the minus strand of CBFHSG010000027.1, from coordinate 35,880 downwards.
ATTTCCGCCGACCAGTCCTCTTCGACTTCGACCGAGCCCGATACCTTGATAGCCTTCTGCACGGTCTGCAGGAGTTCGTCCTTATCGATGGGCTTGGTCAGGAAGCCGAAGGCGCCGCTCTGCGTCGCCACGACGGCGTCGGGAATCGTGCCGTGCGCGGTGACGATCACGACCCGCAGCCCCGGTGAGCGGGTCTGCAATTCCTTTAGCAGACCGATGCCGTCCATCTTGTCCATGCGCAGGTCCGTGATGACCAGGTCGGGGCTGAAGCGATTCAGGATCGCCAGCGCTTTGTGCGCGGACTCGACGGCCTCCACTTCGTAGCCCTCGGCGCGCAGCCGGATAGACAGCAGCCGCAGCAGGCCCGGGTCGTCGTCGACGAGCAGGATTTTTCCCTCAGAACCGGAATTCTTATTGGCCATATAATTGAACTAGAGTCAGCAAACGCAAAGGGTAGTGGGAACCGAGGCCGTCGGCAAGGAACTGCTCGGCGAAGAAGGGATCGCGGTCGTGCTTCGAGGACCGCTCCTGCTAGTCCTGCTCGCGGATCGAGCGCTCGATCGAGGTGATGGCCTCGAGCTTGTCTTCGGCGTCCGCGAGTTCGCGCCGCAGGCGCCGGTTCTCGGCCTCGACCGTGGCGAGCCGCTGGTTGATGGCCGCCTCTTCCGTGCGATGCGCGCGGTCCGAGGTCGCGCGCAGGCGGCGGGCCTCCGAACTCAGCAGGATGAGTTCCTCGGTCGATTTCAGGTAAATCGTCGCGAGCGCGATTTCGGCAGGCGTCATGAGGGCCGGCTGCGCCATCAGTTCGCGCAGGATGCTCTGCGCCTGTTCCGGGTCGCTCTCCGGGTGGCCGGAGGTCGCCAGCACCAGCGCATAGCGCAGTTTCGTCGACGGGTCCGGTGTCAGCTGCGCGGCGGCCTGCGAGTCCGCGAAGATCTCGGCCTGCAGAGCCGGATCGTTGGACGACAGTTGCGACAGTTCTGACAGGTATTCATCCGCGGTCGGCGCGCCGAGCAAGGTCTGTTCGCTGGACACGCCTGAGTCCGTGCCGCGAACCGAGTCCAGCCAGCCGTTCGTCTGGGAACAGCCGGCCACCGTCGCCGCAATCAAGGTTGCCGCGACGAGTCGCTTAACGGGTGTTTTCAGACCTTGCTCAAGCATTGGCTGCCAATTTCTGTTGCGTCGCGACGCGCTCTTGCGGGATATACATCCGGAAATGCGCGCCCGGGAACTCTCCCGTATCCACTAGGCTAACCGATCCGTCATGCGCCTGGATACACTCCAGTACGACCGACAGGCCGATTCCCGTGCCGGCCACGTGGCCGCCTTGTTCCCGGCGCCCCTGGAAAAATGCTTCGAAGATCCTCGTGCGCTCTTCCTCGGGTATACCGGGACCCGTGTCCGCGAAGTCCACCACGAAGCTGGCGGGTTCCCGCCGCGCCCGGATGGTCACCATGCCCCCCTTCGGCGTGAACTTCACGGCATTCGAAAGCAAATTATCGAACACTGTACGCAGTTTGTCGCGATCCGCGTTCACAATTATGTCCTCGACTTCGAGGCGCAGCTGGATGCCCGCGGACTTGAGCGCGAGCCGCTGTTCCTTGGCCACGCCGATAACGAGGGTGCGCAACGGGAAGTCGCTCAGGGTCAGGACTTCGCTTTTTGCCTGCCAGGCGCTGAAGCTCAGCAGGTTTTCGATGAGCTGCTGCAGCTTGAGGCCGTTCATGCGCAGGATGTCGGTCACTTCGCGCTGCGGCGCCTCGAGATCACCGACGGAGCCGTCCAGCAGCAGTTCCGTGCCTTCGCGGATGTTGGCAAGCGGCGTCTTGAGTTCGTGGGACATGTGGCGCAGGAAACGGTTCTTTTCCTGCGCGAGTTCCAGCAGGCGTACGCGCAGCCAGTCCAGCTGGCGGCCGAGCCGTTCGAGGTCGGTCGGCCCCTTGACCACGATCGGTTTCGACAGGCCGCTCTGGCCGAGCTGGTGAATCGCACGGTCGATCTGGCGGATCGGCCGTCCGATGAGCAGCGTGAAGAACAGCACCAGCAACAGGGTGCCGGGCACCAGTGCAGCCACCTGCCATGCCGAGATTCGCTGGGCCTGGCTGGTGGACTCCTGCAGGGTGCGCAGCTCGTTGTCGACAAAGGTCGTGAGCGTCGACGTCAGCTGCGCAACCTGCTGTCGCAGCGGACCGAAGCGTTCGATGGCCGCCGCGGCTTCAGCGGAGTCGAGATCCTGCCGGGATATCGTCCGCACGATGTCGCGCGCCTCGCGGCCGATCATCACCGACTTCTCGGTCGCCCCCGCCTGGTGGGTCAGCGTGGATATGTCCAGCAGGCGTTTCTCGATCCGCCGCAGGTCCTGGCGCATGATGTTGCGGCTTTCGTCGTTGCGCAGAATGTGGAACTGGTTCGTCGATCGCTGCAGCTGCACCATATCCTCGGCCAGCAGCCGGTTGTTTTCCGCCGACTGGATACCGGTGTTGATGATTCGCTCGCTCTGTTCGGCGAGCCGGTCCAGGTTGACCAGCGCCCAGATCACGGCCACAAGCAATGGCAGCGCAACGAGACCGAATCCGACGAGAATCAGTCCGTTAAGTGATCTTGGCCTGCGGAATTCCATGCGCGCAGTGTAGCACCGGGGCGTGCTTGCTCAGTCCGGCCAGTAGGCGCTCGGGTCGCGGGCGGCGATCTTGCGCTCCCACTCGAGGCTCGTGCGTACGATCGTCTCGAGGTCGTCGTACCGGGGTGCCCAACCGAGTACCGACCGAACCTTGTCTGCGACCGCCACGAGCTCGGGCGGGTCGCCGGCGCGGCGCGGCTCCTCGGTAATGGTCAGGGGCGCACCATTGACCTTTGCGACGGCCTCCAGCACCTCCCTGACGCTGTAGCCGTGGCCGTATCCGCAGTTCAGGGTCGTCGACTCGCCGCCGTTACGCAGGTAGCTCAGCGCGTCGAGATGGGCGGACGCGAGGTCCTCGACGTGGATGTAGTCACGCAGCCCGGTGCCGTCCGGCGTGGGGTAGTCGGTGCCGAAGATCGACACGCCCGGCCGCTTGCCGGTCGCCGCTTCGCAGGCAACCTTGACCAGCAACGTCGCTTTCGGCGTCGACTGGCCGATCGCGCCCGTCGGTTCACAGCCCGCGACGTTGAAATAACGCAGCGCCACGTAGCTCGGGCCACCGGCAATTGCCAGGTCCCTGAGCATCCACTCGGTCATCAGCTTGGAGGTCCCGTAAGGGTTGATCGGTGCTGTCGCCGAATCCTCGGCCGCCTTGCCGTCCGCCGGGATGCCGTAGACGGCAGCCGTCGAAGAGAAGACGAAGTGCCTGACGCCATGTCTTTGCGCAGCCTCGAGCAGTGTGCGGCTGGAGCAGGTGTTATTGCGGTAATACTTCAGCGGGTCGGCGACGGACTCGGGCACGACGGTGTGGGCGGCGAAATGCATGATCGTGTCGATGTCGTGCTCCGCGAACAGGCGCTCCAGCAAGGTCGCGTCGCCGGTTTCTCCCACGATCAGCTCGCCGGCCGTCACCGCCTCGCGGAAGCCCGTGCACAGGTTGTCCAGCGTGACGACGTCTTCGGCGGCCGCTCCCAACTGTCTCACCACGTGGCTGCCGATGTACCCGGCGCCACCGGTTACCAGTATCTTTTTGTTTCGCATCTAAAATTGCATCCCGAGTGCGTGTAAATTGAGAATAGTGTAATTCGTTCGCAGGAACGGGGAGCAAAGTCTATCAATACTGGTCTGAGGAATACGGACCTGGATCGCACAATATTATGTGAGGGCAGACGCTTGATTCTGTTCTGGTTCAGCTTTGGCCGGTATTATGGTTGCCAGGATTTCACCCAGGTATGGATTACTTGTATCGATTAATGCCGGAGCGCGCCCGGCTGGCTAGCGTGGCCCTGTCCGCCGTCGCACTGCTGATCGCCGCCTGTGGCGGCGGTGGCAGCGACAGCGGCGCCACCAGCCCGCCGCCGCCTCCACCCCCACCGCCGCCGGCACCGTCGGGTAAAGTGACGATTTCGGGGACCCTTGCCTACGAATTCGTGCCGCCGAATCTGAATTGCCAGGGCCTCGACTTCGCCGCGACGGTCGTCAGGCCGATACGTGGCGCGACCGTGCAGCTGGTCGATCTCTCGAGCCGCGAACTCGGCAGGACCGTGTCCGGCGAGGACGGCAGCTATGCATTCGAGGACATCGAGACAAATATCGACGTCCGCATTCGGGTCCGCGCGGAGCTCAAGCAGTCCGGCTCGCCGGGCTGGGATGTCGAGGTGCGTGACAATGTCCTGACAGTCCCGGATGCCCCGAGCCCGCCCTCGCTGAGCGACAGGCCGCTGTACGCCATCGTCAGCGACTTCAATACGGGTAGCTCGGACCTCACCCGGAACCTGACCGCAAGGACGGGCTGGGATGGCGTCGCCTACACCGGCACTCGTGCGGCCGCGCCGTTCGCGGTGCTGGACAGCATCTATACGGCAATGCAGTTGATCATGAGCGTCGAGCCCGATGCGGTGTTCAGTCCGCTCGATGCTTACTGGAGCGTCAACAATACGCTGACGAGTCCCACTGACATCGATGCCGGCGATCTCGGCGCATCGTTCTACACGCCGGATCCCGATCAGAACGGTATCGCGAATCCGTCGCTGTTCCTGCTCGGTGATGCCGCTGTAGATACCGAAGAGTTCGACGATCACGTCATCGTTCACGAGTGGGGCCATTATTTCGAGGACAATTTTGCGCGCTCCGATTCGACCGGCGGGCCGCATGGCGTCGGCGATCAACTCGATGCCCGGCTTGCGTTCGGCGAGGGCTGGGCGACGGCGCTTTCGGGCATAGCGCTCGAGAATCCCGTTTATTGCGACACAGGCCCTGCGGGTTCCAGCGGCGGCTTCGGCATCGGCACCGAGAAAGGCGCCTACGATGCGCAGGGCTGGTACGACGAGATCTCGGTGCTGCGCTTCATCTATGACCTGTACGACACGACGGACGACGAAGCGGAAGGCCTCGACACCGGCGCGGATACCGGGTCTATCGGTTTTGCTCCTATCTACGAAACGATGGTCGGTCCGCAGGCGTTCACGGAGACGTTCACCACGGTGTTTTCGTTTGCAGCCGAACTGCGGTCCGCGCTGCCGCCGGAGGACCAGGTATTTCTGGACGCCCAGCTCGTTCGCGAGGACATGACGCCCGGCTTCGACAATTGGGGTGTCGGTGAAGTCAACGATGCCAGCCCCGACGGTCAGCAGAGCCGCGACGTACTCCCACTCTATGTCGACATGCCGATGGATGGCACGGTCGTCAATATCTGCTCGAATGACGATTACGACGGCTCCGGGGACGGCAACAAGCTGGCGACCTACCGCTACCTGCGCCTCGACGTCCCTGCAACGTCCGCATTCGACGTCAGCGTGATTACAACGACGACCGGGGATCTGCCGGCCGACGATCCGGAAGACCCGCGCGACCAGAGCGACCCGGACATGTTCATTTTTCTGGATGGCCGCGTAGTGGACTTTGGCAACAGCGGCACGGCCAACCAGGAACTCTTTACGACGGGCGTTCTCTCCGGCCCCGACACCTACGTCGCCGATCTCAGGGAATTCCGCTACGCGGACCCGGATTCGCCCGTGGGTTTCCCCGATCGGATGTGTTTCGATGTTTCGTTTACGCCGGCGCCCTAGGGCCCCGAAGGTGATTAGTATGAATCGAGTGACGATTTTTCTTGCCGCGGCCCTGGCAGGCACGATGCTCGCAGCCTGCGGTGGCGGCGAACAGCCGGCACCGGCCGCAGAAGAGGGTGCGTCGACGGAGACCCCGGTGGCGGTTCTGACCCCCGACGAGAAATACAGCATCACCGGCAAGCCGCAGGGACCGGTCAGGATCGACTACCGCATCATCGGCACGCCGGTCGTCGGCCAGCCGGTCACCGTCGACCTGAAGGTGAAATCCAACGTCGGCGACACACCGGTCACGCTGAGCTACGGAACGAACGACTCGACCGCCATGTCGTTCCCGGAATCCCAGCGGCGCATGGTGTCGCTGGCGTTCGTCGACGACGAACGCGGCGCTGGTCAGCAGGTCACCGTGATTCCTGCGCGGGAAGGGCGCCTGTTCCTGAACGTCACCGCGCACATGCAGACGGATACCGGTTCCCTGCAGACGGTCACCGCCGTGCCCATCCAGGTCGGTGCCGCACCACGCGAACTGCAGGAGAACGGTGTCGTCACGACCGACGAGAACGGCGAACTCATCCGCGAGATGCCCGCCTCGGATGAGTAGGAGCGGTTCTCGAACCGCGATCGCGCGCCGGGCGCGCTCCTACAATTAACAGATATCGCCCTCGCGGTTGATGCTGGCGCTGAGTCTCAAAGCACCGGCAGCCCCGCCCGGGTGTTCCTCTCCCTCATGGCTCACCGCGCTTCGCGCGGCTGCGCTTTACTTCGGTCGAAGAACACCCGGGCGGGGCTGCCAGCCCAACACCGTCACATTATGGTGAGTTAATCCTCTAACCGGGAATAAATTCCCAAATTAATTTGCAGAAATTGCGCCAGATCACAGACCGACACCTGATTAATCCCTAACGTTGTCGCCAGGCCGCCGATAAACCGCAGGGACGTTTTATTCACGGGCTGCCGCTGGTTAGGGAAGATGAGCACCTTGGCAGATGGATCGGGATCTCAGGGACAGGATCAAGCACGCAACGGAATCGTCCGGCATTGAAAAATCGGACTTTATCGAGTTGTTGCGCCTGGTCGACCAGCACTACGATCGCATGGAGGCGACGATCACACAGTCGCTGACCGCGACTACCCCGATCGAGACCATTTTCGACAGTGTCTCCGAGGCGCTGCTCTCGGTCAGCGACACGGGCGCGATCCGCGTCTGCAACAAGGTCAGCGCGCGCTATTTCGGATTGCCCAAGGACCAGATCATCGGCTCGCAGATCGAGCATCTGCTGCCGGGCGCCCAGGACATGAGCCTGGAAGAATTCTTGTCACCCTTCATGTCCAGCCCGGACGATACGTGTTTCGAATTCAAAGGCGGCGATGTGGAAGCCCGGCGGGCAGACGGCGAATCGTTCATCGCCGAGGTGAATGTGAGCTCGCTCGAAACCGTGGGCGGCCGCATCTTCGTCATAAGCCTGCGCGACGTAACGGAGCGCAAAGAGGCTGAAATCGCACTGCGGGATAACGAGGAGCGCTACCGGGCGCTTGTCGAGAATGCACCCGAAGCGATCGTCGTCTTCGATGTCGACGAAAACCGTTTCATCGATGCGAACGAGAATGCCTGCATGCTGTTCAACCTGTCGCGTGCGAGATTGCTTATGATCGGGCCGGAGGCCATCAGTCCGAAGATGCAGCCGGACGGTACCCCGTCTTTCGGCGTGCGCCGCGGCTACATCGACAAAGCGTTGAATGGCAGTCATCCCACGTTCGAGTGGATGCACAAGGACTCCAAAGGCAAGCAGATCCCTTGCGAGGTGCGGTTCAGCCGGCTGCCGGCAGGCGAGCGCCGCCTCATCCGGGTCAGCATCACCGATATCACTGAACGCAAGCGCACCGAGGGCATCGCCTTCGCGCAGAACAAGATCCTCGAAATGATCGCGTCGAGCACACCCTGCGATCGCACCCTGCGTGCGATCTGCCGCTTCGTGGAGCGCCTGGATGACGGTCTGTTCGCCGCGGTAATGCGTCTCGGCAACGATGGTGCAAGACTGGCGCTGGAACAGGCACCGAGCATGCCCGAGCCTTTGAAGCTGATGCTGGATTTCGTGCCGGTGGCGCAGCACGGAATAACCTGCAGTTCTGCCGTCTATCATGCGAGTGACAGTATCAGCGACGATATTGCGAATGACGCTGGCTGGGCGCCGCTGCTCACCGAGGCCGAAGAACACGGCATCGGTGCCGTCTGGTCGTTCCTGCTGCAAGGTGCCGCGGGCGGCATCATCGGCACGCTGGATATCTACCTCGCGGAGCCGCGCGGCCCGACGACCGACGAACTCGACAAATTCAGTCGCATGGCAAGACTCGCCGGTATCGCGATCAAGCGGCAAATGGACGAAGATCGGCTCCGCAGTTCGGAGGCCCGTTATCGGGGCCTGTTCGAAAACGTCGTCGACGGCGTATACATCGCTTCGCGCGAAGGCGATCTCATTGCCGCGAATCCGGCCCTGGTCGAAATGCTCGGCTTCGACAGCGTAGAGGACCTCAAGGCGGCCGGCCGCACCACGATGCTGTATGTCAACCCGATCGACCGTGAGCGTGTATTTGCGCGTCTCGAGGCCCAGGGTTACGTCCGGAATTTCGAGTACCGCCTGCGGCGCAAGGACGGCGCGGAGATCGTCGTACTGGAGAATGCGCGCGCCGTCTACGACGATGACGGTAATATCGTTGCTCACGAGGGCACGATTACCGACATTACCGACCGCAAACACGCGGAGACGCGCGTTTTCGAGGAGAAGGAGCGCGCCCAGGTGACGCTGCAGTCAATCGGTGACGGCGTCATTACGACGGACGCGGAGGGCTGCGTCGACTACATCAACCCGGTGGCGCAGGACCTTACGGGTTGGGATATGCGCGGGGCTCGCGGCAAGCCCGTTACCGACATCATGACCATCATCAACGAGCATACCCGCGCAACCGTGGACAATCCGGTCATGCGATGCCTCAAGGAAGGCCGCGTCATTACGCTTGCCGAAAACTCCGTCCTGATAACGCGAGGCGGCGACGAGGTGCCGATTCAGGACTCGGCGGCGCCGATCCGCGATCGAATCGGCAACATCATCGGCTCGGTAATGGTGTTCCACGACACGAGCAAGGAATCCCGATTGTTCCGCCAGCTCAGCTACCAGGCCTCGCATGACGCCGTGACCGGGCTGATCAACCGGCGCGAGTTCGAGAACCGCCTCGTGGGGTCGCTCGAAGAATTGCGCATCAGTGCGGATGCAACGCACGCACTCCTGTACATCGATCTCGATCAGTTCAAAGTTGTCAACGATACGTTCGGGCATACCGCAGGAGACGAGTTGCTGCGCCAGCTGTCCGACCTCATTCAGTCCAGTATCCGCTCGACCGACATGCTGGCGCGGCTGGGCGGCGACGAATTCGCGATATTGCTCGAGCGCTGTGACGAGCAGCGCGCGATGGAGGTCGCCGAGGCGGTCCGGGGTTCGATCGAAGGCTACCGTTTTGAATGGCAGGACTCGTTTACGACCGTGCGCTGTTCGATAGGCGTGGTCATGGTCAGCGGCGACAGGGACGACGTCGCGAGTGTGATGAGCTCTGCCGACGTCGCGTGCTACTCCGCAAAGGATATGGGCCGCAACCAGGTCCATCTGTACAGGGACAGCGACGCATCGTTGCGCCACGAAGAGATGAAATGGGTATCGCGGATTACCAGTGCCGTCGAGGACGACCGATTCGAACTGTATTTCCAGCCGATAATCGGCATCAACAATGCCAATGGCGACAGCCGCGGTCATTACGAATTGTTGCTCAGGATGCGGGACGAGAACGGTGAAATCGTCGGCCCGGATCAGTTCATACCCGCAGCGGAACGCTACAATCTGATGTCGACGCTCGATCGCTGGGTGATTCACAAGGCGCTTTCGGAACTGGCCGATCGCAGTGGCGACGATGATGCGCGCTATACGATCGCAATCAACCTCTCGGGTACGTCGCTGAGCGAGGACCGTTTTCTCGAGTACGTGATCAATGAGCTGGAGACACAGCAGCTGCCCAGGGGCGCCATCTGCTTCGAGATTACGGAGACGGCGGCTATATCGAACCTGGCGCGTGTCGTACATTTCATGCAGACGCTGAAGAAGCTCGGCTGTAAATTCTCCCTCGACGACTTTGGCAGCGGCCTGTCGTCGTTCACCTACCTCAAGAATCTGCCCGTGGATTACCTCAAGATCGACGGACAGTTCATCCGCAACGTCGTGGACGACACGGTCGACGAAAGCATGGTTCGTGCCATCAGCGAAGTTGGCCACGCGATGGGCATCGAGACAATCGCCGAGCGCGTCGAGACGCGCCAGGTACTGGAGAAACTCGGCGCGCTCGGTGTCGAGTTCGCGCAGGGTTATTACATCGCAAGGCCCGCCTCGGTGCAGAGTTTCGAGCCGTGGAACACGGCTCGCGCGATGCGCGCATAGCCCGGGATTGCACGCCAGGCACTACCGTCGCGGTGTCGATGCGTTAAACTGAGCGTATGCCCGAGGGTGCCGATAACAATACCAAGCTGCTGAACCCCGGCGAACCGACGCCGTATCGAGTCATCAACCCGCTCGCGGAATCGCCCACCTTGCTGGTGTGCGATCATGCCAGCAGCCGTTTCCCGGAAGATCTCGGCGACATGGGGCTCGATCCGTTCGCACGCCGCTGCCACCTGGCCATCGACATCGGTGCCGGTGCCCTGACAGAGAGACTGTCTGAGAGCCTCGGCGTAACGGCCGTTCTCGCGCAGTACTCGAGACTCGTCGTCGACTGTAACCGGCAGTTACTCGATCCAAGCGCGTTTCTCGTTTTTGGCGACGGCATCTTTGTTCCCGGCAACAACAATCTGAGCGATGCCGAGAAGAAGCGGCGCAGTGATGCAATCTACTGGCCATACCACAAGGTGATCAATGACCAGGTCGGACGGCTTCGAAGTCTCGGCCCGGCGCCGCTATTCGTCTCGATCCACAGCTTCACGCCGGTGCTGAACGGTGTCTCGCGTTCCTGGGAGATGGGCGTGCTCTGGGACGCGGACGAGGAAGTCGCGAAAATCGTCATCGAGGAATTGCGCGGCGCAGGCTACAAGGTCGGGGACAACGAGCCTTACTCGGGTAAGGCACCACAGGACTTCACGGTCGATCACCACGCGGAAGGCGGTGGATTGCGCCATGCCGCCATAGAAATTCGCCAGGACCTGATCGACAATGACCACGGCGTCGACGAGGTCGCGGCGGTACTGCACCGGGTATTCGACCTGATCCCGGAGCGAATCGGATTGCGAGGCCAGGCCAGATCGGCCTGACACCAGGGGCTGCAGGAGGGAGAGAGTTGATGGGTAGCGGCGGTCCGCCTTTCACGATAGGCATAGAAGAAGAGTACCTCCTCGTCGATAAAGAGACGCGCAGCCTCGTGGCGGATCCGCCCGAGAGCCTGATGACTGAATGCGAGGAGCGTTGCGGTGCGCAGGTGACTCCCGAGTTTCTGCGCTCGCAGATCGAAATCGGCACCAAAGTCTGTAACAACATCAAGGAAGCAGAAGTCGAGCTGCGGCGGCTGCGCCGCATCGTTATCGACGTGGCGGGCAATCACGGCCTGGCGCCGATCGCAGCCTCCACGCACCCGTTCAGTCGCTGGTCCGAACAGAAACAAACGGAGAAGGACCGCTACAACGCCCTCACCGTCGAAATGCAGGCCGCGGCGAGGCGCCTCCTGATTTGCGGCATGCACGTCCATGTAGGCATCAATGACGACGAACTGCGCATCGACCTGATGAACCAGATGTCGTACTTCCTGCCGCACCTGCTCGCGCTGTCGTGTTCTTCGCCGTTCTGGGAGGGCCGCGACACCGGCCTGAAAAGCTACCGCCTCACTGTCTTCGACTCCCTGCCGCGCACCGGTCTGCCGGAGCGGTTTGCGAGCTACGCGGAATACGAGCGACACGTCAATATCCTCATGAACGCCGGTCTCATCGAGGATGCGACGAGAATTTGGTGGGACCTGCGGCCGAGCGCGCGCTATCCGACGCTCGAGACCAGGGTCATGGACGTATGCACCCGGCTGGACGACACGATATCCCTTGCAGCCTTGCTCGTCTGTATTCTGCGCATGCTTTACCGTCTGCGCGTATCAAATCAGCGCTGGCGCATGTATACACCCATGCTCATCCGCGAAAATCGCTGGCGCGCGATGCGTTACAGCTTCGACGAGGGCCTCATCGATCTCGGCAAGGGTGGCGTCGTCGGTTTCGAAGACCTGCTGGACGAAATTCTCAGCCTGGTATCAGACGATGCAAGGGCGCTCGGCTGTGTGGAAGAGGTTGCACGGACCCGCAACATCCTCACGCGTGGCACCAGCGCACATCGGCAGCTGAGGCGTTACGCGCTCGAACAGGCGGACGGCAAGGACGAAAAGGAATGTCTCCGCGGTGTTGTCGACATGCTGATTGCGGATACGGCCGAGGGCGTCTGACGCCCGAATCTTAACGACTGGTAAAAGCCGGAAACTGTGATGTGGCACGCTTTCCAGAGCCACAAGTGCGGCACAGGTCGCAGCCCTGTCGGGCCTGTGTGGGTAGCATTGTCCGATGCCCTGTAAAACTGACACAGTCATGTCCGGAGCAGACAGTTGATGCCGGAACTGGAGACAATTCTGCCGCCCATCTTCGGCTTCGCGGGCGTTGTCTATCTCGGCCTCGCGGTTCACGTCTCGCGTTCTTCGCCGCGAAGCGTCATCGGTTTCCTGATGTTCCTTATGGGCGTAATGGTCGCCGGAACGGCTTTCGCGTTCGGGGCGACGGATCTCACATTGTTCAACATCGGGCGGGTGATGAATTTCGCGGCTGCCGCCTTGTTGCCGGTCGCGTTCTACGTGGTTTACCGGCAGTTCACGGCGGGCCCGCCGAACAAAATCATGCTGGGAATACTGCTCGTCATCCCGCTTTGCACGACCGTGCTCGCGTTGACCAATGCCTGGCACGGCATCATCTGGACGGTCACGGAGACCGACGTCGGGCTGCAATACAGCGCTTCGACGGACAGCTTCTGGTTCAATCGTGTGCACGCGCCTTATTCCTACGGTTTGTTCGGGCTCGCGGCGATCGCATTGATGAGCCGGCTGTCGAGTATTGCGCCGGCGCAGCGACGCACGGTGTTGCTGATGCTGGTCTGCGCTCTGCTGCCGTTTTCACTGAGCTTTATGAACAACTTCTTCGGGTTCGGGTCTCCCGAGTTTCCGTATACCTCGGCCGGCATCGTAATCATGCTGCCGTTGATCGCATACGTGGCCTTGTCGCTTAGAGTCTACGAGTTCAGCCCCGTCGCGTACCAGATGCTGTTCGATCACGTTCGCGATCCGATCATCGTGCTCGACAACAGTGGCCGAATCATCTGCGCCAACACGAAAGCGGCCCAAATGCTCGGGCGCTCGGAGCGCGAGTTGCTGGGCGAGAAGCTCTGGGAGGACTTCCCGGAAGCGCGGGCAATACTGGAGCAGGCGAAGGACCTCGACCTGACCCAGACGCTGACGATTGATACGAGGCAGGTCTACGAACTCAGCGTGGCGCCGTTGCTGGATGTGCATGACAGGAAGCAGGGACTCGTAGTCGTGTGCCGGGACGTCACGGAACGCCGTCAGGCACTCAGTCGGCTGGCAGACAGCGAGCACCTCATCCGGACGCTCATTGAAACCTCCTCGAACGGCATCCTGCGCTTCGCCAGGGACAGCAGCGATCCCCAGCATCGCTTCCGCTGCGTTTTCGCCAACCGGGCGGCCGAGTCCTATCTTTCCGGCGACACCGGCACGCTGGTCGGCATGCCGTTGCAGAAGCTCGAGCAGATCGACCCCGAAAAACTCCTCGCGCACTTCACGGACCCGCGCAATACGAAGTCGCCTGTCAGCTTCGAGACCCGCAACGAGTCTGACAGCGGTGAGGGCTGGCTGCGCATCGTCGGCGAGCCTGTCGGCGAGGATTTCTCGGTGACGCTGATCGACATCACGCAGCGCAAACGTCACGAACGCAAGATGCTCGCAGACGCGCTTAGCGACCCGCTGACGGGTGTCCTCAACCGGCGCGGTTTCGAGAAAGAAGGCAAGGCCTGCGTACGCAACTGCGCGTCCGGCGCAGTGCTGTACCTGGACCTCAACGGCTTCAAGAGCATCAACGATCGCTTCGGCCACCAGGCCGGGGACGCCCTGCTCAAGGCGTTCGGTCACCGGCTCGGTTTCTGCCTGCGCCCCGAGGACATTCTCGGCCGGCTCGGCGGCGATGAATTCGCGATCGTGCTGCCGGGCGTGACTGTGGAGGACGCGAAACACGTCGCCGAACGTCTCGTCGCGACGGCGTCCGAGGCTTATATCATCCAGGGCCAGGAAATCTGCTGCACGGCCAGCGTCGGGATTGCGCTGTTGCCGAAGCACGGCGAAGAACTCTGGCATCTCATCAGCGTGGCGGATCACGCAATGTACAACGCCAAGTCCGTGCAGAAGGATGCCGCGAACGACACGGCGGCCTATATCGAGGCCTCTATCGCGTCGTAGGCCGCAGGCGTCGCGGCAACTACAGCGGCGGAAAGAGCTTGAATTCCGCGAGCGACGGGTCGACGCGGTCGAGTAACACGGCCTCGAATACGTCGCCGAGTGCCGCCTCGAGGCTTATCGGCCCGTCGAGCACCGTCTTTTCCCCGGCCGTGGTGACGTAGATGTCGTAGCTGCCCGCATCCAGGCCGATCGACGCTGTTTGCTGGCCGTAACTCAGACCGATCTGCCGGGGCAGAGCATCGTCGATCACGGTGCCCGCATCGACGACGTACAGGTCCACGAACGCGTGGTTACTGGCGGAATGGAAGAACGTGAGCCGCATGATCGTCTCGACGGAACGCCGGTCGACCGTTACCTGGGCCCCTGTAAGTTCATCGGCCAACACGGTGAAGTAATAATTGTGGCGCGAGCCGGGAAACGTCGTCAGGGTGTCCTCGAGCTGAATGGCCCCGACGTTGCCGGGGGCCGTCGCGGTAATCGTTAGTTCGCCGACGGCCAGGTCGATGTCGCCAGTGACGTCGCCGAAGGCGAGATCGGCAATGATGCGGTTCTGCAGCGCGGCATCATCGTAAACGTCTGAGGTACCCAGATTCGTCGTTGCGTGAACGAAGCGCGCAGTCGACGGGAAGCGTGCGTCGGCGAGTGCCGAGGACAGACCCCGCTCGTTGAAAATCCGGATTGCCACGGGGGCGGTGTCGTTGGCATCGCCCTCGAATACCGTTACCAGCACGGACTGATTCGCGACGATTTGTGTCGCCACGGACTGAAAAAGCACGTCCGCAGGATTGCCGGCTGCCGTTATCGTTACGATATAGACGTCTTCTTCCACGTCGGTCGGCGCCGAGACTTCGCCCGGGGCAAGCGTTGCGACCAGATCGCCGAGATCCGGCGCGGCGCTTTCCAGGCCGATGTAGACATCGACGGTGCCGAGTGCCTCCACCGCATGTCCTATGCGCATCTCGAAAATCGTCTCCGCACCGCTGAAGCTGCGCTCCGGAATCTCCCATACGTCGACCGTTGCTGCATCGACGGAGCCACGCACGACAAACGTGTATTCGATGTCGCGAGTGACGTCGAGGAACTGGCTGGCAATACGTTGCGACTGGTTCAGTCCCGGGCGATTGATATCGAAGTTGAAGGTGTACGTCAGGTCATCCCAGCTCTGGGGTGAAGAATTGTTCTTGTAAGCGACACCCTCGAGCGCGCGCTCTTCGATCAGGAAGCCGATATCCGGCGAGGTCGGGATCGCGTTGATCATCCGTACGGTGCCGTCGCCGCTGGCCTCGGGAAGGGCGGAATCGCTTCCGCAGCCGGCGATGGCCGCTGCGGCGAGGATTGCCAGCAGGGTGATGCGTGTCATTGTGCCGCCTCGTAGCCGTAAATCGATTTCACTTCGAGAAACTCCTCGATGCCCTCGGGTCCCCATTCACGCCCGTTGCCCGACTGCTTGTAGCCGCCGAAGGGCGCCATCGCATCGAGCGATGCGCCGTTGATATGGACCATTCCCGTGCGCAGGCGTGCCGCGATCCCGCGGGCATGATCGAGGTTGCCGGACGATACGTAGCCCGACAGCCCGTAAGGGGTATCGTTCGCGATCTCGACGGCCTCGTCCTCGTTGTCGTACGGGATGATCGACAGCACCGGCCCGAAGATCTCTTCGCGCGCAATCGTCATGTCGTTGGATACGTTGGCAAATACCGTCGGCTTCGCGTAGTAGCCTTTCGCGAGCCCGTCCGGCCGCCCTGTGCCGCCGGCGGCGAGGGTGGCTCCCTCGTCAATGCCTTTACTGATCAGGTCCTGGACCTTTTCCCACTGTTGCGCCGAGACCAGCGGGCCGACCTCGGTGTTTGCGTCGCGCGGGTCGCCAACGCGTATGGCGTTGGCGACGCCGGCGGCGATCTCGGCCGCTTCGTCCATGCGGTCGCGAGGCACCAGCATGCGCGTCGGCGCATTACAGGACTGCCCCGTATTGTCGAAGCACTCCTCCGCGCCCTCGCGAACCGCCTTTTCGAGGTCCGCGTCGTCCAGCAGGATGTTGGCTGACTTGCCGCCGAGTTCCTGTGCGACCCGTTTAACCGTCGGTGCCGCGTTCTGCGCGACCGCCACGCCGGCCCGCGTGGAACCCGTGAATGACACCATCGCAACGTCGGGATGCTGCGCGAGCGCCGTTCCGACGCCCGGGCCGTCGCCGTTGACGAGGTTAAATACACCTGCAGGAACGCCCGCGGCATCCAGAACCTCGGCGAATATCATGGCGTCGAACGGAGCAATCTCGCTCGGTTTCAGTACCATCGTGCAGCCGGCCGCGAGCGCCGGCGCCACCTTGCAGACGACCTGGTTGACGGGCCAGTTCCAGGGGGTGATCAGGGCACACACCCCGATCGGCTCTCTGACGATCAGGGTCGTGCGATTTTTTTCTTCGAACTTGAAGTTCTTCAGAGCGCGGACTGCCGCCTTGATGTGCTGCGGACCGCTGCCGGCCTGCGCGCCCTTTGCAAGACCCAGCGGGGCGCCCATCTCGTCCATGATGGCTTCGGCAATGTCGTCATAACGCTTCAGGAACTCGGCGAGCACGTTCTCCAGCAACTCGATGCGTTGTTCACGGGTCGTCGCGGCGTAAGCGGCTTCGGCGCGTTTTGCGGCAGCCACGGCGAGGTCGACGTCAGCGGCTGACCCAAGGCTGATGCGGCCGCAGGCCTCCTCGGTTGCCGGGTTGATGACATCGACGGGATTCGGCGTAACCGGATCGACCCAGTTGCCGTCGATGTAGAACTTCAACATCTCGCGCATGATGACTCCTCATTCAAGCAGCCGCGAATCATATCGCAATTCGTTCCGGCGGGTGTCGTGGCAGGGGGCGCCGGGAGGGTCAGAAGGCGAGGAATTTCTGCCGGTATTCGGCGGGCGGCATGTTGTACCAGGACTTGAAAGCCGTGGTGAACGAGCTGATGTTGTTATAGCCGAGCAGCATCGCCACTTCGAGCGCTTTCAGCCGCCGGTCACTCAGGTAGCGGACGGCGAGTTCTGCGCGAACCTCTTTAAGGACCTTCTGAAAGCTCGTTTTTTCGGCCTTGAGACGGCGCTGCAGCGTGCGCCTCGACAATTTCATGGCGCGGCAGGCGTAATCGGCATTGGCCTCGCCTCGTGCCAGCAGGTCCGCGAGCCGACCTTTGAGTTGATCGGATAGTTTATCCTTGTTATTCAAGGACTTCAGATATTTTTCTACCTGTTCTGTTAAGTGCCGGCGCATACGAATACCGTGTGAGTTCTCATCCTTGTCGCGAACCCGGGTAACATACCGCGTGCGGCCGCGCTTGCCAATTGCAGGTCGGCGCCACGGCATCCCTCTGTCGCCAGCATAAAGGACTGCAATGACTTCGCCCGTCAGTTACGAGCTCGTCGATGATATCGGTGTGATCACCGTCGATAACCCCCCGGTCAACGCCCTGTCACACGCCGTTCGGCAGGGCCTGCATGACGCGATCCAGGCGGCCCGGCAGGACGCGTCGAAGATCGTGTTGATCGTCTGCGCGGGCCGGACGTTTATCGCCGGCGCCGACATCACCGAATTCGGCAAGCCGCCGCGTGAGCCGCACCTGCCTGATCTCTGCAACACCATCGAGGCCTCGCCCAAGATCGTCGTCGCGGCGCTCCACGGCACGGCCCTGGGCGGCGGGCTCGAAGTTGCCCTGTCGTGCCATTATCGCTGTGCGGTGTCGACCGCCAAAGTCGGTTTGCCGGAGGTCAGGCTCGGACTGCTACCCGGGGCTGGAGGGACGCAGCGCCTGCCGCGCCTGATCGGCGCACCGGCAGCGCTGGACCTCATGACCAGTGGCAACCCCATAGGCGCGGGCCAGGCCGCGAGTCTCGGCCTGATCGACCACATCGTGGACGGCGATCTCGGGGCTGCAGCGCTCGCCTGGTGCCGGGAACTCGCGGTGAAGGGCGCGGCGCGGCGGGCGACCAGCGAAATGCCGGTCGAAAGCGTTCCCGACGGCGCGTTCGCCGAGTACCGCAGCACGCTGGCACGCCGCGCACGCGGACAAATTGCGCCACAGAGAATCGTCGATTGCGTCGAAGCGTCGCTCACGCGGCCATTCGCCGAGGGCCAGAAAATCGAGCGTGAAGCGTTCATGGAATGCATGAAGAGCCCGCAGTCGGCCGCGCTGCGGCACATGTTCTTCGCGGAACGTCAAGCGGCGAAGTTGCGCGGATTGTCCAAGGACACGCCGCTGCGCGACGTGAACACGGTCGCCGTCATCGGGGCCGGCACGATGGGCAGCGGAATCGCGATGAACTTTGCCAGTGCGGGCATGCAGGTCCTGCTGCTGGAAGTCAATGACGAGGCACTTGCCAGGGGTCTGAGCATCATCGATCGTAACTACCAGGGGAGTGTCAAGCGCGGCAAGCTGACCGAAGAGACAGCGTTGGAGTGCCGCGAACGCATTGTCGGCACGACGGACTATGAGTCGCTGTCCGACGCCGACCTCGTTATCGAGGCGGTATTCGAGAACCTCGAACTGAAGCAGGATATCTTTGCCAGGCTCGACAGCGTATGCAGGCAGGGCGCGATCCTTGCCACCAATACGTCCTACCAGGACGTCGATCAGATCGCGGCGGCGACGCAGCGCCCGCACGACGTGATCGGGCTGCATTTCTTCAGTCCCGCGCACATCATGAAGCTCCTCGAGGTCGTGCGTGCGGAGAAGACCGCCGATGATGTGCTGGCCACCTGCATGGCGCTCGCGAAAAAGATTCGCAAAACGCCCGTCGTATCCGGCGTCTGTTACGGCTTCATTGGTAACCGTATGCTCGGTCACTACGCGCGCGAGGCACAGCTCTGCGTCATCGAAGGTGCGACGCCGGAACAGGTGGATACGGCGATGGAGGAGTGGGGGATGGCCATGGGGCCGCTCGCCGTTTTTGATCTTGCCGGACTCGACGTCGGTTACAAGGCCCGCGAGGGTCTGCCGGAGTCCGAGCGCGGCGATCCGCGCGCATTTCGTGTCGCTGATGCCCTCGTCGAAATGAACCGTCTGGGGCAGAAGACCGGCGCCGGATTCTACCGCTACGATCCCGAGACCCGGCGGCGCTCCAGCGACCCGGAAGTGCAGGCGTTGATCGAGCGCGAGGCCGCGGCACTCGGCGTCGAGCAGCGGGAGATCGATACGGACGAGATCGTCGATCGGCTGATTTTCGCGCTGGCTAACGAGGGCCTGAACATCCTCGATGAGGGCATCGCGCAGCGCCCCGGTGACATCGATGTCGTCTATGTTTACGGCTACGGCTTCCCGGCCTGGCGCGGCGGCCCCATGCACTACGCCGATGCCGTCGGGCTGGCTCACGTGCTCGAGCGGGTTCGCGAGTTCGAGCAGCGCTTCGGGTCTGAAAACTGGACACCGGCGCCGTTGCTGAAGAAACTGGTGAACGACGGAGTGACGCTTGCGGAGTGGGCGAAATCGGCAAGCGAATAACGACATAATGTAAGTAACGTGAACCGCGTCACAAGCGTGGCGGCGCTGTTGCGCTATATCTGAATCGACGACAGCTGAGGCCGGTACTATGGTTGGTCAAAGCCGCAATGACAAAGTAGTGCAGGTCCGGAACCTGACAGACTACTTTCGCACCTCGATCGACGGTGTCCTGTCACGACAGGGCGTCGACGTGGATCCTCATGCCGCGCATTACGTGGTCAATCTGCTCACGCTGTTTTCCCGCTCCGAGGAACTCTACGAAGACCACGGAGAGAGTTACGGCCTGCGCCCCCTGGCGCTCATGATGGCGGATGCTGCCGATGCGCAGACGGCCGCGGCAAGAAACCATGCACTGCAGCGGATCGGCGATGTAGCGCTCTTCATCAGTGGTTTTTTTGCCGACAGCCTCGCGAACAAACCCGTCGATATCGATTACTACATTCGCATGGGCGGAACTGCCTACGGCTCACTCTCGGAAGAGGTGCGCGGCACTTTTCGCGGTAACGCCTTTGCCGCGATCTACCGGGAGCTGGCCGTCAAGTTCCAGGTACTCGTGGACGTTCTCAACGAAGTGCGTGACGAGGCGAGGGGCGAGTCGGATCGCGATCTGCTGCGCACCTATGAAATCTGGCTGAAAACCGGCAGCCGTCGTGCGAGAAAGCTTCTGCACGATAACGGCGTCGTGCCGATTGCGGACGCGAAGCTCAAAGACCAGCACTGATGATCGATCGGCTGCAGCGGCACCTGAGCGAAATCTACCAGGTTGGCGGCGTGCACGATGTCCGCGATTTTCTGATTACCGACCCCAGGCTCGCACAATGCATCGGGGCCGGTTCCATGCTGGCGGACACCAGCGAGACCTTGCTCCTGGCGGAAGACGACGAGGGACTGGCGTTGTCGCTGTTCCTCGACGGAGAGTTGCTGGCGCGACTCGAATCCGCCGATCCGCTACGCCGGTTGCGTGCCGAACAGCTGGACGACCTCTGGAAAGTCCTCGAAGGCCTGAGTCACTTCAACTGCGTGGTGTGGAAAGCATCCCGGGACCGCAGCGTGTCGTTGCTCGAACTGGAACTGCAGGCGGAGATCGACAAATTCGTCGGCACGACGCTACTGGCGCTGAGCCAGGGACGTACCGACATGCTCAACCACATTCACGGCTGGCTGTTCGACAAGGTCAGTTTTCATGCTGAACTCGATGACGAGCAACTCACGCGCTACCGCGCTGCCAACGAGTACGCAGCGCGCTTCTGCCACGCGCTGCGCAGCCGGCTCGTCGAGGATGGGGGCACGGTTTTGTCCGAGCTCAGGCGGTTCTTTCGCCTGCCGATGACCGACAAGATCAGCCACATCCACTCCCAGACCCTGTAAGCGCCCTGGTCCGGGGCCGGATCAGGCCGGCCGCCAGGGCAGCCGGCTGTGTTGCGACGACTGCCTGTCCAGATTCTGCCAGTAGCGGCGCAGCCAGGACGGTCGCCCGTCGCCGTCAGTGCTCGCGGACAGACGCCGCTGCCAGTCCTGAAGCCAGTTGTCCGCAAGCTGCCATGCCGTCGGTTCATTGCTTTCGAGCACGAGCGCCTGCACGCGATCACGCTCCGATGTAAACGCGGCGAGCATTGACGCATCGGCAGCGAGCATCGTCCGGTGTATCGCCTCGAAACGCCACCACAGGCTGTCGTCCTGTTCGCCTGTGGGTGAGCCGACATCGTGTGGACGGTCTATGGAAACCGGGCGAAACAGGCTGAGACAGGGCGCTGACGTGCCGGTCGCCCAGTAGCGCTGCCCGGACCGGGCAAGTTCGGCTACAAAACTGCCAACGGTCTGGCTCGCGGCGAGCCAGCCCCCGGCATGCATGCAGGGCGCGGCCATCGCGCCGTTCAGCCGACGGTAGCGGGGGCGCACGTCGCCCTCACCGTGATCCCTCAGCACGCGCATCGCGGCTTGCGTATCGGTGGCAGACTTCGCCAGGCATTCGACGCGTTCCCGGCGACGAGCGGCCATCGCGACGCGCTGCCGGATGCGATCCTCGCGCGGCGATAACTCCGCAAGCGTGATGCCGTTGGAGATCGCGTACGTGCACTCATCGATGCGCCGCGTGGCAATCTTCCTGCCGGCGGCCTCTACGACCCAGGCGCCGTCGTTGTCGGCGATCATGAAGCTGTTGTGGTAACTGAAGCCGGGCTTGTCGTAGCCGCAGCGGCCGCCCTGGCCGTGCTGTGCAATAAGCTCGCAGATGACGTCCTTTGCGGCCCCCGCCGTCTCCGCTCGCTCGAGCCCGAGCCGCACGAGGTCCATGCCGAGGAGCCCGTCGTCCTCCAGCGGCTCGCGGGTGAAGATCGCCTCGTTGCCGATGACGACGCCGTGCTCATTGGCACCCATCTCCGCGCCCCACATCCAGAACGGGCGGCACAGCAGCACGGCGTTCGTGCGCCGGACCTGCGGAATCGACCGCCAGGTGCAACGCAGCGTGTCATCCGCACGGTATTCGCGGGCTGGCACCCAGCTCAGCACCTGCGCCTCGTTGGCGTCGCGATCGCTGTTCTTGCCGAACAGGACGCGGTCCTTCCTGACGACGATAAACGTGTCACACATACGGTAAGACTAACTCAGATGCTGTTCCCGACTGCAGGAGCGCGCCCCGGCGCGCGATTGTCGCCGGATCGCGGTTCAAGAACCGCTCCTACGGTTCGGTTTCCGTGTAGGAGCGGGCCTGGGCCCGCGATGGTCGCGGTTCAAGAACCGCTCCTACGGTTCGGTTTCCGTGTAGGAGCGGGCCTGGGCCCGCGATGGTCGCGGTTCAAGAACCGCTCCTACGGTTCGGTTTCCGTGTAGGAGCGGGCCTGGGCCCGCGATAGTAGTTGCGCTCAGCCGGAGAACGCCTGGATTCCGGTCTGTGCCCGGCCCAGGATCAGCGCGTGAATGTCGTGCGTACCTTCATAGGTATTCACGGTCTCGAGGTTGGCCATGTGCCGGAACACGATGTACTCGTCCGAGATACCGTTGCCGCCGTGCATGTCGCGGGCGGCGCGCGCGATGTCGAGCGCCTTGCCGCAGGAATTGCGTTTCAGAAGTGAAATCAGCTCGGGCGCCAGCTGGTTGTCGTCTTTCAGGCGACCCGCCTGCAGGCAACCCTGCAGGCCGAGCCCGATTTCCGTCTGCATGTCCGCAAGCTTCTTCTGGATCAGCTGGTTTGCCGCCAGCGGCCGGCCGAACTGTTTGCGGTCGAGCACATATTCCCGCGCCGCGTGCCAGCAGGCCTCGGCTGCACCGAGTGCGCCCCACGCGATGCCGTAGCGCGCGTTGTTGAGGCAGCCCATCGGACCCTTCAGCCCTTCGATGTTCGGCAGCAGGTTTTCTTCCGGCACGAATACGCCGTCCATGACGATCTCGCCCGTGATCGACGTGCGCAGCGATAGTTTGCCCTCGATCTTCGGCGCGCTCAGCCCGTCCATGCCCTTGTCGAGTATGAATCCCTTGACGCGGCCGTCCTCGTCCTTCGCCCAGACGATGAAGACGTCGGCGATGGGCGAGTTGGAGATCCACATCTTGGTCCCGGTGAGCTCGTAGCCGCCGTCAATCCTGCGTGCGCGCGACTTCATGCCACCCGGGTCTGAGCCGTAGTCGGGTTCCGTCAGGCCGAAGCAGCCGATGAGTTCGCCCGCCGCGAGTTTCGGCAGATACTTCTCGCGTTGCGCTTCGCTGCCGTAAGCATGGATGGGATACATCACGAGGCTCGACTGCACGCTCATCATCGAGCGGTAGCCGGAATCGACCCGTTCGACCTCCCGCGCAATCAGGCCGTAGCTGACATAGCCCAGACCGGAGCAGCCGTAGCCCTCGATCGTCGGCCCGAGCAGTCCCAGCTCGCCCATCTCCCGGAAAATCGCGGGGTCGGTCGTTTCGTCACGGTAAGCTTCCTGCACGCGCGGAGCCAGCTGCTCCTGTGCATACTGCCGCGCGGTATCCATGACCAGGCGTTCGTCGTCGGTGAGCTGCTGCTCGAGCCGGAAGGGATCCTCCCAGTTGAATGATGCCCACGACGCCGCGGGGTTCGAATTGCTTATCGGGCTCTCTGCCTTTGCTGCGGTACTCATGATGACTCCTGCGAGTGGTCGCCCATTATACGGCTGCGCGGGCAAATGGCGCGAGGCAGGAAATCACGGTCTCGATCTCCTGCTTCGACGTATAGACGTGCGGGGACAGCCGCATGCCCGTGCTGCGCACGTCGAAATGCACGCCCGCGTCGGCGAGCGCGCGGGCGGCCGCCGACTGCTGTTCGCCGAAGTCCAGTACGACTGTGCCGCCGCGGCTGGCCGGGCGGGCCGGTGTGAACAGGGATATTCTCGGCACGCTGTCGATGATGGTCTGCGTGAGTTCGAGGCTGTGCGCCCGGATGCGCTCGATACCGATGTCGAGCATTGTCTCGAGGCTGTTTGCGGCGACCGAGTACGGCAGTACGGCGGGCGTGCCGCCCCAGAAACGCAGGGCGCTCTCCGCGTAACGGAACTCGTGGATGTCGAATTCGAACGGGTCGGCATGTGAGAACCAGCCCACGTCGGTTGGCCGGCATTCGTGCAGCACGCGGTCGTTGACCCACAGGAAGCCGGCACCTGGCCCGCCGCAGAGGAACTTGACGCAGGAACCCACGATGAAATCGGCATTCCAGCCATCGGCGTCAATCGGGACGATTCCGGCGGACTGGGCGACGTCCACCACGGTCATGACCTCGCGGTCCCGGGCGAGTTGACAAATGTCGGCAACGGGGACCTGGCGGCTCGTGTTGGAATGCACATGGGTGACCAGCGCGAGGCAACAGTCGTCGCCGAGCGTGGACTCCCAGCACTCGAGTGAGCCGAAGTCGGCCGTCTCCGGGATACAGCGCAACCGGAAGCCCGCTCTGCCTGCCATCGCCAGTACGAACCCCAACGAGGGAAAATCCGCCTCCGTATAAACGATCGTGTCGCGACCGATGCGGCGGGGCAGTGCATGCACGATCTTGGTCAGGGCGCTCGACAGGTTGGCCTGTGGGCAGACATTGTCTGCGGTGCTGTTCAGCAGCGCGGCGACAGCCGAGCGGAACCGGTCGACCTCCGCGAACCAGGGCTCCCACGGTTCGACGGCGCCCGACCGCCAGGGCTTGAAGAAGCCGGCCTTCGCGGCGGATTCCGCCGAGCGGGGCGGGCGGCCCACGGAATGGTTGAGAAGGTAGATGCCTTCTCCAAGTGCGAACGTTTCGCGATGCATAATGGCTGCCAAAATAAAGGAATGCCGCCCATACTGCCATTGCTAGAATGCCGCATCCCGCTGCGGCCGGCCGCAACCCGAGGATCGCCAACGATGACAAGCAATACCGAAGCCTTCGATAACTGGATTCGCAATGACTTCAAGGAAATGAATACGGCGCTCGAGGAGCTGTATTTCGTCCGCGACGATCGCAACGATGTCAACGGTGCGGGCGACGACATCAAGGCACGGCTGCTTGAAGAGGGGCGGGCCTTTATCAAAGCGCTGCTCGATGAGGGCAACACGGACGAAGGCTTCGACAGCGGTTTCGACCTGCTGGGCAACGTGGGTTTCTACATGGCGGCGTGCCGGCGGCACGAGCTGACGAATCCCGCAAACGAACGCAAGTCACCGCTCGTCGAGGCATCGGCGCTGGCGATGCAGCTCGGCGCGACGCTCGGGATGATCCCGCGCTTCTCGTCGGCGCACCTCGAAACGCACAACCGCGCCGAGGACGGTGTCTACAAGAGCTTCACGTTTCTCGATGACGAACGAATCTTCATCAATTACAACACGCGCGCCGTGTTTGCCTATATCCGGGCGGCGGAAGCGCTGCTGCACACCTTGCCGCTCGGCGTGTCGCATTCGGTGACGTTCGATCTTCTCGTCGCGGCGCGGGAAGCCCTAAGGGAGGTCAACCGCTTTAACGACGAACTGTTCGACAAGCTCGATACGGATCGTTTTTTCTATTGCGTGCGGCCCTACTACAAGCCGCACAAGGTCGGGCTTCACCAGTATCGTGGTGCGAACGCCGGTGACTTCGCCGGCATCAACGTGATCGACCTGCTGCTCGGCCTTTGCCGGGCCGACGACCCGTATTACTCGCAGCTGCTGGTCGACAAGTTCCTGTTCATGCGCCCCGAGGACCAGCTGGTGCTACGTGACTGCATGCGCCGCAAGAGCCTGCTGGACAGTTTCCTGGAGAGCCTCGAGACCGGCAGGAAGACACCGTGGTTCCGCAAGAACGCGGCGATGTTCCTGGAGGTCTGTGATGCCCACGGAGCGACGGCAAACCAGCACCACGAGAAGCTCGTGCACAAGTTCATCGAGAATCCGGCTGTCGGCGCCGGTGTGGAGGAACGCGAAGGGCTCACCGCAAGCGGACCGCCGTTGCCGGTGTTGCTCAAATCGCTGCGCAAGCTGGCCGACCTGCGCGCCGCCGCCGAGCGCGACGATATCCCGTCGCGGTATCGCGACATGCAGAAAATCCGCGCAGCGCTGGGCTGACTAGGGCCTGTTAACGCTATGCACGAGACCGCTGCCGGCAGCGGCCTCGTGCATAGCGTTAACAGGCCCTAGCCAATCCGCTCTTCGAGCGCGTCGCAGAGTGTCCGCAGTATCTTGATCCGCGCGTAATGCTTGCTTTCGCCCTCGACGAGGATCCAGGGGGCGGCCCGGGTGCTCGTGAACTGCACCATGTCGTGCGCAGCGATCTCGTATTGCTCCCACTGCTCGCGGTTACGCCAGTCTTCGTCCGTGAGCTTCCAGTGCTTGTACGGCGACTCGGCGCGCTCTTCGAAACGCTTTAGCTGTTCGTCCTTGGAGATGTGCAGCCAGAACTTCAGCAGCAGGATGCCGCGGTCCACGATCTGGCTCTCGAAATCGTTGATCTCGCCGAACGCCCTGCGCCATTCGTCTTCCGTGGCGAAGCCTTCCATGCGCTCGACGAGTACGCGCCCGTACCAGCTGCGGTCGAAAATGGACACGTTGCCGGCTTTTGGCAGTTTCGACCAGAAACGCCACAGGTAGTGATGCGCCCGCTCGATATCGGTCGGCGCGGCAAACTGGTAGACACGATAAGTGCGCGCGTCCAGGCTCCAGACCGTACGCCGGATCGCGCCGCCCTTGCCCGCGGCGTCGTGCCCCTCGAACACGAGCACGGTCGACTGGCCCTGCTCGTGGGCCTTGCGCCCGAGTTCGCCGAGCTTCGCCTGGAGTTTTTTCTTCTTTTTGGCGTACTTGCCGTCCGTGAACCTGACCGACAGATCGATGTTGTCGAGGATCGTGCGTTGCTGCAGCGACTCATCCTGCTCGCCTTCGTGCGGCTCTGGTCGCGCCGGTGCCGGCATTTCCGGCGAGTTCTCCTGAATCGCGATGTGCCGCTCGAGTTCCGCCCTGATGACTTCGCCGACGCGGATGTGCCGGTAGTAGGGGTCGACGCCCTCCACGATCGTCCAGGGCGCCGCCGCGCGGTTGGTCCGCGTAATGATCTTTTCGGCGGCATCGATGAACGCGTCGTAGTTTTCGTGATTGCTCCAGTCCTTGTCTTTGACCCGGTAACTCAACATGGGGTCGGCCGATAGCGCCTCGAGGCGCTCTTTCTGCGCGTCCCGGCTCAGGTGCATCCAGAACTTGAGTATCAGGGCGCCATCGTCCGCCAGCGTGTTCTCGAAGCTAATGATCTCCGCGAGCTGTTCGTCGAACTGCGCATCGTCGATTTCGCCGTAGACGCGTTGCAGCAGCGGGGCCGAATAACGCCCGCTCAGGTAGACGCCCATACGGCCTTTCGGCGGAATGTCCCGCCAGTAGCGCCAGAACCGCGGCCGTGCCTTTTCTTCTACTGACGGCGGCTGGTAGCCGATGGCGCGTATCCAGCGCGGGTCCATCCACTTGTCCAGCATGTTCATCGTCGTGCCCTTGCCGGCGCCGTCGACGCCTGCGAAGTCGATGATGATCGGGAAACGCGCCATTTCCAGTGCCTGGTACTGGAGTTTCAGGAGGCGCGCGCGCAACTCGTTTTCGCGCTTTTTGAAGTCGGACTTGGAAATGCTCTGGCCGAGCTCGGCGGTGTCAAACACTGGAATGGCCTTTCCTATTCGGCAAGCCGCTGATTATATGTCGCGGCGGGGTCCCAGGGCGACCGCGATTGGGCGAGTGCTATCATTTCGCCACTATTTGCCGCGCTGACGCCTCATGATCGACGACCTGAACGCCGTTCACCCGCTGTTGCCGCCGGCCGCAGGAGCAATCGTGCTTCTGATTGCGGCGGTGATCGCCGACCTGGTAGCCAAGCGGATCATCGTCAGGACGGTACAGACCGTGGCGAAACGGTCCAGCGTCACGTGGGACGATGCGCTCATCGAACATAACGTCATCGGCTGGCTGGTTCAGCTCCTGCCCGGCCTGATCGTGTTCATGGGCGTGCAGTTCGTGCCCGGCTTGCCGGATCCGCTGGTGCAACTCACCCGCAATATCGCAACCGGCTATATGGTGCTTGTCTCGACGATGGCATTGACGGCACTTCTGAGCGCAGCCAATACGATCTATGCGAGCCTGCCCGTTGCCAGGACGCGTCCGCTGAAGGGCTTCGTACAACTGCTGCAGATCGTTGTCTGGATACTCGGCGCGGTCCTGATCGTGGCGGCGATCCTCGATCGCTCGCCGTTGCTGCTCCTGAGCGGCTTCGGTGCGATGACGGCAATCCTGTTGCTGGTCTTCAAGGACACGATCCTGTCGCTGGTCGCAAGCGTGCAGCTCACGGCGCAGGACATGGTGCGGGTAGGTGACTGGATCGAGATGCCGCAGTTCGGCGCCGACGGGGACGTGATCGACGTGCAGCTGCACACCGTTAAGGTGCAGAACTGGGACAAGACGATCACCACGATCCCGACACACCGTTTGATATCGGATTCGTTCAGGAACTGGCGCGGTATGTCGCAAGCCGGCGCACGGCGCATCAAGCGTGCGATCTACCTGGACGTCAACTCGATCCGCTTCCAGAGCGCAGACGAGATCGAACATTTCAAGCGATTCGCGCTGCTGAAAGACTATATTGCCGACAAGGAACAGGAACTGGCGGACTACAACGCATCACTCTCTGAAGCCGTTGACGAGGCCGTCAACAAGCGC
Organism: Woeseiaceae bacterium; assembly: GCA_965658465.1. Lineage (GTDB taxonomy): Bacteria > Pseudomonadota > Gammaproteobacteria > Steroidobacterales > Woeseiaceae > UBA1847. Next base: position 7,018 of record CBFHSG010000027.1, on the reverse strand, counting down.
CGTCTGACCAACGTCGGATCGTTCCGCGCCTACGCCTGGAATTACCTGAAGCACCGTCCTGATATTCACAAGGGCATGACGCTGATGGTGCGCCAGCTGGCGCCTGGCCCGGAGGGTCTGCCGCTCGAGATCTATTGCTTCACGAACACGACCGTGTGGACCGAATACGAGGGCATACAGGCCGACATCTTCGATCACCTGCTGGCGATCGTGCCGGAGTTTGGCCTGCGCCTGTACCAGAAGCCGGCGGGTTCGGACCTCGCCAATATCACCGCGGTCCGGGCGGATCAGGGGGACACCATGGGCAAACGACAATGAACAAGAAAGAGGCCGACAGCGAACGCTTGCAGGCGAAGACCGTCTACGAGGTCATCCAGCACGAGGGCGAGAAGGAGATGCGGCGGCCAATCAATTCGCTCTGGTGGTCCGGTTTTGCCGCGGGTCTCGCAATCAGCTCGTCCGTCGTCGCGCAGGGGATGTTGCACGTCCTGCTGCCGGAAGGAGGCTGGCGGCCGCCGCTCGAATACTTCGGGTACTGCGTGGGTTTCATAATCGTGATTCTCGGTCGCATGCAGCTGTTTACGGAAAATACGATCACGCCGGTGTTGCCGATCATGGCCAACTTCTCCGTTCGCTCGCTGAACGTGATGTTGAAACTCTGGGCCGTCGTCCTCGCCGCGAATTTCGCGGGAACTTTTGCCGCGGCGGCGTTCATCACAGTTGTCGGTTCTGCGACGTCTGAACAGCTGACCGCGTTCCACGAGATATCGCGGCATGCGATTCTCTCGGGAACGCCAGTCGGAACGCTGCTGCTTGCAATCCCAGCCGGGTTTTACGTGGCGGCGCTGGTATGGATGCTGCCCAGTTCGAAGGGTTTCGAGGTCTGGATCATTATTATCATGACTTACCTGATCGCGATTGGCGGTTTCGCACACGTCATCGTCGGCTCCACCGAGGCTTTCCTGTTGCTGCTGGACGGCCAGGTCGGGGTGATACGTGCCTTCGGCGGTTACCTGCTGCCGGCGCTCGTGGGCAATATTATCGGCGGTACCGCATTGTTTTCGCTGCTTGCCTATGCGCAGGTGCGCGACGAGATCGATTAGCCCGGCCTGACATTATGAGCAACCGTGACGATATCCGACGAGGCGAACGCACCGTGGATGCGGGCGAAGCCGACGACGCGCGGGTTCGCTTCATCGGCGAGATTCGAACCCCCTGGCCCAGCCGGGACGCGTGCCCGCGGCAGGGCAGTTACGATGGCCCCGAGTGCCGCCTGGTCGTCGCGCCGATCTGGCGCCCGGCTCTCGAAGGGCTGGACGCCAACGAGAAGATCGAGGTGCTTTACTGGCTCGACCGCAGCCGCCGCGACCTCGTAGCCCAGAGTCCCCGCAATGACGGCCAGACCGTCGGCACCTTCGCGCTGCGCTCACCGAACCGGCCCAATCCCATCGGTACGTCGCTGGTACGGCTGGTCGGGATCGAAGATGGGGTGGTCACGGTGCGCGGTCTCGACTGCGTCGACGGCACACCGCTACTCGACATCAAGCCCCACCGCTGTCCGCATGGCGGCAAGGCGGGATGAGTCCGAAGCATCTTCGCAGTCTGGACGTCGGCCGCGTATCCTCTGCCGTTGTTTCTGCTCAGCTCGACAGGCATGAATCCAGGTACAAAGCTCGACCACTGCAACAAACCAAAAAGGTGATCGCATTGGGGCCAGTGCATCCATTTTTTCCTGTAGACTTATTGGCTGGCGCTCATCCTGATTCGACACCCAACCAAAACGCATGAAGACGAGATACTTGATTCTGCTCGTGAGCCCGCTGTTGTTGATCGCATGCTCGAACCTGGCTGAAAGAGAGTTCGAGAAGCGACACGGCAGCGCGGAGCCACGGCAACGAATGGTCACACAGACGGACCCGTTCGAGGTTGATTACTGGCGCGACGTCAAACCAGTGCTGGAGAGTCGCTGCGTCGTCTGCCACGCCTGCTACGATGCTCCCTGCCAGCTGAAGCTTGGTTCGATTGAGGGCCTCGAACGTGGTGCGTCACCCGAGGTCGTTTACCAGCAATCGCGTCTGACCAGTGCGGAGCCGACGCGATTGTTCGAAGATGCAAAGTCGGTAGAGGAGTGGCGCGCGCTGGGGTTCCACCCGGTACTAAACGAACGCAATGATGACGCGTACTCAAACCGGGACGCCAGTGTCATGTGGCGGATGCTCAAACTCAAGGATGAGCATCCCCTGCCCGACAGCAAACTGCTGCCCGACAGTTTTGACCTGCGCCTGAATCGCGAGAACTCCTGTCCGAAGGCGGCGGCCTTCGACAAGTATGCCGAGCAATTTCCAGAAGGCGGGATGCCCTACGCACTGCCCGCATTGAATCAGAGTGAACAATCGAAGCTGCTGCGCTGGCTGGAACAGGGTGCAAAATACACCCCGCGCAAGCCGCTCGGTGAGGACTTTGTCGCGAAAGTCGACCAATGGGAGTCATTTCTCAACGAAGAATCACTGAAGTCGCAACTATCGTCCAGGTACATCTACGAGCACTTGTTTCTCTCGCATCTCTACTTTCCGGATCTCGACAAGCGCCAGTTTTTCCGGATCGTTCGCTCATCGACCCCGCCGGGTACACCGATCGACCTGATCGCGACGCGACGACCATATGATGATCCGGGCGTGTCACGTGTCTATTACCGCCTTACACCCGAACTCGGCACCATCGTTGCCAAAACTCACATGCCATTTGCATTGACAACGGAACGGCAGGCGAAGTGGCGGGACTGGTTCCGGGACGCGCAGTACGAGGTTGACGAACCTCCATCGTATGATCCGAAGATTGCATCGAACCCATTTCGGGTCTTTGATCCGATCCCCGTTCAGAGTCGTTATCGCTTCCTGCTGGACGAAGCCCGGAACACGATCAATGCTTTCATCAAGGGACCGGTCTGCCGTGGCCAGGTTGCCTTGAATGTCATCAACGACCGTTTCTGGGTGTTCTTTGTCGACCCGGACAACCCGGAGATCGATACGATGGAAGAATTCCTGGCGGCGCAACTTGAAAGTATCGAGTTGCCGGCCAGCGACGGGGACATTTACCTGCCGGTATCGCACTGGCGTCGTTACTCGAAGCAGCAAAAAAGGCTTATTGCCGCGGCCGACCAGTATCTTGCCGAGAACACTCGCATCCAGCAGGACTTCTCGTTGGAAATCGTCTGGGATGGCGATGGCAACAATGATAATGCGGCGTTGACGGTTTTTCGTCACTTCGACAGTGCGACGGTCGAAAAGGGGCTGGTCGGCAAGGACCCGAAGACTGCCTGGCTCGTCGGCTACCCGCTGCTGGAGCGCATTCACTATCTGCTGGTCGCAGGCTACGACGTCTTTGGCAACGTTGGCCACCAGCTCTTTTCCCGCATCTACATGGACTTTCTCAGAATGGAAGGCGAGGCTGCTTTCCTGATGTTGCTGCCGGAAGAAGCGCGCGACCGGGAACGCGCATACTGGTATCGGGATGCGGACAAAGAGGTGCAGGATTTCATGACGTTACCGCGCTTTGAAAGCAGGCTGACGCCGGATATCGACTATCGGACCAACGATGAGAAAAGCGAGCTGTTCGCACTGCTTCGACGGCGACTTCAGGCAGTACTGCCTGCCACGCGCGACCTGTCATCAATCGGCGACGCTGAAATCATTGAGGCGCTGGCACCAATCCAGGACCTGACGGGCGCATCAGTCAGCCAATTTCCGCAAACCGTGTTTGTCGAGATACTCACGGCGGACAAGAGTCGCTACGTCACCATCCTGCGTGACAATGCGCACATGAACATCACGTCTATGTTTGGGGAGGACAAGTATCGGGCGCCGGACGAAGACAAGCTGACGGTCGTCAATGGCCTGCTTGGCTCGTATCCGAATGCCCTGTGGCGTGTCGAAGCTTCACAACTACCGCAGTTCAAAGCCAGGCTTGCATCGATTGAGAACGCGGCGGACTACGAGCGTTTCATTGACGAGTACGGCGTGCGACGAACCGATCCCCTTTTCTGGCAGCGCAGCGACGCATTGCATGCCGCATGGCAAAGCGAGGCTCCGATCGAGTTCGGGGTCCTGGATTTCGGTCGCCTGGAAAATCGTTGACCGGGTTCTTTGTGCGGCCCGCGATACAAGAGGGTATTTCTTACCGATCCGGATGGCGAGGTGCACACCGGGTGCATTGCCAGCATGCCTCGCCGCGGCTTCCTGTTGAGCTTGCCCTCTCGCTAACCGTTTGATTCGAGTCGGCCCGGAATCGGAGTTTTTTTGGGCTGATACTGCGAAAAGGTGCACGATCGCGTATATTTTCGTATGCTTGCCGCCGCTTATCACATGTAACAAGGTCCGGTGACTGCGAGAATGCGGTCATCGCTCAGAGGTATTTGACAATGTTGAAATCAAAATGGATCTGGACCGCAGTGGTTCTTGCCTCTTTTCTTGCACTCGCAGGCTGCGCCCGCGAAGCTGAAGAGAAGATTGCCGAAGCTGAACAGGATCTCGAGGAAGCCTGGGAGGCCGAGAAAGCCGCCGCTGTCGAAGAGCTGAGGGAAATCGAGCGAACTGTTGCTAACGACATCGAGGCCGTTCGCGCGCGAGCTGTCGAACTTGAGCAGCGCGGCGAGGAAGCACTGGCTGAAACATGGCACGGTATCGCGGACCGGATGGAGGCCGCGCGTGATGAAGCAGCCAAGGAAATTCGTGCGCTCGAGGATGCCACCGCTGATACCTGGCGTGCCGCTCGCGATTCAGCGAAAAATGCGGTCGACAAGCTCGAGGCCACCTGGCAGAAGGAAAGGGCTCTGGCAGCGGCGGAGATGAGAAAAATTATCGATGCCACGTCCGAGAAACTCGCAGCCGTTCGTGATCGTGCGGTCGAGCTGGAGCAGGCGGGCGAAGAAGCTGCTGCGAGAGCCTGGCACACAATGGCAGATCGCATGGAGGCGGCGCGTGACGCCGCCGTCGAGGAGGTCGAGGCCATCGAGGCCGCCGCGGCGGCGGGGCTGAGGGCAACCGGGGAAGTTGCTGCCGATGCGTTCTACGTCGCTGTCGGCGCTGCTGCGCTCGCCGTCGACGAAGTCTACGAGCTCGGGTCGCACGCCGCTGCATTTGTTGCTGAAGTCAAGGACGAATTTGTAGCCGGCGCACGGGCCGCGTGGGAGAAGACGGGCGAGGAGCTCGAACTCGCAAGGGAGAAAATGGTTGCCGCGGAAGCCGCCGGGGAGGAAGCTATACGGAAAGAGTGGCACGAGATCGTCACCGATCTCGAAAACGCCCGCGAGAATGCAGCCGCAGAGCTAAGCCGGCTGGAGGAGGCCGGCGAGGGCGCCTGGCAAGAGATGAAGCATGGCTTTGTCGAGGCTTACCATGACCTTCGTGATGCGGCCGAGAGAGCGGCCGAGCGCCTGAGCGAGGCCTGAGCGGTCGTATCCTCGTACGGGCACCGGGCGAGCGTTCTAACCAGGCAACAACAAGGCAGGCGGTCGCATTGCGGCCGCCTTTTTTGTTGCCGGTTGATGCCCGGCCAATATTGCCTATAGCTACTTCGGTTCCTGCTCCAATAGCCGTATCAATCGCTATTGCAACGCCAACGGCGCTCAACCTGACTTGACCGTCCCCTGCATTTGAGCATGACTAATCACTCGAATCAGAATGTCGAATCAACTAGATAAAAACTTTTTAATTTTTTGAAAAATAAAGTATTAATTGCACCGATGATGGATTGGACGGACGAATCTGGAATAGCGGTTTATGATCAATTGGTTGCGAATTTAGTCTATCGGCAAGTCGCACCGAAGTCGCACCCCGTTTTCTAGTGGTTTCATCATGAAATCGGAGTTGCAATGCCTGTTCGCTGTCTGTCGCCGGCAACTTTCAACTTCGCTGAAATGCATCAGTTTGAGACACTGCCGGGAGACCAGGCTGCCAAGTTTGTGAGGGGAAGCTGCCGAGTCGGCAGCGAACTAAAAGTACCGCGTAACATCCATGCGGTAATGCAATACGCGCACGATCAGGATCTGGTCACCGGTCTCCTGGTAGAAGATGACGTGCGAACGGTGCTCGTGGCGGCGGAGCCCGCTGCCCAACTGCTCGGCGCGTCGTCCGAGTCGGGGATTGTCAGCAAGCTGTGCAAAGCAGGTGCGTAGTTCGTCGCGATAGCGTCGTGCCTGTTCAACGCCGAATCGCCCGATCGTGTATTCGGCGATCGCCTCGAGGTCCGTTGCCGCGCGGCGCGAGAAGCGATACTCAGCCATTCGACGCGCGGTATCGAGCCTCCGCGTCAGCCCAGATATCGTCCAGGCTGCGATCACTCGGGCCGCTTGCGAGACCTTCGTCGATGGCGGCTTTCAGCGCGGCGGCCTTTTCCTGCTCGCGCCGGATCAGGTCTCGGAGATACTCGCTGTCATTGGTGTAATCGCCACTGGCAACCTGCGCCTTGATCCAGTCGTCCTGGGCGTCCGTCAGGGTGATCGTCTTGCGTACTGTAGCCATGCGGGGGTGTCTTTCATTTAATCATACGATTGGTGCAATATAGCATATATGCTTCGGCACAACCACGTCGGCGGCGGCCCTGACGTGTTTGAGCAAGCCTCATTTTGAGGGTTCGGGGCATCGTCAGATCGGAATTGCCTTTGCTTCAAAATACTGGGATATCGCGCGTACCGCGTGGCTCGAATTTCCGGGGTAAGGTCACTTGTCGCACCAATATTGCGCCGCATTCCCGGACCGGCGCACGGGAAACGGGACTTGCCAACCGCCGATTCCTGCATTTAAATGTAGTATGTGTAAAACACTGTGTAGAGGTATACACAAATGGCCACGAATCTCGCGATTGACCCCGATCTCATCGAACGCGCGCTGGAGGTCAGCGGTGAGCGCACCAAGAAGGCTGCGGTGACGAAAGCCCTCCAGGAGTTCATCGCGCGTCGCGAGCAGAAAAAACTGGCCGGACTTTTCGGCAGTCTCGATTGGGAGGCTGGCTACGATTACAA
>CBFHSG010000026.1:0-37555 GCA_965658465.1 Woeseiaceae bacterium | reverse complement strand
TTCCTCACTGAATAGCATCGACAGAATCTTGAACAGGAGATCGGAAGGAGGTGCGCCCTGTGGAAAACGGTTCAGCCGGTCGGTAAGAGCGGAATAACTTGTTCTCAGTGTCGTATGGGCCACGTTTCAAACCCTGTTGCTGGTATCTGACCGTATCCCGAATTCGAGTGAGTGGGTATAAGGGAAATTGACGATCCCAGCGTATTTCAGGCGTATCCTGCGAGGGTTTTGTGGGACCTGGGTCGTAAACCTGATCGTTACCGGGCACCAAAGCTGTGACTTCGTCACCATGTGTTTCGTGTTCCCGATGTTGCTCCCGGAGTTTATACTGAGCGAGTGAAGCCGAGAGAGTAGCAGACATCAGCATTCCGATACGGCGGCTCGTGGTCGCGCTCACGGCGTCCCTGGCGGCGATGCTGAGTGCCTGCGCCGCGCCCCGCGTGCCGTTTTCGACCAGCCTTGAACCCTGGCCTGCCAAGACCCTCGGTCCGATGGACTGGGTCGACCAGCGGACGCGCTTCCGCGAGATCTTTTGCGCCATCAATCGCGAGCGAGGCCCGGCATTGTCGGATTATCGCCCCTGCGAGGAGGCTCTGACCCGGGTAGGGGTCGAGCCGCCGCCAACGGGCCGTCCCGTGCACCTGGGTGCCGCCAGAAGCCGGCTGACCGCGCTCATGGTGCCGGGGGTGGGTTGGGAGTGTGTCCGTGCCTGGCTCGACTACGACAACTCGGCGCCGTCCCACGTCTCACAATTCGGCTACGAGGGCCGGCTGATCGAGGTTAGCGGATTGTCCAGCTCGACCCGCAACGCGGCTTTGATCAGGGATTACGTTCTGGCGCTGCCGGGAGAGTCCGACCCACGAAAGCTCGTCCTGATTGGCTATTCGAAGGGGATAACCGACGTCCTGGAGGCTTTGGTGGCCTACCCCGAAGTGGCCCGGCGGGTTAGTGCCGTCATCGCGTTCGCCGGCGCGGTGCGGGGCTCGCCGCTGGCGGAGGAGTACAAACAGTCCACACTTGATTTGCTGCGCCATCTACCCGGGGCCGAGTGCGAAGAGGGCGATGGTGGTGCCATAGAGAGCTTGCGGCCTCAGGTACGCAATGCGTGGCTGGCGTCCAACGAACTGCCGGAACACATCCGCTACTACTCGGTGGTTGCCTGGCCGGAGCCCGACCGGATTTCGGTGGGACTGAAGCAGAGCTGGCGTAAACTGGGCCGCCTCAGCGACGCGCGCAACGACAGCCAGATCGTGTTTCACGACCAGATTATCCCCGGTTCGACGCTTCTCGCATTCGCCAATGCCGACCACTGGGCCATGGCGGTGCCTGTGGCGCGGCAGCACGACTTCGCGGCGGCAACCTATGCCAGCGACAACGATTATCCGCGGGAAGTCATGTTTGAGGCTATGCTGCGTTACGTTGAGGAGGACCTGGCGACTCCGCACAAGTAGCCATGCCCCCGCAAGTCCGTATGTTTCGCAATGCCGGTAAACTGTGGAGAGCAGGAGAATGGAAACGGGATCCAAATGTACGGCTTCGCTCTTTGTGCGGAGCAGTCCGGAGTTGCTGGAGGTCTGGGATGCCAGGTAAACAGTCTGCTGACAGCGTTTCGTATCGCCTTCGCCGAATTGCCCTGTTGTGGCTTGTTGTGCTGGCAGGTGTTTCGGCTTGCGGAGGTGGCGGCGGAGGCGGCGGCGAGGCAAGCGTTGATCCGTCACTCCCGTCACTCGTTGTAAACAGCCTGCTGGACGATGCTGAGCCTGCCGGCGGGACGGTAACGCTTCGCTCCGCTCTCGCGTCTGCGCAATCTCGCCAGAGAATCACTTTCGATCCGGCCCTCAACGGCGGCACGATCAACCTGATACACGTCGGCCAGGAACACACGGTACTGGTCGGCGAAGTAATGGGCTTTGACGACGCGAATAACATCTCCTATCTCGTTGGCTATTTCGATCGGGATTACGGCAAGTCGGCATTGTTCGCCAACAAGACCGTTGTTATCGATGCGTCGAACCTGCCCGATGGCATTACGGTCAACTGGGACGGTGCGGAATCTGCAAGAGTGCTGGCGGTGGCTGGCCATCTGACGTTGACGAACGTTTCGATTACGGGTGGCAACAGCGTTTTCGACATCGCTGCGGATGTCGGCCAGCATCCGGAAGACGCCCAGACTTCGACACTGGCGAGGGGTGCGGGGCTTGCGGTATGGGGGAATGCAGTCCTTACCGATTGCGCCATCTACGACAATCATGCGGTTGGCGACGATGCCGATACCTCGCGTGACGGCGGAGCCTATGGCGGTGGCGTCTACGCGGACACCGTTGAGATGGACAATTGTGTTGTGAGCGGCAATACGGTTTACGGCGGCGGAGCGGCCGGTGGAGGCGTATTTTCCGTCGGTGGGCGTGATACCGGTGCAGACGTCTCATCGATCAACCGGTCAAGCATCACCGAGAACCGAATCGCAGGACTATTTGCCTACGGAGGCGGCGTCTACTCGGACGGTGGTGGCATCGGTCTGTCTACCAGAATTCATATCGAAAACAGCACCATTGCGAGGAATCTCGTCGAGCCGCCGGTACTGCCGGCCTTCCTGTTCGGTCTACTGGATATCGGCTACTGGCGAGGCGGTGGACTTTATATGTCGAACGGCTACATGCAGGTTCAAAGCAGCACGGTTGTCGAGAACCAGGTGTTTGGAAAACCGCGGACAAGCGAACTGGAAAAAGCGAACATGGCGGGCGGTATCGCCGCGACTATAGGCAATGCGCACGCGGTGGAAGACATGATTATTGGCCATTCCATTGTCGTCGGGAATACCGTTCACGAGATCGATGGCATTGGGCCCGACGGCTACACAGTCGCCGGCGTTTATCCGCATGATGTCTTTTCAGGATCTGTCTTCGACTTCCGCAGCATGGGTCACAACCGGATCGGGGTCATCGATTTCAGCCAGATACTGGTGCCGGTCGGGGAACCCGGCTGGGCTTCATTGTCGCGCAAACACTATCCGCAGGCGGGCGATGAGGATGGTGTGGTGCCGGGTGATGTACTCGGCAGCGCGATGTTGTCGACATTCGCCCATTCTTCCGGTGTCGAGGCCGACCCGTTTGCGGTGCTCTATTACGAGCCCGCGGGCAGCGCCCTCGACCAGGTTCCCGGCGAAAGCTACAGCGTGACCGAGATTTACGGTGAACTCGTTGGGCAACAGGATGAAGGCGGTAATCACCTTCTGCTTCCGCTGGTGTTGGATCAGATCCAGGATGTTTACGGTCAACCCGGCTTCGCCAGCGAATTCAGGAGTTATTTCCAGGCGTTCTTGCTGGATACCGATCCGGATACGGCAGGACCTCAGTTGTACTTCAACTGCGACAACCTCGTTGTCGATACCTTAGAGCAGGCGTACTGGTGTGGTCCGGCACAGACATGGCCGCAGCAGGAGTACAACCATGCGTATATCGAGTTCTGGCATCATCTCGACTCGGCACTTTCGGGCGAGATAGCCGAAGTGACCGTGGATCGGATTGCCAGCCTCGGGCCGGCACTGATCGACGACGATGCCTGGACGTCGCTATTTGGTCTCGGCGAAAGTCATTACAACGGAATCACCGTAAAGCTCAATGCATCGACTCTTGGCGTCAGTCCGATGAGCACTGATCAGCTCGGCAATCCGAGGCCTGCGAACCCCCGCGGCGATATCGGGGCAATCGAGATGGGAGATTAGTTTCAGTCGTACAGGGCCAGCGGTGCGGCACCTAGACTTCCATGGCTTCCCGCGTGAGCACGTATTCCTGCGCGTCCACTACTGCAACGGCACTCATGTTCACGATGCCGCGCACCGTAGCCGATTGCGTCAGCACGTGAGCGGGCTTCGCCACACCGGCGAGGATCGGGCCGACGTTCACGGCGTCGCCCACCGCTTTTGTCAGATTGAATGAGATGTTTGCCGCGTCCAGGTCCGGCATGACCAACAGGTTAGCGCTGCCTGTAAGCCGCGAGTTAGGGAAAATACGCTCGCGAATTTGTTCGGAGATGGCAGCGTCGGAGTGCATCTCCCCCTCGACCTCGAGATTCGGCTCCCGCTCGATCAGGATCTGCAGCGCATCGCGCATCTTCTGCGCCGAAGGTGCGCGGCTGGAGCCGAAATTGGAATGCGACAACAGTGCCGCCTTGGGTGTTAATCCGAAGCGGCGTACGACGTCGGCCGCCATAAGCGTGGTCTGGGCAATGTGCTCGGCTGACGGATCGTTGGTCACGTACGTGTCCGTGATGAACAGGCTCCCTTTCGGCGTGATCAACAGGTTGATTGTGGAGAAGTCCGTCAGTCCCGGCGCCACGCCGATGACGTTTCGAACGTAATTCAGGTGCTTGTGGAAGCCGCCGTTGACTCCGGCAACCATGCCGTCGACGTCGCCACGGTGAAGCAGCAGGGTGGCCAGGGCCGTGGTTCGGGTCAGAATGATCGCGCGCGCATCGGCCGGCGTTACGCTCTTGCGTTCCATGATGCGGTGGTAGTCGCTGCAGTCCCGCTCGTAATTCGGGTTGTTGGACGGATCGAGCACGTCGAAGTGCTTGCCGCAGACGATGTGCAAACCCATGTCGTGGATCGTCGCCTCGATTAACTCCCGGCGCCCGAGCAGGAGCGGGCGTGCGATGATGCCGTCGTCGACCAGCACCTGGACCGCGCGCAATATCCGCATCGATTCGCCCTCGGCGTAAACCAGTCGGCGCGGATCCCGGGCGGCCTGCTCGAACACCGGTTTCATTACGAGGCCTGACCGGAACACGTAGTTCTCGAGACGGTGGCGGTAGGCATCGAGATCCTCTATGGGTCGGGTCGCAACACCGGAATCCATCGCCGCTTTCGCCACGCGCAGGGGCACTTCCGCGATCAGCCGCGAGTCGAAGGGTTTGGGAATCAGGTAATCAGGGCCGAAGCGCAGCTGTGCGCCCCCGTAGGCGGCGGCTACCTCCTCGTCGGCCTCCTCCATGACCAGGTCTGCCAGGGCCTCGACGCAGGCAATTTTCATTTCCTTGTTGATGTCGGTCGCGCCCACGTCGAGAGCGCCACGAAATATGTAAGGGAAGACCAGCACATTATTGATCTGGTTGGGATAGTCGGAGCGGCCCGTGCCTATGATCGCGTCGGGCCGCACCTCGTGCACCAGTTCCGGCATTATCTCCGGTTCGGGATTCGCGAGCGCCATGATCAGCGGTCGATCGGCCATGCGCTTGACCTGCTCGGGCGTGATAACCCGCGGCGCCGACAGCCCCAGGAACACATCGGCTCCGTCGATCACGTCGTCGAGGACACGCGCTTTGCTGTCGACCGCATAGCGTTCCTTGTACGGGTCCATGTTGTCGCGGCCCAGGTAAACGACGCCGTGGATGTCGCAGAGGGTCACGTTCTCCTTGCACAAACCCATGGCAACCAGCAGGTCGACGCACGCGAGGGCGGCGGCGCCGGCGCCGGTACCGACGAGACGCACGTCCTCGATGCGCTTGTCGATCAAACGCAGTCCGTTTCGTACCGCAGCGGCGACGCAGATAGCGGTACCGTGCTGATCGTCGTGCATCACCGGTATCGACATTCGGTCGCGCAGTCTGCGCTCGATGTCGAAACATTCCGGTGCCTTGATGTCCTCGAGATTGATGCCGCCGAACGTGGGTTCGAGTGAGGCGACAATGTCGACGAACCTGTCCGGGTCGGTTTCGTTGATTTCGATGTCGAAAACATCGACGCCGGCGAATTTCTTGAACAGCACCGCCTTGCCTTCCATCACCGGCTTGGAAGCCAGCGGTCCGATGGGACCCAGTCCCAGCACGGCCGTGCCGTTGGTCACCACCCCTACCAGGTTGCCGCGGGCCGTGTAGTTTGCCGCGTCCGACGGATTGTCGACGATCTCCTCACAGGCCACGGCGACCCCTGGCGAATATGCCAGTGCGAGGTCGAGCTGGTTGACCATGCGCTTGGTCGCCTGAATCTGCAGCTTGCCCGGAACAGGGAGCCGATGGTATTCCAACGCGCGTTTGCGAAATTCACTGGTCATCGGTGACTGCTCCCCCCATGCGGTAAATCGAACGCTCTGGAGTGATGGATTGCGGCGGCGTTCGCCGGCGCGGACGAGTATACATCAACCTTCTGTCGTCACTGCGGTACGGCTGACCTGCAACTGGCGGACGATGACGAGGGCAAGGGCGGTGATGTTCATCAGGAACGCGTAGATTACGCTGGGGACGGCCAGCCCGGAAACGCTCAGCAGGCTGACGGCGACCGTGATGCCGAGAGCGCTGTTCTGGATGCCGCATTCCACGGCGAGGGCAATGCGGCCGGCGGTCGGCAGGCGGCCGGCGAAACCGAGCAGGGCGCCCGTGGCCATCGTCGCGACGTTGAGCACGAGGATCGCCGGCCCGACCGTCTTGAAGTGGGCCGTGATGCTGGGCCATTCCGTAAAGAAGGTCACGAAGACGATCGCCAGGAATACGGCCGTGGCGAGTCTGCCGATAATTTTCGCCGCGGCGGGCAGCAGCCATCCGTAGTGGTTGAAGAGCACGCCGGCCGCTACGGGAACCAGGGTGATCAGGAAGAGGCTGCCGATGGCCTGGCCCATCGGGTAATCGACGGGTGCTGCCGCGCCGAGAAAGTGCGCGAGCGATAAACCGACGATGATCGGCACGGTGATAAAAGACAGCAGGCTCGTGCACGCGGTGAGCGTAATGGACAGGCACGTGTCCCCGCGCGACAGGTCCGTGATCATCGCTGCCGTGACGCCGCCCGGACAGGCCGCGAGAATCATCAGCCCGACCGCCGTCTGCGGCTCCAGGTTGAACAGTGCAGTGATTCCGAATGCCGTGAGCGGCAGCAGCAGCGTTTGCGCAAGCAGTCCGAGGCCCACGGCGACCGGGTAAGTGAAGACGCGACGGAAGTCCGCGATGCTCAGCTTGAGTCCGAGGGCGAACATGATGAAGGCGAGTCCCGCCGGCAGCAGCGTCGAGATTACCGGGTTCAAGAGAGTCGCTCCACGATCAGCAATGCGCCGACGAGCACCTGGACCAGGGCGGTTCTGCCGAGCTGCGCGTTCATGCCCGGACCCACCGGCATGCGCGCAAACAGTACCGCCAGCCACAGGCACACGGGCAAGCCGAGCCATACGAGGCCGAGGGCCTGCAGGCCCCAGGCGGCTGCCAGCATCGGGAAGGGCGCAAGCACGAGCAATCCATACAGCCACTGCGTCGCACGCGGGCCCAGCCTGCCAGCGAGGGTCTTACGGCCAGCCCGGAGGTCCGCCTCCGTGTCGCGAAGATTGTTTACCAGCAGCACCGCAGCGGCGTAACAGCCGATGGCGATGCCGGCCAGCGCGACGGCAATGTCCGGCAGCTGTCCAATTTGCAGGTAGTAGCTTCCCGCCACCGCGACCAGTCCGAAAAAGACGATCACGTAAAGCTCGCCGAACGGCCCGTGCGACAATGGCCGCGGACCCGACGAATACGCGTAGCCTGCGGCCAGCGACGCCAGCCCGATCACGAGTATCGGTAAACCGCCGACGACGATCAGGTAGATGCCGGCTATCAGCGCCGCCACGAAGCAGGCGATCGCGGCGCGGCGCACCTGCTGCGGTTTTGCGAGGCCCGATCCCGTTATCCGCACCGGCCCGATCCGGTCAGGACCGTCCGCGCCGCGTTCGCCGTCGTTGGCGTCGTTGAACAGGTTGGTGCCGATCTGTATCAGCACTGCGCACGCCAGTGTGGCGATGAAGGTAATCCAGTCGGGGTCCGCGCCGCGCGCCCACGCCAACACGGCGCCGACGGCGACCGGTACCGCCGCCATCGTCAGCGTCCGCGGCCGCATGCCCAGCAGCCAGATATTCGGCGGCTCAGAATTCATAAAGCAGCGAGACGAGGAACTCCCGCGGTCGTCCGTAGACTTGTTCGACGTAAGCCGCCGCAGTATCGAATGCGGAATTTCCGGTGACGAGGTAGGTCTCGTCGAGCAGGTTTCTCGTCGCCACGGTCACCTGCCAGCGGCCGTTTTGCGGTACGAACGCGAGCGACGCATTGACGAGGTGAAACGGGGACTGGCGAATCTGCGGACTGTTGACGGCATCGTGGTACTCGGCGTCCTGCCAGGACCAGTCCAGCCGGGCAGTCAATTCGCCCAGGCTTCCGAGGCCCAGCCGGTAAGCCGTATCGGCGGCCACGCTCCACGCGGGTGAGTTCGCAAGCTGATTGTCGAGGCGCACGCCGGAGTCCTGCGCCGGCTGGTTGAGGCGTCGATAATTCGCGTTGATGTGGCCGGTCGAGAGGCCGATGTCCCAGTTGGCCGAGGCGAGCCACTCCAGCTCGAGTTCGCCGCCGCGGACGCGCGCCGCGCCGGCATTCACGGTCAACGGGTTAAAGGACTCGCGGACGATGATCTGCAGGTCCTCGTAGTCGGCATCGAACACGGCGAGGTTTACGCGCAGGCGGCCGTCGAAATACGAGCTTTTCACGCCCAGCTCGAGGCTATCGACCGTTTCCGGGCGATACGAGCTCGGCGCCCGGTCCGGGGTCGGGCCGACGAAGCGCTGGTCGAATCCACCGCTCTTGTAACCGGTGGCGAACGTCATGTAGCCGAGCAGGTCGTCGGAGAACCGGTAACTCAGATCGATGGTCGTGTCGGTTGCATCGAAGTCCAGTTCGCTGCGGCGAAAGTCGAGAATGCGTTCACCTGCCGCCATTGGACCGGTCGGCGCAAGATAGAATCCTTCGAGCTCCGGCCAGGTCGGTGGAAAAAATCCCGGCGCCGACCCGGACGAGGAATCGCCGAGCGACAGCTGGTCCGGCAAATAGGCCTTGCGGTCCTCGGTGTGCCGCGCGCCGACCGACAGCGCCAGCTTGTCGGTGAGGTCGATCGTACCGTGGGCGAACACCGCGTAGGACCGGTTGTCGTAAAAGCCGCCGCTCTGGATCGCGCCGGTCGGCACCGTGACGTCGACCAGGTTGAAGCCGGACTCGTCGTAGTAGAACAGCCCGAGCACCGCGGACAGGCCGCGCGCGTCGCTCACGAACTGCAGCTGCATCTCCTGGCTGAACTGTTCGTGTTCGTAGTCGTCACGCGTGGCGAATATATTGGCGGGCGTGTTGTCGCCGTCCCGGGACGAGAGCATGGTCATCTCGCGGTAGCCGGTTGTCGATTTCAGCAGCCAGTGATTGCTGATCGACCAGTCGACCGTCAATGCCGCGCCGCCGCTGTCGAGTTCGGACGCGACAGGGAAGGTCCCCTCGGATGCGAAGGGCCCTGACTGTGAATCGGCGCCGTAGCAGCCGGGGGCGCTGCCCGTGGCTGCGCCGGGTGGCGGAAAGGTGGGCGGTCCGCCCTGCGGCGTTGCATCGAAAGCCGGGTTGATGGCCACGGCGCCGCAAGTCTCCAGGACCGCATTACCGAAGGTCGCGAACGGCTGCCGGTCGTTGACGCCGCCGGAGACCACCGGCGCGCCATTCTCGTCGATGATCGTGTAATCGACGACGAGCGACGCCGCGATTGTATCCGTCGGCTCCCAGCGTACGGTGCTGCGTGCGGACCAGCGGTCGCGGTCACCGGTCCTTGTGCCGTCAAACCGTCGCTCGACATAGCCGTCACGCTGCAGGCGGCTGATCGAGACACCCGCTGCGAGTGACTCGGCCAGGGGCAGGTTGCCGCGAAAGGCCAGCGCTTGCAGGTCGTCATTGCCGAGCCTGAGCTCAATGCGGCCCGCGGCATCGGCGAAGCCCGGCAGACGGCTGTGGACCTTGATTGCGCCACCGATGGAATTGCGGCCGAACAGCGTTCCCTGCGGTCCGCGCAGGACCTCGACCCGCTCGATGTCGACCAGGTCGAGCACGTTGCCGGGCGAGCGGCCGATGTAGATTCCGTCCACGTACATTGCAACGCCGGGATCGGTGACCGGCGTGTAGTCAGCCTGGCCGATACCGCGAATGAAGATCTGCCCGACGGAACTGGAACCGGATGAGGGCGCCGCCTTGTCGAACTGCAGGTTCGGCACGACCGCGCCCAGCTGATCCATGGCGTAGAGCTGCCGCGCCTCGAGTTCGGCGCCGCTCATCGCCGTGATGGAGATCGGGACCTGCTGCAGGTTTTCTTCACGGCGCCGCGCCGTGACGACGATCTCTTCGATCGACTGGACGCTGGCGCCAGCGGGCTCGGCGTCATCCGCCTCGACCGTGACAGGCAACAGCTGCGAGATCGCCATCGCGAACGCTGCAGAACGCGGCGCTAAAAACATGCGGTGAACCCCCCGGTTCGAAACCGGCAATACTAACCCCATGGTGCAAGTATGTCAGCGCCGGCCGGGCCCGGCGTTTGCCGGGTGCTGGCAGTTAATCCAGCACGTGATTGCCGATTTCGGAGATCTTTCTGCAGCCGGTCAGGGCCATCGCAACCAGCATTTCCTTGTGAATCAGCTCCAGTACGTGTTCCACGCCGGCCTGTCCTCTTGCAGCGAGCGCGTATACCCAGCTTCTGCCAATGAGCACGGCATCGGCGCCGAGCGCCAGCATGCGGACGACGTCCAGACCGGAGTAGATTCCTCCATCGGCGAGGATCACCAGCCGGCCGCCTGCGGCCTCGGTGATTCCCGGAAGGGCTGCAGCGGTAGAGACGACGCCATCGAGCTGGCGACCGCCGTGATTGGAGACGATGATGCCGTCGACCTCAGCCGCAGCCGCCTCTCGCGCATCGCTCGGGTCCATGATGCCCTTGATTACAATGGGTCCATCCCAGTTTTCGCGGATGAAATCAAGGTCCTGCCAGGATACCGACGGGTCGAAGTTCTTTTGCATCCAGGCCATGAAATCCTCGAGCCCGCTGTTCTTGCCGAGCACGGGCGCAACATTGCCCAGTTGGTGCGGTCTGCCGAACAGCCCGACATCCCATGCCCAGCGCGGTCGCAGCATTGCCTGCGAGACTCGCCGAAGGTTTCCGGACAACCAGCTTTCACCGGCCAGGCCCGACCGGTAGTCGCGATACCGCGAGCCGGGGACGGGCATATCAACGGTGAAAATGAGCGCCGAACAACCGGCCTCGCGCGCCAGGGTCAGCATATCGCGCATGAACCCGCGATCCCGGATCATGTACAGCTGAAACCAGAATGGCCGGGTTGCGACCTCCGCAACCTCGCCGATCGGGCACACGCCGACGGTCGACAGGCTGAACGGTACACCCGCGGCCTCGGCCGCCCGCACGGCCTGCAATTCGCCGCGTCGTGCGTACATTCCGGCCAGTCCGACCGGCGCCAGTCCGACGGGCATCTGAAAACCCTCGCCGAACAACTGTACCGATGTGTCGATGTCGGACACGTCGCGCAATATCCGCTGTCTCAGCGCGAGTGATTCCAGATCAGCCCTGTTTCGGTCCCTGGTTACTTCCGCATAAGAGCCACCGTCAAGGTACTCGAACAGGAAATGCGGGACTCGCCTCTTCGCAAGGCGCCGGTAGTCGTAAACAGAAGCTGCTTTCATTTTTTTCGTCCGTCCAGGGCATGGATTCTAGCTCATTGGCCGATTAATTGACCTCGGCGCGCCTCACCGGGGGACGTGGCGATGCCCAATTTGTCGCGCGGGACCGTGAAGATTGCGCATTTACCATAGGTACGCGCCGGCAGAAACGGTATGCTATCCGTGGCAATACAGAGCGAGGTAACAAGATCATGTTCAATAAAAAGAAAGACGAGTACACGGATTATGAGAACTCCGAGCCGGCTGTTTCGACGAGCCCGGATGTGCGGCGGCGCAAGACCTCGGTAATCGGGCCGACGCTCAAGTTCAAGGGCGAACTGTCGGCGAATGAAGACCTGATCATCGAGGGCGAGATAGAGGGCACTATTGCCCATCAGGACAAAAATCTCACGGTGGGCAAGGAAGGTCGCGTCAAGGCGGACATCAACGCGCGAACGGTCGAGATATACGGAAAGGTAGAGGGCGATATCCGCGGCGAGGACATCGTGAAGCTGGCCAAGTCTGCTGACGTAAAAGGCAATATTCGCTGCGCACGGATCGTCATGGAGGACGGTGCGCAGTTCTCCGGCAACATCGAGATGGGACAGAAGGCCAGGCCGGCGAGCAAGCCGACGAGCCTGCCCATTGCAGAATCGGCGAAGCACGCCGAATCAGCAGGATAGCCCTCCGTTGCCGTCAATCATCGGAAGCACGATCGTGATGAAGGGCGAGCTGATCGTCGGGGAAGACCTGGAGATCGAAGGTACGTTCTACGGTACGATAACCGGCAATAGCCCGGATACCGTCACGGTTCGCCGCATCGCGCGGCTCAGCGGCGAAGTATCGGCGGGCACAGTAAGGGTCGAGGACGGCACGAACCTGGAAAATACCGTCCTGACGGGCCGGATCCGGCTGGCAGAATAGCCAGGTGGCGCAGAGAGCATCTTCGTTGATCACGTGAAGCAGGCGGGAATCGAGGGCACCACGAATACCGCATCCCTGGCGGTGCTGTTGCGCGAGTTCGTGGACCGGCGCTACGTCATATCCGCCGCTGAGTCCAAGCGGCCGTTCGAATGCGACGGCCTGCCGGTTTACAAGCAGATGCCCGGCCTGGTCGTAATGCCGTCGTCGACGGACGAGGTCCGGCGGGTCATGCGCTTGTGTCATCAGCACAAGGTGCCGGTCGTCGTCCGCGGTGCCGGGACGGGACTCTCCGGTGGTGCGCTGCCGCACCCGAATGGCGTCCTGCTCTCCCTGACGCGCCTCGCGGACATCCTCGAGATTGATCCCGGCGCCGGCCTCGCCCGGGTACAGCCCGGTGTGACGAATCTCGCAATCAGCGAGGCCTGTGCCCCTCATGGCCTGTTCTATGCACCGGACCCGTCGTCGCAGATCGCCTGTTCCATCGGCGGCAATGTCGCGGAAAACGCGGGCGGTGTGCATTGCCTGAAGTACGGGCTGACCGTACACAACGTGCTGCAGCTGACGGTCGTTACCGTCGACGGCGAGATCGTCACCGTCGGGTGCGAGGGAATGGCGAGCTTCGGGCCGGACCTGGTGGCGCTGATGACCGGTTCCGAGGGCATGCTGGGCGTCGTAACGGAAGTTACGGTCAGGCTGCTGCCGCAGCCACCGCACTGCCAGGTGGTGCTGGCGTCGTTCGACGAACTTGAACATGCCGGCGATGCTGTAACCGCGGTGATCGCGGAGGGGATCGTCCCGGCGGGTTTCGAGATGATGGACAGTCACGCGATCCGGGCCGCCGAGGACTACGTGGGAGCCGGTTACGACACGGACGCCGCGGCGCTGCTTCTGTGTGAGCTGGACGGCACGGAGGAGGAGGTGCGCTACGGCATCGAGCAGGTTACGGCGGTCTTCCGGCGGCACAGCGCGAGTTCGATGCGCGTGTCGCAGGATGAGGCCGAGCGCCTTCTGTTCTGGAAAGGGCGAAAATCCGCGTTCCCTGCCGTCGGGCGTATTTCGCCGGATTACTATTGCATGGATGGCACGATCCCTCGGCGGATGCTGTCGCGCGTACTGACGGACATCGCCCGGCTTTCGCGCGAATACGGGTTGCGGGTTGCGAATGTATTCCATGCCGGCGACGGCAACATGCATCCGCTGATCCTGTTCGACCAGAGCGTACCCGGTGAGCTGCAGAAGGCGGAAGCGTTCGGCGCCGAGATCCTCAGGCTGTGTGTCGCGGCCGGCGGCTGCATCACCGGAGAGCACGGCGTGGGCGTCGAGAAACTGGAACAGATGCTCGACCAGTTCAGCGACGCCGAACTCGCCCAGCTGAACGCGATAAAGGATGCCCTCGATCCCGGTGCGCTCCTCAACCCGGGCAAGGGTGTGCCGACGCTGAAGCGCTGCCAGGAGTACCGGTCCCTATGAACGCGCCTGCCGAACTGCAGGAACAGGTCCGCGCCGCGGTCGCAAAGCAGCGGCCGCTCTGCGTCATGGGCGGCAACAGCAAGAAACACATTGGCCGCGAACAGGCAGGCGACCCCGTCGATATGAGTTCCTGCGCGGGCGTCGTCGACTATCAACCTGGAGAGCTCGTGATAACGGTACGCGCGGGCACGACGGTATCGGACCTGCAGGAAGTACTCGCGGAAGAGAAACAGTGGCTTGCGAGCGAGCCGCCGGAGTTCGGCGGCAAAGCCACGGTCGGAGGCACGCTGGCCTGTAACCTGTCGGGACCGTCGCGGCCCTGGCAGGGGTCGCTACGGGACCATGTCCTCGGCGTGCGCATCATCAACGGCAAAGCCGAGCACCTGCGGTTCGGCGGCGAGGTCATGAAAAACGTGGCCGGCTACGATGTGTCGCGATTGATGGCCGGCGCGATGGGGACGCTGGGAATCCTGACCGAAGTCACGCTCAAGGTCGCGCCGAGGCCGGAAGCGACGGTGACCGTGCGCCGGCCGGTCGGTGCAGGCGAGGCCTTGTGTGCGATGAATGAACTGTGCGGGACACCTTTGCCGGTGACCGGCGCGTGCTGGCACGAGGGCGACATGTACGTTCGCCTTGCCGGGCCGGCGTCCGCCGTCGCCGCGGCGGCCGAGCGGATCGATGGCAGCTCATTGCCCGACGATCGGGAGTTCTGGTCCGGGGTGCGAGAGATGAGCCTGCCTTTCTTTTCGGACGCCGGTGACCTCTGGTGTATCTCGCTCCGGTCCAACCGCGCTCACTTCATGCCGGATGCGAACTGGCTTCTGGACTGGCGCGGGGCCCGCCGCTGGCTGGCGGCTGCCTGCGATCGCGACACGCTGGACCGCCAAGTACGGGAAGCCGGCGGCGAACTCTGGCACGTGCGCGGTGCGAAGAACGGTGCCGAGGTCTTTCCGGACCGGAGCGAGGCGTATCGAGCGATGCTGCTGCGGCTCAAGCAGGCCCTCGACCCGGGCGGCATATTCAATCCCGGCCGCCTGTACTCCTGGATGTAGGGCGGCCGCATGTACCTGAAACTGCACAGCGACTTTGCCGGTAACGCACTGGCACGCGAGGCCGCGGACATCATCAAGAATTGTGTGCACTGCGGCTTCTGCAATGCGACCTGCCCGACCTACCAGGAATTCTTCGACGAACGCGATGGCCCGCGGGGCCGGCTCTACCTCGTCAAGCATATGCTGGAGAGCGGGGAGGCGGGCGATGCGACCCGACTGCACCTGGATCGCTGCCTCACCTGTCGCGCCTGCGAAACGACGTGTCCCTCCGGCGTGCGATATGGCCGGGCCGCCGACATCGGGCGCGAGATCATCGAGCAAACGAAAGAACGCCCGGTCGTCGACAGGTTGAAGCGAACTTTCGCGAGGACGGTTTTCCCGTACCCGGAGCGCATGAGGCCGCTGCTCGCCATCGGCCGCCTCACGCGGTGGTTGTTGCCCGCGTCGCTGCGGCGGCAGATACCTTCCCGGCAGAAGCTGCCTGCGCCGGCTGCCGAGCAGGCGGCCGCGCAGCGCAAGATGATCGTCCTGGGAGGCTGCGTGCAGTCGGCGGCGACGCCCGCGACCAATCATGCGGCGCAACGCGTGTTCCGGCGTCTCGGCATCGACCTGGTCGATGTCGCGTCGGCAGGTTGCTGCGGTGCCGTCAGTTATCACCTGGCGGCTCGCGAAGAGGCGCTCCGCTTCGTGCGGCACAACATCGATGCCTGGTGGCCGCATGTCGAGGCCGGCGCCGAGGCGATCGTGTCTACGGCATCCGGATGCGGCGTGATGATCAGGGAATACGGTGAACTCCTGGAAGACGACCCGGCGTATGCCGCGAAGGCACAACGCATCAGCGAACTGGCGAGGGACGTATCCGAGGTACTCGAGAAAGAGGACCTGAGCGCCTTTCGCGGTTTAACGGCAAAGCGTGCGACTGCGGTGCACTGCCCGTGCACGTTGTCGCATGGCCAGAAACTCGAAGGTGCCGTCGAACGTATTCTCGAACGGATCGGGCTGCCGCTGGTGCCGACGTCAGAGAAACACCTTTGCTGCGGTTCCGCCGGCACCTACTCGTTGTTCCAGCCGGAGATCAGCAAACGGCTGCTGGAGCGCAAACTGGCCGCTTTGTATGTCGGCAGGCCGGAGCAGATAGTAACCGCGAACATCGGCTGCCAGCTGCACCTGGCGTCGCAGTCGGATGTCCCGGTAAAACACTGGATAGAGTTACTCGACGAGCAATCAGGCGACGACCCGAGGATATCCGGGGATGGCTGATCGGCAACTGAACAGGCAGGCAGCGGAGATCTTCCGTGAATGTGCCGGGATACTGCAGCACCAGGCCGCGAATCCGTTTCGCGTCAATGCGTATGTACGCGCTGCAAACGTCCTCGATGCCCTGCAGGACGACGTGCGCGAGTTACTGGACAGGGAGGGGACCGATGGCCTGGTCAAGCTGCCGGGCATCGGCGAGGGGCTGGCAGCTGCGATCGACGAGATCGCCCGCACGGGCCGCCTGTCGCAACTGGACCGCCTGCGCGGCGAAGCGTCCCCCGAGGCCCTGTTCCAGACGTTGCCGGGCGTCGGGCGTAAACTCGCCGAGGACATCCACGAGACCCTGCACGTCGACTCGCTCGAGGCGCTCGAGAATGCGGCTCACGACGGTTCCCTGTTGACGGTTCCGGGCATCGGCGAGCGGCGCGCGGCGGCGATTCGCGCCGGGCTGGTCGCCATGCTCGGGCGGGGGCGGCCTCGCCGCCGCAGGCACGGGCGCCTGCCCGCGGTACGGCTCCTGCTCGAGATCGACGCCGAGTACCGTAGGCAGGCGGCGGCCGGGGAATTGCCGAAAATTGCACCCAAGCGCTTCAATCCCGAGGGCAAAGCATGGCTGCCGATCCTTCACGCGGAGCGGGAGGGCTGGCATTTCACGGCGTTGTTCTCGAATACCGCCCGTGCGCATGAACTGGGTCGGACGGATGACTGGGTCGTCATTTACTTCTACGATGACGATCATCAGGAAGGCCAGTGCACGGTCGTTACCGAGACTCGCGGGCCCAGGGAAGGGGAACGGGTCGTGCGCGGACGGGAGGATGAATGACCACCATCGCGATAATGACGACGACGGACAGCCTCGACGAGGCGCGCTCGATTTCCGCCGCCCTGGTCGAGCGCAAACTCGCGGCCTGCGCACAGGTTTCGTCGATCCAGAGCTATTACACGTGGCAGGGCGCCGTCCAGAACGACGACGAATTTCGCATTCTCATAAAGACCACCGGGGAACGCTATGCGGACGTCGAGGCCGCCATCCTGGAGCTGCATTCCTACGACCTGCCCGCGATCGTCGCTGTCGATTTCACGCAGGTATACGGGCCGTATGCCGAATGGGTGGCCGATAGCGTGCTGGCGGGCGAAAGCTGACGATGGCGCGTGATACCCGTCACAGAATCCTCGTCGCCAGCCTTCTGCTGTTCAACGAACACGGCGTGCCGCGAACGACGATCAACGACATCGCTGACGAGATCGATATCAGCCCGGGGAACCTGCACTACCACTTCCGCAGGAAAGAGGAAATCGTCGACGCACTGACAGCCGAGTTCCAGGCGGACGCGCGCAAGGTCCTGCAGCCGCCGGAGAGCGACACCGTGTCACTCGATGATTTCTGGTGGTTCCTGCATCACCTGCTGGAACTGAAGGGCGCCTACCGGTTCATGCTGACCGATACCGAGGTTCTCTCCGACGACTATCCGAAGGTTGCACGGGCGCTGCGGCACTTCGCGAGAGCCGTCAATGCGGCTTTCGAGTTGCATCTGCTCGGCCTGGTGCAGAACGGCTATCTGAATGCGGATATGGCGGGCGTGAAGAGCGCCGCCAGGAATCTCGCCATCATCGCGCTCATGTCCGAGCGCTTCGACGAGCTGGCTGAATCAGGTTCGGGGGCGGATGACGCGGCGATCGGCGTCGCTCGATCGATCCTCGGCTTGTTGAAACCGCTCGCCACTCCGCACACGGCGATCGAACTGGAAGAACTGGCCACTCACTACGCTGAGTGAGTGGCCAGCAAGTCGCTATCAGGCGGCTTTCGACTGAGACTGGCTCGCCGGTTTCGAGGCGGCGGTCTTCTTCGTCGTTGTCTTCTTGCTCGCGGTTTTCTTCTTCGCCGCAGGCTTCTTTGCGCTCGACTCGATGGTCCTCAGGATCTTGTTCAGCTTCCTGTTGATCTTATCGATGTCGTTCTTGCTCGGAACGTTCATACGATCCATCGCGTCAGCAACGCGCTTGTCGAATGCGCTCTGCAGCTTGTTCAGCTTGGAACGGTCACGAACACGGTCCAGCAGGCCTTCGGCCTTCTCTTCCGCATCGTCCCGCATTTCGCGGACCGAGTCCTGAACGTCGTCGATCAGCTTCTCGGTCTTCTTCGAGGCCTCCTTGCGGAACTTCTCACCGTCCTTTACCAGCGACTCGAAGGTCTCGGAACCCATTTTCTGGGCATTGGCGAAGGCGCCCAAGCCAGCCAGAAATACATGGTCCAGCTGCTCAGTGAATTCGCTAACTCGTTGTTTTGCTTTGCTTTCTTTCTTAGCCATGGTTTTCTCCTTAGCACGCTTGTTTTCGAATTATGGGAACTGTAGCTCGCAAAATTAGGGCCTTCATACTAAATTGGGCACATGATCCTCTCGGCGACAAGGCGCCTGCAGCGCGCCATGGACGCCGCCGAAAGCTACGACGAGTGGCAGGAGGCGGCAATCGCGCACGACAAGGCGTCGGGCGTACAGGAGTGGGTGGAGTCGGACACGTCGAAACATTTCGACTATGTCTCCATCCGGCGGCGTCTCGAGAAGCTGCGCAAGCTGCGAGCGGCAGGCGACCACGAGCGCCTGCTTTACGCGCTCAACGAGGGTATTCACGGCAACATCGACGGCATCGGTCGTCGAGCGCTGTACGGCAAGGCGAAATTCGGCACCAAGCGGCTGATCGCGGAGTATGTCGATGAAGTCGTCCGGGCGCTCCAGCTGCTTGCGAGCGAAGCGGCCGACGAAATTCCCTTCGATGATCGCGTCGACTTCTTCCGCCGCGCCCAGCACTGTTTCGGCTGCTCCGCTTTCGTAATGAGTGGCGCCGGTTCGTTACTGTTCTTCCATATCGGCGCGGTAAAAGCGATGTGGCTCGAGAACATACTGCCCGACGTATTGTCCGGCAGCAGCGGCGGGGCGATCGTGGCCAGCCTCGTCGGCACCTACGAGAACAAGGATCTCGGGCGGTTGTTCGAGCCGGAAAACCTGGTACACGCAATCGAGCGCGACACCGGGCTGTGGCGCTACTTCGACATGTTCCGGCCCGAGGTTGCCTCGCTGGAAGAGGTCCACGAGGCGATCCAGCGATTGCTTCCCGACCTTACTTTCCTGGAGGCGTTCGAGCGCACCGGGCGGCATATGAACGTTTCCATTGCCGCGGCCGAAAAGCACCAGACGTCGCGTCTGCTGAATTCCATTACCACGCCGAACGTATGCGTGCGCGAGGCAGTGATGGCGTCCGCCGCCGTACCCGGCTTTTATCCGCCGGTGCGGCTCATGGCGCGGAGTGACGATGGCAAGAAACAGCCCTACCTCAAATCGCGACGCTGGGTCGACGGTTCAATCAGCGACGACATGCCCGCCAAACGCCTGACCAGGATCTACGGTGTGAACCACTTCATCGTTAGCCAGGTCAATCCGCACGTGTTCCCGTTCGTCACCGATGCCCGTCGGGGCTCCGGCCCTATCTCGATAATGAAAGCCGCGGGCAGCCGCACGGCGCGCGAATGGCTGAACGCCGGTGCGACGCTGTTCGAGAAGCCACTGTCGTGGAATCCGACGCTCAACAGGATCACCAACGCGGGGCTCAGCATTATCAACCAGGATTACTTCGGCGACATCAACATCCTGCCGGAGAGGCTGCTCTTCAATCCGCTGAAACTGCTTGCGCACCGCTCCGTCGAGGAAGTCGTCGAGCTGATCGCGCTGGGCGAGCGTGCAACCTGGCCGAAGATCGAGATGATCCGGGTCCAGACGAAGATCGGTCGCACGCTCGACCGTATCGTGGGTGAGTTCGATCACGGCGCGCCGAAATTGAGCGGGTCGACGGTGCGGCGCGCCAGTTAAGCGTCGCCGGCTTCAGCCAGCAGGGGGCTTGTCGCTCCTTGCTTGTTTTTTGCCGGCGCTTTTCTTGCCGCCGGCCTTTTTCTTCGCGGTCTTCTTTTTCGAGGTCTTCTTTTTCGAGGTCTTTTTCTTCGTAGTCCTTTTCTTAGCCGCCTTCTTCTTCGCTGGTTTCTTTTTCGGTGTAATCGCGGCCTTGAGGCTATCCAGGGACGCACCCATGCACTCGATGAAGAACTCCATGTCCGGCATGATCTCCCGCGTCGACGTCACGTTGAAGGTGATCTCGCCGTTGTAGCTCGGCGTGGCAATGAACAGGCCCATGCCGTTGACGAGCGGCGCCAGGCCATAGGCACCGACCTGCAGGGCACCGTTCATATAAAGCGGAACCTGCGGCCCGGGAATGTTCGAGATAAACAGGTTACAAGTGCGGGCCGCCATGCCCGCGCGAAGCACGAGACGGCCTGCGAGCACCTGCGTCGCGGCAGGGACGTGCTGGCTGAGGTCGGTCATCAGGCGTGCGGAGACGCCGGCTTTCGCTTCCTTGCTCAGCCCGGTGGCCTCGTGAATGAGTTCCAGGCGATCGATGTCGCCGCCGACGTTGGTGAATATCGGCGCCGTCATGGACGTAACGTTATTGCCCGGCGAATCGGCATCGGCCTGGCTCGAGCGGCGGGCATTAATGGGCACCCATGCAATCAGCGGGTCGTCAGGCAGTTCGCCGTGGTGGTCCAGGTAGCGGCGCAGCGCGCCGCCGCAGACGGCCAGCACCACGTCGTTAATCGTGCTGCCTGGAACGGCCGCCTTGATGGCTTTGAAATCGTCCAGCCGGAATGCCGTCGCGCCGAACATCTTGCGCGGGGAGACCGCGTGATTGAAGCGTGTATCCGGAACATCCTGCTTGTCCTTGTTCTGAGCGGTCAGGACCTTCTGCGCAGCATGATAAACACTGGGAACCGATCGCATGACGGCGTCCGTGAGACCGATGGGCGACCGGACCGTATGCCAGGCGGCACGAACAGCCATCTCTACGATGCCCGGTTTCGGACTGCGCCGGAGTCTTGCCATGTTCAGTGGCACCGCGGGCGTACCCTTGTTGTCGATATCGGCGAGGGCGCCGAAAAAGTCCATGATGGCCTTGCCGTCGACGGCGGCATGGTGAATCTTGGTGACAAGCGCGTAACTCCCCTTCGGCAGCCACTCGATGTTGTCGAGCCCTTCGATGACATACATCTCCCAGAGCGGGCGGTTCATGTCCAGTGGCCGCGAATGGTAGCGGGCTACGTGGATGCAGAACTGGCGCCAGTCGCCCGGGTCCGGCAGCCGCCCGTGACGAATGTGATACTCGAGATCGAAGTGTTCGTCGTCGACCCAGTAGGGAAAATCCAGCTCCAGGGGCACGTGCACGAGCCGCCGCTTGAACAACGGGCTCATGTGCAGACGGCTTTCGACGTGCGCGAGAATGTCTTTGAAACGCACAACCTCGCCGCCCGGCACGGACGACTGGTCGAAGATTGCAACCGACGTGAGGTGAGTAAGGTTCTCCGGCGATTCCAGGTAGAGGAACTGGGCGTCCTGCGGGCTTAACTGGTCCATGAAAGCGACTCCCTATTGTTCCAGTGCTTGAAGATACTTTGCGCGAACATCGCCAATGTGTTTGTCGATCGATTCCACCGACCAGGTACTCGTATCGATCGGCGGCAGCACCTGGACGTTGACCGTGCCCGGGTGGAAAAGCAGGTCACCTTTGGGCTGAACGTCATTTGAATTGTGGATGACGATGGGAACGATCGGCACGCCCGCCTGCATTGCGAGATGAAAGGCGCCTTTCTTGAACGGCGCAAGCTTGTCGGTGATCGAACGCGTGCCTTCCGGCGAGAGGCAAACCGACTTGCCCTCGACACGCATCGCATCGACGAGGGGCATCATCGCCTCGATGGCCTTCTCGGTATTCTTGCGATCGATCAGAACGACACCGGCCGCTTCGAGAATACGGCCGACGATCGGCATGTCGCGGATCTCGCGTTTGCCGACGCCCGTGATATCCCGTCGTAACAGCCTCGCGACGATGACCATGTCGACGTTACTCTGATGATTAAAGATGAAGACAGCCGGGCGATCGGACCAGAGGTATTGTTCGCCGTCGATTTTCAGGTTCAGCCCGATGAGCGCACTGGCGGTGTCTGCGAATACCGATATCGAAAAGTTCAGCGCGTCGCGCTTTGAGCCCGTGAGCGCCCAGATCGGCAATCCCGCGATAAATGAACCGACCAGGTCCGCGGGCATGGCCAGCGAACGTATCCAGTCTGACGGGTGGGTGCTGCCGCGACTGCCAAAGCGCCGTATTGGCCACCCGTTGCGTTCCGCGATACGAGACAGCTTCGCATTCGGATTCAGCGGGCGTGGCTTGCCGATGCGCCGCAACAGTTCGATGTCGTCATCGCTGTCGGAGTAGAAAAAGGACTGATCCAGATCGATTCCATATGAATCCGCAAGTAACTCCGCGGCTGTTACCTTTCCTTCGCCAAAACAGGTGGGCTGGACGACTGCGCCCGTGAAGTAGCCCTTGTCGACTTCGAGTTCGGTAAACAGCACATTTTCGATGCCGAGATCACGTGCCGCCGGTTCCACCTGGTAGCGCGTCGCCGACGTGATGATCGCGACCGTATGTCCCATCTTGAGGTGTGCCTGGACCAGGGCGCGCGATTCCGGGTAGATCTGGCGCGCAAGATGCGACTCGAACAGGTCCTCGCCGAAATTCGCGTAGCTGTCTTCACGGATGCCCCGCAGGAACTGCGAGGCCGCGATCATCATGGCCGAGAATCCCATCCTGCCGATACCGAAGCTGACCATCGCACTGACCAGCTCCATGAGTTCACGGACAGACAGGTTGCCCTGCCTGACCTGTTCCTGGATAAACGTCACGGCCGAGTAGCCCGAGATCAGCGTGCCATCAAAATCGAAGAACGCACCGATCTGTGGCCCCCTGGGGGACTGCATGACTTCGGCAATGATGTCCTGGTGTTGCTGCATTCAAAATCTCCGGTCCGACCGGCAATTATAGCGGAGCGTACCCGGGGATTGCCCGTGAACTCTTCGAGATAATGTCGCGCATTTCCAGTCTCCGGGGCTTTTCCAGCGGTTTCTGGTCCTGTCCAGGACCAAGAACAGCTTCGGTCGCCGCACATTGTGCGGATTCTGCTCGACGACTTCTGCAGCAAATGCCTTCCGCTACTTTGGCGACGTCGATCGGGACTTGCTTGACGCTCAATCGAATCGACAACTAATGCTAACCGCGGAATCCTGGCAGAGGAGATTCGGGTTCGGGCTATAATCCGGCGGTACTCTTCCGGTAGCCGCGTGGAGGTTTTCCCCGGATGACGCCGGAATCCGTAGCCAGGGCAAGGACTGCATTCCGCGAGAACCGGATTCCGGAGCATTACTCCGGGCCGCTGCATCTCGCGACGATCATCGGTTTCTCCGTCCTGGTTGCAGCGATCAGCCTGGCGATGCTCTCCGACGTGCGGCCGGCCGAATGGCTGGCCATCCCCCTGACGTTCCTGTACTGCAATCTCGCCGAGTATCTTGGCCATCGCGGACCGATGCACAACAAGACACGTTTCCTTACGGGCATCTTCAAGCGCCACACGGTCGAACATCACTCGTTCTTCACCGATGAAGCCATCAGCTTCGATTCGCCTCGCGACTACCGCGCCGTGCTGTTTCCACCGATATTGCTGGTGTTCTTCTTCGGCTTCTTCGCGGTTCCTGTCGGCGCTGTTCTGTATTACCTGGTATCGCCCAACGTCTGTTTCCTCTTCGTATTCACGGCAATTCTCTATTACCTGAATTACGAACTCTTCCACTTCTCATATCACGTGGATCCGCAGTCGTGGCTCGGCCGCTTGCGTCTCATCCGCCGGTTGCGCAGGAATCATGTCCTGCATCACGACAAGACGCTGATGACGCGCTTCAACTTCAACATCACGTACCCGATCTGCGACCGGCTGTTCGGTACGCTCTACCGCGGCGGCGAAGGCGGCTCAGTCCCCGACAGGGGAACTGAGCCATAGAGCGAGGATTACTTCGTATTACGGAGAATCAGCCTTGCTGCCACGCCCGCGTGATCAGAGGGCCACAGGCCGGTCGGAACGGTCTTGTCACTCTCCTCTTCGCCAAATACCTCGGCGCGCACGTTGACGAGGAATGGCGGGCCGACATAGTCGTCCGCCTGACGCGCCCAGATCAGGTCGACGCGTTCGTCCAGCGCGGATATCACGTTATCCAGTCGCGTCGCCTGGCAGCAGGTGAGGCCGAGCTCGAACGGTCCGTTCCGGTACAGCCACGTATCCGTGTAAACGGCGCCGAACGGGTTCGCACCGGAGAGAAGGGCGTACGGCGTCGGGCACGAGGCGGGAAGGAATCCTCCCATACCATCGGGCTGCAGGCAGTCGACAAACGGACCGTCGAACGGATCCGAGTTGAAGTCGCCGACGACGATCTGCGTTTGATCGTCCTGTTGCAATATCGCGACCAGTTCGAGCGCCTGGGCGGCCTGAACGGCCCGGAAGATCGGCTCCAAGTCCGATCCGGCAGCGGCAATTTCCAGGTGCGTGTTGACGAAGCGATACGCGCGGCCAAGGACGTCGGCGTCCACCATCGTGTAGCCGCGAAGAACGGCGAAGTTGGGCGGCAACAGTATATTGTCGACTGGCAACGCCGCCTGGTAGTTCCCCGACACGGGGTTCGACGTCTCGACGAAGCGATGCGCGAGTATCACGTCGCGATCCGTGATGCTGACGAATACCGGGGTGCCGTCGGGCAGCACGGCAGGCAGGTTCTGTAGATCAATGTTCGTTACCGTTGCGACTTCACGATACGACTCCGTGCGCTGATTCAGGTTGCTGAGCAGGATTTCGAGGTAATCGTGGTCGATCGGGCAAGACGTCTGCAATGCATCGAGGCAGATCTTGACCTGGTAGACTTCCTGCAACCCGACCAGGTGAGGCCATTCGTGCCGTATCAGATCCGCGATCTTCATGGCCCTTTCCGGATAGTTCGTGTCGAGGATCTGGTCGATGACTTCGGCGGCCGCCGCCGGGAAATCCTCGGGCGGCACCGAAAGCGGCAGGAGGATGTCGCCGCCCACATAGAGATTCTGGGTTACCACCTTGAGCGGGCCTGCGCGGAAGTCTTTGTGATCGTCAGCCCAGCTGGCTGCGCCGAACGACAGCAGCAAGAAGGACGTCAACACACCGGCTTTCAATTTGTTCATGATGTTCATCTCAATCTCCGATGACGAGAACACGTCGAAAAATGAACATGGTCGCGAATTGTATGGCCGTCAATTCTGGCAAGTACTTAGGGCGACGTCGGGCAGCACACTGAGATACGCTTATGGCAACAAACCTGGCTGAGGCACAAGCAGCGTGAAAGCGGTCGTATACCGGGCATTCTCAGGCCCGGTTGGCATAGAACAGGTCCCGGACCCGGCACCGCCCGCAGGTGGCGTCGTTCTCAAGGTCATGGCGAGCGGCGTCTGCCTGAGTGACTGGCACGGCTGGCAGGGGCACGACCCGGATATCAGGCTTCCGCACGTTCCCGGCCACGAGCTGGCCGGCATCGTGGAAGCGGTGGGCGAGGGCGTCACCCGGTGGCGGCCTGGCGACCGCGTGACGCTGCCGTTCGTCTGTGGATGCGGTCGCTGTCCGCAATGCGCGTCCGGTAACCAGCAGGTCTGCGACAACCAATTTCAGCCGGGCTTCACCCACTGGGGTTCGTTCGCCGAGTACGTGGCAATCCACTACGCCGACGAGAATCTCGTGGCACTGCCGGACGACATGCACTTCGACACCGCAGCGAGTCTCGGCTGCCGTTTCGCCACGTCATTCCGGGCGTTAGTCGACCAGGGTAGGGTGTCCGACGGCGAGTGGGTCGCCGTGCACGGCTGTGGCGGCGTCGGCCTGTCGGCAATCATGATTGCCAACGCCTTCGGTGCCCGGGTCGTTGCCGTGGACCTATCCGACGACAAGCTCGCATTCGCGAAACAAATAGGCGCCATTGCCGGCGTGAATGCGAACACGGCCGGCGACGTTGCGGTCGCCGTGCGTGACGTGACCGATGGCGGCGCGCATCTCGCGGTGGATGCGATCGGCAACGCCGCCGCCTGCTTCGATTCCATCGACAGCCTGAGAAAACGCGGCCGGCATGTCCAGATTGGTCTGATGACTGGCGACGAGGCGACGCCTCGTATTCCGATGCACAAGGTGATCGCAAACGAGCTGGAGATACGCGGCAGTCACGGCATGCAGGCGCATCGCTATGACGAGATGCTGGCGATGATCGCGGCCGGCGAGCTGGCGCCACAGAAACTCATTGGGCGAACGATCGATCTCGAGGGATCGATCGCCGCCCTGACTTCGATGGGCGACTTCGACACGACAGGCGTGACGATCATCACCCGGTTCTGAGGTCTTACCAGGGCATCTGGCTGCCGTCGTAGGACCAGAACGTGCCGTTGTCGGCTGGCGTCAGCTTGTCGAGCACCGCCTTCATGCCTGCAATCGACTCCGCCGGCACCAGCGTTGCATCGGGGCCACCCATGTCGGTCTGGACCCAGCCCGGCGTCAGCACGACACAGACAAAACCTTCCGGGCCGAGCTCGGCGGCCAGGGTCTTCGTGAACATGTTGAGGGCGGCCTTGCTCTCGCGATAGCCGTAAAAATTGCCGCGCTCGTTTTCGGCAATGCTGCCGAGGTTGCTGCTGAGTCCCGCGATTATTTTGAGTTTGCCCTGGTGCAGGTTGGGCAGCAGAGCACGGGTTACGCGGACCGGTCCGACCGTGTTGACCTCGAGCGTACGCTTGTAGTCGTCGAAGTCGATCTCGTCGATCTTGCCTACCCGTGGAAAGATTCCGGCGTTGTTGATCAGCACATCGACAGGCTGACCGGCGAGCTCCGCGGCCATCCGGTCGACGCTATCCTGGTCCGCGACGTCCAGCTGCACGACCTGCACACCCAGTGCTTCGAGCTCGTCGGCCTCACCCGGTTTGCGGGCCGTGCCGATGACGCGCCACCCGGCGTCCTTGTATTGCCGGGCAAACTCCAGCCCCAGCCCGCGGTTAGCACCAGTGATCAGCACGGTATGCTGGTCATGGGCTACCGAATCCGCGGCGCTGACGTCCGTCTGCGCGCCGAGGAAGACCGCCGCCGCCAGGATCACGGAAAGAATCGGTCGCGTATAGGTTATTGATTTGTAAGCCATCGATTTTTAGTCCTCGTTGTCAGGAAGCGGCAGTTTAACGTCGGGCAGCCCGAAAAATCGAGGACCGTGGAACCTTGTCCACGTCACATCCGTGTATGTGACGAACTGCAAATTTATCGCTTGGGAGACACATTATGTTTAGCAACAGGATCGTTGCATCTTCTGGCATTACCTTCCTGCTGATGGCGCTCGCCGGATGCGGAGGTTCGGGTGGCTCGGACGCGCCCGCAACGCCAAACACGCCGTCCGCAACCGACCAGACCACTGTCGGTCAGATCACCGGTTTCGGCAGCGTCTACGTGAACGGTATCGAATTCAACACGGCTGGTGCCAGCTACGAGGTCGACGACGAGATGGCATCGGACGACGATGCGCTCGCTGTCGGTATGGTCGTCAAGGTCGAGGGCTCGGTGAACGCCGACGGCCTCACGGGAACGGCACTGAAAGTCGAGTATGACGACGACATCGAGGGCGTCGTCGAGCAGCTCGGGCCAGGCGTGGATTCGACGACCAAGACCTTCCTCGTCATGAGCGTGACGGTGATTGCCGATGCCAACAAGACGAATTTCAAGAGCGACGACCCGACCTTCAGTTTCGAAACGATTGCCGAATGGGATGTCGTGGAGGTCAGCGGTGACTACGGTACAGACGGCAGCCTGTATGCCACGTATATCGAAGAGCAGGGTGCCGACGACAACGAGTACGAAGCGAAGGGGGTTGTATCGGAGTACATGACAGGTGACGACGCTTTCGTACTTCTGCTGCGTAGTGGCGGTACCCTGAACGTCACACTTGCTCCGAATGCGGTAATTCCGTCCGCAGGGATCGAGAACGATCAGTTCGTCGAGGTGGAAGGCACCATCGACGATCCCGTCGCCGATCCGAAGACCCTGACCGCGTTCAAGGTCGAACTCGAAGACGATGACAGGCTCGACGACGACGACAACGAGATCGAAGTCAAGGGCATGCTGAATTACGACATGGCAACGGACACCTGGTCCGTGAAGGACATCGAGCTGGAGTTCGGCGGAGGCACCGAGTACAAGCCGGTTTCGCTCGAGGACATGATCGCCGACCAGTCCGCCGCGGGCATGACGGTCGAAGTCGAAGGCGACAAAGTAGGCGACGTCCTTCAGGTCGAAGAGATAGAACTCGAGGAAGATGAGCTCGAGTTCAAGGCTGACGTCGAAGCCAAGGCGGAAAACGGGACGCTGACACTGTCATTCGGCGCAGCCGAGGGCACCGTGCCCGTTATCGTTGATGGCAAGACCATGTTCCGTGACGACGATGCCGTCGAGTCCTTCAACTACGATTCGATCAACGTAGGCGACAAAGTCGAGATCGAGGCACGCTGGGGCGACGGCAGTGCGATTTATGCCTCGAACCTGCACCTCGAGGACGACACGGGCTACGAGATCGAGGGCCCTGTCGATGCGGTTGATGGCGTATCACTCACCGTCCTCGGTATTACTTTTGCGCTGGATGTAAATACGTTCTTCGAGGACGGAACGCCGGTCGTTGGCGACTACGTCGAGGTCGAAGACGATAACGGCGACGGCACTGCTGATACGGTAGAAATCGAAGACTAGTCCCTGAAAACCTGATTGCACCCCTCCTGGACCGGCCTTCGTGGCCGGTCTTTTTTTGCCCGAAACATCTGCGGCGCCGCGTGTGTAGCGGTATTTCTACCTATATCTATCACCCCTCTAATTTAGATAATTCTAATATACACAGTAGGAGCTTAAGGTACACCGCTATGAAGTTCGGAACTCGCTGGCCGCCAGTACCTGCGGGCATTCTCATCGGGATCAGCATGCTGCTGGCTTTCATTGTTGCCGGGCGCGGCATCGGCGCGAGCGGTGCAATGACCCGCTTCGTTGCCTGGGTGCAGCACGGTCTGTTCCCGGAAGCCACGGAGCAGAGCGTCTACTTCGGCCACTACTTCGCCGACGGGGCGCACCCGCTCAACGATTACCTCGTCTTCCTTGTCGGTGGCGTTCTCGTCGGCAGCTTTGTCGCCGCCTGGCTGAGCGGCGAGCTCCGCGTCGAGGTCCTCCGCGGCCCGCGCAGTTCGATCCTGTACCGCCTCGCGCTCGGCCTGACCGGCGGCGTGCTCGCCGGTTTTGCGGCGCGTCTCGCGCGCGGCTGCACGAGCGGCCAGGCACTGGTGGGCGGCGCCGAGCTGTCCCTCGGCGCATGGGTGTTCATGATGTGCATATTCGCCGGCGGCTGGATGGCGGCCTGGTTCGTGAGAAAGCAATGGATATGATCGCGCCCCTGGCAAAAACGGGCGTCATCTCGCCCGAGCTGAATCTCTGGCTTGCCGTACCAATTGGCTTCGTGTTCGGGTTCGCGCTGTTTCACGCGGGCTTCACGGACAGCCGGCGCATCGCCTGGGCATTCTATTTCAAGGACGTGGGCGTACCGGTGGTCATGTTCTCGGCCATCGTCACCGGCATGCTCGGCCTCTGGGGCCTGAGCCTGATCGGGTTCCTGGATATTTCGGAGGTCTACCTGTTGCCCACCTTCCTGCTGCCGATGGCGGTTGGCGGCATCCTGTTCGGCCTCGGCATGGTCATCGGCGGCTATTGCCCCGGCACCGCGATCGCTTCGGTGGCAACCGGTAAAATCGACGCCGTAATCTTCATCGTCGGCTTCCTCGCCGGCAGCCTGGTCTTCGGTGACCTGTTCCCGGTCTGGGGCGACTTCTACAACAGCGACTACATGGGCGTCGTCCGCCTCGACCAGTCACTGGGTATCGGGCTGGGCGCCGCCGTATTCGGCATCATCATCATTGCGGTTGCCGGTTCGCTCGGGATGCGCTGGGTGCAGCGGCGATTCTGGCCAACGACGGAAGAGGCCGAGCCGCAACAACGAGCCGTTCTCAAGTTGCAGGGCGGTCTCATTGCCGCCGCGCTGGTCATCGGCCTGGTGCTCGCGTTCTTTCCGACCGAAGCGTTCATCGACGATACCGTGGAGCCGCCTCACTACATCATTCCGAAAGCGGAAGTTACGCCGTGAAACGACGCGAATTTATCAAGCTATCCTCGTTGCTCGGGGCGAGCGCCGCCGCATCACCCGCGCTCATGCTCGGAGGCTGCGCGGCCAAGCCATTGCCCGGTACCGGGACGGTAAGTACGACGCCGACGATTTGTGACATGTGCTTCTGGAAGTGCGCGGGCAACGTGTACAAGGAAGACGGCGAATTGTGGAAGATCACCGGTAACACCGATGACCTGCACAGCGGCGGCCGCCTGTGTACGCGCGGCACCGGCGGACCGGGCGCGTACCTCGACCCCGATCGGCTGAAGCAGCCGCTCATGCGCGTGACGATCGATGGCCGGCAGACGTTCCGGGAGACGTCATGGGACGTGGCACTCGATTTCATCGCCGACAAGATGAAGTCCATTGCCGCGACAGCCGGTCCGGAACGGATGCTGATGTTGAACCACGGTGCCGGCAGCAGTCATTTCCGGCACCTGCTCAGGGCGTACGGTTCGGACAGTCGTGCGGAACCGGCGTTCGCGCAGTGCCGCGGTCCACGCGATGTCGGTTTCCGGCTGACATTCGGCGAGTCGGCCAGCTCGCCGGAGCGCACCGACATGGGCAATGCCGAGTGCATCGTGCTCATCGGGTCGCACATCGGTGAGAACCTGCACAACGGCCAGGTGCAGACGCTGGCCGAAGCGCTGAACCGGGGCGTGAGCCTGATTACCGTCGATCCGCGCTTCTCGGTGCCGGCGGGCAAGTCGAAATACTGGCTGCCCATCAAGCCGGGTACCGACATGGCCCTGCTGCTCGCGTGGATGAACGTGCTGATCACGGAGGAGCTTTACGACAAGGAATTTGTCGACCGGTACACGACGGGAATCGACCAGCTGGCCCTGCACGTTCGCGACTACACGCCGGAATGGGTGTACCTCGAGACGGGCATCAAGCCGGACGTAATCCGGGAAACGGCACGCGAAATGGCGAAGGCCGCGCCGGCAACGGTCGTGCATCCGGGACGCCACGCGGTCTGGTACGGCGACGACACGCAGCGGAGCCGGGCCATCGCGATGCTGAACGCATTGCTGGGATCGTGGAATCGCAAGGGTGGCTTCTACATCCCCGAGAAAGTCAGCCTGCCGAATTACCCGCTCCCCGAGTACCCGAAACCGAAAGTGAAGACGGCGGATGCGTACCCGGGCAAATGGCCGTTCGCCGGCCAGGGCGTTACGAACGGCGTGATCGACGCGTCCATCGGCGACGACGCTTTTTTCAAGGGCTGGCTGGTCTATGGCACCAACCTGCCGCAGACGATCCCCGGCGTGGCGGCGAAACTCGAGGCGGCCGCGAATTCACTGGAGCTGCTGGTCGTGGTGGAAACCATGCCGTCCGAGATGACGGGCTACGCGGACGTGATTCTCCCCGAATGCACCTATCTCGAACGTTACGACGACCTTCGCAATTCAGGCGAACGGCATCCGTCCCTGGCGCTGCGCATGCCGGCTTTTGAGCCGAAATACGACAGCAAGCCGGGCTGGTGGATCGCCAAGCAGCTCGGCAAGCGGCTCGGGCTTGACGAGTATTTCCCCTGGGACGATTACGCCGAGAAGCTGGACTGGCAGCTGAAACAGGTTGGCAGTTCGCTCGAGGAAATGCAGAAGATCGGCGTGAAGAACTTCCCGCGCAAGCGGCCCCTGTACATGCGCGAGGGGGAACGTACGGTGTTTCGGACACCGAGCCGCAAGATCGAACTCTACTCACAGCAGCTGGCCGACAAGGGCTTCGACCCGATGCCGGTTTACACGCCACCCGACCCCGTTCCGGACGGTTTCTACCGGCTCAATTACGGACGCATGCCCGCACACACGTTCGGCAAGACCGTGAACAACCCGATGCTGTTCCAGCTGTCTCCCGAGAACCAGGTGTGGGTCAACCCGCTGGTCGCGAACGAGTGGTCGCTGAAGAACGGCGATTACGTGCGCCTCGGCGGCACCAACGGCGTGGTCAGCAACAAGGTCAGGGTACGCATCACCGAGCGGATCGGCCCGGACTCGGTGTTCATGGCGCACGGTTTCGGCCACAAATCCAAGCGCCTGAGGCTGGCGGCCGGTGTCGGCGCCGACGATTCGGAGCTCATGGGTAATATCAAGATCGATCCCATCATGGGCGGCACCGGGATGCGCGCGAATTTCGTGACATTCGTCAAAGAACGCGCCTGAGGAGATCACTGATGACACGATTTGCCATGGTGATCGACACGAAGACCTGCATCGGTTGCGGTGATTGCGTCGTCGCGTGCAAGGCCGAGAACAGGGTGCCGGACGGGCTGAACAGGGACTGGGTCGTCGAGGCGACCCGCGGCAAGTACCCGAAGCTGACGACGGAGTTTCGCTCGGAGCGCTGCAATCACTGTTCCAATGCGACCTGCGTAACGCTGTGCCCGACCGGCGCGAGCCACTACTGGGCCGGAACAAACATCGTCCTGGTCGACCCCGATATGTGCACGGGCTGCAAGGCGTGTATTGCGGCCTGTCCCTATGACGCGCGCCTCGTCATGCATCCGGACGGCTATGTCGACAAGTGCACGTTCTGTCATCACCGTGTCGAGGACGGCCTCGACCCGGCGTGCGTTTCGAGTTGCCCGACACGCTGCATGCACTTCGGCTCGCTCGACGACCCCGAGAGCGAGGTCAGCCGCCTGTTGAGGACGCGCAAGTACAAGGTTCTCAAGCCTGAAACCGGCAATGTGCCGAACGTCTATTACCTGATCTGAGGGCCGCGGAAGATGAAGGAAGAACTGTTTGTCACCGCGCGTAGCAATGCGCTCATCGACCCGAGCCTGCACATCTGGACCTGGGAAGTGGCGATGTACCTGTTCCTCGGCGGCCTGACCGCCGGCATCATGGTATTCGCGGCCTGCATGACACTTCTCGGCAAGGACGAGGAAGCACCGTTCGCCACGAGGAAGCTGGCGTTGCTCGCGCCCATTGTGCTTTCGCTCGGTATGACGACCCTGTTTCTCGATCTCGAGCACAAGCTGTTCGTGTTTCGTTTTTACACTGCGTTCCAGGTGCTGTCGCCGATGTCGTGGGGCGCATGGATCCTGATCGTCATCTACCCCGTCTCGATCCTGCAGATACTGTCCACGTTGCGAACTGGCTATCCGCAGGCTTCGCCGACCGTGGATCGCATTGCGGTGGGCAGGGCGATCCTCGACTGGTGCGAGGCAAATCGAAGGGCGATCGCCTTGACGGCCATACCGTTCGGCATCGCATTGGGCATTTACACCGGTATCCTGCTGAGCGCCTTCAGCGCCCGGCCATTCTGGAATTCCGGCGTCCTCGGGCCACTGTTCCTGGTGTCCGGCCTGTCGACCGCGGCCGCACTCGTGGCGCTCGTTGCGAGGCAGCACAGCGAGAAGGTGCTGTTCACGCGGATCGACCTCGTACTGATCGCCGCCGAACTGGCACTCGTGGCGCTGTTTGTCATCAACCTCGCGAGCGGCACCGAGCAGCAACTTGTCGCGCTGGACAGCATCATGAGCGGCCCCTATGCATTCGTGTTCTGGGTTCTGTTCGTCGGCCTCGGTCTCCTGATCCCCCTGCTGCTGGAGCTCCTCGAGATCCGCGGACTGGCGCGCCGTGTCGCCATTGTCGCGCCCGTACTCGTGCTGCTGGGCGGTTACGTGCTGCGCCAGGTCATGATCGACATTGGCCAGGAAAGCGCCTGGATAAGCTATGACACGCAGTATAATGCGGAGCTGATGCAGCGGCTGCACGAGTGACCAGCCGGCAATTCATTCGAACAAGACGGACGAGAGGCAAATGGCAATACGACTGAACACGATCCTGCTGATTGCGACGACGGCGATGCTCGCCGCGTGCGGACGAGCGCCGGAGCCTGGTGCCCAGGTGTCATTCATGGACGTCGCGCAATCCGCGGCACGGCAGGAGGATCGCGTCAGCGTGGAGGAACTCGCTGAATGGCTGATCGAGGAGCGCAAGGATTTCGTGCTCATCGACGTTCGCTCGCAAGATGACTACATGAAAGGAAGTATTGAGGAGGCCCGCAACGTACCGCTGGCGGAACTCGTCTCCAGCGACACTGTCGCCGGCTTGCCCGTGGACAGGAAGATCGTCGTTTACTCCAATGGCTCCGAAAACGCGGCGAAGGCTGCCACGATGCTGCGGCTCGCGGGCCTCGATGCACACCTCGTGACCGGCGGCTACAACGCGTGGCACGAGCGCATCCTGAATCCTGACATAACGGCGGAAGAACTCGACGGAGAGAGCCTGCAGGTGTCCGCGCAGCGGGCTTACGCCTGCTATTTCGTCGGTGACCGTGGTGAAGGCGCGGCGGAACGCAGCGGAGAGACGAAGCCGTTCGTGCCCCCGGTCTTTACCGAGGACGAAGACGAGGATCTGCCGCCGCTGCCGCCCGTCGGCGAAGAGTCCTGCTAGGGATAAGAAAATTCTCAGGCAGCGGCTAGTGGGTGGCGGGCGCTTCCAGATCGATATTTGCGTCGCGGATCGAGCTCATTTCGGCGGGCGTGAAAGGCCGTTGCCCCGGTAGCGGGGCCTGTCCACCCAGCGAGTTGTCGCTGTTGGTCCACGCGTCGGCGGGGAGGCCGTCCTGCAGGACCTCGCCGTCGCCGAGCCCGAGCGTTTTCCTCGAGCGATGGCAGGATTCGCAGGTTCTCGATGCACCGGTGGTGTGCGGAGACAGCGGCGCGAACTGACGCACGAATTTGTCCGTATCCCAGGCCGGATGAGCGACCGTCATGATCATTCCCGGCACGAACGGCTCTATCCGGTCCTCATCATTGACGCCCAGCGCCGGCAATCCGTTATCGGCAAGCCAGAATTTGTCGGCCCAGCGCCCGGGCGTAATCGCCCTCGCAATGTGATCCCATTGCTCACCGCCAGGATCGTATGCCATGTGGCAGCCATGGCATTGTGGCGCCCACTGGCTGTGGCATGCGGCGCAGGTGAGCCGCTCGTGCGCGCTGTCCTGGCCATGATTTTCGGGAGCAGGGTCGGGTATGCGCAATACCCGGCCGGTGTTCTTCGTGTGCAGCCAGGCACCGTCGCTGCGCAATTCGATGTGCCACAGCGGCGTGCCATTTTCGCGCGTGGCGAGGAAGCGGGTACCGGCATTGGCAGCAAAAGGCACGTGCTTCTTCATGCTCGCGAGTTCGGGGGGCCAGTCCTGCAACGCCACATGCGGAGCGGCGTTGCCGTGGCAGTCCGCGCAGGCAATGTCGACGGCCTCGCGCTGATGCTTCGCGTCACCCGCGTCGCCCATCAATCCGACGCTGGTGTGACAGTCAATGCAGCTCATACCGGCGAGGTAATGCACGTCGGCCGGCCGGCGCTCGATCGGGCGGCCATCGGCGAGGCGCAGTGTGGGACGCTGGTCGGGATCGGGGGCAGGCGGAATCTCCGCGAGCCCGGTGTAACTGAGTGCGATCCGGCCCGAGCGTGAGTGGCATCCGAAACAGCGACCGTCATCGATGCGGGTCGTCAACGCCGGGTGCGCATCCTCCCGGTAGTCGTTGACGTGACAGGCGAGACACCCGCCACCGCGGTCCCGCGTCACATCGAGAGCATGACTTCGTTTCGGCTGACCGAGATGACAGCTTGCACACTGCTTGCGCAACATCGAGTCGGCAATGCCATGGCCCAGCGACTGGAAATTCGCCGGGCCGTCCGCCACTGAAGGATCGTCGAGAGCGGCGCGTGTCTTGTGAACAATACCTTGGCCGGTCTGCATCAGGTTGCCCGCAACGCCCGCGACCCGACCGGCATGACAGCGTCCACAGGCGAGTTCCGCAGTCGCGAGGTCTCCCGGGAATGCGATCAGGCCTTCGTGTGCGGCTGCTTCGACGGGCGCTTCGGGGTTGCCTGCATGGCAGACGTCGCAGTTGTCCGCAGCGAAGGCATGGGCCGGGTTGAATCCGCTGCGCTTCGCGGCATGGCACTCCGCGCAGCTATTGGCGCCCCTCGCCTGACCCGACATCGCGGCAAGGATGAGCAGGGTGAACACGAACGCAAGGTGATGCAGCATGGGACGGGTACTGTAGCAAAGCACGGCGCCTGCTTTCGTGTGTGATGTAGCCGAAAGCTCTGATAAGGTTGCAGATGTAACTTTTCTGACCTGAGCAATGAAATTGACAAGAATCGTCCTTTCCCTGCTGATACTGACGCTGTAACGCGTGCGAATTGAAGGAATACAGATCGCTCCGCACGGGTTGCATGAATTGCAGTTGGCGGTCTGACAGAATTCAGCAGCGATTCTTTTGCCCCTGAGACGATGCTATGACGAGAATTCTGTTCGACGATCGCGTGCTGCTAGCGTTATTCATCCTATTGGGCGCCTACTACCTGGTAGGGGTCTTCCCACTAACGCCGGTATTCGGGGACGGGATAGATGTCGCGAACGGCGCGACGCACATGTCACGTACGCACATCGAATCAACGCCACTCGGATACCGATATTCACAGCATCCGGGCGCACACGTTCTGCTTGCGCTGATCAATCGAGTCTCCGGGGCAGATACGCATACGGTATTTCTTCTCTTGTGCGCGGTTTGCGCCGCCCTTTTTGTTTTCGTCTCCGCTTGTCTTGTAAGCAGTTTGATCGGTTCTTCAATCGGCCTTGCCGGTATCAGCATATTATTGTTTCAAGAGGCCAGCGCAGCCGCCTACTATGGAAACACCAATGTATTGGCTGGAGCGATTGGAATCTGTGGTCTGTACATTCTCCACCGGCACCGAGCCGGGTTGCTTACCGACTTTGCTGCAGGGTTGCTTCTCGGGCTAGCGTTTTTCTTTCGGCTGGACGCCGCGCTCCTGGCTCTTGTGGCCATGCCATTGCTGTACAAGGGTGATTGGTCGAGCATGCTTCTGCGTACGCTTCGCGTAGCAGTATTCTCTGTGTTGTTCTGGTGGATATTGTACTCAGCAAGTGGCGCGAGTTTGCAGGATGTGATTGTCGCAATCACTTTCAAGGAAGATCTCTTTGGCGCGAAGCAGGATTGGGGAAATACGGTTCGCAGCCACATCGCTTATTTTTCGGCGCTTGTCGCTGTGATGATTGCGGTGGGGCTTAGTTATCTGATTCGCAACAGGCGGTGGAGGATTCTCGCCGTTGTCGCGGCTGGTATTCTCCCTTTCTATATCGTTTTTCCGGATGGCGTCGATACACCGCGATACTTATATTACGCGCTGCCGTTTTGGGCTCTGCTGGTCGCGGAGTCATTGTTGTTGCTAA
>CBFHSG010000025.1:0-41096 GCA_965658465.1 Woeseiaceae bacterium | reverse complement strand
AGTACACGGGGACGATTACGGCGACCTCGTCAGGCTATCTGGATGCCGTGATCGAGGTGACGTTGACGGTAGCGGCGTTGTCGACGGGTTTTCAGCAGGACCCGGTGACGGGGTTGTTGTCGATCGAGGTGGAACACTTCGACAGTAACACCAGTCAGGGGGGTCATGACTGGACGGTGGAGTCGCCGGGGGGCGCTTCGTCGTCGGCGGCGGTACGGGCGACGCCGAACAATGGCAGCAACAACAATACCGGTTACGAGTCGTTGAGTCCGCGGCTGGACTACCTGGTGAACTTTACGCAGGCGGGGACGCATTACGTGTGGCTGCGCGGCATTGGTTCGACATTGGCGGATGACTCGTTGCATGTTGGTTTGAACGGTGTTGGCCAGTCGAGTTCGGACCGGGTAACGGGTT
Organism: Woeseiaceae bacterium; assembly: GCA_965658465.1. Taxonomy (GTDB): domain Bacteria; phylum Pseudomonadota; class Gammaproteobacteria; order Steroidobacterales; family Woeseiaceae; genus UBA1847. The sequence goes on along the minus strand of CBFHSG010000025.1, from coordinate 40,682 downwards.
TTACGACGGCCTGGGGCTGGTCGGATGAGACGATGGACGGTGTGCGTGCGACGGTCGAGGTGAGTGCGCCCGGTGAGCAGATGCTGAACATCTGGATGCGTGAGGACGGCGTGCTGATCGACAAGATCGTGCTGACGACCGATGCCTCGCTGCAGCCGTCGAGCTTTGGTGTGACGGGTCCGGCGGAGAGCGACCGGGGTGCGGCGTTGCCATCGCTGCAGTTTACGACCGCGACGGTGGATGTCACGGTGGACGAGGGCGAGACGGCGGCGCAGGTGCAGACGGTGTCGCTGGATACGTCGGACGGACAGACAGCGGGATATACGCTGGCTGCGGTTTCATCGGGCTGGCTGTCGGTGGCGCCGTTGTCCGGCAGTACGCCGGTGACCACGGTGACGGTGACGGCGGATCCCGCGGGGCTGCCGGCGGGGCAGTACACGGGGACGATTACGGCGACCTCGTCAGGCTATCTGGATGCCGTGATCGAGGTGACGTTGACGGTAGCGGCGGATCTCTTCGTCGTCGAGGACTTCAGTGACGGTGACTTGAGCGCATGGACAACAGTCGAAGCGAGCGGTGATCCGACAGATTGGCGCGTTGTCGATGGGAAACTCAACCAGCTGAGTCGAGCCGGCCGTACAGCAGGCCCTGATTCATATTTCGTTGGAACATATGCTTTCCTGACGTCACAGACGAATCTGCAGGACTTCGAGTTTTCTGTCGAAATAATACCTCAAGCTCCCGCGCCGTCTCGTATGGGCGATGATGTTGGTGTGATCTTCCGCTACTCTGACGACGACAATTATTATCGCGTTTCGATAAATTCAAAGATTGGGCAGACTCGCCTGGAGCGACGAATCGCAGGTCAATTCAGTACAATCGCTGTGACACCGCAGGGATATTTTGCCAACCAGACTGTCAGGATCGGCGTGAGAATGCAGGGTCCCGCGATGCTCATTTATCGTGATGATGGGGGGGCGCCCAGCGTCTTCGACAGCCAGCCATACCTGGCCGGCTATGACCTGGCCCTGACTTCGGGCAGCGTCGCACTCTACACGCAAAGTGAAGCATCGTTTGACAACGTCGTACTCAAATCGCTGGGTTCTGCTCCCTATGTTGGATTGGTTTCGCCGACCCCATTTCATGTTGACGCTGGCAGCAGCATCGATGCGGAAGCTGTCACGATAAATGCGGGCCCTGCGGCCAACGTTGATTTTGAGCTGGATGGCATTCCGTGTGACGCTAGCAGCAATGTGAGCGCTGCACTGTTTCAGTCCACCTGCGAATCCGTTGTGCCAGGTGAACACTCTGTCGAAGCCATCCTTTCCGACCCGTTCGTCGTTGCGCGCGACGAAGCGGTGGCGGTCGCCACGGAAGGGTTGCACGCCGCCACAATGGGAGACAGCATCAGCAATGGTACGGGTGATCTGTACGCTGTCGACAACGTCGGTGCAGATATTGAGGTGGGCGGTATCCCTGTCGGACCGCGTCAGGTTTCTTTCCGAGGATATCAGACCATCGTGCACGACCGGCTGACTTCGGACCCTCTGTTCGGCAAGTCGAATGTGTTGTTCAACGAGGCAATTGGGGGCGATAGGACCGACGAATTGGTGTATGGACGGCTGCCGTCCATTCTTGAGCGCCATCCCAAACTCGGCGCGGCATACGTCATGATTGGAACCAACGACGCCAACCAGGATTCGCCGATGGAGTCCGGCCTGGGCTGCTCCGGGACCGGCTGCAATGGTACCTATAAAGGCATGCTCCTGGATCTCGTTGATACCCTTGAGGCCTCGAACGTTGAGCCGATTCTCGCCAAGATCCCGCCCATCTTCGGGCAGCGAGGTGTTGCCTATGATGCGCCACTCGATGCGTCGACGCGCAACGCGGGAGTTATTGCATTTAACAGCGTCGTCGAAGAGGTCACTAATGAGCGCAATCTGAGACCTGGTCCCGATTTTTTCGCCGAGTTCCTGACTTCAGGTGAGAATCACTATTCGTTATTTGCCGATTTTCTGCATCCGAATTCGCTGGGATACGTATGGATGGCGAACGCATGGAAGCAGTTGCTCGCACCGGACGATACCACTCCCTTTATATTGCGCAATCTCTGTGTTCGCCGGACAAGCAGTACCTGCGTGACGCCATTTCCTTACAAGCAGAATATTCGCGAAGCAGGCAATACTTACTACACGGATCGGACCTACGTCCTGCAGTCGATTCCCGCGCAACTTGAAGGCGGTATATGGGTCGTGGCGGCAAATGACGACAAGACGAACGCACGTTCGGATTATCTGGAATTCACCGTTGATCGCGATGTGGACGTGTACGTTGCGTTTACGCCTTCAGCCACGTCTCTTCCTGACTGGATGGCATCGTTCGATAGTGCCGGGTCAACGATCTCAGTAAGCGCGGTCCCATCGACCCTGGAATTGTATTCGAAATTTTTCGCAGCCGGGTCGCTTGTGACTCTGGGCGGAAACGTTGCCTCCGGAAATGTCGGCGGCGGCGACAACAACTATGTTGTCATAGTCGTTCCCCGGTAAGCGTTATTTGCTACCCGGTCCGGGTGCAGTCAAAGCACGGGCTCCGGTGCCCCGACAGTTGGAACTCGCTCCGTAGTCCAGCGACCTGGGCCGTCGCGCGTGCGCGGCGGGCATACTCAGTCTAGTCGTCCCGGCAGCTCACCATCTGGTAGTCGAGGCGGCTCATCTCGTCGCTCACCGGCGCGCGCAACCCGTACAGCAGGCGGGTCCTGGCCTCGATACTCGTGAGCAATGCCGTGCCGAGATCGAGCGCCTCGGCGGCTTTTGCGTGGGCGTAGCGAGTTAGCATCTGTTCCGCGAGGGCTGGCTTGCCGGCCTTGTACAGCGTGAGCGCGGTTGCCTCGAGATCGGGCTGGTCGGCGATCATGTAGTTCTCGAATGCGGTCAGTGCCTCCGACACTTCGGGCAGAAACTTCTGCGGGTGGTCGCAGGTGAAATACATGAGCCGTTTGAACAACCGACCGGCAAACAGGGTTGCTTCCTGTATTTGCCAGTCGCGCGTTACGAACCTGCTTGCCTCGCCTTTGGTGAGGTATCGATGCTTGCCGTACTCGGGGGGCACCGACGACACGCCAATCCGGTAGGGGATGAACGGTGCGGTCACGGATCCCGTCGGCGCGACCCACAGGGTACCGAGTTCGGGCCGTGCGCCTTTCTGCAATACGGCGACCTGCCCGTAGCCAGTCGAGTCTTTCGCGATGCGGCGGTCGCGAACGGCGTTGAGCATCCGGCGCAGGGTGACAGGTGCGGCGGCTTTCAATTCCTGTTCCATTTCGTCGCGCGGGTAACGGACGTAGCCGGTACCGTATATCCGGTCCGCGTCGAACGCTTCGCCGCTCGCCGGGTCATACCAGCCCTGTTCGACGGCAAAGTCGATGAAGTTTTTCGAGCCGCGAAAATCCGGGTTGCTCTCGAAATCCAGGGGAATCTCGCCGATATAGCCCGGATAGGACATGAACACTTCGTCGGGACCCAGCCGGCGGGCGATCCACAGCCCCTTGCCGCCGGCGTAGTTGATAAGCACCCAGCCTTCGGAGGCGTCCGCGAACAGGTGCGAATTGCCGCCATACGTCGAATAGCCCCAGGTGTCGATCAGTTCGCCGACGGTCTCGACGGCGTGTTCGGCGGATCGTGCCCGCTCCATGACGATGCGGGAGAGATCGCTGTAGTTGGGGCCGGTCTGCGGATTGGGCGTCATCGCAACAAGCTCGGGGCGCGAATCGCTCCAGATATCGCGCGCGGCAACGCCGTGTTGGTTCATGCCGCCGTTCGTCAACGGCGGTGGGAAGCCTTCGAAGTCCGAGTAGTTCATCGTGATATAGCGCGCGGTCTCCGCAACCTGCGGTATCTCGATGAATTTGCCGGGCAACACCGCGGTCTCGTCGACACCCACGGTAATGGTCGCGCCATCGGCATGCGTTCGTGCCGGCACGATTTCGAGCCAGTGGCTGGATACCTCGTCACCGCTGCCGCCGAGGAACACATTGCCGTCGGCGGTCAGGTTGCGGCCGACGTAGATGCCGTAGCTGGCCAGCGCCGGCTGGCTGGCCATCAATAGCGCCAGACCCAGAATGGCTGCCCGTCGTCCATTGCGCATCGCGTTCACCTCCCTGTGCAGAGTCTAACGGCTTTCAGGAGAACAAAAAAACACCATTTTTCAACGTGTAACGAATTTCTCAACCATTTCCGGGACCTGTTTGCCGCGGTGATGCGTCTTTGCCCGTAACTGCACTGCAGGACATGCAGTCACCGTATTTCCGAAACAGGACAGTGAGGAGAAAGACAATGTCGGAGAAGAAGAAACTGGTAGTGGTAGTAACGAGCGGCTTCAACGATGAACGCTCATCGGTCGCCTGGAGCGTTGCGAACGGCGCCATCGGGAGCGACATGCAGGTAACGATGTTTCTCGTCAGTTCGGGCGTCGACTGGGTGCGCAAGGGCGCAGCGGATCAGGCCCGCCTGAATCCCCTCGACCCGCCGCTAAAGGATATGATCCAGACTGTGATCGAGAATGGCGGTAGGATCCTCGTGTGCCCGCCCTGTGCCGGCGTACGCGGTTACGACAAGGACGACCTGATCGAGGGTGTAACGCTCGCCGGCTCGGTGGCGATGCTGGACGAAGTTCAGCAGGGCGCATCCACGCTTACCTTTTGAGCATGTCAACGGCCGCGATTGCAATGACTGAAGACGACCTGAAAACCTCCTTCAGTCGCGAAATCGAGAAAAACATGGATGCTCTGTATGGCACGGCACTGCGCCTGGCGGGTACGGGCGCAGATGCCGAAGATCTCGTTGCAGAGTCCGTCTCCAGGGCCTGGTCGGCGATCGAGACACTCAAGGACTGGCAAAAATTCCGCCCGTGGGTGTTTCGCATTCTGCACAATTGCTTCATCAGCAAGTACCGTTGCAGGACCGCGCGTCCCTCCGAGTCGACCTTCGAGGAAATCGAGGGCGAGGCACTGGCGGCCCTGCTGAACGAGCAGCCGGACGATTTCCTGGTCTGGTGGGCCAATCCCGAGCACCAGTTTTTCAACAACATGCTCGGCTCTGCCATCATGGCGGCAATAAACGACCTGCCCGACGCTTTCCGCATGACGATCATTCTGGTCAACGTCGAAGGGCTGACCTACGATGAGGCCGCCGAAGCGCTTGGCGTACCGCCAGGCACGATACGCTCACGGATGAAGCGCGGCAGGACAATGCTTCAGAAGGCGCTCTGGAAGCAGGCTCGCGATGCGGGTTTCGCAATGACGAACGACAAACACAGGCATGAAAAATGAATAGCAGTAAAACGGGTCACAATCATGATGACATCGGCTGTCTCGAAGCGATCGAGGCGTTTTATGCCTATCTTGACGGCGAGCTTTCCGATCCCGGCGCGATCGAGGATTTCGAGCATCACATGCGTCACTGTCGAAGCTGTTTCTCGCGAGCCGAGGTCGAAAGGCTGCTCAACAAGCGCATGCGAGACGCCGGCACGAGCAAGGCGCCCGACGATCTCAGGATTCGCGTTCGCCGCCTGCTGGATGAGTTCTAGATGCTTCTACACATCCTGGAATGCAAGCACGGCTGGGCTCCATGAATGGCCGTGCATATTGCTCATGGGTTAGGATTCAGTTCCATCAAACGGGATGACGTCGTGTTTCAATGTCCTTGCACAGGCGGGCTCTGCGCACCTCTGGTGAACAGACCCGTACTGGCTGTTACCGCGCTCCTCGGCCTGTGTTTTTCAGGGCTCGCATTCGCACAGTCAGACGAGCTCATCGACGCGATTCGCGACCTTGCCAAAGAGAGTTTCGACCCGGTCAAAATCGGTGCAGGCTATGCGGCGATGGTGGACTTCGCCGTCAGCCGCGATATCAGTTCGGCCAACTTCTATCCGGATACGAGCGATGGCGTGGTCGATCCTGCGCTGAAACATTTCCAGTTTCCGATTCGATTCGTTTTTGGTGATGATGCAGAGAGTCCGCGGCCATTCCTGCAGGGTCTTGTCGCGCACCAGACGGTGGAGAGCGGCTTCGATTATGCGCCGGGCGAGTCAGTCTGGAGCGAATGGGAGACCTGGGGCTTGTCGCTCTCCGGCGGCTACGACATACCGCTCAACGAGCATCTTTCGCTGCTGCCCGTGCTCAGTGTCGGCTACGGCAGCCTCGAAAACCGTGCGCGATACTCGGGGCCTTTTTCCGAGGCTGTGCTGCGACCCGCACTGGCCGGCATTATTTTCGACTGGGACTCGAACGCCGTTTCTTACGGCGCGTCGCTCGGTTTCGACTATCGGCGCGACCTCACTGGTTTCGATATCGAGGTGCTGGGTAGCCTGACGCACCATTACATTGAAAGCGTCAATGCGCCGAACGAATTCGTCGATTTCCGCGGCCGTGTCAGCGCATTCGACCTGGAAGTCATCACGCTTCATCCAACACCGTGGTCGATGTTCGATAATCCGCTGTCTATCGTCGGCATCTTCGGCAACACGCGAATATTCGGACCCGAGAGAGATGCACTGGGCTTCGACAGCTTTTTTGAGGCGGGCGCGGGCATCGACCTGGACGTCTCGGCGCGGGGATGGAAGCTCAAGTCACTGCGATTCGGGGCGAAGGCGATCTTCGGGCCGGACGTCGACGGCTGGGGGCTGATAATCGGCTACAGGCTTTGACGTGCTGCGACGCTTTGCAGTATGGCTTGCAGTAACGCGAGATGCGGAAACTGCGCCTCCATATCGCGATGTGCGAGCAGCGGTGAGTCGTCCTCGATGTCGAGCGCAACCGCCCAGTGATCCGCGTTCAGGTAGCCGAGCAGCGTGGAGCCGGGAATCAACGCGTCGCGAGCCAGCAACTGGCCGTCGTTCCTCCGGCCATGCTTCAGCAATATCTCCCAGGACGCGACCAGCGCTCGTGCAACCCGCTCGTGAGTCGTGAAGGCTGCGATTGAGTAGTAATCGACCTCGTTCGGCAGCTCACTGTCGCGCAGCCATTCGTCACGTACGTCTGTACGCAGGCTGTGCAAGACGTCGCCGTCGCCGGGCGGGCAGTGGCCTGACGGCAGGTGCGAAAACAGGAACTCGTAGAGGCCATCGAAATCGTCGGCCAGCCGTGATCCACCGACCGATCCGGCAACGCTGACGACGGCGTCCACCTGCTGTGCGTGTTCGGGGAAATCGACGAGGAACTGCAGCATGTCGCTCGTCCCTTTCGAGTACCCGATCAGGACGAGCGGCATTTCCGGCCGTACCGTCCATGCATCAAGGTAGTCGGCGATCTGGCGGGCGTTGTGTTCGGTTCCGGAGCGTCCGCCGACCATGATGGTGTCGACCCGGTGACCGCGGTCGCGGAGCGGGCCGACTGCCGAGTGGAACGGCTGGGCGTTCGGACCAAAGCACTCGCTGAAAGCACCCGATACCAGGAGTACCTGCATGGGACTCGAGGATGGGGGATGCTGCAGCGCAGCCGCGGCGGGCTCGTCGTCGAGGCGATGCAGCCAGAAATCGCAGGCTACCGGTGGCCCGGCTCCTTCAGGATGCTCCTCGAGCGAGTCGCAAAAGAGCGGTCGAAATTCAGCTCTGCCGTCGACGATGCCGTCCGGCGCGCCGGACGTCAGGTGGGGCGATGGAGCGCGCCGAAGCTCCTCGGCGGTCGGCATCGACACGCACCCGGTCAGCGCGAGGCTAACCGCAACGGCGAGCGCGATTATCCGGGAATTCGGGTGGAAATCAGCAGACATTTGTCGGCTCCGGTAGTCCAGCGGTGTTTGGCGGTGATGCGCTGGCCTGGAGCGCGTCATGGCCCGGATTCTATCGTGCTCCGGCGCCTCGTGTACCGCCCGGGTCCGTATTTGCCTCAATTGTGCCGCTGTCCGCAACCCCGCAAAGTGGAGCCTGAGTCCCTGTATGCCCTCGCGGGCAAAGGAGGCACGTATGGGTGTCATCAATTTGTTGATCATTGCGGCATTAGTAGCGACCGTCGTAGTCCTGACGCTGGGCCTGCGCTCGATGTCGAGGGGCGGCGCCTACGACGCGGAACATGCCGAGAAATTCATGTGGGAGCGCATCGCACTGCAGTCGCTCGTCGTCGTTCTGCTGATCGCAGCGACCATCCTGCTGAATACCTGACCCGTCGCAGTGCGCCGCGATCGGGCGCAACCGGCCGCGATATCGCTGCCGGCCAACGAGACTGCGCTAGACTCGGAGTCTCGACGTTCTCTGCGCGTGCACTATGAATATCAGCGAGTTCGAAGCCGTCGTGCGGGAGACCATGAGTGGACTCCCGGACTGGGTACAGAATGCACTCGACAACATCGAAATCCTCGTCATCGAGGAGGCTGATGATTACCTGGATCCCGACGGGGAGGGCCTTCTGGGGCTATACCTCGGACTGCCTTTGCCCGAGCGCGGTATCGAATATGCCGGGGAACTGCCGGACGTCATCTATATCTTCCGCCAGCCGCACCTGGAACTCGGGTTGCCCCCGAACGAGCTTCGCGAGGAAGTCGCCCGCACGCTCATTCACGAGGTTGCCCACTACTTCGGCATAGACGACGATCATCTCGACGAAATCGGCTGGGGTTGAGTCGAAGCCGGGGTCGTTTTGCCGAGTGATTCGTACTCGGCAAGCCGCGCCGTCGACTTGACCTCGTCGTCTTCGCGGTAAACGATCATGACGGGCGCATAATCGAGCGCTTCGGCGCAGTGCAGTGACCAGCTCTTGTTCTTTTTGTCGGATGAATAGCGGATCTCCTCGGTCTCGAAATCTCCCAGCGGCGTACTGACCATCTCGCCAGGGATTACTTCGAACTCGAAGTCGCGCCAGCGGGCCCGGTCGAATACCGGGATACTGGTCATGCCCGCGCCGGTATTCATCGCAAGCATCACGGCAACATGGGCCGAAATGCGGTTATGGCCGTTTGGACGCAGCGGTTCGTCCACTGCCTTTTCCTTGTATACGCCGGTTACGCGCCCCGGGGGCGTGTCGAACAGGTAATCGGTAACGCGTGTCGGCTTCGCTATCGTGTCGGTGCTGTGATAATCAACGGGCCTGAGGACGCCGCCGTCGATTTCGAGCGACGTGGTCTCGACGATGCTGCCGCGCCTGAATAGCGTCACGATCCCGCGCGGCGTCAGTGATGTCTCGTAGATGTAGCCAGCTTCATTTGCGCGCCTTAGCTCGAGGGTCATCTCGCCATGGAGAATGCCGTAACTGACCTTGTACGTGGCGCTGAACAGCGGTACGGGCTCGGCAACTGCGATGCCTGCCAGCAAGAAGGCCGGAATCAATGAGATGCAGCGTCCGACAAACTCACTTAGGCTACGTACTTTCAGGTATTTCACGGCATTCATCGTCCGGGTAGAAAAAGGGGCGGAGGCGCAATTTGGATATTGAACGCAAAATTATAGCCCTGCCACTTCTTTTGATCTGCACGCCGTTAACGGCGGCGGGTCTGGACGTCTTCGAGCTCCGCAACCAGCATCCGTTTTTGCACATTTACGGCCTGCCGCCATTGCAGCAGGCGATACTGGTGGAGCGCGGGAAACCCGATTATGCGGCGGTGTTCTCGATCGTGAACAACTCCGAATTCAAAGATGCCGAAACCGAGTCGATCGTGCTCGACGGCGAGACCTATTTTGCGGATTTCCGCTACCGCCGCCGGGTACACGAGCGTCTGGAAATTGGTCTGGATGTTCCCCTGGTCAGGCATTCGCAGGGATTCCTCGACCGCATGATCTATGACTGGCATGATTTCTGGGGAATTTCGAATTCCAAGCGCGGAGAGCCACACAACCAGCTCGATTACTCGTATGCGATCAATGGCTCTATGCAGCAGCAAATAACGACATCGAGTGCCGGGGTCGGTGACGTCCAGTTGTCCGCGGCTATGCCGCTGGTCACGGGTGGCGAAGCGGGTTCGCGGCACGTAACGGTGCGATTCAGCGTAAAGCTGCCGACGGGCGATTCCGCGGATGTTCACGGCAGCGGCGCGGCAGATGCTGCGCTTGGCATTTATGCACAGGATTCGGGACAATTATTCGGCCGGGAGCTTGCGTACCTCGGGTTCGCGGGCTTACTGGGACTGGGTGACGGCGACGTGCTTGCAGACCAGCAACGCACAGCGGTGCCTTACGGCGGTCTTGCGGCGACCTGGCACGCGACTGCGGACTTTGGCATCACGGCTCAGCTGCAGGCGCAGGGTTCGTATTTCGACAGTGATCTCGATGAACTGGGTGGTAGTTCGATTCAGCTGACGGTCGGCGGCGTGTATCGTTGGCCCGGGAGTGGCGTCGCCTTCCGCTTTGCGCTCGTTGAAGATGTCATATCGGATGCGACGCCGGATTTCGGGCTATATTTCGGCGTTCACGTTACGGGCGGACGATGAGACGATTGGCAATGAAACGGGGTTGGAAACGGATGATCCTGGCGGGGGCAACGGCGCTGACTCTGTATGCTGCTCCATGCCTCGCGGCCGATGAGGGCGACGATACGACTGCGCCGGATCTGTCCGTCGAGCCGGAAGTGCTTCGCGACGGGGCGGGACTCTGGCGCGACACCAAGTATTTCTTCGGCTACCAGTTTGCAGCGATCGCGATCCTGTATGCAATGCCGGAGAGCGTGAGCGGCTGGACCACCGAGCAGAAGGAGGACTACAGCTTCTCTGTCTGGTGGGAGAACACGACCAATCCCGAAAATGATTCCGACGTCTTCTACATAAACTACATCCTGCATCCCTACTGGGGTGCCTCGTACTTTGTGCGGGCCCGCGAGCGCGGCTACAGCAACTGGCAGTCATTCGGTTATTCCACGCTGTTGTCGACGTTGTTCGAGTTTGGTGTCGAGGCAGGGGCCGAGGAGCCGTCGAAACAGGATCTCTGGGTTACGCCGGTGATCGGATCGATGGTCGGACTCTATTTCATGCACCTCAGGGACAACGTGCGCGAACGCGATGCCGAACGCGGATTCCGGTCGACCGGCGACAATTGGATCTGGGTGCTGACCGACCCACTCGGATCGCTGAACCAGCAGTTCGACAAGTGGTTCGGCTGGGATACGGAAGTCGAACTCCGTCCCTACCGCATGCAAATGGACATCGAACGGATTGGCGACAGCGAGCCGCCGGTTACCGACGAAAACGATTACGCCTACGGCCTGCAGTTGCAGGTGCGTTGGTAGCCGGTCGGCTGAGTCCTGTTCAGCGGGCCGCTTTCAGCAGTCTCGAATCGACCTCGAACTTCGAGCCGTCCAGTGCCTCCAGGTTGACCTCCCACACTTCCTCATCGGGGATCTGGGTGCGCTCGAGCCCCGGTAACTCACGTTCGTCATCGACCTGCAGGCCCCATATACGGACGTGCCGAACACCCGCTACGGGTATGCGTGCGCTATCGAATCGCGCGCGGAGGTTTGCGTCGACGTCGTCCCTGGCCCAGATCGCATAGCCACATTCCGCGATCTCGGCAACCTCGGCCGGCATGTTCCTGGCGCCTGAATCTGTCATTGGTAACACCTCCTGCGGTGATCGTAGGGACGATTGCCAACGGCTGATATCCGTACTTATGCCGATCCAGGCATGATGACGTGTACTTATCGCAATATTTGCGATATCGCAACGGTTTTGTTAGTGTAGATGCTATGTTTTTCAGCTGCCCCTCGATTCCGACCCTGCAGCCCGGCGCCGCTTTCTAGAGCGTTCGCCCGCCGTTTCGTGGCCGAACCATACCCGGGCCGGCCCATATACCCCGCACCAATTCACGACATCCCTGATCATCGGAGGAGGTCAAATCAAATGACTATCAAGCTTCCCAAACTTCCTTACGCAATGGACGCACTGGAGCCACACATCTCGACGGACACGATGGAGCTCCACTACGGCAAGCACCATCGAGGCTACGTCGATAAACTGAATAAACTCATCGAAGGCACTCACTTCGAAAACCTGCCGCTCGAGCAGATTATCGTCTCGGCGCGCGATAGTGCCGAAATCGACATCCTGAACAACGCGGCCCAGGCCTGGAACCATGCGTTCTTCTGGCAGAGCCTGTCACCCAGCGGTCAATCGGAACCCGACGGCAGGATACGTGACCTGATCGAGGACGAATTCGGTGACATCGACAAATTCAAGGACGAGTTCCGCTCGGCTGCGACATCGCAGTTCGGCAGCGGCTGGACATGGCTGGTACTGGACGCCGGCAAACTGCGGATCATGAGCACAACGAACGCTGACTCGCCGGTCGGAACCCACATGACGCCGCTGCTGACGCTGGACGTATGGGAACACGCCTATTATCTCGACTACCAGAACGAGCGTGCGCGCTACGTCGATGCCTTCCTCGATACGCTGATCGATTGGCGATTTGCGCTGGACAACGTGCAGGTCGGCGAGAAAGGCGAAGAAAAAGAGGACGGCCCGAGAGGTGCCGCAAAGGCCGCGTGACACACAGCGTGTTCGAAGTGCCAGGCGACAGGGAGGTTATAATCTGATCCCCTTTCGGCGCCGGGTCTGATACAGCAAGACGGCCATACCGACGAGGGTGGCCGTCTTCTTTTGCGTCAGGATGTTCAATGCATAATGCCGACCTCGTAATCCTGAGCGCTATCTTCGTAGTCGGTTTTGTCTGTCAGTGGATTGCGTGGCGGCTCAAGCTGCCGTCAATCCTGTTCCTTCTTCATTACCGGCATTTTCGGCGGTCTGCTCACGCCAGTGGTATCGATCGCCGTCGCTATCATTCTCTACGAGGGCAGCCTTACGCTGAAGCTTTTCGAGATTCGCGGACATGGCGCTGTCGTTCGCAATCTCGTGACTGTCGGCGTCGCCATCACCTGGTTCGTTGCTACGCTCGCTGCGCACCTGGTACCGGGCTGGGATATCCGTCTCGCCGCGTTGTTCGGCGGCATTGTCACCGTGAGCAGCCCGGGTCAATCGTTACGGCACTGATTCCGAAGGCAGAATAGTCGACTAAAGAGGGTCTCATGCACGATAAGCAGGCAATCCACTACCTCGGGCTGCTCGACCGGGCGCTGCGCTTCGCGCGAAAAAATCTCAGTCCCGACATCACGGCGCAGCGGCTGCTGATTCTGATTGCCGTGTATTTCCACGAAGGCCTGAGCCAGCGCGAACTCATGCGCCATCTCGAAAGCACGTCGATAACGGCGCTGTCGCGGAACCTGGCGGACCTCTCTGCATTGACTACCCGCAAGGCACCTGGTCCCGGGTTGCTGGAATTGCGCAGCGATCCGCTCAACCTGCGGGTCAGGCGGGTCTACCTGACTCCAAAGGGTCGGCGCTTCGTTCAACGCTGGCTTGCCGAAACGGCCGGCAAGGAAGGGGCAGGGCCCTAGTCTGAGCCGGAGTCCGACGGGGTTAGGCGCAACAGCCGCCCGCCTTGTTTGTCCTCCAGCATCCAGATAGCACCATCGGGTCCCTGCGCCACAGCGCGCATGCGCTTGCCCATGTCGAATCGCTCCGCCTCGCGCGCAGTCTCACCGTCGAACTCGATTCTGACCAGCGACTTCGACGAAAGACCGGCGATAAAACCGTCGCCGCGCCAGTCCGCAAACAGATCGCCGTCATAGACCATGAAACCGCCTGGCGAGATAACTGGCGTCCACCACACGACCGGCGCAGCGAACTCGGGCCGGGTATCGTGGTCCGGGATCTCTTTACCGCTGTAGTGGTCGCCGTTGGAGACGATGGGGTACCCGTAGTTTTCGCCGCTGACGACCAGGTTGAGCTCGTCGCCGCCCTTTGGTCCCATCTCGTGATTCCATAGCCGGCCATCGCTGTCGAAGGCGATGCCGAGCGGGTTGCGGTGACCCAGCGACCAGATCTGCGCGGTAACGCCGCCCCGATCGTAGAACGGATTGTCCTGCGGTACGGAGCCATCGTCGTAAAGGCGGACGATCTTGCCGAGGTTGCCCGACATGTCCTGCGCCGGATCGAACTTCTGGCGGTCGCCCGAGGAGACGAAGAGGTAGCCTTCATCGTCGAACAGCAGGCGGTGGCCGTAGTGGCCGCGCCCGGTGACCTTCGGCTGCTGCCGCCAGATGACCTCCACAGCGGACAGCGCGCCAACGCCACCCTCCAGTTCCAGAACACCGCGAGCCACGGCGGCGCCGCGGGTGTCGTCGTCCCCTGCCTCCGCGTAGCTGAGGTAGAGAAGCCCGTTGCTGGCGAAGTCGGGATGCAGGGCGACGTCACCGAGACCACCCTGGCCTCCGTAATCGACCTCCGGAACGCCGCTGACCGGCTGCGATTTATTGCCATCGCGGTCGACGACCAGCAGGCGCCCGGCTTTCTCGGTCACCAGCAGGCGCCCGTCGGGCAAGAACGCCATCGCCCAGGGCTCATCGAAGCTCGCGACCGGTTCGACCGCAAAGGGACGGGGGCCGTCCGCGCTCGCGCACGCAGACAGAAGACAGGCGATCAGACAGGGCAGAGAACGGGACATGGTGGGCGCCGGTACTGGGAATAATTCGCAAATTATAGTATTCAGGGTAAATCCAGGCTCGCCGCCGTTACAAACGAATACAAATCCCATGAGAATCGACGCGATCGCAATCGGCCACAACCCCCCTGAGGACGTCAACGTCATCATCGAGGTCCCCCATGGCGGACAGCCCATTAAGTACGAGATGGACAAGGATGCGGGCACGCTCGTCGTCGACCGGTTCCTGTACACGCCGATGGCGTATCCGGGAAATTACGGCTTCGTGCCCCATACGCTGTCGGAAGACGGTGATCCCATTGATGTGCTTGTCGCCAACTCCCGCGAGCTGGTGCCCGGCTGCCTGATCAACGTGCGCCCGATCGGGGTGCTCGTCATGGAGGACAATGCAGGGCAGGACGAGAAGATCATCGCCGTGCCGTCACCGTCTCTGACGCAGCGCTACGATCACGTCAAGGAATACTCCGATCTCCCGAGTATCACGTTGCGCCAGGTCGAGCACTTCTTCGAGCACTACAAGGACCTCGAGCCGGGTAAGTGGGTCCGCATCGGCGACTGGCACGGTTCCGACGACGCCAAGCGCATGATCATGGAGGCGATCGAGCGCGCAAAGTAACTAGAGCGCGTCGAAAAACGCCTCCATCTGCCGGCGTTGCCGCGCATCCGGCATGGGACCCTGTGCGGCGCCGAAATTGTCGTCGACGTGTCTTGCCTTGGTCATGCCGGGAATCGCAACCGTGGCGGCGGGATGGGACAGTGCGTATTTGAGCAGGAACTGCGCCCAGCTCGTGATCTCAAGTTCGCCTGCCCATTCGGGCAGCGGTCGGCTGCCCACGGCCTCGAAAATCCGGCCACCGCCAAAGGTCCGGTTCAACATGACTGCCATGCCGCGGCCCGCGGCCAGCGGCAGCAATCGCTCCGCCGCTTCGCGCTGTTCCAGCGAGTAGTCGATCTGGATGAAGTCCAGGTCGTGCCGGCTCATCGCCTTTTCCATTTCCGCGTACTGGCTCGACCGGGACGTCGTCACGCCGATGTAGCGAAACCGGCCGTCCTGCCTGAGGTCCTGTAGCAGGGGAATGTTCTCTTCCCAACCGCGCAGGCTGTGCACCTGCATCAGGTCGATGGTATCGGTCTTGAGCCTGCGGGCCGAATCGCGCACTTGCGCGAGACTGTCGGCGCGCCCACTCTCGCGATCGACCTTGGTTGCCATGAAAAGGTCGCCGCGTATACCGAGATCGTTTACGAGGTCGCCGAGCACGCGCTCCGAGGTCCTGTAACCCGGCGCCGTGTCGATGACCGTGCCGCCCCGTTCATGAAAGCGCGAGAGGGCCTCACGCAGGGGCGCGCGTGCCTCGGCAGAGTCTCCCACCCCATACCGGTTCGTGCCGAGGCCCATGATCGGGATGAGTTCGCCTGAAGACGGGATCCTGCGCTTGATGATCGGCGCCGGCGCCGCCAGTGTCATGGGTCCACCGGCTGCAATGAGGCCGCAGGCGGCGAGCGTCGTCTTCGCGAAGTTGCGGCGGCTGATGCGATGCACTGTTGTCTCCCGTGACGGTCCGATAATACCGTATCATGACGGGCGGGCAGGAAACCGAGAGAGCGCAATGCCAGGACTGTATTTCGAAGAATTCTCGGTCGGACAGGTATTCGACCACCCGATCCGGCGCACGATAACCGAGGGGGACAACGTGCTGTTCAGCACCATGACGCACAACCCCGCATCATTGCATCTCGACGCCGAGTACATGAAGAACACCGAGTTCGGCAAGCCGCTCGTTAACAGCGGGCTGACGCTGGGGTTCATGGTCGGCATCTCGGTCAACGACACCACTCACGGAACTACCGTCGCGAACCTGGGCTGGGACGAGGTGCGGTTCCCGAAACCGTTGTTCCACGGCGACACGATACACGTGCAAACCGAGGTGCTCGAAGTCCGCGAAAGCGCGTCGCGGCCCGACAACGGCATCGTGACCTTCGCGCACCGCGCCTACAATCAGCACGACGTGCTCGTCGGCGAGTGCAAGCGAACTGCTTTGATGCTGAAGAGGCCGAAATGATCCGCAGCTTCCTGTTCGTGCCGGGCGACAGCGAGCGCAAGCTCGAGAAGGCGCTCGATGCCGGGGCCGATGCCATCATCGTCGACCTCGAAGATTCGGTAACTGCCGGGAACCGGCCGCGCGCCCGCGAGCTTGCGCGCGAATACATCGACGGCCGTGAAGACGTTTGGTTGCGAATCAACCCGGTCGACTCCGGCGACGCGATGGCCGACCTGCAGGCCGTGATGCCGGCGGCGCCGAGCGGTATCGTACTGCCGAAGGCGAGGAGCGCCGACGATGCGACGCGGCTGGCGACGAAGCTGGACGAACTCGAGAGCCGTTTTGAGGTTGCGGCCGGGCACACCCGGATTCTGCCGCTCTGCACCGAGAGGCCGCGAGCGCTTTTCTCCCTCGACAGCTACGTGGGCGCGACGCCGCGGCTGGCCGGACTGACGTGGGGCGCCGAAGATCTCAGCGCGGCGCTGGGCGCGCGAGTCAGGCGTGACGCGGACGGCAACTGGCTGCCGCCCTACGAACTCGCGCGCTCCCTGTGCCTGTTCGCGGCGGCTGCGGCCGAAGTGCCGGCAATCGATACGGTTTACACGGATTTTCGCGATGCGACCGGGCTGGCATCCTTTGCCGATCGGGCAGCGCGTGATGGTTTTACGGGGATGCTCGCCATCCATCCGGCGCAGGTAGCGACGATAAACGACGCGTTTTCGCCGAGTGACGATGACGTGCAGCGGGCGGAACGCATTATCGCGCTGTTCAGGGACAACCCGGGGGCGGGGACGCTGGCACTCGATGGCGAGATGATCGACAAGCCGCACCTCGTGCAGGCAAGGCGCATCGTTGCCCTTGCGAAGAGGCTCAAAACAACACAAGAAGGCTGAACACAATGACCGATATCTATCCAGTGAAAGACGAAGTTCGCGCGCGGGCACTCATCGATGCGGCCGGTTACGAGAAGATGTACACGCGTTCGGTAGAGGACAACGAGGGGTTCTGGGCGGAGCAGGCCGGCCGTATCGACTGGATCACGCCGTTTACGAAAGTGAAAGACGTTTCGTACGCGCGAGACGACGTACATATTCGGTGGTACTACGACGGTACGCTCAATGTCTGCTACAACTGTGTCGACCGCCATCTCGAGGCAAAGGCGGACGACGTCGCGATCATCTGGGAAGGCGACGATCCTTCCCGTGACCTCAAAATCACCTATCGCGAACTTCACGAGCGTGTCTGCAAG
This sequence comes from Woeseiaceae bacterium, assembly GCA_965658465.1. Lineage (GTDB taxonomy): Bacteria > Pseudomonadota > Gammaproteobacteria > Steroidobacterales > Woeseiaceae > UBA1847. Next base: position 22,922 of record CBFHSG010000025.1, on the reverse strand, counting down.
TTTGCGAACGCGTTGAAGGCGCTCGGGGCGAAGAAGGGCGATCGCATCACCATCTACATGCCGATGATTCCGGAGGCGGCCATTGCGATGCTCGCCTGCGCGCGCATCGGGGCCGTGCACTCGGTGGTGTTCGGCGGGTTCTCGCCGGACGCCCTCGCAGGCCGCATCCACGATTGCGATTCGAACATTGTCGTCACCGCGGACGAAGGCATCCGCGGCGGCAAGAGCGTTCCGCTCAAGGCCAACGTCGACGCGGCGGCCCGGAATCCGAACGTTACATCACTCGAGAAAGTCCTCGTCGTGCGCAACACCGGCGCGAATATCGGCTGGGTCGAGGACCGCGACGAGTGGTTGCATGACCTCGAAGAAACCGTCGATGCGGACTGTCCCTGCGAGGAGATGGGCGCGGAAGATCCGCTGTTCATCCTTTACACGTCCGGTTCTACCGGCCAACCGAAGGGCGTTCTGCACACGACCGGCGGTTACCTCGTCTACGCCGCGATGACGCACGAGGTCGTCTTCGATTATCACCCCGGGGACATCTACTGGTGCACGGCGGACGTCGGCTGGGTTACGGGCCACAGCTACATCGTCTACGGGCCTCTCGCCAACGGTGCCGTCACGCTGATGTTCGAGGGCGTACCCAACTACCCGACGTCGTCGCGTTTCTGGGAGGTTTGCGACAAGCACGACGTCAATATCTGCTACACGGCCCCGACGGCGATCCGTGCGCTGATGCGTGAGGGTGAAGAACCGGTTAAACGCACGTCCCGCAAGAGCCTGAGGCTGCTCGGTTCGGTGGGCGAGCCCATCAATCCCGAGGCGTGGGAGTGGTACTACAAGGTGGTCGGCGACAGCCGTTGCCCGATCGTCGATACCTGGTGGCAGACCGAGACCGGCGGCATCCTGATCAGTCCGCTGCCGGGTGCTACGGACCTCAAGCCGGGATCGGCGACCAGGCCGCTGTTCGGCATCATGCCCGCGCTACTCGATGGCGACGGGAACGTGCTGGAGGGCGCGAACGAGGGCAATCTCGTCATTACGGACAGCTGGCCCGGGCAGATGCGCACCGTCTACGGTGATCACAAGCGCTTCGTGGAGACCTACTTCTCGACCTTTGACAACTGCTACACCACGGGCGACGGCGCGCGCCGGGACGACGACGGTTACTACTGGATTACCGGGCGCGTCGACGACGTGCTCAACGTGTCCGGCCACCGCATGGGCACCGCGGAAGTCGAAAGCGCGCTGGTCGCGCACCCCAGCATTGCCGAAGCCGCAGTCGTCGGATATCCGCACGACATCAAGGGGCAGGGCATCTATGCCTACGTCACCCTCATGGAAGGCATCGAGCCCAGTGAGGAACTGCGCGCGGAGCTGCAGCAATGGGTGCGCAAGGAAATCGGGCCGATCGCCAAGCCGGACCTGATCCAGTGGGCCCCGGGGTTACCGAAGACCCGCTCGGGCAAGATCATGCGGCGTATCCTGCGCAAGGTTGCCGCCGACGATTACGGAGAGCTGGGCGATACGTCGACACTGGCGGATCCCGCCGTCGTGGAAGACCTGATCGAGAATCGCCAGAATCGCGGATAGTCCAGCGGCGAATCAGCCCTTGGCCTGGCCGGCATCGTCGTCGAAGACGACGGTGTCGGATTCGGCTCCGAGATCGTCGAAGTCGACGAGTTCGTTGAGTTCGCTAAGGTCCGCGATGTCATCGAGCACGGCGCCTGGCGGCCTGTCCGTCGCGTTCTCGGCCTGGTCGGATGGTTCACCGGCGGCGTCGGCCGCCGCTGCCTGCTCGGCCATGAACGCTTCCTCGCTCAGCGGCTCCAGCTTGACCTGCGGACGCGTATGGCTGAGGCGGTGTTCGCGCAGGGACTCGACGATGCAGCGTTCGTAGGCCTTCACGAACTCCTCCGCAAACATCTGCGGGAATCGGCCGCTGCCTTTCTCCGTCATAGTCGGGTAGAGGTCCTTGTAGAGCCCCCAGTACTTGAGGTTCTCCAGCAGCCGGAACAGCGGTTTGCGGCCGAGGGAACGCTCGAAGCGCGCGGTGAGTTCTTCCGGGTCGAAACGGTCGGCGAATTCGACAAACGCATGTGTCATGGCATCCAGGAAAGCTTCCTGGTGTGCCAGCAGGTCCTGGCAGACCTCACGAACGGCGTTCCGAGGGCCGAGGTATTCGTCATCGCGCCCGACCAGCAGTTGCCTGACGAGATCACTCGTGTTCTCCGACAGCTTGATCGGGTTGTTGTGCCGCGGAAGAATCGTCGTCTGGTCGAGCCGGAACGCCGTCTTCAGGTCGGCCCTGTTCTCGAGCAGCTTTTCGGTTCCGTGGATGAACTCGCGCAGGATCTCGCCTGCGTTGTGCATTGTCTCGGCGACGTCGATGGAAGGATGCAGCTCTGCGCGACTGATTTGCAGTCCGTCCAGGAACGCATCGAAGAGATCGTCCCCGGTCACTTCGACCGGCGATGACCTCGGGGATTCCGGCTCGAGTAGCGGCGGCTCGGGTTCCTGCAGTTCCCCGGGGAACTCGGCTTCAGGCTCCTCGGCCGGATTTTCGTCGTCACCGCTGTACAGGATCGACTCGAATGCTACGTCGCCGGTAATCTCGTCCTCGTCCAGCAGCTGGACACCGGTCTTGATCCGGTCTTCCTCGACCAGTTGCTCGATATGATCGGGCACCACGGTCGGCTTCGGCTCGTCGGGCATCTCCAGTTCTTCGCCTTCGTCGATGGACACCAGGACCTCGAAGTCGCCCAGGTGGAGATGGTCACCGTCAAACAGGCGGCGCGGGTTGCCTTTACCGATCGGCTTGCGTTCGCCGTTCACGTAAACACCGTTGGTGCTGATGTCGACGATGTAGTAGATCCCGCCTTTGCAGTCGATCGTGGCGTGTTTCCCTGAAATGAACTTGTCCGGGTCGGGCAGGATCCAGTCGTTATTCAGCGCGCGGCCGATCGTGCCACCTTCCGACCGGAACTCGCGTACGGCATCGTTGCCGAGGATATCCCGGTGGTCGCTGATGATCTCCAGTTTGAGCGGCATACCCGTTCCATACTGTCGCCGCCGCACGAAGCTACGCCGTGCGGTCGGTGGCCGAATGTAAATAGTGCGCTGGATTAGGGGCTTACGCTGCCAAGCAGTTCACATAATAGGGTGGGAAATACGGCCTTGAGCCCTTGAGAACGGGTATGGGCGACCAAATATGACGAATACACCGGCAGTGGCGAAATTGGCGCCGCTGTGTCACCTTCTAGCGGACCACGATGAGCAACAAGACACTGTACAAGATCGTTTTCGTCAGCCAGGGCCAGGTTTACGAGGTCTATGCGCGCGAAGTGAGCCATGGCGGCCTGTTCGGCTTCATCGAGGTTGAGGAGCTCGTATTCGGCGAGCGTACCAGCGTTGTCGTCGACCCCTCCGAAGAACGGATCAAGTCGGAGTTCGAAAACGTCAAGCGCACCTACCTGCCGATGCACTCGATCATTCGGATCGACGAGGTGGAAAAGCAGGGTACGTCGAAGATCACCAAGGCCGAGGGCAACGTCACGCAGTTCCCGATGCCGATCTACACCCCCACCGACTCCAAATAACCCGATAGCCACGCGCTACCGCGTTGAATATTCTCTATCAGGCATCTGCGCAAAGAGCCTGGTCCGGGGTGTTTATCTCCGGTCTGCTCGCTGCGCTCGCTTTAGGCCTCGGAGACAAACACCCCGAACCAGGCTCTTCGAACACACCAGGTCGAGCGTCAGGCGCGGCGGGGCGTTTGTCGACCGAAGTAAAGCGGACCGAAGGGAGCCATGAGGGAGATAAACGCCCCGCCGCGCCTGACGTGCGCCGATGCCTGACGAGGAGAGCCGACAGACTTGGCGCAGGACGACGTGCACTGTAGGGGGTCATTCAGGGGGGCAAGCTTGCAGCGGGATGGGGGTCTAGTATGATCGCGTGCTATCTCTCTCACCCCGTGTAAGGCCGCCACGCTTGTCGAAACCTGCCGCTGATGTCGTGACTCAGACACCCGTCGACATGCTGGAACTGGACGGCCAGTCCGCGCTTTCCGATTTCCGCCTCGAGAAGCTGGCGCAGGGTCTGCGCCAGGCCGATGCGCGCGTGATCGGGATCGAGGCGCGATACGTCTATTTCGTCGACCTTGACGCACCCCTGTCTGCAGAGCATCGCAGGCGGCTGGAAGCCCTGTTGCTGTCGGGCGAAGCGCCTGGCCGTCTCTCGAAAGGAACGTCAAAACTCTACGTGGTGCCGCGTCACGGCACGATATCGCCGTGGTCGAGCAAGGCCACCGATATCGCGCGCGCCTGCGATCTGGCCGCCGTGCGGCGGATCGAACGCGGCACCTGTTATGCACTCAAGTTCAGCGCGCAGCCCGAGCAGGATGAGCTGCTGCAGCTGTCACGGCTGTTGTTCGATCGCATGACGGAGACCGTGCTCGAGTCGAGCGGTGATGCGCGGGCGCTGTTCCAGGCCCATGAACCGGCCGAAATCGTGACGGTGCCGCTGCTGGAGTCCGGGCGAGCCGCCGTGGAGGCGGCGAACGGCGAACTCGGCCTCGCGCTCTCGGAGGATGAGATCGACTATCTGGTCGCCAGTTACACGGAGCTGGAGCGCGACCCGACCGATGCCGAACTAATGATGTTCGCGCAGGCGAATTCGGAACATTGCCGCCACAAGATCTTCAATGCCGACTGGATCATCGACGGCGAGCGCCAGGACGAACGCCTGTTCGGGATGATCCGGGCCACGACCGAAACGAGCCCGGACGGTGTCATCTCGGCCTACTCCGATAACGCCGCCGTCATACAGGGATGGACCACGTCGCGCCTGATGCCTGCACCGTCGAGCCGCGAATACAGTTATTGCAACGAGCCCGTGCATATCCTGATGAAGGTGGAGACCCACAACCACCCGACCGCCATATCGCCGTTTCCGGGCGCGGCCACTGGTTCCGGCGGCGAGATTCGCGATGAAGGCGCGACGGGTCTCGGCGCGAAGCCCAAGGCCGGGCTCACCGGGTACACCGTGTCACATCTGCGCATCCCGGGCTATCCACAGCCGTGGGAATCGGACTTTCCGCATCCCGACCGCATGGCGACCCCGCTCGAGATTATGATCGAAGGGCCGATCGGTGGCGCCGCGTTCAATAACGAATTCGGTCGGCCGAACCTGTGCGGCTATTTTCGCACGTTCGAGTGGCGCTCCGCCGAAATGCCGGCGAACGAAATGCGCGGCTATCACAAGCCGATCATGATCGCGGGCGGCGTCGGAAACGTGCGCGAGGAACACGCCAACAAGATCGAGGTGCCGGTCGGCGCCAGGGTCGTCACCATCGGCGGACCGGCGATGCTCATCGGCCTTGGGGGAGGCGCGGCGTCCAGCGTCGCCAGCGGTACCTCGAGCGAGGATCTGGATTTCGCGTCCGTGCAACGCGGCAATCCCGAGATGCAGCGGCGCGCGCAGGAGGTCATCGACCGCTGCTGGGCGATGGGCGAAGACAATCCGATACTACTGATTCACGATGTGGGCGCGGGCGGCTTGTCCAACGCCGTGCCGGAAGCCGTGGACCACAGCAAGCATGGTGCGCGAATCGAGCTGCGTAACATCGCGAATGCGGAGCCCGGCATGTCGCCGATGGACATCTGGTGCAACGAGGCGCAGGAGCGCTACGTGCTGATCATCGCCGCGGACCAGATCGATGAATTCGAGACGCTCTGCGATCGTGAGCGGTGCCCGGTATCGGTTATCGGTACGCTCACGGACGATGGCAGGCTGGTCGTTAACGACCTCGAGTTCGACAACAGGCCCGTGGACATGCCGATGCAGATGTTGCTCGGCAATCCGCCGAAAATGACACGCGATGTTGTGCGCGTCCCGAATGACACGACGGGCATCGACCTTGCCGACATCACGCTCGAAGATGCCGTGTTCCGCGTACTGCGGTTTCCCGCCGTTGCCAACAAGGGCTTCCTGATTCATATCGGTGACCGCACGGTGGGTGGGCTCAGCGCGCGCGATCAGCTGATCGGGCCCTGGCAGGTGCCCGTCAGCGACGTCGCGATCACGCTGTCGGGCTTCGAAGGCGTGACGGGCGAAGCCATGGCAATGGGCGAACGCACGCCGCTTGCCGCGTTCAATGCTCCCGCGTCGGGTCGTATGGCTGTTGCGGAGTCAATTACCAATATCGCTGCGGCGGCCATCGACGGCATCGACAAGGTGCGCCTGTCGGCGAACTGGATGGCGGCCGCGGGACACAGCGGGCAAGATGCCAATCTGTTCGACACCGTGAAGACGGTTGCGAACGACATGTGCCGCAAACTGGGTATTGCAATTCCGGTCGGCAAGGATTCATTGTCGATGCGCGCGCGCTGGCACGAGGACGGCGAGGACTACCAGGTCGTGGCGCCGGTTTCGCTGATCGTATCCGCGTTCGCGCCCGTCAGCGACGCGACGCGACAGCTGACGCCGCAGCTTCGTGTGGCGGGCGAACAGACTTACCTGCTGTTGTTCGATTTCGCCGGAGGCGCCAATCGCCTCGGCGGCTCCTGCCTGGCGCAGGCGTTCAATCGTGTCGGCGGTGAAGCCCCCGATATTGATGATCCCGGGATGCTCGGAAATTTCTTCGCCGCCATACAGGAACTGTCGTCGCGCGACATGCTCCTTGCCTATCACGATCGCAGCGACGGGGGGCTGCTGGCGACAGTTGCGGAAATGATGTTCGCGAGCCGGCTCGGCGTATCGCTGCAACTCGGCGGCTCGCGCGAGAATATGCTGGCGCAGCTGTTCAGCGAGGAAGCCGGGGCGGTCGTGCAGGTCGCAAAAGGCAAGCTGCCACAGCTGCAGATGTTGCTCGACCGGTACGGCTTGACCGCGCAGGCCATCGGCCGGGTCGAGCGCGAGCCGGTATTGACGATCCGTGACGGCGAAAACGCGCCACTGCGCTTCGAGCGCAAGGACCTGCAACGCGCCTGGTCGGAGACCAGCTATCGCATCCAGGCGCTGCGGGACAATCCGGCGACCGCTAAAGAAGAATTCGACCGCATACTGGATGACACCGACCCCGGGCTGCATGCAGAGGTCACGTTCGACGCCAATACCGACATTACTTTGCCGCACCGCAGTGGCGCCAAACCGCGCCTGGCGATCCTGCGTGAGCAGGGCGTCAACAGCCAGTACGAGATGGCGGCAGCGTTCATGCGCGCCGACTTCTCGGTGGTGGACGTGCACATGAGCGACCTGCTGGAGGGCCATGACGACCTCGCCAACTACCAGGGCCTGGTCGCCTGTGGCGGATTTTCCTTTGGTGATGTGCTTGGCGCCGGGGGCGGATGGGCCAAGTCGATCCTCTACCACCCGCGCGTCCGCGACCAGTTCCAGGCGTTTTTCGAGCGCAGTGACAGCTTCGCACTCGGCGTCTGCAACGGTTGCCAGATGCTGTCGCATCTGCGCGAACTGATACCGGGCTCGGAAAACTGGCCGCGCTTTGTCAGGAATCGATCCGAGCAATTCGAGGCGCGACTGAGCCTGGTGGAAATCGTGGAAAGTCCGTCACTGTTCCTGCAGGGCATGGCGGGTTCGCGACTGCCGATCGCGACGTCGCACGGCGAAGGACGCGCGGTATTCGAGAATGACGACGCGCGCTACGCCGCCTCCTACACGGTTGCACTGCGTTACGTGGACAATAACGGCCAGGTGGCAGACGAGTATCCGGCCAACCCCAACGGTTCGCGCGACGGAATCTGCGGACTGGCCAACGAGGATGGCCGTGTCACGATCATGATGCCGCACCCGGAACGGGTGGCCATGACGCGCCAGAATTCCTGGCACCCGGATAGCTGGGGCGACGATGGCCCCTGGATGCGCATGTTCCGCAATGCGCGCGTGGCCGTGGGCTGATCCGATCAGGCCGACGAAGCGAGGTCTTCGTTGCCTTCCTGGACAAAGAAGCGCCGCACTTTCAGCGCGCGCGTGAGCTTGCCGCGGCGCACGAAGCACTGGTAGAGCATGTCCTTCATCACCTCGAGCAGGATGCCCGCCTGGACGCGATTCAGGAGCGGCACCTGCTCTTCTTCCCCTGCGTCGAACAGGACCGCCTTGATGGGTGCAAACGCGTCGTCGTCGATGCCCGCGATGGCCTGCGCGACCATGACCTCCTCGAACGCGCGCAGCTTGCCGCCTTCGCCGAGTGCTGCATAAACGCTGACGGCCGAGCGCCGGCACATCGACGCAAAGGCATTGAAATTGTTGGTCGAGTAGCAGGACAGGGCCTCACGGAAAAGGACTTCCGTGTGCTCGGGCAGATACGAATACGCGAAGCGCTCTTTCGGGCGCTCGAGTTCGACGAAGTTGCGGTACAGCTCGACGCGGTCCTCGGTGAACGATTTCGTTGCGAAACGCAGGAATACCGGCGCCTGGCAGGAGTCGCACTGGTATACGAGGCCGACGTACTTCGGCCGGGTTTCGATGACGTCCGCGGCGTTCGGGATCGACTGCGGGGTCATGTGCGAGTAGACATTGCAATACGGGCACTCGAGCCCGATTTGCTCGTCATCTTCGCTCAACAAACCCTGGTGCCTGTCCAGTGCTAGTGTCATTCGTTCAGACCGCTCGTTAGCGCCGGTCACCGTTGTCGTAATTGTTCGGGCCGACTTTTATTGTGACCGCCAGTATGCACCAGGGTTTTACCACGCCAGCGACCCTTGGACATAATCGGGTAACCCGAGCACCTTGCAGTAGCGAACAATCGCGGGCCCAGGCCCGCTCCTACAGCCGGAACAGCGCCGTGCGAGAACCATCGCGGGCCCAGGCCCGCTCCTACAGCCGGAACAGCGCCGTAGGAGCGGGCCTCGGCCCGCGAACGATGGTCAGGCGTCGAGACGTTTGTAGCGAATGCGATGCGGGCTGTCGGCCTCGGCGCCCAGGCGACGCTTGCGGTCTTCCTCGTAGTCGGCGTAGTTGCCGGCGAACCATGTCACGACCGAGTCCCCCTCGAACGCGAGAATATGCGTGCAGATGCGGTCGAGGAACCAGCGGTCATGCGATATGACGACGGCCGATCCGGGAAACTCCAGCAACGCCTGTTCCAGCGCGCGCAGGGTTTCGACGTCGAGATCATTGGTCGGCTCGTCGAGCAGCAGCAGGTTGCCGCCCGAGCGCAGCATCTTCGCGAGATGCACGCGATTGCGTTCCCCGCCCGAGAGCAGGCCGATCTTCTGCTGTTGTTCCGCGCCGCGGAAATTGAACCGGCCGACGTAGCGCCGCGACGGCGTCTCGTAGTTTCCCACCTTGATGAGGTCCTGGCCGTCAGAGATTTCCTCCCAGACCGTTTTGTTGTCGTCGAGGCTGTCGCGGGACTGGTCGACGCTGGCGAGCTGCACGGTGTCGCCCAGGCGTATGCTGCCGGCGTCCGGTTTTTCCTCCCCCGTGATCATGCGGAACAAGGTTGTCTTGCCGGCGCCGTTCGGGCCGATGACGCCGACAATGCCGCCCGGGGGCAGCTGGAAGCTCAGGTCGTCGATCAACAGTTTGTCGCCAAATCCCTTGCGCAGGTTCTCGACCTCGATGACGACGTCGCCGAGGCGCGGGCCCGGCGGAATGTAGATCTCGTTGGTCTCGTTGCGCTTCTGGTAGTTCGACGACGAGATCTCCTCGAATTGGCGGAGGCGGGCTTTCGATTTGGCGTGGCGGCCTTTCGGATTCGAGCGCACCCACTCGAGTTCGGCCTGCATCGCCTTGCGGCGCGCTTTCTCCGAGGCCTCTTCGTTGGCCAGGCGGTTCTCCTTCTGCTCGAGCCACGACGAGTAATTACCTTCCCAGGGAATGCCGTGGCCGCGGTCGAGCTCGAGTATCCAGCCAGCGACGTTGTCGAGGAAGTAGCGGTCGTGCGTCACGGCAATGACGGTGCTCGGATACTCGTCGAGGAACCGCTCGAGCCAGGCGACCGACTCCGCGTCGAGGTGGTTAGTCGGCTCGTCCAGCAGCAACATGTCAGGCTGCGACAGCAACAGCCTGCACAGCGCGACGCGGCGCTTCTCACCGCCCGAGAGTTTGCTGACCTCAGCGTCCCACGGCGGCAGGCGCAGCGCGTCCGCCGCGATCTCGAGCTTGCGGTCCAGCTCCCAGGCGCCCGCCGCGTCGATGGCGTCCTGCAGCTTGCCCTGCTCCTCGAGCAGGGCGTTCATTTCGTCGTCGGACATCGGCTCCGCGAATTTCTCGCTGATCTCGTTGAACCGATCCACCAGCGTCTTGGTTTCCGCGACGCCTTCCTCGACATTGCCGCGCACGTCCTTGGCGGAGTTCAGTTCGGGCTCCTGCGGCAGGTAGCCGATCTTGATGCCGGGCTGCGCCCGTGCTTCGCCGTCGATCTCGGTGTCGAGCCCCGCCATGATGCGCAGCAGCGTCGACTTGCCGGAGCCGTTGAGCCCGAGCACGCCGATCTTGGCGCCCGGGAAGAAGGACAGCGAGATGTCGTGGATGATCTGGCGTTTCGGCGGCACCACCTTGGCCACCCGGTTCATCGTGTATATGTATTGCGCCATTTCTCTGGGGTATCGATTGAGGTGCGCGCATTATCCGGTATGCTGCAGCGATAGCAACCCGACCTGACGCATCCATGAGTGACCCTGTACTGGTCTACAAAGGCAGCGAGATCGCGGCCTACGGTTTCGGCGACCCGCACCCATTCGGGACCGACCGGCACGACGTGTTTCACAGAGAGTTGGCGGAGACGGATCTCGGCGATGCGATCCGTTACATGACGCCGCGCCGTGCAAGCGTGGACGAGCTGCTGTTGTTTCACACCCCCGAGTACATCGACAAGGTATCGCGCATGTCGAAGGAGGGCAGAGGCTACCTCGACGATGGTGATACGCCGGCGTTACCGGGCATTTTCGACGCCGCTACCGACGTCGTCGGCACCACGCTCGCGGCCGTCGATGCCATCATGCACGGCGACGCGAAACGAGCGTTCGTGCCCATCGCGGGCCTGCACCATGCGGCCCGCGACCGGGCGGCGGGGTTCTGCGTCTTCAACGACTGCGGCGTGGCCGCCGAGTACCTGCGGCAGCGTCACGGGCTGAGTCGCGTTGCCTACGTGGACATCGACGCCCATCACGGCGACGGTGTCTTTTACAGTTTCGCCGACGATCCCGACCTGATCTTCGCCGACATCCACGAGGATGGCCGTTACCTGTACCCGGGGACGGGCGCCGCGGAGGAAACCGGCACCGGCAGGGCGCGGGGCACCAAGCTCAACGTGCCGCTGGCGCCGGGCGCCGACGATGCGGAATTTCGTATGGCGTGGCGGCGGGTGGAGGCTTACCTGGATGCCGCGGAACCCGAATTCATCATTTTCCAGTGCGGCGCGGACAGTCTCGAAGGCGACCCGATCACGCACCTGTGCTACTCGGAGCAGGCACACGCGGATGCGGCAGCGACCCTATGCCGGCTTGCCGACAAACACTGCGGCGGCCGCCTGATCGGTGCGGGCGGCGGCGGGTATAACCGCCAGAACATTGCGCGCGCCTGGACGCGCGTTGTGCAGGCATTCGTGGACGCGGCCTGAGGCATTTCGGCAAACCGGCCTCTACAGCGCGCCTGTTTGCAGGTAAGATCGCCCTCTTTTCGCCCCCGACTTAAACCCAAGGACCCGGAGAATCTCGCCCATGGTTGCCACCAAACCCGTATCCGCTACGCACTCCGATCGTTCGCTCGAGGTGTTCGATCCCGAGCTCTCCAGGGCGATCCAGCTGGAGCAGCGGCGCCAGGAAGAGCACATCGAGCTGATCGCATCGGAAAATTACGCGAGCCAGCGGGTCATGGCGGCGCAGGGTTCGGTGCTGACCAACAAGTACGCGGAGGGCTACCCGGGCAAGCGCTACTACGGTGGCTGCGAGTATGTCGATGACGCCGAGATCCTGGCGATCGAACGCGCCAAGGCCCTGTTCGGTGCCGACTATGCCAACGTGCAGCCGCATTCGGGCTCGCAGGCCAACACCGCGGTGTGCATGGCGCTGTTGAATCCCGGCGACACGCTGCTGGGGATGAGCCTCGCCGAAGGCGGGCACCTGACGCACGGCACCAAGGTCAATTTTTCCGGGCGCCTGTACAACGCCATTCAGTATGGCCTCGACCACGAGACGGCGCTCATCGACTACGACGCCGTCCAGGCACTGGCCACCGAACACAAGCCGAAACTCGTGATCGCCGGTTTCTCCGCTTATTCGCGCGTCGTCGACTGGGCGCGTTTCCGGGAGATCGCGGACAGCGTCGGCGCTTACCTGATGGTTGACATGGCCCACGTCGCCGGGCTGGTTGCCACCGGGCACTACCCGAGCCCGCTGCCGTATGCCGATGTCGTGACGACCACCACGCACAAGACACTGCGCGGACCGCGCGGCGGCCTCATTCTTGCGCGCAGCAATCCGGAGCTCACCAAGAAATTCAATTCGCTGGTGTTCCCCGGCATCCAGGGCGGCCCGCTCATGCACGTTATTGCCGCGAAGGCCGTGGCGTTCAAGGAGGCCATGGAGCCGGGCTTCAAGGTCTACCAGGGCCACGTGTGCGAGAACGCGAAGGTGATGGCGAGCGTCCTCGAGGAGCGCAGTTATCCGATCGTGTCGGGTGGCACGGACAATCACCTGATGCTCGTCAGCCTGATCGAGCACGGCATTACGGGCAAGGATGCGGACGCGGCGCTGGGCCGGGCCAACATCACGGTCAACAAAAACGCGGTTCCCAACGACCCGCAGTCTCCGTTCGTCACCAGCGGACTGCGTCTGGGCACGCCGGCAATCACCACCCGCGGCTTCGGCGTCGAGGAAACACGCCTGCTGACCGGCTGGATTGCGGATATACTGGACGACATCGAAAACGAGGAAACCATCGATCGCGTGCGTGGCGAGGTCCTCGAGCTCTGCGCGAGATTTCCGGTTTACGACTAGACACGGTCCTGTATGCATTGCCCGTTCTGCGCCAACGAAGAAACGAAAGTGATCGATTCCCGCCTCGCGGGCGAGGGACGGCAGATTCGCAGGCGCCGGCAATGCCTGGACTGCAACGAACGGTTTACGACGTTCGAGACCGCCGAACTCGTCATGCCGCGCCTGGTAAAAAACGATAACAGCCGTCAGCCGTTCGACGAGAACAAGTTGCGTTACAGCATGGTTCGCGCGCTCGAAAAGCGTCCCGTGCCGAGCGACGCACTCGAGCAGTCCATCGGGAGACTGGTACACAAGCTGAGAACCATGGGCGAGCGCGAAGTGCCGTCGCGGCTGGTCGGCGAGTTCGTCATGGAAGAACTCCGATCGCTCGACGAGGTTGCCTACGTCCGCTTCGCCTCCGTCTATCGCCGTTTCCAGGATGTGACCGAGTTCGAGGAGGAGATCAAGCGGCTGCAGCGGATCTCGGAAGCGGCCGCCAGCCGCGAGCAGATGTCATTATTGCCCGAGCTGCTGGGCAAGAAGAACCGGTAAGGCCCGATGGCTGAATTTTCGGCCGAGGAAAGCGTATTCATGGCGCGCGCCCTGCGCCTTGCCGAGCGCGGCATCTACACGGCTCATCCGAATCCGATGGTGGGCTGCGTGCTGGTCAAGAACGGCGAGATTGTCGGAGAAGGCTGGCACGAGCGTGCCGGCGAAGCGCACGCCGAGATCCATGCGCTGAAGGCTGCAGGCGGGAAGGCCCGCGGTGCCACCGCCTACCTGACGCTGGAACCCTGTTCGCACGAGGGCAAGACGCCGCCGTGCGCGCCGGCCCTCATCGAGGCAGGGATCAGCGAAGTCATCATAGCCATGCAGGATCCGTTTCCCGCAGTCAGCGGCAACGGCGCAGCGGCCCTCGAGGCCGCCGCCATCAGGGTTCGCAGCGGCCTGATGGAGGAGGCGGCCCAGGCACTGAATGCGGGCTTCCTGAGCCGGGTTCGGCGCGGACAGCCGTTTGTCCGGCTCAAGGTTGCGAGCAGCCTCGACGGCGCAATCGCGATGAAATCCGGTGAGAGCCAGTGGATTACCGGGCCGGAGGCGCGCGACGATGTGCAGCGCCTGCGTGCGAGGTCAGGCGCGATCCTGACGGGAATCGGCACCGTGCTCGCGGACGATCCCGCCCTGAACGTTCGCCTCGAGGCACTCGATTCCCGTGGCCGCCAGCCCCTCAGGGCAGTGCTGGATTCCCGCCTGCGCATGCCGATCTCGGCCGGGATGCTGGCGATGCCCGGCGAGACGATCGTCTACTGCACCGACGATGCGCGGCGACAGCCGCTGGTCGATGCTGGCGCGCGTGTTGTCCGCGTGCCGCCGGCGGCGGGCGTTCTCGACGCGCGAGAGGTGCTCGCCGATCTTGCTGGCCGGGAGGTCAATGATGTGCTCGTCGAGGCCGGGGCCGCCGTATCCGGACACCTGCTGTCGCGCAGGCTCGTCGACGAGCTTGTGATTTACCAGGCACCCCATATCATGGGTAGCGAAACGAAACCGATGTTCCGCACGCCCGACTGGATCCGCCTGGCAGACCGCCTGGCGCTCGATATCGTGGACCTCAGGCGCGTCGGTCCGGACATTCGGATGACGGCAAGGATCAGGGACTAGTGTTTACCGGCATCATCAGGGCGAAAGGCTCGATCGGCGCGATCGAGAAGCGCGGCGGAGACGTGCGTCTGCGCGTCACGACAGCGGATCTGCCGTGGTCCGAATACGAAGTAGGCGACAGCATAGCCGTCAACGGTGTGTGCCTTACGGCCGTGCGGCTGCTCGACGACGGCTTCGACACCGACGTTTCGGTGGAGACGCTCGACGTCACGACGCTGAAGCAACTCGCCGTCGGCGACGCCGTCAACCTCGAGCCGGCGCTACGCGTGGGCGACGCGCTCGGCGGGCACCTGGTCAGCGGCCACGTGGACGGCATCGGCAGGATGACTGCGCGCGCGGACGACGCGCGCTCGATCCGCATGACCTTCGAGGTGCCCGTCGAGCTTGCGCGCTACATCGCCAAAAAGGGCTCGATCTGCGTGGATGGTGTTAGCCTTACCATCAACGAGGTATCGGGAAACACCTTCGGCCTGAATATCATTCCGCACACAGCCGAGGTCACGACGATGGGCGCATACGAGGCCGGCACGGCTGTGAACATCGAGGTCGACCTGCTCGCGCGCTATATTGAACGTATGCTCGGCAGCGATGCCGGAGGGCTGTCCATCGATTTCCTCAGAGAGCATGGTTATGCCTGACAATACAACAACGCACCCCCGCGCCATCGAGACGCCGTTCAGCGATATTGAAGACATCATTGCCGATATCCGTGCGGGCAAGATGGTCATCATGGTCGACGACGAAGAACGGGAGAACGAAGGTGACCTGATCATGGCCGCCGCGCTCGTGCGGCCCGAAGACGTCAATTACATGGCGACGCACGGCCGCGGGCTGATCTGCCTGACCTTGTCGAGAGAGCGCTGTGCGCAGTTGCGGCTGCCTCTGATGGTGTCGGAGACCGACGAACACCACGCGACCAACTTCACGATCTCCATCGAGGCGGCGGAAGGGATTACGACCGGCATATCCGCGCATGATCGGGCCCGCACGATCAGGGCGGCCGTCTCGCCGGACGCCCGACCCGATGACCTCCGCCAGCCAGGTCATATCTTCCCGGTCATGGCGCAACCGGGCGGCGTCCTGACGCGAGCCGGGCATACCGAAGCCGGCTGTGATCTCGCGCGGCTCGCCGGGCTCGAACCGGCCGCCGTAATCGTCGAGATCCTGAAGGAAGACGGCAGCATGGCGCGCCGGCCGGACCTCGAGCGGTTTGCGCGCGAGCGCGGCATTCACATTGGTACGATCGCCGACCTTATTCGCTACCGGCTCGAGAAAGAGCGCAACATCGAAAGGATACTCGAGCAGCCCGTCGATACGGCTCACGGCCGCTTCACGATGTATTGCTACGACGACCTGATCAACCGCGCCGTGCACGTTGCGCTCGTCAAGGGCGATCTGGACAGCGCGGATAATCCGCTGGTGCGAGTGCATCTGCAGGACACGCTCGGTGACATCATCGGGGTCAAGAGCCGCTCGCTCGGCTGGCCGCTGGACAGCGCCATCGAACGCATCACCCGTGAGGAAGCGGGTGTCATCGTGATTCTGCGCGAGCAGGAGTCGTCACGCGACTTCATCGACGCCGTCGAAGGGCTCGGGGAGGAACCCAGCGAGCTGGAAGAGCACCGCAGCGGCGACGCGGTGCTCCGTACCTACGGTGTTGGCGCCCAGATCCTGCGCGATCTCGGCTTGTCGAAAATCCGTGTATTATCGGCACCCAAACACATGTACGCGATCTCCGGGTTCGACCTGGAAATCAAGGAGTACGTGGAAAGCTGATTCCCCGGCATTCGTAGCGAGCCGTCATGGACAAAATAAAAACGACCGAAGGCGACCTGGTGGTACGCGATGCACGATTCACGATCGTCGCGTCCCGGTTCAACGACTTTATCGTGGACTCCTTGCTCAAGGCTTCGCTGCATTGCCTCCGGCAGCACGGCGCCGCCGATGCAGATATCGACGTCGTACGGGTACCGGGTGCGTTCGAAATGCCGGTTGCGGTGGGCAAGATAGCTGCTTCGCGGCGTGCGGACGGCATCATCGCGCTGGGCTGCGTAATTCGCGGCGGTACGCCGCACTTCGACTATGTCGCCGGCGAATGCGTGCGAGGCGTTGCGGCGGTGGCACGTCAGCACGGCGTACCCATCGGGTTCGGCATACTTACCGTGGACACCATCGAGCAAGCTATCGAACGGGCCGGCACGAAGGCCGGTAACAAGGGCGAAGAAGCAACGTTGGCCGTCATCGAGATGATCGACCTTCTGCGCCGCATAGACTGAGGATGAAAACCGCGACGTCATCAGGCGCACGCACGCGTGCGCGCGAACTGCTGCTGCAGGCCCTCTACCAGAAACAGATTTCCGGTCACGATCGTCGTGAACTGTTGTCCCAGTTCCGGGAACAGGTAGCTTACCAGCGCGTGGACCAGGCGTTTTTCGAGGAACTCCTGACGGCCATTTGCGAGAGCCAGCAAGCGCTCGAGCAAACCATCGACGGCCTCATCGACCGGCCACTCGAGCAACTGGACCCCGTCGAGCTGGGCATTTTGCTGATCGGTGTCTACGAGCTGCAGTCGCGTATCGACATTCCGTACCGCGTTGTGATCAACGAATGCGTGAACCTTGCGAAGCGCTTCGGCGCCATCGACGGTCACAAGTACATCAATGCTTGTCTCGATGTCGCCGCACAGTCGTTGCGAGAGGTCGAGATCAAGGCCGAAGGCAGTGGATGAGTTCGAACTGATTCGCCGCTATTTCTCGCGGCCGACCGATTCGGCCGCAGTCGTGGCCGGCGTCGGCGACGACGGAGCGGTGCTCCGGCCGCCAGCCGGCAGGGAACTGGTGACGGTGATCGACACGATGGTTGCGGGCACGCATTTCCCGGCGGACATGAGCGCACGAGATGTGGGATACCGCATCGTCGCGGTCAACCTCTCGGATATCGCAGCTATGGGTGCGACCCCTCTCTGGATGACCCTGGCGCTGACCCTCGTCGAGGCTGACGCGGACTGGCTGGAGGAATTTGCCGCGGGACTGTTCGAGGCGGCGGCGGAGTGGGACGTAATGCTCGTCGGCGGTGATACGACCAAGGGCGATCAGTTCGTGGTCAGCGTACAGATGAGTGGCCACCTGGCGCCCGGCACGGCCCTGTATCGCAGTGGCGCGAAAGCCGGCGACACCGTTTTCGTCACCGGCACGGTGGGCGATGCTGCGGCCGGATTGCGGCAATTGTCGGCAGGCGCGGGCGAACCGTATCTGGCGCGCCGGTTTGCGCGCCCGAGCGCCCGCGTCGGCGTGGGCAGGGCGCTGGCGGGAATCGCTCATGCGGCGATCGACCTGTCCGATGGATTGGTTGCCGATCTGTCCAAGATCCTCGAGGCCAGCCACGTGGGCGCTGAACTCGAGCTGCAGCGCCTGCCCCTGTCGGAGGAATTGCTCGAGTCGGTCGGTCGTGAGCAGGCATTGCGGCATGCAATGGGCGGCGGTGACGACTACGAACTGTGCTTCACGCTGCCGGAATCCAGGCTCCCCGCCGATATCTCGGCGGAGGTCACGCCGATCGGACGCATTACGCGCGAGCCAGGGTTGGTGTGCCGCGACGGGGACTCGGTTGTTCCCTTCGATAATACCGGCTACCGTCATTTCTGATGAATGAGGCACCACAAAACCTGGCTCGAACGGTTCTCACGGACCCGGTTCACATCCTGGCGTTCGGCTTCGGTACGGGGCTGTCGCCTGTTGCACCCGGCACCGTCGGCTCGCTCGTAGGGGTTCTCTTTGCCTGGCTGACGCTCGACCTGGGCCTGCCGGCGCAGCTCGTGATCGCGGCGGCAATCTCGCTGTCGGGCATCTGGATATGCGGCGAGAGCGCGCGCCGCATCGGCGTGCACGACCACGGCGGGATCGTCTGGGACGAGATTGCGGGAATGTACATAACGCTGCTGGTAGCACCGCCCACGATTACCGCGTGGATACTCGGGTTCGTACTGTTCCGGGTCTTCGATATCGCCAAACCGTGGCCGATTCGGGACCTGGATCACAGACTCGGCGGGGGGCTCGGAATTATGCTGGACGACCTCGCTGCCGCGCTGTATGCCTTGATTTTACTGGGTTTGTACGGGTGGCTTATGACCTGACGTGAGACAAAATGGCCAGTCCTGTTAGCGAAATCCAGCGCCCGAGTGACGTGCCGGAGAAGATCGGCAAATACGTCATCATCAACAAGATCGGCAAAGGCAGCACCGGCATGGTGTACCTGTCTCACGACCCTTATTACCGTCGCGACGTCGCGATCAAGGTGTACAACAGCGACGAAGAGGCGGACGCGGATCGCGCCCAGGTTTCGCGCAAGATGTTCTTCAACGAAGCGCACATGGTCGGCATGCTGCAGCATCCGAACATCATGCCGATCTACGACGCCGGCGAGGAAGACGGCAAATATTACGTCGTCACCGAGCACATCCAGGGTGCGCGCACGCTGGCAGCCTATTGTCGCCCGGACAACCTGTTGCGCGTCGACGACGTCGTGGAAATCATCTACAAGTGTGCAAAAGCCCTGCACTACGCACACGGCCGCGGCGTTATTCATCGCGACATCAAGCCCAGCAACGTGATGCTGACGATCGATAACGACGTCCGCATTATCGACTTCGGTATTGCCATCGTCAGCGACTCGGAAGTTTCCCGCATCGAAGGCATTGCCGGTTCGCCGAGCTACATGTCGCCCGAGCAGGTGCAGTCCGAGGAACTCACACCCGCATCGGACCTGTATTCGCTTGGTGCGGTGATGTACGAATTACTGAGCGGCTTCCGGCCGTTCCGTGCGGACAACCTGTCCAAGCTGTTGCACCAGATCGTTTACGCGACACCGCCGCCGATACATACCTACCGTGACGACCTGCCCGAGGAGCTCGAAGACGTCGTCGCCAGGACGATGATCAAGGATCCGGAGAAGCGCCTCGGCAGCGGCGCGACGATGGCCGCCGAGCTCACGCGTGTCTACAAGGACCTGCGGCAGACGTACGATAGCCTCGATAACCAGGAACACTTCGATCTGCTGCGGACGCTCACGTTCTTTCACGAGTTTTCGCATGCGGAGATCTGGGAAGTCCTGCGCGCCTCGGACTGGCACGAGTATCGCGACAGCGACGACATCGTCCGGGAAGGCGAGATCGACGACCGCTTCTACATCATCGTCTCTGGCAATGTGTCCGTGCAGGCCAATGGCGCCACGATCGGCACGCTCGGCCCCGGCGATTGTTTCGGCGAGACGAGCTACGTCCGCGGCGCCAAGCGCCAGGCGTCCATCCGCGCCGAAGGCCCCGTCACCATTCTGCGCGTCAGTTCGACGCTGATGGAGCAGGTGAGCTCGGCCTGCCAGCTGCGCTTCAACAAGGTCTTCCTGCGCTCGCTGATCACCCGGCTGCAGGGCAGCGGCGGCGCGAATACCTGACAGGCACTGCCGCCCGGCTCTGTAGGAGCGGGCCTCGGCCCGCGATCGCGGTTCGGGAACCGCTCCTACGTCGAGAAACATCCGGCCGTCCAACCTCCGTAGGAGCGGGCCCTGGCCCGCGATCGCGGTTCGCGACCTGCTCCTGCAGCGCGCTTTGTTCATTTGTCGAAGCTGGATTAAACTCCTGAGCACGCCAGATATTCCTTCAGGGGGTTCCGATGTACCGACTTGTTGCCGCTGTTGCGGCGATCGTGTTCTTTTCGTTTTCCGTCCATGCGAATGAACTCAGAGATGCCATCGAGAAAGACTATGACGATTATCTCTGGCCGCTGTTCGACCATTTCCACCGTAATCCCGAGCTTTCGCTGATCGAGAATGACACGGCCGCGCGCATGGCCCAGGAACTGCGTGCCGCCGGTTTTGACGTCACCGAGAACGTCGGCGGCACCGGTGTCGTGGCGATGATGGAAAATGGCGAGGGCCCGCTCGTCATGATGCGTGCCGATATGGACGGATTGCCGGTCGAGGAGAAATCAGGCCTCGAGAATGCATCGCGCAAGACGCAGATCGATCCGATCACCGGTAACGAGGTCTTCACGATGCACGCATGCGGTCACGACGTGCACATTACGAGCCTGGTCGGTACCGCTCGGCAGATGGCGGCGCGCAGGGACGACTGGAGCGGCACGCTCATGCTGCTCGTGCAGCCCGCCGAAGAGCGTGGCATGGGCGCGAAGATGATGCGCGAGGACGACATCTGGAAGCGCTTCGGCAAGCCGGATTACGCGCTGGCGTTTCACGTTAATTCACTGGACGTGGCCGGCAAGGTGAACATCAATCCGAGTCCGTTCGCGGGTGCCGATTCCGTCGACATCATCATTCACGGCGTCGGGGCACACGGCGCCCATCCCTACGCGGGCAAGGATCCGATTGTCCTCGGCAGCCAGATCGTGCTGGCCCTGCAGACGCTGGTTGCACGTGAACTGCCGCCTCGGTGGCCGGGTGTGGTGACGGTGGGGTCTTTCCACTCCGGCACCAAGCACAACATCATTTCAGACCGGGCGCACCTTCAGTTGACCGTGCGGAATACGAGCCCGGAAACCCGGGAGATTCTGCTCAACGGCATCAAACGCATTGCCGAGAACATGGGCCGTGTTGCGGGCCTGCCGGAAGACAAGTTGCCGGAAGTCATCGTCGCCGAGCGCGAGGCGGTGCCGCCCACCGTCAACACGCCGGAGCTGACGGAGCGCATCACGAGTGCCTGGAACAATTCGATCGGGACGGAGACAGTCGTCTCTGAACCGACCCGGGGCATGGGTGCCGAGGATTTCCCGTTCTTCACGATCGACCCGAGCATCCCGTCGGTATACTGGCAAATCGGCGGTACGCCGCAGGAGGCGTTCGACGCTGCGGCCGCGGGCGGCCCGCCAGTGCCGAGTCATCACTCACCGCTGTTCAAGATCTCTCCGGAACCGTCGGTGCGTGCCGGCGTCGAGTCGACGGTCGTTGCGCTGATGGAGTTGATGCCCTCGAATTAGTCAAGATCGTATTGAGGCCACCGGTTTAGCTGGCGTCTATATTCGCTTCGCTACATGGCGACCAATTGCTCTGGCGAATCGTGTTGTATATATCTGAGCAGCCGGAGAGCGTTTGTGAATTATTTCGCATTGAGTGACAAAGAAGCATGAATGTTCGCTCGACAACCTCGTATCCTGTCGTGATGCTGTGGGTGCTGCAAGCTGCGATTCTGGTCTTGATGGGAGGGTGCATTGAGTCCAACCACGCACCTTCTAGATCGGTAGAGTTGTCCGGAACAGTTCCTGATACTGTTTCCCATGTTGCCGTTGTGCCGGCGGGGAATGACCATGTTATCTATTGGGCTCCCGTGGAAAATGCAGATCGCTACGTAATCCTCTGGTCGTCTGTCCGCCAGGACGTTATTGATTTCAAGCAGGGAACGCCATTTACCGTGGTAGCCGAAGGCCCTCACCGCCGCACAGGTGTCAATCCGGATGAGGTGATCTACTACCGTGTGGTCGCATTCAGGGGGCATCGTTTCGGGGGGCCGAGTAACATCGCAAGGTCTGTAGTTCTTCGGGAGCGAAATGTCGACCTTGACAGCCGTATCAGTCCGGCGCTTATCGATATAAACGACGATGGTTGTCTCGACGCCGTTGGCGCGATTGGAGACTGCGCGGGAGGCTTCTTTCAGGCAGATATGGAGTCACAAGGCACGTCTGGCTTGCTGAGGCAGGGCCGGGTAAACCGGGACTCGAGGTTCGCGGACTTCGACGGAGATGGCATGCTGGATATCTTCACCAATGTCTACTCTCGGGCGGATAACCCTGAGTCTCACGCAATTCTTCACATTAACAACGGAGACAATACGTTTCGCGAGGATCCTCGGATGGGTGACATGGAGCTGGGAGGGTTCGGGGAAACTGTTCTTGCAGCCGATTTTAACAATGACGGCCATGTAGACATTTTCGTGCCTAATTACTGGCACCTCGACGATGGTGGTCGCTATTGGCTCCTGATTAACGATGGCACCGGCAAGTTCGAGGATATTGCAGAGAGCGCCGGTGTTTCAGTAGGGGTTCACGCTCGACCCGAAGGGGCCCAGGCAATTGACTTTAATGAAGATGGGTGGATTGACATATATGTCGGATCGCAGCTTTTTGTAAACAATGGAGACCTGACGTTTACGGATCGCAGGGAAGATTACGGTCTCCCTCTGCTATTTGACGAGGGAATAAGATTTTCGGACATTGATCTGGATGGAGATTTAGACCTTATCCACCATGATCGCCAGACAACGAGAATATTCTCGAATAGTTCAGGGCAATTCGAAGAGGGAATTCCCTTCAATTACGAACA
>CBFHSG010000024.1:0-41321 GCA_965658465.1 Woeseiaceae bacterium | reverse complement strand
AACGGCGGTGATGTTGCCGGTATTAATGGCGGTGATGTAGCCGGTATCAATGGCGGAGACGTAGCTGGTATTAACGGTGGCGACGTTTTCGGTATCAACGGCGGTGATGTTGCCGGTATTAACGGCGGCGACGTAGCTGGCATCAACGGCGGTGACGTCGCTGGGATTAACGGTGGCGACGTTTTCGGTATCAACGGCGGTGATGTTGCCGGTATTAACGGCGGCGACGTAGCTGGCATCAACGGCGGTGACGTCGCTGGGATTAACGGCGGCGACGTGCGTGTTCTGGCTGGCCCCGTCGATTCAATCGATCCCATCAATGGCGTTTTCATGGCAGTAGGGCAGACGGTCATGGCATCACAGGCCATGCTTTCAAGCATGAGTGTCGGTGATTTCGTTTCGGTCGATGGTTCCGTCGTTTCGTCTGGCTGGCTCTATGCTGACAGGATCTCGGTGTCGAGTGACATGTATGTGCCTGGGGCCACGGAAGTGTTCGTAACGGGTATTCCGTCGAATGTTGATCCGGTGCTTGGCCAGGCCCAGCTTGGTGAACTTACGATTGACTACACGGCAGCCATGAGTGGCGGTGCTATTCCGACGGGGCTTTCGCTCAGCTTCAGAGGAACACAGCCCGTGAGCCGAGGTTTGCTGGTATCGGACGCTGTTAGCGCTATACAGTAGCAAGTCCCGATAAGGAGGCACTCCGGCTTCGCTCGTCGGAGAATAACTACAAGAAGATCTGTCTCTGGGAGTATCAGCTGGAAGGCCACTTCGGTGGCCTTTTTCTTTGGGCAAAAAAAAGTCGGCGTCCCTGCCGACTTAGTTCTCGTATCAACCTAGAAGGAGATGCGAGGGTTGGAGGAGCCATCCCCGAGCGATTAGGGATGACTCGCGAGCAATGTTAGGTAGCTTCCCCGCGGCATGATGTGATGTCCCTCACAGAACCGAAGCCGAATATAAAAAAGGGCGCCCGGAGGCGCCCCTTATGACAAATAGCCGAAAATTAAGTTAACTGGTTGTGGTTTTAGCTGCCGTCACGCAATCCCTGCATGTATTCCTGAAACTTCTCTTGCTCCACTCGCTGCTTGATTGCATCACGAACACTTTCCAGGGTTGGTGGCTCGTTTTCACGTGAGTCCTCTCTGAGGATTACATGCCAACCGAATTGCGTCTGCACCGGTGCCTCCGTATATGCGTCATCGTCGAGTGAAACGACAGCGTCTGCAAAAGGCTTCACCATCTGATCCGGTGCGAACCATCCAAGGTCGCCGCCGTTGGGGCCCGATGGTCCGGTAGAGTATTCCTTGGCCAGCGCCTGGAAATCCGCGCCTTCACCGAGTTGAGCGATCAGGTCCTGCGCTTCCGACTGCGTCTCTACCAGGATGTGTCTTGCCTTGTATTGCAGGTCCGAGGACTGCTCGAGCTGGGCCTCGTATTCGGCAAGAATCTCGGCGTCGGTCGCCGGATTCGACTGCACGAAATCACGGGCAACAGCCTGCGCGATCGTGCCGCGATACTGAAGCTCGATCTGAGCCTTTAAGTTCGGGTCCTCGGAGAATTCTTTGGCTTTCGGCTGGGTCGTCAGGAGATAGATGTCCGTCAGCTCCTGCTCGACTGTTGCCCGTTCATCGGCGGTAGCCTGCGCGGCGGGTTTCTGGAATCTGCTCTCGAGATATGCGTCGAACACCGTGCTGTCGATGTCAACGCCGTTGACGGTCGCCACCGTTTCGGCGGCCGCAGTCGAAAATCCGCTCGCTGCAAGTGTTGCGACAGCGATAAGTGTTCCAAACCGGCTGGAACGTGAATTGAATATCATGATGAGTCCTTTAATTGCTTTGAAAAGCCAGAATGGCCCTGATAGCGTCCGGAACGTCGTTGCCCGTGGGCATAAAAATGCGTTACCAGGGACTTAGGCAGCCGACATCATAGACTATCTGAACGAATCTGTGGTCGAAATTATCGCTCCGCCGGGGTGTAGGCGTTGATTTTCAGGGCATGAATATCGGTTTGCATGAGTGAGCCCAACGCCCCGTAGACCAGGCGATGGCGCTCGATACGGCCCTTGCCCTCGAACCCATCGGCAACGATCGTTACTTCGAAATGACCCATTCCATCCCGCGCACCCGCATGCCCCGCATGGAGGTGACTCTGGTCCTTCACCTGGAGATGGGCAGGGGAAAATTCTGCCTGGAGCCGCTCCCGGATCAACTCAACGCGCTCAGCCGTCATGGCAACACCCGCTTGAAGGGCTTGACCTTGACTTCTCGGTACACCCCCGCGGCAACATACGGATCCTGATCAGCCCACTGCCTTGCATCCTCGAGGGTTTGAAATTCGGCAATGACCAGGCTGCCGGTGAATCCGGCTTCTCCCGGCAATTCTGCGTCAATCGCTGGATGCGGCCCTGCGAGCAGCAATCTGCCTTCGGCGGCCAGCGTCCGCAAACGCTCGAGGTGAGCATCACGTGCACTGGCGCGCAGCGGCAGGCTGTCTTCGTTGTCCTCGCTAATGATTGCGTACCACATCATTCAGTGTCTGCGGACTCCGCAGCAGACTCATCGCCGCCGAGTTTCGACACCAGCCAGAAGCCCTGCGCGATCATGAAGATAAAGGTAAGGGCGAGCAGGCCGAAAACCTTGAAATTCACCCAGAACTGCTCGCTGTAGTTGTAGGCGACGTAAATATTGGCAATCCCCATCGCCGCAAAGAACACCACCCAGATCAGGTTGAGCCTGCGCCAATCGCCAGCTTCAATTTTCTCGGTCGGGAGTTCGCCGCCCATCTCGAGGAAGCGACGCACGAGCGGTTTCTCGCCGATCCACAGACTGAGGAGGAACGCGACCGCCACAGCCCAGTAAAACGCGGTTGGCTTCCAGTAAATGAAATCGGCGTTGCGAAAGTAGAGAGCAGCGCTGCCGAATACGAGCAGGAAGACGGTCGACCACATGTACATCTTGTCGACCTTCTTCGTGCGCACATACTTGATGACAAACCCGATCGGCATCGCAACCATCAGGGCGCCGATCGCGAAATAGATGCCCTTGTAGAGATAGGCACCGAGGAACAGGATCAGTGGCAGAAATTCGAACAATACTTGCATTGGCAGGGCTGTCAGGTGGCCGGAATTGCGCGCATGATAACGTGAACTTGATGCTGCGGGCCACGATTGCAAGGCTATCCCCGCGGCCCGGACTTCCCTAGAATCCGCGCGTGGCCAGATTAATCGAAGTACACCCGGACAACCCGCAGCCGCGGCGTGTCGCTGAAATCGTCGAGACGATTCGGGATGGCGGCCTGATCGCCTACCCGACGGACTCGAGTTACGCCTTCGGCTGCCATATCGGCGACAAACGGGCGATGGACAGGATCCGGCGCATACGGCGAACTGATAAGAGCCACAATTTCACGCTGGTCTGCAGTGACCTCTCGGAAATCGGCACCTACGCCCGGGTGGACAATTGGGCCTATCGCATGCTCAAGGCTATGACGCCGGGGCCGTATACCTTTATCCTGCCCGCCACCCGGGAGGTCCCGAAGCGGCTGCAGCACCCCAAGCGGCGCACCATCGGCCTGCGTGTTCCGGACCATGTGCTGGTTCGCGCGGTACTCGAGGCCCTCGGCGCGCCCATCATGAGTTCGACGCTGCTGCTACCCGGCGACGACCTGCCACTCACCGATCCATACGATATCGAGGAGCGGATCGGTCATGTGATCGACCTCATTATTGATGCCGGGCCGACCGGCATCGAGCCGACGAGCGTGATCGATCTCTCCCAGGGTACGGTCGAGGTTCTGCGGGTCGGGCGCGGGGACGTCAGCGCCTTGCTGTGAGCCCCGTGAAGCGCCATTTACGCTAGAATGCGGGGATATCCTTCTGGAAAGCCCATGAAACCCGATCTCAAGGTCCTGAAGCGGGAAGATGCTCCGAAACCGCCGCAGGACGAAAGACAAAGCCCCGCGCAGAGTGAGATGCCGTTCGCCGTCGTTGACGGGGAGCCCGTCACGACCCTGCCGCAGGATCTGTACATTCCGCCGTACGCATTGCAGGTGTTCCTGGAGGCTTTCGAGGGGCCGCTCGACCTGTTGCTCTACCTTATCCGACGCCAGAACATCGATATCCTCGATATTCCGATCGCGGAAATCACCAAGCAATACGTTCAGTACATCGAGCTGATGAAAGAGATGCAGCTCGAACTCGCTGGCGAGTATCTCGTCATGGCTGCAATGCTTGCCGAGATAAAATCCCGCATGCTGCTGCCGCGCCCGCCGACGGAAGAGGAAGAGGAAGAGGATCCTCGTGCCGAGCTCGTGCGGAGGCTGCAGGAGTATGAACGCTTCAAGCAAGCGGCGCAGGATATCGAGGATCTGCCAAGGCTGGAACGGGATGTCTACATCGCCCAGGCCGATGCGCCCGAGCGCAAGGTCGTCGAGAAGTTGCCGGACATCACGCTGAAGGAATTGCTGCTTGCGTTTCACGACGTGCTCAAGCGCGCCGAGATGTTTGCGAACCTGCACGTGACACGCGAGCCCTTGTCCGTTCGGCAGCGCATGTCCGAGGTCCTTACTCGAGTTAAGGCAGGTTCGTTCACGGGCTTTGCCGACCTGTTCGACCCCGAGGAGGGGCGCCTCGGTGTCGCGGTTACTTTTCTCGCTTTGCTGGAACTGCTTCGCGAATCGCTCATCGAAGTCGTGCAGGCCGACGAGTTTGCGCCGCTACACGTGCGTGCCGCCTCGACCGTACGCCTCGTAACCGAAGACGATGACGCGGCCTCGGCCGCCGATTCGTCGCAACCCTGATACGCTACGCAAGATGGACCAGACAGAAATCAAATACTTTATCGAGGCCGCGCTGCTGGCGGCAGGCCGGCCGCTCAGCGTGGACCAGCTGCAGAACCTGTTCGACGGGCGTTCGGCGCCCGCCAAACCCGATATCCGGGCTGCGCTTGCGACGCTCGCCGAGGAATACGAGCATCGTGGAATCGCGATCGCCGAAGTCGCGTCGGGTTTTCGTATCCAGGTTACGGCGGGAATGGCGGAGCGCCTGCAGAAACTGTGGGAAGAGCGTCCGCCGCGATACTCGCGCGCACTGTTCGAGACACTGGCGCTCATCGCCTACCGGCAACCGATTACGCGCGGCGAGATCGAGGACGTGCGGGGCGTGTCCGTCAGCTCGAATATTGTGCGCACGCTGCTCGAGCGGGATTGGGTGCGCGTCGTCGGCCACCGCGATGTTCCCGGCCGTCCGGAGATGTTCGGTACGACCCGCAATTTTCTTGATTACTTCGGTCTGAAGAAGCTCGATGACCTGCCGCCGCTCGCCGACCTGTCCGATTGGGAAAGTCTGCGTGTGCAGCTCAACCTGCCCGAGGTCGAGGAGGACGCCAGTGGTGCAGCCGAAGAGACCACCGACGTGCCAATACTGTACCCGGAGGTCGGCGCGGAAGATTCCGAGTCCGCGGTTGAAGCGCCCGAAGATGAAGAGCAGCTCGTGGTGTCGGAATGGCCTGACCCCAACAAGCCGACCGCGGTCGCCTCGCTTGAAACCCGTGAAGCCGACGACGACAAGGATGCATCCGCCAACGGCTGAGGATTGACGCGTTGCCGGAACGTGTGCAAAAAGTGCTTGCCGGGGCCGGGCATGGCTCGCGGCGAAAGGTCGAGCAGTGGATTCGTGAGGGCCGGCTGGCGATCGACGGCCGGACGGCGCAGCTGGGCGACACTGTAACCGGTGAAGAGCGAATCACACTCGATGGGCGCCCACTTGCTGTGCAGGCGATTCCGCCGTCGCACCGCTACATCGTCTACAACAAGCCCGAAGGCGAGGTCGTCGCCCGTTCGGATCCGGAAGGCCGCAGCACGGTGTTCGAAACCTTGCCGAAACTCAAAGGGGCGCGCTGGGTCGCTGTCGGCCGCCTCGACATCGCAACGACAGGCCTCCTCATTTTTACGACAGACGGGGCGCTGGCCAATGCGCTGATGCACCCGTCGTCCGAATTGCAGCGCCGCTACGCGGTCCGTATCCACGGTGATCCGGGTGGCGGCGACCTCGCAGCGCTGAAACAGGGGGTAGAACTCGAGGACGGTCTGGCGTGCTTCGAGAGTATCGAGGCCACGGGCGGTGACGGCAGCAACAAGTGGTTCAAGGTAAGCCTCAGGGAGGGGCGCAACCGCGAGGTACGGCGTCTTTGGGAAGCGCGCGGTTACGAGGTCAGCCGCCTGATCCGTATCGGTTACGGCCCGCTGGATCTCCCCCGCAAGTTGCGGCGGGGCAAGTACGAGGCGCTGACGCCGGCGCAGGTCAGGATGTTGTATGTCGCTGCCGGGCTCCGGCCGCCGATGCAGGAACGGCGCCCGCCTCGCCGAAATAATAAGCGTAAAAAGAGATAGTTAAGGGAATTGTTTAAAGCTCTTTATACTATTGTGCGTCGAGGCTCTTCCCCGTAACGCCCTGGCTGTCCGGCCCCAGCAGGTACATATACGTCGGCAGTATCTGCTCGGCCGTCTTTAACGCGTCCCGGTCCTCGGCCGGGTAGGCCGCGCGGCGCATTTCGGTGCGCACGGGTCCGGGGTTGATGCAATTCACGCGTATCGAGCCGTGTTCCTGCTCGCTGGCGAGCACCTGCGACAAGCCCTCTGTGGCAAATTTCGATACCGCGTAGGCGCCCCAGAACGGTTTGCCGACCCGGCCGACGCCGCTGCTCGTAAAGATGATGGATGCGTCGTCCGATTGATGCAGCAACGGCAGGCACACCTGCGTGATGGCGAAAGCGGCGGTGACGTTGACGTGCATGACCTTCTGCCACAACGCCGCGTCGTATTGCTCGATGGAGTAGCGCTCGCCGAGAATACCGGCATTATTGACGAGACCGTCGAGGCGACCGAATTCGGCGACAAGGCTATCGGCAAGCGAGGTGTAGGCGTCGCTGCCCGCGACCGCCAGATCCATGACGGCAATCGATGGACGCGGGGCGTCCTGCAGGCCTTCGATCTCGTCGTACACGTTCTCGAGCTTGGCGACGTTGCGGCCGTGCAGGATGACCTGCGCGCCATGGGCGGCGGCGTGGACCGCCAGCGCGCGCCCGATTCCATCGCTTGCGCCAGTGACGAGGATAATCCGTCCTTCGAGAAGATTGCCGGGATAGCTGTAGTTCTGGTGATTCATTATTGCAGTGTCGTGTCGGGTGAATCGTCGTCGTCGCTAACCGGCTCGTCGTCACTGCTCTCGATCATGGTCCGCGGCACCGGGTCCAGCGTATCCAGCTTTTCGATTGTCTTTTTGCCGTGCAGACCGAGTTCCACGAACTTGCGCGCGCCCGGCAGCACGCTGCGTTCCAGCGAGCCGACGGCCTTGTTGTAGTTCTCGACACTGCTCGCAAGCTGCCGGCCGACGCGGTTCATGTGGGTGACAAAGGTGCTGAGGCGGCCATAGAGGTCCTCGGCGAGGCCGCGAATCTCCCGGGCGTTCTCGGCCAGCGCGAGCTGCCGCCAGCCGTAGGCGACAGCCTTCAGAAGTGCGACGAAACTGGTGGGTGTGGCGAGGATGATCTGTTGCGACAGGGCATACTCGATCAAGTCCGGCTCCTCGTTGAGCGCGGCGCTCAGGAACTGGTCACCCGGTATGAACAGGATGACGAACTCCGGGCTTTCATCGAACTGGCCCCAGTACGCCTTCGACGACAGCATGCGGATGTGCGCGCGAAGACTCTTTGCGTGGCGCTCGAGCCCGAGCTTGCGCTGTGCGTCGTCCTCGGCCTCGACCGCCTGCATGTAGGCATCCAGCGGCGTCTTGACGTCGACGACCAGCTCGCGGCAATCCGGCAAGCGTACGACCATGTCTGGCCGTATCACCTGGCCTTCGACCACCGAGTGCACCTGCTCGACGAAATCACAGTGCTCGACCATGCCGGCGAGCTCGACGAGTCGGCGTAGCGTGATTTCGCCCCAGCGGCCGCGCACTTCCGGACGCCGCAATGCCTTGGCGAGGTTATGCGTCTCTTTCGTCAGAGACTTCTGGTCGGCCTGCATGGCCGCGAGTTGCGTGCGGATGGAGCCGTATGCCTCACTGCGCGATTTCTCCAGGGCGTCGATCTGCTGTTGCGATGCCTGCAGCGCCTCGCGTATCGGTTTGACGAGGTTTTCCACGGCCTTTTCGCGCTCGCTCAGTTCGCGCTTGGCCTGTTCGTTCTGCACGCTCATCTTCTGCTCGGCAAGGCGCAGGAATATCTCGCTGTTGGATTGCAGGGAACGGTTCGCAAGCGCCCCGAACGAGCGCGCCAGTTCGCCGCTTGCGGCCTGGAAGGCGGCATCGCGCTCGTTCTGGATGGTTTCCTGGGTCTTGATCCTGTCGCGAAGCTCGTCGTTCTCCGCTTCGAGCCGTTGCCGGCGCGGCCGGGTAATCAGCCAGGCCACGAGTGCTCCCAGCACGATGCCCGCGAGCAGCGCCGGCCCACCGAACTCCAGCCAGCGCGGATCTATCTCGATCGACTTCATCAGGCGTCCAGATTAACCGCTTTCAGCAGAATTTGCGTCAATTCGGCCGTATCCCTGGCTACACGGTCGGCGCCCCAGTGGTGCGGGTCGTCATCGGGAGTGACGTAGCCGTAGGCAGCGGCAATGGTGGCCATGCCCGCGTTCTGCCCGGCCTGGATGTCTCGTGATGCGTCGCCGACATAAACGGTGTTCTGCGGCAGCAGGCCGGCCAGTTCGCAGGCGTGCAGGAGCGGCGCGGGATCCGGCTTGCGTTGCGGCAGCGTGTCCCCGCTGACAGTGCAGGCGCTGCGCGCGGCCAGCGCCAGGCGGTCGAGCAGGGGGTCCGTGAGGTGCCCCGGTTTATTGGTGACCACTCCCCACGGCAATCCCGCGTCATCGAGGGTTGCCAGCAGAACTTCGAGGCCGGGAAACAGCGTCGAGGCCTCGCAAACTCGCAGCGCGTAGCGTTCCAGATAGGCCGTGTGCAGCTCGCTCCCAACCGCGTGTTCGATGTCCGGGAACCCGAGCGACAGCAGGCCGAGCGCGCCATTCGACACGTACGCACGGCCCACATCGTAAGCGACGGGCTCGAGGTCGTGAGCCCGCTGCAGGTCCTGCAGAACGGCCACCATGTCGGGCGCGGTATCCACGAGGGTGCCGTCGAGATCGAACAGCACCGCACTGCAGCGGCCTTTATCCAGGGGCGACAAGGGCGTTACCCGGTCTCGGGGCGGCGAAAATGCATGAGGTAGTTCACGTCCACGTTTTCGCCCAGTGAATACTCTCGCGTAAAGGGGTTGTACTGCAGCCCGATACTGGAGATCAGTCGCAACCCGGCATCACGCGCCCAGGCGTCGAGTTCCGACGGCCGAATGAACTTGCGGTACTCATGGGTGCCCACGGGCAGCAGCTTGAGTATGTATTCCGCCCCCACGATCGCAAACACGAACGATTTGGGATTGCGATTGATCGTCGAAAAGAACACGTCGCCGCCCGGCTTGACCAGTGTCCGGCACGAACGGATAACTTCGTAAGGATCGGGGACATGTTCCAGCATTTCGAGGCAGGTGACGACATCGAATTCACCGGGCCGCTGGTCGGCCAGCTCTTCCGCCGTGGTCTGCAGGTAGTCGACCGCGATGCCGGATTCCACCTGGTGCAGGCGTGCGACCGTCAACGGCCCTTCGGCCATGTCGATGCCCGTCACCGTCGCGCCGGCTTCGGCCATGGACTCCGTCAGGATGCCGCCGCCGCAGCCGATGTCGACGACGCGTCTGCCCGCCAGTTGTGCACGCTGACGAATCCAGTCGAGGCGCAGCGGATTGATTTCGTGCAGCGGCCGGAAGTCGCCGTCGGGGTCCCACCAGCGGGCCGCCAGTGCGTTGAACTTGGCGACTTCCGCGGCGTCGACGTTGTCGCGAATGGGTTTGGATTGAGTCATGGCTTTATTTCCCGGGGTCAGCGATGCGCTGTTGCCACTCACGGCTGCGCCTGAAGATGCTTTCCCTGTTTATGGTGGTCAATTTGCCCTGATCAAGCAGTTGCCGTCCGCCGACCCAGACGTCGGATACCTGGTCCGCGCGCGTCGCGTACACGAGCTGTGATACCGGGTCGTAAACTGGCTGGCTGTTACAACGCAGGAGGTCGATGCAGGTCAGGTCCGCCCACTTGCCGATTTCTATCGAGCCGATCTCGTGATCCCGACGCAGTGCGCGGGCGGCGTCGAGGGTCGCCATGCGCAGCGCCTGTCCGGCCGCAATAGCGCTGCCGTCGCCTGTCGACACCTTGGCGAGCAAAGCGGCCATGCGGGCTTCTGCAAGCATGTCCAGCAGGTTGTTGCTGGCCGCTCCGTCGGTACCGAGACCCACCGTCACTCCCGCATCGAGGAAGGCCCTGGCCGGGGCTATCCCGCAGGCCAGTTTAAGGTTCGAGGTGGGGCAGTGCGCGATGCCGGCTCCCGCGGCCGCGAGGCGTTCGATCTCTCCGGCGGTGACATGCACCGCGTGGACTGCCAGCAGTGATGCGTTCAGGAGGCCGAGATCGTCCAGCCGTTCCAGCGGGCGCTTGCCGGTGGCTGCGACGGATTGCGTCACTTCCGCCTCCGATTCATGGAGGTGAATCTGCACCGGAACGTCCAGCTGATCGGCGAGAATCCGCAGCTCGGTGAAAGAGGCGTCCGACAGGGCCCGGGTGGAATGCGGCGCGAAACACGTGGAAATCATCGGGTGATCCGCATAGCGGTCGTGTACGAGGTCGGAGCCTTTGCTCAGGTAATCGGCTGCATCCTCCGCCCAGGCGGTTGGAACATCCACCACCGGCGTGCCGATCACCGCCCGCATGTGCAGGTCGATAGCGGTCTCGGCAACGATTTCCGGGAAGAAATACTGGTCGCTGAAGCACGTAATCCCCGCGGCGAGCATTTCGGCGATCGCCAGTTCCGCGCCGTCGCGCACCAGTTCCGCGCTGGCGAAGCGGCGCTCGACGGGCCAGATGCCGTCCCGGAGCCAGGCTTCCAGCGGCAAGTCGTCGGCGAGTCCGCGAAACAGGGTCATGGCGGCATGGCAGTGCGTGTTCACGAGCCCCGGAATCAATACGTGGCCGGGGCGCTCGATGGAGACGCTGGGCTGGAAAATGCCGCGCGCTTCGGCGACGGGAAGAATGGCGGCGATCCGGTCGTCGACGACCGCAACAGCGTGATCCTCGAGCACGCAACCCGCCGGTTCGACCGGTATGCACCATCGGGCTGCAATCAGGTAGTCGCAATGTCGCATAGAGCTTGTGCCGATTCGATTTCGGGAGGGGCGGGGCGGCCAACCAGACGGCAGTATACAGGCCATGAAAACTGGCGCCAGCGGCGGTTTTCAGCGTGCGAAAACCTTGCGGAAACGCTGCTGAAACGGGCTTCCATGTGGTAGAATTACAGCTTGTTAATTGCTCGAAACCGGTCCAGCTCAGGATCGGTGTATTCGACACATTTTTCGTATTGAACCCGCAATCTCGCGCCTTCCGGATTCCGCTTTGCGAGCGGAGTCAGGCTGCGATTGTGAGCTGAGAAAGTAACCACGATATGGCTGAAGTTGCCCAGGAATTGCTGTCCGTCAACCTCGAAGACGAGATGAAGCAGTCCTATCTCGATTACGCGATGAGTGTCATCGTTGGTCGAGCCCTCCCCGATGTCCGAGACGGTCTGAAACCCGTACACCGCCGCGTACTGTACGCGATGCGGGAGCTCGGCAATGACTTCAACAAGCCGTACAAGAAGTCCGCGCGTGTCGTGGGTGACGTGATCGGCAAGTACCACCCGCACGGCGATACGGCCGTTTACGACACGATCGTGCGCATGGCGCAATCCTTTTCGATGCGCTATCTGCTCGTGGACGGGCAGGGCAACTTCGGCTCGGTGGACGGCGATGCGCCTGCCGCCATGCGTTACACGGAGGTTCGGATGTCGCGGCTCGCACACGAGCTGCTTGCCGACATCGAGAAGGAAACCGTCGATTTTGTCGAAAATTACGACGGTTCGGAGAGCGAGCCGTCGGTTATGCCGACGCGGGTCCCGAACCTTCTGGTTAACGGCTCATCGGGCATTGCCGTGGGCATGGCGACGAACATTCCACCCCACAATCTGACCGAGGTCGTCAATGCCTGCCTCGCATTGATCGAAGACCCGGCCCTCGACGTGCCCGGGCTCATGGAGCACCTGCCGGGGCCGGATTTCCCGACGGCCGGCATCATCAACGGTGCGCAGGGCATTTTTTCGGCCTATCGGACTGGCCGCGGACGCGTCCACATCCGCGCGCGGACCAAGATCGAGGAATTCAAGGCGGGACGCGAAGCGATCGTCGTTACCGAGCTTCCCTACCAGGTCAACAAGGCGCGATTGATCGAGAAGATCGCCGAACTGGTCCGCGAAAAACGCATCGAGGGAATCAGTGAATTGCGTGATGAGTCCGACAAGGACGGCATGCGCGTGGTTATCGAACTCAAGCGTGGCGAGTCGTCGGACGTCGTCCTGAACAATCTCTACAAGCAGACCCCGATGCAGACGGTTTTCGGCATCAACATGGTGGCTCTGCACGACGGCCGCCCGCAGTTGATGAACCTCAAGCAGGTTCTCGAAGCGTTTCTCGCGCACCGCCGCGAAGTGGTTACCCGGCGGACGATATTTGATCTGCGCAAGGCGAGGGACCGCGCTCACGTGCTGGAAGGGCAGACCGTCGCCCTTGCCAATATCGACGCGGTTATTGAGCTCATCAAGCGATCGCCGTCGCCCGCAGAGGCCCGGGAAGCACTGATTGCAGAAACCTGGGAGCCGGGCGCCGTGACCGGGATGCTGCAGCGTGCGGGGAAAATGGATACGCGCCCGGATGAGCTGGCCCCGGAATTCGGATTGCACGAGGGCCGGTATCACCTGTCGCCAGTCCAGGCGCAGGCGATCCTCGATCTGCGCCTGCATCGGCTGACCGGGCTGGAGCAGGATAAAATCCTTAACGAATACAAGGATATACTAGGGAAAATTAAAGAATTTTCGGAGGTTCTTGCCGATCCCGACAAGTTGCTGCAGGTGATTCGCGACGAGCTCGACGATATCCGCAGCCGCTACGGCGATGAGCGCCGAACCGAGATCAATGCAGACTACAGCGACCTCCAGGTCGAGGACCTGATCCCCGAGGAGGATGTCGTGGTTACCCTGTCGCATGGCGGTTATGCCAAGGCGCAGCCGATCGGTGCCTACCAGGCGCAGCGGCGCGGCGGGCGCGGCCGCTCGGCGACACGGGTCAAGGACGAGGATTTCGTGGAGAAGCTGTTCGTCGCGAACACGCACGACACGATCCTGTGTTTCTCGAGCCGCGGCAAGGTGTACTGGCTGAAGGTGTACCAGGTTCCGCAGGCCAGCCGGGGTTCGCGAGGCAAACCTATCGTCAACCTGTTGCCCCTCGAGCCCGACGAACGCATCTACACCATCCTGCCCGTGCGTGAATTCGACGCCGACAGTTTTGTCTTCATGGCTACCTCGGGCGGCACCGTCAAGAAGACGCCGCTCAGCCAGTTCTCGAGGCCGCGTTCGAGCGGCATCATCGCCATCGATCTGCGTGACGGCGACAAGCTCGTCGACGCCAAGATCACCGAGGGCGATGCCGAAATCCTGCTCGTGGCCAGCTCCGGCAAAAGCATACGCTTCCCGGAATCCGACGTCCGGCCGATGGGTCGCGGCGCAGCCGGCGTTCGGGGTATCAGGTTACCCGCCGGGCACGAGGTCATAGCATTGTCCATCGTGCAGGACGGGTTGGTGCTTACGGCAACCGAAAACGGTTACGGCAAGCGCACGGCTGTCGAGGACTTCCCGGTGCAGGGCCGCGGCGGACAGGGCGTGATCGCGATTCAGACCACGGAGCGCAACGGCCGCACCGTCGGTGCGCTCCTCGTTGGCGAGGACGACGAGATCATGCTCATCAGTTCGAGCGGTACGCTGGTGCGCACGCCGGTCGACGATATTTCGATACAGGGCCGTAATACGCAGGGCGTGCGCCTGATACGCGTCGAGAAGGAACAGCGGCTCGTCGGTGTAGCGAGAATCGAGCCGATCGATGAGGAAGAAGAGGCATGACACGGCATTAGCATATGCACATTCCGCTAGTGCATTGGTCGCGTCAAACCGTGACAATACGCGCCCTGTAAACTTCCCGAAAAAGGACTCCAGCGACATGTCTCGCGTCTACAATTTCAGTGCCGGCCCGGCGGCGCTGCCGCTCGAAGTACTCGATTCCATCCGCAATGACATTCCGGACTGGCAGGGAACTGGCATGTCAGTCATGGAAGTCAGCCACAGGAGCAAGGAGTTCGTGGCCCTCGCCGAGCGCGCCGAGGCCAACTTTCGGGAGCTGCTGAACATTCCGAAAGACTACAGCGTGCTCTTCACGCAAGGCGGCGCTACCCTGCAGATGTCCATGGCGCCGATGAACCTCGCGGGCGCGGACGACACCGTCGACTACGTCATTACCGGTAGCTGGGGAAAGAAGGCCGCCGGCGAAGCGCGCAAGTTCTGCAAAGTGAATGTCGCAGCCGACGCGGCTGACAAGAACTTCACCTATATCCCGGAAGAGTCATCGTGGCAGCGCAGCGACGACGCTGCCTACCTGCACATCACGCCCAACGAGACGATTGCCGGCGTGGAGTTCCACTTCGTGCCGTCGGGCGACACGCCAATCGTTGCCGACATGTCGAGTACCATCCTCTCGCGCCCGATCGACGTGAGTCGCTACGCCGTGATTTATGCCGGCGCACAGAAGAATATCGGGCCGGCAGGTATTACCGTGGTTGTCGTTCGCAATGACCTGCTGGAACGGGCGCCGCTGAACCTGCCGCACCTGATGACCTGGCGTTCGTATGCAGAGTCGGGCTCGATGACCAACACGCCACCGACGTTCGCCTGGTATGTCGCCGACCTCGTATTCCAGTACCTCAAGGATCGCGGTGGGCTGGAGGCGATGGCGGAAATAAACGCGCGCAAAGCGCGCAAACTCTATGCGGCCATCGATGACTCGGGTTTTTACACGAATCCGGTTAAAGAAGACTGCCGCTCGTGGATGAACGTGCCATTCGTGCTGGCCGACGCCTCACTGGACGCCAGGTTTCTCGAAGAATCGGCGGCCGACGGGCTCACGAACCTCAAGGGACATCGATCGGTCGGCGGGATGCGTGCCTCGATCTATAACGCGGTGCCGGAAGAAGCCGTCGATGCGCTGATCGATTTCATGAACGAATTTGAACGAGTTAACGGGTAAGTATCCATGTACAAGATTCTGACGTTGAACAATATCGCGGTA
This sequence comes from Woeseiaceae bacterium, assembly GCA_965658465.1. Lineage (GTDB taxonomy): Bacteria > Pseudomonadota > Gammaproteobacteria > Steroidobacterales > Woeseiaceae > UBA1847. The sequence goes on along the minus strand of CBFHSG010000024.1, from coordinate 26,025 downwards.
GCGGGTCTCAGGCGCCTGCCGCGCGAGCGCTTTGAGGTTGCTTCGGAGATCGCGCATCCGGATGCGGTCATTCTGCGCTCCTACAACATGCATGACATGGACATCCCAGAAACCGTGGTCGCCATTGGGCGTGCGGGTGCCGGAACCAACAACATACCGGTCGAGGCGATGGCCGCCCGCGGCGTGCCCGTATTCAATGCGCCCGGCGCGAATGCGAACGCGGTGAAGGAACTCGCCATTGCCGGATTGTTGCTGGCTGCGCGGAACATCTGCGCGGCGCGGGAATACGCGAAGGGCCTTACCGAAACCGGGGATGCGCTCAACAAGGCGGTCGAGGCCGGCAAGAAGCAGTTCGTCGGTTTCGAACTGCCGGGCAAGACGCTGGGTGTCATAGGGCTTGGCGCCATCGGCGTCCAGGTCGCGAACGCGGCGCTGGAACTTGGCATGAAGGTCGTCGGGTTCGACCCGGCAATGACCGTGCGCCGGGCCTTGCAGCTGTCACCCGGAGTCGAGCATTCGGACACGCTCGACCAGCTTTTCCAGCGCGCCGACGCGATTACGGTTCACGTACCGCTCATCGACGCCACGCGCAACCTCGTCAACCGCGACCGTCTCGCGTTGATGAACAAGGGCGGCACGATCATCAACTTCGCGCGCGGCGGCATCGTCGACAACGAGGCAGCCCTGGCGGCGCTCGACAGCGGACGGTTGCACGCTTACGTGTCGGACTTCCCGACGCCGGAACTCCTCGCGCACCCGAAAGTCGTGGCGCTGCCGCACCTTGGTGCATCGACCGGGGAAGCGGAGGAAAACTGCGCGATCATGGTCGCGGAAAATGTGAAGGACTATCTCGAGAACGGCAATATTCGATTCTCGGTCAATTTTCCCGAGTGCCGCCTGCCGCGCATGGATGCCTACCGGATCACCATTGCCAACGCGAACGTACCGAACATGGTGGGCCAGATCTCGACCTGCCTGGGTGATGCCGGGCTCAATATCGAAGACCTGCTGAACAAGTCGATTGGCAACCTGGCGTATACGATTGTCGACGTCAATGAACCGGTTACGGATGAAATCGAATCGAGGCTGCGTTCGATTAACGGTGTACTGACTTTGCGAAACCTGGGTAAGCCTGTAACCTGACCGGCGATGGCCGAGAACGACACGCACCCCGCCAATCCGGACCTTGCAAAGATCCGTGAGCGCATAGACGAAATTGACGCGCGCATCCAGTCGCTCATCAATGAGCGCGCTCGATTTGCGCAGCAGGTCGGCATCTCGAAAGGCAAGCTGGCGTCGGCCGTCGACTACTACCGGCCGGAGCGCGAAGCGGAAGTCCTGAGGACGATTCAGGCCCGCAACGAGGGTCCGATCCGCGATGAGGAGATGCTGCGGCTGTTCCGGGAGATCATGTCGGCGTGCCTGGCGCAACAGGAGCCTTTAAAGGTCGGCTTCCTGGGGCCGGAAGGCACTTTCACGCAGACCGCCGTCTTCAAGCAATTCGGCCATTCGGTGCGGGCTCTGCCGTTTCATACGATCGACGAGATCTTCCACGAGGTCGAAAGCGGTGTCGCCGACTTCGGAGTGGTGCCGATCGAAAACTCGACGGAAGGCTCGGTCAATAACACGCTCGACATGTTTCTGACCTCGCCATTGAAGATCGCCGGCGAGATCGAGCTGAAGATCGAACAACACCTGCTCGGCAGCGAGACCGGCCTCGACAAGATCGAGCGCATCTGCGCCCATGAACAGTCGCTGGCGCAGTGCCGCAGCTGGCTGCGGGAGTACCTGCCACACGCGGAACTCATCGGCATGTCGAGCAATGCCGCCGGCGCGCGCCGGGCGCGCGACGAAGCCGGCACGGCCGCAATCGGACCCGCCGTTGCGGCGAACGTCTACGACCTCGAGGTTCTCGTCAGCAACATCGAGGATCGCGCGGACAATGCCACGCGTTTCCTGGTCGTCGGGCGCAACCTGCTGGCGGCCAGCGGCAATGACAAGACGACTATCCTCGTCTCCACCAGCGATACGGGAGAGGGCGCCGGTGTGCTGCACCAGTTGCTGCAGCCGCTCGCCGAGCATGGCGTCAGTATGACGCGCATCGAATCGCGGCCGTCCCGCCGCAAGAACTGGGACTACGTCTTCTTCATCGATCTCGACGGGCATGCGGAAGAGTCGCCGGTCAGGGAGGCGCTTACCGAACTGCAGGAGAAGAGTTCCCTGTTCCGGGTCCTGGGCGCGTATCCCAAGGCGGTCGGCTAGGTCCGGGTTGTCGGGATGCACTACCGGATCGAGCCAGCGGCCATCGGTGATGCCGACGTTACCGTGCCGGGCGACAAGTCGGTATCGCATCGCGCGGTCATGCTGGGCAGTATCGCGGAAGGAATCACCGAGGTCCGCGGATTCCTGGCGGGCGAGGACTGCCTCGCAACCATGAATGCGTTTCGCAACCTGGGGGTCGCGATCGAGCGGACCGGAAACACGGGGCTCGTCATTCACGGCGTCGGCCTGCACGGGCTGCAGCCGCCGCAGGGCGACCTGGACCTGGGCAACTCCGGGACAGCGATGCGCCTCATGGCCGGGGTGCTCGCCGGGCAGGATTTCTCTGCAACGCTGACAGGCGACGAGTCGCTGACCGGGCGGCCGATGCAACGCATCATCACGCCACTCTGTGGCATGGGTGCGGTGATCGAGAGCCGGGAAGGCAAGCCGCCGCTGCGGATTCGGGGTAATCCGGCTCTCGAAGGCATCGACTACACGCTACCCATGGCCAGCGCACAGGTGAAATCGGCCATTCTCCTGGCCGGCCTGTACGCGCGGGGCGCGACAACGGTTACCGAACCCGCCGTTACGCGCGACCACACCGAACGCATGCTGCGTGCGATGGGCGTTGCCGTCAGCGCCAGGGGGGGACGCATTGGTATCGAAGGCCCGGCGACGCTCCGGGCGTGCCCGGTCCGTGTGCCCGCCGACCTGTCGTCCGCCGCTTTCCTCATCCTCGCCGCCTTGCTGGCCGACAAGGCCGACGTGCTGATCCGGGACGTCGGGGTGAATCCCACTCGGACGGGTGTTCTGGACATCCTGCGGGAAATGGGCGGTACGATCACGCTGGAAAATCGGCGCAAAATGGGTGAAGAACCGGTCGCCGACCTTCGCGTTCGGTCGTCGAAGCTGCAGGGAATCGAGGTCGATCCCGCGCTGGTGTCGCTGGCGATCGACGAGTTCCCGGTGCTGTTCGTGGCCGCGGCGGCCGCCGATGGCGAAACCCGCTTTACCGGTATCGGCGAGCTGCGGGTCAAGGAGAGCGACCGGATAGCCGCCATGGCGGCGGGACTGCGCGCCCTTGGTATCCGCGTCGACGAATTCGATGACGGTGCGTGCGTCCATGGCGGGCGCTTCTCCGCGGGCGTGGTGGAGAGTTTCGGCGATCACCGTATTGCCATGTCGTTTGCGATCGCCGGTACCGTTGCCGACGGGCCCGTGTCCGTCGGGGACGTTGCCGCGGTAGAGACGTCATTTCCGGGTTTCGAGGCCTGTCTCGGCGAGATTGGCGCCGACATCCGCTGCCTGAGCGAGGTTCCTTCGTGACGACGTTGCCGCCAGTCATCGCCATCGACGGTCCCAGCGGATCGGGTAAGGGCACGATAGCGCGCCGCGTGGCGGCTGCGCTCGGCTGGCATCTGCTGGACAGCGGCGCCCTTTACCGCCTGCTGGCGCTCGCGGCGACGCGCCGGGGCATCAGCCTGGACGATGCAGAGGCGCTGGCGCAGCTGGCGCTGGACCTCGATGTCAGATTCGAAGCCGACGCGGCGGGGGAAGAGCTGATCTGGCTGGACGGGGAGCCCGTTCGGGGCGAGCTCCGTACCGAGGAGGCCGGCCGCGGGGCGTCGCAGGTGGCCGCGTTGCAGCCTGTCCGCGACGCGCTGATGGCCCTGCAGAGGAGCTTTCGCAAGCCGCCGGGACTGGTGGCGGACGGGCGCGATATGGGCACCCATGTGTTTCCCGAGGCAGCGCTCAAGGTCTACCTGACGGCGAGTGCCGAGGAGCGTGCACGAAGGCGACATAAGCAGTTGAATGACAAGGGTATTGATGTTAGCCTTGCCGCCCTTTCGCGGGACATAGAGGACCGTGACCAGCGGGATTCCGAGCGATCGGTCGCACCGTTGAGGCCGGCAGAGGGCGCCAGGATTCTGGATTCCTCGGGTCAGTCCATAGCTGCCGTGACCGATACGGTGCTGGACTGGGCCAGGGAACTGCTGGGCGAAGAACTCTAGATTTTACCAGGAAAGGATTGGGTTGAATCGGACATGGAGTCCGGTTCTTTTTCGTAGTGTCCGTCAGCTACAGGACGTGGTGTGACGTTTTTTTGGGTATGGGCTCAGGCAATAGCAGGGGTCCTATTGGTTAATTAAATGTCTGAAAGTTTTGCTGAGTTATTTGAAGAGAGTTTTGCGAGTCAACAGATAAAGCCCGGATCAATCATCACGGGTATCGTTGTCGCAGTAAATGACGATGTCGTAATCGTCAGCGCCGGTCTCAAGTCAGAGGCCGTCATCCCGATAGAACAGTTCAAGAATGATATGCGCGAAGGCGAAATCTCCGTGGGAGATGAAGTCGAAGTCGCGCTGGATGCCGTCGAAGACGGTTTCGGCGAGACCCGGCTGTCCCGGGAGAAAGCGATTCGCGCTCGCACCTGGATCGACCTGGAAAAAGCGTTCGATGAAGGCGAGGTCGTCGAAGGCGTGATCAATGGGCGCGTGAAGGGCGGTTTTACCGTCGAGATCGACAATGTCCGCGCATTTCTGCCGGGGTCCCTGGTGGATGTCCGGCCGGTGCGCGATCCGGCGTATCTCGAAGGCAAGAGTCTCGAGTTCAAGGTCATCAAGCTCGACCAGCGTCGTAACAACGTTGTCGTATCGCGGCGCGCAGTCGTGGAACAGGAATACTCCGAGGAACGCGAGCAGTTGCTGGCCGAGTTGCAGGAAGGCAATACCGTCAAGGGCATCGTAAAGAACCTGACGGATTATGGGGCCTTCGTCGATTTGGGCGGAATAGACGGACTGTTGCATATCACCGATATGGCCTGGAAGCGCGTCAAGCATCCTTCCGAGGTCGTCAATGTCGGCGACGAAATCGACGTCAAGATCCTCAAGTTCGATCGCGAACGGCAGCGTGTGTCGCTGGGCATGAAACAGCTCGGTGATGATCCGTGGAAGGATCTCGCCCGGCGTTATCCGCCGCAGACGCGCATCTTCGGCAAGGTCACGAACATCGCCGACTACGGTTGCTTCGTGGAGATCGAGGACGGCGTGGAAGGCCTCGTGCACGTATCCGAGATGGACTGGACCAACAAGAACGTCAATCCCTCGCGCATCGTGCAGGTTGGCGAGGAAGTGGAAGTCATGGTCCTCGAGATCGACGAGGAGCGGCGGCGTATTTCCCTCGGCATCAAGCAGTGCAAGTCGAATCCGTGGGCCGAATTTTCCGTTACCTACAACCGTGGCGACAAGGTCACCGGCCAGATCAAGTCGATTACCGACTTCGGTATCTTCATCGGTCTGGAAGGCGGCATCGATGGTCTCGTGCACCTGTCGGATATCTCCTGGGATCTGCCCGGGGAAGAAGCCGTTCGCAATTACAGCAAGGGCCAGGAGATCGAGGCGGCCGTGCTCGCGATCGACGCCGAACGGGAGCGTATCTCGCTCGGTATCAAGCAGCTTGAAAAAGATCCGTTCTCTGCATGGCTGGCCGAGCATCCGAAGAACACGATCGTCACCGGTACCGTTACAGAGGTCGATGCGCGAGGCGCAATGGTCGATCTCGGCGACGGCGTCATCGGATCGTTGCGAGCATCTGAACTGGCTCGCGGCCGGGTGGAAGACGCGCGCATGGTGCTCAAGGTAGGTGAGGAAGTCGAAGCCAAGTTCACCAACGTCGATCGCAAGAACCGTTCGGTTCAGCTGTCGATCAAGGCGAAGGAGGTTCACGAGGAGGCCGAGGCGATCAAGGACTACAAGTCCGAAGCCGGTTCGGCGCCCGTCGGCACTACGCTGGGCGAACTTCTGAAGGAAAAAATGTCCGGCGGAAGCAAATAATACGTAAAAAAGGTAGCCCGGACCCTCCGGTCCGGGCTATATTTGTCAATACTATCGGTGGGTTACGTGCCCCGGCCAGGACCGAAGTGAAAAAATGACAAAATCTGAACTCATAGAAGCTATAGCCCGCAAGCAAAAACACCTTCCGGCGAAAGACGTGGAGTTGGCGGTCAAGCATCTGCTGGACCTGATGAGTGACTCGTTGGCCAGGGGCGAGCGGATCGAAATCCGCGGCTTCGGCAGCTTCTCATTGCATTTCAGGCCGCCGCGTATCGGCCGCAACCCGAAGACCGGCGAGGCAGTGGCGCTATCCGGGAAGTACGTCCCGCATTTCAAGCCGGGCAAGGACCTTCGCGAGCGGGTCAACGGAAGTCGCCACTTTCCCATCAAGAACTGAGTGCGGCAAACCGGCTCCGGGCCAATCACCGGTTACCAAAAGCGCGCTAAAGCAATACACTCTCATGCTACCAGGGCCATAACTGGCAGCTTTGGAGTGAGCGAATGTTGAAGAAAGCCGGCCTTTTCCTCTTGTTGATCGTTATCTTCGGCGTCATGGTCGTGTTCTCATACCTGAACACCGGGGACGTCGAGGTCAACCTGGCTTTTGTCAGCGTCACGACATCCATTTCGATCGCGTTCACGCTGACCCTGGTCGTCGGCTGGCTCCTGGGCGTGGTCAGCATGGGATTCTACGCGCTGCGACTCGTCAACGAACGGCGCACACTGCGGCGGGCACTGCGTGTATCCGAGTCTGAGGTAAGCTCGCTGCGCAGCCTGCCTTTGTCCGATGCCGACTGAATCGACGTTTCTACTTGCGGGCCTGTTTCTGCTGCTTGCGGCGGCAGGGTGGGCCATGGGCCGCTTCGGCGAGCGCGACGAGGAGCAGCCGCCTCCGCCACTGAATATCGATTACCTGAAAGGCCTGAATTTCCTGCTCAACGAACAGACCGACCAGGCGCTGGAACATTTTCTCGAGATGGTCCGCGTCGATGACAAGACGATCGAAACCCATTTTGCGCTCGGCAGCCTGTTTCGGCGACGTGGGGAGGTCGATCGGGCCATTCGCATCCACCAGAACATCATCGCGCGTCCGGACCTCGCGGCGGAGCAGCGAGACCAGGCGCTTTACTCGCTGGCCAAAGACTATTTGCACGCGGGCCTGCTTGATCGAGCCGAAAGCCTGTTTACGCGCCTGGCACAAGGGTCGCGCTACCAGGTCCAGGCGCTGGAGTCGCTGTGCCGCATTTACGAGCAGGAGAAGGAATGGGAGCGGGCGATCGATGCGGCCGAGAAGCTCGAGGTGCTCGGTGGCCGGTCGCTGGCGCTGCAAATTGCGCATTACTATTGCGAGCTGGCCGAGGTCGCCGCAAAGCGTAATGATTACTCGGCGGCGCGCGCCTACGTCAAAAAGGCACAGACAGGCCGTCCGCGTACGATGCGCGGCGCACTGACCCGGGCGCACATTGCGCAGGAAACGCACGACAGCAAGACGGCTCTGCGCCTGTATCATCGCATTATCGACGAGAACACCTACCTCATCGCCGAGGCGTTGCCGGAGATTGTCGCAATCTATACGCGCGAGGACGAACTGGCGGAACTCGAGCGCGCCCTGAAGACGCTGTTGCAGAAGCATCCGGAAATGAGTTCGTTGATCGCGTACACGGCGATCGTCAACGACATCGGCGGTATTCCGGTCATCGATGCGGTGGTGAAGGAATACATGCTGAACGAACCGACGCTGGCCGAGTTCGTGGACCTGCAGCGGCTCTCCGATCAGCAGGAGGACCAGGAGGCGACGGCGCTTGCGAAGATCCGCACGGCATTGAGCAAGCTCGCCACGGCATCGCCCCGTTACCAGTGCCAGGAATGCGGTTTTTCCAGTCAGCGGCTGCTGTGGCAGTGCCCCAGCTGCCGAAACTGGGAGACGCAGCGGCCGGCCTCGCGGGTACAGTTCGACACGGTGCTTCAGCACAGTATTACGCGTTCCTGAGCGCACGGCACCGCCACACTGTGAGCTTGGCTTCGCCGGACCGGGCGCCGCTGGACGGCGTGTGACGCTAGCCGTATATTTACCGGTCTCCGAAAAACACAAAATTTTAACAAACGAACAATACAGGAGCGATGCAATGGGACTGTTTGATTTTTGGAAGGACAAGGGCGACGAAGTCATCAAGGAGCCCGAGCAGGCCGCGGATGACATCAAGGCGCACGTCGAGGGTGCCGACGTGAACATCGATAACCTGGACGTCGCCTACAACAATGGCGTAGTGCAACTTGGCGGGTCAGCTGCCAGCGCCGAGGACATGGAACGCGCCGTAATGGCGGCCGGTAACATCAAGGGTGTCGAGGAGGTCAAGGCTGACGGGCTGAACGCGCCCGCGCCGGAGGGGGAGACCGAGTACTACACGATCGAATCGGGCGACACCCTGTCCGCGCTGGCGAAAAAATACTACGGCAACGCGATGCAGTACACGAAGATATTCGAAGCCAATCGCGGCGTCATCAGTGATCCCGACAAGATCTACCCGGGGCAGAAAATCCGTATCCCGAAGGGCTGAGACAACGCCGGACCCAACGTGCCTGCCTCAGGAACAGGCCGCAATGAGCGAGAGGAGCGATAACCAATGACGACTAAAACCGAATCCGGCGCGCCGGTCCACTATCTCGATCGCGCCATGAACCAGCTCCGTGATCTGGGGCTGGTGCCCGACAAGACGCATGAAGCACCGATCATCGATCTTCTGAATCGCATCTCGGATCTCGACGAGGAACGGGTGGTCGCTATTGCACGAACGCTCAACCAGGCCTCGCTTTTCAACGAGGTCGTGCGCGAGCAGCTGACATCCATGTCGGTCGGCGAGCGCTACGAGGACATAGCAGACTCGTTCGACAGCATCCGCAAAGACGCGAAAGGCATGGTGGAGCAGCTCGATGACGGCAAGATCGATACCTGGGAACGCCTCGGCAATATCTGGATGAAGCTGAGCCGCGGGGATATTTCCGACCGCTTCGAGAAAATCAAGAAGACGTATCTCGACGTATCCGAGGACTCCAAGGTACAGATCGAGCGCGAGCGCATCATCATGAATGCCTACATGGATTTCCGCGGCGCGCTGAAGCAGGCCGAGGTACAGGCGCTCGAGTTGCTCGACACCGCGGAGCAAAAGGTCGAAGCAGCCAAAGACGAACTGAATCAGGCTGTCGCGGCCCTCGACACCTACGCAGGCGAGGACCCGGCGGAACGCGCCAGGCTCGAGCTGACGCGTGACGAACGTCTGCGCGCGGTGCAGGAAGTCGACGATCGCTATCAGATTGCGAAAGATATCTCCGACAATCTGACCGTAGGCTACAACACCTCGGAGGTCATCATGGCGCGCCTGAAACAAACGACCTCCGCCAAGGAGCGGGTCTACAAGCAATCCGTCGCCTTCTTCGGCACCAACGAAACGGTGCTGACGGCGCTGAGCGCGTCGTTCACCGGGCTGTTCGGTCTTCACGAAAGTACCAGGACACTGGAGGCAATGAAGGACGGCGTCAGCGACAGCCTCGAAGACCTTGCGGACATTGGCGGTAAAGTCCAGGAAGAGGCACTCAAGGCAGGCTACGGACCGACGATCCGTGCCGAGTCGGTGAAAAAGCTCGTGCAGTCCGTCGCGGACTACCAGGAGCGTTCACACGACATTGTCGATGAGATGCGCTCGCTCAGCACACGCAATGCTGAAGAGATTCGTGAAGCAGTCGAGGAAGGCAAGAAACGCATGGCGAAACTGGAGCAGCGAGTTCTCGCACTCCCGGACCGCGAAGAGCGTTCCGCGGCCTGACCCGCTCGAGCCTGCATCTGATTGCCGATGGCCAGCGCCAGCCCCGCAGCCGAACTCGACGAAGTCATGCTCGCGATGGACGTCGTCGACACGATTCGTCATCAGGAACTCATCGTCGAGCGTGAACTGAACACCGAGGAACGCCGCAAACAGCTGATCGCCCGGCTCCGGTCGTTGTACGCCGCGCAGGGCCTCGAGGTTCCGGATCACGTGCTCGCCGAGGGCGTGGCCGCACTCGAGGAGGACCGCTTTTCCTACCAGCCGCCCGCCGCCGGATTGCAGACCACGCTGGCGAACTGGTACGTGGCGCGCTCGCGCTGGGGCAAGCCGCTGCTGGGGGTTCTGGTGCTGGTCGCCATCGTCTTTATCGCCTGGCAGTCGCTCGTCGTGCGGCCGGAAGCGGCCCGCATCGCGGCCTTGCCCGCGACGCTGCAGTCTTCCTACCAGGCCGTGATCGACACGGCGGCAGCAGAACCCGCAACAGACCGTGCCAAAGAGATTCTGGCCGAGGGCGAGGCAGCGATGCAGCGTGGAGATAGCGCGGCCGTCTCCGAAGCGATCGACGCCCTAACGTCGTTGCAGGCCACGCTGGATCAGAGTTACGAACTGCGCATCATTTCGCGGCCGGGCGAGTTGTCAGGGGTGTGGCGTGAACCGGAGGCGAATCCCGGCGCGCGCAATTACTACCTGATCGTCGAAGCAATCGACGATGACGGCAATACCATCGCGATGCCTGTGCGCAGCGAGGAAGACGGCAAGGTCTACAGGGTGCAAAAATGGGGTGTTCGTGTGGATCAGGACTTGTTCGAGCGTATAGGCGCTGACAAGCAGGATGACGGCATCATCCAGGATTATGTGCTCGCCGTGAAGGAGCGTGGCCAGCTGCAGCCCGAGTATCGCGTTCCCACCAGCGGCGCAGCGATAGTGAGCTGGTAACGTCATGGCGGCGGTGAATGGCAGCAAGGTGTTACACGAGCTCGACCAAGGGCTTTCGTCTCTGCGCAAGGACCTGCACTCGATTGATTCGGCGATTGCCGATTCCAGTGAAACCATACGGGAGCTCGGTGACGCCAAGCTGACCCTGTACAGGAAACTGGCCGAGCATCGCCTCGCGCAGCTCGAGCGCGGTGACGTTATCCGCGGGCTTGACTCCGTGTCGCACCAGATTCGTGACCTCCTCGACCAGCGGCAGCATGCACATCGCGCCCTGCTTGACGACATCCGGGACGCCGAGGCGCGCCTCGCAGGTCTCGAGACGCAGCGCGATACGAAGCGCGAAGAGACCGAGGCTGCCGCTGCCGCACTGGATGAGGCAGAGGCCGCCGTGCAGGAACGCCTCGAGGACGATCCGGCGTATAAGGCACAGCTCGAGCTCGCGCACGAGACGGACGCCATTGCGGATCAGGCCGAGGCAAAGACCCAGGATGCCGTCGACGACAAGAAGACCAAGGGCGAGCCTTACGAATCCGACAAGCTGTTCATGTACCTGTGGCGGCGCGGTTATGGCACGTCGGAGTATTCAGCGAACCCCTTGGCGAAACTCCTCGATGGGTGGGTGGCAAAGCTCTGCGGATACGACAAGGCGCGACCCAACTACTGGATGCTGAACGAGATCCCGAAGCGCCTGAAAGCACACGCGGAACGGGCACGCGCCAGGTCTGACACCGAATTCGAAAAGCTGAAAAAGCTCGAGGTCGCCGCGGCGGAGGAGATGGGCGTGCCGCAGCTGCAGCAGGAACTCGAAGCTGCGGAAAAGTCATTGGAGGAGGTCGACGAGTCCATTGCCGGCGCCGAACGCGAGATTGCCGAAATGGGCGATGAGCGATCGCGCTTCGCGTCCGGCGATGACGAACTGATGACCAGGGCCCTGGAGCGACTCGCCGCAGAGATGGAGAGTGACGGCATAAATGCCCTGCGGCGACGTGCCATGCTCACGCCGGATCCGGACGACGACGTGATCGTCCAGGACATCGGCGACGTCGACGATCGGCTCGCGTTGCTGCAGGAAGAGTACCGCGACAGGCAGAAAGTCTATACCCGCAACATGAAGAAGGCTCGCGAGCTCGAGGGCTTGCGCCAGCAGTTCAAGCGTCGCGGCTACGACGACATGCGCTCGGTCTTCACGAACGGATCGGCTGTCGCTGGCGCCATTGAGCAATTCCTGCGCGGCCTGCTCGACGACGACGACTTGTGGCGAATCATCGCGCGCTCACACAGATTGCGGAAGATGCGCGCCAGCCCCACGTTTGGCTCCGGTGGATTTCCGCGACGCCGGGGGACCTGGCATCTGCCGCGCTCGGGATCGCCGTTTCCGAGACCGTCGCCGCCCAGGAGAGGCGGGTTTGGACTTCCGTCCGGTGGCGGTTTCCGTCGACCGGGCGGCGGCGGGTTCTCGACGGGGGGTGGTTTCTAGGGACCCGCTTCGTCCGCGTTGCCAGCCGTAAAGCTGTCGGCACGCCCATCATCGACACCTGCGAATGAATCAGGGTATAGTCGTCGACGTCCAGGGGGTACCGCGAAGCTCGTTCGCCGATCGGTAGGCTTCCCGGGCAAACGAATAACAACTCGAAAAATGCTGGACAATAACAATGAATAACCAGCTGTACCCCGGCCAGGAGCTCCCTGGCCTCAAGAGAACAACCGGAGCGTAGCAATGAATCTCGATTGGAAATGGATCGGGCTCGGTGCCCTGATTATGATCGCACTCAGCCTGGTGGCCAGCATCATCCTTGGTTTCGTCATCGGATCGGAGCTGGAGGGCGTGACCGACCCCGCCGACATACAGGACATCCAGCTGAGTGGGGGCCAGATAGCATTTGCCGCGGTGCTCAACTTTCTTGCGTTCGTAATCGGCGGTTTCATCGTTGGCATTAAGTCCGCAGGCAGAACGATACTCGAGCCGGCCATTGCCGCCGCGCTCGCCGTTGCGATCGCGTTGTTGCTTTCCGGCGTGTTTACGCTCGGGAATCTTGTTGCCGGCGGGCTCGTACCGTTTCTCGCCGGACTGCTTGGCGGCTGGCTCGGCGAGCGACGGCAGGATTCGAAAGTCGCGGGCTAGCATTTCGATGCGAGTGTGAGCGCCCGCACGACTATCCTCGCGCCATTACGGCTGCCGTTGATGCACTGCTTACGCAAAACCGGCCGAAGCCGCCAGTTTCCGTAGCGGTATCGTCGGTACCGCCCGCCTAAGCTCCGATGACGCGCCAGCCTGGCGCGTTGTATTCCCAACTGGCAATTAGGAGCTTTCGAATGATCAACTGGATTAAAAAACTGGCCCTTTGTGGCCTGCTGCTGCCTGCCCTGGCGCTGGCAGGTCCCGTCAACGTCAATACCGCGGATGCGGAAACCATCTCGGAGTCACTGCAGGGGGTCGGCCTGAGCAAGGCCCGCGCAATCGTCGAGTACCGCCAGAAGCACGGGCCCTTCAAGGCGCCCGATGAGCTGTCGCTGGTCAAAGGCATCGGCGAGCGCACGGTGGAGCTGAATCGCGGCAATATCCTGGTCACGCCCGCCGCGAAAAAATAGCCCCCGCGACAGTGGCAGGGAACGGGCCGTGCCGGGCCTTCCGGCACGGCGCCATTAGCCTGCAGAACGCGGTTTTCGCGAAGAACCGCAGGCAATTATTGGCTATCATGCGCCCTCGCCAGCAGTTGAGGGAGCATGACATTGAGTCAGAAGATTCGCGCGGCCGTATTCCCGGTCGCCGGGCGCGGAACCCGATTCCTGCCCGCCACGAAGGCCAGTCCCAAAGAGATGTTGCCTATCGTGGACAAACCGCTGATCCAGTACGCCGTCGAGGAAGCCATCGATGCCGGTGTCACCAAGCTCGTATTCGTGACCGGCAGTTCGAAGCGCGCGATCGAGGACCATTTCGATAGCGACCCGGAACTCGAATCCGCGCTGAAGGAGGCTGGCAAGGACGACTTGCTGAAGACCATACAGGACATTGTCCCGAATGGCGTGAGCTGCATTTACATCCGCCAGGGAGAACCGCTGGGTCTTGGACACGCCGTGCTCTGTGCGCGGCCCGCCGTCGGCGATGAGCCGTTTTTCGTGCACCTGGCCGATGACCTGATCGCGAGCGATTCGCCGTGCCTGACGCAGATGGCGACCGAGTATGCACGGCACGGCGGTGGCGTCATCGCTGTCGAAACTGTGCCGCCCGAAGACACTTCCAGCTATGGCATCGTGGCTGTCGACCAGGCGCACGACAGCCGGATTGTCCGAATAGTGGAAAAGCCGGCGCCGCAGGATGCACCGTCGAATCTCGCGGTGGTGGGTCGTTATCTCCTGCCCGGCGCAATCTTCGACAAGCTGGAAACGACGGGTCGCGGGGCAGGCGGGGAGATTCAGCTCACTGACGCGATCGCGGATCTGCTGGACGAGTCTCCCGTCTATGCGTATGCCTTCGAAGGGGAACGCTTCGACTGTGGCAGCAAACTCGGTTACCTGAAGGCGACCGTGGCTCACGGCCTGGAGCACCCCGATACCGGGGAGGCGTTTCGCAAGTACCTTGGCGAGGTGCTCTCCGGCTGATGCCGACCCCGAGGCGAAACTGATCATTACGGAGGAATCACATGCGTAGCGTATTGACGCTCCTGCTGCTGTTGCTGCTGAATTCGGCGGTTGCGCAACGGTCTTACCTGGTTGATTGGGATGCCGTTGGCAGCGAAGCAATCGATCATCTCGTTGAGCTGGTCAAGATACCGTCGGTCAATCCGCCCGGTAACGAGACCGAAGTCGCCGAATACGTCAGGGCCGTGCTGGCCGCCGAAGGCATCGAATCCCGGCTCTACGCACTGGATCCGGCACGCGCGAACCTCGTGGCGCGGCTGGAAGGCAACGGCAGCAAGAAGCCGATCCTCATCATGGGCCATACCGACGTGGTCGGCGTGCAGCCGGATAAGTGGTACGCGGACCCGTTTTCAGGCATGCGCCAGGACGGCTATATCTACGGGCGCGGCACGCTGGACGACAAGGACAACGTCGCTGCCGGCATGATGGTGATGATCCTGCTGAAGCGTCTCGGTGTGGAGCTGGATCGCGATGTCATCTTCCTGGCCGAGTCCGGCGAGGAAGGGACGCCGGACGTCGGCATCAACTTCATGGTTGATAAACACTGGGATACGATCGCTGCGGAGTACTGCATTGCCGAAGGCGGGCAGGGCGTTATTCGTGACGGCAAGGTTCATACCTTCGGTGTAGAAACCACCGAGAAGATGCCGCGGCGCGTCACGCTCGTCGCGCGCGGTACCCCCGGGCATGGGTCCATTCCCCGAATGGACAACGCCGTAATGATTCTCGCCAATGCCGTTGCCAAAGCAGCGGCCTGGCAGACGGAGATGCGGCTGAACGAGACGACCGAGACGTACTTCCGCCGCATGGCGGCAATAGCGCCCCCGGATGAAGCCGTGCTCTACGAAAACGTCACCGACCCGGAAATGACCGATGCGATTCAGCAGCAGTTTCTGGAGACCTTCCCGTATCACTACTCGATATTGCGAACGTCGGTAGTGCCCACGGTGATCGATGCCGGTTTCCGCCGCAACGTGATCCCGTCGGAGGCTTCAGCAATCCTCGACATCCGCATGTTGCCCGATGAGGACGTGCACGGTTTCTACGAGGACCTTGCGGCGGTGATCGACGATCCTCGCGTGGAGATCGTGCCGGAACCGATTTACCGTCCTGCGGCGCCGCCATCGCAGATTGACAACGAGATGTTCCAGACGCTCGAGCGGGTCGCCGTGGAAATGTATCCTGAGGCGACAGTACTTCCGATAATGAGCACGGGTGCGACTGACATGGCGCAGGTGCGCGCCAAGGGTGTGCAGGCCTACGGTATCGGGCCCGCGCGGACCATCGATGAGATCAACAGTGGCTTTGGTGCCCACGGCGACAACGAGCGGGTCGCAGAGGATGCGTTCGTGAGCATGGTCGAATACCTCTGGCGCGTTATCCTGGAAATGGCCGCGAGCGGCTGAGCAAGGAACGTTTGCGGTGCAATTCAGTCGATAAACACACCGCTTTTTGCATCCTCTTCATTACAGCGAGGAATACGAATGAACAAGAACACGGCTCTTGCAGCCTCCTCCCTGCTGGTTTTCGCCAGTCTCGCCGTTGCCGACGAAGGCATGTGGACGATCGATAACTTCCCATCCGACCGGGTGGAGGCGAAGTACGACGTCACGATCGATGATGCCTGGCTGCGGTCCGCCCAGCTCGCGACGACGCGACTCGAGAACGGCTGCACCGGCTCGTTTGCGTCCCCCGACGGGTTGGTACTGACCAACAACCATTGCATTTGGGGCTGTATCCGCAATCTCAGCAGTGCCGAGCGGAACCTGTCGGACGAAGGTTTCATGGCTTCCGGGCGCGAACAGGAGCTGCGGTGTCCCGGCCAGTCGATTTCGGTGCTCGTGGATCTCGACGACGTCACGAACAAAGTCGGCGAGGCGACAAGAGGCCTCGACGATGCGGAAGCGAACGATGCGCGCAAAGCCGCCCTGACGGAACTCGAGACGGAGTGCGAGACGGCCGCGAATGGTGAACGGAAGTGTGAAGCCGTCTCGCTCTATAACGGCGGCCAGTACTTCATATACCAGTACAAACGCTACGATGACGTGCGACTTGTATTTGCACCCGAAGTCGACATCGCGGCGTTCGGCGGCGATCCCGACAACTTCAATTTTCCTCGCTGGTGCCTCGACATGTCGTTCCTGCGCGCCTACGAAGACGGTAAGCCCGCCTCCACGCCGAACTACCTGAAGTGGCGAGAAGGTGGGCCGAAGTCTGCCGAACCGGTGTTCATCTCCGGGCACCCGGGCTCGACGGACCGGCTGCTCACCGTAAGTCAGCTCAAGATGCAGCGCGACGTCATGTGGCCGCTGTGGCTGTTGCGCTATTCGGAGTTGCGTGGGCGCATGCTGGCGTGGGCGAACACGAGCGATGAAGCCGCTCGGGCCGTGCAGCAACGCATTGCAGGCATCGAGAATGGCATCAAGGTGCGGCGCAACCAGCTGAAAGCGCTGCACAACGATTCGATGATGGCCAGGAAAGAGGAGCAGGAGCGGGAACTGCGTGCGGCAGTTGCGTCAGACCCGGCGTTGCAGGCGGCCTACGGTGAGGCCTGGGACCTGATTGACGATGCCATCGACAATTACCGGAATTTCTACGAGGAACACCTGTTCATCGAGAGCGCAGCGGCCTTCAATAGCGATCTTTTCGATCACGCGCGCACGATCGTTCGCGGCACGGCTGAGCGCGAGCTCCCCAACAGCGAGCGAATCCGCGACTACACCGATGCCGCATTGCCGCGGGTCGAGCAGGCACTTTCAGCGGCACGCCCGATCAACAAGGACTACGAGAAACTCACGCTCACGTTCTCCCTCGAGAAGATGCGCGAGTGGCTCGGACCGGACAGCAACTACGTGCAGAGGATACTCGGCAAGCAGTCTCCCGAAGCACTGGCGGCGGCGCTCGTCGACGCTAGCCGGCTCGACGATCCCGAGGTCCGCATGGCCCTCTGGGAGGGCGGCGTCGACGCTGTGAAAGCGAGCGACGATCCGATGATACGGATGGCCCTGGCCATCGATCCGGGCGCCCGCGCGCTCAGGGAGCGTTACGAGAACGTGGTCGAAGCGCCGTTGACTCGCGGCGAAGAGATGATCGCTGACGCCCGGTTCCGGATTTACGGTTCGGATACTTATCCCGATGCGACTTTCACGTTGCGCATTACCTATGGCGCCGTGGAAGGCTGGGAAGAGAAGGGTGAAATGGTCGATCCTTTCACCCGCACCACCCGGCTGTTCGAACGCGCCACGGGGCAGCGGCCGTTTATGTTGCCGGATACCTGGCAGGCGGCCAGGGAGAATCTGGATCCCGATACGCCGTTCAACTTTGTCGCGACTACCGATATAACGGGCGGCAACTCGGGCAGCCCGATTGTCGCTGCAGACGGCAGTCTCGTCGGCCTGGCGTTTGACGGCAACATACATTCGATCGCTGGCGATTACTGGTTCGACCCGGCGACAAATCGTACCGTGGGCGTCGATACTGCGATCATGCTCGAAGCACTGAAAACGGTTTACGGCGCCGACCACCTGGTGAAGGAGCTGACGGTCGTCGACTGAGGAAAGCTATGAAAATAGGAGTACTGGGATCGGGGGTCGTGGGTAAGGTTCTCGCTGCCGGTTTCGCGGGCCGCGGGCACGAAGTCATGATCGGAAGCCGGTCGCCCGAGCAACTGGTGGACTGGCTGCAGGAAAATCCGGGTATAGGCGCGGGTTTTTTCGGTGACACCGCGGCATTCGCGGAGCTCGTCGTGCTCGCTGTCAAAGGAACGGCGGCGAACAAGGCGTTGGGTATCGCCGGAGAGGAAAACCACGCGGGCAAGCCGGTTATCGATGCGACAAATCCGATCGCCGATGAGCCGCCTGTGAACGGCGTGCTCAGGTTTTTCACGAACCTCGATGAATCGCTGATGGAGCAACTGCAGAAGCAGTATCCGCGCACAAAATTCGTCAAAGCCTTTAACTCGGTAAGCAGCGTGCGCATGGTCAACCCAGGCTTCGAAGGCGGCAAGCCGACCATGTTCATATGTGGCAATGACGAGCAGGCCAAAGCCGTGGTTACCGACATTCTCGACCAGTTCGGCTGGGAATCCGAGGATATGGGCGCGGTCGAAGCGGCGCGCGCCATCGAGCCGCTGTGCATGTTGTACTGCATACCGGGCTTAACCCGAGGCGAGTGGAGCCATGCTTTCAAGTTATTGAAATAGTGGCCAAAAGAGTTCGACAGGCGGCGCCAGTGCTTACAGGGGCTCCGTAGTTGCCTAAGCAGTTACCCCAATTGTGGATCTGCGCGGTCGCCGCACAATGAGAGTGATCAGATGATACGGCAGCGGATTTGCGAATGAGCGACTGACGGATGGACCGACACAAATTCAGCCTGCTGGGGCTCGCCCTGGCGCTCGTCTACTGGTTCGCCGAATCAGCGATTCACCGCTTTGTCTACGTGGAGGAATTCTTTGAAATCGTGCCCTCGGATGTAAACGAGTTCTGGATGCGGTTGCTTATCATTGTGCTGATCCTGAGTTTCGGTGTTTTTGCAGACAATCGGGCGCGCAGGATCCGGGCTACGGAGCAAGAGAAGTACGACGTGTACGTCGCGACCGTTCGCTCCACGCAGCACATCCTGAACAATCTCCTGAACCAGCTTCAGCTCGCGTTCCTGGACCTGGAGAAAGAGCACTGTCTCGAGAGCGATACTCGGAAACTGCTCGAGAAATCGATCCGCGAAGGCAAGGAGCAGGTCGAGCGCCTCAGTTCGGTGAGCGACATCAGCGGGGAGTCCATCGAGGAGTCGGTTCGCCCCCGGTGACAGCCTCGTCGGCAGTGGATTGGCCGGAAATCCGGCGCGGCATCGCGGCGGACGGGCATGCGATAGAGGCGCTTTACCGGCGCACGTTTCCCGATGAAGACCTTGTGCCCTTGGTGCGGGATCTGCTCGACGAACCTGACCGCACGGTTTCGCTCGTGGCAGTCATCGATTCGGACCTTGTGGGGAATATCATCTTTACGAAGTGCGCCATAGACGACGGGCATCAAAAGGTCGCATTGCTCGCGCCACTCGCCGTCTCGCCGGAGTGGCAGCGGCAGGCCATCGGCAGTGCGCTCGTGCGTACAGGCTTGCAACAGCTTCGCCAGGAGGGTTGCAGCGCGGTCTACGTGCTGGGCGACCCCGCGTATTACGGCCGCCTGGGATTTTCACCGGAGCGGTCGGTCCGGACGCCGTACCCGCTGCCTTCGGAATGGGCCGATGCCTGGCAATCACAGATCCTCGGGGTCGCTGATGGCCCCGCGTGCGGCAAGCTGTCTTTGCCTGAGGTCTGGCTCGACCCGGCCCTGTGGTCGTGATCGTCTGAGGGTCGCGGTTGCAGAAGCGCTCCGCTGAGGCCTTTTTCAAAAGTTGGCTCCCCGGGCCCGCTCGGTGAGACCTGCTGACAACGAAGTGCGGTGGTTGATCCGAGCGATCGGAAACGGGTGCTCGAGGCGCTGCCTTCGACTCGTCCGGCGTAATTGCACTGGCACACAAACAAAAAAGGCCTCATAGCTGAGGCCTTTTTCAAAAGTTGGCTCCCCGGGCCGGACTCGAACCAGCGACCAATTGATTAACAGTCAACCGCTCTACCAACTGAGCTACCGGGGAATGGTATTTCACCGGTATCCCTGCAGATTCCGGCACACTCATGAGGGCGGGGATTCTCGTTCAGGCCCCCGTCGAAGTCAAGCCGCAGGTCAGGCGAGCAGCCAATGTGCGGGCAGACACCGCGGCCATATGCAGTGATCATCCCTAGATTCGGCCTTAAGACAACGCGATAACGTCGAATAGGATCTGACTATATGTTCGAAAGAGCCCATGAACCCTTGTCGGAAGTGTTGACTGCGCAAGACGTCTGGATGGCGAAGCTACCAGTTGTGCACTATGCTCAGCTCGTGAGTACCAATCAATGAACAAGAAGATATTGGCAGAGCCTCCAGCGAATTGTCTGCTCATCTCCTAATCAAAGAGCGATTCTCATGATTTTCCCGAGAAATAATAAATATTACTCAAACTAGTAGGGAGATAAGGTAATGGATTGGAGTCGAATCAGAGCTACCAGATTATCCACTGTGCTTGCTGCCATGGCATTAGTGGTCGTCAGCGCCGGACCAATTCTGGCAACAGCAGATTACACGAATGCGACCATAGATGGTCCGCGGCCGGCAGCGCCGGACCACAATGTCTATATCGTGACTATGGCTGCTGACCCGGTAATAGCCTATGAGGGTGATATTAAGGGTTATGGGGCTACGAAACCCGGCAAGGGTAAGAAAGTCAATCCGCGGAGCGCTAATGTTCGGAAATACGTAGGCCTCCTTAACCAGTCGCACGACGATGCCCTGAAAGCGGTCGGTGCCAACAAGAATAGGAAGATTCATGACTACGCGATGGCATTGAATGGATTCGCAGCGCAGCTATCTGAATCTCAGGCCATTAGCCTGGCTTCACAGAAGAACGTTACGTCGGTTCGCAAGGACGAGATGCGCTTCAAGACAACGGACAGCTCACCGACCTTTCTGGGTCTGACTGACGCCGGCGGTGCCTATGCCAAGGGTTGGACGGGCGAGGACGTCGTCGTCGGCGTTATCGACAGTGGCATCTGGCCGGAGCACCCGAGTTTTGCCGATGACGGTAGCTATGGACCATCGCCAATTGGGCCACTGGATGACTCCCGTCCTGACTGCGAATTTGGAAATACGAGCCACAACACTGCAGATGCACCATTCGAGTGCAACAACAAGTTACTTGGTGCGCGTCAGATGCTGGATACTTATAGGTTGGTTATTGGCGCCGGCCCGGATGAGTACGATTCGGCTCGCGACGACGACGGCCACGGCACGCATACTGCGTCGACGGCGGCCGGAAACGCCGGTGTCGAAGCCAGCATGTATGGTATTCCTCGAGGCACGGTTTCAGGTATTGCGCCGCGCGCGCGCGTCATTGCCTACAAAGGTCTCGGCAATCTTGGCGGCTTCACGTCCGACCTTGCGGCAGCGATAGACCAGGCCGTAGCCGATGGCGTTGATGTGATCAACTATTCGGTCGGCGGCGGCGCGTCCGGCCCGGGCCCCGATGAAATTGCGTTTCTGTTCGCCGCTGATGCCGGCGTATTTGTCGCGACGTCTGCGGGTAATTCCGGTCCTAACCCAGCGACGCTCGGTAATCCCGGCACCATGCCCTGGATGACGACGGTCGGCGCGAGCACGCAAGACCGGTTCTTCGAGGGTACGGTCAATCTTGCCGATAGCAGCTCATACACCGGCGCGTCGATCACAACAGGCGTTGCATCTGCGCCTCTGGTAGATGCCGCGGACGCCGGCGGCGATCTTTGTATCCCCGGGACTCTGGATTCGGGAGTTGTTGCGGGAAAGATCGTTCTCTGCCGACGCGGCGCCATCGCGCGCGCCGACAAGAGCCTGGCGGTTTGGCAGGCAGGCGGCGTTGGGACGATTCTTTACAACAACAGTGACGAAGACAATCTGTTCACGGACACACACTGGACGCCGACCGTGCACATCGACAATACACCGGGGCTGGCAATCAAAGCGTATATCGCCGGCGAAGGCGGCAGCGCGACCGCAAGCATCGACTGTTGTAGTATTGGCGAATGGCCCAACGCACCCTCGATGACGATATTCTCGTCACGGGGTCCGAATCCGGTATCTCCGGACATCATCAAACCCGATATCACTGCACCGGGCATACAGATTCTCGCCGGAAATTCGCCAACACCCGACCCGGGTAGCTATCCGGGCGAATTGTTTCAGGCAATCGCCGGTACGTCGATGTCCAGTCCGCACATCGCCGGTGTGTTCGCACTGCTTAAACAGGCCCATCCCGACTGGAGCGCGGCGATGGCGAAGTCGGCCATCATGACCACGGCCCACCAGGACGTGAGAGACAACGATCGGGCCAGCCCGGCAGATCCGTTCGACATGGGCGCCGGGCATGTCCGGCCGAACGGCCAGGCCAACAAGGGTTCGATGTTCGAGCCCGGCCTCGCCTACGATGCAGGACTATTCGAGTACGCTGCTTATACCTGTGGTGAAAACTTCGGCGTCTTCTCGGCCGGGAGCTGCGACTTTCTCGATTCGATTGGAGTGCCGTCGAAACCTTACAACTTGAATGTGCCGTCGATTGGTATCGCCGAGCTTGCAGGAGCTATGACCGTGACGCGCACGGTGACCAGCGTCGCCAAGGAGAACGGCTGGCGCGATTACACCGTCTCGGTTGATGCACCGCCGGGTTACGAGGTAACGGTCTCGCCGTCGTCATTCAGCCTGAAGCGTGGCCAGTCTGCTACCTACGAGGTAACCATCACAAACGTTGCTGCGCCGGCGGGTGAGTGGCGCTTCGGATCACTGACATGGCAAGACAAGACGGGTCATTACGATGTTTACAGTCCGATCGCTGTAAAAGGGGCGTTGTTCAGCGCCCCGGCCGCTGTTAGCGGTAGTGGAGTATCCGGCGCGACGAGTTTCGATGTTTCGTTCGGCTATACGGGCAGCTACACCGCCGCGGCGCATGGGCTCGAGGCGGCGACTGTGACTTCCGACAATGTGCCGCAGGATCCGGATCAGTCCTTCGACCCGAACGACGGCTTCTCAAACCGACACGACTTTGTGCTCGCGGGAGCTGCTTACCTGCGGTTCCGGATGCCGCCCGATTCGGTGTCAGATCCGGCAATTGACCTGGATCTGTTCCTCTACAACCCGAGTGGCGTGCAGGTTGCAAGCAGCACCAGCGGCGGCACGGATGAGGCGATAGACATCGTATTGCCAGCTAACGGAACTTGGAGTCTGTATGTTCACGGTTGGCAGACGGCCGGCCCAAGCGCAGACTATGACCTCTCCAGCTGGGTCGTATCGGCAACGCCGGGCGGCAGCCTGACGGTTGATTCCGCTCCGACCGGGGCGACGTTAGGCTCGGTAGAAGCGGTCGATGTCAGCTGGACCGGGGCGACAGCCGGAGAATGGCACCTGGGCGCGATTTCGCACACGGGTAGCGCGGGCCTACTGGGCTTGACGCTCGTTGAAGTGGACAATCGATAACACGTCGATCAAGCAAGTGGAAACAGAGGGCGCTCCCTTGGGAGCGCCCTTTCTTTGTGGTTGACATTACGCTGAGGCTAAATGTCGATACCGCCGCCGTCGCCCGGTACAGGCGGAGTGGGGTTGGCACAGTAGAACGGTGGTCGGGAGCCGCCAGCGTGGTAGTGGTAATCGACACCATCGACGGTCAGGACAATCAATGAACCGTTGACCAGCATTTGCTTGTACTTCATATCCTTCCGTGGACAGCCGAGGCTGCCGTCAGGCCATGTGACCTCATCAAAGCGCGTCAGCTTGATGTTGTCGGAATCGATGTTGAGTCTCGCGGCAAGGTCGTCCTTGGCGATCAAGATAAGTTCGCTCCCCGCTGCAGGTATGGCCTCTTTCACCTGAGCATCGTCCTCGTCCGTCGACGGTTCCGGGGATTGCGCCCAAGTACATCCGGAAACTGCCAACAGCAGGGTCGCTGCGGACAAACCTGAAAAACTACGTGCGTAACGCCCCCGCATTCATGTCTCATATATAATTGCGAACGTCACCACATACTACGCGTAGACTACTGAAGCCGCCAAGTTTCAGCTAGAGCAAGCGGCCAATTCGCGCAATTGCCTCTTCGAGCTGATCCTGCGCGGAGGCAAATGAAATCCTGAGATACCCGGGGGCGCGGAACGCAGCTCCCGGCACGCAAGCAATCCCTGCTTCATTGATCAGCTTTTCCGCCAGAGCGGTGTCGTCGGCAAGCCCCAGCCGCTCCACGGCGTCCTGCACGCGCGGAAACGCATAGAAGGCGCCTTCGCCGGGACGGCACTGGATGCCGGGGATCGCGTTGAGCGCTGCCACGATATAGTCGTGACGCGCTCTGTACGCCGCGCACATCTCGCGAACGGGACCCTGATCACCGTCGAGCGCCGCCCGTGCGGCTGCCTGGGATACGCTGCAGGGGTTCGACGTGCTCTGGCTCTGCACCGTCTTCATTGCGCTGATGAGCGCCGCGGGACCGCCCGCATAGCCGATACGCCAACCGGTCATCGCGTACGCCTTGGAGACGCCGTTGACCGTCACGGTGCGGTCGTAGAGGGCCGGGCAGGCTGTCGCGAAGCTGACGAAGGGCTGCTTTGCCCAGTAAATGTGTTCGTAGATGTCGTCGGAAACGATCACGACGTCGGGATATCGGTCGAGCACGGCGCCGAGAGCCGCGAGTTCCTCCCTCGTGTAGCTGGCGCCGGTGGGGTTGCCCGGGCTATTGAGCACCAGCAGCCGAGTCCTGTCGGTCAAGTGAGCTTGCAGCTGCGCCGGCGTCACCTTGAAATCTTGCTCGATACCGGTCGCGACCATAACGGGCTCGGCTTCCGCGAGCTGTACCATGTCCGGGTAAGAGACCCAGCAGGGCGCCGGGATGATTGCCTCATCCCCGGGGCCGAGCAACGCCATGCACAGGTTAAAGAGTGCCTGCTTGCCGCCCGAGGTCACGATAATCTGTGCGGCTTCGTAGTCGAGATTGTTGTCCCGTCGAAACTTGGCCTGGACAGCCGTCTTGAGCTCGGCTGTTCCGTCGATGGGCGTATAGCGCGTCTGACCGCCTGCGATCGCCGCGACCGCGGCATCGCGAATGTGCGGCGGCGTATCGAAGTCCGGCTCACCGGCGCCCAGGCTGATGATGTCACGCCCCTGTGCGCGCAACTCGCTTACGCGCGCGAGGACCGCACCGGTCGGCGAGGGTTTCACCCGCGCCATGCGTGGCGAAACTGATAAACTCACTGGTTGCCTCCGACGAATGAACGCCAAATGGTACGTGAATCCACCAGTCTGCCCAAGAAATCCTCGGTCGAAGACCGTGACGTTCTGAAGCTCGTCTCCGCCTACCAGCCGGCCGGTGACCAGGGCGCGGCGATCGAGGCGCTCGTGGAAGGCCTCGGAGACGGGCTGGCGCGGCAGATTCTGCTCGGCGTCACGGGCTCCGGCAAGACCTACACGATGGCGAATGTCATCGAACGCGTGCAGCGGCCCGCGATCATCCTTGCGCCCAACAAGACGCTCGCGGCACAGCTCTACGGCGAGATGCGCGAATTTTTCCCGAAGAACGCCGTCGAGTACTTCGTCTCGTACTACGACTACTACCAGCCGGAGGCCTATGTCCCGAGTTCGGATACCTATATCGAAAAGGACGCCTCCATCAACCAGCACATCGAGCAGATGCGGTTGTCGGCGACTAAAGCGCTGATCGAGCGCCGCGACGCGATTATCGTCGCGACCGTGTCCGCGATTTACGGCCTCGGCGACCCGGAGGCCTACTTCAGCATGGTGCTGCACCTCGTGCGCGGCGACCGCATCGATCAGCGCATGATCCTGCGGCGCCTGGCCGAACTGCAGTACCAGCGCAACGAACTCGACTTCTCGCAGGGCACGTATCGCGTCCGGGGCGACATCATCGACGTGTTTCCGGCCGAATCGGATCGC
>CBFHSG010000023.1:0-42208 GCA_965658465.1 Woeseiaceae bacterium | reverse complement strand
GCGGTTCGCCACGTACAAACCAAGCTGACTGTCTCGGAGCGGCGGGCCTGCCGGGTGCTGAGGCAGCCACGATCGACGCAGCGCCGCAGGCTGATCGTACGAGATGACGAGGATGCCCTGACGCGGGCCATTGTCGATCTGGCCAGCGAGTACGGTCGTTATGGCTATCGGCGCATCACCGCACTACTCCGTCAGCAAGGCTGGCACGTCAACCACAAGCGGGTGGGGCGCATCTGGCGTCGCGACGGGCTGAAAGTACCGCACAAGCAGCCGAAACGGGGTCGCCTGTGGCTGAATGACGGATCCTGTGTTCATCGTCGCCCCCAGCACCGGCACCATGTCTGGTCCTACGACTTCGTCATGGACCGCACGTACGACGGTCGTGTGTTCCGCATGCTCAACGGGGAAATCTTCTTTACGTTGAAGGAGGCGAAGATCCTGATCGAACAGTGGCGCATCCATCACAACACCATCAGGCCGCACAGCTCATTGGGCTATCGTCCGCCGGCACCGCAGGCGATCAATCCACTTGTCATGTCCGCATCGGCTACGCAACACTGAGCCCAGGCTCTCACTTTACAGGTGGAGTCGTCGTAGGGGGCTGGTCAGTGAGGCCGCGAGGATAGAAGGCAGGCGCGAAATTGAGGGGCGGAGGCGCTTGAGAGAACCCTTTGCGTGCTCATACGTCCGCTCCCTGGTGTTGCATCGATAAAGTGGACAGTTGAGTTAAGCCCGCATTGTGCGGGTGTTAGGCTGTGTGGTGAAACATCCCCAGTTAGAGTATTTCACCGTATTGTTCTGAATCCATCATCACCCCAAACAACTGCCCGGTAGCAAGGTCCAATTTCATCGCTGCATTCAGAGGAATGTACAGCCAGCAAGAGTATATTTTGTCCATCCATATCCACAACTTTCCATCGGTGGGCCAGAAATTCGTATGCTTTACCGTCCACGATGGCCCATAAATAGGTCCCACCGCTTCCGCCCCACAGCGATGCTGCTGTCGAACAGGAAAACTGTGAGGCATCGACGATTTCTTCCGGCCGGCCATCACCCGTCAAGTCATGCAATGTGGTGGTTTTCTCAGTGGAATCAAACTCCCCTCCATCGAGGCTTTTGCATTCGCTCATGGCCTTCTGAAAGATCGCTGTTGCAGCAGCCTCGTTCTCACTTGCGATCGCAGCAAGCGAAACACACAAAAGAACCAGAACGATTGTCATTATCAATTTCATCTCGTAGAGCTCCTCAATAAGGTCTGAAGTTCATTTTCAAGCGCAATTGGGCAAAGTTACCATAGTTGATTGATTACGATTATCCAGATGCGCAATCTTCGATGGTGTCAATCAGTGCGAAAGTGCGTTAGATAGACTCATCTTTTTGAAAGAATGCTATCGGGCGTGATAAGAAGGTCGTTTGGTAACCGCCGTCTCGATGGAAATCGCTGAAGACTGGCAGACCGCCGATAAACGGTATCTGACTTTCAACGACCAGGGCGCAATCAGAGGGAAGCCCAGTTTACAGAAAGAATGTTGCTTGACCTGTCAATCTAACGACCGGCGCGAATGGCCGTTTGATAATTTGAGTCTTAAGTGAATATTGCGTTTGTTTTACTAACACTCAAGACATCGTGGTCCACCATGTAGTCTGTTCTGCCAAAACCAAAAACGACTGGAGATGAAGAAAATGAAGGAGCAATTGCGATCCTCGATGGTGCAATCATCTGTGAAAGGAATAGCGACCTTTCTCTTCATGGTACTGGTCATGCTGAGCGCTTCCTATCAGGTCGCGACGCATGAAGCATTTGCCTCACAATCGGATTTACAGGTCGATCGGCTGGCAAAGGTCATTTCCCCTCCACGTCTATCCGGTCGAGAACCCGGTATCCATATTGAAGCCTGCGAACCAACGCAATCGCCGGGCATAGACTCCGTGGAAGGCGAGGACTACGAGTGCGGCGTCTTTACCGTACCCCAGAACTGGGACGAACCGCGCGGACCTGGCCTCGACCTGGCCTTTGTGGTGGTCAAGGCGACCGGAGAACAGCCCGCGTCGGATGCTCTGATGTTTCTCTCCGGCGGCCCCGGCCAGAGTTCACTGAGCAAGCCCATTGATACCTATCAGCACCTGCTGGCCGACCGCGACATCATACGGTTGGACCAGCGCGGCACGGGCTTCAGCCAGCGTCTGGGCTATGAAGAGTGCCTGGTATTGGCCCTGCAGAATGATGCGCCGCCGGCCCAGATCGAAGCCCTGCAGGCCGCAGCCTTCAACCCGCTGGTGAAAGGTTCAACGCCGCTGACCCTGAACGAGTTGGACATCCCCTTGCTCAACGGGATCTGCTGGCCGCAATTTACCGAACAGGGGCTCGATCTCAATCAGTTCACGACCGCGGCTAGCGCCCGCGACGTGGTAGAGCTCCTCAAGGCGTTGAACTATGAGAGCTTCACGCTCCACGGCGTCTCCTATGGCTCACGCCTGGCCATGACGATCATGGCTCAAATGCCTACCTATGAGGACGCACCGGCACTGCGCTCTGTGGTCCTGGACTCAGCCTTTCCGCCTTCTATCCACACGATCGCCGCGTTTCCGCGCAAAGATCACGACTTTATGCTGCAGCTGCTGGCGGAGTGCCGGGCGGATGCCGGGTGTCGCCAGGCGTACCCCAATCTGGATATGCGGCTGGCTGCATTGCTAGACAGGCTCGAGGACGAACCGCTCACCGCCAATGGGGAGACGGTCACGCTGGATGATGTCGTCAAGCAACTGGCGGTGGTCAACGCTTCTCAGGCCGCCTACCTGCCCAGGATGATCGTCGAAATGGCGGCGGGTGTGTTGGACACCTATGTGGCGCTACGTGATGGGATTATCGGCACCGGTTTCCCCGAAAACTATGCAGGCGATCTCGACCGGAGCGACCCGGTGCAGGCCTTTATTGCCGATGCCTATGATGCACTCGGCGGCGGCGTTCCGGGAGCGGAAATGATCGTCCAAATCAGATTTTCCCTCGTCGAGGCGGATCCGCTGGCAGCCCTGCAGACCGTTGTCGGGGAAACCTTTAGCGGCGAAACAGGCGATCAACTCAATGCGAAACTGGCAACGCTGACCTCCGAGGCGATCGCTAAATCGCCTTATGTCGCACAGATCCAGGCGGACTTCGCGGCTGAGATGGGCATGGGCGATCCCGAGGACCTGGCGAAACTTGATTTGGCCAAAAAGCGTCTATCTGTTGCAGGCAGGGTCGCTCAGCCATTCTTCAACACTATCCATTGCGTCGAAGACATCCCGTTCGAGCGCTTCGAGGATGCCGTCAACAGCTATAACGACCTGGCATTTCCACAGTTGAGCAACCTGGCATTATCGCAAACGATGGCAGAGCTTTGTCGAAACTGGCCTGTGGAAGCGGCGCCCATCCAGGTCAAAGACCCGGTGAGCAGCAAGGTTCCGACGCTGATCCTGCAAGGCGCATACGACAGGCGGACGCCGGTCTTCATGGGCAAGCGTGCCGCCCGCGAACTGGAGAACAGCACCTTCGTCCTTGTCCCGCAGATTGGGCATGAGGTTTGGACTTACGCGGGCGACTGTGTGGGCCGGATTGCCGGCGCCTTCATCCAGGATCCGGGCGCTGACCTCGACCTGAGCTGCCTGGACGCGCGACAACCGCAATGGGTATTGCCACGCGACAACTGATGGCAACCCCGAATGGTTGATGGTAGAAATCAATCCGCATAGTGCCGGGAGACTTCTGTGACTTTCCAGGAATTAATGTTATTCGGACACTGAAAGGGTTCGCCATCTGCATGGCGATGAGCTTTCCGTTGGCCATTTCTGCACCACAGGATGCGTCCGCCCGGGGCACTATTAATGATAACGCCTGTGGTATCGCTAACCATTAATGCGTATGAAGCCATTGGTGTTAATCGGCATCGTGTGCTGATTTCAGAGCTTCGGCGGAGTAGAAAGAAACGTAGGAACCGCGAGGCTTTCAAGGTAATTGGCCCACCTCTTCCGATACTCCCCGATCAACAACTCTCATCTGGCTTGCCCTCCGAAGGCAGGGGTCGCAAGTTCGCGTGACGACGCTCCGGCCGCAGGGAGGATTCATCTTGCCGGGCGTGCCGGTAGCATAGTCTGATACATTCCGGTATCTATTTCCGAACAGAGACTGTTCGTGAACCAACAAGCGTCAAAGGCCCTGAACCTGGCAGTGGACTCCGACGACCGCGTTGAGGATTCAGAGGTTTCGTTGCAGTGCAAGACCCGGCGCGACAGGAGACTTATGAAAATCAAAAGAATCAATCCCTCCGGTTAAGGGCAGGCGTCACCAAGTTGGCCGAACCCGAAGAAACTGACGAATCGCTGGTTCCGATAGGCCTATGGAAAGGTGCATTTGGTCGCCTAAGATCCACCTGGCAACGCATGCTGGCCGTAAATGGCGTGTTCTCACTGGTTGGGATACTGATCTTTGCACCGCTATTAGGCCTAACCGGCAAACTGCTATTGCGCTTTTCAGGCGAACCTGCAGTTGCGGACCAGGACATAGCTGTCTTCCTGTTGTCACCTTTCGGACTCATCGCTTTTGTCATTTTCGCCGCGCTACTGGTTGGAATAGCTGTCTTTCAACAGTCGTCGATGATGCGACTCGTACTCAGCGATCTGCGCGGGGAACACCTGGGCGTGTTCGAGGCGCTCTATTTCTCGGTGTTCCAATCGCGCCCGATATTCTCCTTCTCCGCGCGTCTGGTGCTGCGCCTTTTGGCGATCGTGCTGCCGTTTGTGGGTCTCGGCACCATTGTTGCGCTGCAAACGATCACCGACTATGACATCAACTATTACCTGAGCGAGAAGCCGCCAGAGTTTATTCGTGCCGCACTCCTGATCGGCCTTATTCTCGCTTTTGGTGCGGCCATTCTGGTTCGAAAACTCATCGATTGGTCTCTTGCGCTGCCATTGGTCTTGTATGCAGGCACGCCACCTCGCGATTCGTTTGGAGAAAGCGCACGGTTCCTATCCGGCCATCGGTGGACTATGTTGTTTTCGCTGTTGCTTTGGGCGTTATCGGCGCTACTAATGGGGCTGGCAGTCATCGTTATCGTTCGGTTGGCGGGCGGTATCGTCGTGCCAACAGTCGCAAGCAACCTGCTGGTTCTGGTCCTTGTCCTTACGTTGCTGATGGCGTTGCTGCTGGCAGGTAACTTCATCGTCACAGCCGTCAGCTCAGCGCATTTCGCAACCATTGTCACGCTCGCTTTCGAGCGGCTGGCGGCGGTCACAGGCAGAACTTCGACGGTGTCTTCTGAGCCGGGGGTTCGCACAGACTGGCTTTCGCCGGGCCGGCTGGCTATCGGGCTCGTGGCTGCGGCCGTGGCAGCTGTTGTTGCGGGCCTCTCCTTGCTGCAGGGAATTCAGACCGAGGATAATGTTCTGGTCATTGCTCACCGGGGAGCAGCCGGACGTGCTCCTGAAAATACATTGGCGTCGATTCGTGCTGCGCTCGATGATCGTGCCGACTGGGTCGAGATAGATGTGCAGGAGACCGCTGACGGTGAAGTTGTGGTCGTGCACGACAGCGATTTCATGAAGCTGGCCGGGAACCCGACCAAGGTCTGGGAAGTGACGCTTGACCAACTGACCGGCATTGATGTCGGCAGCTGGTTCGGCGACAACTTCGCAGACCAAAGAGTACCTAAACTACGCGAAGTCCTCGAGGTTGCGCGGGACACGGCCAACGTCGTTATCGAGCTCAAATATTATGGTCATGACGACCGTCTCGAAGCGCGAGTTGCCGATATTGTCGAAGCAACGAACATGGAAGGCCAGGTCGCGATCATGTCGCTGAAGTACGAGGGTGTTTCCAAAATGAAACAGCTGCGTCCGAGCTGGCCTGTCGGCCTTCTTTCGGCAACAGCAATCGGCGACCTGACGCGCCTTGATACTGACTTTCTGGCGGTATCCACAAACTCCGTTTCTCGGGGCTTTGTGCGGCGCGCGCACGAGGCAGGCAAACAAGTGTTTGTCTGGACCGTCAATGATCCTGTCACAATATCGCAGGTTATTTCGAGTGGTGTAGATGGAGTGATCACCGATGAGCCTGCGATGGCGAAACAGGTTCTTGAAGATCGCGCGAAACTGAGTACCCCGGAGCGCCTGCTAATTCGGGCAGCGATGTTTCTCGGGCAGGACTTCAGTCCACAGTACCGCGACGAGTCGCCGTAGCTCCGCGGCGTCATCTTCTCGCCCTCGAGGAGCCTGGCAATGAAACGAAGTCTCTCATCCATCGGTTTACACTCTTTCCTGGGCATCCGGGATATCCCCCAAATGCCGTAATGTGTAAACCATGTGTCCGGAACAGTCTGTAAGCTATCCGTCGATAACCACAAGAAATGGGCCCAAGGGCCCCATTCTTGGTCACCGGTGTGTCGCACCAGGATCGAGCCTTGTTCGACAAAATCGCGAAACGCCGCTCGCCAATTATTCTGCCGGCGGCTTCGCCGGTGCCGCATACCATTGTTCTTGTGGTACAACTTTGGGCTCGTCGGGATCTTGCTCGTAGGCCGGCGACATGATTTGTACCCCGTATTCGTTGAACACGTCCTGTATGTTCGCGTGTAGCGCCGAGTACAGCGCCGGTATTCCGTTGTCGTCGTTGCAATAGGCGTTCAGTTCGTAGATCACCGCGAAGTCGCCGAGCTGCTTTTGCAGTACAAACGACTGCGGTTCGCGTAGCAAGCCTTCAGTGCGCGACGCGGCTTCCAACAACATGGCCTCGACCTGTCGCCAGGACGTGTCGTAGCCGATACCGACATCGGTGTGCAGGATCAATTTGTCTTCACGCGCCATGGCCGAATAATTGACCACGTCGGTATTGAGAATATTGGAGTTCGGAATCACGACGATCTCGTTCTTGGCCGTGCAGATCCGTGTCACCATCAGCCGAATGTCGGTAACGATTCCGGTTACATCGCCGATCGTTATTCTGTCGCCTTCCTTGAATGCGCCCCGATATGTCATGGTCAGCCCGGCGATGGCGCCTGACACGAATGACGTCGAACCCATGGAGAAGATCACTCCAAGGAAGACGGAAACGCCCTTGAAGGCGAGCGAATCCGAGCCCGGAATGTAGGGGTAGGCAACGACAATGGCGAACGCGACGATCAGGATACGCAGGATCTTGAACGTCGGCATAGCCCATTCGCTCTCGAATCCCTCGAGTCTTATGCTGCCCCGGTTCACACGATCAAAGAAGCCCCGAACGAGCGCCAGGATGTAACGAACAACGAAATACAGCACGATCAGGAACACGATATCCGGAATCGCGTCGACGAATCCTAGCCAGAGGCTCTCCAGCGGGTTCAGGACCAGCCTGAAAAGCGACTTGGCGAAGCCGCGTGTCCACGGGAACATACCCAGAACCGTGTTCAGCAGGAAGTACACGAGCACGATCACAGCGGCGGTGCGCAAGAACCGCATCAGGTTCGCAAGCAGTTTCCAGATCTGGTGAGGGCTGAACAGCCAGCTCGACTTCGTCGCCAGTTCGCCGACGCTTTTCGACACCTTGTTTCTCGCCCACTTCTCCAGCCAGCGGAATAAGCGGATCACACCCCAGAGCAACAGGCCGGTGACCAGCACAAAACCCCCGGCATAGGCGGAATTCCTCGCTAGCACTCCCGAGCTGCGGTCCTCACGGTATCTGTCTACCGCCAGCCGGATTTTTCCGAGATAGGCTTCGGCCAGCAACTGTCGATCGATGGCTTCCAATTCGGCGTCAATGTCCAAAATGCTGACGATGCTCACCTGGCCGCCGACGATCCTGCTGCGGTCGGTTTCCTCGACGATACGAAGTTCATCAATCGAACGCGACCGGTCTCTGGCAAATTCAACAATTCGCTCGCGCACTTCGGCGGCACGCTGCTTGGCCGGGTACGCGGCAATACCGCGTAATGGAAACAAGACCGAACCATCGAGCGTGACGTTGGCGACCTGCCGCGCGCCCCGAGTGGCGTCAGCGCCGTCATCGTCATCCTGTGCCCAGGCGAGAGACATCGCCAGCGTACTCGCGAGCAGGATCAACACGCCCGAAACCTGCCTCACGATCCGGCTAGCATCCGGCAGCATGGGTATATTCAGCACCTAAGTCTCCCCGAAAACGGCGTTCTGGTTTGTTGTTTTCTGCAGTCTAACCGAACGCGACGTTCCAGCCGAGGGCAACGTCTTCCAGCGATAGAACGCCGTACGCGAGACCCCGAAGTACCTGCAGGTCTGCGCTACATGTTGATGTTCAAGAGAAAACCCCTTTAAGGGACCTTGATTTTATTCCGTCCCCCGCTGTTGCAATTAGAAAAAAGTTGAGACTGTTCTGAGATTCATTTCTTGCCGGTTATCGGCAGACTCTCCTGCATCGACAATCGTTCGGCGCCAGAAGCGCCGCGAGGAAAGCTGGAAATGAATACAATGCTAATCAACCTGTCCCTGTTCAAGGCCGGCTGGCTGGCGGCGGTGTTTGCTGCAGCCGCGAGTCGTCCAATTCTCGGCACTGCGGTTATCGGAATCGCCGTGGCGGTTCATCTCTGGCGATCCGATGAACCACGAGACGAGGTTCTACTGTTGTCGCTGGCGGCCGCGATTGGCTTTGTTTGGGAGTCGCTGCTTGTCTACACCGGCATCGTGCAGTACGGAGCGAACACGGCATTCGCAGCGACTGCTCCTTACTGGATCGTAGCCATGTGGGTGCTCTTTGCCACGACGCTGAATGTCGGCATGCGTTGGTTACGCAAGAATCTGCTGGTCGCCTCACTATTTGGTGCCCTTGGAGGCCCATTGTCCTTCCTGGCCGGCGAGAAGGCCGGCGCCGTTTCATTCGCTGATACACCAACAGCGCTTCTTGTCATCGGCCTGGGATGGGCCGTGTTTTTGCCACTGCTCGTCAGCTTTGCCGCGCGGAATGATGAGCGCGTAGCGGTTGCGGCGTATTCAAATTCTTGAGGAGACAAGGAATGAAGATTGATCGAAAGAGCAGTATCTCGACGCTCATCGCATGCGCTATCGCTTCCAGCGCCAATGCTGTTGACGCGGTGCCGGGCAAACAATGGCAATTCGACGTGGCGCTGGATGGCAAGCCCATCGGAATCCACACGTTCGAATTGCAGTACGATGGTTCGACGCAGGTACTCACTACCGAGGCCAGCTTCGATGTGAAGTTCCTGTTTGTTACCGCATTTCGCTACCGCCATCAAAACACCGAGATTTGGGACGACGGGTGTCTGTTGAGCATTGATGCGTTGACTGACAGCAATGGTAAACAACTCGAAGTCCGCGGCGAAATCGCTGACGGGGGTTTTGCCCTGGCGAGCGAGGACGAATCGACGACGCTGCCGGGTTGTGTACAGACGTTTGCTTACTGGAATCCCGCTATTCTCGAATCGAAAAAGCTGCTCAACAGTCAAACCGGAGAATACGAAGATGTCACGGTAACCCTGGAAGGCCGCGAACAGGTGCCGGTCGCGGGAGAGTCTGTCGACGCGCTCCGCTACCGGCTGTCCGCTGAAGCTGGTGATATAACGCTCTGGTATTCCAGCGAAGACAATACCTGGGTCGGCCTCGAGGCGCCTGCGAAGGGCGGACGGAAACTTCGTTACCAGGCCGTTGACGTTAATGCCGGTTAGTCGCGGGCGATCATCGGCGCAAACAATCGCGATATAGTCTGGACCAATGGCGCGCACACCGGGAAACAGTAATGGACGAACGTAACAACTCAAAAGCCCTTATCGGCATCATCATCGGTGTCGCCGTGGGCGCCGCGATTTCATGGGCGGGCAGCGACGGCGGCGATAAGATCAATACCGTACCCGTCTTCGCGCTGTGCGGATTCCTGGCGTTTGCGATCAACTGGCTTGCGTTCATCCCGTCCGCAATCGCACAGACGGAACACTACTACGACCTTGTCGGCGGCATTACCTACGTCACGGTCACGATTGTCGCGATTTTGCTCTCGAGCGAGCTGGACCTGCGTTCCGCGATCGTCGCCGGCATGGTGCTGGCCTGGTCCTTAAGGCTCGCGACATTCCTGTTCCTGCGCATATCCAAAGCGGGCAAGGACAGCCGCTTCGACACGATCAAGACCAGGCCGGTTTCCTTCCTCATGGCATGGACCATCCAGGGCCTGTGGGTACTATTGACTGCTGCGGCAGCGCTGGCCGTGATAACCGGTGGCAACCGGGAGCCGCTCGGGATCATTGGCTATCTCGGCATAGCGATCTGGCTTGCCGGCTTCCTGATCGAAGTGGTTGCAGACCGGCAGAAGTCTAGGTTTCGCGCCGATCCGGCCAACAAGGGCAAATTCATCAGCACGGGTCTGTGGGCCTGGTCG
Source organism: Woeseiaceae bacterium (assembly GCA_965658465.1). Classification (GTDB taxonomy): domain Bacteria; phylum Pseudomonadota; class Gammaproteobacteria; order Steroidobacterales; family Woeseiaceae; genus UBA1847. Next base: position 31,845 of record CBFHSG010000023.1, on the reverse strand, counting down.
CGGCACCCGAATTACTTCGGCGAAATCGTGCTCTGGACGGGCATGGCAATCATCGCCATTCCGGTCCTCGAGGGCTGGCAGTGGGCAACGCTCATATCGCCGGTGTTCGTGTTGTTCCTGCTGACAAAAGTCAGCGGCGTACCCATGCTCGAGCAAGCCGCCGACAAGCGGTGGGGCGGCCAGGACGACTACGAGGCGTACAAGCAAAATACGCCGGTACTCGTGATGAAACCGCCGTCAGGCGGCGACGGGCCGCTTGAAAGCTCCGGTGGCTGAGGAACGAGCAAATCTCACGGGCGTCTATCGTTTCACGTCGATCGCCCGTCCGGTAGACCCGGCCTATCCGACAAACCGCGCGCTGCTAATCGTGCTGCCGATGGTCGGTTTGTTGAGCGCCGGCCTGGCATTCCTCCATCCCGTGGATGGCGGTCCCTTGTCAGCGGCGCTCAGCGGAGCGCTGGTCGCTTTCGCGGCCTGGGCGCTAACGCGCGAACTGGCGCCGGACTACAACGGCGCGGCTTTCGTTGCGCTGGCCTTTGCGTGGATTGCCAACATCGCGTTCGGAGCGAAACTGGTCCTGTTGCTCTTCGTCGCGATAGTGCTCGTAAGGGTAGTGAATCGCTCGACCGGACTGCCGTTGCGGCTACTGGATACGCTCGGGGTTCTTGGCTTTTGCACCTGGGCGGCCATCAACACGGAGCAGCCACTGATCCTCCTGGTTGCGTCATTGGCGTTCCTTCTCGATGCAACGCTCGAAAAACCGCTGCGCCGACACTACCTGGCAGCAGCGGCATGCCTGCCCATCTTCGTCTGGATGCTGCCTGGCGATACAGCCCTGATAGCCAATGACCTGGCCGTTCGCGATTGGTTACTGATCGGCGCTTTTGCGCTCGGCATTGTCCTGTTCGTGAAAGCCAACCCTGAGCCCGTGTCCTGTTGCGACACATCGACAGACCGGCTGGACCCGTTGCGCGTCAACGCCGGGCTGATCGTGGGCTGGCTACTGGGAGTTCAGGCTTTGCTGACGAACGGTCGTTCGGCCTGGCTGGAAACCCCGATCTGGGCATGCATGATTGCGTTGCTGCTTTCGATGGTGGTTCGCCAGGCGAGCGGAATCCGCCGGTCCTCGTCATGAAGTCGATGGCACCCCCGTCCAGAACCTGGACGGGGAGTGTCGGCACGGCTGCACACTCAGGCCGAGTGATGCATGTCAAAGACAACCTGCTCGAGGTCGCGATAATTGCCGCTCCATACGTCAAACATCTGCTGACTGCCGGCGTCCGGGAAGATATCGGCTTCCCCGTTTTTCAGGCCCGCAACAATGTTGCGTCCGGTTTCCACGACGCTTGCCTTGTCGAACGGCATGTCTCTCGTCATGTCCGTATCGATCGGCCCGGGGTTAACCGTGTGCACGTTGATTCCGCGAGGCGCGAGTTCCGTGCGAATACCCTGCGACAACGAAAACAGTGCTGCTTTTGACGCGCTGTAGCCGCCGAGACCCGGGAAGTTGACGAATGCGGCGATCGTCACGACATTGACGATGGACGCGTCTTGTTTTGATTCGAGTACCGGCACGAATTCGCGAATGACGTTGAGCGTGCCGTAGAAATTCGTATCGAAGTTTGCCGCAATATCGTCATTCGATTGCTCAAGCAGGCTGCCGACGTGCAGAACGCCTGCGTTGTTGATCAGCGCGTCGATGTCACTGGCAGCTTGCGCCGCATTCGCGATCGACTGGCTGTCGGTGATGTCGAGCTGCAGCGGGACAACGCGCGGGTCGCCAAAATCCGGCAGGGCATCTGTGTTTCGTGCCGCGGCGTAGATCTTCGCGACGTCTTCCGCCAGCAGTGCCTCGACCGTTGCCCGGCCAATGCCGCGGTTCGCGCCGGAGACCAGGATAGTTTTGTCGTTCAGGTTCATGGTGCTTTCCTCAGGGTTGGTTATTGAAACGTGGCGCTACTGTAGTTAGTGCAAATTCGCGCGTAAATGCTTATAAATGCGTCTAACATGTGCGTAAATGCACAAATTAGAAAAAGCAGGTAATTCAATGAACTGGGACGATGTACGCTTCTTCCTGGCTTTGTGCCGCGAGGGATCCGTGAGCCAGGCAGGCAAGCTCCTCGACGTCAATCACACAACGGTTGCGCGGCGCATGGCGGCTTTCGAAGAAACGCTCGGTACGCGACTTTTCGATCGCACACGGGATGGCTACACGATGACGCAGGCTGCCGAGAACATGTACGACAAGGCGCTCGAGATGGAGGCCTATGCGCTGGCAATCGATCGGGCGATGGCCGGGCAGGACGCGGAATTGAGGGGGGCGCTGAAACTGACCGCGCCTTACGACTTCGCGAACCGGGTTGTCGTGCCGGCGCTGCCGGTGTTTCGTGAAAGATACCCGTGCATCGACCTGGAGCTACTGACAACCACCGGGCTCGTTGACCTGGCCGCACGTGAAGCTGACATCGCGGTGCGCCTGACGGCCAAGCCGCCCGAGTACCTGGTCGGCCGGAAGGTGCTGCCACTTAGGCACGGCATTTACGGCGCTCCCGAATACATCAAGGGAACGCCGGAAATCCCGGATGTCATATTGTTTCGCAGTGAAGAGACCATGCCCGAGTGGGTGAACCAGTACTATCCGAACGCGAAAGTCGTCTTGCGGACTGACAACCTGACAACGATGCGCGCCGCCGTGGCAGCAGGCCTGGGCCTTGCGCGCATGCCGTGTTACGAGGCCGACTCTGAGCCAAACATACGCCGCATCGACGAACCGCTCACGCCGTCAACCTGGGGAGTCTGGATTCTGAGCCACGTGGATCTCCGTTCGACGGCACGCGTCCGCGTATGCCGAGAGTTTCTTGCAGAGATCATTCTCGAAAAGCAATCACTCATCCTCGGAGAACGATCAAAGTACGCCTAGGAGGCTTGTATCGTAGCGATCTGTGGCGCTTGCGATTTCATCGGTCTTGACGGCGCACAAGGATCACGAACGCAACACAATTTTGACCGTCGCCAGTGTCACGGCACTGAGTACCATGGCAATGGTCATCTGCCCGGAGTTCGTGACGTACCTGCACTATGACGACGCGACCGCGGGGGTCTTCCTCGGCGCGACGATTCACGATGTCGCGCAGGTCGTTGGCGCGGGCTACATGATCTCCGACCAGACCGGCGAGATCTCCACGGTTGTCAAACTCATGCACGTCGCCTGTCTCGTACCGGTCGTGGTTTCGATCTCTCTGCTAACGCATCGCCGGCGCAGTCCCGAAGCGGGCAAGGCGCCGCTGTTGCCGTATTTTCTCATGGCCTTTGTCGTGCTCGTCATCGGCGGGATTAGATTGATCGGCTAGCACGGGGCAACCGCAGCTGGCCGATAAAATCGAACCAGCCGCAGGCGACACGAACACACTAGAACATCGTCTGGTATCCGAGCGCGATCGTGTCCATATCCGCGCCGGTCGGAACCTGCGTGCGTGTTCGCAAATACGACAGCTTGATGCCCTGGCGGCGAGAAATCGGGATGCCGATGCTCAAAGCGCCGAGCCAGTTCTCGGTGGCGGCATCCTTGGGTACTCCACTGATAGTGGGTTCCGCGCCATCGCCGTAGGCCGTGCTGAGCGACGCCCAGAGACCCGGACGAAATTCGTAAATCACGTGGCCCTGCAGCGCGAAGAGCGGGTCGTTCTCCAGCGTCGTGCCCTGGTAAAAGCTGTCGTTATCTGTGAAAAAGAAAATGGAACCCGTCAGCTCATACGTCCAGCGCCCGCGGGTATGGGTAATGCCGAGCTCTGGCCGGATTATCCAGCGATTCTGGCCGAGATTGATGAGTTTGTTGTCAAAATACTCACCGAGAGGGGCCTTGATCGATAGTCCCATGCCGATGACGGTGTTCGACCGGGGACTTTCGGCGAACTCCCTGGGACTCAGCGCCGGGGCACCATACAGCAGCACGGATAGCCTGAACCTCGGATCCATGAGCCCTTGTCGTTCCACGTTTGCGGGTTCACCCTCGAGCAATCCGTTCCAGGAGCCATCCCCATACGGCACACTTACGTCGAACCTTGCCGCGCGTCCGAACAGGCCGAAGCTGCGGACGTAGGAAATGCCAATGGTGGAGAGTTCGACACTCGCGTCTTCGATCTGCAGCACCGGGTCGAGGGAAATATCGCCTTCCGAGTAGCCGATCCCGGCCCCGAAAAAATTGACGCCGGTCGGCAGCTGCGACCACCGTCGCGGCTCGAGATCCTGGGCCTGCACCGGCATGGCTATGCCGATCAGGCTGATCGATGCCACCGCGATGAGACTACTTAGCAGACGCATGGGACACCTGTAAGTCCGATACGCTTTGGACGCCGGCCTGTCGGCCCCGGCTTCAGAGCCAACGGCTGCCGCCTATGCTCATGTATCCGTGATTACCGATGGGCACACCCACGTTCAGGCCCACCCCCACATTGCCACTGCAGCCCGCAATCAATGTGCTCGATGCCAACAGCATAACCACCAAGATTTTCTTCATTGTGTTTTTCATTATTTGTATCCCCTACATCGGTGTCTTTTGAAGTACGAGCACGGCACCGGCCGGGTCCGTAACGACGGCCATGGTGCCGTCCCGAAGCTCGGGGGACGGTGGGATGAGCACCGTGCCACCCAGTTGTTTCGCGCGCGCGGCCGCTGCGCGCGGATCGCTGACGCCGAAATAGGTGAGCCAGACGGGATCGACTTCATCGCCGGGCTTCGGCATGATGCCGGCGCGGTTTACGCCATTGTTCGAGAGAAACGTGTACTGCCCGCCGCGCCGGTTGACGATCTCGATATCGTAGTCGGCGACCAGCTTATAGAATGCGGCCGCCGCGACCGGATCGCGGCTCAGGAGTTCGGACCACACCACGCGGCCTGGTGCTGCGCGGGTCGTCCGGTCGTCAGGATCACCGATCCTGCTGTTCGCGAGGCCGATGACGGCGCCTTCGGGATCGATGATTGCCGCAACCCGGCCGAGACTGACATCCCGGGAATCGACCGCGACGGTTGCGCCCGCGGCCACACCGCGCTTCATTGCGGTGTCGACATCGCTGACAGAGACGTACGGCAACCAGCGTGTCACCTTCTGGCCGTCTTGCCGAGGTTTGACCGAAAGGATGCCGGCCACATAGGTATCACCGTGACGTGCGACGACGTATTCGTTGCCGCTCCGTCCCTCGGCATCCTCGAAGGTCCAGTCGAAGAGCCCGCCGTAGAATTGCCTGGCGGCGGCCAGGTCCTCTGTGATCAGGTCGTTCCAGATCACCTTGCCGGTCAGTGGCCGCTCCGAGAACGACATGCCCGCCAGGTCCGATTCGCTTACCGTCGTGCAGGCTGCGACGCCTGTCAGCAGGGCGGTAGCAATCAATGCAGTTTTCAGTTTCATAGTATTCATCCGAGAGTTGCTGCCTGTCATCGCCGCGGTGCCCGATTCATCTTGGGCGCCGGGCGAGCCATTTGTCGATTCGTGCCGCGCTGTCGCGCTGTATGCGCGCGATCCAGGCCAGGCTGGTCGATATTTCGCGACGGCGTTGAGGGCCGGGACGATGGTCGGGTTGCCGGCTGCTTTGACGGCCGGGTTGTCGCGTCCCGGTCCCGCGTACCCGCCGGTATGCTGTCTTTAGACCACTGGCCGCTCTCGCGGGTCTTCCAGCCGTCATCCGCGCGCTGTGCAACCTGGCCATTGCGATCCGCGTAGACGTTGTTGGCGCGCCCGGTTGCAGGCCGCGCGCGTTTGAGGTCCGCAGCCGCTTTCCCGCGATCGGCGTTGCGCGCGCGATTGTCGGGACGGTTGTAGATGTTGCGCGAATTGTTGGTCCTGTTGATATTGGTTTCGCGGCCAATGCGATTACCGATATTCGTACGATTGCCGACGCTGACGCTGTTGCCGATGTTGATGTCACCGGTATTGATGATCGTCGGGCCGCGATGCCCACCACCGTACCAGCCGTTGCAGCAACCCCACGGGCGGTAGTACGAGCCGCCGTAGCCGCCGCCCCAGCTCATGTTGAAAGAAAAGAAACCATTCGACCAGCTCATGCCGTAGTTCCAGCCGGTCCAGGGGTTGTAGCCGACATTGAATCCCCAGGTCGGCGGACGCGGGTAGTACCAGCGTCCGTAATAGGGCCGGTAGTGATAGCCCGTGCCGTATACCGGTACACCGTAGTACGGGAACGACCACATGTAGCCGGGCGTATAGCCCACATAGACGATATCGGGCGTTGATTCGTAGATGTGCACGTGCGTCGTGTTGTAGACCGGCGAGCTGGGCGGAATCTTGTCGATCTCGGCCTGCGGTATGGAATCCGCCACGACCCATGGTCCGGTCGCCGATGATGACGTGAACCACACCGCCTCGTCGACGGCATAGTATCGGTTGCCGATTTTCAAAACCTGTGCGCCGGTATTGACTGCATAGGCGACACTGGTGCCGGGTATGTCGTCGAATTTCGGTGTGCCGTCGTATTCGACGGTCAGGCTGGCGTCGCTGCGTTCGATGGCCGCGGTCTGCGGGATGTGCTGGTCGAGAACGGCATCTTCCGCCTCGTCGGTACCGGCGACCGACGTGCGCAGGCCGCCGATGTCTGAAGCCGGCGGAATATTGCGGAAGCTCGACGGCAGCTCGTCGGCCGGGACGAATGTCCACGGGCCGTCCTGTGACTTCGAGCGGTACCAGCGCCCCGCCAGTAGCAGGTACATGTTGTTCGCACCCAGGTCTCTCAGCCACGGCGATTCCGTGTTGCTCACGTACAATAGCTCGCCGCCGGCCAGGGCTTCCCATTCGGGTTTGCCCTGGGTGACGATGAGTTCCGTTGGCGTGTTGGCCGTGACGATCGCGGGCGGCGAGTCCGGCTGCGGCTCGTCGGTGTCCGGCTCCGGCAGCATGCGCTTCAGGTCTGACGGCGGCGACCCGGTGAGCGTCCAGGGGCCCATTGGGTCACTGGCCTCGTACCAGAATTTACCGCTCGACAGCCAATAGTCATTGCCACGGCGCTTTCGAACCACGAGCATCGGGGCATTCAGGACGCGTTCGTAATCGCTGTTCTCGACCTCCGAGTAGCGGGGTTCGCCGTCGTACAGGAGCAGTACGGCAAGTTCCTCCCGGAAAATAATCTGCGGCGGATCGTTGTTGAGGTTCTCGAGACTCATTCTCTCGATGTTCGCGGTTTCCAGGCTTGCCGACAGTCTCTCGAGCGAGATCTCGAAGCCGTTGCCGGGAATGGACGACTCGACGACGGCCGTGAAGCGCTGTTCTCCCGCGTCTTTCGACTCCGGCCAGCGCACCTGCGTGACTTTAACGTCGCGGATCAGGGCGGTCCCCGCGTCCACGTCCGTTGTGATCTTCGCTTCGAACCAGAAGGCGCCGAAGATCGGCTCGTCGGCGCCTTTGAGTTCAAGCGACATTGCCGCACGGCCCGCCAGCGTGTTTCCTTCAAGCGATTCGGGCTGCGGCTGATAGACGACGATCGTGCCTTCATCCGCTGTCACTTCCTGCGGCCAGTCGACTGCCGTGGCGACGGCAGGCACCGTCAGGGCCGTCAGGAGGAAGAAAAGCCGCGCCCGGCGCCAGGCGTCCGGCGGGCATCGCTCGCTCATTTGTCGTTCCATTCTGGGCAAACCCTTCTTTATATTTTTCTTAAGTGATTCGCAAGGAGTCGGTGGTCAGGTGCTCGCTTCGGCGGTGTTCTCGATCCTGTTGCCGAGCTTGCGCACACGAAACGCGAAGAAGATCCGGAGTAGCCCGATAACGACAGCCCATGTAGCAATCAAATAGACCACCGAAAGACCGCCGACGCCAGGCCTGAAAAGAATCATCAGCGAGAACAGAACGGACAGGATGCCCGTTACGTACAGCACCCACTCCGAAGACACCTCTTTGCGGATGCGCCAGCCCAGGTACATCGACGAGACCCCGATCAGCATCGCAATGAAGGCGACCATGTAGATGATCGCCAGCATGCTGACGATGGGGACGAAGAGCGCGTAGGCGCCGACAACGATGCCGGCTACCCCCAGCAGGAGGGTTACCCACCAGCCATCCTTGTCGCGATTCGTCACGGCACCCCATGTGTTGACCGCACCATCGACCAACAGATAGGCGGCGAGAAAAATCCCGAGGACGAACAACGCCGCGCCCGGATTGACGAAAGCAAGAATCCCGAAGGCGACCGACGCGATACCGCCGATGAGGAATGTCCACCACACGCGTTTACAGAATTGGCAGGCGCCGTCGGCAAGTAATGATCGGACGGTGCCCCGTTGTTCCTGGTTCATCGCGGACTCCTGATTGTTATCTTTATTCTGGAGATGATTCGTGCGGCGGCTGCCCGCTGCAGGCCGCAACCCACAAGCTTAGCAGCTTACCTGGCGGCTGTTACCGCGCGATTAAATATTAAAGCAATCGGTCAAAACTGTCACTGTCGCAGGGCCAAGGTGGCAACCGGCGCCCGAATAGTCTACTTTACTTGCCGCGCTTGGCGCGGCCCTGCAAATAACCAGACAAGAATTAGAATGGAGAAGAAACATGGGAATCCTTGATGCCTTGATCAAAAACCCGCAAATGATCGGTGACGTAGCCAAGTTTGCGTCTGACAATCCTGAGGTTGCCAAAGCAGCTATGAGTTTTTTGAGTTCGGGCAGCGGGTCCGGCGGCGGCCTTGGTAGTATCGTCGGTGCCCTGCAGTCCGGTGGCCTGGGCGATGCGGTTTCATCATGGCTCGGTAGCGGCGATAATGTCGCCGTTGCGCCGGAGCAGCTGAAGTCCGCGCTCGGCGACGACAAAATCTCGAAGTTCGCCGAGCAGGCGGGCGTCAGCGGAAGCGAAGCAAGCGCCGTACTCGCCGGCCTTCTGCCGCAAATCGTGGATAAGCTCAGCCCCGACGGACAGTTGCCCGATTCGGGAGGCCTCGATAGTATGCTTGGCGGCCTGATGGGCGCCCTCGGGAAGAATTCCTAGCGGTGAACACGTAACCGTATTCCGTGTTCGTTAGAAAAGCGTCTGCGCGTCGCCGGGTACAGGTGTCCGTACCCGGCACAGACCGTGGCAACCTGAATGAGCCCCACGAACAATGACGAGAACAACAAACCACGATTGGAGAGGAACTTGATGAGCGCAAACCCTGATAAGAAACTGATTGCCCTTGGCGCGATGTCGCTCTTTTTGCTGATGTCGGCATGCAGCAAGGAAGCAAAGGATTCGGCCGATAAGGCGGTAGAAAATGCCGGCGATGCAGTACGCGAAACCGCCGAGGCGGCCGGAGACGCCGTTGCCGAAGGCTACGAAAAGGCGAAGGATGCCACGGTCGAGGGCTACGAAAAGACCAAGGACGCTGTCGAGGAAGGATACGAAACGGCCAAGGAAGAAGCCGGCGAAATGGCAGAGGCTGCCGGCGACGCTGCTGAAGATGCCTACGAGACCACCAAGGAGAAGGCGGGCGAGATGGCCGATGCCGTGGCCGAGGAGGCTGAAGACGTCGCGGATGCAACCGAAAAGGCCGTCAAAGACGCAACCGACTGAGTAAGTTGGGGCGCTCACTGGCCATGGCCAGGCGGGCCGGGACAGGTGGTTGACTAGTAAAGCGATTGGTCTGGTGCTGCTGGGCGGCCTGTCCGCCTGCGGTGCGGGCGAGCCTGGTAATCCTGCCGGGACGGGAGACAGTGCCTCCCGTACTCCGGCCCGGGTTACCGGCACGCTGATGTACCGCGAACGCATGCAGTTGCCGCCGGGCGCTGTCGCCGAAGTCTGGCTGCTGGATACGTCGCTTGCCGACGCGCCGGCGGTCGAGATCGCCTACCAGCAGATCGAGGATCCGGGGAACCCGCCGATCCCTTTCGTGCTGGACTATGATCCGGAGACAATCCGGGATCGAATGGAATACAGCGTCCGCGCCACGATCAGGCACGCCGATCAGTTGATGTTCACCAGCGACACGCACTACCCGGTGCTGACCCGTGGCGCAGGAGACACCGTCGACGTAATGCTGATCATGGTCGATCGCGACAGGTAGGAGAGCATGGTGCAGCGTTTAACGATCTTTTTTGCCACGGCCATGGTGATGCTGGCGGGCTGTGCGGGCATGAGGCCCGGTTACGAAACCCCGACGGTCACCGTCAAGTCGGTCCGGGCGATTCCGTCAGAGGGGATGTTGCCTGAATTCGAAATCGACCTGCACGTCGTCAACCCGAACCGCGAGGCGTTGAAGCTCGCTGGCGTGTCCTACACCGTGAGTCTCGAAGGGCACGAACTGATCAAGGGCGTCGGCAACGATTTACCGGTGATCGACGGTTACGGTGAGGGCGATTTCACTCTGAATGCGTCGGCCGATCTCTTCGCCGGCGTCGGCCTGATCCGGGACCTGATGTCGACCCAGAAGGACACGCTGAGCTACAGCTTCGAAGCGAAGCTCGACCCCGGCGCACTGCGCCCGTCGATCCGCGTCAAGGATGCCGGTGAGGTGTCTCTTTCCGGCATCGGTAACGCGGCAGGGGGCATGCGCTAGCCGTCGTCTTCCATGACCGGTTCCGATATCCCCAATGAGCAGCGCATTCGTCCCGGAACACGAGGTCTACGAATACCTTTCCGCCGTCGGCATCGCGACGCCTCGCCATTGTCTCGTCGAGAACGAAAGTGAGATCGTCGACGCGCCGTTCGAGGCCGGCGACCCGGTCGTCCTGAAAGGCGTTGCGCGGGACCTGTGGCACAAGTCGGAAAACGACGCGCTTGCTTTCTGCGACTTCGAAACCGATTCCGTCGCGTCAACGCACGCGAGCCTGCGCGAGAAAGTCGGTCAACAGTTCGACTGGCTCGGCACCCTGGTGGCCGAGCGCATCGAGTTTCAGCGTGCCCGTAATGCACCGAGCGAGGTCTTCGTAAGCCTGCAACGAGACCAGTGTTGCGGGGCCGTCATCAGCTTCGGTTTCGGCGGCTTGCTGACGGAAGACTGGGCGCGGGAACTCAAACAGTCGCTGCTCGTCTGGCCGGCTTCCGCCTATACCGCGGAGGAAGCTTTCGAAGAACTCCGCGAACACTGGCTCGGCAAGATCCTGCTTGGTGAGGCCCGGCAACAGACGGCGCTTACGACGCGGGAAAAGCTGCTTGGCTTCCTCGACAAGCTCTGGCAACTCGATGAGTTGATGGCGCGGGAGCGACTCGCCCTGCTCGAGATGAACCCGGTTGTCGTGGACACCAGGGGAGATTTCGTTGCGCTGGACGGCGTCGGCCTGCGTGCCACCGCAGCGTATGAAGAGACTTGCCCGGTCCCGCTGCAGGACGACAGTCTGCTCAATCCCCGCCGCATCGCCCTCGCGGGTGTCTCGGCCAGGGCAGGCAGCGTGGGTGGCCTGATCCTCGAGAACCTGCGCCAGTCGTCCTTGCCCGCCAACGGATTGCTGGTCATCAAGCCGGGCGTTGACGATTTCGCCGGCGTTCGCTGCGTGCCCGGCGTTGCTGCATTGACAGACGATCCCGTCGACATACTGATCATTGCCCTGCCTGCCAATCAGTGCGTGCCGATGATCGAGCAGCTGTGCGCACAGGGCGGTGGCGCGGCGGTCGTCTACATCGTCGCTGGCGGCATCGGCGACGGTGCGGACAGGGAAGGTTACGGCGACAGGCTTTCCGTACTCATCGAGTCGCGCCGGCGGGCGGGCGAATGGTGTCCCGCACTCGTCGGCCCCAATGGCCTCGGCATGCTGTTGTCGCCGCTGAAACTCAACAGCCTGTTCATTCCGCAACGCAAGCTCAACGTGGAGTTCGCGCCGGACTCCGATGTCGCCCTGATCAGCCAGAGTGGCGCCTTTCTGATCACCCGTTTGTCGCGTCATTCCAACCTGCACCTGAAATACGGGTTCTCGATCGGCAACCAGCTGGACATGAAGCTCTCGGATTTCATGGCGCTGGTCGCACGCGACGAGTCGGTGCGCGTGCTCGGCATCTACGTCGAAGGCTTCGCCGGTGGCGATGCCTGCGCCGTCGCGAAGCTGGTCGAGGCGTTCCGCGACGATAATCGCCACGTCATCATCTACAAGGGCGGTCGTTCGCAACTCGGAAAGTCCGCGGCCCAAAGCCACACCGGCGCGATGACCGGCGACTACCATGTGCAGAAACGATTGTTGCACAAGGCCGGGGCGATTCTCACGGAGTCGTTCAACCAGTTCAACGCAGTGCTCAAGTGGATGGCGGCTTACCCGGACCTGCGCAGCCTCGGCAAGCTGGCGATCGTGACGAATGCCGGCTACGAGACGGTCGGGAGCGTCGATACCCTGGGCGACAACGACACCGAGCGCCTTTACCCGCTCACCGACAAAGACCGTGCGGCGCTCGGCGGTGTGCTCGAACGTCACGGCATGCAGGGTCTGGTGGCCGCATCCAATCCGCTCGATCTCACACCGATGGCCGACGAATCGGTCTACTTCGACTGTGTCGAGGCGATGATCGGGTTCGGTGCCGGCGTCGTTATGCTGGGGCTGGTGCCGTTATCGGAGCAGCTCGACACGCAGCAGCTAACCGAGGCTGAGAACTTCGCGGCCCGGCTGAAGACACTCGCACAGTCGACCGGCAACCTGGTCGGCATCGTCATCGACGCCGGTGTGCCCTACCAGCGATACAAGTCCGTATTCGAGCGCCAGGGCTTTCCCGTGTTCGACGGCATGGATATGGGCGTACTCGGCATTAATGTCCTGAAGAATAGTCGGTAGAATGCAGCGATGAGCGAATCAGGCGGGCACTTCCACAGCGATATCCGGCGGCACGGCATCCGTTTAGCCCGGCTCGTCGAAGACGCAGGGCTCAGCATCATCCTGCTGGCAACGGTGGTCGCCGGCGGCATCGAAATACGGCACATGTGGGTCCAGCAAACCGTCCTGCTGACGGATCTGCTGCTCATGTTTATCTACGTAGAGACCGTGACGATGGTCAAGATTTACTGGGAGTCGGGGAAACTGCCGGTGCGGATGCCGCTCTATATCGCCATCGTCGCGATCGCACGTTACCTGATCATCGACGTCAAGGACATGGACGCGCTGCGCGTGATCGCCATCGCGTCGAGTATCCTGGTCATTGCGGTCGCCGTACTGGTGGTGCGCTGGGGACACGTGAAATTCCCCTATCCCCCGAATCGCGACGCCGACCTCGATTCCGACAAACCGACCGGAGCCTGACATGGCCGCTGGCAGTCTGCTCACACTACTCGACGATATTGCGACCTTGCTCGATGACGTTTCGGTCCTGAGCAAGGTTGCCGCGAAGAAGACGGCAGGCGTGCTGGGCGACGATCTCGCACTCAACGCAGAGCAGGTCACGGGCGTGCGCGCAGACCGCGAACTGCCCGTCGTGTGGGCCGTGTTCAAGGGCTCGGCGCTCAACAAGCTCATCATGGTGCCCGCGGCGCTGTTCCTGAGCGCCGTGTTCCCGTGGATCATTACGCCGCTCCTGATGCTCGGTGGCGCTTTCCTTTGTTACGAGGGCTTCGAAAAAGTCGCGCATCGATTTCTGCACCCGCCCGCCGAGGACCGGGAAGAGCATGCTCAGCGCGTCAAGGCGGTTGCCAACCGCGAGGTGGACATGGTGCAGTTCGAGAAGCAGCGTATCCGTGGCGCGATACGTACCGATGCCATCCTGTCCGCGGAGATCATCGTTATAGCGCTCGGCACCGTGAAGGATGCGGAGCTCGCTGTTCGCATCGGCGTGGTGTCGCTGATCGCCGCGGTGATTACCGTCGGCGTTTACGGTCTCGTCGCCGGCATCGTCAAGCTCGACGACGTCGGCATGCACCTGATGGAGAAGACCGGCGAATCGAGGATGGCGGCACTGCAGCGACGCTTCGGCGAGATGATACTGAGCTTCGCGCCGGTCATGATGAAGACACTGTCCGTTCTCGGTACCGCGGCGATGTTCCTGGTTGGTGGCGGTATCCTGGTGCACGGTGTACCGCTGCTCGCGATATGGCAGCACGATGTCGCGGACCTTGCTCACGAAATCCCGGTTGCCGCCGACCTGTTCTCGGGAATCGCGTCGATAATCTTCAACGGAATTGCCGGCATCATTGCTGGCGGCGTGCTCGTCGGCGCGCACAGCCTGGTCAAGCGGATCAAGTCGGGCTGACGACCCAGTCGGGGTCCTCGAACTCGCCGATCACACGGACGTCGACGAATTCCGCCTGCTCGGCGATGATGCGCTTCACGTCCTCAGACGGATTCGCTTCCATCGCATCGCGCGCCGCCTTGCTGTCCCAGCTTGCGATCGCGAGGAGCTTGCGGTCATCGCCGATCTTGCGATGCAGCCGCGTGCCGCGGGCCCCCGGCGCCTGCTGGATGATCTCGCTCGCGCGCACCCACGCCTCGGCATAGGCTTCCGCGTTGTGCCCGGGGTGCACCTGCACTTCGAAGACGAAAATCATGGGTACTGGCGTCCGGTCTCGATGTCACGCACCACCCGGCCGAAGGGCAGCAGGGCGAGCGGCAGCAGCTTGATGTGTTGCGTTGCGAGCGGAATACCGACGATGGTCAGTGCGAAGAAAGCGGCCAGGAACAGGTGCATGATGGCGAGCTCGAGCCCCGGCAGGATGATCCAGATGATGTTCATTATGAGCGCTAGCGCGCCGCCCGGCGGCTCCGTCTCGCGAACTTCACGGCCGAACGGCGCAAGTACGCCGCCCGCGAGCTTGAAGCACTGGATGCCGAACGGAATGCCGATGATCGTCAGGCACAGCACGATGCCGCCCAGCAGGTAGCCGAAGAAGATCGCGAATCCGCCGAGGATGAAAAACAGGATATTGCCAAATAAGGACATCACGGCTCCCCTTGCATCGGTCGCGTCAATCCTACACCAGTCCGGCCCGGGTCCTGCCGCTCGTCCCGCCTCGCGGACGTTCGTCCCGGAGTGCTGGCGACCGCGAACGGCTGTCGGCCAGAATCGTCGCTTCTACGAAACGGGAAGAGGATGATCAAATGGCTAAGCGCATGGCGGGCCTTTGTGTTTCGCTGATTTGTCTTGGCGGTTGTGAGAGTGGTGGCGGCGACGGCGTCACGCGGCAGCCGGAACCCGTCGACCCCATCTGCGATTCGACCAGCGTGCTGGAGGATGGCGCCTGCCGGGCATTCGCTGAGCGAATCGACGCTCGCGCAACGACGCCGTTTTTCGAGGACGGCGAGCCAGTGGAACTCGAGGTCGTGCTGTTCAGGCCTCTCGAGGGCGAGCGATTCCCGTTGCTCGTCGTCAACCACGGTTCGACCGGCAATGGTTCCGACCCCGCGCTGTTCGACGACACGTTTACTCATAAACCGACCACGCGGCATTTCGTCGCGCAGGGCTGGATGGTGGCCTATCCGCAGCGCCGCGGCCGTGGCCAATCGGATGGACTGTACGACGAGGGGTTCACGCCAAATCGCAGCGGCTATTCCTGCGACGCCGCGATTGCGCTCGCGGGCGCGGATCGCGCACTCGACGACATCGATGCCGTTACCGACTGGCTGCGCCTCCGGGACGACGTCGATACGACCCGCATGCTGATTTCCGGCGCATCCCGCGGTGGCATCCTTTCGGTCGCCTATCTCGCACGCCGGCCGGAGGTCTACCTGGGGGGCATCAACTTCGCGGGAGGCTGGTCCAGCGAAGGTTGCGGCGACTTCGCTACTATCAACAGGACGCTGTTCGTCGACGGCGCGGCGTTTCCGGGAAGGTCGCTGTGGATCTACGCGGAAAACGACTCCTTCTACAGCCTCGTCCACAGCCAGCAGAACTTCGATGCGTTTACGCAGGCGGGCGGGGTTGGCGATTTCGAGGTCTTGCAACGCGATCCTGGCCAGAACGGGCATTTCATCATCAACGACGCGCAGCGCTGGGGCGCCGTGGCCGACGCTTATATCGCCGGGCTGTAAGGAGCGCCCTGATCCTGGTCAAGGCGCGCAACGTCGGGCCGCGTTAGTATCTGCGCGTGTCGATGATCGAGTTCTATCCCTACATCAAGCTGCTGCATGTCGCTGCCGTTGTGGCAAGCGGCGCGCTGTTCCTGGTGCGCGGGCTCGCCGTGCAGGGCGGTGCGGCCTGGGGCATGGCGGCGCCCGTTCGCTACCTGAGCTACGGCATCGATATCATCCTGCTCGCGGCCGCGCTGATGCTGTTGGCCGTGTTACCCGCGGCCGTATTTGCCAACGGCTGGCTGTGGCTGAAGCTTGCACTGCTCGTTGTCTATGTGGGTCTCGGTACCTTTGCGCTGAAACGCGGGCGCACGCGGACGGTTCGGCTTGCGAGTTTCGTGAGCGCGCTGCTCGTGTATGCCGCCATGTTCGTGATCGCGAGGTCGCACGACCCGCTCGGGCCCGTACGTGTGTTCGGGGCGTGGATACAGTAAGCCGGCAAGCCGGGCTGGCGGCGCGGTTGCCTACCACGTTCTTTCGAATATGATCCCGATGATCGGGAAAGCCTCGTTCTCCTCGACGACGTTGATGCCGTTGCGCGGGTCGAATTCCTGTGAATTCGCGCCCGGACCGCCGTAAACGTTGATTATGTCGATAAATGCCACGAGGTCGACGGGCCCGATCGGCCGGCGGTAATCCACGCGGATGTTGAGCGAGTGGTAGTCCTCGAGGCGCAGCGCGTTCTGGTCTGTGAGTTCCTTGGAGTAACGCAGCGGCTGCCCCGGGCCGAGGACGTCCTCGTTGATGATGAAATCATCGGTCGGCCGGCCCTCGGCCCACTTCCAGCGTGCGCCGACCTTCCAGCGCTCGCTGATCTCCCAGCTGCCGCCAATCGAGAAGAAGTTCGGCCGGTTGAAGTCGGCGTCGTACTTGCCGTTGCCGTCGTTGTCGTCGTACTGCGTATTGTTGTAGGAGTACGTTGCGTTTGCAGACCAGCCGTTGTCGAAAAAGCGCGAAAGTACCACGTCGACGCCGTAGTTCGTTCCTTCGCCGTTGTTCGTCACCCGGCCGCTGGTCCTGCCTTCGGCGACCACCAGGTCGTCGAGCTGCTGGTAGTAGGGTTCGACGAGCAGCCGCCAGTTGCGGCCGAAATCGTGTTCGACGCCCACGCTGAAGTGCGTGATTCTCTCGTTCGAGATATCGGCATTGTCGGGGTTGGCGGAACGCACCAGGTAACGCGGCGACTGGTAAAAGAGGCCGGCGGTTGCCGACAGCCGCGTGACGGGCGACAGGCGCCAGTTTGCCGCCAGGCGCGGTGACACCAGCGACTCGCCGGCAAAGCCGTCGCGGTCGTAACGCAGGCCGGTACGCAGGTCCCAGCGGCCGAACTCGAAGACCTGCTCGGCGTAGGCGGAGTAGTTTGTCTCCTTCGCCGCGTACGCGGAATTCACGTTGTCGGGAGTGAGCACGATGTAGTCCTGGCCAGGCGGCCGCGGGTCGGAGCTGCGGTAGACGAACCGGATCCAGTCCTCGCGCAGGACGGTGGCGTAGTCGACGTCGGTTTGTACGACGCGCAGGCCCAGGCTTGCAGGCCCGAAGCGGTTGATCAGCGAATAGTCACTGCGCCAGCCGATCTCGGTTTCCGCCTCGTCAACGGTGATGAGTTGTTCCCGGACGGGTATCTCGCTGGCCGGCGTGCCTTCCGGGACCAGGTCGGGGTAGGCCTCGCCCTCGGAACTGGTCTTGTCGCTGTCGCGAATGTAGAACTTGTTGGTCCACTCGCCGGTGTCGCCGACGAGCCGCCGCCAGGTGAATCCGAACAGGCCAAGGTCCTGTTCCGAATCGATCAGCGCCACGTCTTCGAAGTTCGGCGACTCGAGCACGTTGTCGATGTCGCGGGTGTAGGTTTCCGGCGCGGCGATCGCGAGGACCTCGAAGCTGTTGCGGTCGTCGACCTCGGTCACCGTCTTCAGGATGAAGTCGGACAGCTCGGGCTGGCCGATGTCCTTCTCGTCGATGAGGTCGAACACGCGGCCGAAATCGAAGCTGCGAGCCGTCAGGAACAACGTCGTGTCGTCGTGGAAGCCGCTGGGCCCCTCGTAGCCGACTTCAAACCCCGCGATATCGATGCGCAGACTGGCGCTCGGCGTCGGGTTGCCGCCGACGACGTCGAGCTGCAGCAGCGAGCCGGAACGGCCGGAATAAGCGGCGCTCCAGCCGCCCGGCGAAAACTCGGCGCCCTGGATCGAGTTGGGCGCGAAAATCGAAAAGCGGCCGCCGCCGCCGATATCTTCTTCTTCGCCGAGCGTCTGGTCGAAGTGCACGACCTTGTCGAAGGGCAGGCCGTCGACGAAGATCAGGTTGTCGCGCGGGCCGCGGCCGCGCACCGAGAAATTGGCGAAGTCGCCGGTCGAGATCAGGCCCGGCAGCCCGTCCAGTGCGCGCATGACGTCACTGCCGGCGCCGACGGCGCTGCGCAGTTCCTCGCGATTGAGGCGCGTCGAACTGGTGGCACCATAGAGGTCCGCCTGCACCGCCCGCGCCACGACCACGACCTCGTCGAGGCCCTCGTCGATCGGCAGCATCTCGATACCGACCGGTGTCGTTTTGCGCGCAACGACGCGGATGCTCGGTTCGAGCGCCTCGATGAAGCCGTCGCCGCTGGCGTTGAGGGCATACAGGCCGGGCTCCAGCGCCACGATACGAGCGACGCCGTCACCGTCGGTCGCCGCCGTGGATGTTTCTCCATCCCTGGCGGTAATGGTGACGCTGACGCCCTCGAGCGCGCGCCGCGTCTCTGCACTGATGACCCGAACTTCGATGCCCGTCTCGCTGGCCGCCGCCGGCGATACCGGCGCGAGTCCGAACCCGAACAGTGCCGCCGCAAGGCAGGCGGTGATTCTGAATTTCATGGCTGTATTCACCTCTCCAATACAAAAACAGCCTAGCGAGGCTGCATACCGTGCGGGTGACAGTTTCGTAACGGCTTGTATCTAATTGTCTCGCCCTCAGGGCCGGCGCGGTTCGAAATACTCGTGGTGCACCTTGCCGCCGGCGATCGTCAGGAAGCTCGACTCGGGGACTTCCTGCCACGCGTCCGCCAGGCTGGTCAGCGGTTCCGACACGATCGCGCAGGTTTTCGACGAGACGCGATCGGCCCCCGGGGTGACGTCTTCGAGCGCTTCGGTATCGGTGCTGTGAAACAGTGACCGCGATTCGCGCGCGCTAGAATACCTCACCGCGTAGAGTTTCTCGCCATCGCTGATGCCCAGCGTCATCTGCAGCGGGAGCTCGATGCCGTGCTCCTCGGCGGTCATCTCGACGAACCCTGCCATCCGCGCGAGACCGCTTGCGACATCGCCCTGCATGCCGAAGGTCAGTGCCAGGTAGAACATAAGCTCCGAATCGGTCGTTCCCTTGATCGAGTTGAAGAGTTCGGGCGCGACGGCGAACATCAGCTCGCGCCGGATTGTCTCGTAACTTTCGATGGCGCCGTTGTGCACGAACAGCCAGTTGTCATGAGAAAACGGGTGGCAATTGCTGCGCTGTATGTCCCCGACGGTGGCTGCCCGGATGTGGGCCATGAACAGCGATGCCTTTATCTGCTGCGACAGGGCGCGCAGGTTGCTGTCGTTCCACGCCGGCCGCACGTCCCTGAAGACGCCCGGGAACTCGCGGTCGTTGTACCAGCCGATGCCGAAGCCGTCGCCGTTGGTCGTCGTCTCGCTGGACTTCGCACGGAGGCTCTGGTCAATCAGCGAATGTTCCGGCTCGAAAATGGCTTCGTGCAGGTAAATGGGCGTGCCCGAGTAGGCGATCCAGCGGCACATGGCGATCTCCCGCGGAGACTGGGGACCCGATAATAACGGAGCCGGGCCAACCGATCTGTTTCGGATTTCAGCTAGAATCAGGGGGTCAGTACCCGCAAACGGAGCGGCACGATGCAGGATACTCTCCGCAAACTGCGCAGCATCGCCAACGATGCCACGCTCAATCCCTCGCAGAAGGCGCGCTACCTGTCGCTCGAGGCCGAAAACCTGCTGCCGTACCCGTCGCTGGACACCCAAACGCAGCAGGCACTCGACGAGCGTGTCATCTGCGACATGTACGAGGGCCACGCGCCGTACAGGCCGCGATACGTGCTGCCGGACTACAGCGTGGTCTTGCAGGAAGGCAGCGAATACCTCGAATTGCCGGCGCCGGTGACGCTCGACGAGGCGATCAACACGCTGATGATCGCGTATCACCACGTGCCCTCGATCACGGGCATGCCGGTCTACATCGGCCAGCTGGACGAACTGCTGCTGCCGTTCTGCGCGGACGTCAGCGACGATGACCTTTACGAGAAGATCAGGCTCTTCTGGCGTTACCTCGATCGCACGCTGCCCGATGCGTTCATGCACGCGAACGTCGGCCCGACGGACAACCGCGTCGCGCGGACGATCCTGCGCGTCGATGCCGAACTCAAACAGATCGCGCCCAACCTGACCCTGCTCTACGACCCGCAGACGAGCGGCGACGAGATCCTCGCGATGGCCGGCAGGAACATCGCCGAATGCTGCAAGCCGCATATCGCCAACCACGTCGTTCATGCGGACGCGTTCGACGAGCGTGGCTACGGCATCGTCAGCTGCTACAACGTATTGCCGCTGGCCGGCGGCGCGTCCACTTTGACGCGGGTCAACCTGAAAGAGGTGGCCCGCCGCGCCGGCAGCGAGGCCGGGTTCTTCGCCACGACCTTGCCGCATTTTCTCGAGCTGAACTTCCGCCTCACCCAGGCCCGCATCGACTACCTGTTCGACGAATCCGGATTCTTCGACAGTTTCCTCGTGCAGGAAGGATGGATCGAAAGAGACCGGTTCACGGCCATGTTCGGCGTGTTCGCCATGGCCGAAGCGGTGAACGAACTGCAGGACAAGGAAGGCCGCGAGGGGCGCTACGGATTCGACGAAACCGCGAATTCACTGGGCCACCGCATCTCGGCGGCGATCGCGGAAGCGGTTCGCAAGCGGCCGCTCGACAAGACCTGGCGCGGCCGTGCGCTGCTGCATTCGCAGGCCGGGCTCAGCGATGACAACGAAGCAACGCCCGGCGTGCGCATCCCCTACGGCACCGAGCCGGACCCGGTCAGCCACGTGCAGGCGCTGGCGCCGCACCATCAGTATTACGACGCGGGGATCAGCGAGATTCTGACGGTGGACGAGAGCGTCACGAACAATCCGGAGGCCCTCGTGCAGCTGTGCAAGGGTGCCTTCGAGAGCGGCTTCCGCGAGTTCACGGTGAACGTCGCCAGCAACGATCTCGTGCGTGTCACCGGCTACATGGTGAGGCTCTCCGACATCCGCAAATTCCGGGACAGGCAGGGATCGCGCACGAACACGACCGTCCTCGGCGCGGAAGCCGCCGAGTTGACCGGGATACTCGATCGCAAGCCGCGCGTGGTGGGCAATGAACTCTATCCGGGCTACGGTCAGTAAGGTCCTCACCTACTCGATCGTGGACGGGCCCGGCAATCGGCTCGTCGTCTTTCTGCAGGGCTGTAACTTCGACTGTTCCGCCTGCCACAACCCCCACACCATCGGGGAGTGCAACCATTGTGGCGACTGCGTATCCGCCTGCCACGCCGATGCGCTGTCGCTCGTCGATGGCAGGATCGCGTTCGATCCGCTGGCCTGCAACCAGTGCGACGACTGTCTCGAGGCCTGCCCGATCGACGCCAACCCCATGCTGCGCGAGTACAGCGTCGAGGAAATACTGGCGCTGGCGCGCGAGCACCGGCCGTTTCTGACCGGCGTAACCGTGTCGGGCGGCGAACCGACGCGGCAGCTCGGGTTCGTCAGCGCGCTGTTCGCGGCGATCAAGGCGGACGAAGCGCTTCGAGGTCTCGACTGTTTCATTGACAGCAATGGCCACCTCGGCGCATCCGGGTGGGCGCTCTTGCTGCCGGTGACCGACGGCGTGATGCTCGATATCAAGGGCTTCGACAACGCGCTGCACCGCGAGCTGACCGGCAAGGACAACGTGAAGAGCCTGCAGTCGGCGCGGCTGCTGCATGAAGCGGGCAAACTCTACGAACTGCGCTTTCTGCTCATGCCCGGCAAGACCGACGGCGACGCCGAGCTTGACGGGCTGATCGATTTCGTCAGGGCACTTGGCGGCGAAGTCCGGGTCCGGCTCAATGCTTTCCAGCATCACGGTGTGCGCCCGAAGGCACGTGCATGGGAGCCGATGTCGAAGGCCGGCGTCGGCAGGGCGGCCGCACGGCTGCGCGAGGCGGGCATCCGCAACGTCGTCGAACCGGCCGTGTACGTTTAGCAGGCTCGGAAGAAATGAGCCAGGGCGACGAATTCAAGGACATCACGCGGCGCTTGTACCAGGTGATTTCGCAACCAGCCGGAGAGCGCGACTGGGAGAGCGTGCGTCACTTTTACCACCCGCGCGCGACGATGGTGCGCACGGGTATCGGCGACGACGGACGGCCGTTCGTGCTGGCGATGACGTTAGACGAGTACATCGACAATGCGACGGCCCTGCTCGAGGGCATCGGATTCTCCGAGGTGGAAGTCAGCCAGGACGCGACGGTTTTCGGCAACGTCGCGCGCGTTGCGAGTATCTACGAGTTCGAATACCGCCTGCCCGACGAGGTCCGTCTTGGCCGCGGCGTGAACTTCTTCAACTTCGTCAACGAAGGCGCCGGTTGGAAGATCATGAATATCGTCTGGGACAACGAGCGCGCTGGCGTGTCCCTCAGAGATGCAGGATTCGATCTGCCGCCTGGTTGATGTCTTTCCCGAATGACACGATGCCTTCATCGTGTCCGCCCATGACTGCGATGCCCTGCGCCCGGAAATCGGTGTCTGCGTAGAGCCGCTGGAACTCGCGTGCCATCTCCGGCGTGCCGTAGCTGATCTCCCGGGACGTGGTCGGAATGCGATCGATCAAAGCGTGCCACAGATCGGCGTTGTGCACGTGGACCACGGCGCGTATGCCGGGGTCCAGCGCGTAGATCGCGGCGTGCGTCAGCGCCTCGGACGACGCCTGCACCGGGCCCTCGCAGACCACGTGATTCGCGTCTATGTCGCACGCAGTGACGCGCGCGTAATGTTCCTCGCAGGTTTGTGCGATGTGCCCCGTCTGGGTGCCGCTGATGATGAACCTGTCCGAATCGCCTTCGCGAATGCTGACGTTGCCGAAGCCGACGCCGTGCTCGGGGTAATAGCCGATGAGACCTTGCGCGTGGAGCCGGTTGCGCCAGGCGTTGAGTTCCTCGATGGCTTCCGCCGGCAAGGCGGGCGCCTGCCGCCAGTCGCACTCGTACTTTGTATACCCTTCGTCGATCATGCGGCGCTGTCCGCGCGCTCGGGAAACAGGCCGGCGAGCCCCTGTTCACTCGCCTCGCACACACCGCGTTCCGTGATGAGCCCGGTCACGAGCCGCGCCGGCGTTACGTCGAACGCGTCGTTGCGGACCGGGGAGCCCTCGGCGACGATTCGCAGCTCGCGAATAACGTCGCCGTCGAGGCCGGACACGTGCGTGACTTCCTCCGCACCCCGTTCCTCGATCGGTATTTCGCGCAGTCCATCCGCGATCGTCCAGTCGATCGTCGTCGACGGTAGCGCGACGTAAAAAGGAACGTCGTTGTCGTGCGCGGCGAGCGCTTTCAGGTAGGTGCCGATCTTGTTGGCGACGTCGCCGGCGCGGGTGGTCCGGTCGGTTCCGGTAATGCAGATGTCCACGAGTCCGTGCTGCATGAGGTGGCCGCCCGCGTTGTCGACGATAACGGTGTGAGGAATGCCGCTTTTCGCCAGCTCCCACGCCGTCAGCTGCGAACCCTGGTTGCGGGGCCGGGTCTCGTCGACCCAGACGTGGACAGGAATCCCGCGCTCCTGCGCGACGTACATCGGTGCGGTGGCGGTACCCCAGTTGACCGTGGCCAGCGCACCGGCGTTGCAGTGGGTCAGTATGTTCACGGGTTCGCCGTTCTTGCGCTCGGCGATGCCGGCCAGCAGTTCCGCGCCGTGCTCACCGATACTGCGCGAGATTGCTACGTCTTCATCGCAGATGGCTTGTGCCTCGGCGCGCAGGCTCGCAATCAACGCGTCGCTGTCCGTTACGTCGGATAGCAGCGCAAGCATGCGATCGAGACCCCAGCGCAGGTTGACGGCTGTCGGCCGCGTCCCGGCGAGCGCGTCGGCGGCGGTACGGATGAATTGCAGCTGGGCCGCCAGCGGCTTCCCTGACTCCCGGGCTTCGAGCGCGGCCAGGTAGACGCTCCAGGCCGCGGTCGCGCCGATCAGGGGCGCGCCGCGCACGAGCATCTCGCGAATAGCGAACGCGCCGTCGGCGTGAGTACGGAGATCGACCACCTCGTAGCGGTGCGGCAGGCGACGCTGGTCGATGATCTGTACCGTCCCGGAATCGTCGGGGTGCAGCCAGATCGTTCGGAAGTGTTCGCCAGGGACGTTGCTCATGCGTAGCGGCTCCGGCTCTGCAACACATCGTCGAGACGGTCGAGCATGACGTCGGCATCCGCCCGGCTGATTACCATGGGCGGGCGCAGTTTGAGGATGTTTCGGTCAGGGCCGATCGCGCCCGTCAGCACGCCGCGATCGCGAAGATCGTTGACGACGGAACGTGCCATGTCGCCGTCGGGTGTGCGCGCTTCCCTGTCCGAGACCAGTTCCAGCGCCAGGAACAGACCGGTGCCCCGTACGTCCCCGATGCACTGGTGTTCCGCGGCAAGGCTCTGAAGCCCTTCCCTCATATGTTGACCGACGTCGAGGGCATTCTGCTGCAGCCCTTCCTCCTCGATGACGTCGAGGACGGCCAGCGCCGCCGCGCAGGAGACCGGGTTGCCGCCGAAGGTGTTGAAGTAGTCCCCCCTGCGGCCGAAGTCATCGACGAGTTCGCGGCGTGCCACGACCGCCGACACCGGGTGGCCGTTGCCCATGGGCTTACCCATCGTCACGATGTCGGGAACCAGCCCGTCCGCTTCGAAGCCCCAGAAATTGCGCCCGGTGCGGCCGAAGCCCGGCTGGACTTCATCCGCGATGAACAGTGCGCCCGCCTCGCGAACGATAGCGGCAACTTCGGCAAGGTACCCCGGAGGCGGCGCGACGACGCCGCAGCTCGAGATAATGGTGTCGATCACGAACGCGGCCGGTTCGAAACCGCGGTTTCGCAACAGCGCGATGGCTTCGTGCACGTGAGCCGCGTACTTTGCGGCTGCATCATCGCCGCGATATCGGCCACGATACGTGTCAGGCGCCGGCACGGTGACAACGTAGCCGGGCAGTTCCTGCGCCGGGATGTCGGCGGTCGTTATTTCGTAAATGGCCTGCGTGTTGCCGTGGTAGGCGTAGTCGGCAACGATGACGCCCTTGCGTCCGGTGGCGCTCCGCGCGATGCGCAGCGCGAGCTCGTTCGCCTCGCTGCCGGTGCAGCAAAACATGGCGGTATCGACTTGCTGCGGCAATGTGCCGGTCAGCCGTTCGGCGCATTCGAGGATGTTGTCGTGCAGGTAACGCGTGTGCGTGTTGAGGACTCCGGCCTGCGAGCAGATCGCTTCGACCACACGCGGATGACAGTGGCCGACATGCGGCACGTTGTTGTACATGTCGAGATATCTGCGGCCCGCGTCGTCGTACAGCCAGACGCCCTCGCCGCGCACGAGGTGCACGGGCTGGTCGTAAAACAGGCGATACGCCGGGCCCAGCAGCTTGTCGCGGCGCGCGAGCAGATCGTCAGTCGTGGTTTCCACAGTGTTCCTGCATTTCACGGGTGACCGCGTTCGGCGGCCGTTGCCCGAAGGTGTTCAGCATGTGCAGCGCACGGTCCGCGCTGCGCAGGATGTAAGCCCGGTTTTCAGGATACATCGACGCGCGCCAGTGTGAAATCACGACGGTCGTGACGTTGCGGATCACAACCAGGTACGGTAGCAGCTCGAACTCGTCCTCCGTGAGCGGTGTAAGCGCCGTATAGCCGCGCAGGAATTCGAGCATGTCAGCCAGCGAGCCGTCGTCCCGGCGGCACAGGTAAGCGCAGGCTACGGCCGCGTCAATGACCAGCGGCGAACGGATCATGTCGCCGAAGTCGATGATGCCGGCGATCTCGTCGTGGTTGTCGTCCCTGAAGAGCACGTTGCCCGGGTTGAGGTCGTTGTGAATCACCTGCCAGCGAAGATCAGCGAGCCTCGGCTGAACTTCCGACAGGAAAGTATCGAGGTGACGCTCGAGGGCTTCGCGCAATGCCGGGTCGGTGACGGTGTCGAGAAGTTCGCCCAGGCCTGATGCCTGCTTGATGTCCCATAGCAGGGGATAATTGCTCGCCGGGTGCTCGAAACCGGCGAGTGCCTTGCCGAGCGCGGCAAGCGACTCGCCCATGCGGTAGAGAGCATGGGGGCTCAGGTCATCAGGCGGAAGCAGGGTACCGGGCAGCCAGCTCAGCACGCGTACCGTGTGAACGTGTCCGTCGTCCACCGACACTCGCAGCCGCGTATCGCCGTCCGTCGTTCGGAGTACCTTCGGTACCAGTCCGTCGACAGGGGAGTTCTCGAGGTGCAGCAAAGCGGCGAGCTGGAAGTCCGTGATCGCCTCCGCCTCGGCCGCATTGGCCACCTTCAGGATGCAGGCGTGCCCGGCCGTCGTTCGCACGAGGAAATTCTGGTCCCGTTCACTGTCCTGAGGCTCGAGCTTGCCCTCCAGGCCGTAGTGCTTTCGCAGCACGTCCGCGATACGCGCCTCGGGCAGGGCCGGACGGTCCGTGGTCAGCAGAGTAATCGCATCCGCGAGCATTGCGTCGTCCCGGTCATGTCAGGAAACAGTCTGTAACAAATTTACCGGGTTTGGAAATTGCCCTGAAACATCGTCATCGCAGAGTTCTATCGTGGGTCGACAATCTCCAGTCGATTCCGGGACAAGGAGTCTGGAGAGCGCGACGGGGAGCACGAATGATTAATGGAGGATCGAAAGATGAGACACAGACTATCTATCAGCATCATCCTGGCTTCGATGCTGGCACTCACGTTTATGACCGTTGGTGCTCAGCAGGGTCAGGGCGGTGGCAGTGGCGACCGCGACCAGCAGATGGATCGCGACTACGATCGTGACATGGACCAGGATCGCGACTATGACCGCGACATGGATCAGGACCGGGATCGTGACCGGGACTACACCATGACAGATTCGATGGACCGCGATCAGGACCGCGATCGGGACCAGGCAAAGGGACACGATCAGGACCAGGACCGCGATCGCATCCAGGATCGTGACCGTCTTCATGTTACGGATCCGGCAAGCATGCGCGACGCGGATATCTACGGCAGCGCGCTGATGAGCGAAGAGGAGCTGAGGCAATATCGGAACCAGCTCATGGAAATGGAGACTGTCGAGGCCCGCGAGCAATACCAGATCAGGCACGAAGCGAAAATGCAGGAACGCGCGCAATTGCAGGGCAAAGACCTCGTACCGCCGGGCCAGGAGCCCATCTACGGTGGCGAGTTGATGACCGTGCAGGAGCGCAACCAGTACCGCGAGCAACTGCGGCACATGGACTCGGACGAAGAACGAGAAAAGTTCCAGGCCCAGCATCATGAGCAGATGAATCTGCGTGCGAAGGCCCTGGAGCTTGACATCGAGGAAGCCGAGTAACCCCGTCCCCCGTATTCGGCGACCTCTTGATTGGGGCCGGCGCAGGCCGGCCCCCTTTTACCAGGAGGACACAATGCGAACCCTACAAAGAAGTTTATGGCTCGGCGGCCTGATCCTGTTTGCAGGCATCACGGCGGCGGAGCAGGACGACGACCCGCGCTTCTCGATATCGGCTGGCGCGGAATACACGACGGGGACCTATGGAGGTGACACCGATATCGAGGACTTCTACGTACCGCTGAAGGCCGCCATGGACTTCCGCCGGCTATCGTTTCGCCTGACGGTGCCGTATCTCAGTGTGAGGGCACCCGAGGGAACGATCATCACCGGACCCGGCGGTGAACCCATTCCCGGCACCGGCGACATCGTAACCAACAGCGGCATCGGCGACGTGATCGGCAGCGTCACGGTCTACGACGTGATTCGCAACCGGCGCCTGGGCCTTGCCATGGACCTCACGGGCAAGGTCAAGTTCGGTACCGCCGACGTCGACAAGGGTCTCGGAACGGGCGAGAACGATTTCACGGTCCAGGCCGATTTCCTGAAGTTCATGGACAGGATCACCTGGGTTGCCTCGATCGGCTACAAGTTCCGCGGGCAGCCGCCCGGCGCAACGCTGGACGACGCACTGCTCGCCTCGGCCGGCGGCATCTACAAATTCAACGGCGACACGAGGGCCGGCATGTTCTTCGACTACCGTGAGTCGTCAATCGGTGCCGACCCGACGCAGGAGCTTAGCGTCTTCCTGTCGAACCGCATCAGCGCCGACTGGCGCCTCCAGGCCTTCGTCTTCAGGGGATTCACCGACAGTGGCGCGGACTGGGGCGCCGGTCTGCAGGTCAAACGTTACCTGCCTTCGCTGCGTTGAAGGCCCGCACAGTCCGAAACGCTGTCCGGGTGGCAGCGAGAGCCGTGCCCTGGTGCCGCCTCCATCACGCGGGAGCAGTTCGATCTTCCAGCCGTGTTTCTGCGCGAGCTGGTTCGCGATGGCAAGACCGAGGCCCGAGCCGCCGGACGCCTGGGCGCCCGCTGACCCGAGGCGGTGGAAAGGACGGAACACGGCCTGCGACTCCTCCGGCGGTATCCCGGGGCCGCGGTCACGTATCTCGATCGCAACCTCTTCGGCCTTGCAGTGCAGGTCAACGTCGATGGGCTTGCCGTTGCTGTGCTGCACGGCGTTTTTCATCAGGTTGGCAAGCACCCTTTCCAGGGCGACGGCGTCACCGAAATACACGCAAGGCGGGTCGTTGCGATGCAGTCTCAACTCGGACCCTTCAAGCTTCAGATCAGCTGCAAGGGATTCGATCATCTGCCAGAGGTCCAGTTGCACCGGGCAATCGCCCTCGACGCCCCGCGAGAACTGCAGGAACTGCCGGATAAGGCTGTTCATCGTATCCAGGTTGTGCCGGATGCGTTCGATGAGTTCGGGATTCGAGTCCTGGTCGAGCATCTCGACCGCGAGCCCCATTCGGGTCAGCGGCGTGCGAAGGTCGTGCGAGATACCGGCGATCATCACCGTGCGATTCTCCGATAATTGCTGCAGGTCGGACGACATGCGGTTGAAGGTCCTGGCGAGGGTGGCGATCTCGTCGGGGCCCTCTTCGGGAATGTGAGGCGGGTTTCCGCCGCCGGATATTTTCTTTACGGCGCCTGATAAGCGGTTGAGTGGCTGAACCACCTTGCGAACCTCGAGCAGGCTCGCAAACAGCGTCAGCAATGCACCGCCACCGACCGCCAGGATCAGCACGACAGGCGGATTGGTCCCCAGCCGCTCCTTGTCGAAGCCCAGCCTGTAAATCCTGCCGTGAGCGGGAACGTCGACCCAGATGATCGGGCTGTTCGCGGATTCGACGATGCGCAGATCCTCGCCGACCTGTTCGTCGAGGGCCTCATGAAAAAACGGGTAGAACGGCAGGTCCGACGTGATTTCGATTGACTCGAAGGGCTGTTCAGCCACGATCAGGCCGTGATCCTGCAGCAGCCGGTCTTTCAGCTCCGCGTGCATCTCCACGGGCAGGTCCTGCAGCGAGTGAGCTGCCGCGACGATGATCGCGGCGAAGTCCTCCGCATGGCGCTTCGCCATCGGGTTGTAGATGAAATACACGGCGGCCGCCATGGAGATGGCCATGAAGGCGATAAGGGTGATCGCGATCGTAATCGCGGTCCGCCCGAGCATCGAGTGTGGATAGAGCGTCACGGCGTGTCTCCTTCCGGCGTGAACTGGTAGCCGATGCCCCAGACGGTCCGGATGAGCTTCGGATTGGAGGGATCGTCTTCGATCTTGTGCCGCAGGCGTGTGACCCGCACGTCGATGCTGCGGTCGAAGGGTTCGCGGTCGCCGCCGCTCAGCAGGTCCATGATCAGGTCCCTGCTGAGCACCCGGTTGGGGTGACCGACGAAGACCTGCAGGAGGTCGAATTCCGCCCTGGATAGCTCCACTTCCTGGTCGTTGCGGTACAGCACACGGCGTGCATCGTCCAGACGAAATTCGCCGAATTCAGGGCTGGTACTGCGGGCCGGGTCGACCTCGCCGGTGGAACCGCTGCGACGCAGGACCGCACGTATGCGGGCCAGCAGCTCGCGCGGATTGAAGGGTTTCGGCAGGTAGTCATCGGCGCCGACCTCGAGCCCCACGATGCGGTCGAGCTCCTCGCCCCGGGCCGAGATCATCACGATGGGTAATTTGTGGTCGCTCTGCAGGCGCCTGGCGATCGACAGGCCGTCCTCGCCGGGGAGCATCAGGTCGAGGATTACCAGATCGGTGGAGTTGTCCGCCAACCAGGCATCCATCGCGTTGCCGTCCTCGACGACCGCAACATCGAATCCTTGCTGCCCCAGGTAAAGCGACAGGAGTTCACGGGTCTCGCTGTCGTCGTCCACGACCAGCAGGTGTGAGCCGCTGGCGTGCATCACACGTCCTCCAGCGTCCATAGGAAACACACTGTAACAATTTCACACCATTCGGAAATACGTAAGAAACACGACTGAGCGACGCTTCCTACAGTGGCCGAAGTTCACCTTTATAAGCCACGGAACACCCTACAAGGAGGTGTACATCATGAAGACTAAACTGCTTCTTACATTACTCGGCGCACTCGCGATTGGCGCTGTCGGCCTGAGCAGCGATACGCTGGCCCAGGGCCGCGGCGGCGGTGGTGGGGGCGGCGGTGGCGGTGGCGGTGGTGGAGGCGGCGGAACGCCTGAGCCACCGGACTACGGCGACCTTATTGTCCTTTACCGGGATGCGGGCGGCGTTCCCATACTTGATGCTGCAATGTGCCAGCAACCGCTCGCGTTCCCCGAGAACGTCGGCTGCCCTGATGAGGAGCTGATATGGGACGAAGTCGGCGAGGTCTGGCTCGCGCCGACCGATCCGGCGACCTGCGCGCTCGAGCCCGAAGTTGCAACCTGCGTAGAGGAGGCGGACTTCGGTCGCGTCAACCTGTCCCGTTCGTCGGACAGGGTCCTGGCATCGCAGTTGCAGGACGTGCTGGTTAATCTCGCGATCGCCGACTGCACGTCGCTCGACGCGGCAGGCCGGATGGTCCACAGCCGCTTTGTCGGCGATGAGTTGGTGACGAGCACGATCGACTCGCCGCTCCAGAACCTGGCGGTTTACAAGTACCTGATGCTCGACGGCGAGATCGGCGTTCCGCTGCCGCAGGGCGCGGGCGTTCTCGAGACCGCGGCCAGGGGATTCGGTGTTGCGATGGACAAGGCCGGTGAGGTGAATATCGATCTGCTCGTATACCTGAACCAGATCATGGGACTGACCGATCCGGCTGTCGATACCTATCTCTTCAAGGTGGATAAAGACATCAAGATGGAAGTGATGGGCGAAATTGTGACCGTCAAGAAATGGTTCCTCGACTACACGCGCCTCGCCGACGGTACTGGCACCGGTTACTACTATGACCGGCAGACAAACTTCGCCGGAGACGCCCCGGCAGGACTGCCTTCGCCGGCATATCTCCCGACGAATGCGCCAGAAACCGGCATGTTCGAGTTTCTGCAAGACCTGGGAGGTGGGACATACCAGGCAGGTGTCGGACCGATCATGACCGCCGTGTTCCTGAATGATCCAGGATATTCTGGCGGCAATATCGGCGGATTCGCAGAGGCGGCTGACGATACGCGTGCGGTGATCCACTTCATGCATACTTACGCCGTCCCCGATGCCGATACGACACCGGTACCCTGCACGCCGCTGCCGGACCCGACCGACGAGTTTGACCTCTCGATCAGCGAAAAATCCGGACTGAAGGTGCCGAAACAGGTCGTGGCCACAACCGAAGGCCGCGAGTTTGTCGTGAGCGTCGCGAAT
>CBFHSG010000022.1:43948-56783 GCA_965658465.1 Woeseiaceae bacterium | reverse complement strand
TAGGAGCGGGCCCCGGCCCGCGAATCCTCAGCAGGCTGGGCGAACCCGCTGTAGGAGCGGGCCCCGGCCCGCGAATCAGCGCAGGTATTTCCCGAGCCAGGCGTGCACTTCTTCCCAGTAGTGCTTCGCCTCGGCTCCCTTCATGATCCAGTGGTCGGCATCGTGAAACACGAGCAGGCGGCCGGGGACCTGTTTGCGCTGCAGGTAGGTCCAGGCTGCGATCGTCTGGTTCACCGGCACGCGGTAGTCCTTTTCGCCGATCGTCAGCATCATCGGCGTCGAGAAATTCGCCGCATAACTGGACGGGCTCTGCTCGTCCCAGATCGGGCTGTCGCCCCAGGGCGGGCCCTCCGCGTTGATCTCGCGGTGGTAGGCGACGTCGCTCGTCGACCACTGCCCCTCGAGATCCATGAGGCCGGCGTGCCCGACCAGCGTACGGTAGCGCGTCGTCGTGCCCTGCAGCCAGTTAATCAGGTGCCCTCCGTAGCTGGCACCCGCCGCCGCCTGCCGGTCCTCGTCGATGAAGGGATACCGCTTTATCGCCTCGTCCAGCGCCTCGTTCAGTTCATCGCCGGGCGTCTTCAGCGGATCGCCCTGGATTGCACGGGAGAATTCGACGCCATAACCGACCGAGCCCGTGTAGTCCGTCATGACGACGACGTAACCGGCCGACGCGATCAGGTGCGGGCTCCAGCGAATGTGGTCCGCATCCAGCGACGAGGAATGCGGGCCGCCGTGTATGAGCGTGATGACCGGATACTTCTTGTTTTCATCGAATCCCGGCGGTAATGCGACGAAGCTGTGCACACGGCGACCGAGAGAACTCTCGAACCAGAACTCACGAAACGGCGGGCGATCGAGCGCCGCGGCCCGCTCCCTGTTGAATCCGGTCAGGAATGCGTGGCTGCCGTTGCGGGTGTCGACTCGCACCAGTTCCGCCGGGTTGGTTGCGTCCTCCCAGCGCGCCACGAGCGACCGCCCGGCCGGCTGCGGACCCGCGTAAACGCCGCCGCTGTCAGGATCGAGCGCCGACACCGTGCCGCGACCGCCAGCGGGGACGCTGAACAGCCTCATCCTGCCCTCGTCCGCGGCCGTGAAATACATCGTTTTGCCGTCCGTGCTCAACGCCATGTCCCCGACCGATCGATCGAAACCGTCCGTCAGGAGCGTCGGCTCCGCTTTGAAGTCGGAGGCAGTGCCGCTCTTCGGCCATTCGAATCTCGCAATCTCCGTCAGGTTGTAGGCGAACTCCGTAACCGGCTCATACTCGCAGTAGAGCGCATCGCCCTGCGGCGCGAACTTCGCGGACTGGCAGCTCCATTCATTACCGCCGGTCAGCGCCTGCGGCTCGCCGCCGGTCGCGGCCAGGCGATACAGGTGATAAACCGTCGTGCTATGCGCGGCATCATCCAGGTTCTGCGTCGCCGATAGGACGAGAGCCCGGCCGTCCGGCGTCCATTCCGGTTTCAGGCTCTCGCTTGCCAGTGACGGCACGCCCGCAAACCCGGGCCGGGCAACGAACTCCGTGCCTGCCAGCAGGTCTTTTGCTTCCGCACCGGGAACGGCCTCCTGCACGAATACGTGTGTCTGCAGATCGTCGCGCCAGCGGTTCCACTGGCGAATCGGAAAAATGTCGTACGCGGTCGCGTTGTAGTCACGTTCCTCGCGCGCCTTTTTCTCCGCCGCATTCTCCTCGTCCGTCAGCTTGCCTGGGTATACGCGGCTCTCGAAGGCGATTCGTTTACCGTCGGGGCTCCACTTCGGCCCGGTCGCCCCTGTTGCGAGCGAGGTAATCTTCTGCGCCTCGCCGGGCATCGTCATGTCCATGACATAGATCTGGCTGACGTCTTCACCGCGCCTGGCGCTGAACGCGATACGCGTGCCGTCGGGACTCCACTGCACGCCGTCTTCGGAATCGTTCGTCGCTGTCAGGCGGCGCGGGTCTGTTTTCCCATTCACTGCGACGACCCACAGGTCGCTGACAGTCTCTTCCTCCTTGTAAGCGGGCTCGGTCACGGCGACGATCGCCCACTCGCCGTCGGGGCTGGTTACCGGCGTGGCGAGTCGGCGCATGGTCCAGAGATCTTCGTGGGTGACAGGCCGCAGGCCTTCGTCGGCATGACTGTCGGCGGCGGCAAACGAACTCAAGAGTAAAGCAGCAAGGATTGCGGCATTTCGCACGGTATTGCTCCCGTTGGCCAGATTGCAGGAACCCGAATGATACCCGCGAGAAGGGGGCTGTTTCAGGGGGCTTGAAAACCCCGGCGACGACCCTACTTTTAAATGCGAAAGGCAATAGTGCCTTTAATTTCAGTAGCTTATTTATTGGAGGCAGCGAAATGCCATTAGTAAATTATGAACCCTGGGTAGGTGTTCGTCAGTTGCAGGATGATATCAATCGGCTGTTTTCGGGCTTGTCGACCAGCGACAGCAGCGGCGTAACGGCTGACTGGGTCCCGAACGTGGATATCAACGAATTCGAGGACAAGTTCCAGCTCTACGTCGATGTGCCCGGCGTCGATCCCAAGGACGTCGACATCACCCTGGAGAACGGCGTACTGACCATCACGGGCGAGCGCTTCGTGCAGGCTGAAAAGGCTGACGAGAAGATCATCCGCCGCCGCTCGGAGCGCGGCACCGGCCGTTTCTACCGGCGCTTCATCCTGCCGGAATCGGTGGATGCCGAAAAAGTGAAGGCAACGGATCGCCACGGCGTGCTTGAGATCATGATCCCGAAGCAGGCCAAGGCGCTTCCACGTCGAATCAAGGTTGCCGCCTGAAAGACGGCTAAAAAAAACCCGTAGGAGCGGGCCCCGGCCCGCGAACCGATCGCGGGCCGGGGCCCGCTCCTACACGCTACTGCGGTAGACTGGGGGGCGATGACCCTCGATCTCGACCGCCACATCCGACGCGAAAGCTTCAAGCGCTATGCGTTGCAGTGTGGCCTCGCCGGGTTCGTGGTTCTTATCCTGCTGCTGGTACTCGACACAGTAACCCAGACCGTACTGATCGCGGCGCTCGGACTGGTTCTTAACGAGTGGGACCTGTTGACGCTCGCTGTCGTCATGGCGGGCATTGTGGCGCTCAGCCTCATCAAGCGGCTGGTGCTGCCGATGCTGCTGGACCTGATATGACCATGGGCAAGTGGCTGATGATCATCGGTATCCTGGTGCTGCTCGTGGGCGCCGCGCTGCAGTTCGCGCCCTGGCTCGTGAACTGGTTCGGAAAACTGCCCGGCGACCTGCGTTTCGGGTCCGGCAGCACGCGCGTGTTCATTCCGATCACGTCAATGATACTGCTGAGTATCATCCTCACGGTCATCGTGAACCTGTTCAGACACTGAGCGAGCCCGCCGTCCCCTTCTTCGAGATTTCCCGGCTGGCCCGGACGCGTTGCACCTCCCAGCTGCATTTGCGCAGGAAGCGCGCCGATCTCACCTTCAGGTCCTTGCGCGCTTTATCGCGATCCGGAATACAGGTTTTCCGGCTCAGGCGCGATTCCGTCACGGTATACGGCGTCAGTCCGTAGATCGGCTGGCCGTGCTCCCAGAATTTCTTGATGAATACGTCAACCGGCTCGCAGGCTACCTGGGTCATCTCCACGAAGCGCTGCGCGACCTCGGGCGTGATGGCGTTGCACATCATCGAATGCGGCGCCTTCGTGTAGCGCCATAACGTAAATTGTCCCCGCTCGGCCACGCGCTCCCTGCGCGCCCGGGTTTCGTCCTGCAACCGGATGAAGCCGCACTCGTCGATATTCCGGGCCGCCTGTTCTACCGCATCGACAAATCCCGGCAATAACTGGAAGTCGTCTTCCACGATCATGATGGGCTCGTCGAGTTCAACACACTTCTGCCACATCGACCGGTGACTGGCAAAGCACCCGATCTCGGCCGGCGTAACCTCACGACCGGTATTCAACAGCCATTCGTCGTCGTCGCAACGCTCGAAATGGCCTTCGGCCATTGCCTGCTCCCCGCGCAGGGCCTCGAAGAATTCGAACGGAATCCCGGCATCGGCGAGTTGAATAGTCGCTCGCTCACGACGCTCTTCAGCGTCCGGCAGGCTGATCACGTAAAGCTTCATAAGGGTCGGCGTTCCTCCCCGCTATTCATACGAGGAACTGCTGAAACATGGCCGGAACCGGCTAGCAACCCCTCTCGTCTTGCGCCGAGCGAAGCAAATTGTCCTCGTCGACAGTGCCAATAACGAGGATCGAATTCAAGGCATCACGTCCCCGATTCTCGCCGCACACCACACTTGCCGGGTATATCGGAATACCGCTATGCAGCATACGCCCGGGAGCCCTCCTGGCTTTTCCAGTAGAATCACGCGCTGTTTCCGACCCGGCCCGCGCTATGCAAAAAGAAGGACTGAGCCAGAAGGCCTACGTGCCGATCGAGGAAGGCGACACCTACGACCCGTTCGTGCCCGCCGGCGAATCGCCGGCAGAATTCACGCTCAAGGCCGTCGGGCTCGGCATCCTGTTCGGCATCATCTTCGGCGCCGCAAACGCATACCTCGGCTTGCGTGCCGGACTCACGATCAGCACCTCGATCCCCGTCGCCGTCATGACCGTGGCGGTGTTTCGCGCCCTCGCCCACGTCGGCATCCGCGGCAGCATCCTCGAAACCAACATCTCCCAGACGACCGGGTCGGCGTCGAGCTCGCTGGCGAGCGGCGTCATCTTCACGCTGCCCGCCCTGTTCATGTGGGGCATGCCGCCGGAGCTGCTGCAGATGACCCTTCTGGCAATGTGCGGCGGCCTCCTCGGCATCCTGTTCATGATCCCGCTGCGGCGCTTCCTGATCGAGCGCGAGCACGGCAAGCTGCCCTACCCGGAAGGAACCGCCTGCGCGGAAGTGCTGGTTGCCAACGAGATCGGCGGCGGCCGCGCGCGCTTTGTGTTCTACGGGCTTGCCGGCGGCGCGTTTTTCAAGTTCCTGACCTCCTGGATTCGCGTGATCCCCGGCGACCTGCACGTGAACATCCCGTTCCTCAAGAAAGGCCAGCTCGGCATGGACCTGTCCGCGGCGCTGTTCGGCGTGGGCTACATCCTCGGCCCCCGCATCGCCGCGGTCATGGTCGGCGGCGGCCTGCTATCTTGGCTCGTTATCATTCCCGCGATCGCCTGGTGGGGCGACGCCCGCACGGCGCCGCTGTTCCCGGAGACGGTCAACCTGATCCGCGACATGCAGCCCGGGCAGATCTGGACGCGCTATGTGCGCTACATCGGCGCGGGCGCGGTCGCCACGGCCGGCATCATCACGCTGATCCGCAGCATCCCCGTCATGATCAGCAGCTTCCGTATCGGCGCATCGCAGCTCGGTGAGCGCGTGTCCTCTGGCACGGCCGCGATAAGCCGTACCAGTAACGACCTGCCGCTGCGCGTCGTCGGTATCGGCGCGCTTGCGATCGCGCTCGTGCTAATCCTGGTGCCGCAGGTATTCGGCGCCGTCGGCGGCGTCGGCATTCGCGCCGTGGCCGCCGTGTGCGTCGTCGTGTTCGCCTTTTTCTTTGTCACGGTCGCCTCGCGCATCGTCGGGCTCGTGGGTGTAACGAGCAACCCGACCAGCGGCATGACCATCGCGGCACTGCTCGGTACAGCGTCGCTTTTCCTGCTGTTCGGCTGGACCGACGCCATGGGCAAGGCGGCGGCATTGACGGTGGGCTGCGTCGTCGCCATCGCCGCCTCCATCTCCGGCGACACGTCGCAGGACCTGAAGACCGGTTTCCTGCTGGGCGCCACACCGCGCGCGCAGCAGACATCGGAGCTCATCGGCGTGCTTACGTCTGCCACGTTCGTTTGCCTGACCGTGCTGGCGCTCGGCAAGGGATTCGGCTTCGGCAGCGAGGAATTGCCTGCACCTCAGGCGACGCTGATGAAGCTCGTGATCGACGGCGTGCTGGACCAGGACCTGCCCTGGGGACTCGTCGCGATCGGTGTTGGCATCGCGTTTGCCTGCGAAATCCTGCGTATCCCGTCGCTGCCGTTCGCGGTCGGCGTTTACCTCCCGGTCTCAACCATGACCCCGATCTTCGTGGGCGGTCTCATCCGCCTGTGGATGGAACGCACGGCAAAGAACGACACCGTAGCCGCCGACCGGCGCGAGCGCGGCGTGCTGCTCGGCAGCGGTTTCGTGGGCGGCGAAGGCCTGCTGGGCGTCGGCATCGCGCTGGTCGCCGTTGCGAAGAGCCGGCGGCCCGACGGTATCGGTACCGAATGGCTGGGAAGCGAGGCCACCGCGATGCTGGTCGGGGCCGCAGCATTTGCTGTATTCATCGCCTGGTTCTTCCGCTCCGTACGCGGGAATAATGGCTAGACCGGCAGATCGCACAACGCCGTGGACTCCGTAACCCAGGCCGTTCTCGGCGCCGCGATCGGCGGCGCCATAGCTCCCACGGGCCAGCGCCGCAAAGCGTTGCTCGTGGGCGCGGCGCTCGGCACGCTGCCGGACCTCGATGTCGTCATCGACTACGGCGATGCGGTCGCGAACTTCACCTATCACCGGGGGTTCAGTCATTCGCTGTTCGTTCTGCCGCCGTTCGCGTTGTTGTTGTGGCTGGCGTTGCGGCGCTGGTGGGCACCCGTGCGCGACGCACCGCTGCGATGGCTGGCGATCATCGGCCTGGCCCTGATCACACATCCCCTGCTCGATGCCCACACGGCCTACGGGACACAACTGCTCTGGCCGCTGGACTCGCCGCCTGTCATGTGGGCGACACTGTTTATCATCGATCCGCTGTTTACGCTGCCGTTGCTGGTGGCTGTCGTAATCGCCGCCGCCTGGCCTGCAGGGCGCTCGAGCCAAAGCCTGGCTCGCGCAGGGCTGCTCCTGAGCACGCTTTACCTGGGCTGGTCCTGGGCGGCGCAGTCGATCGTCGCGCGCCACGCGGAGGATGCGCTAACCCAGAGAGGGCTGTCCGGCGCGCCCGTGTTCATAACACCGACACCTTTCAATACGCTGCTGTGGCGCATCGTCGTGCTGACCGAGCGCGGCTACCTCGAGGGATTCGATTCGCTGCTCATCGATGACGGGCCGATCGACTTTTCGGCCTACGCTTCCGACAGGCAGTCGCTGCTGGATGCCAATTCTTTGTGGGCGGTATCGAGGCTGCGCTGGTTCTCGCGCGACTTCGTCAAAGCCAGCATCGTTGACGACCGCCTGTTGATTACTGACCTGCGTATGGGTCAGGAGCCCATCTATGTTTTCACACACGTCGTCGCCACACGTGGCAATCCGCACTGGGAAGCGATTCCGACCGAGCTGATTTCGCCAGCCGTCGACGAACGCGTGCTGCTGGATGCCTGGCGGCGAATGTGGACGCACTGATGCATCAGTGTTCTTCGGCAATCGCGATGACCTCGCGGCCGGGCAGCACCCGGGCATGATCCTCGAGGCCGAGCACGAATCCATGGGAGGTCGCCAGCAACGACTCCTCGCGGGAACCAAATGCGCTGAAGACCTCGGCAAGTCGCTGCCCTTCCCGGATCTTCTGGCCGGGCCGGACGTCGAAACGTATCAGGCCGCTGGTACTGCACAGCGGCCGGTTCGTGTAGCGCAGCGGCTCTGCGGTCGCGGCAGGCTCGGCGGCCGCGAACCAGTCGATCATCTCCATCGAACGCAAGGTCGCCAGTACGGCATCCGTGCCCGCGGCAACGCCCTCCTCGACCACGGCATACGCACCGCCGGCCTCGATCGTGTAAGCGGGCACGCCTGCATCGACGACGGCCCCGGCGAGCGTATTTCGAAGCGGATGGAAGACGTCCGAATCCTCGACCAGCAGCAGGCCGCTCGCACGGGCCAGTTCGAGGGTGCGGCTCGCGGTTTGCCCGTCCGGGTACGCGTCAGGAGGATCGACCAGGACGTGCGGGATCGACTGCACCCAGTCATTGTGCAGGTCGATCACCAGTGACGGCGCGGATTTCATGATGGTGTCGTAAAGCCGCCGCGCAATCTGCTCACCCATGCTGCCTCTCGGATTGCCCGGAAAGCACCGGTTCAGGTCCTCCCTGTCGGTGTTGAGATAGCGGGAGACGTTTTCGAACCCCATGGAGTTGATCAGGGGAAACGCGTGCACCGCGCCACGGCTCAGGCCTTTCTTGCGCAGCCTCGCAAACACGTCATGCACGATGGCGGTGCCGCCAACTTCGTCGCCATGAATACAGGCGGTCAGCCAGACGACGGGACCGGGATGCTTGCTCTCGGCGACGAGTACGGGAATCCTGCGCTGGATGATGTCGCGCAGGCCCGTGATATCAATAAGCCGCCTCGAGATCCGCACGACGGTGGGGTATCAGGCGGCTCTCTGGGCCGCGGTTCCGCGAACGGCTGCACGCAATCGCTCGTCGCAGGCATTGAGAATGTCTCGCAGCATATCCGCATAGGACAACCCGGCGAGTTCCGACATCCTGGCGAGATGGCCGTCCCAGCACCATCCGGGATTGGGATTCACCTCAAGGAGTCGCGGCGTGCTGTTGGCGTCGAGACGCCAGTCGAACCGTGCGTAATCCTGACAGCCAACGCGCTGAAACAGGCGGCTGCAGCTCGCGTTCAGGAAGTCGACCGTCGCCTGCGGCAGGTCCGCTGGTATCGACTTTACGCTCCTGAAGTATTCCGACTCGGTATCCCACTTGGCTTCGTAGCCGCAAATTCTGGGCAGGCCTTCCGGCAGCTCTGAATAATCCTCCTCGATCACCGGCAGCACCGCATAGCTGTCGGGTGGGTTGCCGATGATGCCGACGCTGATGTCCTTGCCCGTCAGGAATTGTTCGACAAGTACGGGCCGGTCGAAGCCGGTCGCTTCGCGCACTTTCGCAATCGCGTACTCGAGCTGCCTGACATCGTAGCAGACGCTGTCCATGGTAATGCCGACGCTCGAGTCGCCGTAGTTCGGCTTCACGATCACAGGGAAATCAACAGGCATCGAAATGAACGCGACTTCCTCCGGCGCCACCGAGAACGCGGCGGGCACAGGGATATCCATCTCCATCGCGATACCGCGAATCAGCGATTTGTCATAGCAATAGGCAAGGCACTGGGGATCGCCGCCCGAGTAGCGAATGCCGAGCATTTCCAGCAGCGCGGGCACGTGCAGCTCTTTCGTCGCCTCGTTATTAAAGCCTTCGTCGCACAGGTTGAAGACGAAATCGATACTGGCCGCGTCCTTGCGCAGCCTGTCGATCAGCTCGTCGTGATTATCGACGTAGGTGAAATCGAAACCCTCGAGCTGGGCGAGCGCCTTCTTGAGTTCGTTGATCGTATGAAAGTCGTCACTGTCGAACGCGTTATTCGGCTTAACGGAGTCGGAGCGGCGATGATCGCCCATCAGCACGGAAACGCGGCGGATACGCTTATCCTCCTCGCCGCTGACCACGGCCCGCTTGTTCGAGCGGGCCGTCAGGACAATGCGCTGGGCCATCATGCCGAGATCCTGGTTACGCTTCGACACCGTCGACATCGGTTTCGCTTCCAGGACATCGAAGCCGTTGGCCGACAGCAGGTTCCCGAGTTGATCGGCGTTGTACAGGCGCTCGGCGTAGAACTGGTCGGCGACGACACCCTTTTTCGTGTGCGTGATCACTTCTCGCGAAATCAGCCGGGCGCTGTCCTTCGACAGGGTCCGCTCGCGGCAGACGAAGTAGTTCTTGTCGATCCACTCCCAGCTCCGAGTCTCGAAGTTATGGCGCAGGAAATCGCCGTCCGTGAAGTCGATGAGCAGCTGCCCCTCCGGTTTCAGGAGGCGGCGAAGTTCCGTGAGCACGGCGATATCGTCTTCTGCAGATTCAAAGTAGCCGAAGCTGTTACCCGCCAGGTAGACAAGGTCGAACGTGCTGTCACGGAAGCGCAGCTTGCGCGCATCTCCTTCGCGAAACGTCGTCCTTAAACCCTGCTGACGTGCGATGCGCCTGGCCCGCGAGATCAGGTAATGGGAGCGGTCGACGCCGTACAGGTTGCTAAACCCGCGTTTTGCGAGTTCGAGCAGGTGCCGGCCCTGGCCGCAGCACAAATCGAGTATGCAGGCATCCGGGGCGACGTCCACGAGCTCGAGAAACGCATCGATTTCGGCTTCGGTGATGTCCGGATCCTCGACAACGTCGCCATCGGTGCGAAGGTAGTTCGCATTGAAGATATCTCGCCACCAGTCTGCCCTGACGTAGCTCTCGAGATCCTCGACGGGACCTATGGAACCCCGGATGACCGCCTTGCCCCGCGGCTTCGGTTTTGCAGCGATTGGCTGCGGAATCTTTTTAGGCACGTGCTCTTGCTCCAGGCACCAGTGTAAATTCGCGCGGATTGAGCGCCCCATTGCGGGGACTGTCAAGAAAAAAGTGGCGCTTTACGGACGCCGGACAGCGGCGCCCCGCCGGGCGGCGATCACGCTCGCAGCTTTATGATTTAATTAGAAATTAATGCGCGGTACGAAACCCCTGGAGAGGTGCCGAGTGCGCGTCGCCCAAGCGCGGCCCAGGCTTGCGGCAATA
This sequence comes from Woeseiaceae bacterium, assembly GCA_965658465.1. GTDB lineage: Bacteria > Pseudomonadota > Gammaproteobacteria > Steroidobacterales > Woeseiaceae > UBA1847. The sequence goes on along the minus strand of CBFHSG010000022.1, from coordinate 46,298 downwards.
TGCGCAACGCGGCGACCCCTGGCCCGCCCTAGTCCCCGTCCGTTTCGAACAGCTGCAGGCCTTCTGCCAGGTAATCCGCAAGCAGCGGCGTCCCGACCAGGTACCCTGCGGTGTGATCCGTCCACGTCTCTTCCGCAAACTTCAGCGCCTCGTCCCACTCCTCCAGCGCGTAGTCGCCCCGGCCGACCCACATCAGGGCAACCAGCGTCATCTGCTGATCCGGTTCCAGGTCGTCGATTGTTGTCGTCAGTTCCTGGTAATAAGGATCGCCTGCAAAGTCCGTGGAAAACTGCTCTGCCCAGTCCTCGTTGAGGGCGTCGACTTCGTCCTCGTCCGGGAACGTCACGTCCTCACGTGAGTGAAACTCGTGCACCTTGTCGATAACGAACCGTACGATATCCGGATTGAGGTCTAGTGAGGGCATCTTCTGTTACCCCTGGTTGCTGGTTCTTTAGGGTTGTGCCTCCCATGGCGCGCGGCAATGCGTAGTTTTACCTAAGCCGGGCGAATGAATGATCGCCGGTCTGGCAGGCTCCTCTCGCAGGAAATACGTATGGCCACGCGGCATCCGCCGGGGGAGAATTCAGCAGCTGGAGGTGACCATGCACGTCAAGCGGCGACCCAGGCACCCACTACACCTCTTCCCGGGGCGCTTCACGATCCCGGGCACTGCGCCCGGCGACCTTACCGGGCCGCCGGAGTCCGAGTGCATTCCGGCCACGATGCACCTGCTCGATTACGACGCCGAGGGATATACGGAAAGGTCCGATTGCACGCTGGATGAAGCTCGCGAGTATTTTTCCAGTCCCAACGCAACCTGGCTGCACGTGAATGGCACCCCGTCCGAGTCTCTGTTGCGCGCGATCGGCGATGCATACCGGCTGCATCCACTCGCGCTCGAAGACGTATCGCACACGGGGCAACGGGCAAAGCTGGAGACCTATGACGCGCAGCTATTCACAATAGTCAGCCTGCCTGAAACCTCCGACCACGGCGTCACGACAGCTCAGCTCAGCCTGTTCCTCGGGGATACCTGGCTCGTGAGCTTTTATTCCGGCCATGAAGACCCGTTCCATGCGGTCCGGCAACGCGCTTATCAGAGCTCATCAAGGATTCGGCGCAAAGGCGTCGACTACCTTTACTACTCACTGCTCGATACCGCGATCGATCTCGTGTTCCCGATCATGGAAACGCTCGGAGACGCCATCGAAGCTCTCGAGCTGACGGTCTTTGATGACCCAAGCCGTGAGGCGCTGGACGAGATCCACAGACTCAGGCGCGAACTCGTCCTGCTGCGACGGGTTACCTGGCCGCAGCGGGACATGATTAGCAGCCTGCTACGCGACGAACATAGCCGGATCACTGGCGACACGAAGCTCTATATTCGGGACTGCTACGACCACGCCGTTCATGCACTGGACCTGGTGGAGAGCTACCGGGAGATGGCTTCGAGCCTCCTCGAAATCTACCTCTCCAGCCTGTCCAACCGTATGAATGACGTCATGAAATTACTCACGATCATTGCGACCGTGTTCATTCCCCTGTCGTTCATCGTCGGCGTCTACGGCATGAATTTCGACCGTTCGGCCAGCGCCTGGAACATGCCCGAACTCGGGTGGCGTTTCGGCTACCCGATACTCTGGATCGTGATGGTGTCGCTCGTCGCGGGAATGCTGATCTATTTTCGCCGCAAGAACTGGATATGAACGAGCGTCACTCCTCGAGAACGAACGTCACCTTCATATGCACGCGGTATTCCGTGACGGCCTCGCCCGTTACGACGACCTCCTGATCCTGTATCCAGGCGCCGCGCACGTTTTTCAGGGTCTTGACGGCCCGGGCGATCCCGGTCTTGATCGCGTCATCGAAGCTCTTCGACGATGCTGCGGTAAGCTCTGTGACTCTTGCTACTGACATAGGATTTCTCCTCCACTGGTTATCCTTGTTTGCGCCATACTATCATCAGTGGCCATGCCGTGACGCCGCACGAGACTTCCGGAGACCCGAGATGCCAGCTATCCGCGCCCGAATGACAGCCGTGACGATCACGGCATTGGCCTGCCTCTGCGTGTTTCCGGACGCCCGGGCAGACACTCAAAAACCCGTACTGCACGGCAAACACTGGGTGGCCATAACCGGCAAGCCACTGGCGGCAACCGCCGGTGCGCGGATGTTCATTGACGGCGGAAACGCTGTCGACGCAGCCTGCGCGATGCTCGCCGCTACCTCGACGATGTGGGACGTGCTCGGCTGGGGCGGTGAAACCCAGGCCCTCATCTACAACCCGCATACGAAAGAAGTGCTGGGCATCAATGCGCTGGGGGTTGCGCCGACCGGGGCCACGCCGGAG
>CBFHSG010000022.1:0-43850 GCA_965658465.1 Woeseiaceae bacterium | reverse complement strand
GTTTTTCCGCGACAAGGGGCTCGACTATCCACCGGAGTATGGCCCGCTCGCGGCCGTGACACCCGGAACACCTGGCGGGCTCATGGTCATGCTCGCGGAATACGGTTCCCTGAGTCTCGCCGAGGTCCTGGGGCCGGCCATCGAGATGGCGGATGGCTACCCCATCGAGGAGAGCGCTGTTCGGGCGATTGAACGTCATCGCGACAGGATCCTCGAATGGCCGTATTCGACGGCGGTATTCCTGCCGAACGACGATGACGGGCCGCGGGGACCGTCCGTCGGTGAAGTTTTCCGGCAGCCGGACCTCAAGGCGACGCTGGAGAAACTGGTCGAGACGGAGCGCGCGGCGCTTGCCGACGGTCTTGATCGCAAGGCTGCTATCTACGCGGCGTATGACCGCTTCTACCGGGGCGATATTGCCGAGGAAATCGTGCGCTCGATGCAGGAACACGACGGCCTGTTCACGATGCAGGACCTCGACGAGTGGCAGGTTCATATCGAGAAGCCGGTATCGACGAGTTACCGCGGCATCGACGTGTACAAGCTGACGACCTGGACGCAGGGGCCCGTGCTACTGCAGACACTGAACATTCTCGAGAACTTCGACGTGGCCGGCATGGGCTACAACTCGACGCGCTACATACACACGCTTTACCAGGCCATGAATCTCGCCTATGCGGATCGTGACTTCTATTACGGCGACCCGTACCTGCCGCCCGAGGAGCCGGTCACAGGTCTCCTGTCGAAAGACTACGCACGAAAACGCGCCGCGGAAATCGATCCGGACCGTAACAATCCGGATGCCGGACCCGGCAACCCGTACGATTTCCAGCGCGGCAAGAACCCGTTCAAGCAGCAACTCGATGACCTGCAATCGAGCAACGTAACCCCGGAATTTGCGGATCCGGATGATGCAGGTTTCTTCCGCGGAACGACCACCATACAGGCGGCCGACAAGGACGGATGGGTCGTGTCGATCACGCCGAGCGGTGCCTGGATCCCGGCCTTTATCGCGGGCGAAACCGGCATAGGCCTGAGCCAGCGCATGCAGAGTTTCGTCCTCGATCCGGCCGAAAATCCTTATAACGTCGTGGCCCCCGGCAAGCGGCCCCGGGTGACGTTGACGCCCTCCATTGCGCTCAGGGACGGTGAGCCCTGGCTGTCATTCGCTGTGCAGGGCGGCGATGCACAGGACCAGAACCTGTTGCAGTTCTTCCTGAATGTCGTCGAGTTCGGCATGAACGTGCAGCAAGCGGCCGAGGCCGATAATTTCCTGAGCTACCAGCTGCACGATTCATTTGGCGATCACAAGAAAGAACCGGGCCGCCTCGCGGTCAACGAATCGGTCGCGGAGTTTACGCGTGAGCAGCTGGAGAAGATGGGCTACGCGGTCGAGGTCGGTGTGTGGGGCCGCCGGGACAGGACCTCGGGCCCGATCAACGCCATCTGGTTCGACCGGGAAAACGCCACATTCCAGGGCGGCTCCAGCAACCACGGCGACGATTACGGCATCGCCTGGTGAGCACGCCCCCAAGCTGACCGTCGCCGGATTGCGACAGTTTTCCGCACGGAATGTGCGTAGGTTTTCGATATACTCCGCCCGTTACCAATTCTGAAAGCGTTTGGGCCAATGACTTTCCGATTCGTTCGCTGGCGGACAGCATCCGCCGCGTGCCTGTTCGCGCTAGGCGCGGCGTGCAGCAGCAATCCGCAACCCAATCCCGTGCAGTCGACGGACACGTCGCCAGCGGGCGGTTTCTTCATCGGTGAGCGCCCGGTGTATGCGCACCTCGTTAACGAGCGCGGCGGCAGCTGGGTGTTCACGACCATTACCGCATCTGATACTCCTGTCGACTCGGGATACCTGGTAAGGCTGAACGATCTCACGCCCGCGTTCGACACGCGCGCTGCCGAGTGTATGCCCCAGGTATACCCTGCCTCGCACCGCTGCAGCCCCCTCCATCCCTTTCGGGACAAAGCCACGGGCATGCTCGACAAGATCATCAACGGCGGTATCGCGGTCGGAACGGCCGGAAAGGTCACCGACATTTCCCAGACCTATGAAACCACGTTCGATGAAAGCGCATTCAACCAGGCCGTTGACGAAGCCTTACTCAACTCCGGCCTGGATGCCGAGCGGCGCCGGCTGATCTCGTTACTCGACACTTACGAGCGGGAAGCCGCCAGTGCACACGCCGAATTGTCGAACATGACGCAGCAACTCTCGGCATCGCGCGATAGTACAAACCAGATCGAGCTCGATGTTCGACCCAGCATTAACGGATTGACCAGCTATTACCAGGACGACATCGATTTTGCCGAGTTGATAGAGCTCACGCTCGTGACCGACGGCATCGTGCCGTCGGTAAAGCTGGAGCAGCGGGATGCGTTGCCTTGCGATGCGCGCCACTGCGTGACTGCAGCGGAAGGCACGTTGTCCGCGCTGCGGCAGGATATACAGTCACACAGGCAGCGACTGACGTCGATGATGTCGCCTGGTGCCAGGATCTACGATGTACGTTGCGAGAAAACCCGGCACGGCCACTACCTGCTCTCGGTTGCCTGTCCGGAGCAGGTCACGGTGTCGGGACACGGAACCGTCGAACTGCCGGTTAACGTCACTATCCTGTCACGAGACTTCGAGAATCTGTTTCCGGACATCGACCTCGCCGATGACCGCCTGCGCGTCTCGGTCGAACATGAATCCGTGACGTTTACGAACACGACGGACGAGTACATTACGCTTACTGCGCAGACGATTTACTACAACTCCAGCGTCAACACGACATCACTTCCCATCGACATTCCGCCCGGCATATCGATTGCGCGGAACATCGACGAATTCGTCTCGCAGTCTATCGACATCGAATCGAGTTACCGGCAGATGACACCCGACAAGGCGGCCGGTGCATCATTCCAGTTCGGCATAGCCGTCCGCTACCGCATCGCATCCGACCCGGACGAAAAAACACTGCACCACACCCAGGCATTCACGGTCGGCTGCGTCATCGACAACCAGCTCGATCCCGGATCATGCGTACCGCCAGCGGCCGCGGATGACACTCGGCAACGGACGGCAAATCGTTCTGAACCGGCGGGCACCCCCGCGATGTAGCGTCATGCGCTCATTCAACCTGGCAGCTGACAGGAAAAACGCCACGGAAAAGGCTTTGAATCGTTGCCGCAGGTGCTCTTACGAATGGCAGGATGAACCCTTCGGGAATGCGAAACATCACGCCTGCCCGAAATGCGGCTCGGTTTACTGGCTCTGGCTCAATTACGAGCGGCGCGACTGATCCAGTTGTTGGCGCTGGCCTCCTGACGTGGTAATAAGTACCGCATGAAGTGGCAAGGACGACGACGCAGCTCCAATGTAACCGACGCACGCGGCAAGCGGGTTGCCCAAACGGCCGGCCTGGCTGCGATTGTCAATATCGTGGGCCGGACATTCGGCATGAGGGGCATCCTGGTCCTCGTGGCGCTCGGCATCGTCGGCTGGCAAATGGGCCTGCTCGATCCGGCAGCCATACTGGGCGGCGGACAGGTTCAGGATGTCGGCTACCAGGCAACGCCCGAAGAAGATCGTCTCCTCGAATTCGTTACGGTCGTGCTGGCCGACACCGAGGATATCTGGCACGCAGAGTTCCAGCGTCTCGGGCTGGAATACGTGCCCCCGGAACTCGTGTTCTTTCGCGACCAGTTCCCCACCGGCTGCGGCATGGGCGACGCACGAATGGGCCCGTTTTATTGCCCCGCAGACCGGAAGATCTATATCGACCTGGGATTCTACGACGCCCTCGAGCGCCAGCTCGACGCGCCGGGTGATTTCGCGCAGGCGTACGTCATCGCGCACGAGGTGGGCCATCACGTGCAGAACCTGCTAGGTATCTCGGGCAAAGTCAGCGCCATGCGTGGTCGACCCGACTACAACCAGTATTCGGTGCGCCTGGAACTGCAGGCAGACTTCCTTGCAGGCGTCTGGGCACGGCAGAATCAGCGCTACCTGCACGGCGGCGATATCGAGGAGGCGCTACGCGCAGCGGACCGAATCGGCGACGACGCCATCCAGGCGAAGACGCAGGGCAGAGTGGTGCCGCACGCCTTCACGCATGGCACGTCGGAACAGAGGATGCGCTGGTTCCGCCGCGGGCTGGAAAGCGGCCGTATCGAAGACGGCGACACGTTCGATATGCCTTACGAGAGCCTTTGACCCGGCTGAACGCTTTGCCCTGTTTGCGGTCAAAGACGGCCGAATAACCAGAAAAAAGCCAGCATGTATCAGACCGTAGCCAAGCTGTCCGCGCTCCTGGTCATCGTGCTCGTCTCCGGGGGCTGCGGTGGTGCATCGTCCGGCGCCGCGGCGCCGCCACCTTCATCGCCTCCTGAGACGTTCAGCTATTCGGTACCCCAAGACATCGGCGACGGCTGGCAGGTCGACGACCTCGCTGCCGAGGGTTTCGACACGCAGATGATTGTCGACATGATGGACGCCATCCTGAACGAGGCCTACCCGGGCATCGACTCTGTCGCGATCGCAAGAAACAACAAGTTGCTGCTGTACTGGTACGACCGTGGGCGGGAGCTCGATCAGTTCGACGCCTGGATCAATAACACGACCCCGGAACGGCACGTGCTGCATTCGACGTCGAAGAGTTTCACGTCAGCCCTCATCGGCATTGCGATCGACCAGGGCTATATCGCATCGACACAGGTCCGATTTCTCGACCTGTTCGACTACACGGACTACGAGAACTGGGATCCGAGAAAAGCCGATATCACGCTCGAGGACGCGCTCACCATGCGTTTCGGCTTCAGATGGAACGAATGGTCCAGGCCGTATACCGACCCGCTGAACCATCTCGTCAATCTCGAGAACAATAACGTCGACTGGCCCAAGGCGCTGCTGGACCTGCCGATGGCCAGTGATCCGGGCACGACGTTTGCGTACAACACGGCAGGAACGATCGCGATCGGCAAGGCGCTCGAAAACGCGACCGGGGAACGGCTGGCACAGTTTGCAAATACCCACCTTTTCTTCCCGATGCAGATAATGGACGCACGCTGGTGGTCGCCGTACAGCCTGGCCAACGGCGGCAGCGGCCTGTTCCTGCGCACTCGCGATCTTGCGAAATTCGGCCAGCTGTATCTCGACGGTGGCATCTGGCAGGGCCAGCAACTGATCAGCGCGGAGTGGATTGCCGACTCCGTCGTCCGCCGCGTCGATCTCTCGGACGTGCTGTCCTTCAGCGAGGGCTACGGCTACCAGTGGTGGCTCGATGAGCTGCCCTACCAATCGCAGCTGTTGGAAACCTGGGTGACGTCGGGCTATGGCGGACAATACCTTTTCGTCATCCCGGGGCTTGAACTCGTCGTCGCTTTTACCGGCCACAATTACGACAACGCGGACGGCATCAGTAACCTGTACACGATGCTGCAGTCGCACATCATGGCCGCGATCGACTGAACCCTACTCGCAGCCCCCCTCCCGAAGCCGGAACCGGTAAGGCCTGCCAGCATCTTCCGCCGCATAATCGATGCCCACACGCGGACCGACACTGATGCTGGCATCGTCTACGCGCAGGCCGCGGTCCTCGATCCAGATGGGGCCGTCGGCGAGACTGCTACCGGTCAGTGCCGTCGTGACACCAAGCGCCCGGGCAAGCGAGCCGGGACCGGCAAGCAATGCGCGGTCCAACCCTGGTTTGCCGCGCCGCTCGAGCATTACAGGCAGCCCGGAGTGCGCCTGCCCCGCGCGCACGAGAACCGCGTCCGGCACGCCCTTTACATTGGTGACCACGTTGAACAGATGGTGGATGCCGTAACACAGGTAGACATAGGCGAAGCCCCCGGGACCGTACATGGGCTCTGTCCTGCGGGTCCTGCGATCGCCATAGGCATGGCTCGCCTTGTCGGTAACGCCCGCATAGGCCTCTGTCTCGGTGATAATCGCGGAAGTCCGCTCCCCGCCGATTTCCGTGCACAGGACCTTCCCGAGCAGGTCCCGGCTTATGGCGGTCACATCGTCGCGGAGGTAGAACGACTGCGGAAGCACTTTCCGGCGATTCACGGGCATCTCGAGGGCTGGCGGCCGAAGGCAAAGAAACCGCCCACCATTTTCGTTACACTTCGTGTGTAGTTTACTCAACATTAGAATTAGCGGTATCTGGCTTGGGGGTAAGTATGAAATTGAATTCGCTTTTGATCGTCGGATTGGCGCTGTGCGCCACGGGATGTGCCGAGAAGAAGGAGCCAGCGCCGGAGCCAGCGGCCAAACCTGCACCTGAGCCGCAGGCGGCGGCACCGGCCAGGCCCGCAGCAGAAATGCCGCCGTCAGAGCAAGAAATCGCCCGTGACGAAGCGTTCATCGACCACATGCACGCCCATGCCGAGCAGCTCGACAACCTCAACTTCGCCCTGGCCGACGACGATCTGGACGCTGCGATGACAGCGGCCTACTGGCTGTCGGGCCACCAGGAAGTTACCGGCGTTAAGGAAGAATGGCGGCCATTCCTGGAAGGTATGCGCGAAGCGGCCCAGGCGGTCGAGGAAGCCACCGACATCCGGGGGGCACGCGCGGCGGCGGAACGCATCAACGAGAATTGCCAGGGCTGCCACGACGCGGCTGGCGTCAACGATTGATCGATCCGGCCCGCGGGTAAGGCCCGCGGCCTGACATTTCCGGGATAACCTCCCACGAGACAGCCTGTTCTGTCCGTCATTGAGCCCATCGACTCGCCTTGATCTAGGTCAAGGCGAGTCCCCGCCTCGTTATGCATCATGGCCAGGCCATCGGCGCATTACCGTCGCACAGGGCCCGGCCATGAGCATCGTCTATTTCACGCTTGTCGCAATTGTCCTGTACGTATTCGCCGACTGGTTGCTGGTGCGGGTTGAAATAGCAGCGGGCACGAGACTCAAGCACAGGTCACTGGTCTTTTTCGTGATCCTTCTGGCACTCGCGTTATCGAGCTTCTCCCTCATCCAGCATTTCGCAGGCGGCGCCTGACAAGCCCGCCCGATCCAGGGGAACAAGGCCGGTTCGAGTTTCAAGACCGGTCTTTATCGAAGGGGAAGTGAGCATGGCTGACCAGAACAACCCGGCCAATGCGCCGTCGACCGAAAACGAACCAATACCGCTGATGCAGCGGGTGCTGGACAACCCGTTTTTGCTGCTGTTCCTCGGCGTCGCAATACCGTCTGTCTTCTACATCATCTGGGGCATCATCGAGATCACCCAGATTCCAATCGCGGACTGACGGGGGGGGCAGAACCATGGCAATCACACCGCCTCCACAGCGAATCTGGTGGAAAGAGCCAATCGCCAAGGTCGAACTTTTCTGGATCATCATCGCCTTTACCTGGGGCCTCGTCATGTTCTTCATGATGATTTACTGGCACGGGGCCGGCGAACAGAACCTCTCTAACGAAGCCTACAAGATCTCGCCGGAGAGATTCGCTGCACGATCGCAGGCCATGATCGACGAGTACACGGTCCGCGAGGAAAACTACTTTCCCGTCGTGCATCCTCCTGCCGGCAGCGATGTGTACCTGATCGCACGTCTCTGGCAGTGGTGGCCAATCCTCGAACTCGAAAAAGGGGAGACCTACCGCCTGCACCTGTCGTCGCTCGACTGGATGCATGGCTTCTCCCTGCAGCCCGTCAATATCAATGTGCAAGTTCATCCGGGCTACGAAATGGTGGTCACGGTCAAGCCGGACAAGGCAGGCGAATACGGCATTGTCTGTAACGAATACTGCGGCATCGGCCACCACATGATGGTGGGCAAGATCTACGTGGTCGAGTAAGGGGGCCGAGTCATGTCAAAGACAACCGAATTCCGTACTTGCCCGACAACCGGGCTGAAAGTCGACCTGACCGCCGAGAAACTGATCAAGGCGAACGCCGTCGTCGCGGTGGTGTTCCTCGCGATCGGCGGCCTATTTGGGCTGCTCGTAGCCCTGACGCGCTGGCCGGCCGTGCACTTCCTGCCGGCAGACTGGTTTTACCTGGCGCTGACGGCACACGGCTTCGATGTACTGCTGGTGTGGATCATCTTCTTCGAGATCGCTGTGCTTTATTTTGCATCCGCCGTGCTTCTGGGCTGCCGTCTCGCCGCACCCAGGTGGGCGTGGACCGCGTTCGCGCTAATGCTGATCGGCGCAGTAGTGACGAATATCGTGGTACTGCAGGGCCAGTCGAGCGTCATGTTCACGTCCTATGTACCGATGAAAGCCGAACCCGGTTTCTATCTCGGCATCATCCTGTTCGCGGTCGGCGCTCTGATCGGCTGTTTCGTGTTCTTCGGCACGCTCGTCATCGCGCGACAGGAGCGGACCTACGAGGGTTCTGTTCCCCTCGTGACGTTTGGCGCGATCACCGCCGCGATCATCGCGGTGTTCACGATCGCATCCGGTGCCATCATTCTGATTCCGACGTTGCTCTGGTCCGTCGGCCTCGTCAGCCATATCGACCCCCTGGTTTACAAGACGATCTGGTGGGCCATGGGCCACTCATCGCAACAAATCAACGTCTCGGCGCATGTCGCTGTCTGGTACGCGATCGCGGCGATGGTACTGGGCGCACGGCCGATCTCCGAGAAAGTCAGCCGCATGGCATTCCTGATGTACATCCTGTTCCTGCAGCTCGCGAGCGCCCACCACATGCTGGTGGAACCGGGCTTCAGCTCCGAATGGAAGATATTTAACACCAGCTATGCCATGTACCTGGCTGTGCTCGGCAGCATGATCCACGGCATGACCGTGCCGGGTTCGATCGAGGCGGCTCAGCGCGCCCGCGGCCTGACGAAGGGCCTCTTCGAATGGCTGCGCAAGGCGCCCTGGGGTAACCCGGCCTTCGCCGGCATGTTCATGTCGCTGGTCTTCTTCGGCTTCATCGGCGGCATCTCCGGGGTTGTGATGGGCACCGAGCAGATCAACCTCATAATGCACAACACGCTATATGTGCCGGGCCACTTCCACGGCACCGTCGTTGCCGGAACCACGCTTGCGTTCATGGCGATCACCTACCTGCTCGTGCCGCTGATCTTCCGTCGCGAACTCATGTTCCAGAAGCTCGCGCGGTGGCAGCCCTACATTTTCGGTATTGGAGTCGCGGGTATTTCCGTGTTCATGATGGGCGCGGGAACACTGGGTGTGTCGCGACGCCACTGGGACATGACCTTTGCGGATGCGCAACTGCCGTTCGATTACCCGTCGGCTGCATTCCTGATGATGGGCCTCAACGGCATATTCGCCATCCTGGCTACGCTCGGAGGAATCCTGTTCATCGTGGTGGTCGTGGGCTCCGTTTTCTTCGGCCGCAAGCTGGGCATCGACGAGAAACCGGCGTACCCGGAGATACCGCCGGCAGCCGCCGCGGTAGCCGAGCACGGTAGCGCCGGCACGCTCAAGATTCCGGGCACCGTGATGCTTGTAGGCATCTTCTTCGTGGCATTCGTCCTCTATTACTTCGTCAACTGGAAGTACCTGTCGGAGGTGTGGCCGCTGAGCTAGACGATCGGCGTTAATTCACAATGAGCGTTGCGACTCTCAAACTGATTTACCACACCGCCAAGGTGAGACTCGGTTTCCTGATCACCGTCTGTGCCGTAACCGGCATCGTCGTAATCCCCGGCCACGAGCTCGCCCCCTGGCAGGTCTTCGTTCTCGGGCTCGCGACCCTGGTCGCGTCGTCGGCCGCGGGCGCGTTCAACCAGCTGTACGAACGCGATCTCGATGTTCGCATGCAGAGGACGCGAACCAGGCCGTTCGTGACCGGCCGTTTCGTGGCAGACGTGCGCTGGTACGGCGGCATCGCACTGGCGCTGCTGCTCGCGCTCGTTGCCGCCGCCGTGGCGACAAATTGGCTGGCGGCATTCTTCGTGTTCCTCGGCGCATTCACATACGGCATCGTTTACACCGTCTGGCTCAAACGCCGTTCATGGACGAACATCGTCATCGGCGGGCTCTCCGGAAGCTTCGCCGTGCTTGCCGGCTCGGCCGCGGCAGGTGCGACGCTCTCACCCGTCGCGTTGACCCTCGCAATGGTATTGTTTCTCTGGACACCCCCGCATTTCTGGTCCCTGGCTTTCGCGTGCAAGGACGACTACCGCGCAGCAGGTGTACCCATGCTGCCCGTGGTCGTCGACGACGTAATGTCCACGCGCACGATCCTCGCGCATGCCGTAGCGCTATCGCTGCTTTCGGTTCTTCCCTTGTGGTATGGCATGAGCTGGCTTTATGGTATCGGCGCCATTGCCGGCGGCGCATTTTTCATCCATGCCTGCCTGAGACTCGTCAGGGAGCGCGACCAAAGCAGTGCCTGGCGGGCGTTCGCCGCATCCATCGTGCAGCTGGGCGTACTGATGCTGTGCGCCATCCTGGACCGGCTGCTTCTGGCCTGACCGATGACACACACGCTGTTGACAGCCTGGCTCTTGTTGGCGGCGGTGACCAGTGCGGCGCAGGAATACGACAAGGATTCGGCGCTGACGATCAGCCAGTCGGCCATAGGTACCCGGCTCGACAATTATCGGCTTCGGGATGCTCACGGCCAGGCACTCGACCTGGACCAGTTTCGCGGCCGACCGCTCGTCGTCAGCATGATCTACACGAGTTGTCACCATGTGTGTCCGATGATCACACGCAACCTCGTCGACACCGTCGACGTTGCCCGTGAAGCGCTCGGTGACGACTCTTTCTCGGTCGTGACGATCGGGTTCGACTGGAAGGTCGACTCGCCCGAGCGTATGCGGCAGTTTGCGACTCAGCAGGGTGCCGCCGGTCTGCCGAACTGGCACTTTCTCGCGGCCGACGCAACGATCATCGATGCCCTTAGCGAGAATCTCGGATTCCTGTTTTACCCAAGCGCCAAGGGTTTCGATCATCTCGCGCAGACAACGGTCGTAGACAGAAACGGGGTTATCTACAGGCAACTGTACGGTGTCGACATCACCACCCAGGTATTGGTAGAACCGCTCAAGGAGTTGGTCTTCGACACACCGCGCAGCGCAGGCCTGGTCGAGCACTGGCTCAGCACCTTCAAGCTGTTTTGTACTGTCTACGACCCGAACAGCGACCGCTATCGATTCGATTACTCGATCTTCATGACCATCGCTGTCGGCCTCCTCTGCCTCGGCGCAATTGCGACATTCATCATCCGCGAATGGCGCAACGCGCGATGATGCTCCCGTGGCTTCCGTAAAGCGTTTGCTATACAGGCTCTTCGGCAAGGGGGAACGCATATTCGAGTACGCGTTCGGCCAGCGCTACAACCCGTTCACCTGGCTCGGCGCTTTCGGCTGGTACTTTTACTGGATAACCGCGGCAACCGGCATTTACCTGTACATCTTCTTCGACACCGGCATCGTCGACGCCTATGCGTCCGTCGAGTACATGAGCAACGAGCAATGGTATGCCGCCGGCATCATGCGAAGCCTGCATCGCTATGCGTCGGACGCACTCGTCGTCGTTGTCGTGCTTCACCTGCTTCGTGAATTCGCCATGGATCGGCTGCGAGGCAAGCACTTCTTCGCCTGGCTCACCGGCGTGCCGCTGCTGGCGTTCATCTATATCTGCGGCATCAGCGGCTACTGGCTCGTGTGGGACAAACTCGCCCAGTACATAGCAGTCGCCACCAGCGAATGGCTCGATGCGCTGCCCTTCTTCGCGGAGCCGATTGCCAACAATTTTCTCGACAGCGCAACGCTCGGCGGCCGCTTCTTTACGCTCATGGTGCTCATCCACATCTTCGCACCGCTATTCATGCTGCTGCTCATGTGGGTGCACGTCCAGCGACACTCCAGCGCCCGGGTCAATCCCCCGCGCTCACTGGCGATCGGCACGATGTTGGCAATGCTCGTGCTGTCCCTCATCTACCCGGCCGTTAGCCAGGGACCCGCCGACCTCGATGTCGTGCCAGCCACTGTCGGTCTCGACTGGTTCTACCTCGCCGCTTACCCGCTGCTCGAGATCGTCCCCGGGGGCCGGCTTTGGCTGTACATCCTCGGCGGCTTTGCGCTGCTCGCCGCCCTTCCGTGGCTACCCCCCCAAGCCAGGACGCCGGATGCGAAAGTCAGCCTGGCGAATTGCAACGGCTGCTCCCGGTGTTTCGATGATTGCCCGTTCAGCGCGCTGACCATGAGGCCGCGCACGGATGGCAGGCCGTATGAACTAGAGCCGGTGGTCAATCCCGACAACTGTACGAGTTGCGGTGTATGCGCCGGCTCGTGCCCGACCTCTACACCGTTTCGCCGTGCAAGACCAATCGAGCCGGGCATTGAACTGCCGCACAGGACCATCAGTGAACTGCGCGAACGCGTGATGGCGCCGATGAACGGAGACGGCGACGATCCCCGCGTCATCGTTTTCGCCTGCGACCAGGGCAGCGCCGAGTTGCTCGACGACGAATTCCATGGCGTGAGGGTCGTGAAGCTGCCCTGCGTCGGCATGTTGCCACCTTCGTTCGTAGACTTCGCGCTGTCACGGCGATTCGCCGACGGCGTCATGCTTGCCGGCTGCGCGGAAAACGACTGCTTTCACCGCCTCGGCAATGAATGGACGATGCGGCGCATGGCAAGGGAGCGGGACCCGTATCTGCGGCAGCGCGTACCGGACGACCGCGTCGACATGACCTGGCTGCCGCCGGTCGCGCATCGCCGTCGTGCAAAAGCGCTGCGGGCGTTCCGGGATCGATTGAGGGGCTTGTCGGATGAATAACGCTCTCCGCATCGTCCTGCAGACAATCACTTATGCCGCCTTCGCCATAACCGTGGGATATCTGTCCGCTTCGCCGGCATACGATTACGCCGAGCCCGGCAACGCGACGATCAAGCTGTCGCTGAGCCACGCCGCCAATCGGGTCAAGCCCTGCGTGCGTCTGACACCGCAGCAGATTGCCGAGCTGGCGCCCAATATGCGGCGCTCCGAGACCTGCGAGCGGGAACGCCTCCCGCTGACCGTCGAACTGGAGATCGACGGCGAGATCGTAGCGAATATCGAGGCCCCGCCCTCCGGGCTGTGGAATGATGGACCCGCTTCCATTTACGAACGTTTCGAAGTCGAACCGGGCACGCACGCGGTCACCGCCAGGCTGCGCGACTCCAATCGCCCAGAGGGTTGGGACTACACGCACACCGAAGACGCAACGCTCGTTGCAGGCCGCTATTTCACGGTCACGTTCCGGGCTGAAACAGGAGGCTTCAGTTTCCGATGAGCCTCATTGAATGGAAGCCCGAATTCAGCGTCGGCAATACAGCAGTCGACCACGAGCACCGCGAGCTGATCAAGCTCATCAATAACGTGCACGCCGCCATTGCCGGCGGAGCGGAACGTGACCGGCTGGCGGCCGGCCTGGGCGAGATCTATGCACAGATTGCGGCGCATTTCGCGCTCGAAGAGAAGATGATGCGCGACGCCGGCTACGCGGACCTGGGTCCGCACAAAACGGACCACGAGTCCCTGCTCGACCAGCTGGCCGACATCATCGACGGCGTCGAAATCGGCAACAAGCTGGACGACCGCGACCTGTCGTCCCTTCTAAATTGCTGGTTTACAGAGCATTTTGGAACCCACGACGCGCAGCTGCACAGGCGGCTCTGACTGCCCGCGAGTACCTGCTGCACAGCCTGCCCTTTTCGGTGCTAAACTGCTCACGCAGGGCTGAGACCGTACCCGAAAACGACAAGAGGCGGCGCGCCCGATATCCAGCGGTCTCATTGCCGTTACTGTGCCGGAAGCGGTTTCGGTCGTGCGCCCGTTTACGTTTGCGAACCTTTCAATGACCACACTGGAACTCGGCCACGAACAACAGGCAGTTCAATCCGACCGGCGTCTGGTCGCGGGCCGCTATCGGCTGCACGCGCGAATTGGACGGGGCCGACTCGGCGACGTCTACGAAGCCGAGGACGAAGGGTATCGTGAACTCGGCGTCGGCGACCGTGTTGCGATCCAGTTGTTACCGGACAGGATCGCCCTGGACCACGAGCTCTTCAGCAAGCTCAAGCTGGGTTACACCGTGCTGCGAGCGGGCTCGCACCCAAACATCGTGTCGTACCTGGATTGTGATCACGATGGGAAATTCGGCTATCTCGTCATGGAGTTACTGGAAGGCGCCTCGCTGCGTTTCGTGCTCGATGACATTGCGACCCTGCCGCTGGACGAAGCCATGCCGGTTTTACGGACCATCGGCGACGCGCTGCAATTCCTGCACGCCAAGTCGATGGTTCATGGCCAGCTAAGCGCAGAGCACGTCTTTGTCACCGAAAACCTCCAGGTTCGCCTGCTCGACGTCGTGCCGCTGGATTCCGCATCGATGATACGGTGTGGTATTGCGTCCGGTGACCCGTTCAGCCGCGCTGACGCCGGTGACGACGTTTACGCGCTCGCTTGCCTGGCCTACGAGGTACTGGCAGGCAAGCATCCCTTCAACTTCCACCCACCGGCCGAGGCGAGCCTCGCCGGGATCAAACCGGCCCGTATCCGATCGCTCCCCGAAAAACAGTGGAGCGCAATCAGTCGTGCCTTGTCATTTGACCGCAACGAACGGCCTGCGACGGTCAGGGACTTTCTCGCAGACCTGGGCGTAACGGGGACCGAGAGGCTGCGGCCCTCGGAGAACGAGCCGGCCGATCGTGCCGCCGCGCCAGAACCCGCACAAAACGACCGGCCGCCGACACGCCGGCCGGACCTGCCTGCAAGCAGCAGCGTGCCTTCCGCCGCGGCCACGCCAGCTGTCGCAACCGCGTCGGCGCCGCGCGACAAGAAACGGCGAAAGATGGCCCGTGTACGACGCAATCGTGCAAGCCGTATTCGGTCATTCTTCCTCGCCATCGTCCTGGCTGGCCTGGGCGCATGGTATTTCTATGGCCAGCCGCGCGACGATATTGCCAACCTTCCTGCGCTCATCGATGCTTACCTCGGTCCCGCAGCCGTCGAGAGCCGGGCTGCAGAGCCGGTTGTTGCGGTTGCAGGGGATACGAGTGAATCCATCGAATCTGCCGTCGCCACGGACGAACTGAGTCCTTCGCTTGTCCCTGATGCACCGGCTGCATCCGAGACGGCTGGTGAGCCGGCTCCGCAGGCGGTCGCTGAGCCACTCCCTGAACCCGTCCCCAACGCGGCAGCACCCGAAACCGGGCAGGCAGCGCTGGAAGCTGAAGCAGCAGTAGACGCCAGGGCGGCAGCAGAGTCGCCGGGCAGCACGTTGATACAGTCTTTCGTGACCGTGTACGAACGAGACGGGGCCGCAAGAATCGCGTTTCGCCGGCCGGTAGGCACTACCGGCGCGCTCTATTGGTCGACCGGCGATCAATCTGCCATTGCTGACAGTGACTACGTCGCCCTGGAGCAGCCCGCAGTTGCTTTCGCCTCGGGTGAAGAAGCGGAGACGCTGCACATTCCACTTATCAACGACAGCTTGCCGGAGCCTCGGGAAACGTTCTTTGTCTTCCTGGGCCAACGCAACGCAGAGTCAGGGCGCCTCGAGCCGATTGCACGCGTTCGCGTCGACGTCACCGACGATGACTGACCTCTCAGAACCTGCAACACCCGGTTAAAGAAAATCATGCGCTTGTTCGTAGCTGAAGGGCTTCGCCAGGGTCACCCTGGACCCCGGCGAGCGCCGACGCGTCACTATCGAGTTGCGTCAGAAACTTACGTTTACAAAGTGCGGTGCGCGCTGTTGTAAACTGGGGGCTGACTCGCAGGAAAACGCAATGAACCCGTTCACCAAGCTGCATGGACGCCGGGAGCCTCCGGGGCTCGAATGGCAAATACTGAGGAAGTTGCCCAAGGTCACCGTCGTCGGGCTGATGATACCCGCGGCGCTGGCCATCCTGGTGCGCATGCTGCCGCCCGAGCCGGGTGTCAACATTGCGAAGCACATCAAGTCCGTCGACATATTCGCTATCGCAAGCGCGATAACATTCTTCACCGCCGTCTTCACGATCGCCATCGGCTGCATCATTGTTTACATAATGAAGGGCCCGGCCTACGTCGCAGATGCCTATCCATTGCAGCATTCGGACCGGCCCGCAACAGGACCTGCAGCAAACACGCAAGCCGACGACCGCTAGCGGCGGGTTGAAAAAGAATCCCGGAATACTTAAGGTTATACGTGAGGTCGCCCGTCTGCTCCATGTAGCCGAGGCGCTGTAAACCCTTGTTAAATCCCTGCAAAGGAGGCAACTATGGGAATGTTCGACAAGTGGTTGGGTGGCAAAAACGACTATCCTCCCCTGCCCGCCGACAATGAAGCCAAGTCGAAGCTGGACGAAGTAAAGCCCCAGCTCGAGGAACTGGCGAATCGCGTCCACGACAACCTGGAAGTCGTCCCCGGCGAACACGAAGCCTTTGTTTATCTCGGCAAGCCGCCGAAACGCTTCGGTATAGCCTGGCTGCACGATGGCAAGGTAGATGGCCTGAACGAGCTCGTGGCCGAGCACAAATTGTCGCAGCCGCAGGTGCAGGCGCTAATCGGCAAGCTGAGCGAGGCGTACGAACACGCCAACGAGGCGCCGCGCTACTCCGCCGAAGTCGCAGGCAAACAGGTGACGGTAATCCCGTCCCGTGGTCTGCGGAAAGAAGTCCACCAGATCATCGAAGGCGCGATTCACTGACGCCCTGACCGCGCCCGCTGGCCGGGCGAGTGCAGCGGACAGGGCGGCGGAACCACGGCGACCCCGGTGCGTTCCTGGCGCCGGGGCACAGTTGCTTTCGACCGGTACCAGGGCCCTTTCCGGGCGCCGCTCGCTACCGTAGCAAGTCAAATGCCGGCTCCCCGTCACCGGGGCGGGGCCGAATCATTACGTATGTAACCAATCGGTCTAACGCGCTAGAATCGCGCCCCCTTCGTTGACGAATCCGACCTTTTCCGATTGGGGCCGCCATGCGCACAGTAATCATCACCACAATTCTCGGACTCCTTGCCTCGGCCGCCGCGGCCGACACGCGCCTCCTCAGGTTCCCCGACCTGCACGGCGACACGGTCGTTTTCACTTATGCCGGCGACCTGTGGCTGGCCGATACGGACGGCAAGAATGTCCGCAGGCTGACGTCGCACCCGGGCCAGGAGCTGTTCGCGCGGTTCTCGCCCGATGGCCGGCACATTGCCTTCACCGGCCAGTACGATGGCAGCGAACAGGTGTACGTGGTGCCTGTCACCGGCGGCGAACCCAAGCGCCTGACGTGGTATCCGTCCGAGGGCCCCCTGCCGGCTCGGTGGGGCTACGACCACCAGGTGTATGGCTGGACGCCGGACGGCGAGGCCGTGCTGTTCCGGTCGCTGCGCGAGGGTTTCAGCCTGACGGGATCGCGCCTCTACACGGTAAAGCTGTCGGGTGGCCTGCCCGAGGCACTGCCGATGGTCGTGTCGGGCGCCGGTGCGCTGTCCCCGGATGGCGAGCGAATCCTGTTTTCGCCGCTTTTCCGCGACTTTCGCACCTGGAAACGCTACGAGGGCGGCTGGGCGCAGGACCTGTTCATCTTCGAGCTCGACGGTTCCGGATCTCGTAATATCACGGACCACGTGCGCACCGATCGCGACCCGATGTGGCTCCAGGAAGGCATCTTCTTCGTCTCCGACCGGGACGACTTCCTGAATATCTACAGCTACGACACGGCCAGCGCGCAGACGCGGCAACTGACGCACTATGAGGGCCGCGACGTTCGCTGGGCAAGCGACGATGGTTCGCACCGGATCGTCTACGAACTGGACGGAGCACTGCACATTTTCGACGTGCGCCTGGGCAATGACCGGGCACTCACGATCACCGTGCCGGCGGACACCGGCTTCGAACTCGGCGAGCTGGTAAAAGTGGCCGGGAATCTCGAGGGGTTCGACGCCAGCCCGAACGGCGAGCGAGTGCTGGTCGCGGCCAGAGGCGAAGTGTTCTCGGTGCCCGTGGAGCACGGCGTATCCCGCAACCTGTCGAACAGTGCCGGCGCCCATGAACGCGAAGTCGCATGGTCGCCCGAAGGCGACCGCGTCGCGTGGATATCCGATGCGAGCGGCGAAGAGGAAATCTACGTAGCGGGCCACCTGGGCGAGGAGTCCGCAACGCGTGTAACCGGCGATTCATCGACACGCCTTTACAGCCCGGTATTCTCGCCGGACGGCAGCAAGATCGCTTACGGCGACTCGGAAGCGCGGATTTTCGTCGTAGACAGTGACGGAGACAACCGACGGCAGGTCGCGGACGACCCCGGGTTTCCGGCGCACGATTTTTCCTGGTCCCCGGATTCGCGCTGGCTCGCCTATTCGATGGAGGACCCGAACGGCTACCGGTCTCTTTATATCTGGGACAGCGAGTCCGGCGAATCGCGGCGCATCACGGACGAGATGTTCAGTGAATACAACCCGGTATTCGCGCCGGGCGCTGGCCAGCTGTACTTCCTGTCGGATCGCATGTTCGCACCGCAGATCGATCTGCTGGAATGGAATTATGCAAACAACCGCCAGACCGGGGTCTATGCAATGATGCTGACGGCATCCGCCGACAACCCGTTCGCGCCACGCAACCTCGAAGGCATGCCGGAGACAGACATCGGTGATGAAAACGGTAACGGCAAAAAGGCCGAAGCGCCAGAGGTGGAAATTGAATTCGACGGCCTTGCCACACGCGTCGCCCGCGCCCCGATCGACTTCGACAATCTCGGCGGTCTGTCCGTAACCGAGGAGCACCTGCTCTTCGTTGGCGCCCCGGCATTCTTTTACGGCCGTGACATCGAGCCGGGCGCGCAGCTGCGCGCCTACTCGTTCGAGGATCGCGAAGTCTTCCCGATTACCGACAAGGTTTCGGGGTATGCGCTCGCGGCAGCCTCGAAGCAGGTCATCGTGAACCAGGAAGGCGCATTGAATCGCTTCGACATCAAGAAAGACGAACAGGAACCGAAGAAGGCCGATCTCGACAGCCTGACGGCGGTTCGCGTACGCGCGCTCGAATACGAACAGATTTTCGACGAGGTCTGGCGGCGTTATCGCGATCACTTCTACGTCGAGAACATGCACGGCTACGACTGGGTCGCGCTGCGCGACCGTTACCGGCCGCTACTCGAGCACGTCGCGCATCGTGCGGACCTCAACTACCTGATCGGTGAGATGATCTCGGAACTGAATGTCGGTCACGCGTACGTTGCGGGCGGCGACATTGCCGGCACAGAACGCTCGAGCGTTGCCCTGCTCGGCGCGACGTTCGAACTGGACGAGTCGGCCGGTCTTTACCGGATCGGCACCATCTACGCCGGCCAGAACGAGGAAGACAAGTATCGCTCTCCGCTGACCGAGCCCGGCGTCAACGCGAGGCCCGGCGACTACGTGCTCGCGATAAACGGCCGCAACCTGACGGCCGGAATCAATCCGTACTCGCTCCTCAAGGGACAGGGCGGGCGATTGCTGGAGTTCACGCTGGCCGGCAATGCGCGCGGCGAGGATCGCCGTACCGTGCTGATCAATCCTGTCGCCAGCGAGAACGACCTGCTCTACCTGCGCTGGGTGCAGGAGAATCGCGCGCGCGTCACTCGCGAAACCGATGGCCGGATCGGCTACCTGCACATCCCGGATATGGGCGCGGCCGGTATCTACGAATTCACCAAGTGGTTCTACGGCCAGGTGCGGAAACAGGGCATGATCATCGATGTACGCGGCAATGGCGGCGGCAATGTTTCGCAGATGGTCATCAACCGACTTGCCCGTGACCTCGTCTTCATGGGCTACGATCGCGGCATCGACAACCTCGACACCTATCCCAACGTTGTGTTCACGGGGTCACTGGTCGCGCTGCTCGATGAGGATTCCGCATCTGACGGGGATATATTCCCGGCGGCGTTCAAAGCCATGAACCTGGGTCCGCTGATCGGCAAACGGAGTTGGGGCGGCATCATCGGCATCACCAACCTCGGGCCCTTGATGGATGGCGGATCTGTATTCGTACCTCAGTTTGCGACGGCGTCGGCCGAAGGCCAGTGGGCCATCGAGGGCGTTGGCGTGGAACCGGATATTGAAGTCGACAACCCGCCGGAGGCCGTGCTGCGCGGTGAGGATCCGCAGCTGGAGCGCGCCATCGAGGAAGCCCTGCAGCGGCTGCGCACACAACCCGGCACGCTCCCGCCGCGACCTGCGGACCCGGTAAAGACGCCGGGCAAAGGTAGCCGGTGATGCTCTGGAAGCACGAACCGGACGTCGAGCAGCTGCAGCAGACGATGCAGGGCACGCTGCTCGAACACCTCGGCCTCACGATCGAAAGCATTGGCGAGGACCGGATTTCCGTCCGCATGCCCGTGGACCGGCGCACGATCCAGCCTTACGGCATCCTTCACGGCGGCGCCTCGGTCGCGCTGGCCGAGTCGCTTGGCAGCCTCGCCTCGGTCCTGTGCATCGAGGACCCCTCGACGCACACGCCGGTCGGGGTAGAGATCAACGCCAATCACCTGCGCCCTGTGCCGGATGGCCGGTTCGTGATCGGTACCCTGTCACCGATACGGATCGGCCGGCGCATGCACGTCTGGAACATCGAGATACGCGATCCCGACGACAAGCTGGTGTGCATCAGCCGCCTGACGATCATGATCGTCGAACGCGGCTGACGGCAATGTCGTTACGATCGGTTTTTTCAGGCTGCTCGAGATAGGAGGAAATACGGGAGACCGAAAACATTCCAGGCGGCGCCGACGTATAAATCCACCTTTACTAATTTAGTGGATACTAATATACTTCCGGGCCTCCTGCTATCATCTCAACATGGAAAGCTCCTATGAATCCCAGAATGTCGCTCGAACACGCGGTCGAGGCCTTCGCCGGTATCATGGTATTGATGTCGGTCGCGCTAACCTATTTCGTCCACCCCGGTTTTGTCTGGCTCACGGTATTCGTGGGCGCAAACCTGTTCCAGCAGGCATTTACCGGCTTCTGTCCCGCCGCCATCATCATGCGCAAGGTCTTCGGATTCCAGCCAGCCGCCGAACTCGGCGGCTGATCGCCCGGGGCTGAACGATGCCGGACGCACTGCTGCTGTCGCGTTTGCAGTTCGCTGCAAACATCAGCTTTCACATCCTGTTCCCGATGATTACGATCGGCCTCGCCTGGGTGCTGCTGTTTTTCAAGCTGCGCTTCAACGCGACCGGCGACGAAAAGTGGATGAATGCGTACCGGTTCTGGGTGAAAGTCTTCGCGTTGACCTTTGCTCTCGGGGTCGTCAGCGGCATCACCATGAGCTTCCAGTTCGGCACCAACTGGCCGGGCTTCATGAACACGGTTGGCAATGTCGCCGGTCCGTTGCTGGCGTATGAAGTGTTGACGGCGTTTTTCCTGGAGGCGACGTTTCTCGGCATCATGCTGTTCGGCTTCAAGCGCGTGGGCAACCGCATGCACACGGTGGCCACGGTGCTCGTCGCGGTGGGCACGAGCCTCTCGGCGTTCTGGATCCTCGCGCTGGTCTCCTGGATGCACACGCCGACCGGTTTCGAGATGCGCGACGGCGTTGCGCACGTAACGAGCTGGATGGAAGTAATTTTCAATCCATCCTTCGGCTATCGCTTGATTCACACGATGCTTGCGTCATTCCTGACCGTGGCGTTCCTCGTCATAGGCCTGTCCGCGTATCGGATGCTGCGTGACGACATCACGCCGGCCGTGCAGGCATCGCTGCGCCTGGGCATCATCATGGCCGCCGTGCTGGCCCCGTTACAGATCTTCACGGGCGATCTTCACGGACTGAATACGCTCGAGCATCAGCCGGCCAAGGTAGCGGCCATGGAGGCGCTGTGGGAGACGCAGCGCGGCGCCCCCCTCGTGCTGTTCGGCCTGCCCGACGCGGAGACTGAGAGCAATAAATTTGCCATCGAACTGCCGGGGATGGCGTCACTGATCCTCACGCACGACATGCAGGGAGAAGTCAAAGGCATCAACGAGTTTCCGGACGCGCATCCTCCGGTCGCACCCGTGTTCTGGTCATTCCGGGTGATGGTCGGCACCGGCGTACTGATGCTGCTGATTTCGTGGGCCGCCGCCTGGTCGCTCAAACGCAGGAATGGCTTGTCGCCATTGCTGCTCAAAAGCCTGGTCGCAATGACGTTCTCGGGCTGGGTCGCCGTACTGGCCGGCTGGTACACCACCGAAATCGGGCGCCAGCCGTTTCTCGTCACGGGCGTGCTGCGCACGGCGGATGCCGTGACCAGCGTTCCTGCGGGCAGTATCGGCCTGACGCTCGCACTTTACCTGCTCCTCTATGCCGTGCTGATTACGGCCTACATCACGGTCGTTTTCTACCTGGCGCGACAGGCCGGGCAGGCCGACTCCAAGACCTCCGAACCGACGG
The DNA here is from genome assembly GCA_965658465.1 of Woeseiaceae bacterium. Lineage (GTDB taxonomy): Bacteria > Pseudomonadota > Gammaproteobacteria > Steroidobacterales > Woeseiaceae > UBA1847. The sequence goes on along the minus strand of CBFHSG010000022.1, from coordinate 21,540 downwards.
CCCACGGCCCGAGAATCCTGGCCGGCAAAGCCGCCACGGAGGGTGGACATGCTTGAGCAGGTCCCGGACCTGACCACCGCCGCGGGCTGGTTGCCGCTGGCATTCATGCTCGTCATGGGTCTCGCGATTCTCGCGTACGTCATTCTCGACGGATTCGACCTCGGCGTCGGCCTGCTGCTGCAACTGGGCGATGGCGACAAGCAGAAAGATACGATGATCGCGTCGATCGGGCCGTTCTGGGATGCGAACGAGACCTGGCTGGTCCTGGGGATCGGCATACTCCTCGTTGCTTTCCCGGTTGCGCACGGGATCGTACTCGGTGCCCTGTACCTGCCCGTTGCGCTGATGCTGATCGGCCTGACGTTGCGCGGTGTTGCTTTCGACTTCAGGGTCAAAGCGAAAGATGAACACAAGGCGACCTGGGACCGGGCATTTTTCGCAGGCTCGCTGCTCGCGTCGCTCGCCCAGGGCTACATGCTCGGGCGCTTCGTTACGGGTTTTACGGAAGACCTCTGGAGTTACCTGTTCGCCTGCCTGATCGCACTGGGCATGGCATCCGGTTTTGCGCTGCTCGGTTCGACCTGGCTGATTATCAAGACGACGGATGAGCTGCAGCGTCGGGCGATAACGTGGGCGAAACGCTCGATCGTATTGCTCGCGATTGGCGTAGCCGGCGTTTCGCTGGCCACGCCGTTCGTGAGCCAGCGCATTTACGAAAAATGGTTCGGCCTCGAGAACCTCATCGTATTGTGGCCGATACCGGCAATGACGGCAGTGACCTTCCTGATCGCCTACCGGTCGCTTTCCCGCCTGCCCCAACGTCTCGATCAGGGTCGGCACGACAGTGAGTGGATACCCTTCGCGAGCACCGTGGGCATCTTCATGCTCGCGTTCCACGGGCTCGCATACAGTCTGTTCCCCTACGTGGTCATCGACAGGATGACCATCTGGGAAGCCGCCGCCGCGCCGGAATCCCTGATGTTCATCTTCATCGGTGCGATCATCGTGCTGCCCGTCATTGTCGGCTATTCCGTATACGCCTACCGGGTATTCCGTGGTAAAGCTACAGATCTGAGCTATTACTAGACCTCACGGCAACAAAGCCGTATGTCGATACCCCTCATCCTGGGCCTGCTTTTCCTGATCGGCTTCGTCGCCGATATCGTGGGGCGGTCTACGTTCCTGCCTCGCGTGACCTTGCTGATGCTGGGCGGTCTCGCCGTGGGCCCGGCGGGATTTTCATTGATACCCGATAGTTTCGTTGATGAGTGGTTTCCCCAGCTCACGACGATCGCACTTGCGCTTATCGGTTTTCTTCTCGGACACCAGCTTTCCATTCCCGCGCTCAGGAAACGGGGTTCTTTCGTCATAAGGATCTCGCTATGCAAGGTCTTCGGCGCCGCGTTGTTCGTTGCAACGATACTGATGCTCACGGGTCTCGACCCGGTCGTGGCGCTTTTGCTTGCCGGAATTGCTCCTGCGACGGACCCGGCCGCAACCTATGACCTTGTACACGAAGGCGATTACAGCGGGGAGTTTGTGGACACCTTGTTGTCGATCGTTGCGGTCGACGACGTCTGGGGCCTGCTGATGTTCGTCCTGACGGTAGCAATAGCCGGCATAGTGGGCGGAGAAGCAGCGCTGGGTGCGGGTATTGTCTCCAGCCTCGTCGATGTCGGTGGCAGCGTCTTCCTGGGTATGGCGCTTGGTGCGCCAATGGCCTACCTGACTGGTCGCATTCGAAACGGCGAGCCGATGCTCGCCGAAGCGCTCGGCTTTGTTTTGCTCGGCGCCGGTATCGCCGAGTGGTTCGACCTCATGCCAATCCTCTCCTCGATGGTCATGGGGATAATGGTCGCGAGCCTCGCTTCGCATTACGAGCGGCCCTTTAACGCGATCGAAGGTATCGAGTGGCCGTTCATGGTGCTCTTCTTCGTGCTCGCCGGCGCATCGCTCGAAGTCGACATGCTGCTGCTCGCCGGTGGTGTCACGGTCGTCTATGTTTTAGCCAGGTTTGGTGGAATCTACCTCGGCACGCGGCTGGGTAGCCGGCTCGTCGGAGCTCCCGCACCGTTGCAGAGGTGGCTGGGAGTTGCGCTCATGCCGCAAGCCGGCGTCGCCATCGGCATGGCACTGGTCGCAGCGCAGAAATTTCCGGAAACGGCGTCGGTAGTCCTTACCGTCGTCGTCGCCTCGACGGTCGTGCTCGAGACGATTGGTCCGATATTTACACGGCTGGCGATTCGCAAGGCTGCGTCCGCGCAGGCAACCTGATGCTCGCCTGGATTGTCGCATTTGCCCTTCTCGGCAGCCTCGGTGCCATCGCCGCCGCCGCATTGTTCCTGCTGTTTCCGGAGAACGTGCGGCGTTTCATGATTCCCTCACTGGTCAGCTACGCGACGGGCACGCTCCTGGGCGCGGCGTTCCTGGGCATGATTCCCGCGGCGCTGGGCCAGGCGCCGGCCCGTACCGTCATGACCACCGTGCTCAGCGGCATGGTGTTGTTTTTCGTGCTCGAGAAACTCGTCCTGTGGCGGCACAGTCACGACGAACCCGGAGAGGCGCAAGGCAGCGCAGGCCCATTGATCCTGTTCGGCGACTCGCTGCACAACTTCGTCGACGGCGTGGTCATCGCCGTCGCATTCATGACCTCGGTACCGCTCGGCATTGCAACCTCGATGGCGGTCATTGCCCACGAGGTTCCCCAGGAGGTCGGTGAATTTGCCATTCTCCTGGACGCCGGCTACGGCCGCATGAAGGCGCTGTTGCTCAACGCGTTGTCCGCATCCATGACGTTGCCCGGGGGCATTCTCGCCTACATCTGGCTCGCCGGAACGCAGCAGGCCGTCCCCTACGTACTGGCGTTGTCGGCCGCAAGCTTCATTTACATCGCCACCGCCGACCTCATTCCGAGTCTGCACAAGCAGCAGACGGTTGCGGATTCGGCGAGACAGTTCGTACTGCTCATCGCTGGAATCGCGACGATCGCACTGTTTTATCTCGGCAAGCCCGGGGTCGGACCAGTGTAACCAACTGTAATTACAGGTTTTTACCCGAAAGACTCGCCCTCAGATCGACCTAATCAGCGAATTTCGAGCTCGAAAAGTGCGAACTAAGCTGCCCGAAGAACGCACGCTGTTCGCTAAGTCGCGTTTTCGATACCCAAATCGACGATTTAACCCACGATCTGGGGCTCAATAATCCGAAAACTGCAAAGGAAACAGGTAGATAAGCGGGTCCGACCCCAACGAAGGCCCAACGAAGACCCCAACGAAGCCAACGAAGACTAGTGGTACAGGACGTCGGGTGACACGCAGCGGCTGATGCGGAATCGCGGATCCAGCAGGTCCTCGCCAAACCCGCTGACATCGGTACCTTTGAGCATCAGCGCCCGATAGGTGCCGGCGCCTCTTATGTCCCCGGCGAGCCGGAAGCCGACGATCCTGCCGTCGTCGAGGAAGATCTTGCGCAGCTTGTCGCCGTCGCGCCGGCGCAGGATATCGGAGCCCGTCATTTCACCGACGGCCATGACGGGCAGCCCGAGGTGCTTCATGCTGTTCATCCTTTCAGCGCCCTCGTAATCAGCCGGGAACCCGAGCATGTCACGAGCGGCGACCGCACCCTGCGCCGTGGCGTTCGGCCAGATTGCGTGAACGTAGCGCTCGCCGCTCATCAGGTCGAACGTCTCCGCCACGTCGCCGGCCGCCCATATATTCGGCAGGTTCGTCAGCATGCGATTGTCGACGCGGATGCCCCAGCCGATATCCAGCCCCGATCCTTCGAGGAACGAGACGTTGGGCTTGATGCCGGTAGCCGCGATATACGCATCCGCGACGAGCGTCTCGCCATTCGCAAGCTCCACGCCTTCGACACGCGCCTTCCCGGAGAAGCGCAAGGCCTCCGTGTGCTCACGCACGACGATGCCGCGGTTCTGGAGATCGTCGAGGACCAGTTCCGCCGTTTCTTCGTCGAGGATATTCGGCATTACCCACAGCTTGTCGATGATCGTCACGTTACAGCCGAGCTCGTTCAGCAGCACCGCGACCTCGACGCCGATGAAGCCCGCGCCGACGATGAGTGCGCTGTCCGTTTCGCCTGCCTTGACGTTTTCGACCAGCAGGCGAGCCGCCTCGAGTGATTTGAAATTGTAGACGCCGGGCAGATCGTAGCCCTCCAGCGGCGCATGCAGCCGGCTGCCCGTCGCGATAATCAGCCGGTCGTAATCGATGTAGTTGCCATCCTTAAGCGACACCTGCCGCTGCTCGGGGTACACAGCCTCGACGGCAACGCCGGCGCGGTAATCCACGCGCAGGCGCTCGCACACGTCCTTTCCCTGCCAGTAGAGCGTCTCTTCCCGCCCCGTAAGAAAGTGGTCCGCCATCGCTGGCGGCGAGTACGGCGGAGACGACTCCGCGGAAATCATCGTAATCGCCGGGTCGATCGATCTCGATGGCGCCAGCTCGCGCAGTGTCCGGGCCGCCGTCAATCCAGCCGGGCCGGAACCGAGTATCAGGACACGCATTCTCTCACCAACTCCTCTATGGGCAGCAGTGTGTCGAGCAATCCGTCGAGCCGCTGGTCGAACGGTGTCGGCGGCCGTGCGAACAACGGACTGACCGATGGCTCGATCTTGGGCAACAGTGGATCCACCGGCAGCCAGTGGCGGCTCGTGAACGGGAATTCACCCTCCTCGTCGAGCCTCGCCAGCGAACGGTCGAAATCCAGTTTGTTCCGGGCCCGGTTTACCACGAGATGGATCGACTCGATGCCGAGTTCGCGTGCAAGCCGCGCAGCCCGCAATGCGACCTGCAGTCCGTTGAACGTCGGGTCGCTGACGACGACGGCGTGGCGGAACCCTTTGGCGAGCGCTCGACCGAAGTGTTCGAAGCCCGCCTGGGTGTCCATCAGGATCGCCTCGTCATGGCGCAGGCTCATCGCATTCGTCACCGATGCGAGCAGGGCGTTCTCGGGGCACAAGCATCCCGCCGCGGGCTGCACCGTGTTGCCCATTACCAGCAGCCGAACACCGTCGGGCCCGCGCACACCGAAACGGTCGACGACGTCGTCAACGTCCGGGTTCAGCCGGAAGAACAGGCCCCAGCCCTCACCGGGGCGAACCCCGGTTTTTTCTTCGACGTAATCCGTGTTCTCGCTCAGGGGAACCAGGCCATGCGCATCCGCAGACTCGAGGCCGAGCGCATACGGCAGGTTCATCTGCGGGTCCGCGTCGAGCGCGAGTACACGGTACCCACGCCGTGACAGGCGGCGCGCAAGCAGTGCTGTCAGCGTCGTCTTGCCGACGCCGCCCTTACCCGTGACGACCACACGAAAGTCGTCGCCGCGTGCGTTCAGCGGCAGGCTATGGCTGTGACGTTCGTCGCCGTGCGTATGCTCGTGTGCATGGGCAGCGCAGGTATCACACATCGCGCGCTCCTCAGGCGACTTTGTCGCCGCGGGCTTCTTCGGCCGCCACGAACGGCAGTCCCAGCGCCTCGCGCTTGGCCTCGATATGACGGCAGATCAGCTCCGCGGCCGCTTCCGGATCCGGTTCGACGGCGAACTTCGCGCCGACGACTTCGTCGAGATCATCAGCCAGCAACTTCACAACGTTCTGGCTGCCGAAAATCGGCGGCTGTACGCCGAGCACCGTGAAGATGCCGCTCGCGACGACATAGGCGCCGATCGAAACCGCCTTCTCGGAGTACCACTCCGGAGCGGCGCCGGCCAACGGCAGCTGCGCGACGTCCACGCCAAGATAATTGGCGAGCGCGGCGGCCAGCGTGAGGATGCGCGTGTTATCCACGCAGGAACCCATGTGCAGCACCGGCGGAATGCCGAGTGCCTTGCAAACCTCCGAGAGTCCCGGCCCGGCCATGTCGGCCGATTCCGGCAGCATCTGCCCGGCCTTGCCGTTCGCGATCGCCGAGCAGCCCGTCACGAGGACGAGGATGTCGTTCTCAATCAGGCGCCTGGTGAGCGTGACGTGACCATAGTCCTGCGGAATCTTGGGGTTGTTGCAGCCAACTACGCCGACCGCCCCGCGGATCTTGCCCGCCTTGATGGCCTCGACGAGCGGTTCCGGCGTCCCACCCAGTGCCTCGAGTATCGCCTCGACGGAGAAACCGGCCATCATTTCCACCGTGCCTTCCGGAATCCTCACGCGATCCGGATTGCGGTTCACATAGGCTTCGATACCGTGCCGCACGATTTCCTTACCGATCTCGAGCCCCCGTTCGGGAGCAAACGAAATATGCGTCGCGCCGGCAAACCGCGCCTTGTCGGCCGTCGAAATAACTTCCGTATGGAAGCACTTGGCCACATCGGTCACGGACGGCATGATGCACTGGTAGTCCACCACCATCGCGTCGAGCGCGCCGGTCAGCAGCACGAGTTCCTGCATCAGGTGGTTGCCGACCATCGGCAGGCCCTTGCGCATCTGCAGTTCGTTACCCGTGCAGCACAGGCCGACGAGGTTGATGCCTTCCGCGCCCTTCTCTTTCGCCAGCGCAACCAGCTCCGGATCTTCGGCCGCCTGCATGATCACGTCGGACAACATCGGGTTGTGCCCGTGCAGCGCGATATTGACGCACTCGACGCGCAGCGCACCCAGGTTCACGCGCGACATGACGGGTTTCGGCGTGCCGAACATGACGTCGGACAGCTCGGTTGCAATCATCGAGCCGCCCCAGCCGTCGGACAGGCTGGTACGCAGGGCGTGCAGCGAGGTATTCGCGTAGTCATTGTCGACGCCCATGTGCGTACGATGCAGCATCTCCACGTTCTCGCGGTCGACGCCCCTGGGGGTGATGCCCAGCTCGTCGAACAGTTTCCTGCGCTGCTCCGGCAGTCGGTCGAGAAAACCGACTTTATCCTTGCGGCTGCCGAAGTCTTCCATCATCGCGTCGGCCAGGTCGCGCGCGACCTCGGACACGCTCCTGTCGCTCGCCTCGATACCCCACTCCTTCGCGAGCGCCAGCAATTTCGCTTCGTCGCGGATCTCGTAGCCGCTGGTCTCACCGGCGGCGAGTGATTCGAACACCTCGAGGATGTCGCGGCCGTGGTCCGAGTGCGCCGAGGCGCCTGCAGCCACCGTGCGGCCGAGATTGCGCGCGACGATGATGTCGGCATCGGCGCCGCAGACACCCTTCTGGGGCCCTTCCCCGAACGGGTCCACGCGACACGGTCCCATGGCGCAGTTGCGGCAACTGACGCCCATGGCGCAATAGCCGCATTGCGGTTGCTGCGCCGCCAGGCGGTCCCATACCGTTTCGATACCTTCCTCGCGTGCCCGTACGAGCATTTCGCGAGCGTCGTTATTGATACTCAGCTTGCTCAGTTTGTCGGGAGTATCCATGTCAAATTTCCTCGCTGATGTGGGCCGCGGACTCACCCCATGCGCGCCAGCCTGAGACGGTCGCGGGCGGATGCTCGAGAGGTCCTTGTGATGTGGTCGCCGCGAGTACCGCGGCAGACGCCTGCAGGCGGCCGGCCTCGATCAATGAATTCAGGTCGCCGAAGAGCAGCGCATCGACCTTGCAGGCTTCGACGCATGCCGGCTCCCGGCCCTGCTCCAGCCGCTCGACGCAGCCGTCGCATTTCGTGGCGACGACTCTCGCCGGCATGCCGTTGCCCTGCGCATAGAACGTTACCGCATCGAACGGACACACCATCGCGCACATCGCGCAGGCGATGCACTTGTGCGTATCGACGAGGACCAGGTCGTGCCTCGTGTCACGCGCCATCGCGCCGGTCGGGCACACCTGCGCGCATGGCGCGGGGTCGCAATGCCGACATCGGCTCGGGACCGACATGTTGTACGCCCAGCCGGGCGAAACATGGATTCTCGATTTGGGTAGGGGGTCCTCGGTGAGGGCCCGGGCGGGATTCTTGCTTTGAGAATGCGCTACAGCGCAGGCGAATTCACATTGCCGGCAACCGATGCAGCGCTCGGGGTTAATGAACACAGTCTGCATGCTGGTCATGGCTAACTTGTCCGGTTTTTGGGTGGGGTGGAAATCCTCTGGTGAAACCTTCGTGCCACGTTACAGATTGATAGCGCGGTTCAATCTTGGCAATTCTGGCTTGTACCTATTGGCGCCCTGCCGCAAGTTACTCGAGAAACGACGCCCGGATGCGGCCGGCTGTCAGCCGGCCGCTTGGCTTATCCCGAAACGAATCACTGGCATAAGAAATCGTCGTATCCCAGCGTCGCATAGGTCGTCGGAATCGAGTCGTCGACCACTCCGTCGCCGTTGAAGTCGAGGTCGAGCCGTACGTTGAGTTCGTCGAGCGCAACCATGCGCATACTGCTGTTGTCCGCTGCCGTTACCAGGAGCTCACCCGAATAAGGACCCGTTGCCGAATCCGTATCGGAAACGAACTCGTCCGGCACGATGCTCTGGTAACTGAAGCTGCCGCTGATGTCCGTACCGCTCATCACGCCCGAGGACGCGCGGGTGACCACGACCGGCTGCTGCCCGACCGTGATCTGTGCGCTGACGCTGGCTCCCGACAGTTGCTGGCTGCGCCCGCCGGCCGAGACGTTGAAGTCCGTCGTGGCACTATTCGCCTGGATAAGCCCGGTCGTCGCAAACATGAAATCGTAGTCCGTATCGAACGTACCGATGCCGGTAAAGCAGCTGCCACCAAAGACCCGCCGCAGGCTCGACTCGACGACCGTTGCAGAGACGACGTAGGCGTCGCCGGGCGTTTCGTCGAAACTCGCGATCGACAGGGCCATCGACCCGTCCAGTCTCTCGCCGCCTCGCGTACAGGCGTCGAACCTCGCGTCGAGGTTGTCGCCGCTGCTGTAGGTGTTCGTAACCGCCTTGAAGCCGGAAATCGTCGCCGTACCGCTCACATTGCAGCCGATCGGCAGCAGCTCGAAGGCGCCGATGACATCCATCATGTCGAGCAGCCCGAAGGGTGCAACTGGCACGAACTGGCCACCGGCCGTGATTATCAGCGAGCCGAATCCCGTTACCGCGTTGTAGACCTCGCGCGCGAGTATCGGTGCGTTCTCGCGGGTGATCGCCGAATCGCTCACCGGCTCGCGCCCGTTGAGTTCGGCCCAGGTCGTATCGATGAACTCGTCCACGGTGCCGTCGCCGTTCGCATCGATTTCCAGCCGCACGTGGCTGCTGTCGACGATCACGATACGGACCGAACTGTCGTCGGCACCGGTGACCAGGATCTCGCCAACGTTCGGGTCGTTATCGCCAATGGCTTCAATTGCAACTGTCGTCTCGTAGTCGACGCTCCCGCCAAGTGTCGAGCTGTCGAGGCGGCCCAGCACATTCGCGACGAGCACCGTAGTAACTTCGTCGATCTCCAGCGCATGGTCGAAGCCGATCAGGGCCACCAACTCGCCGCCGCTGCCGAGCTGCAGGTTCTCACCGGACAGGCTCGTGCGCACGATAGGAAAGTCCAGGCTGTCGAGCGTCAGCGTGAAGCCGCCTTCGGCCGTCATGACACTCGTGCCTTCGGTCACCACGATATCGGTCATCACGACGTCCATACCGAGCAGGAAGACGTCCGTGAGAACGTCGCCTTGTATCGCGGCGATCGTGATGTCGACCGTACCGCTGATCACGTAACCGAGGTCATCGTCGCAGTCGACGAAGATGGCTACGATGCGGTCGCCGACCGTTATCGTATTGACGTTTGCCTGGCTGATGGTCACATCCACGGTGCCGCCGTTTGCGCAGTTTTGCAGCGCTTGCTGAGCGCCAGGCAGCAATGTCTTGTAGAAATTGCCGGCGAGCCTGGAGACGTTGGCACCGGACTGGATTTCGGGCCGTCCCGACGCGACGTCTTCACCGCTGATATCACCGAGATCGAAACTGAGCCCGACGGCGGTAACCACGGCAATCGCAACGTCAAGACCGTTGGCGGCGGCGATATTCAATGTCGGTGACGTATCCGGCTCGAGGCCTCCATCGCCCGATCCGCCACCCCCGCCCGTGGCAATCGTCGTAACGATGCCGACCGCCATGAGTGCGGTAATCGCTCCAAAGCGAAGGCCTCTGTTGTTGACGGTAGTCATTTTGCTTCCTCCGGAACGGACGCAATGAACCATGCGGCCACGCAGCCAAGCCCGGCTGCCGCGAGATCGCAGGTATCGAAACGTCCATTCACTGCGTAGTTGACAATGCTGCCAGGTAGTAGCGAGTCCGTGTGCAGCACGGCCAGCGAGGACATCAGCGCCGCAGTTTGCAGCGACTGCAGGATCTCCATGCCGGCGGCGACTGCGAACCATGCGAGCGCGCCGAGGAGGCGCGCGCGCCGGGTTCGTCCGAGCGCCAGTATCAGCAGCAGGCTGAAGGCGTAGGCGTGACAAAAAGCGGGCAGGACATTACCGAGGGAACCGAACAGGTTTGACTGGTCGCCCTGAAACGCGGCGAAGGGTGCCAGGAACAACACGGCCGCCCAATCGCGATCGAAGATATAGACGGCGGTACCGATGAGCAGCGCCAGAAACGCAGAACCGGCCAGCGCGAGCCTTTGAGCCGCAGCCTGCCCGATCTGCACGGTCGTGCTTTTGTACACGCCCCAATGTCGACCCGGGCTAGCCCAGTGCTTGCGGGCCCGCCAAAGCCGACCCTCATTGTCACCTATACCAAGCGTAACTTGCGCTTCGTGTTGCTAATTCTCAATGCGGGCTTATACGCATCGGGCCGGGTCTTCCGCGGGATTCGGCGAGGTCAGTCCTGGCGCAATACGCCGGTGAGCGTCAGGATCACGATGGCGGACAATGCGGCACCCATGATGACGTAGACACTGTGCAGCAGAAGCCAGAGCCAGCGCAGCGACCCTTCCGGCGAAAAGCGGCAGCGCAGATCCTGGCTGAGGTCGATGACCGGCAATGCCGCATCGAGTGCATAGTGCATGACGTGCAACCCGGGACAACCGCGTTCGGTGCTGGCCTGCGCGAGGCCGAATGCGAACTCGTAGGTGACAGGCTCCGGATCATGCTCGACCGGCAGGAACGGCTGACCGAACGCGAACAGCGCCGTCGCATACATCAGGGTGCCGAGCAACACAAAGACCAGGAACGACAAAACCGCCCGACTGCTGGAGTAACCGTGCTGACTTACGAGCATGAGCATGTTCGGGAAGATCCGCGTCCAGGGACCGTCCACCCGCGCCTCGAGCCGCATGCGAATCTTTTCGACCGCGATCGCATTGGCTTCCCTGGACAGCCCGTGTTGGCGCAACACGCGGCTCAGCTGCTCGTAGGGCTGCGGCCGGAAACTGTCCGCGCTCGGGACTCCGTCGGGAAACTGGCGACGCAACCATCCTATGCGCCGTGCCGTCAGGTCGCCGCCGCCAACGTGGCGGATGCGCTCGTAGATTGCGCCGTCCAGATCGAGAAATCCGGGCGCAGGCCAGCCGGTGTCGATATCGTCCAGAATGGAGTTGACGCGTGCCCCTGTCAGCAGGAACCAGCCGCGTGCAGGTACCGGCGGTTCATCGAGCGACGCTATCGCCGGGTCATCTGCGAGCGCGCCGATGTTTCTCAGCGCAAGGGCATTCGAGACACGTGCCTGCTGCAGATTGAGCGCAACCGGGCCGCCCGTCCGCAGCAGGCCCCGGTAATCCGGGCCCGGCGCCAGTCTGGCGTTGGTCAGGAAAAAACTGCCGCCAATGATCGCCGTCAGGAAATTCAATCGGCCGCGACTTTCGAACGGCAACCGCGCGGCATCGTTCGACGTCAGGAACACGGACTCCACTTTCAGGTCTTCGCAGTGCAGCGCGCGGCCGTCCGGATTCGACAGCCGGGCACCGTCGCACATCAGGTCACCGGTAATCTGCGCGGCGGCGAAGCCGACCTCGCCTCTGGCGTCAAAGCGGTATCCGGAGGCCGGACGGAGATCGACGTTGCTGCCCACCGTTACCGAAGTGGCGTTGACAGCGGGCGCACCGCAGCCGTCGAGCGACGCGCCGGCGAAGCTGACATCGCCATCAATATGCGCGCCGCCAAGCCGGATGACGCCAGCCGCTGTGAACCGGGACCGATCGGTCGAAGAAAGGTCCAGCTTGCCGCCAATACGCGCGTTGTTGAGATGAATGGCACAGGTACCGACCAGGCTTAGCTCCGACTCGTAGTCGCTTACGCCGGTGAACTGCGAACCCGACAGATCGAGATCGGCACTGACGCTCAGACTTGCACCGATGAATGCGGGCAACCTGCAGTCGATGAAGCGCAGCACCAGGAATTCGGCGCCGCTCAGATCGACCGGCGAGTCGAAATTGCACGCCCAGAACTGCACGGCCGCGCGTGCGCCGTCCCGGCTTGCCGAGGGAGGTCGCAACAGACCGATGATGTCGGCGCCGCGAATCCGCAGCGGACAACAGAGCTCGCCGTCCGAACCGGATATCAGGCGCTGCAGGAAATCAGCGGAGAGCCTTCGTTGTCGTTCGGGCAGCGCTGAAAAATCGGCGATCTGCCGGGTATCGATCGCATCGAGAACACGCTGTTGCGCCGCCTTGTCGAAGCGTTCTGTTTCGTCCGCCGACTCTGACATTTGAGGCTGGCCTGCACGTTGCGGCTGAGACTGATCATCATATCAGCCGCATAGGCCCGTGAGATCGCCTCGATTTACGCTCTCAGCTGGCCGCCGCCTGCGGCTCCGGGAGTCTTGCCGGCTCGCGCACGTCGATCGGGCGGCCAACGCCCAGCGGCTCCCTGAACTCCGGCTCCAGCGCGCGAAACGGGGCGTCCGCCTCGACGCCGAGGGCGTCGAGGACCTTGGTGAAGAACGCCCGACCGGCCGCGGTCGCCGCGATGTCGAAAATCTCGGCATCGCCGTAGCCGAAATTCTTCAATGCCTGTACCTGGCCCGACGTCACCCTGGATGCATCCGTCGCAACCTGTCGCGCGAATCGCGCCAGCGCCTCTTCGGCGTCGCTCAGTACTTCCCCGAACTTGCCCGCCGCGATCGCGAGGATCTGCTCGTCACTGAAGAACTCGCGCAACGCCTTGCCGTGCGCCAGCGTGCATGCAGTATTTCGCAGCTCGTGCGCAGCGATGAAGGTCGCCAGCTCGAACGTTCGCCTGTCCATCGGTCGCTTGATCTCTGCGAGCAGCCGGCCCCACCGGGCCATTACCTCCGGGCGATGGCAAAACACTTTTGCATAGTTCGGCACATAACCCCATGCCGCCTGCTGGCGCTCATACATGTCGGCGACAGCGCCGTTTGCGTTTTCGGGTTTCGTAGTTTCGATGAATGGCATGACGTATTTCCTCCGTCAGGTTCGATAGTGGGTAATCTGGACTTCCTCGCCGATATCCGCGTAATCCCCCGCGGCCCGCAGCGTGCGAAACTCGCGCCACTGGATCGGTCGATAGCGCGCCGGACATTCCGGGGTTATGGTCGTCGGAAGCGGCGCGTAGGTTGTCTCGTAGGAAGGACTCAGGAAAAACGGCACGCTGTAACGGTCCCTGGTCAGGTTCGTCACCACTCGATGCAAGGCGGCACGGTAGCGGTCGTTCGACCAGACCTGGATCATGTCGCCGATATTGATAACGAGGGCGCCCGGCGTGGGCTCGACGAGGTGCCAGCGGCCCTCACGGCATACCTCCAGCCCCGCCTGGTCGTCCTGCAGGAGGAGCGTCAGCGCGCCGGCATCGGTGTGTTCGCCGACGCCGAACGGTCGCTCGTCGCCGGAGGACGGTCTGCACTGCGGATAATAGTTGAGCCGCAGAAAACTGGTGTGCGCGTCATCGAAGCCTTGCACGAGGCGACTGGCACTGACGCCGAGGTTCGACGCCATGGCCGACAGCAAGCGCAGTGCGAGCGCCCTGCAGCTCGCATAGTAGGCGCGCATGATCGGCTCGAATCGCAAGCGCAGATGTCCACTCGGCCACCGAGGCTTGAGGGTGCCGCCGTCTGCCGGGCCGAAATCGTAGATCTCTTTCCAGTCCTGGCGGTTCTTGGTCAGCTCCCGGTCGTAGTACCCCCAGGGATTGTCCACATCACGCTGTACGCGGCGCTTTTCATCCGCTGGCTGTGCAAAAAAATCGCGCGAGACATCAAAGACGTCACGCAACAATGCCGGTTCTATGCCGTGACCGGTCACCTGGAAGAATCCCCACTCGCGGCACGCGCGGTCGATCGCGTCCAGCGAAATCGGGCTCTCGAGTTCGGCGATGTCAATGACGGGAACGTTCTCTATCATGTTCGATTCCTCCTGGCAGGCTCAGGCCGATTTCCGCGGGTGGACCCACTTCGGCAGCAGGGCGCGGGGGTCCACGTCGACATGCCGGTCGTAAGGGACACCGGCATCGTCCAGCAGCGCCCATAGCGAGCCGTCCTGCATCGCGTCGAACAACTCGGTACACCCGCCGACGTGCCTGCCACTGACGAAGACCTGAGGAATCGTCGGCGAACCGATGCGGTCTTTGAGCACGGCGCGAATCTTTACGCCGATGTCGTTGTGCTGAAACGCCACCGAGTCGAGGTCGACGCTCTCGTAGGCTATGCCAAGCTTCGCGAACAGCTTCCGCACCGCCCAGCAGAACTCGCACCACTCAAGCGCGAACATCACCACCGGTTTGTTGTCGATGACTTCGTCCAAGAATGACCTGGCGTCCTCGTCGAGAACGACGGCGCGCCCCGGGTTCGGGATCGGCGTCGGCGGAACCGGACAGGCGGCCGGCGCGTCGAAACGGTAGCTCGGCGTCGAACGGGAGATCGCTATCTCCTCGTCGTTCATATCTTCGCCAACGCCATCGAATAGTGGCGTGGACATGTAACGTTCGCCCGTATCCGGAAGCATGCAGACGATGTTCGAACCGGGCCCGGCTCGTTTCGCAACCTGCAGTGCCGCCGCCAGCGTGGCGCCACTCGACGTACCGGCGAGAATGCCTTCCTTTGTCGCCAGCGCGCGGCTGAGTTCGAGCGCTTCGTTGCCATCGACCGGCACGATTTCGTCGATCAGGCCCTCGCTGTGCGCAGACTCGGTCAGCCGCGAGACGAAGTCGGGGCTCCAGCCCTGCATCAGGTGCGGGCGGAAATACGGATGGCTCTCACTCGGGTTGCCCAGGGCGTCCCGCGGTTGCGGTATACCACTGCCGAGCACCGGCGAGTTGTCGGGCTCGGCGGCAATAATGCGAATACGAGCGTCTGCGGCTTTCAGGCCACGTGCAACACCGAGCAGCGTTCCGCCGGTTCCGAACCCGCTCACGAAAGCATGCAGCGCCTCGCCCTCGAAGTCGGCGAGTATCTCCCGGGCCGTCGTGCGCTCGTGAACCTCGGCGTTCGCCTCGTTTTCGAACTGGCGGCACAGAAACCAGCCGTGTTTGTCGGCGAGTTCCACGGCCTTCGCGAGCATGCCGGTGCCTTTTTCCGCGGCGGGCGTCAGGACCACCTTCGCGCCGAGGAATCGCAGCAGCTTGCGGCGCTCGAGGCTGAAGCTCTCGGCCATGACGACCACCAGCGGATAGCCTTTCTGTGCGCAGACCATCGCGAGGCCGATGCCGGTATTGCCGCTCGTTGCCTCGACGACCGTCTGGCCTGGCCGCAGTTCGCCGCTCTGCTCCGCACGCTCGATGATGGCGCGTGCCATGCGGTCCTTGACCGATCCCAGCGGGTTGAACGACTCGACCTTGGCGTAGACGTTAACTCCGGCAGGCGCGAGCCTGTTCAGCCGAACCAGTGGTGTGTTGCCGATCGTCTGCAAAATATTCTCGTACCGGGGCATGACGGCCTCCTTCATTCGATCCGTAGATGACTTTCAAGTAGTGAAGACTGGTACTGACCAGCGACGTGTTGCCGATAGCATCCAGGAGCTTTGCGTAGCGGGGCATGGCGGCCTCCAAGAATTCCGTGTGTTGAGCATGGAATGGAATGCTGAGCCTGGAGCGAGGAAGCCAGCGTTGAAGCGACCGTGGTTTTTTGGGGCGCTTGTGGATATGCGCCGGTGGCGCCTATAGTAAGGTCCCTGTCAGACATGTATTTACGGTATGTCGGAGCTCGAACTGCGGTTTCTGGGCGACTTCGAGGTGTTACGCGGCGGCAAGTCACTACCCCTGCCGCCCTCGAAGAAGACCCGCGCCCTGCTCGCCTACCTGTGCCTGCAGCCTCGCCGGTTCCGGCGCGAACACCTCTGCGAATTGCTGTGGGATATCCCCGACGACCCCAGAGGATCCCTGCGCTGGAGCCTTTCCAAGCTAAGGCGCCTGGTCGACGATGATGCGCACAAGCGCATCGTTGCCGATCGCAACTCGGTCGCTATCGACGCGTCCGACCTCACCATCGACATTCGCGAGCTGCGCACCCTCGTCGGCGGCGATATCGGCGCAGCCGCCACCCAGGACCTCGAGACCGCCACCGGGCGTTTTCGCGGCAATTTCCTGGAGGGCCTCGAATTCTCGAACTTCCACGATTTTCATACCTGGTGCGTAGCCGAACGTGAGCAGGCGCTGCGGGACCGGGCCGCGCTTTTGACCGAGCTCATCCGCCGCTTCTCCCGAGAGCCCCGGCGGGCCCTGCCCCACGCGCGCTCCCTGGTAAGCCTCTTTCCTTACGAAGAAAGCTACCGGGCGACGCTGATCAAGTTGCTGAATGATGTGCGCCAGCCGGGGGAAGCCGAAGAGCAGTATCAGCTGGGGCTGCGGATGCTGAAGGAGATCGGTGCCGAATCATCGGGGGCGCTCCTGGCCGCGCGCCGGGCGCCACGCATCGATCGGCCACCGGCACCCGAGAAGCCGGCACCAATGCCCGCCGGCACTCGCACGCCACCGCGCGGGCGACGGCTGATCGGACGCGATGCCGAAGTCCGGCTGGTAACGGAGACCTTCGAAAACGGCGTTGCGCGAAGCCGCGCGGGACTGATGGTACTGACCGGCGCCCCGGGCATGGGCAAGACACGGCTCATGGATCATCTCCGCGACCTGTCGAAAGACCGCGACGCCTTCCTGCTCAGCGCCTCCGCGTTCGAATCGGATGCCATCCGTCCGTTCGCGCTCTGGTTCGATGCGCTGCGCACGGCCGGCAACCAGCAACTCGAGTCCATCTTTCGCGCGCAGGGCGAGATCAATCGCGATCGCCTGTTTGAGGTGCTCAACGATATCGTCGCGAATGAAGCCGGGAAGCGCCCGGTTGTGCTGATCTTCGACGACGTTCACTGGTGCGACGAATCCAGCGCCGCAGCCCTTCACTACGTCCTGCGCACCAATCGCGAGCGTCCGGTACTCGGCGTAGCCGCTGCACGGGACGGAGAGCTCCGTGACAATGCACCGATGCAACTCGCTCTGCGTAGCCTCCGGCGCGACAACATGCTGACAGAGGTGGCACTGAAGCCGCTCACTCCGGGCGATACGGAAGCGCTGATAGCGGACCGGGTACCGGAAGCCGACGCGCACCGTCTTGCCCGCGAGTCGGGGGGCAATCCCCTGATCGCCGTGGAACTGGCAAGGGCCGAAGCACGCGGCGATGACAGCGGCAGCCTGGCGGACCTGGTCCAGGACTGGCTCGCGCGATTCGGCGTCGAGGGCACCGAAGTACTTCGCTGGGCCGCGGTACTGAGCCCCTGCATCGAGATCGATGCCCTTGTACGCCTTACGGGGCTCGAGACGAACGCCGTCGCCGCGGTACTCGATGGTGCAGAGCAACACGGAATGCTGCAGGCCACCGAGGGCGGCCTGCGCTTTACGCACGAGCTAATCGCCAGGGCCGTCTACAACGACATCTCGCCATTGCGGCGACGGGTCATGCATCGTCGCACCGCCGAACTCCTCGAGGAAGCCGCCGGAAACGACCTGTCGCGGGCGGCAAGCCTCGCGCACCACGCGACCCAGAGCGAGGACCCCGGGCTCGCGGCGCGGGCGCTGGTGTCTGCCGGGCGGTTATGCCTGCGATTCTTCGCCAATGACGATGCGCTCGCTCTGTCGCGCAAGGGCCTGCAGCTGGCCGCGCCGCTGCCCGAGGCGGAACGAGTCTGCCGTGAGATTGAGCTGCACGACATCCTGCTCGCGGCCGGGCCGCTCGAGGACCGGGAGACTGCCGCGCAGCAATATGCTGCATTGGCGGAGCGCGCGCTCGATCTCGGCGAACTCGCGCACGCGCGTCTCGGCTATCACATGGCCTCGACGGTACGCTGGGAACAGGGGCGCTGGGGCGCTGCACGAGAACAGACCTTACAGGCCGAGCGCGTCGCCCGGAGCGGTGACGAGGAATCCCGCATTGTCGGCATTGCCGAGACCGCAAAGTGCCTGGTGATGATCGAACGAGACCTCGGCGAGGCAGACGCGCTGCTGATGGAAGCCAGCGCGCTGGCAAAGCGCAGGGGCTTCAGTCATCCGGCGATTGCCGCGGGTCTCGGAATGCTGCGCTTTCACGAGAACAGCCTCGACGAGGCCGCCGAGCTGTTTCGCGAAGCGCGGACGCTGTGCAAATCGCTTGGTGACCGGGTCGACGAATATCTGGCGAACGAATACCTGGTCATGCTCGACCTGCAGCGCGGCCGTCTCGTGCAGGCGCGGGAACGTTGCAACGAATTGCTGATGCTCGGCGGCAAACTGCGCGAGGGCAGCGAGGAACCATTCGCCCGCGCCTTGCTGGGACTGTGCAACTATGCCATCGACGACGAGCCTGAAGGGATGGACGCAGCGCTATCGGACTTGAGAATCGCCGACGCGAAACACCGTCTCGCCTATATACTCACCCGGGCTGCCGTGCTCGATTGCGAGCGGGGTCGTGTCGACGCTGCCGTCGATCGCGCAACGGAAGCGCTGCAGTACGCCACCCTGCTCGAGCGCGCGACCGAAATGCTGATCGCAAATGCAGTTCTGTCCCATGCGAGCAGCAAGTGCGGCGATAAGGAAGCGGCGGAGCTTCATGCCAGCGAGGTTGCGAGGTTGGCCGACGCCGGTGCGGCGGTGTGGACCCGTGAAATCGTCGACGCGCTGCGCGAAAAAAGAACGAGCGGTAACAAGAGAGGACAGGCATGACCCAGGTAATCGTCGAACGCCAGTGGGACGAGCCGCGGACCGATGCAGATCTGCAGGCAATGATCGAAAGTTCGGAGGGTTGCCTCGCGAGACACCGATGCGACTGGCACGGGAGCCTGCTGTCCGCTGACAGGCGCGATCTCCTCTGTCACTTTTCCAGCCCCGACACCGAATCGGTGCGCATCGCACTGCGGCAGGCAGGATCGCATTACAACGAAGTCTGGGCAGGGACCATACATGATGCCCCCGGTTTCACCGATGCCGATCTGGACAGGGCCAACGTGCTGGTAGCCCGCCGCTTCGATGAGCCGGCCGATATCGATGCCATCCAGGCGCTGGAAGACGCGGGCAAAGGCTGTCTGGACGTGCACCGGGTGCGCTTCATTCGCACCTGGTTCTCGCGTGACCAGAAGCGAATGATCTGCCTGTACGAGGCACCGGACGCCGAGTCCGTACGCATTGCCCAGCGCGAGGCGAAAATGCCCGTCGAGAAGATCTGGTCGTTCCAGCGCTTCACGTCCTTTTCGTTCGATTAGCAAATTCCACGGTCGTTCCCACGCTGGGTTACACGCCGCGCCCCCAGAGTTGCTCCTGCCCGGACTTAAACCGGGCCCACATCAACATCACTGAGGAGCAAACTCCATGAATAAGCACGAAACAACGGCCGACAACGGCGTAAACGTAGAAGCATTGCTGGGTGCCCGCGAGGCGCTGACGGAAGCCCCGGAAGCTGCCGCCTTCAAATGGCGTGCCACCAGTGAATGGGTTAGCGGCACGCACAGCCGCGCGACGGTAGACGGGTTTTTCGGCCTGGGTGACGAGCAGAAGCACCGCCAGACATTCCAGTTCGACGCCGATCATCCGGAGGTTTTTGCCGCCGAGGACAATGGCGCCACGCCCGTGGAATTCATCCTGGTCGGCCTGGCCGGCTGCCTGTCCGCCGGTATCGCATCGGTCGCGCAGAATCGCAACATCCAGTTGCGATCCGTCAAAGCGACGCTCGAGGCCGGCATGGACCTGCAGGGCATCCTCGGCATCGACGATGCCGTTCGCAACGGCTTCGACGGCATCAGGGTGCATTACGAGATCGACGCCGACGCGACGCAGGACGAGATTGCGGCGCTGGTTGCCCAGTCGCAGAAGCGCTCGGCCGTGTTCGACATCGTCACCAACCCGACGGACGTGACGGTTACTACGAGCAAGGCGTAATGTCAGATCGCATACAGCGGTGGCAGGCCGGCATCACTGACGTTGTCGTCATTGGTGCCGGTCATTCCGGTCTCGCCATGAGTCATGCGCTCTCGTTGCGTTCGATCGATCATGTCGTCATCGAGCGCGGCGAGGTCGCGAATTCCTGGCGCACCGAGCGCTGGGACTCGCTACGCCTGCTGACACCCAACTGGATGAGCCGGCTTCCAGGCTACCGGTACGAAGGTAACGACCCGGACGGCTACATGAGTGTCGCGGAAGTCGTCGAATTCGTGGCCGGCTACGCGTCCCGCAATGCAGCGCCGGTCATTACCGGAACCACCGTGACGCGGGTCCAGCAGGTTGCAGGCGGTTACCGCGTATCGACCAGTCGCGGAGACTGGCTGTGCCGTGCATTGGTACTCGCAAGCGGCGCGTTCAACGTGCCGGTAATTCCACGACTTGCCGACGGCATACCGTCGGACGTCACGCAGCTGACTGCGCAGCGCTACCGCAACCCCTCGCAGCTCCACCAAGGACCAGTGCTGGTCGTGGGGGCTTCGGCAACCGGCCTGCAGCTCGCGCAGGAAATCCGGCAAAGCGGCCGCCCGGTTACGCTTGCGGTGGGTGAACACGTGCGCATGCCGCGCGTCTATCGCGGCCGGGACGTGCAGTGGTGGATGCTCGCCTCGGGCGTGCTGGACCAGAAAATCGAAGATACCGATGACCCGCTGCGTGCCCGCCGCGTGCCATCGCCGCAACTCGTCGGCACGCCCGAGCGGGCCACGCTCGATCTCAATGCATTGCAGGCACAAGGTGTCGAGATCGCCGGCCGCCTCGCAGGCGTCCGCGACGGCAAAGCGCTCTTCTCAGGGTCGCTGCGCAACGTCTGCGCGCTGGCCGACCTCAAGATGAACCGCCTGCTCGACGTGTTCGACGAGTGGGCAGACCAGGAGAGCATCGCAACTGAAATCGGGCCTGCCGAGCGTTACGCGCCGACGGACGTCGGGTCGTCTCCGCGCCTCGAGTGCGACCTCGGCAGGGAGATAAAGACCATCGTCTGGGCAACCGGGTTCAGGCCGGACTATTCATGGCTGCAGGTTCCGGCATTCGACCGCAGGGGCAGTCTGATTCACGACCGGGGCATCGTTGCCGCGCCCGGGCTCTATGTGCTGGGGCTACCCTATTTGCGCCGCCGCAAGTCGAGCTTTATCCACGGCGCCGAGGATGACGTTCGTGACCTGGGCTCACATCTGGCCGACTATCTCGATCTCACTGCTCGCCGCCAGGTTTCCGGCATGCTCATGTAATGATCCTGCCGCCGCGCGCTGCTCCTCTGCAGGCGCGAGCCGCTTCCAGAGCGTCTCCGGCTCGTCGTCGAAAACCAGATCGTCCGA
>CBFHSG010000021.1:0-60160 GCA_965658465.1 Woeseiaceae bacterium | reverse complement strand
ACCGAAGCCGCCGCGAACCTGCTGACGAACCCGAAACTCGACCCCTTCGGCAAGATTCCCGAGTTCAAGTTCTGCGCCGCGCGTGTCGAACCCGCAATTCGGGGACAGTGACGCTCAGGGTAACCGGAAAAGGCGTATGGTCTTTCCGACCAACTCGTAGTCTTCGATGCCGTTGACCCAGGCATATTTGTCGAAAGGTTCGCGGCGATTGCCCTGGTAGATACAGGTTATGCTGACGGCAGTCCAGCCGGAGGGGATTTCATAGGGCTCCATGCGCACTACATCAGCCCCGATGTGTTGCTCCAGCCGCGTTGTCCAGGGCCAGCACAGATTAATCCGTTCTATGCCGAGTTCGTCGAGGCGCTGTGACAGCCGCGACAGGTCCTGGCCCCAGTCGTAATCGCTGTCCAGCAGCACGGGCGGTTCGCGATCAGCAGCCAGCAGGTTGAACCATGGCAGATAGTCCGGGTGCGCCCGCGCCGACGTCAGGGCTGTCCACGAAAGGAGGATGCTTGCCGCAACGATCCCCAGCCAGCCCCGGCCAAGAAGATAGCGAACTCCTGTGGCCGCCACGACGGCCAGAAAAATGAATGCCGGCATCACATGGCGCACGCCGATATTGATGGTGGAAGGCATGACAACGAGCACAATCGCTGCAGCCAGGGCGAGAGGCAGTCCTGCCGCTCGAAACCGCCGGCGTGTCGCAATGCCGGCTATTCCCGCAACGAGCAACAATATGACCGGCGCGGGCGTCTTGACGGTTACCGCCGTTGGAAAGAACCCGACCCAGCCATAGCGGCCGTTGCTGCCCATGAAATAGCTTCGATGACCGTCACGGCCCTTCTTCATCGACATAATGATTCCAGCAGGAAGCTCGGGGGCTGGAACGGTGAGATTTGCAGCCCATGTACCGGCATCATGCCGGGGGCCGGACCAGCGGAACACAATGTCAACGGCCCTGCTCATTGACTCCGGCGAAGTCGACATGGGCGTTCCCACGCTGAATCGGTATCCCGCCCAAATGACCAGAAGGGTGCCCACAGCGACCAGGGCAGCGCTCGAGGCTACTTCAGCCAGGCCGGGCAGCGGTTTCTGTTTTGAGCGCCAGCGCCAGGCGAGAATGACCACTGCGGCGACAGGAAAGTAGAGAAAGGTCGTAAATTTTGCCAGCACAGCCAAACCGAGCGTAAGCGCCAGCAAAAAGAGTGCAGAGAAACTGCGAACATTGTCCGTCCAGCGCCAGAAAGCCAACAACGCGAGCGGCAGCAGGGCGGTGACAGCCATGTCTGTTGTTGCGAGACCCGCATGAGCAAGTAGTGGAGGAAGCAGGCTCGCGATGCAAAGAGCGGTGACGCCCGTCCACGTACCGCCGACGGCGCGCCCCCAAAGGAACGCGGCGAGCAGTGCGAGCATAAAGAACGGCAGGTTTCCGAGGCGCATTGCGGAAAGCACGCCCTGGTAGTCGCCGTCCTCCCAAAGCACAGCGAGTCCTCGTTCCCAAAGGTCGCCGTCGTCCGGAATCCTTGCACCTTTGAGATACGGGAGAAACGCGATAGCTACGCGTGCCAGGGGCGGATGAAGTGTCTCGATGGTGTATTCGCCGTCTTGCCACCATTGGAGCCCGGTCGACAGATGCGCTGGCTCATCCTGCGTGTGGCTCAACTCGTCATAGGTGGCAATCACTCTCCAACAGGCAATTGTCACGGCAATCATTATGACTGTCACAGCAACTGCCGTCGGAAACCGTTTCATTTGGGAAAGGGCTCCGGCCAGAGAAACCTGGGACTGCTTCATGGTCACTGAGAGGATATGGCTATCTTTCGGGCAGCGAATACGCCCGAACGAGCGGTGGCCCGACCGCGCAATGACGCACCCGGTTCAGGAAAAGCAAAGTAATGCGGCCTTCGCCGTGCTGTCAGCCAAGGGTCTTGAGGGGAGCAGGATATTGACCTTATTGTCAGCATCCGGGGAATGTATCATTGCGTATAGAGACTGTCGCCATCGGCATCCGAAGAGATCCGATAGCTTGACATAATGGTATCGACTGTTGCGGACAATTCCGATTCGGATCGTTGTTTCTGCAATGATCAGGACGGCGTAGCCCTGTCGAGATGGCTTTATGGGAATGAACAGGCGCAAATTCTTGCTGACGGGAACGGCGGCCGGCGTGGTTGTTCTGGGCGGGCTGGGATATGCCTACCGGCGGGCGGGCCGGATCGAACTCAGCCATCGTTCGGCTCCCGGCATCGCAGGACATCTGGACGAAGTATTGGTTGAAACACTGATAAGCCTGCTGGCTGCCTGGTTCGGGGTGCGCATTGCCGGCGTCGACCGGAGGGATCTCCAGGGTCGGCTGGACTTTGCAGTCAATGAGGACGGAGGCTGGCTGGAGGAATACGCCTGGCTCTCGCAGTTTCTCGACCGGCAGGCCCGCGAAGCCAACGCCGAATCCTTCAAAGCGGCGTCGGCAGCCATTCGGGTTCGCATAATTCGCCTCGCCACCGCATCGGATCCCGTCCCGGGGGTGCGGTTCAGACGGCTCCTGTCGACCGATTATCGTGGGCTGGTACGTGCCAGGCGCTCGACTTTGCGACACTTGCGAGAGGTATACCTTCGCTCGGGCGTCCCCTGGCGTCGCCGCGGCTACGATAGTTGGCCCGGCATCCCCGGCGATCTGTACGCATACACGAAACCGCATACCGGCATATGTTGACGAATCAGGTTTACGATGTCTGTATCGTAGGCGGCGGGATCGCCGGCGCGATGGTCGCTTTGCAGCTGGCAAAAGAGGGCAAGAGCGTGGTCATCGTCGAGGCCGGGCAACGCTTCGATTTCAAGCAGCGCATGATGCAACTTCGGCGGCGAGACGTGCTCGGCAGTAGTCTCTGGCCCTGGGAGCAGGAGGGTCGGGACGCGTTCACAGACGGCTCCGAACCTTCGCTGGGGTACAGTTACACACTGAACGATTCCCGAATCAAGGCGGTCGGCGGTTCATCCTTGCATTGGGGCGGCCTGGTCAGCCGACTCAGGGAAAGTGATTTCCGGACCAGGAGTCTCTATGGTACCGGCGTCGACTGGCCAATCGACTACCATGAGCTCGAACCCTGGTACTGCCTGGCCGAAGCCAGTCTCGGGGTTGCAGGTGTACAAAATCGTTCCGATCCGCCCCGTAGCCAACCGTACCCGATGGAGGCTTTTCCACCGGATTTCTCGGATCAGAGATGGCAGCGCGTGGCGGCAAACATGGGTATTGATCTCGACAGGACTGCTTTTGCCATAAACTCCGCCCCCAATGCTGGACGTCCTCCATGCATTGCTTACGCTATCTGCGAACTTTGCCCGAGTGGTGCGCGCTATAGCGCGGATTTTCAACTATTCGATCTCGAAAAGAAGGGCCTGTTGACATTGGCAGCAGAGACTGTAGCTCGAAGGATCGAACTGGACGGTGCCGGTCGCGTAAAGGCGGTGCACGCAACGGATCTCGACGATTACGATCACGTATTTCGCGCGCGGCATTTTGTTCTCGCGGCGCACACTATCGAGACGACGCGACTCCTGATGCTGTCGGGAATCGGGAACCGGTCGGACGAGCTTGGCCGTAATCTGATGGAGCACTGGTATGTCGTGCGTGCGGGTTTGATCGACGAATCCCAGTTTCCGTATCGGATCGGCTTCCACACCAGCGAATGCAGCCATTGGTACGATGGACCGGAGCGGGCTGATCGGGGCGCCATCAAAATTGAATTCTACAATCGCTTCGACACGCTGCGAGACGGAATATCAAAGGGACTGATCGGCGAGGAACTCGACCAGTATGACTGCCAGCATTTTGGTCGCTGGGCGCTGCTTGCAGCAGAAACCGAACACGCGGCGAACCCGGACAGCCGGGTTACGCTGGATGAGGAGGTGCGCGATCGTTTTGGCGATCCTGCGCCACGTACCGAATTCCGGCTGTCGGACAGGGACCGAAACACGCACGACAGAGCGACCACTATTCTCGAGGAACTGCTGGCGGCAGCTGGTGCAAGCGAGATTATCGGTGGCGCCAAGTACTGGCGTGCACACCATCATCTCGGAACCTGTCGAATGCACGACGACCCGGATCGAGGCGTTGTCGACCGGGATGGGCGGGTTCATGGCACCCAAAACCTGTACGTGGCCAGCAGCGCGGTGTTTCCGACCGGCGCAGCGCGGCAACCTACGTTGACGCTGGCAGCACTGGCGCTTCGGCTCGGTGCCCATCTTGCTGCAATGAGGGGACAGTGACCTTAAGTGCCAGGCAGGCAGGAGACTTCGCCTGGCACTTAAAGTCACTATCCACTGTCACGTCGGTTTTCCGTTCTTTTCCGGGCCCAGCGGTTTGAAGCGCACGATAAGCAGCGGCAACAGGGTGAGGTCGGCCAGCAGCGCGATCAGCATGGCGAATCCCGTGAGCAAGCCGAAGTACATCGTTGGCACGAAGTTCGACAGCATGAGTATGGAAAATCCCAGCGTCACCGTGACCGTGGTGTAGTACATGGCGCGGCCGATACTCGCGTGACTGCGTCTGACCGCCGCCCAGTAGTCCTGGTCTTTGTCGAACTCCCGCGTGAACCGGTGCACGTAGTGGATCGTGTCGTCGACAGCGATACCGATGCTGATCGCCGCAACGGTAATCGTCATCAGGTCGAGCGGGATGCGGAGCCAGCCCATCAGGCCGAGCACCAGCAGGGCGGCGAAAACATTCGGTACGATTGCGATTGATGCCATCTTCATGTTGCGAAACAGGATCGCAAACATGAGCAGGATGGCCAGGAACACCACGCCGACGGTCAGTATCTGCGAGCGGAACAGGCTCTGCAGCATATTGTTGTAAAGCACCAGCATTCCCGAGAGGTGGACCTGGCTTGCTTCGTACCCCAGATCGCCGGTCAGCTGGTTGCGTATGTTCTGCATAAGTGCTTCGCGTTGCAGCGAAGGATCGGACTCGAAAACCCGTATCGCGAAGCGCACCTGGTTGCCGTCTTCGGACAGGTACGGTCGAACAAGTATCTCCTTGATGCTGTCCGGCAGCTTCCTGTGCAGCACGGAGAGCTCGAAATTGTCGGATACGATCTCTTCCTCGACCTGCCTGAGCATTTCGATCGCCGTGTCGATCGACAGTACCTTGCCCGTTTCCGGCAGCGAATCCAGGTAGTCGTGAACGTTCGATATGTCCGGGAACCTGCTGGTGTTGAACCAGTAACTGGTCGAGGTGATGCCACCACTCTCTGCGTCGTCCATGCCGAATTCGGCGAGCAGCGGGTCCTCCCACATTTCCTGCTGGCGCTCGAAGAACTCGGCGGGGGCGTCGATGATGACATCGAGCGGTGTCGTGCCGCCCAGTTCCCGGTCGATGATCTCCATGCCACGGTAGATCTCGGTCGATTCCCTGAAGTAATCGATAAAGCGGTTTTCCACCGAGAGAAAGCTCATGCCTGCAACGCTGACAAGGGCGAAGACGCCGGTGGCTGCCAGGATGCCGGGGCCTCGGGCCTCGATCTGCTCCGCGAAAAATCGAGTAATCCTGTCCGTCAGGTCACTGCGCCGGTGCGGGTCTCCCGGCTCAAGGAACATCAGGGCAGCGGGTATCAGTGTGAAGACCAACAGGAAGGCTGCCACGATGCCCGTGGCCATCATCCAGCCAAAATCGATAACGGGCCGGATTCCACTGAATAAAAGCGAACCGAAAGCCACTATCGTTGTGATCGCGGTGTACAGGCACGGTACGGTCTTGGCACGGACCATCGCTCTGACCAGTTCTTCCTGGTCGGCATCCGGCGATGCCTCGTGCAGTTCGCGATAGCGTACGACGAGATGGATGGCCAGCGACAGCGTGAGGATCAGCAAGAGCGACATGAAGTTGGACGAGACGACCGTCACCGGCCAGTCCACCAGGCCGAGGAAACCGACCATGACGACGCCGGCGGCCCCGCATGCCAGCATCGGCAGGATGACCCAGCGGGGCTTGCGGAATGCCACGGCGAGGATCACCACCAGGAAGCACAGTACGCCTATGCCGAAGGTCATGAGGTCGTGCCGAATGAAGTCGATCGAATCGGACACGATCATGGGCACACCGCCCAGGTGCAGGTCGGCCGTGTCGCGGTGGCGATCGATGATGGCACGAATCTCGGCAATGTCCTCGCTCTGCTGGTCCTGCAGTTTCATGCTGTGAGCGTCGAACTGCGCCGAAACGGAATCGAGGGTTGCCTGCTCCTCCGCGGAGAGCTCGTTGTTCAGGCTTTTTTCGCGAAGTTGGTTACGCTGCTTCAGCAAGCGGTGCCAGGTCTCGTCGCGGTGGAGGTTGACCTGTATCGCCGTGGTTTCCCCATCCGGGCTGATGAGCAGGTTGCGATACATCGGGCTGGAGAGAAACTCGTCGCGTGCGAGCGCCTTGTCCGTTCGCGGACTTTCGAGCGTCGGCACTGTCTCGCTCAGCTCTGCGAGGGTGATCGGCGGGCTCTGGATGAGCGGTACGTCCAGCAGGCTGATGACCGACTCGACATTTTCCATGGACGCTATTTCGTCGCGCAGGGTCTCCAGGTTCGCCAGGACCGCTTCACTGAACAGGTCCTGTTTCGGCGTGAACGTGACGATCAGGTAATCGTCCGAGCCGTAACGTGCCCGGATCGAACGGTAGTACTCGAGTGCCTCGTCATTCTCGAGCACCAGCGAGTCTGCGGACGCGTCGAGCCTGAATGCGGGCGCGTGATAGCCGAAGAATGCGATCACGAGGGCGATCACGAACAGCGTGATCGCGGGTCGTTTCAGAACCAGACGGTCATAGACGTCAAATTGCCTGGTCACTGGTAGGTCTTGCCCTCGTGCCGCAGCCAGCCGCCGGGATGCCGGCCCTGCGGGTCGTGGTGCGTCCAGTGAATCACACCTCCCCGAGGATTAGAACGGAATTCACCGCTGAACTCGACCGTGTCGCCTTCGCGGATTCCGCGAATCCGCGGTGCCAGGTCGATGTTGTGCGCGATCAAAAGCGTCCTTCCGCTGGCGAGCCGCAGGATGAATCGCTGGTGCCGGCTGCCGTCATTGTCGTCAGGCAGGATGCGTACCACGGTGCCCGAGCCTTCTGCCAGGCGGCCGTCGACGAGGTCAGTGGTAGTGTCGGGGCTGGAGGTTGGCGCGGCAGAGGTCGCCGTCGGCTTCTCCTGCGACGGCGACCAAACGTCCGAGCCGTCGAACACCTGGTAAAGGTAGACAGCCGCGAAAACGAGAAGGACGGGGAGAAATCGCTTCATGGGAACCGCGCTGCCGGACAGGCGCACGACCATTTCACATCGTATTAGTGGGTGCAAGCCTTCGCTTCGGCAGAATTCGACTGGATCGGGTTCGGGTTGCGCCTGGCCGCAACCCTGGCATTTGAAGTCACTGTCCCCATGAATCCGTAAATCTACAGATTCTCGAGCCACTCGAGCGCGAGCGTCAGGAACGGCCTCGCATCGCCGCGGCCGTCTTCGTCCCGGAACGCGGCGCGCGCGTCGGGGAACACCGTGAAGTGATGGTCCATCTGCGGGATGACCTCGAACCTGGCGAGCCCAGGACGTTGCCGGTTGACGATCCGGACCACGGTTTCGTGGCCGGCCTGGTTCTCGAACCAGTCGTATTCGCCCATCACCATGAGCACCGGCACGTCGATCCGGCCCCAGGCGGCCGTCCAGTCCTGCTGCTGCGCCTGCTGGTGGAACGCAAACGCGCGGCCGTAATGTGCATCGGCCGACGTGCCGATGATGTCGGACCAGACCGCCGCCATCGCCGGGTCGGCTGCGATGATCGCGGGTGGGGTCCGTTGCTCCAGCAGGTACTGCGCATAAAAAGACTGGTGTTCGCGCATACGCGTTGCGATCTCGTCGGCGCCGTTGTCGCCGAGCTCCAGCGCGTTGCGGTCGAATGCCTGCATGCGCTCGAACCAGGTTTTCGAGCCGCCACCCCAGCCAAGCACGCCAACGACTCCGGGCGCATCCGCCGCCACCTGCGCCGCCATGCGCGACCCCATACTGGCGCCGAACACGACGATGCGGCTTGTGTCGACGTCCGTTCGTTCGGCTAACGCGGCCAACGCGGCACGGTGGTCGGCGAGCTCCGTCTCGTAATCGAGTTCGGCGCACGGCCCACCCTCTGAATCGCCAACGCCGCGCTTGTCCATTCGCATCACGGCCCAGCCGGATTCGCGCACCATCCCGCGCATCATCTGCAGCCAGCCGTTGTCCCGATCCGGCCGTATTTCGACCGTGTTACAGGACAGCCACTGCACAAAAAGAATGACCGGCGGCCGTTCCACGCCAACGGGTCTTGTGAGGATCGTGCGCAGGCGGATTCCGTCACCGGCGTCCAGCAAGCCGTAGTCGATATCGATGCCCGGGTAAGCTTCCTCGTGGGCACCGTCGCGGCGTGGCAGGTCCGCCACGGCGGCCTGGCTAAAGACCAGGAGGATTACCGGGATGAGATTGAAGTTAGGTGAACGCATTGCATGCCTCCGAAAGTTGCGAAAGCATGCAGCCTGCCGCGGGTCATGCACCCGGTCTTGCCGGATTCTCCATAAATGCTTGCCGATTTCTTGATCGGCGCGTATTTAGCGCGCCTGCGCCGCGCCGTTAATCGTGCTGCGCCGGAAATCCGTCGGCGTCATGCCGATACGCGCCTTGAACGCACGATTGAACGCGCCGATGGATCCGTAGCCGACCTTCATCGCGATGGACAGCACCGGTAGCCGGGCCTGCTCGGGCCGGGCGAGTTCCTCGCAGGCCTCGCGGATGCGCCAGGTGTGCAGGAAGTCATTGAAGTTACGGTGGCCCATGCCGTGATTGATGACGCGCCGCAGCACGTGTTCGCTGGTACCGAGGCGTGCCGCCAGCGCGCCGATCGTCAGCCCTTCCTCGAGATACACGCGCTCGGTCTCCAGCGCCTGCCGGAGGGTCCTCAGCACGGCAGCTTCCAGCCGGCTCAGCGCGACCGCTGTAGCCGTGCGCGACGGGTCGAGCCAGCTCTCGGAGCGCAGCTGGAGCAGCAACCATGCGGCGCCCAGACAGACGATCGTGACGATCGCCATATTGGCCCGCATTGCGAGCACGGGCGTGGAAACGCCGAGCAGCAGGTTATAGGACTGCACCCCGAGCGCAAGCGCGAGGTAGATGCCGGTCGCGGCCATGAACGCGAGGCGCAGCCGGCGGCGGCGCTCGATCAGGTCGACGGCCAGGTCGCGCCCGGCCTCGTAGAGCCCCATGGCGACGAAGGCCAGCAACGCGCCGTCAAAACCGAACCCGGCGACGGTTTCCCAGGCGCTCGCGGCTCCGGCGCGGTACTCGGGAAGGAATACGAGCTGCTGCCAGGTGCCCGCGATGGCGATGGCGCCCACGATCGCGAGATGCCGCGGAGCAAGTGTCGAATCGTCCGTAAACAGCGCGCGGGCAAACAGCCAGAACCAGACGGCCTTGGTCACGCACAGGGCGGTCAATGGCCAGGCCCAGATCGAGAGCTGTGGCCGGATTCCGGGAATGGACGTCACGAAAAACGCGGCGACGGCGAGACAGAACAGTGCACCCGGCAATGCCGCCCGGCGCTGCCGGCCGGTTGCCGCCAGCAGCAGGGCCAGCAGCAATGCCGCCATGACGGTGACGGTACGAAAAACGATATCGATGGTCTCAGGCATGCGGGCAACCCGGTTCAGGACGACATGTTCTTTTGAGTGCCCCGCGCGGCAAGAGTTCGCGCCGGGTGCCTATCCGGAGCGGTAAATGCGTTCGAACACCCGGTCCATGCGCTCGTGCAGCAGCTCGAGAAAGCGATCGATATCCGAGATCCGCCGGAACGTCAGGTAGCCGGTCTCGAGGAACTCCTGCAAGGCGCCAAAACCGGCGGCATGTGCCGGCTTGCGCATCGTCCTGAGAAGCCCGCCGATCAGCGGTACTCGGACGAGCCTCTTGAGTGTCTCGCCCAGTTCGACCGCCAGCCGCACGAGGTCCATGCACTCGTCGTAGGAGCTCACCTTGCGGCACGCGACGAAATAGTCTCCCTCGGCGATGTGCGGCGGCAGTTCGCCGTCGATCAACAGCTCCCGGCAGATGCCGAGGTTGATCTCGAGAGCCCGTGCATTGAGTTCGACCGCGGCGGCCGCGGTCGCGAGCGGATGCGCCGGCAGGCTCCTGACGATGACCGGCGCGGCACGTTCGATATCGTGGTCGCGATCGCTAATGCCGACGCCCGCAAGATCGCTGACGATAAAGTCGACCGCTTCCGCGTAGCCCTCGGGTTCGAGCAGGTCGGAGAAGAACGGCAGCATGTAGTCGAGCTGCCAGCGGGTGAAACGATCGTAGGACTCGAACAGTGCAGGCTCGTCGAGGTATTCCGAGTGCAGCTCGTTGCTGCGCGCGATCGCGCGGCGGAATTTTGCGGCGGCCTGTTTTCTGTCGGAACGTGCCATGTGACGGGATTCTCGGAGCGGGGCGGGATGGAAAACCATTCGTAGTTGCCGTAGCGGGATAGATTCGCGGGCCGAGGCCCGCTCCTACTGTAGGAGCGGTTCCCGAACCGCGACCAGATCACGCGGAAGCACGATCCCGATAATTGAGATTGACAACGCCGGAAAAATAGGTAACCTATTTGTTACATGTTAGACGACCGTGATATGGACACTGTATTCCAGGCGCTGGCGAACGAGAGCCGCCGGCGCATGCTCGACATCGTAAAAGACCAGCCTGGCATCGCCGTCGGTGTGCTGGCCAGCGAATTCGACGTCAGCCGGATTGCCGTGATGAAGCACCTGGCCGTCCTTGAAGAGGCCGACCTGGTCGTTTCCGAGAAACATGGCCGTACGCGGAGGCTGTATTTCAACGCGGTGCCGATACAGATGATCCACGAGCGCTGGACGACGGAGTACAGCGCGTACTGGGCGGGACAATTGACAAACATAAAGTACATTGCCGAAACGCGGCATCGGGACAACGAAAGCGGGGGGAAGCAAAGCAAATGAAGGAGAGCAAATATGCGGACAAGCAAGTCTACAAGGTATTGATCAACGCGCCCATCGAGACGGTGTGGTCGGAACTCGTGGACACTACGAAGCCGCGACCGTTCTTCTGGAACGGCTCGTGGGACACGCCCGGGCTCGCTGCCGGCAACCCGTACCGCGTCGCTTCCAACCAGGGCAGGGCCGTCGCCGTCATCGGGCGCATTCTCGAGTTGGATCCGCCGCACCGGCTCGTTACGACGTTTCGCCTCACCGCGTTGCCTGACCCGCCGTCAAGGGTTACGTATACGTTGAAGGAGAAAGACGGTGGCACCGAGTTTTCGCTCATCACCGAACAGGTGCTCGCGGGCTCGAAGAGCGAGAAGTCGATGGCGAGCGGTTCGCGCTTTATCGTCGACAATTTCAAGGCTCATGTCGAAACCGGTAAGGTCACGTTCGGTGCGAGGATCACGCTCGCCCTGTATTCGCTGATGGCACCGCTAATGCCGAAAGCCATGCGCGCCGAAAACTGGCCGCTCGACAAGGCCGAATAAACGAGGAGACGAATCGATGCCTGCATCACCCGACGACATGGCGGCCACGATGATCGCCAACATGAAATCGAAGACCGGCAAAACGCTCGAGCAATGGCTTGCTATTGCAAAGAAGACCGGCGCGGAGAAACACGGTGAAATCGTAAAGGCGCTGAAAGCCGACCACGGCCTTACTCACGGTTACGCCAATCTCGTCGCTCACAAGATGTTGAAAAGCGACGCCGGCAGCAAAGCGGAAGCCGGGACTGATCTGGTTGCGGCCCAATACTCGGGTCCGAAAGCGGACTTGAAGCCTGTTTACGATGCCGTCATCAAGGCCGCTCGTTCGCTGGGCAAGGACCTCGAGATCGCGCCGAAGAAAACCTACGTCAGCCTGCGCCGCAACAAGCAGTTTGCGATCGTGCAGCCGTCGACGCGGACGCGCGTAGATCTCGGCATCAACCTCAAGGGTGAAAAGGCGCACGGCCGGCTGGAGAAATCCGGCAGTTTCAACGCGATGGTGTCGCACCGGGTAAGGCTGGAGAACCCGGCCGATGTCGACAAGGACGTCAAAGCCTGGCTGAAAAAGGCATGGGCCGAAGCCTGAGGGCGGATTGCCCGCCGCTCAAATCTGCTTGCTGGCGTACCGATTCTGCCTGGAGCTGCGTCGGCCCCTACTTCACCTGCAACCCGTTATGCACCTTTTCGACGCCATCAACGTTTCGAACCAGCTTGGCAATATCGTCGACAGTGTCTTTGCTGTCGACAAAACCACCGATCAAGGTTTCGCCGTTCTTCACGTCCACGACGACGGCGGTTGCGCCGCCGAGGCCTTCGGCGTCGGCGAGTTTCAGCTTGATCGCGGCGTGTATCGTCTCATCGTCGATTACCCGGCCGAAGCTCCGTTTGCCCGACATTACGACCATGGCGTCGATCACGTCCTCGACATAGTCAATATCCTCGGCGATCTTGATTGCTTGCGATCGCTGCTCTTTGGAATCTACAAAACCGATCAGCAATACCCGACCCGAGTGGGCCTCGACATTGATGTCGCCGGCATCGACTGTCGAATCGTCGATGAGAGCGAGCTTGGTCTGCGTCGCGATTGTCTTGTCATCGACGGATTCTCCTGCCGTACGCGTCGATTCAGCCGATGCCGTACCGAGCGTTGCCAGGAGCAAACAAAATACGGTTGCCCTGATGCTGTTATTCCTGTTCATGAATCTCTTCTCCTGTAAGACATGCCCACCCGGTCAGTCGTCTGAATACTCTTTGCGGCTTAGACAGCCGTCCTTGTCCTTGTCCGCAGTATCGAATGCAACGTACATCGCCGCCTGGAAGCGGCTCGTATCCACGGTGCGGGGCCTTACGGGCTCGCCCGCGTCGTTAACGGCGGTGGGATGCTCCTCACCTGCGATCAGGTTGTCACGATTGGCATCGAGCATATAGAAAATCTGGAGAGAGCTGTTGCGCATCTCTTCCCAGTCGACGCACTCATCGCCGTTGGTGTCAACGCGTTCGAAACTGAAGATATCGTCCATTTCGTCCTCGGCCAGCGCGGTGCCGGCAAGCGTGAAGAGAAGCACGCTGCTGGGCAGGAAAGTCACTAATTGTTTGATTCTCATTGCTTTGTGTCCTGTGTCAGTTGCTGCTGGCGCGATCAGTGATAGATCTCGAACGTGGCGCGGCAGCCGTTGTCAACCCATATGCCGCCGCGATCGTACCCCCAGTCCTGGCCATGGCGGCAGCCGGACTTCGAATGCTGACGCACGAGTTCCACGCGGGCGTTATAGACATTTGCGCGGCAGTGGTTATAGCGGCCGTTCTCTGACGAACAGTTCACGGAATCGGCACGATTATGGCTGTAATTTTGCGAGTAATGCTGCTGGTTGTAGTTGTACTCGTAATGATCGTTACTGCGCTCGTCCTCGTGTCTCTCATGCGCTTCGTGGGCTGCCGCTGCACCCAGTGCCAGGAGCGCGACGCCGGCAACGGCCGCAGCCGCGTCATCGGATTTATCGTGATGCCTGTAGTTATCGCTACCCACGCGGAACACGGCGCGGCAGCCGTTTGACACCCAGATGCCCCTGTTGTCGTATCCCCACGTGTTTCCCTGGTAACAGCCGGAGTTGCTGAGCTGGGTCTGCAGCGACACGCCGCCACGGGTGTAGGCAGAGCAATGCCTGTAATTATTGTTCTGAGATTCACAGGTAATCGTGTCAGCATCGGCGGCGCGCGGAAGCGCGAGCGTGCTTACGACGAGCACCAGCGCACCGACGATCGGCGCACGCGACAGGCTATATCGCGATCGGGGTTTATCGCTCATGGTTGGTTTCCTCATGCTGGTCTGACTGGAACGCTTTCTTATAATAGTAACCGCCCGCGGTGAGCGGACGCAGCTGCGCTCGGTGAAGATAGGGCACTCCGGCGTTGTGGTCAAGTCCTGATAGTCCCCGGAAGGTCGGCGCGATGATGAGAATCTGTTATCTTCCGCCCCTGGTTGAATTCGTGAAGCGCGCCGCACCCAAAGGTGACCGACTTTGGTGATACATTTCCTCGTTGCTCACTCGACGCTGGTTCTCGAACTGGGTGCCCTCATCATCGGTTTGATCGCCTTTGTGATCGCTGCGGGCGTCCTGATCGCCCGGCTCGACGGCATCGACGTGGAAGACGGCATTTATTTCGCCTTTATTACCGCGCTGACCGTCGGGTTTGGTGACTTCGTCCCCAAGTCTCGCGGCGCCAAAACGCTTTCCGTCATACTGGCCACCATCGGCATCGTTATCTTCGGCATCATCGTCTCTGTCACGGTGCATGCACTCGACATCGCGATCGAGGCGTCGCGAATGGACGGCGGCGCCGCTACCGCCCCCTGATACGCACGCCGCACTCTTCAACCACCAATCAGGGATTCCCGGAGGCACCCTGCGCGGGTTCGAATTCGATGATCGACCCGTCAGCCATTGTCGCGAGAAACAGATGTCCGTCCTCGAGGACATAGCTGCGCACCCACTCGAACTGCTTCATGTAAACGTCATGCAGTGACGGCGGGGGGCACAGCGCCTGCGTCGCGGCGATAACACCGAACTGGAGCTGGCCGGGGGACTCCGACGAAAAATTTCCGGTACCGCGGTTGCAGTCGGCGACAATACTCACACCGTCATCTCCATCGAACGAGAGCGTGTACTTCGACGGATCCTCAGGGACGTGCTCGCTGTCTTCCATGGACATGATCTTGACAAGATGCCAGGTGGTGCCAGCCAACTCACCCGCAGCCTGGGAGCCCGGCGCCGGGGCGCTATCCGTCTTGTTCTCGACGGCGTTCCGGTTGCAGCCCGAAATGGCGAGGACGAGCAAGGCCACGAACAGGCCCGAAGTCGACCGAATATTCATTACAGTTTCTCCTGATATTTTTGCTAACCTAGCGCGGCGGCTTCACCGCACCGAGACGTTACCCGAATTGGCCGGTGCCGGCAAAATCGCCTCCGGCAAATTCGCAGTCTGCGGCTTTACCCGTTCCGTTCCAGAATCTCCTAATCAACACAACCGTGGCACAAGAAACGATATGAAAACTGCATTTAAGGCGCTGATTGTACTGGTAAGTCTGGTGTTGTCGACGGCTCACGGCCGCGCAGATACCGACGTAGAAACGTACCGAGGCTGGATCGACCAGATGAAGGAGGCGGAGCGTGGCCCGTTCGAGCGGCTACGCTGGTTCTGCAAGGACGGCAGCGTGTTGCCGCCGCGGCCCTATGCCTGCTCGGAGCATGGCGGCGGCCATCAGCACGGCCAATGGAACGAGAGAACGAAGGAACTTCGCGACAACGGCTATTACGTCGCGAATCTGCTGGCGGGGCTGGATGGGGACGCGTGGCTCGACGATCGGGTGTTTGCGGATAAGTACACGCAACTCGTTATCGAGCGTTTCCTGGTCGGGGCCGACGATGGCTGGATATTCCGACGTGCGCTCTTTTACCGGGGTGCCATCCAGGAAGAAGACGAGCGCGAAGGTGCCCGCAGCCTCCTGCTGGGTATGGCGGCCGACCCCTACTGGAGCGGGCCGGGGTTCGTCGCCTGGCGCACGGGCGCGAAGCTCCTGTCCCACGGTCAGGACAACGCATCCATCGACAGGATTCGGCAGCTTTCGGCGAGCCAGTCGGACCGCGACCCGGGGTTCCGCAACCTGCGCGCGAAGATTCACGGCGCACCGGATGCCGGTGATGCCGAGCGTGTTCGAGAATATGCGCGCCGCAGTGGAAACGCGCAGCAGTCAGCCGCGCTCGAGGAGCTCGCAAGCGAGATCGACGCCATGTATGCCGCTGGCTCGCTCGAAGAGCAGTTGCGGTCTTTTCTCGACAGGAATCCCCCGAAGCCCCTGGCGACGAGCGTGCGTGAGTCACTTGCGAGCCTGCCCGCGCGGACGCCCCTTGAGCGGCTTACGGTTGCCGGTAGCACGTTGGCCGGGCTTTACGAAGCGCTGCGCGAGACCGACGATCCGTCGTGGCGACTCGCCGCGCTCGACCTGGGCTTCAGCGTAGAGAATGAATTCTTTTCTGCTGCCACCGCGTTTCGTGCGGATGCCGCCGACGCAAGTCGCGCGGAGCACGTCCAGGCGCTCGAAGCTGCCACCAGCGCTGCCTACGGGGCGGGCCTGATCAATTCCCGGCTGCATGCCGAGCTGGCGGCCTCGCTGGCCAGTATTTCGATGACCAGCGTGCCTCTCGATCATTACCGGGAGCAACTGTCCTACCTTGCCCGGGTGCCCGGCTGGGCCACGCAGGCGCTGCGGATGCACTTTTTCGAATCCATGCAAAAGCTCGCGGAGCTCGAACCCATAGCAATGCGCTTCATCCAGGACCAGCTGAGGGGCAGCGCTTTGCTGCTCTATGCCGATACGCTCGATGCGCTTTCCGGCGATGCCGGGCGGCTTGCGGGAGTCCGGCATACCGTCTTCGGCGAGGATGGCGGCGCCGCATTCACCGCGCTGAATCCTGGCGTTGCGCGCGGGATTCTGCATGTTGCTCCCGACCTCGATGACGTCGAGAGTTTTCGTCCCGACGGCATCTACGTCCTGCCGGAAACGGTGTCCGACCTGCCGCCGGTGCGTGGCATCCTGACGGCCGGCGAGGGCAACCCGCTGTCGCACGTTCAATTGCTGGCGCGTAACCTGGGTATTCCGAACGCCACGGTGAACGAGAGCCTGTTGCCCGTCCTGGAGAAGCATGCCGGTGAGAAGGTCGTGCTCGCGGTCAGCCAGTCCGGCCTGGTGGAGATCGCTGCCGACGGGCCGCGCTGGGATGCTGTTTTCGGCGGCGAAGGCGCAGCCGACGGCGGAGCCATGATCCGGCCGGATCTCGACAAACTGGACCTTACCGTGACCGAGTTCGTCCCGATGGATGATCTGCGCGCAACGGATTCGGGCCGCACCGTCGGCCCGAAGGCCGCCAAGCTGGGCGAAATGCGGCAGCATTATCCCGAGGCGGTCGCCAATGGTCTTGCGATCCCGTTCGGCATATTCAGGGAGATAGCGCTCGAGCAGCCTCACCCTGACGGCGGCACCGTATTCGAATGGATGCAGGGGATGTACAGGAAGCTCGGCCCGGTTGATGCACTCGACTCGGCGCAGGCTGCGCGTTACGACGCCTTCCGCAGCGAGCTGTACGACCTGATCGCGAACGTTTCGCTGCGAGGTGAATTCGAACAGAAACTGCGATCGGCGCTGCGATCGGTCTTCGGCGACCGGCCGGTGCCGGGGCTGTTCGTGAGATCGGACACCAACGTCGAGGACCTTGCCGGGTTCACCGGCGCCGGCCTGAATCTGACCTTGCCCAATGTCGTCGGCGTCGAAGCCCTGCTGGAGGCGATACCGAGAGTCTGGGCATCGCCGTTTACGGCCCGAGCCTTCGCGTGGCGACAATCGCACATGTCCGAACCCGAGCATGTGTACACGTCGATTCTGCTGCTCGAGTCAGTCGCGTCCGACAAGTCGGGCGTACTCGTTACGCAGGACATCGACACGGGCGACAAGGGAACGATCTCGGTCGCGGTTAACGAAGGGCTCGGCGGCGCGGTCGACGGGCAGGCGGCGGAGTCACTGCGGATCGACCGTTCAACCGGCAAAGTGCGCGTGCTGGCGACAGCAACCGCAACGACGCGGCGCGTACCCGATTCGGACGGCGGGCTCGAGTTCCTGAAAGCAAGCGGCAGCGATACGGTTCTTACGACTGATGAGATCCGCCAGCTGATCGACTTTACGAACAGCCTGCCCCAGCGATTTCCCCCGATCGTCGACGACCGTGGGAACCCGGCCCCGGCCGACGTCGAGTTCGGTTTCCTTGACGGCGAGCTGCAGCTGTTTCAGTTGCGGCCGTTTCTCGAGAGCCGCAACGCACGGGGGAGTCAGTACCTGGTTACGATGGACAAGGCGCTCGGCGACACGACCGACATTCGCGTCGACATGAACGGCCGTCCACGCTAGTCAGGCTCACGCGCGCCGCCACCCGGCCGGTTGGCGCGCACGAGCCTGTCGTGGAGCGCGATAGCCAGTTGTTCGAGCCAGCGGCCTCCGCGCCGGTCGGATGCCAGTGCGACGAGAATGTAGGATACCGATTCGGCTCGCACCAGGATGCTGTCCGCATGATAGTCCCGCCAGGTTCCGGACTTGCGGTACAGGGCCGTCGTATCCTGGTCGGCCAGTCCCTTGACAAACTTGTGCGTGATCGCCGGATTCGACAGGCACTCGAGCATGAGCTCGGTGCCTTCGGGGCTCGCCAGCTCTCCATTGATCAGCAGGTAATACCAGCGTGCAACCTGCCAGGGCGTCGCGGCATGCGAAAGCCCCTTGAGCGGGTCTCTCCGGAACGCGCCTTTGCGCGCATAGTCCTTCCCGACCCAGAGACCGCCACCGCGCTTGCGATCGTAAAAGCGATAGGGGTCCGTCTGTAATAACGTCAGCAGCCAGCTGCGGCCCACCGTCTCCAGGACCCGGGTTGCGCAATCGTTGCAGGAGTGACGGATCATTGCCACGAGATCGTGTTCGAGGGAGTCGGTCAACGTTATCCTTCCCTCGTCGAGCGCTACAGCGGCACCGTAAAGAATCGCTATCTTCGGCAGGCTGGCCGCATACAGCATTCGATCTCCGTTGACCATGCCGAGCGATGTTGCCTCGTTGCCATCGAGTGTCACCAGCGCCACGGCGAGCCTGCCGTCGTCCACTGCTTCCTGCAGCCCCAGCGTGGCCAGGGCGATTTCGAGATGGACCTGTGCCGGCCCGAAGTCGGCCTCGGGGAGGTCGTCAGCCGCGACCGCGGTCGCAGCCACGATGCAGTGCGCGGCGATACACACCGAAATATTCCGCAAGGAGAGTGCGGCTCGGCGGGCGCCGCCGGGTGGCGTAAAACGTGACACTCAGCGCCCGCTCGTCGATCGGCCGGCCCCCTGAATGCTGGCCAGGCGGGTGTCGAGATCGACGAGCAGTTCCGTTCGTGACATCGGTACCTCCTCCTCGCCCGGTTCGTGCTCACCCAGTCCCGTTGCGAATTCACTCCACCATGCCTTCGCCTCGGCCGGCCCCCAGGCACCGGCATCCGCACATTGCAGCAACGCCTGCCGCAGTTCTTCCGCATCGGCCGGCCGGGCTTCGGGATCTTTCTCGAGGCAGCGCATCAGGACATCCTCGAGATCCGCGGGCACGTCGCAGCCCGCTCTCTCAGAAGGACGCTCCGGCTGGTCATGGAGGTGAGCCGCACAAATCTCGACCGCACTTTCACCTTCGAACACCTGCCGTCCGGATACGATGTAGTAACCGACAGCCCCGAGTGCGTACAGGTCACTCAGAGGGCTTGCGGCACCGGGCCTGCTGATAATTTCCGGCGCCATGTAAAACGGCGTGCCAATCAGGACATCCGCCTGCGTCAGGTCGCCGTCTGTTTCGGCCATCTCCTTGACCAGGCCGAAATCAACGACCTTGACGACATCGTAGACACCGCCGCGCTCGCAGACGATCAGGTTCGATGGCTTGATATCGCGGTGGATAAGGCCCTTCGAGTGCGCTTCCGCGAGAGAGCCACAGGCCTGTGCCAGCAAGTAGACGGCCCGGCTTGCGGGCAGCGGCCCGCTGAGCTGTACCAGCCGGTTCAGCGTACCTCCCTCGAGAAGCTCCATCGCGTAATACAGGGTGCCATCGGACGTTTTGCCGAAGTCGTAGATTGCGACAGTATTGGGATGGCTGAGGCCGCTGGTAAGGCGAACCTCGTGCTCGAAGCGTTTCCGGGCCGCATCGCTGCGCGCAAATTCCGGGTTCATCAGCTTGAGGGCCGTCGGGCGCCTCAGAAACGCATGCCGTGCACGATAGACGGTGCCATTGCCCCCTTCGCCGATTCTCTCCTCGATGCGGTATTGGCCGAGTTTCTGCTCGATGCGGTCGACGGTTTCTTTCAACTGGCGCCTGATCGCGCGCATGGAGGCGAGGAAGATGAGCGCCGCCAGCAAAAGACCTGCCGAGATCAAGCCGATGATGGTCAGGTTTCGCGTCATGACGAGCGCACCGAACAGGTCGGACCGCGGTACCAGCACCGCGGACCAGACTGCATGATTTTCATCAAGCTCGATACGCGAGAATCCGGCCCACCAGGCCTTTTCTTTGGGGCCCGAAAACGCGAATACGTCCTCGGAGCGGCCCAGATCGTTCCACTCGGCCACAGCTCGGTCAATCGTCGGCATGCCCAGCTGATCCAGCGGCAAGAGTGCCGCGGCGACAATGCTCCGGTCGTCGTCGAAGCGCTCGTTCCGGGGCAATCCAATGACCTTGCCCTGTTCGCCGAATACCAGGGTTAGCCCGTTCTCGCTTGGATGCTGAGCCAATGTCAATCTTGTTATGTCGACCAGGCTCAGATTCACGGCGATTACGTGCTCGGCGCCGGCATCATCCGGTGTCCAGCGAGTCGAGACGGAAATGCCGGGCTCCTCCGTGGTCAGGAAAGAATAGGGTTCCGTCCAGTAGCGCGACCCCGGTTGGTGCTGCATCGCACCCGTGAACCACGGCCGTTCCACAGGCGAGACATCGGTGTTGCGCTCCCAGGTCTCGATAGACCGTCCGTCGCGTAGCCGCTGCCACCGCGCGGTGTCGGGAGCCGATGCGTCGATCCGGCGGGACTGGAATCCCTCGTCATCGCGAATCAAAGCGTATTCATTGCCGGTTGCATCGGCGAGGTTGATCGAGTCGAGCATCGGATAGCTGCGCAGGAAGGGCGCCAGTCTCTGGAACAATGCGTCGTCAGGTATTTCCTGTGAGAGCGCAATATTTTCGACCTGCTCCATGGCAACCATAAGCAGTTCGCTGTTCGAGTCGAACACTTCCTGAAGGTTGTGCTCGACGCCGTCGGCCACGTTGCTGATTAACGCGGCTGATGTGCGCTTGACAAGGCGTTCGTCGAAGAACAGCAGCGCTGCCAGTACAAGGACAAAGGTCACGACGAAAACGAGCGCAAGCCGCCGCACCAGCGGGCGATACAGGTGCAGAAACCTGGAATCTATCGATAGCGTCTTGCTAAGTGTGTTCATGAAGTAGGTCCGTCATCCCATCAATAAGCCTTGAGCGTCGTCAGGCATCATCCGTGTCCTGACGCGAAGCAGACGGCGTTTCCTGGTTGCCCAGAGGTTTGATTTCCTTCAGCTTGTCAGCCGCGGAATGCAAAGCGCTTGCCGCCTCGGATTCAGAGCCCTTTTTCGCTCCGTCTTCCGCCGGTGCAAAGTCCAGGTGCGGCAGCAGTTCCTGCCACAGGGCCGAGGGTAGTCGATTTTCCAGGTATTCGACCGCGGTACCTTTGAGCCACGGGTCCTGGCTGTGCAGTGCCCGCCAGCAAAGATCTACGGTTGCAGGATTATCACCGATACCGATGAGAAGGAAAACCAGTTCGAGCTGCCGTTCTGCGGGCGGTCCGCCGCCCGGCGTGTTCCTGCCCAGCGCGGCTATCTCCGATTGCAGGGCCTGGCGCAGCCGATCACCATCGATGTCGGTCCGCGGATGGTGGCGCCTGATTCGCTCCAGGCCCTGCGCGGCCCTGAAGCGCACGTTCCAGTCACGGTCCCGGAGCGCCGTGAGTAATCCGAGAACTGCCAGTGGACTCTGCGAGTAGCCCAGCAGTATCGGAATCCGGCGCCGCACCCGCGAGCTTTGCAGTGAATCGAGCAGGACATCCACCAACAGCCCCGCGGATCGGGTTGCCGCGGGACGCAATGCCCTGAGCACGTCCTGTACCAGTTCCTCGTTGCGGAGCAGGCGAATGGCATGCGGGACGAGTTCGTCAGACATGTCGCGGCTGGCAAGCACGCGCCGGATTCGCGCAATGTCTCCACCACGGAGGTCCGCGATCGTCTCGAGCACCGGGTCAGCGAACTGAACATCATCGTCCGCTGCCCCTGGTTGCGGAGCGTCCGGGGGCGGCTTGTCATCCCCCTGCCTGCTGCTCTTGCTGCGTTGACGATGCAGCTCTATCTCGCGCAGCAGGCTGTCCCTGTCGATCGCAAGCTGTGTCTCGGCCAGGGTTCTCGTGGTGGTCCTGTCGACCGTCTCGACGTCATCGATCTGCAGCTGCCCGGTCTTCAGGTTGGTGGCCAGTTGGCGCGAGTAATTGCGCTGCAGTGCGAGGATCAGTGCCGCGCACACGAGCGCCAGCACCAGGACAAAAATAAGGAGTATGGACTCCGTGAAGACCGGCAGCAGCAGGATACCCATGACAAGCAACCCGCCGATCATGTCACCGGCGC
This sequence comes from Woeseiaceae bacterium, assembly GCA_965658465.1. Lineage (GTDB taxonomy): Bacteria > Pseudomonadota > Gammaproteobacteria > Steroidobacterales > Woeseiaceae > UBA1847. The sequence continues at coordinate 37,885 of CBFHSG010000021.1, read as the reverse complement.
GGTCGGCGCCGACATCGATCATCACTTTTCCGGTCCGCTTTTGTTCGGCGGGGATCGGCATGTAAAGCACTTCGAACCCGGTACGGAAGAAAGAGTTGTACAGCAGGTTTGCGGTGCCACGCATCAGTGCCGCCGTAATCAGTGACCGCATCACCAGGGTCAGTGTTCCGGTGGCAAGTATTGCAATGGGCCAGGCGAGCATCGTTCCCCCCAGGCCCAGCCACCTTAATGCCCGGTCGCCGACGGCCGCTTGCAGCAGGAAACTCCCGAGTCCGACGGCAACGTAGAAATACGAGAAGAAGCTTATCAGTTGCTCGTCTTCCAGCGTCGCCGCAGCTTCCGCTTTAAGTATGAAGTCGAGCATTGCGGCCAGTGTCGCCACGAGCAGGGCGAGCACCGCCATTCTGCGGATCAGCGGACTCGATCGCAGCGGACCGAAAAGGCTGATGCGCTCCTCGGACGGCCGTGACGTAACGCCTCGACCAAGCCAGAAGACGGCAGCACCGCAAAGAACATGCATCAGGGCCAGCATCAACAAGATGGCATGAGTATCGGCGGCGGAAGAAACGACCTTGGCCGCAATGCCGCCTGCCAGCCCGCCGAAAGTAGCAGCGGCGGCAAGCCTCGCAATGACCCGTTTTGCAGAGTGAGGATCGAACCGCTCATTGATAACAGACCAGAACCCGCTGATCAGCAGCGAATTGACGGCCGATATCTGCAGGTAGAGTAGCGCGGCTGCAACCTGTGGCTGGCTGTCGATGAGCCGCCACTGCATGAGCAGCAAGCCCGCGCTGATGCCGAAGACGACAGGGATCAGGCGAGCCGGTCCGAATCTCGCGAGCAGGCGGGACATGAACAGCACACCGACAACCGATACTGCTGCACTGACGATCATCATCAACGGCAGCCGTTCGACAGGAAAATAGGTGAGGAAAAGCGCGTCGCGTGTCGCCTTGCCGGCGATATGCTGCGCAATCAGTGTGGCGACCGCGGCGGTCGCCACAAGGGTCAGTATCGTTTTTTCCTTGTCCGGATTCGTGACCAATGCATGATCCTACCGTAGGGGCTGGTCAGTCTACTGCCTCACTCGACCGAGTATTGACCCCGGGTCTGCGTGGGACTCCTGGATCAAATTATGAATCCGCGTGCCGAGAGTCTGGTGATCGACGGCGGAGTTCTGGCGCAGCACATTGGAAATGAGCATGACCATATAGTGCAGTCTCTGATCGCCGCTGTGCGTTTCGATGATCGCGAATGAATTCATGTAATTCTTTCGATTGCCGCGGTATTTTCCGCAATGAAAACCCTCTTCCGGCATGCAGCTGTATAGCGAGCCCGACTTGAAGTAGACAGCAGCATTTCGCAGTTTCGGCGAGGAGGCGTAGCGAATCCGCCGTTCCGTGACGTAGATTAGCCGTTTGATTTCGCGACTGGAGAACTCGTCGACGAGCAGGCCCTTTTCGAGTAGCAGCCCGTACTTCAGAAGCGTCCGCGCAGTCGCGTAACTGGAGCCGGAGCCGGGGACCATCTGCTTACCTCCGCGCGTGAAGAAACTCCCCTGGCGGATCTGACTGAGATCAAAACCATTTCTGGTCAGCGGTTCTTCGAACGTCTCCCGGAAAAGTGCCGTGAGTTCCGCTCTCGACGCATCGTTGAAGAACTGGTGCGCCTCGTCTTCGGTTGGCGGGTACGCCTGCCCGAAATGACGAATCAGCATCGCCTCGCGCATGACCATGCCTGCCGCAGAATTCGAACTGGGGGACAGCATCCAGTCCAGGAATTCCCAGAGCGTCGCGCGGTCTCCCTCGCGAATCGGACGCTTTGTCAGCACTCGGCTCTCCACGTCGAAGAACGCGACACCGTGCGTGTCGGTGTAGGAAAACCCGTCTGCCGTAACGATCCGGTTGCGGAGTATTCGAACGCGATCGGCGGCGTCTGGCCAGGTGTCGGCCAGTGCCTGGAACAGTCCGAGTGCCGCGATGAGCTTGCCGACGCTGCCGACGTTCTGCCGATAATCGGCATTGACTTCGGCATAGCGCGGGTCGTAAGGATCGGTGACGTCCAGCACCACGATGCCGTAGTCGTCCACGTTGTCGCCGAGCAGGGCCTCCAGCTGCCGTGTCAGTACCGGATCCGGCGGCGGGATCTCGACGCCCCTGTGGTGCGTCAGACGCAGGTTTACCATTTCCGTGGGCAGTAACGCGCCGGCCGGCTGGCGGCGACCTTCCAGGACGCCTTCAGTCATCAGGCGGTACGCTTCCAGGCGGCGAATACCGGTATCGTCGTAGGCATCCAGCGGGTAGGCGCCGGCGGCGGTCGCCACCGCCGCGGTCATCAGCACGAATAATCTTCTTGGTGTCATAAAAATTGCATCCTTGATGTTACGTGGCGACAGCAGCGGCGGGGCCTCGCGCATCTTCAGGCCGCGCCGTCATCAGGCAGCAGCTTGCGATGCTCGCGTGCGATCAGCAGGGCTATGACTAGCCAGGCGAGGACCAGCACGATGTTGATGATTGCAAACTGCCTGGTACTCAGTGCCAGCACCGCTGACCCGATGAATACCGTCAGCGCTGACATCACGTCCCCTCCGCGTTGGAAAAAAGTGTCGATCGCCTGCTTGGCCTTGTATTTCTCCTCGCGTGTCGTTGGCAGAAAGAGTATCTGGCGTACCGTGTTCTGCAATGAATAATCCGTCGAATTCTCCGCGATCTTCACTTCGCGGATCATTGCAAGGACCGGGTACAGTGCCGCCACGATGTAGCCGCCAAGCGCGATCAGCGGAAGAATGAACAGCGCCATGCGGACGCCGAGATATTTGAGGATTCTGGAGACGATGAACAGCTGCAGCAACAGTCCTGCGATATTCACGACAGTGAAAAAATCCGCGTAGAAGGCGCCGATGAACTGTTCTACGGCTTCTTCCGATAATGGACCATCGCCGCCGGCGGCCAGCGCTGCTTCCCGCACGGTTCGTCCGAGGATGTATTCGCCGGTCGTGTTGACCCAGTTGAGCACAAAGATCAGCAGGGCAATAAGCAACAGGTAGCGCTTCTTCAGCAGGAGTTCGAATGCACCCGACTTTCCCAGCGGCTCCTCGACCGCAGGCTCATCCGTATCGGCTTCACGAGATGCCGCACGCGCCGACTCCCGCCTGTCCACGATGTTCGTCAGGATGAGACTTGCCGTGAGCACGATTGCCGATACCAGAATCAACTGGTTGATACCGAATACTGGTATCAGGTGACCGGCGATGTAGCTGCCAAAGACCGCCCCGGCCGAAGCACCAAACGCTACGATCACGAACAGACGTTCGCCAGCCTCGGCCGTGTAGACATCGTTGGCGAACGCCCAGAACTGCGCCGGTACCATCAGATTGAATACGCCGATCCAGAGAAAAAACAGCACGGCGACCGGAACCTGCGCCGCGACGAGCAGATAGAAGACAACCAGCACGGCAGCGAAGAATACGGTTATCCCGTTGATGAGCCGCCGGCGGGGAACCCGGCTGGCAATCCAGGCATAAGCCGGTACTGCAAAGAGCAGCAGCAGCGCCTGGGCGGCCGACGCATAGCTCTTTATCTCCGCGCCGCCTGGCGTCGCCAGTATCAGCGCCTCCCGAACCGGCTTGACGAGGTAGTAGGCCGTGAGAATCAGGAATACGTTGAGCGCAAGCATCAGGACCGTCGCCGCTTCGCCGGCCCGAACTTCCGTGAACACGGAGAGAAACCGCTCGAGCGACGATCGGTGGCTGCCGTTTGCTGTCGGTGCCTGCACCGTTTACCGCGCCTCAGCGGGTTGCGGGAGATCCGAGGGAAATACCGGGACGTCCACCAGGTCCGCGCGCTGCAGCCGGACCCCGTCCGATACGATCTGCGGCGGCAATGTCGCCCAGTCCTGCGTGCTCTGGAATGCCGGTGCCGACACGGCGCTGACAAGGACGCGATCCCCGTCGAGCGTTATGTGTGTGAAACCCTTGGGCGCGCGGCCGGCCTCAGACCCGAGCAGTTTGCGCGCACCAGAACCGAGACAGGCCTGGCTGATATAGGTGACACCGTCCAGCACGCCGGGATAGAACGCGTGATGATGACCGCTCAGGTACAGACCGACACCCGCCGACACGAGAATGGCGTGCAGTCGTTCATCGCGAGTCACCTCCCTGTCTCGCCCTTCCGCGAACGGCCACAGGGGCACGTGGCTGAAGACGATGACGTCGCTGAAACGGTCGCGGTGCTCGGCAAGCAGTGCTTCCAGCCAGTCCAGATCCTTGGCTGGCAGGGCGCCTGTGGTCGTAACGTCCAGCGATACCAGCAGCACGCCTTTCACCGCGAATGCGTAGTTGAATGGGAAGCCGGCGGCATCGACGAAATCCAGCCCGGTTTTCCGGTCCCGCCATTCCCGGGCGTACAGCGCTCGCTCGTCTTCGAAACCCGGGTATGCGGAGGCATCGTGATTGCCGGGCGTGATGCCCAGTGGAATGCCTGCCTCGGCAAGCGGCCTGGTAACGGTCTGATGGAAGGCCTGCCAGAGCGCATCGAGCTTGTTGCGCTGCGACGGGTCGCGAACCTGGCCGGCGATCATGTCGCCGGTACTGATTACGACGTCAGGCCCGAGTTCGACGATGCGACGCATCGCGTCATGCACGATCGACGCATGGCCGATCGTGCCGTATGAGCCGTTCAGGTCCGAGATGACGACGAGGCGAAGTGGATCATCGAGGGATGAATCGGAATCGGTGGTTTCGGCAGACAGCGAGACGAGCGGCAGCAACAGCCACAGAACGGCCACTGTCCACAGGCATTTCGGAACCAGCCGGATCAGGAGGGTGCCGCTATTCGTTGGCACACTGCACATCCTGTTCATTCACTGTGCCGTTGACAATGAATTCGTCAGGCTCGAGGCTGAATCGAAGCCGCCCCGCTTGGCAGTTCTCCGCGAGTAACCGGCTTGCCTGCAGGGTGTTCGCGACCACCTGAGCCACCTGTCGATCGCTCAGGCTGAATGCTGTGCTAAGCCATTGATAGTACGGTCCGGCCGTGTCGAAGTCATTGGCCAGTTGTTGCAGGCGCCGGTACGTGCTTGCCGGGAAATGCCGCAGTTTTTCCAGCATGCCGGTGGTCTTGGCGAAATTTGCATATGGGAGCCGGCCTGCTGCGTCGTTGTCATTGATAACGCTGCGGCGGATCCGAACAGGATCCTTGCCGCTGGCCTCGGAAGGGGGCGCGGCGCTGTTCGCGGGAGCCCTGCGCACGCTGCCATCGTCCACCCAGTACCAGTAATCGACATAGTCGATGTTGCCGACGCGGTCCTGCTGACTGAAAATGAAGTCCAGAAGCACGATTTCGGTAAGTTCCCTCATCCAGAAGATCATCTGAACCGGTGTTGGTCCGTTGCGCATCGCCTTGCGTAGTTCGGGGTCCCGATTCGCCTCCTGCAGGCCGGTGGCAATAGCGTCGCGCAGCGCACCATCATGGCGCAGCGCGAGAAACGGAGCCGTTTCCTGGAAGTCCCGGTTTTGACCGGCACCCCATCCCGATTTTCGCGTACCGTTGATTTCGGCACCGTAACGGTCCCCTGCGCTCCGCAGCAGCACGCCGAATATCTGACGCCCCTCGTCGGTATACAGTTCTCGCATCGGTTTGTACGAGGAGGGATCGTTTGCGCCGTTCTCCAGCGCTTTCCATCCGGCGTGGTTCATCGCGCTGGAGCCCGACCCGGAGGAAGCGGATACGCCCGTCCGGACCACGCGTTCGAAGTGCTGCTGCCGATCCATCGACCGGTAGACGCTGACCGGCACGTGCACATCGGTATCGAAGTAACGCGAAAAGTGATAGTAGAGCCACGACGCCGGCGCGAAGGTCGCGCTCGTATCCGGCGTATTCATCGTCATCTTGAACGAAACCGGACCGCCGGAGGCGCCGGATTTGATGATCCGCCGTTCGCTGCATTGCTGCTTTTCGAAGGCTGATGCCTGCCCAGCGAAAGGCCCGCCGCTGAGATCATAAACGAGGGTCCCCGGACTGGTGCTGAAGACCTTGGGGCAGAGCCCGACAGACCCGGAGTAGAAGTCGATTGCGCAGAGGGCCTTTTCATCGCTGCGGTCGGCATCGGAATAGCTGCCGTCGGGCGCGTGCTCTATCGCAACGCAGGCTTCCTGGGCACCTCCGGGAGCCTCGTAGGCGACCGTGTCGCCCCTGACGCCGGCGGCCGAGCTGACCATAGCGGGTACACCGGCAAGCGCTAACAGAAGCCGTCCGGCGAGCCGTCTGCGGCGTTGATTCGTGGTCGCGATTATCGACATTTCGTTCTGCGTGACAGTGATCCAGATGAAGGCAGCAGATTACTCGACACCGTCCGGCAATGCGAGGCCGCGACGAGGGCAACGTGCACCGAAACAAACGAGCCCCTGCACCTTTCGACGCAGGGGCTCTGTAGGGAGCTGGAGTGCTGTTTAAGCCAGGCGCCGACGGACGGCGAAACCCAGACCGCCAAGGGCGGTAAAGAGCGCGCCAAGCAGGCCGATCAGCGGCAGCGGGCTTGCCGTGGAAGGCAGCATGTCCGCAACAGGCTCCGGGGTTACTGTCGATATGACGACCGGAGCAGGACCGGATTCATCCACGTGGTGGATTGCGTGGTGCGCGGTTTCATGCACCGTCACGTAGGCCGTGACAGTGTCGCCACGGTTCAGGTCGCGTGTCCTGACATTGCGGCCGTCGATTTTGAATCGAAAGTCCGACGGTACGTCATAGGTGTACGTTTCACCGTGAGTGAACCGGACCGTCAGGCGGTTACCCGCGGCACGCAGTACGGTGGCATCGTAGACGTGAATCTCGCGACCCTCGCCCAGGTCGACTACGCGATCGGGCTTCCCGGGAAAAACGACGTTCTCCGACACCTGCGCCAGAGTTGCGCCGCTGACCAGGGTGAGGCCGATCAGGCACGCCGCTAACCGGCGAGCGAACGACAACGTGGATGCTCTCATCGTGTTACTCCTTCTTGTGGCATTGCTGAGTTGTAATTGTTTTGCTGCGTGTGGCTGGCTCTGGAATTCTGGCAAATACGACGCAGAACCAAATCCTTTTAGCAGAAAAATGTGAAGAATTGAACCCTTAAGCTGCGAATACACCGGCGCGCATGCCGGACACAGCGTCGAATTCCTATAGCTTCGAGGCACGAACGATGAAGCGCTGCGGGGCCGATCCAACGTAATAGAACGGGTAGCAGGTAACCAGGGTGAGCGTCTTGTTATCGGTTGGATCCAGCACGTGAACATCCTCGGGTTGCACAATCAGCAATTCATCAATGCGATAGCTGTCTACACCCGCCAGCGTTTCGACCATGATCGAATCACCGACCGAAACGTCTTTCAATGACCGGAAATAGCCGTCTCGATGTGCCGCAATGCCGGTGTTGCCGAATGAGGCGAGAGGCGCTGTACCTTCGATCCTGCCTGCACCGCGCGTGAGGTTGGCTTCCTGCGTACCCGTGAAGACCGGTAGTTCAAGATCCACCGAGGGAATCCGCATGATGCCCTCCGGCAGTTCGTCCGGCGAGGCGGCCCGGCTGTACTTCTCGTAGTCGGTGATACGTTTCTCGGACCAGAGACTCTTGTCCGGCGAATCCAGTGCAACATCGAGCGAGCGGCGCTCCGCGGCCGCATCGACCTCGAGCACGACGTCCGTCACGACGGTTGGATCTGCGGCGGCAGCGACAAGCTGCGTCTCTTTCGCCGACCGGAACGCCTCTATGCCCTGCTGGTGGGCACGGGAAGCGCCGGACAGACTAACGCCGTAAAACAGCAGCAGAACGATGCCGGAACCCAGGAGGGCGGTGCTGAGCAGTGTGAGAAGTTGCCTGGCCATGAGGTAAATGATGTTTCCTGTTCGTTTGCCTGTCAAAACCCGTGTTCGTTCGTTCTGCTAAGCCATTGATATGGTATGTTTTTTTTATCCCTGCGGGTCAACGAAGCCCGGTATTCTTCGCCACGCGCCCGGTCTTCGCAAATCGGCGCTGCCCGGCGTATCGGCCCAAACCCGGCATTTTACGCGAAAAAATCGCTCTCGGGCGTCGCAGGAATGCGGCGCCCGTTTCAAGGCTGTCCGCTGACTGCGGCTATCGGGACCAGGGCGGGGAGTCGAACGGACCTCCCTCCGCATTGCTTTGCGATTCCTGGAAACTGTGCAACGAGTCGTCCGTGAAGTAGCGCCAGAATTCGCGCTCGAACTCCGGGCGCAGGATAACGAATGCGCCCTCGGCGCTCTGTTCCTCCAGGAATTCCCGATACGCGTCCAGCGGTTCCGGCCCCAGTTGCTGGCCTGCAATGCGCCCGCCGTACTGCTCGTAAAGGGCGCGGTTCAGTTTCCAGTGCAGGATCATCTCCCGCGCGAACGAGCGGCGCATCCCGGCGACCTGGGCGGCTTCCTCCGCACTCAGTGGTTGCTCGTCATTCATATTCGACAGGAATTCGGCGATCCTGTCGCGTTCGGCCCCGAGCGATTCCCGTTCCGACGTGTCGATGTCGCCGGATTGCAGACGACGATCGATTTCCGTGAGCCGAGTCCGCCGTTCTGCGAGGTCCGCCTGCTTGACGCGGTCGATACGGGCAACGAAGGCGTCGACCTCCGCGTCTGTCACGGATATCCCGTGCTCGGCCTCGTAGCGCTCGAATAATGCCTTGAGTATTGCAGCCTGCATTTCACCCGCATCGTCCGTGCGAATTTCCGAGCCCAGCACGGTGGCTGCGACAGGCGGCTGAGCGGCGTGCTCGAATTCCATGATGTCACCCTCCGACCCGGCAGTCAGTAACAGGCGCTCATCGACGATCGCATAGTCCGTAACGCGCTCGATCGCGGCGAGAAAGCTGTCGTGCAGTGAGCCTGGCGGGCAGAGGGCCCGCGTCGTTGCGATCGGCCCGAATTCGATCCGTCCCGGCCCGCCGGATGACCATTTGCCGTTGCCCCGGTTACAGTCAATCTCGAGCAGTGCCGTCCCGTCGATGCCGAGGACCAGCGTGTACGCGGAACGGTCCTGCGGGGTCATTGCCGCACCGTCCGCCGGCCTGATCTCCACGAGGCGCCAGGCGGTGTCCTGCAGCTCTGATCGTGCAGGCGAAAAAGTCTCATCCGTGCCGTCTGCAGGAGTTACATCACGGACAGGGTCATTTGCACATGCCGTAACGAGCGCCGCGGCGGCAGCTATCAGTTTCAGCTTTACAGTCATCGCACATTTCCTCCTGAACGCGCCGGGCGCTCGATCTGGCACGAATATACCGTAGTAGCGAGCCCGTTATGCGGTCAATACGTGCCTGTACAGGTTGCTCTGCACACCGGCTTCAAGGGTTACTTTTTCGTCGCATCGCCCATGGAATCGTGGCAGAGTATCGGCGAAGACTTTTTGCGGCGCCGTTGCAGTTCACCAGCCCCGGCTTGCCGCATCCCGGAAACAACCGTTGCGAGGAGAGTTTCAGATGAATCGAATAGGCGTCGTGGTTACCCTGGTTTCTGCAGGGCTGGCGTTCATTGCGCCGGCGTCAGCGTCGGCACAACAGGGCGAAGCCGTCGAGACCCTCGTATGCGAGTCCGTGAATAACGGTCACAACGAGTGCGAGTATCGTGCGTCCGGCGACGTAACCGTTCACGTCAACCGACAGATGAGCAAGGCGCGTTGTGTCTTCAACGATAGCTGGGGCACGTTCGATGGCGGTGTCTGGGTCGATCACGGCTGTCGTGCGGAATTCGTCGTACGGCGCCCACCGGGATCGCGAGAGAGCTACCGTCCTGTCGGCGGCACCATGAGCACGGTTACCTGCCAGTCCATGAACAATGCCCACCAGGACTGCCGTGTTGAGAATATTGTTCCGTCCAGCGTGCACGTAGAACGCCAGCTGAGTGGTGCGCCCTGCACACGCGGCACCTCCTGGGGTGTTTCGGAGGGGGAGGCTTCGCCGCCGGGAATCTGGGTTGAGCGGGGCTGCCGGGCCACCTTCAGCTACAGCACGCGAGGCAGCTCCTATTCGCCCTACGGAGGCACGCCGCATGACTTCGAGCTGCCCTGCGAGTCCCTCAGGGGCGCCTGGAACCATTGTGAAGTTCACCAGGTACACATGGCGCGCGTCGAGCTGATCAACGGTAACCAGGAATGCAATGCCTACAAAGCGTGGGGTGTCGATGATACGGGCATATGGGTGCGGAACAATTGCCAGGCTGCGTTCAGGGTCAGCTATCGACACTAGGTCCGGCAGTAAAGCAGCGGGCACCGTGTCGCTGAGCCCGGTTGATTCAGTCCGGAGCGTGCAGCGGTTCCGGCTGAGCCTGGCTCTCCTCGCCGTCTTTGCGGGCCCGCTGTCGTTTGCCGAGTCGCCCGGCGATGATTCGGAGTCGCGCCCCGAAAAGCCCGAATACAGCGTTCATCGCGGGCATTACGAGGAGCCGTTTGAGCTCGAAATCCGGGCTCCGGGTTCACGGCTCTCGATTATCTACACGACGGACGGGAGCGAGCCGTCTCCCGAGCCGCTAAACGGAGTACACGTTTCTGCGGCTCCGGACGACGCGCAGCCGGCTCAAGCGCGAGTCGTGGTGGACGACACCATGAGCGTGCGGGCAATCGCGGCGTCGATCGGGTCCGTCTCGAAAATCGCCACACATTCCTACGTCTTTCCGCGCAAGGTATTGCAGCAGTCCGAGCCAGCACGATCGACGCCTCGCTGGGGTCACTCAGGGCCGGACTGGGAAATTGATCCGCAGGTCGTCGAGCACCGGGATTCGGCGAGCAGGCTCGTCGCGAAGGACTTGCTGGCTATTCCGGCGCTTTACATTTCCCTGTCGCCTGAGGACATCTGGGGAGACGGCGGCATCTATCTCGACGGTGAGGGTGACCCGCGCGACTGTTACGTCGAACTGTTGAACCCGGCGGCCCATCCTGATGACCCGAACCGGGTGCGCGGCCCTCACAAGCACGCGACGGTGGAAATCACCGGGGGCAGCAGTACCGAGAGATGGAAGACCGACAAGCTGTCGTTTCGACTGCGCTTTCATCACGGCACCAAGTTCCCGTTCCTGTCGAACCCGGGGACCGATCCGGACGGCGGCGAGGTCGATCACTTTCATACGCTGATCCTTGATGCCCGGCTGAATGAGTCCTGGACGCATCCCTCGGCATCCCAGCGGAAATTCGCTCAATACACGCGCGATCAGTTTCTGGCCGACCTGCAGCGGGCCGCCGGCGGGCTTGCGCCGCGCGGCAGGCACGTGCACCTGTATATCGCCGGTGTCTACTGGGGCCTCTACAACCTGCATGAGCGGCCTGACCATCACTTTGCTGCCGCTTACCGCGGCGGCAAGGCACACGAGTGGGAAGTGGTGAAGCACAATGCGGCCGATATCGTCAACGGCGACGGCAGCAACTTCCGGAAGCTGCAGGATCGCATCAGCCAACCGGATATTGCGTCGGCACAGGCGTACGAGGAGATATCCGCGTTACTGGATGTCGAGGACTTCGCGCGATACATACTCGTTAATTTCTGGGCCGGAAACACCGACTGGTCGCATCAGAACTGGTATGCGAGCTATCGTCCCGGCGATCCGTCGGGTCGCTGGCGCTTTCACAGCTGGGATGGCGAACACGTCCTGAAAGAACTGGACGAAGATGTCACCGGCAAGAACGATCCCGGTGGCCCGACCGCTTTTCACCGGCGGCTGATGCAAAACCCGGAGTACCAGGCGCTGTTCATATCGGCAATACGTGAGGCGATGGCGCCGGGCGGCGCGCTGTATCCGCAGAGGCTCGCATCGAGCTACCGGGCGCACGCGTCCGAAGTGGATGCAGCCGTGCGCGCCGAGTCAGCCCGGTGGGGCGATAATCGCCACCGTCGACCCTATGTACGCGGCGATGACTGGGAGAAGGAACGCGACCGGTTGCTGGACGCCTATCTCCCGCGGCGTACGGCCATATTCCTCGAGCAACTCGGCCTTAGCGAACTGCTGTCGGCCGGCAACCCGTAGTCCGTCGTACGGCTGCGCGAGTTCGTCGAGCACCTCGTCAACGAAATCCGATAACCACAGGAGAGCATCCGGCGGGGCGACGGAATTCTTGACGCGGCTCCTGCGTTGGAACCGTTCAGCGGATCATTCCCGATGCGAAGTACGGCCGGAACTGACTATATTCAGAACGCCAGACGGAATTGCTAAGGCGTAGTCTGCCCGACCATTGCCGCGCCGCCCAGTACGAGCGTTACCAACGCGAACCCGACGATGGCGATTGCGACCGCCGCAAGGATTGCGCCGCCAAACCCCTTGACGGTCATGCCCTTGAGTAAAGCACCACAGGCGAAGATGACTCCCGCCGATACGACCAGGTTGACGATGAGATGAATGAGATCATTCCCTATCGGTACAACGCGCATGACGAGATTGGTGAACAGGCCGATCAAAAGACCTGCCAGCATCGCCCACCAGAAGTTCTCGACCTGCAATCCGAGATTGAGCTTGCTGACGATCCAGATGATTAGCCCCGACACGACAGCGGAAAGTAAGATACCGATGATAATTCCAACGAGCGCTTCCATTAAAATGCTCCTTCGTTTTCTTTATTATTGCTGGACTTCTGAAGTATGCGTTCTGATCGAGCCGACTGCAATTCTGACGACTGCCCTCCGCCACGACAAGACCGGCGAATCCGACTCCGGTGACCGCGATAGTCAACATGCTCCGGCGTTACGGCCATCTCCGTCGCTACGTCGAAAGGAGGCGTGCTGGACATACGCGATGGCGGAGCAATTGCGCTGCAAGCGATTTCGGTCTTATGATCCGGCTGTTCTCTCCGGACAAACCGGCCACGTAAACCACAATAAAGACGATATGAAGTCAATCAAACTCTCGCTACTCATTTTCGGCCTGTGTGCCATGGCTGCCAGCGCACTGGCACAGAGTGGCGGTGACGCGGTTCCGGCTGCACCCGAGGACGGCGGCACACGCTACTGGAGCGTAACGGCTGACGGGGGGCTCAATCTCCGGCAGCAGCCGACGACGGATGCTCCGATCGTCTCACGGTACGCTCGGGGAGCAATCCTGAACAATCTCGGCTGCCAGCGTGCAGCGCGCGGTATATGGTGCGATGTACAGGAACTCGGCGGCGGGCCACGCGGTTTCGTTGCCGCGCAGTTCCTGGAGCCGGCGGTCGCATCGCACGGTGCCACGCTGACGGGGCCTGATGATTCCGCGTATCGCGCGGGACAGGGCGATTTCGATGCCACCGGGTCAATCCCGTGCGCGCAGTCCCCCGGTCAGCCGATGTCCCAATGCAAGATGGGCGTAGCGCGCGCAGGCGGGGGCGACGCCACCGTCATCGTTACCAAGCCCGGCGGCGCGAAGCGCGCACTGTTTTTTCAGATGGGCACGGCGATCGGCGCGGACACGAGCCAGGCCGATGGGTACGGTGAATTCCGCGCCGAGAAAGAAGACGATCTGGCGACTATACGGGTCGGCGAGGAGCGCTACGAAATACCGGATGCGGTGATATTCGGCGGCTGAGCGGATTGATGTCGCGGGCGTCCGGAGAGCCCCGTGTTTGCCGGTATGATGCACAGGCCCCACATATCGAGTAATCTTGCCGGGCGCCATTTCAAAAATAATTAGATGCGGTGAAAGCGTTCCCGCTTTTGCCCCCGCAAACGGAGTACCACCAATGTCGCATTTTCGCTGGAGCCTGATCGTCGTTTCCGCTGCCTGCGTGCTCATGGCCGCTGGCTGCGCGAAGGAAGCCGAGGAGAAGGTCGAAGAGGCCGGACAGGACCTCGCAGAAGCCTGGGAGGCGGAGAAGGCCGCCGCCGTCAGGGAAATGAAGATGGCGGTTGAGAAAACGTCCGAGGACATCGCCGCCATCCGCGAACGCGCAGCCAGGCTCGAAGCCCGGGGCGCAGCGGCCGCTGCAGAAGCGTGGCACGGCATGGCGAATCGCATGGAAGCGGCACGGGACGCCACTGTCCGGGACATCAAGGCGCTCGAGGAAGCGGGTGCCGAAACCTGGGCCAAAGCGCGTGACACCGCCGCTAATGCCGTCGCCAAACTCGATGAGACGTGGGAGGCCGAGAAAGCTGCGATCGCCAAAGAAGCGCGAGCGTTTGTCGATGCGACCTCGGAAAAAGTCGCCGCCATGCGCGAGCGGGCAGTCGAACTCGAAGCTGCAGGTGCGGCGGCTGCTGCAGCTGCGTGGCATCGCGCGGCCGAGGCGATGGAGATGGCGGGGCAAGCCGCCTCGCGTGAAGTCCAGGCGCTCGAGAACGCTGCCGCTCGTGAATGGCATGCAGCGGCAGACGCCGCGTCAGATGCCGTTGCCGAGGTCGAGGAAATGGGCGCCCATATAGAGGCGTTTGCCGCCGACGTGAAAGACAAATTCGTCGAGGTTGCGCAGTCGGTAATCGAGGAGAGCGAGCAAGACCTGAAGCTGGCCAGGCAGAAACTGGCCGAAGCGGAAGGCGCCGCCGCGGAGGAGTGGCACGAAATCGTGACGACGCTGGAAGAAACACAGCGTAATGCCGCGGCCGAGCTGAAGAAAATCGAGGAGGCCGGAGAAGGTGCGTGGGCTGAGCTTAGACACGGCTTCGTGGCTGCCTACCACGATCTTCGCGATGCCAGCCGCAGGGCGGTAGATCGCCTGAAGGAACTCTAGGAATACCGCTAGCGAAACGGCGCGGGCCGACCGTCGGTCGGTACCCGCGCCGCTATTTTCCCCGTTCCCGATTCGGGTTCGGACCTCGCTTCAGGCGAAAAAGTCCCTGACGGCGTGCGTGAATTTCGACCAGCCGTCGGACATGCCGTGCTTGAGATCGTGCCACTCTTCCTTGGATTCGGCCCAAAGCTTGTCGAATTCGTCGTCGGTTGCCTCAGCCATCTGCTTCATCTTGGCCTTGCCCTTTTCGAGCATATCGCCCGCCGCGCGCACCGCCTCGCGGGCCTCGTCGCTGGCTTCGTCGCCTGCCGCGTCCAGCTTGGCCTTCATCTTTTCGTAGGCCGACTCGCCCTCGGCCAGTTTCTCTTTGACTTCGCGTTCAATTTCATTTCTATCAGTCATTTTTTTCGCTCCTTTTTGGTTATCGTGAATCTTGGGGTTGTTACGGTCGGCCAGCACGCTGCGCTTGCTAGCCGAGAGAGTGTATAACAGGACAGCTTCCGAACGTGACAGCCCCGATTGACTGTATGGCCAGGAACACCGTGCGTCACGCTTTAATTGCCCGCGATGCCGTTACTGGCGCGTCCGATCAAACCGGCTTACTGGCCATCGATGTTATATCAACCTGCTCACTGCCGGCCAGCTTTTTGAGGACAGGCAAGCTGCGAATACGCTGTCCCTTCGCGGCGAATATGGCGTTGGTGAGCGCTGGTGCTGCTGGCGGAATGCCGATTTCGCCGACGCCCGCAGGCACGTCGTCGTAGTTGAGAATGTGCGTTTCGAAAAGTCTCGGCACCGCCGCGATACGCGCGAGCGGATAATCGTCGAAATTGCTCTGCTGCACCCGGCCGTCCTTTACCGTGATCTCCAGTCCAAGCGCCGTGCTGAGGCCATCGATGGTACCGCCCTGCAGCTGCGCATCGACGCCGTTGGGATGCACGGCATAGCCTGGCTGAAAAGGCATGGGCCGAAGCCTGATCCCGTCCTGGAGGCGCGCGGCGCCATCGTGTAGGCCTTTTTACGTATCTCGTTTCAAACCCCGGGCTGGTAAGGTTAGCGTGGGTAAGTGAGTCAAAAGCCCGCAGCCGACGGTCGCAAACACGAGGACACGCCGATGCCGTACACGGAACTCATCGAAGACCGCCTTCGGTTCATCGAAATCGACGAAAGCGATATCGTCGAGCTGCAGCAAGCGCGGCAATACATCGAGCCGGAAATCGACAATATGCTCGAGCGCTTCTACGAGCACATACTGGCTTACCCCGAGTTCAAGGCGCTTTTCGAAGATGAAGCGTCGATCCGTCGCGCTCGCGACTCGCAAAAACAGCACTGGCTCGACGAGCTGTTCGGCGGGCGTTTCAAGAGTACCTATTTCAACAAGGCCGACAAGATTGGTCGCGCGCACGCGCGAATCGGCCTGGCCCCAAGCTGGTACGTCGGCAGCTACAGCAAGATGCTCAACCAGTTCATCAGTCGAATCTGCGAAGAGTCGGAGAAGGAGGGGCGAGCCGCATGCGAGACGGTCCAGGCCGTTTGCAAGGCCGTGTTGCTGGACGTCGACCTCGTTACTCACTGCTACCTCGAAGCGAAGAACGAGGCAATGCGGAAAGTCCTCCGGCGAGCGACGGAATTCGCGACGGACGTCGCCGAATTGAGCAACGGGCTTGGCGACGCCGGCGACGAGGTCCGGAACAGTGCCGCCCTGCTCGCGAAATCGGACGCCGGCTCAGGCGGCCAGGCAGAGCAGTTCGAGGACCTGCTTGGTCAGATAGAATCGCTGGTCGAGCAATCCCGAGCCATCGAACAGCGCATCGCCGAACTGCAGTTCACCGACAGGCTCTACATCGAAGACGATCCCTCGACGCTCGAGCGGCTGAAATCCCTGTTCCGCCGCGACTGAGTCGGAGGTCCGCTCAGCCCAGCTGACCGGCGATCGGCAGGCTGCGAATACGCTGTCCGCTCGCGGCGAATATGGCGTTGGTGAGCGCCGGTGCCGCTGGCGGAATGCCGATTTCGCCGACGCCCGTTGGCACGTCGTCGTAGTTGAGAATGTGCGTCTCGAAAAGGCTCGGCACCGCCGCGATACGCGCGAGCGGATAATCGTCGAAATTGCTCTGCTGCACCCGGCCGTCCTTTACGGTGATCTCCAGTCCAAGCGCCGTGCTGAGGCCATCGATGGTGCCGCCCTGCAGCTGCGCATCGACGCCGTTGGGATGCACGGCATAGCCGCAGTCAATGGCCGCAACGATACGCTCGATCGTGAGCTTGCCGTCGGCGACGGTGACTTCCATGGCATGCGCCGCGTAGCCACCAAACGTGAAGTGCGTGGCGAGCCCGATGCCCCTGCCTTTCGGCAATCGGCCGCCATAGCCGATGCGATCGGCGACGAAGCGCAGCAGGCGTGCCAGCCGGCCCGGGTTGAACGTGGGACCGCCGTGGCCCGAATATTCCAGCTCGCGCGGTCCGCCGAGGAGATTCAGCCGTAACTGCAGCGGGTCCTGCCCCGTCTCGTGCGCGATCTCGTCGAGAAAGCTCTGGATCACGAACGCATTCGCCGTGTGGGCCGGTGCGCGCCATGAACCGCGCGGCAGCCCGATCGCATTGTGGAAGTACTCCATGCGGATGTTGTCGACGATGCGCCGCGGGAAGTCATCGACATACAGCTCCGCCTGGTACAGGTTCTCGTCCGGCATGTCCGGCCGCCGGTAGTACTTGCTGCCGCTTGCGAGGCGCTGCGCCCAGGCTGTCACGTTACCGTCCGCGTCGATGCCCGCGCGCATTTCGTGCAGGCCGCCGGGGCGATAGAAGTCGTTCTTCATGTCGTCTTCACGAGACCACTGCAGCTTGATCGGCCAGCCGGTCTTCTGAGAAATCATGGCCGCTTCCGCCACGTAGTCGTTCGTCAGACGACGGCCGAAGCCGCCGCCGACGCGCGTCATGTCGACGTGAATGTTTTCGCGCGGAATGCCGGTAACCGCGTGGGCCGCCCTCGAGGCGCCGGATGGCATCTGCGTGGGCGCGATGATGTGGCATTCATTGTCATGCACGAACGCGTAACAGTTCTGCGGCTCGAGCGGCGCGTGCGACACGAAAGGCACGCGGTACCGGCGTTTAATCGTCTTCGACGAAGCCGCCATCGCGGCGTCGTAGTCGCCCTCGTCGAGGACCACCTGTCCGTCGCTCTTCAGCATTTCTTCGTTCTCACGCCAGAAGCGCTCGCTGCTGTCCGAGGCGTTCGGGCTTTGTTCCCACTCGATGTCCAGGGCGGCACGCCCCTGCATTGCCGCCCAGGTTGACGTAGCCACAACGGCCACGCCGCTCGCGAGAATGATGTAGGGCTCGCCGGGTTCCGGACCTTCGATGGTGAATACGTCCAGCACCTCCTTGATTTCGCGGGCTTTCGTATCGTCGAATGATTTGACGCGTGCATTGAGAACGGGCGCGCGCGCAATGACGGCATAGCGCATGTCCGGTTGCACCGTATCGATGCCGTACATCGCCTTGCCCGTCACGATGTCGTGAGCATCGATCGTATTGCGGCGCGTACCGATGATGCGATAGCCGTCCATTGCCTTCAGCGGCGCCGGTTCTTCGGGCATGGGCAGTGCGGCCGCTTCGACGATGAGTTTGCTGTAGGGGATCTCGACATCCCGCGATGCGCACACGACGAAGCCAGGCCGCGTTTCGCATTGTGATTCGTCAACGTCGAGCCGCCGGGCAGCCGCGCGGATCAATTGCCGGCGCGCGTTGGCGCCCACCTGGCGCATCAGCTCCCAGTTGCTCGTCAGCCCGGTGCTGCCGCCAACGCCCTGGCCGCCGCCGTATTTCCAGCGGAAGCCGTCGGCCGTCTTGACGATACCGAGCGGCATCTGTTCGATGCGCACCTTTTCCCAGTCGACGTCCAGTTCCTCGGCAACCATCATCGGTACGGTCGTTCGCAGTCCCTGGCCGATCTCCGGGTCCTTGCAGCCGATCACGATGCTGCCGTCGGGGTTGATCTCGATGAAGAAGCCGAGCATGCGCTCGCCTTCCTCTTCAAAGGCGAGTGCCGGCAGGCCGACAACCAGGCTGCCGGCGGCTCCGACGCCGGCGATCAGCACCTGTCGGCGCGTGACGTGGAACTTCCCGGCGGCGGCGCTCATGATTCGTCTCCCGCCGTGAGTTGGGCCGCACGGTGAATGGCTTTGCGGACGCGCACGTAGGTACCACAGCGGCAGATATTGGTGATGTTGTTATCGATATCGGCGTCGCTCGGGTCCGGGTGACGCTTCAGGAAATCGACCGCCGCCATGATCTGGCCGGCCTGGCAGTAGCCGCATTGCGACACGTCGTGCTCGAGCCAGGCTTGCTGCACGGGGTGTAATACATGCTCGGACGGAGCCAGGCCCTCGATGGTGGTGATGCTGCGGCCTTCGATCGCCGCAACGGGCGTGACGCAGGATCGTTGCGCTCTGCCATCCACGTGCACGGTGCAGGCTCCGCACTGGCCGATGCCGCAGCCGAACTTGGTGCCGCGCAATTGCAGGTGATCGCGAATGACCCAGAGGAGCGGTGTGCCAGGGTCGCCGTCGAACGAAACGTCCTCGGAATTGATGCTGAACGACATCATGATTCAAAAGCCCCCGATTTTCATATTATGTAGTGAACATTGAGACAATTTTTGTGAACATTAGTGCCCGCACCAACACCCGGAGTTTCGAATGCGATTATTTACGCCGACGATTCGAGTTCGCCTGTCGATAGGCTTGCTTGCCGCAGCACTGGGCGCCGCCTGCACGAGCGGCGAGCGTGAACCCGCCGCAGCGGCGCAGGCAGGCGAGGCCGCCGGGACGCTTTATCACGGCGGGGACATCCTCACCATGGAGGGCCAGGCACCCGTGTACGCCGAAGCCGTGGTGGTCGACAACGGCATAATCAGCTACGTGGGCCCGCTGGACGGTGCCCGCGACAAGCACGGCCCGTTTGCGCAAGAGGTGAACCTTGCCGGCCGGACTTTGTTGCCTGGCTTCATCGACCCGCACGGCCACGTGTCCAACGTCGGTGTGCAGGCGCTTTCTGCAAACCTGCTACCGGCCCCGGACGGTGACGGCAACAGCTTCGATCAACTGGTCGAAATCACACGCAACTGGATGAATACCGATGACGGGCAGCTGTTCATGGAGAAGACGGGCTGGGTGCTGGGCTTCGGCTATGACGACTCTCAGCTCGAGGAGAAAGAGCATCCGCCAGCCGAGGTGCTGGACCGCATCAGCACCGAGTACCCCGTCTACTTCATCCACCAGTCCGGGCACCTGGGTGCCATGAACAGCCGCGCGATCGGGTTGGTGGGGTTCAACGCCGATACGCAGGACCCGGAGGGCGGCATTATCCGTCGGCGCGACGACGGCGAACCCAACGGCGTCCTCGAGGAGATGGCCCATTTCATGGTCGTGTTCGAGGTCTTCGGACAGTTCGACAAAGAGCTCCAGGATATCGGCCTCCAGCGGGGGCAGGAGATCTACGCGAGCTTCGGTTACACCACGGCCCAGGACGGCCGGGTCCTGGCCTCCAACACGGAGGCTCTTGAAAGAGCCGCGGAGCACGACAGCCTGCTGATCGACATCGTGGCCTATCCGGACATTGCCGGACATCACGACGCCATCCCGTCGACCTATTACGGCCCGGAGTACACGAACAAGTACAGGATCGGCGGCTACAAGATAAACCTCGATGGTTCGCCGCAGGGCAAGACTGCCTGGCTAACCGAGTGTTACTACGTCAATCCGGCGGGCCAGACCGGATGTTACAGGGGCTACGCCACCATGAGCGACGAGCAGGTCGCGGCCTACGTGGCTGAGGCCATGGAGCGCGATATCCAGATCCTGGCGCACGTGAACGGTGACGCCGCCATCGACCAGTTCATCCGGGCGGTACGCAAGGCGAACGAGGCGCTCGGCCGGGCCGACCGCCGGCCCGTGGGCATCCACAGCCAGACCATCCGCGAAGACCAGCTTGACGACTTTCTCGCGGAAGGGATTTTCCCGGCGTTCTTCCCCATGCACACCTTCTATTGGGGCGACTGGCATGCGTCGTCGGTACTGGGCCCGGAGCGGGCGGCCCGGATTTCGCCGACCGCGACGGCGCGCGAGAAGGGGCTCCGCTTTACGACGCACCACGATGCCCCGGTGGCGCTCCCGAGTTCCATCCGGGTATTGGATGCGACCGTGAACCGCGTGTCTCGCAGCGGTCAGGTAATCGGTCCGGACGAGCGTGTTTCTCCGTACGTGGCGCTCAAGGCGATGACCGATTGGGCTGCCTTTCAGCATTTCGAGGAAGAGCGCAAGGGCACCCTGACCCCGGGGAAGGTAGCCGACTTCGTCATCCTGGACCGCAACCCGGTCGAGATTCCGTCCGGCGAGCTCGCGGACCTGCGAGTCGTGGAAACGATTTTCAGGGGCGAGTCGATATACCGGCGCTGACGCGCATCCACGCCAGCACCGGTTTGTACCGCTACGGGCGTCACGGTCCGGCAAGCCCATTTAAGGCATAGTCAGTGGCTGTTATGCGTAAACCGGCCCCAACAGTCCGCCACGACGAGGGCCGCCCCCGGCGGCCGGATCTCGTCTATTCCATCCTGCTGCTGATCTCGGCGATCGCTGCCGTGGCGTTGGTGGCAGCAGATAGCGGGTTACTGGCACGTGGATACGGCCTCGGTACGGCCGGTTTTTTTCTGGTTTTCGGCCTGTTCACCATTGCGACCGGGTTTCCGCACCCGGTGTTCGGCCACGTTTCCTTCGACCGGGTTGCCCAGGTGATGAGTATCCTGGTACTGGGGCCGGTCGATGCGGCATGGGTGAACGGACTGGCGTCGCTAATCTATCCCTGGCAACGGCTTCGCCTCGGTGTGTCGTTGCGGTCCGTCATCACGGCATCGCTGCACAACGCGGGACTCATGATATTCGTGATACTCGGCAGCGGGTTGCTGTACGAGTATTTCGGCGGCGCAATCCCGGTTACCGCGCTCGATTTCGGTGCGGGCCTGCTCCTGCTCGCGCTTGTCGTCAGCATGCAGGCCATCAACGATCTTGGCATGATGCTCATGCTCTTTCTGCGCGACACGGATCCGCGCCTCGTCTTCAACCGCTTCACGACCGTAGTCGAATTCGTCTCGGGCGCGGCGGGTATCGTGCTCGCAATCGCGTTCACCAGCCAGTCAATGCCGTACTTCGTAGTGCTGCTGGCGGTGCTGGCGGCGGGCATGCTCGTCATCATGAAATACGCGCTGATGCGCGTACGCCTCGAAAAGCTCGTCGATGAGCGGACCGAGGAACTCCGGGTCCAGGCGGAGGAGTTCGAGCGGCAGGCCACGCACGACAAACTCACTGGTTTGCCCAACCGCCGTCACGCGGACAGCTACCTGCAACAGCAGGTCGATCTCGCCCAGCGCGGGCAGCACATCGGTGCGCTAGCGCTCGCTGACGTGGACCATTTCAAGCGCATCAACGACAGCTACTCGCACGCGATCGGCGACCAGGTGCTCGAGCGGGTTGCACGGATACTGCGAGAAGGTTGCCGCAAGACCGACTTCGTCGCACGTTACGGCGGAGAGGAGTTCATGTTTTATTTTCCCGATACCGGTGTCGATCGTGCCGTGCAGGTCTGCAGCGAGCTGCGCCAGGCCGTGCAGGCCGCCGACTGGTCGGATATCGCGCCCGAGTTCGCCGTGACCATCAGTGTCGGCCTTGCCGAAATCAGGGATGACGCTCACTCGAGGACCCTACTGGACGAGGCCGATACGCGCCTGTACCGGGCCAAGCGGGAAGGCCGGAACCGCGTTATCGCCACATGAAGAAAGTACTGCTGTACGTTCCCGTGGTGCTGAGCATCCTCGTGCTCGGCGCGCACTTCCTGCGCTACGGAAATTCGATCGGCGTATTTGCAGCGCTGTTGTTAATCGCGCTGTTGTTTCTGCGTCGGCCCTGGGTCGCCCGGCTGATGCAGATCGTTCTTGTGCTGGGCGCGCTCGAGTGGCTGCGGACCGCTTACGAACTCGGGCATATGCGTGCTCTGCAAGGCCAGCCCTATGGGCGCATGCTGGTAATCCTCGGCATCGTGGCCACGATGACGTTTTGCTCCGCGCTGCTGTTCCAGACAAAGATACTGAGAAGGGTCTACGGACGGGAAGTAACGTGAAGAAACACGACATTGTCATCGCCGGCGCCGGCATCGTCGGCCTGTCGATAGCCTGGCAGCTGGCGAGACGATCTGCGCTTCGTATCGCGGTCATCGAGAAAGGCGCCGCGGTCGGCGCGGGCTCCACAGGGGCATCGTCGGCAATATGCCGTGTGCGCTATTCCAATGACGAAATGCTGCTGCTGGCGCGCGACGGCATCGATGCGTACAGGCACTGGAGCGCGTTTACCGGGCTTGCGGGTTCTGCCGCGGAATTTCACCAGGACGGCGTCCTGTGGATGCCGGGCGGCGATCGCGAGTGGGCCGACGCAGAGCACCGGCGCATGGAGGGATTCGGAGTCGCGTCCGAAGTCCTCGATGACGACGACATTGCCGAGCGCTTTCCGGCCCTGAGCTCCTGCACGCTGGCGCCCGATCTCGAGACGGGCGAGCCCCACGATTGCGTTGGCGGCAGCCGTAATCTTTTTGAAGTGGAGGGCGGTCACGTCGATCCGATGGCCGCCGCGGGCGATCTCGTCGAGGCGTGTCGTCAAGCCGGCGTCGAGGTGCGCTTCGGGAGCCACGTGGTCGGCGTCGGCGTCATCGGCGGACGTGTCGATAGCGTGTCGCTGGACGGTGGCGATCGCCTTGCGACCCCGCTCGTGATCAATGCAGCCGGGCCCTGGTGCAACCGTCTGTCACGGGCGGTCGGCCTGGCGTTGCCCTGGACCCTGGTGCCGACGCGCATACAGGTCATGTACCGTGACCGGCCGGACGCACTGAAAGGCCATATACCGGTCACGGCTGACCTGGCAGGCGGGATCTATTTCCGTACCCAGAATAATGGTCAGCAGCTCGTGATCGGTTCGATGCGCGAGGAAGACGAGCGCGAGACTGTCGCCGATCCGGACGCTTTCCGGACCGAAACCGATCACGACTTCGAAGCGCTGAACCTGCACGTCCTGCATCACCGACTGCCCGGGCTTCCTTCCAGCGGCCGGGTTCGCGGCTACTGCGGGCTGTACACGACGAACCTCGAGGACGTGCACCCGATTCTCGGCCCGACCGAAGTCGAGGGCTTCTGGGTAGCCAACGGATTCAGCGGTCATGGTTTCAAGCTGGCGCCCGCGATCGGTTCGATGGTCGCACAGGCGCTGACCGGTGAGCGGCGGGACTTCGACACGGATATCCCGCTGTCCTTCCTCGCCGTGAACCGTAAGCCCATCGACGTTGCCGCCAGGAACGTGCTCGCGTAGTGGCCCGTTGAAAGAATCAGCGAGGCCGCGCGCCGCGCAGGCCCATCATCACGGCATCCAGCAGATCGAGCGGCAGACTGAAACGGATCCTGCGGATAACCGACGCACGTATACGGCGCTTGGTTGCCCTGTGTGCGCGCGCGTCGAGCGACGCTAACCTGCCTGCGAGAGCTTCGGCCCGAGCCATCAGGTCCTCCGGCTCGACGAGCTCGTCGAAAAAACCCGCATCCTGCGCGGCCGCCGGATTGAATTCTTCCGACAAGGTAACCGCACGCTGAAATGCGGCCGGATCGAGCCGCTGCTTCAATACGGCCGCAGCCACGCGCGGCATGGTCAGGCCGATGGCCACCTCGTTGGCCGAGATTCTGAAATCGCCGCGGCTACCGATGACGTAATCGGCCGACAACATGAGGAAGACGCCCATCGCGAAGGAATGTCCGTTGCACGCGGCTATGACCGGGTGCGGGTAGGCCATCACACGTGCGGTCAACGCGTAGCCCGAGCGCAGCATGCCGATGGCTTTCACACCGCCGCGCTTCATCACGTTGAGGTCGAAGCCGGCCGAGAACACGGATTCGCGCCCGGTAATAATGATGGCCGCACCGTCCGATTCAGCGCGATCGAGCGCCGCGTAGATTTCCAGCAGGACGTCCGGCGACAGCGCATTGCGCTTGCCGTCATCGATGCGAAGGGTGGCGATACGGCCTTCGAGGCTGTAATGAACGAAGTTTGCTGTCATGGAGCCGGAATTCACCGTTCGATCAGTCGACTGTCCATGCCCGCCACAGCAAGCCGAGCTGGCTGCTGTAGCCCACGTCGCGTCGCGTTATACGGTGTTCGCTGTCGAGCACGTAGTATGAGGGGAAGGCGTAAATCTGCCAATTCCTGGCAACATCCGCGTCGCCTGGAATGACCGTGATGTCGAGCTCGTGGCGCTCGGCGTATGCCCTTACTTCTTCGACGGCATCCCAGTCGAGCGCTACCGCGATCATCTCCAGTTCGCTCTCGTCCCGCCAGCGCCGCAGCCGGTTCAGGTTGCCCGCGCTTGCCGCGCAGACCTTGCACCATGGAGCGAAGAAATAGACCAGCGCCGGCCGTGAATCGGCATCCGCGAGGTCGTAGCGTTCACCAGCGAGCGTCGTGCCGCGAAGTTCGGGCGCGGCCCGGGCGCCGGTATCGAGCATATTGCGGGACTGGTAAGCCGTGACGGCGAGAAACACCGCGGCGAACAGACCGACATTGAGCAGCAGCGAGCGTAATCGCTTCATGAGTCCTAAAGCTCGGATTCCCAGGTAACCGGCTTGCTGCGGTCTTTCTCGATGATCGCCCGGTAGCGAGCTTCGAGGTCGTCCCGCTTGATCTTGAGTGTCGGTGTCAACAGACCGTTGTCGGTGGTCCACTCGTCATTGACGATAATCATCCCGGACAGTCGCTCGTGCGACTCGAGGTGCTTGTTGGTATCGACCAACGTCGCTTCGAGGCTCTTTTCCACGCTGTCTGTCGGCAGGTGTTGCGCCGCGTCGGAGAGCACCACGACCGCCACCGGCGCCGGCATGCCGGCACCCAGAACGCAAACCTGGTCCAGCAGCGGGTTTGCGGACAGCCGCGCTTCGATGGGCACGGGGACCACGTACTTGCCCTTGGCGGACTTGAAGATGTCCTTGACCCTTCCGGTTATGCGGTAGCCTCCGCGCTCCTCGTCCCACTCCGCCTTGTCGCCCGTATGGAAAAAGCCATCGTCAGTGAACGCTGCTGCGGTGAGTTCCGGTTGTTTGAAATACTCCGTGAACAGGCCCGGAGAGCGGATCAGTAATTCACCTGCTTCCGAGATCTTCAGCTCCGTGCCTTCCAGCGGGATGCCGATCGTGCCTATGCGCTGGGCCTGGAAGGGGATATTCGCGCATGACAGGCCGCTGGTTTCCGTCATTCCCCAGCCTTCGCCGATGTTTATGCCGAGCTTCTGATACCACTTCAGTGTGTGCGGCGATATCGGTGCACTGCCGGATGCGAACTTCGTGCAGTCTTCGAAGCCCATGCCCTCGCGTATCCTGCGAGCAATCACGCGGCCCACAAGCGGGATTGCCAGGAGCATGCGCAGCCTGCCGGGCGGGATCTTTGAGTAAATGCCGGCCTGGAACTTGACCCAGAGCCGTGGTACCGAGCCGAAGCCGGTGGGCCGGGCGGTTTTCAGGTCGTGCGTGAATGTGCGCAGCGATTCGACGAAAAAGACCCTTGCGCCCGCGTAAATCGACGGACCGACCAGCGCCATGCGCTCTGTCACGTGCGCCAACGGCAGGTAGGAGAGCAACCGGTCTTCCGTGCCGAAGTCCACGACGTCGAGTGCGGCCGTGCAGCCATACGCGTAAGCGCGGTAGCTGATAACCACACCTTTGGGCCGCCCGGTACTTCCCGACGTGTAGAGAATCGTCATCACGTCTTCCGGCGCCGGCTCGTTCGTTGCGGCGATCGGCTCGGCACTGTCGATCATTGCCTGCCAGTCGTATCGGCACTCTATCGTCGGGTAGGGAAACGCGATCGTCGGCAACGCCTCGGGTATGGCTTTGCCAATCTCTTCAGGCTCGTCGAGTTTGCCGACGAACAGCGCTTTAGCCTCGCTGTGGCCGATGATGTACGCGACGGTATCCGCACTTGCCGTCGGGTAGATCGGAACGGAAACCAGTCCCGCCATTGCAATCGCCAGGTCCGCGGTTATCCACTCCGCGCTGTTCTTGGCGAGTATCGCGACTTTGTCGCCGGGGTTCATGCCCAGCCCCGCGAGCGCCGACGCCATGCGCCGTGCCTGGTCCTCCGCCTCGCTGAATGTCGTGACGCGCAGCCGGCCGGCCACCGGCTGTAGCAGGAACTCGCGATCCGGCATCTTCTCGGCCCATCCGACGAGGGCCGCGTGTGCGGTCACGAAGTCATTCATGGCGTTGCCCTCTTGATCATCAGCACCCAGTTCTTGCCGTCATTGTGCCACTGCTCCTTGACCATAGCCCGCCTGGCTGCTTCCCGGTAACCGAGATGTTCGTAGAGTCGTCGCGCGTCCTGGTTGGCATCGGACACGATCAGGCTGACGCCGCGAAGGCCGAGCTGGTGCGCATGCCGTTCAGCCCAGCGCATGAGTTTTGTGCCCACACCGATTCCCCGGGCCTCCGGAAAGGTGGCAACGGTATTGACGTACCAGGTGCCCGCCGCGATGCTTTCCAGCTCCAGCAAAGGTATCCACATGGGCGGTGTGCTCGCGGTGTCGATGGCCTCCGGCTCGGCCGCTATCGGGTAGCCGACCAGGGCGCCCGCGATTTCCCCGTCCACTTCGGCCACGACACTGTTCTTGTAGGAGAAACTGCCCGTGTCACGAGCCGCACGCTCACGGCCGATTTCCCAGGGGTCCTGGCCGGGAGCGGCGACTTGTTGCCAGTAATAGCAGGGCAGTCCCTCGCCAGCGAAGTTGATCAGTTGCGCCAGCTCGACGCAGTCATTCCTCGCAGCGTTCCGTATCGCCACTCGCGTGGCATCAGATCTCACTGTCCCTGTAGCGTGAGCTTCATGCGGACACGCCCGTCGTCGTCGATGTCGACTGCCGCGGGAGCGCCGCTAGCGATGCGGGAGTCGAGTTCCACGTCTTCACCGAGCACGGCCTCCCTGACACTCGCCTCGCGTGCGGTGGCCAGTGACAGGAGTTCTTCCTCACCCAGCGGCTGCGCATCGATGAGCCTCGCGCGCAGTGCCTCCGTGTAGGCGACTGCATCGAACTGTTCCTTGCCGTCGTCGTTCAGCGTCGTATGTGCCTGGCGAACCTCGTCCAGTAATGCCGACGCCTCGACGTCGCCCAGCGACTCGGAAAGCAGGTCCTCGACGGCTTCGCGGCGCTGTTCGGCGTACATGGCCTCGTCATCGTCTGTGGCCTCGATGCGCTCTTCGATCACCCGGTCTGCCATTTCAGTCTTAAGTGCAGCCGCGTCGGCGTCGGACACGTAAACGCCGCCGATCTGCAGGCCGAGCTGCGGCCTGAGCTTGAGAGCCTCCGCGATCTTGCCGGCTTTCTCCATCTCGGGAGGCGACAGGTCCGCACGCCCCGGCTCGAACACCAGGTACTCCAGTTCGTCGGCTTCGGCACCCACGAGTTTGCCGAGCAATGCGAAAGGCGAAGTGACGATCTTGGTGAGCAGGTTGACCAGCGCTTTCCTGACCACCGTGCCGTATTTGAATTCCGGGTCGTCGAGATTGCCGCGCACCGGCACGTCGAGGTCGATCCGGCCATCCGCGTCTTTCAGCAGTGCAACCGCCAGTCCGAGCGGCAGGCTCATTGCGCCGGGATGCTCCACCTTCTCGCCCAGCTCGAAATCGCGCAGCACGACATTGTTCTCTCCGGCGAGTGCGCCTTCCTTGATGGCGTAACCGAGATCGAGGTCCAGCCGGCCGCTCGCAATCTCCTGCCCGGCGAACGGGATCGAGTAGGCCGAAAATTTCGGCATGTCGACGTTCTCGAAAATCACTCGCACGTCGGTATTCGCTGGCGGCTCGAGCGGCGTGACCGTGCCGCTGATCTGCACCCGACCGAACTCGTCTACCTTGCCTTCCATGTTGACGGTCGAAGGCTCGGAACTCGTCGTGGCGATCGTGGATATGTCTCCGTTCAGTTCGGCGATTTGCGCCTTGAAAGGCAGCGGCAACGACAAATCGGCAAAGTCGGCTGCCGCATCAGTCACCACGACACGGCCGATAGTAACGCTCACGGCCGGCTCATCCGGCGCCGTATCCGTCGTGGGCTCTTCATCGTCGGGTTCGGTATCCGTCTCGTCGCCTTTGCGCACGCGCCCGAGATTGATGCTGCCGTCTTCGGCGATCAGGATATCGCCGTAAGCCTTTGTGAAGCGCAATTCGGATATTTCGAGCGCATTATTCGCCGCGGAGTAGAGCAGGTTGTCCGCGACCAGGCTGTCCCAGCTGCCGAGCCGGGCGTCCTGGTCGGATTCCGTGATCAGGAAATCGACGATCTCGAAGTCGCCTGCGACCCTCAGCGGTTCGTCCGCGGAGCTGTTCAGTTCGGCCTCGACATTGAGCGCACCGGAATCGAGATGCACGTCGACGAGCGCTTTCACATAGGGATCTGCCGGGCCGAATTCGAGCGCATCGACCACGAGATCGAGGTCGAACGAGGGTTCCGGCAACACGGTAAACTGTCCGTTGACCGATATCGAACCGCCGTCGAGTGCCTCCAGTTTCGCTGTCGTGGGAAACGCGGCCGCCGGCTCGTTGCTGATGTCGCGAACGTCGATGTCGAGCGACCGCCAGCCGAGATTCGCGGCTGGATCCAGGGTCTGGTCTTCCACGTTGAGGGCCAGCCGGTTGATGCTGAACTGCGACAGCGACAACCGCCACGGGTCGTCGTCCGGTGTGCCCGCTTCTGCTTCGGGTTCGGCTTCGGCTGCGCCCGTCCCGGATTCAGGGTCTTCCGCGGGCAACACGTTGAGCGTGCCGTCCGCGTTCCGGTACAGGCTGACGACGGCGTCGTCGATGGAGAACCCGGCGGCCGAAGCCGTTTTCTCCGGCCACTGGAATTCGCCGCCCCGGAGACGAACCAGCGGCAGCGTCAGGACCTCCCGATCTTCACCAGTTCTTCCCAGTGCCTCGTTGAAGGTCCGCATGACGAGATCGTTGACCGAGAATTCCAGGTTACTGACCCTTGCTTCCAGCGTCCCGTCGGGGCGCGTGTCAACCTGGTAGTCCAGTTCGACGTCGACGCTGCCCTCGTCGACTTCGAATCCGATTTCATGTTTCAGGTACGCCGAGGTCAGCGGGAAATGGGACCCCCTGATCGAGGCACTGCCCTCCGAGCTCAGCGGGTTGAGCTGCAGGCTGCCGTTCCAGCTCAGCGTGCCCTGGCTTTCCGTCGTAATCACCACGTCCTGCAGGCCGGCGCGATCGGGCAGCGTATTCAGTTCGGAGATGGCGATATTGATGGGTCCGAACTGCGTGACTACCGGCTCCGGCGGCACCTCGTCTTTCCAGTCGACGACGCTCTCGGTGATGGCGAAGTCCTGGATGAGCAGGCGCGGCGGGCCGGACTCTTCTTCTGCGACCTCGGCATCTGCGGGCCCGGCTGATGGTTGCGCCAGGAAATCGAAGTTGAAATTGCCATCACCGTCGCGCGCCATGTGAACCTTTGGCGATTCGATGTAGAACTCGCGAAACGTCGCTGCCCAGCGAAACAGGGAACTCAGCTGGAAGTTGATGTATATCCGTTCGACGGTGAGGAAAACGTCGCCGCCGGGCTCATCCAGTTCCAGGCCGTCGATCTGCAGGCTCAGCACGAACGGATTGACTGAGACTTTCTGCAATGTCAGCTCCGCACCCAGGTTTTCCCGGACGGCATTCGTGGCTGTTCTTTCGACCAGCCAGGGGGCAAGGAAGAAGCCGAGGAGTGCATAGACGACCACGACGGCCGTGGCGATGATGAGCGGCTTTTTGTATTTTTCGAGAGTCACTTGGCGTACACCTGCACCCAGTAGATGTCGCGGCCGTCACCCGGGTTGAGCGCATAGGCGATGCCGGTCTCGGAATATTTCGCGTCCAGCAGATTAGCACAGTGGCCAGCGCTCGCGAGCCAGGTAGCGGCGATGTCGTCTGCGGACGTCTGGCCTGACGCGACGTTCTCGGCGATGACGCGCCATTCGTAGCCCGCGCCCGAAATGCGGTCACCGGGGTTGCTGCCGTCGGAACCCGTATGTGCAAGAAAGCTGTTCCTGGCCATGTCGTCGGCATGCGTCTGCGCCGCCTGGTCGAGCAGCGCCGATCGCTCGAGCGGCGGGCTTGGCGGAAACTCCGTGGCGCCGCAGTGGCCGCCTGCGGCACGGATCGAGTTGAGTCTGTCGAGCACCGTATCCAGGAGGGCGGAATCGCCCGGCCCCGGCAGAGGCGCCCCATCCGCCAGCAGCAGCCACACTTCCTTGCCGCGTCGAAATACACCGATATCGGCGAATTCCGGGTCGGCAACAAAGTGGCAGAAATTTTCCGCGAGCTCTTTCGCCACTGCGTCGTCTTTTCCCCGTGACGTGCTGACCCGGATCGATGCCGACGACTTGGCGCGGTAGCCTGCCGCCGCTATTGCCTCCGTGACTTCAGCACCATTGGCGACAGCTGCCGCAGCGGTGTCGAGCTGCGAGTTTGCGACCAACGGCTTGTCGGGCAGCGATGCATCGCCGCAGTGGCGTGTTCGCACGATATTGGCAACGTCGACGAGGTCTGCCGCTGCTGCCGGAAGTGCAACGAGCAGCGCGGCCGCGGCCATGATTATTGCAGGCGGTGTTGACATGGTTTCAGGTTCATCCCGCGGTTGATTGTTATTGTTGTGGCCGGAGATTGTGGAGCAAAGCAGCTACAAATGCAGCTCGACGAGATCACCATCGGCGACGATGTGGTCCGGTCCGACCTGCTGGCCGTCGAACACCTCGGCGCCCCAGATGCGCGCAAACCTGAGGTTGCGAGCAATATCCTTGTGAACGAGCCGGGCGACGTCAGCGATTGTATCGCCCTGACGCACAGTAAAGGGCTTTTCCTTGTCCGCCGGTTTCCCCGGCGTCTTCGTGTAGACGCGGACGATCTGCAGCGCCCGGAACAGTAACGGTCCCAGCGCATCGATGCCATCCCCTGTTTCGGCCGACATCGTGAGCGCGGGAAATCGCAGCCCGAGCAACTCCTCGAGGATTTTCACCTCTTCCGGGTCCGGGTCCAGGTCGCTCTTGTTGGCGATGAGCGCGGTGGGCAGGTCGAGACGAAAGGGGTCGCCGGATTCGTCCGGCTCACGTTGTTGCGCCGATTCGAGGCCCGGCCAGACCGGCGCAAGAAATACCTTCTTGTCCCGGAGGCGCTCGAGGACCACCGGGACATGCTCGAGGCAGTCCGGGTCGCTGACGTCGATGACGAGCAGCGCGCCGTCGGCGGGTTGCAGCGCGTTGATCAGCCAGGGCTCCATGAAGTCTGCCGATACCGGCGGCAGGTCCACCAGCTGGAAGTGGATGTCCTCGAAAGGCAGCATGCCGGGTACCGGGAGGTGCGTGGTGTAGGGGTAGGGCCCCACGTCGGTGCGTGAACCCGTGAGGCGCGCGTGCAGACTGGACTTGCCCGCGTTCGGTGGCCCTATGAGGCAGAGTTGTGCGGCGCCGTCCGGCCGTACCACGTGCGACGGCCCGCTGCGGCGGCCGCCCTTCCTGGGACCGGCAAGTTCCTCGGTCAGCTGCTTGATGCGGGTCTTTATGTCCGCCTGCAGGTGATCCGTGCCCTTGTGCTTGGGGATCGTGCGCAGCATCTCGCGCAGGCAGGCCAGGCGCTCCTTCGGCTCGCGCGCCTTGCGATACGCTTCCTCCGCTTTCTTGTACTCGGGCGTGACGTTGGTGGGCATATGGCCGAATATTACCCGAGGAAGCCGCGCGGAATCTTTCGCGGCACCGCGCTGTCATAGTTCAGGTCATCATCGGGGGAGTCGTTTCATGCCAGCCAGCAGACGGGAATTCATCGGGGTATCGCTAGCAGCCGCGGCGCTGGCGTCCATGCCGCTCGGCGCCATTGGCGCAGCCGACAGGAAACTCAAGGTCCTGTTCCTCGGCGGCACTGGTTTTCTCGGACCGCATACAGTGCGCTATGCGCTGGAGCGCGGCCATGACGTCACGCTGTTCAATCGTGGGCGCACCAACACCGACCTGTTCCCCGAACTGGAGACCATAATCGGTAATCGCGACCCGGAGATCGATGAGGGTCTCGATGGCCTGAAGGGCCGTGAGTGGGATGCCGTTATCGACACGTCCGGCTATGTGCCGCGCATCACAGGCGCATCCGCCGGGTTGCTGGCGGACAGCGTCGGGCAATACCTCTTCGTCTCGACGATCTGCCAGTACGATAACTGGGCGGAGGGCGGTACGAACGGCACTGAAGAGCGGCCACGTGCGACGCTCGACGATCCGGCCACCGAGGACGTGGGCACGCATTACTGCGCGCTGAAAGCGTATTGCGAGCGCGCGGCCGAGGCTGCGATGCCCGGTCGCGTCACGCAGATCCGCCCCGGGCTGATCGTCGGGCCGCGCGACAACACCGATCGTTTCACCTACTGGCCGGTGCGTATCGAGCGCGGTGGCGAAGTGCTCGCGCCCGGCAAGCCGTCGGACCTGACGCAGTACATCGACGTTCGCGACCTCGCCCGCTTCATGGTGCATTGCCTGGAGCAGAAGCTTGCGGAGCCCTACAACGTCGTCCGCAATCCCATGCCGTTCGGCGACCTGCTGTCGGCCTGCGTCGAGACGATCGACTCCGACGCCGAACTCACCTGGGTACCGGCGGAGTTTCTTGCGGAGCACGACGTGCAGCCCTGGCGGGATGTGCACCTGTGGGCCGATTCGGACAGTGCGCTCGCAGGCTCGCTGGCCTGGTCGGCGGACAAGGCACTGGCGGCCGGCCTGACCATCCGCCCGCTCGGAGACACCGTCCGCGATACGCTCGCGTGGTACCGGTCGCTCCCCGTGGAACGCCAGTCCGAGCTGCGTGCCGGCATGAGTCGGGCGAAGGAGGCATCGGTGCTAGAGGCATGGCATAGTTCCCAGAAGGCCGAACGGAACTGAGTCATCCCCGGTCCTTTAAACCCTATCCACCGCTTTAACAGAGTACATGCATGAAAAGACTAGTTTCGCTCGCCACGCTCGTGGTTCTGGCCTCCCTGTCTTCGCCGCTCCAGGCGGCGCCACTGACGCTCGAAGACGTCAATTCATTGCGGCAGGTTACGAATGCGCGCATGAGTCCTTCCGGCGAACAGGTCGCCTACCTGCTCCAGGTACCGCGCGAAATCTACAAGGATGCGGACGGGCCGGCGTACCACGAACTGCACGTCACCGACCTCGAGGGCAACTCGAAGCCCTACGTGACCGGTGATATCGATATCACGGATGTCGCCTGGGCGGTCGACGGCGAGTCGATATTCTTCCTGGCGAAACGTGACGCCGAGGCCGATTTCAATTCCCTGTACCGCATCCGCGTGGACGGGGGCGAAGCGGAGCAGGTATTTACGCATGTCAACGCCTTACAGCGGATCTACCCGTCACCCGACGGCAACAGCATCGCGTTCACGGCGACGGATGCGCCACCCGAGAAATTCAAGGAACTCCAGGAAAAGGGCTTCAGGGCCGTCGTGTACGAGGAGTCGGTGCTGCCGACGAAGGTCTGGATGCTGGACCTCGAGACGCTGGAGGCAGAAGCGCACGAGCTGCCAGGGTCCGCGTCCGATTTCGCGTGGTCGGCCGACGGCGGCCGCTACGCCGTTGCACTGGCGCCGACGCCGCTCGTCGATGACTCCTATACGTCGCGCGACATTTTCGTCGTCGATACCGCCAGCGCAAAAGTGCAGGCCGAGATGGGATCGGTCGGCAAGCTGGGTTCGTTTGCTTTCTCGCCCGATGGCGAGCGGATCGCCTACGTCGGCAGCGTCGATATCCACGACCCGAGCGCAGGCCGTCTGTACGTTACATCGACGGCCGGTGGCGAGCGGCGCGAAGTCGTTCCCGAGTACCTGGGACACGTTATCGATTTTGTGTGGCTGCATGACAACAATATCCGCTGGCTCGGACACAGGGGCGTTTATACGGAGTGGGCTAACGCGTCCGTTTTCGAGACCGAGTCGCCCGGAGAGGCACCGCAATCGGGGCCGATCGTCCGCGCGGTCCATGGCAACCCCGGTCAGGAGGCCGTTGCGGCCATTGCGGATTCGCCGCAACACCCCTTTGAGCTTTACCTGTTGCGCGGCGACGCGGAGCCGGTGAGGCTGACAGACTCGAATCCGTTCCTCGACGAAACAGATTTCGCCAGGCAGGAAGCGATCACCTACACGGCCCGCGACGGCATGCAGCTCGATGCCATCCTGATACATCCGGAAAAGCGCGAGGGTGGCGGCAACCCGCTCGTGATCATCGCGCACGGCGGCCCCGAGGCCCACTACTCGAACGGCTGGATGACTGCGTACAGCAGGCCGGGTCAGGTATTCGCGGCGAACGGCTACGCGGTGATCTACCCGAACTATCGCGGCAGTACCGGACGCGGCGTCGAGTTCTCGAAGCTCGGCCAGCACGATTACGCCGACGAAGAATTCAACGACCTGGTGGACGCGAAACGCCACCTCGTGGAAGAGGGTCTCGTCGACACCGACCGCGTGGGCATCACTGGCGGGTCGTACGGCGGCTACGCGAGCATGTGGAGTGCCAGTGCCCTGACTGAAGAGTATGCCGCCGCAGTGGCCTTCGTCGGTATCTCGAACCAGGTATCGAAATTCGGCACGGGTGACATCCCGCACGAAATGCACAATGTGCATGCGCGCGCGTGGCCCTGGGACGACTGGATGTGGATGCTGGAACGCAGCCCGATCTATCACTCCGGCAAGACGAAGACACCGTTGCTGATCATGGGCGGGGACAAGGATCCGCGGGTTCATCCGGGCCAGTCCCTCGAGATGTATCGTTTCGTCAAGCTACGCACCGACACGCCGGTGCGGCTGGTCATTTACCCGGACGAAGTCCACGGCAACCGCAACACCGCCGCGCGTTACGACTATTCCTTGCGACTGATGCGCTGGATGGATCACTACCTGAAAGGGCCGGGCGGCGAACCGCCGCCGTATGAGCTCGACCATGCGGAGCGGCTCGAGGCGGTCTCGGAGGAGTAATGTGCCGGGATTGGTGACCCCTCGCTATTCGTAACCCGATTTCGGCCTATTCAGACTGCAGGCGGCCTATACTCAGAGTCTGCGTGATCAGAATCATCACATGGCTCGTAGCCGTCTCCTGGCTGTTGCCCGCGGCCGTCGACGCGGATCCGCGTCCTGCGCAGGGCAAGCTGCTGGTGGCAACGGATCTTGTGCAGGGCGAGTTGTTCGCGAATACCGTGATACTGATGCTGCATTACGACGACACGGGCGCGTTCGGGCTGGTTGTGAATCGGCCGACCGAGGTAAAGCCCGAGGAGCTTCTCGACGACGAAGAGGGCATCGCCGGGTACACCGGCACGCTGTTCTGGGGCGGGCCGGTTCACATGGACAGCCTGCGCGCACTGCTGCGCACCGACGAGCCGCCCGAGGGCGCGGAAAAAATCGTTGCATCCGTGTACCTCGTGTCATTCGAAGCTGCGCTGGAACAGGGTCCGGCCGACCCCGAGGCGCTGCGACTGTTTATCGGTTATGCGGGCTGGGCGCCCGGCCAGCTCGATTACGAACTGGCCCGTGGCAGCTGGCGCGTCCTGCCGGGATCGGACGATCTGGTTTTCGACGACGAGCCGGAGACGCTCTGGAAGCGGCTCGCGCCTGCAGAGGAGCAGCGCGCGGCTGATACGATATGCTGCATTAGCGGCAGCATGCGGGCCAGCCTGTAATGTCAGAGTCGGCGGACGAAACGGAACTCTTCGACAAAGCGGCCCAGCAACGGGTCCTGGACGCAATCGATGCCCGGCAGCTCGCCGACTTTTCATCGCTGCCTGAATCACGACGACGGCTCTCCGCCGAATTTCTGCAGCAACTGATATCCGGTTCTCACGGAGCGCACGGCGAGCTCTGCTGTCCGCTGCGAATTCGAGGCGCGGACATCATCGGGCCCTTGCGGCCGCCATCGGCGAGCCGCGACGGCGGACGCGCGGCGGTACAGTTCTGGGCATGTAATTTCGACTCGCCGGTCGACCTGAGCGGTGCCGAATTCCTCGTGCTGCGTTTCATCGATTGCAAGCTGCCGGCATTCATCGGTGCAAGTCTGCGAGTCACTGCCGACCTCGATTTGTCGGGATCGCAATTCTTGGGCGTTAGCGACTATGAGTCGGAACTGAGCCTGGTCGGTACCTGTTCGATTCATCTCAACAACGCACGGATTGGCGGCAAACTGGACCTGTCTTCGACAGACCAGTCCCGCTTCGTCGCCGCAGGCATTATCCGGCTCGACGGGGCGCATATCGATGGCGACGTGAGTTTCGCCGGGGCGTCGCTCGACGGTTGCGGGGCGCCGGCGCTCAGTGCCGGCTCGATAACGGTGGGCGGCAATCTCGATCTCCGCCCCGCCGCCGGTCACCGGTTCCACGCCACTGGCGAGGTCGGCTTCGCTGCAGGCCATATCACGGGCGACCTGATGTGTGACGGTGCCCGGCTGTCGAACCCGAGCGGGCGCGCCCTGCACTGCGAAGACCTGAAAGTGGAGTCGGTGTTCCTGGTAGCCGACCGCGCTGCGCAGTTGCCTTTCGAAGCGTCCGGCAGACTGAATTTCCTGACGGCGATCATAGGCGGGAGTTTCTTCCTGACCAACGCACGACTCTCGCCAGGTCCGGATTACCAAGGCTTGCTAAGGACGGGCGGCCCGGTTTCGATAAACCTGCAGCAAGCGCGAATTTCGAACGCCCTGGCGTTCAACAATATCGGCGCACTCGTTGATGAGTCGGTATCACCGTCCCTGGACGATGCGCTGACGCCTGCACGCGGCTGGTTCCTGCTGACCGGCGCGCAAGTCAATTCCATCCTCGACAACATCGAGACAGGCTGGCCCGCGCCCGGATTTCTCGACCTCGAAGGCGCAACCTACGAGCGTATACGGCATGTCGGCGGCGGCGACCTGACCGCAAAGCGCATTGCATGGTTGCGTCGCCAGTTTCCGGATGGGGTACCGAGCGCTGCCAGTTTCCGGCCGCAGCCCTATGAGCAACTGAGCCGGATATTGCGCCAACACGGGTTGGCCAGGGAAGCCAATGCGATCGCGGTCGAAAAGATTCGCATGCGGCTCGAGGCGCGGGTGGACGGTCCCTGGACGCGG
>CBFHSG010000020.1:0-63809 GCA_965658465.1 Woeseiaceae bacterium | reverse complement strand
CGCGGCGACGCCTTCACGCTCGACCCGAACACGTCATCGGCTCGCGTCCGGGAACGCTTGAGGGTCGCCCTCTATCTTGAAGGCAGCGTGCAGATCGAGGGCGATACGATGCGCGTCATTCTCCAGTTGATCGATACCGAGACGGGATTCCACGTCTTGTCGCGCAGCATCGACCGCCCGGTTGAGAGCTTTCTGGAAATGCGCAAGGAGGTCACAGATCTCACCGTCGCAAACGTCCGCGTGTCGCTCCCTGCCGAGACGCAGCTCATGTCGGCATTCGATTTTGAAGCATCAGACCTCAATGCGTACGTCCTCTTTCGTCGCGGCAAGGAGATTTTTGAACAGCCCCGAACTGTGGATTCTCTGAACCAGGTCATCAGTTTCTACGAAGAGGCACTGTCACTTGATTCGGATTATGCAGCGGCACATGCCGGACTTTGTGCAACATACGTCGCTCGATACTGGATCAGTAATTCGGTGGCGGACATAGAAGCGGCGGAAGACGCCTGCGCCCGAGCGCTGAACTCCAATCCACGCCTGCACATGGTGTATTCGGCGCTCGGCGATCTTTATCGACAGACTGCGAGAAACGTAGAAGCAGAATCTGCCTACGGCAAGGCCCTGGAGATTAACCCGCAGGATGCCCAGGCCATGAGCGGCATGGCGATGTTGAATCAGCGTGAGCAGCGCGATGACGAGGCAGAAGAGTTGTTCCTCCAGGCGATCGAGATTCAGCCCGGAAGCTGGCGGGCGATCGACAGCTACGGTACATTCCTGTTCACAGTAGGACGCTTCGACGAGGCCGCGGTTGCCTACCGCCAGGTCACGCAGCTCGATCCGGGAAACCGTCAAGCATGGACGAACCTGGGCGGCGCACAGACGATGGCAGGCGACTTCGAGTCGGGCAGGCTGGCCTACGAGGAATCGCTGAAGATCGAGAAAACCGGGACCGCGTATTCAAATCTCGGCGTCATCTACTATTATCTGGGTGAATTCGAAAAATCCGTCACAGAGCATCGGGCAGCTATCGCTCTGAATCCGGACCAGACGATGAATTGGCTGAACCTGGCGGACGCGCTCTACTTCGCGGGCGAAACGACGAAGGCGAAGAGCGCGTTCCGCAATGCGTCGGAACTTGCCGAGAGCCGCTTGAGTGTGGACCCGGATGATGCAAACACAATGCTCTTGCTGGGCTGGGCGCAACAGATGCTTGGCGACACGGCCGCAGCCAAGGAGTTTATCGACAAAGGTCTGGATATGGCGCCGAACAACCCGTATGGACAGTATTATTCGGGACTGATCGAATTGGGAGCCGGAAACCACGAGGGCGCACTTCGAGCATTACAGAGCGCGCTCGACAACGGTTACCCGGCGAAGATGCTCGCGGCGGAGCCGTACCTGGAAGACCTCAAGCAAAACCGGAAGTTCAGGAGGATGATCTCCGCAAATAACTAAGAATAGATCTGGAGGGCGAAAACTATGAATAAAGCACTTACCATCTTGGTCCCACTCTGCTTTTTGCTGGCTGCATGTCCGTCGACACCGCGATCTGCGGCGTTTATCCCGAACTGTCCATCCGCACCGGGGGTCGACGTATGTCCGTCAGGACTGGACGAACGTAACAAGATCAAAATCCACGTGACTCGCAAAGGCGTCAACACAACGCCGCGCGTGGTCTGTGCGGCGCGAGGCACGACGATAACGGCGACCTTGACCAAGGCAGAAAGCGTCCCAGATGGCGTTCTGGTAACAACTGTACCAAAGGATGGGGCGGACGGCTGGGTACTCAGCACCGGCACCGTGCCAGGCACGCTAAAGATCGAAGTACCCGAAACAATAGGCGTAGATACCTATCGTGATTATTTCGTAATGACGAGCACGGGGAAATGCGAGGACCCGATGATCTACGTCGACAGGTAGATCAGCCTTTGCTGCCACTGGTTTCAGTCGCGGTCGATCAATCGTGGCAACCCGATTGGCGCGTCTGCTGTCGTGGTATAGCGTAAAGAGCGGGGTGCTTGCCGCTGCTAGCGCTGCATTCGCCCCTTCGCCGCTTCAATCTTCGACCCCCAGCCGTTTATGCATGAGGGGACTCGTCGTCGTGTACTGGAGATGCGCCTTCTTGTCGGGCTCGAGGCGCTCCTTCGCCGCGAAAGCGGCGAGGGCGGCCTCGTGGAAGCCTGACAGGATCAGCTTCTTCTTGCCCGGGTAGTAGTTGATGTCGCCGATCGCGTAGATGCCGGGGATGTTGGTCTCGAATTTCTCGGTATCGACGTTCACGGTCTTGCGGTTCAGATCGAGCCCCCATTCGGCGATCGGCCCGAGCTTCGGTGCGAGCCCCCAGAACACCAGCAGGGCCTCGCAGTCCACCTGTTCTTCATCGCCGTCGGTGGTCGTTACCGTTATGCCGGAGATGCCCGCGTCATCGGCGCGGTACTCGGTGGCCTTGCCGATGATCTCGCGCATCTTCCCGGCTTCGACAAGCGCCTTCATCTTCGCAACGGAGGCGGGCGCTGCACGGTACTCGACGCGGCGGTGGACCAGCGTCAGCGATGAGACGATCGGCTGCAGTTCCAGCACCCAGTCGAGCGCTGAATCGCCGCCGCCGAGTATGGCGATCGCTTTTCCGGCGAATGCCCCGGGATTGCGAACCTTGTAGAACACTGATTTGTCCTCATGCGCCTCGATGCCTTCCAGTCGCATACGCCGCGGCTGAAACGAACCGACCCCGCCGGCCAGGAATACGGTTTTCGTGCGGAACTTCGTACCCGCGCTGGTCTCGATGTCGAACTCGTCGCCCATGGGCTTTACGACCGTGACCTCCTGGCCGAGATGAAACTCGGCTTCGAAGGGGGCGATCTGTTCCATCAGGTTGTCGACGAGTTCCTGCGCGAGGAGCATCGGGATGCCCGGGATATCGTAGATCGGCTTGTCGGGATAGAGTTCGGCACACTGTCCGCCGACTACTCGCATGCTGTCCACGACGTGCGCCCTGATGCCCTGCAGCCCGAGTTCGAACACCTGGAACAGGCCGCAAGGGCCGGCCCCGACGATAAGGGCATCTGTTTCGATGACTTTGGAGTTCATTCAACTGCTCCTCGCTTTGTCCATCCGGGACCGCGCACCACGCGCCCTGGCGTGGCACCCGTGTGTTCGCCATCTTTCAGGACCTGCTCGCCGTTCACGAAGACGTGGACAACGCCGGTCGCGTACTGGTGGGGTTCGACGAACGTGGCATTGTCCTGGATGGTCTCCGGATCGAAGACGACGACATCCGCGAAATAGCCTTCCTGCAGTTCGCCGCGGCGGTCAAGCTTGAGGTTCTTCGCAGGCAGTCCGGACAGCTTGCGCACCGCTTCTTCGAGCGTGATCACCTTCTCTTCACGCACATACTGCCCCAGGACTCGTGCAAAACTGCCGTAGGCCCGCGGGTGCGGATTGCTCTTCAGGAATACGCCCTCAGGCGCCAGCGATGCCGCATCCGAATTGAAGCTCACCCAGGGTAGTGCCACGGCCCTGCGTACGATGTCTTCCGACTGCGTGAAATAGACGGAGCCGACGCGGCTGCCGTCCTCGATGATCAGGTCCATGATCGTATTTTCCGGGCTCGTGCCGCGCATCTCCACGACTTCGGCCAGCGTCTTGCCGGTGAGTGGCTTCAGCGTCTCGTTCCTGAAGTTGACCAGCAGGATGTTGTCGAGAGAGCCGGCGAGCAGGTACATGTTTTCCCATTCATCCGAAGGTGTGTTCATCTCCTCGATGATGCGCTCGCGCATCTCCGGGTCCCGCATACGCTCCAGCGAGGCTTCGAACCCGCCGTCCTGCACCCAGGGCGGCACGGTGACGTTCAGGCCCGTGGAGCCGGCGGGGTAGGTGTATACGTCGGCCGTGATGTGCAGGCCCTCGGCTCGCGCTTCCTCGATCATCTTTACCGCCTCATCGAACAGGGGCCAGTTCTGCTGCCCGGATGATTTGAGATGGTAGATCTCGGCGCGTATTCCAGTCTCGCGCGCGATCGTGATGAGTTCGTCGATCGCTTCCAGCATGTGCGCCCCTTCGTCCCTCATGTGCGAGACGTACATGCCGTCGAACTCTGCGGCGGCCTCGGACAGGGCGATGAGTTCCGCGGTATCGGCAAACAGTCCCGGCGGGTACATCAGTGATGACGCTACGCCCATGGCCCCTTCCCGCATCGCGTCGCGGACAATCTGCTGCATCCGCTCCAGCTGCTCGGGTGTTGCCGCGCGGTCCTCGTAGCCAATGACATATTTGCGTGGAGTGGCGGCGCCGATGAACGAAGCGACGTTGGTCGAAACGCCGCGCTGCTCGAGGAACTCGAGATATTCCCCGAGTGTCGTCCATTCGACGTCATAGCGAATGTCCGACTGGCGGTCGATCAACTCCTGCTTCATCGCCTCGTTGAGAGGCCCCATCGAGTTGCCTTCGCCCATAACCTCGAGCGTCACGCCCTGCCGGATATCGCTTTGCGAGCGGCCGTCCTCGATCAGCGATTCGTTGGCCCAGGACAGCATGTTGATGAAACCCGGTGCGACGGCGAGGTCTTCGGCGTCTATCTCCACGTCCGCCCTCGCATCGCCCAGATTCCCGATCGCCGCAATGATGTCATTGTCGATCGCTAAATCGGCTTTGTAGGGTTCTCCACCCGTGCCGTCGTACACGGTGCCGCCCCGCAGAATGACATCATGCGCAGGAGGTGGCGAGCAGGCGGTCAGGACGAACAGTGCAGGCAGGAGGACGCCGCACAGGCGTGCGCGAAGTGATGGACTCATGGGGCAATATCCTCGCAGAGCGATAACCGTAATTGTGGCACAGGGAAATCGAGGAATCGCTTCAAAAGTACTGAAATGCAAAGGCATCTAGGGCATGATCAAGGACATAACGAACATGCCCGGCTGGGGGTGCCGCGGTCATGCAGAAACGCATCCAAAACCTGGTAGAGGAGCTTCGCAAGCGAAGTGTCATACGGGCGCTTGTCGCGTATGGCGTCGTTGCGTGGATGCTCCTGCAGGTAGCCGATGTAACGTTCGACCGGCTGCCCATCCCGGAGAACTCGATGACAGCGCTTATCGTGCTTGTCGTTATCGGTTTTCCGATCGTTGCGATACTTGCCTGGGCGTACGAACTTACGGCTCGAGGCATCGTGCGCCACAACGAAACAGATGCGCGCGCGCCGCGGCTGGCCTTTCTGCCTTTTGTCGCCATCGTCGCGGTCGTGGCGGTTGGCAGCGGATCGCTGCTGTACTACCTGTCGCAGAACTTCTGGGAGACACCACGGCGTTCGATAGCGATATTGCCGTTTGCCAACTCCAGCGGCGAGCCCGAGACGGAGTACTTCAGCGACGGGCTTACGGAGGAGATCCAGAGCCTCATCGTTCGGCTCAACGAGTTTCGTGTCGTTGCCATGAGCACCAGCCTGCAGTTCAAGGACAGCGTCACGGACGTGGTAGCTATTGCGAACCAGCTGGATGCGGAAGCGGTTCTGCTCGGCAGCGTGCGCCGCTACCAGAACAAGGTGAGCGTTACCGCCCGCCTGATCGACGGCAACGACGGCCAGGAGCTCTGGTCCGATACGTTCGACCGCGAATTGTCCGACATCTACGACATACAAGAGGATATTGCCCGACACGTTGCGCGATCGCTGCACGTGGTGTTGCCGGTTGCCGCGGAAAGGCGGCTGAAGAAACTCGGCACGAGCAACGTCGATGCGTACGACGCCTATCTTCGCGGCATCGATTTTCTCAGGCAGCCATCCGATGAGACGTCGTTACTGTTTGCGGAAGGCCACCTGAAGGAGGCGCTGGCCATCGACCCCGATTTCGCCCAGGCCCATGCCGCCATGTGCCGGAAACACCTCGAGAGCTACAAGCTGTCTGCAGATGCCGCCCGGTTCGGTGCCGCCGAAGCGGCGTGTCAGCAGGCGTTGGAGAGTGACGAGGATTCCGTCGAGGTTCGGGTCGTGCTCGGGCAGCTCTACTACGAGTCCGGCAAATACGAAAACGCGCTGCACGAATTCGAGGAAGCGCTGGACGACAACGACCGCCTCGCGGATGTCTACATCGGTCTCGGGATGACCCATGCGGCGATGGGGGAGAAGGGCGCTGCCGAGGAGAACCTTCGTCGAGCCATCCAGGCAGACATCAGCTACTGGCAGAGCTTCAATGCGATGGGGAACTTCCTTTTCGACCTCGGCCGGTTCGAAGAGGCGGCCGAGTTCTACCAGATGTTCGTGAACCGCGTGGACGACGATGCGAACGCGCTCAACAACCTCGGCGTTGCCTACTACCTGGCCGGTGATTTTAAGGAAGCCGCCGAGATCTGGGACCGGTCGCTTGCCATCAAGCCATCGCGCAGCGCCTATTCCAATACCGGAACGATGTATTTCTACCTGGGCGATTTCGAGCGCGCTATCGAACGCTATGTGAACGCCGCAAACCTCGCGCCGAACGACTACCGCATGTGGGGAAACCTGGGCGACGCCTATCATTTCCAGGGCCTGCAGGAGCAGGTGGCG
Organism: Woeseiaceae bacterium; assembly: GCA_965658465.1. Classification (GTDB taxonomy): domain Bacteria; phylum Pseudomonadota; class Gammaproteobacteria; order Steroidobacterales; family Woeseiaceae; genus UBA1847. Next base: position 57,277 of record CBFHSG010000020.1, on the reverse strand, counting down.
GAAGTGGCATACAAACGCGCAGTTGGTCTCGGCGAAGCGCGCCTCGAGGTAAATCCGGGCGATTCGGTGGTGATGTCGGACGTTGCGCTTTACTATTCGCGCATCGGTAACGTCGACAAGGCCCACGATCTTGTCGAACAGGCGAAGAGCCGGGGGCCGGACTTCATGTACGTGCACTACAACAGTGCCTTGATACACTTGCAATTGGGCGAAGTGGACGAGGCGCTCGCAGCGCTCGAGCGTGCGGTCGAACTCAGCTATGAACGCGAGCTTCTGCGGAGGGATCCCGCGCTGAAAGGGCTGCATGAAGATGAACGGTTCAGGCAGCTCGTCTCCAACAATAGCTCTTGATGGTTGTATTTACATAAACATGGGAGAAAAAGAATGAAGATATTTACGACAATTGCGATTACGGCGGCAGTTGCGAGCGCTCTGCTGTTTACAAGCCCGGATTCGAATGGCCAGGGCACGTGCGATCGGGGCGGCAATCACACGATCCAGGTATCCGAGGGCTCGGACGGGATGCCGTCGCTGAAGTACCGCGGCGGTTCGGCGGAAGACGTCCACGTCTGCGATGGTGACCGGGTACAGTGGGTACTGACCGGCTCCGACCGAGATTACTTCGTCGACTTCATGGGGAACGCACCGTTTCCGGGGGCGGCCAGGCGCGGCTCGTCGGACGGAGTGGTGTCGGTGACGATCGAAGCGGACGAAGGAAGTTACGAATACGGCGTGAATTTTGAGGGCGACGAGCCGATGGACCCGCGCCTGATCGTCCATCGTTAGGTATATCTGCTAATTGACTGGCGGAGGGCTATACTCTTTAGATAACAAAGGGCATTGGAGGGCGGATATGATGAAGCACACAATGCACGATTGGCTTGGGCCGGACGGGAAGCCGGACGTCCGCAAGATGATCGATTTCATCGAGCACCAGGACCGCTCCAACCTTCTGGACGTCGTCGGCTGGGCCTTGTTTTTTATATGGGCAGGCGTCGCCTGGTTAATGGGGGTCAGCCTCGGCTGGGGAATCATCGGCACCGGCATCCTGCTACTCGGTTTGCAGGCGGCGAGGGGGCTGTTTCGCGCGAGAATCGATGTCTTCTGGATAGTCGTCGCGATGGCGTTCGTAATCGGCGGCTTCTGGGAACTGTGGGAAGTCGCCATTCCACTGGCGCCGATTATTCTCATCGCGGTCGGTATCGGCCTGCTTATCTGGTATTGCACGAAGACGCTGCGCCACCGCAATCGCATGTTCTGAGCATCTTTTGACGCTCATCAGCCCGGACAACGACCTGGCCCTCATGGCCGTTCTGTTCGTCATCGCCGGCGTCGCGTTCCTTGCGGAGAAAACGAGGGTCGGCTCCCACCTCACCGGCGCCGTGATCGCAATCCTTTCGGCGATCGTCATCGCCAATCTGCGCATCATTCCGCACTCGGCGCCAGCCTTCGATTTCGTCTTTTCCTACTTCGTGCCCGTGCTGATCCCGCTATTCCTTTTCAAGGCTGACCTGCGGCACATGCTTTTCGAGACGACCCGCATGACCGGCGCATTCCTGATCGCGAGCGCGGGAACCGTTATCGGCGTTATCGTCGCAGTGAGTTTCCTCGATCTCGGCGACCTGGCAGCGGCGGCGGATATCGATCCGGCGCTGCGTGAAGCGGGCATAGCGGGGCTTTTTACCGCCACCTACATCGGCGGGTCGGTGAACTATGCGGCTCTCGGGGAGATTACCGGTCTCAGCACGGACGCCTCGTTCTTCTCCGCTGCTACCGCGACGGACAATCTCTTCAGTGCGGTCTTTCTCGGCGTTATCGCCATGTTGCCGGGATGGAACTGGCTTGCCAGGCGCTTCAGCCGACACGACCACGGCGAAGCGCAGGCGGCCGAGGGCGGGCGCGAGCCAATCACGGCGGCGAGCCTGACGCTTGCGATGGCAACGGCCATCAGTTTCGTTGCGATCGGGGATTACATCACGTCGTTGACGGGCGTTCCCAGTCTGCGCTACGCGGTCATCACGGTCCTTGTTGTCACGGCTGCGACCGCGTTCCCGGGGCTGATGAGTCGACTGCATGGAGGGTTCGAGCTTGGCGTCGGGCTCGCATTCGTATTCTTCGCGGCGATTGCCGCAGGTGCCAATCTCATCGCGATGGTCAGGATCGCACCTCTGCTGATTGTCCTGGTGCTTATACTGCTGAGTGTGCATCTCGTGGTGCTGCTTGGCGTCGGCCGGTTGTTCCGCCTGACGCTCCCGGAACTCGTGACCGCTTCGAATGCCGCGGTACTCGGCGCTACCACCGCGCCGGCGCTTGCAGCCGCGAAAGGCTGGCATGATCTCGTCACGCCGGGCGTACTGGTCGGCGTGCTCGGTTACGCCCTCGGTACCCTGATCGGCACCGCCGTGTTCCATGTCTTCGGCCTCATGTAAAGTGGGTACATGAACGGCGGGGACATAATCGGGCAGGTACTGCAGGCACACGGCGTGCGCTTCCTTTTCACGCTGTGCGGAGGGCATATCTCCCCGATTCTGAAAGGTGCGAAAGACCGGGGTATCCGTATAGTGGATACCCGCCACGAGGTTACGGCCGTGTTTGCGGCAGACGCTACGGCTCGCCTGACCGGTACGCCCGGCGTCGCCGCGGTCACTGCAGGACCGGGTGTGACCAACACGATCACGGCCGTCAAGAACGCGCAGCTCGCACAGTCTCCGGTCGTGCTGCTCGGCGGTGCGGCGGCGACCCTGCTGCAGGGGCGCGGCGCACTGCAGGATATCGATCAGCTCGCGCTCTTCAGGCCGCACGTAAAATGGAGCACGGCCGTCAAGCGGGTGCGTGACCTTGCGCCGGCGATCCAGAAAGGTTTCCGGGTTTCGCAGGGCGACATCCCCGGGCCGGTGTTCATCGAATGCCCGGTCGACCTGCTCTATGACGAAGCCGTGATTCGCGAGTGGTACGACGCCGCGACGCCGAAGGGCAACGCGCTTTCGGACCGCTTGATGCGCATGTATCTGCAGCGTCACGCGCGGCGATTGTTCGCCGACCCGGAAGGCGCTGACACGGAGTACGTAGCGACGGTTGCTACTGCGGCGCCACCGCCCGGTGCGGTCCAGCAGGCAGCGGGCAGGCTATCGAGCGCCGAGCGGCCGCTCCTCGTGGTTGGCAGCCAGGCTCTCGTTGACGCCGGCCAGGCTGGTGCCGTTGCAGAGGCAATCGATTCACTCAATGTCCCCGTCTACCTGTCCGGCATGGCGCGCGGACTACTCGGATCTGCGCATCCGTTGCATCGTCGGCACCAGCGACGCAAAGCCCTGAAGGAAGCGGACGTGGTTGTTCTGGCCGGCGTGCCGTCGGATTTCCGGCTCGACTACGGCCGGCATGTCAGGCGTTCCGCTTGCCTGGTATCGGCAAACAGGAGCAAGGTTGATCTCAAGCGCAATCGAAAACCCGACGTCGGTATCCTGGCGGATGCCGGGCTGTTCCTGCGCGGGCTGGCCGACGCAGTCAGCGCGGGCACACATGAGCGGTGGCGCGACTGGCACCTCACGCTCGAAACGCGCGACGCCGAGCGTGAAGCCGAAATAGACGCGACGGCGAGGCGCGAATCCGACCACGTCAACCCGGTGGCGCTTTGCCGCAGCATCGACGCCGACTTGCCTCGTGACAGCATTATCGTTGCGGATGGCGGCGACTTCGTCGGCACGGCGTCCTATATCGTGAGGCCACGCGGCCCGCTGAGCTGGCTGGACCCGGGGGTCTTCGGCACGCTCGGCTGCGGTGCGGGGTTCGCGCTGGGCGCGAGCCTGTGCCGGCCGGACAGTGAAGTGTGGATGCTGTTCGGTGACGGGTCGGTCGGCTACTCACTCGCCGAATTCGATACATTTGCACGTCACGGCATTCCGGTTATCGCGGTCGTCGGTAATGATGCCGGCTGGACGCAGATCGCACGCGAGCAGGTCAAGATCCTCGAAGACGACGTCGGCACGGTGCTCGAGCGGAGCGATTATCATGACGTGGCCATCGCGCTGGGCGGGCACGGAATCGTGCTCGAGAACCAGGACCAGGTGGCGAACGGGTTGCGGGACGCGCGCGAGGCTGCCAAGGAGGGTAAGCCCGTGCTGATCAACGCGTGGCTGGACAAGACAGACTTCCGCGAAGGTTCGCTTTCCATGTGACCTGACAGGTCAGCTGCTTTGCTGTCGCGGCGGATCGGAGCGCGGTGGGGTCACAGGCCGCGATGGCTGCCGTTCCGGCTCGGGTCTCGGGAACTGGTCCTTGCGGCTGGGCTGCGGCGGCTCACGCACGACAAAAACTTCCAGCTCAGCTGGCGTATACGGCGGCGGCAGTTCCGCACCATTTTCGACGGCGGTTACTATCCGGGCCATCGGCTCCTCTATGTCCGCGGCGAGCTTCTTACCGACGTCGCTCTCGGTCAGGATCATGTAATCGCGAAGCGCGGAAGCGTAGTCCTTGAGCTGCAACTCCAGGATAACGACCGCGTGCAGCAACTTCAGGTAATCGTTGCGGCTCAGCCAGCGGCCGTCGTTGATCATGGCCCTGCGAAACTGTGTCAGTTGCCCCTGCTTGTCATTCCGTGCGCCGTGAATCCGGCCTTCCGCAATATAAGTGTATGCAAGTTCGACGGCCGTCAGATCGTCTCTTCGCCGCATTTCGTCGATGCGCTCCTGCGCGTTGCCGAGCTTGCCTTTGTCAATCGCGGCATGAACCTTCCTGTCCCTTGCAAAGAACTTCTTGGAAACATACGGTTGCTTGCGCTCGTAGATGAAATGCAGGAGCGCCTTGTCGGTTTGCACTTCGCCCGGCAGGTAACGCCATCGACTTACTGCTTCCATCGCCGCTTCGTTGAAAGCATCGCTGCCACTTGACGCTTCGATGATCGGGCTGAAGACCGTGCCGTCCTCGAGCACGTCATAACTGAGCAATACCCAGCCCTCGCGTCCGCGCACGAACTCGGATTTCGGAAATTCGGGTTTGGGCTGCTCGATGAGGTGCAGGTGCTCGCCAGATTCGATATGCTCGCGGAGAATTACCTCTTGCTCGGCCGCGATCGCCGGCAGGCCGGTACATAGCAGGATTGCCAGGAGTCCTCTTGGCTTGTCCATCGCGGCCACTTCCTCCAAGCGAAATTGATTTCACCTCGATAAAGTTTAGTCCACCGTCCGTGCTCTTGCCACAGGCGGGGATCAGGGCTGCCGGTAGTAGCGATGGCTGGCTAGGTCGATTTGATATCGAATTGCACGTAATTATGACGATCGGGGCTCTCGTCGATCAGTGCCACCGTCAGTGAGGCGGAATCGGTGGGTGGCAAGGTCTGGCGCAGGTGTTCTTCGGCGGCCTCCATGTTGCTGAGACCCTTTTCACGGGCTTCGAGACAGAATTCCCTGATAAGCAGTGCACGACGGGAATACAGCTGCACGCGATAGGTGCCTGTGCCGCAGTCAGCTTGCTTTTGCCGCCGTTTCGCCTTGAATCGCATGATTATCTGTCCCTGACTGGCGCGGATGCCTTATTACTTGTCACGACAGGGCTTCGAGCCTGGTTCCATAACGATCGTGCCGGGTAGCCGATTATGTACAATGACAGCTCACGTCCCGACCTTCGGGCGCGAGGGCCGCGATGAAGACGATCGGTTTGCTGGGCGGCATGAGCTGGGAGAGTACCGAGCTCTATTACCGGCTGATTAACGAAGAGACGAAGCGAATACGTGGCGGTTTGCACTCCGCGCCGATCGTCATGGTCAGCGTCGACTTTCACGAAATCGAACGGCTCCAGGCGAGGGACGACTGGGACACCTCGGCCCGTATCCTGTCCAAACATGCCCGCCGGATCGAGTCAGCGGGTGCCGAATTGCTTTTGATTTGTACCAATACGATGCACAAGGTCGCGGACCAGGTGGCCGCTGCGATAGGCATACCATTGCTGCACATCGCCGATGCGACAGCAAGGCATGTGACGGCGTCAGGTGTTCGCACGGCCGGTTTACTCGGTACGCGATTTACGATGGAGCAACCATTCTATAGGGACCGGCTGCTGCAAAGCGGACTCAGCGTGCTAGTTCCCGACGAGGAGGACAGGGCGCTCGTGCATCGCATCATTTATGAAGAGCTCTGTCTCGGCCGTATTAACCCTGCGTCGAGGCAGGCGTTTCTGCGGATCATTGAAACGCTTCGTGAAAGCGGCGCCGAAGCCGTAATCGAAGGCTGTACCGAGATCGGCCTTCTGGTTGGCCAGGAGCATACGGATGTACAGCTGTTCGACACGACACGCATTCATGCCAGCCAGGCTGTCGCCGAGGCACTCGGGTAAAGGGTCTGTAACTCTCATGAAGAATCCACCGAATGCCCTGCGCATCGATCGATGGCTCTATTACTGCCGGTTCTACAAGTCGCGTAGCCTCGCGACCGCGGCCGTTTCCGGTGGGCATGTGCGCATCAACGGCGAACGCACCACGCCCGGCACCCGCGTGAAGTGCGGCGACCGTATCGAACTCGTACGGGATCGCCTGCCGTACGTTCTGGACGTAACGGCCATACCCGAGAGGAGAGGCCCCGCAGCCGAGGCCCGGGAGTGTTACGACGAAGACCCGGGAATCGTGCTCGAACGCGAAGCGCTAACCCAGGCACTGCGGCAGGACCGCATGCTTATGCCGAAAACGAAGGGCAGACCCGATAAGCACACACGCCGACAGCTGATCAGGCGAAACCGGAGCTAGGTCCGCAACCTCCTTGTTACAATCAAACCAAGGACGACTCCTGCCCTGACGATTCGAGGATTTCATGAAACCCCGGAGGCGCAATTACCGATCTGTCCCGCTGCTGGCACTGAGTGGCGTGCTGTTTATGACATTGCATCTGCCGGCACTGGGTCAATCGCCGCAGAGTACGGCTCGCGCCGTCGAGGCGATATCGGTCCATCCGCAGGCCTACCTTTCCGAATCGGTACGCACCACGATCAAGAAGGCCATTCTTATCGGCGGCGAGAGCCCGCCACAGGAAGAAATCAGTGGCAGCTACCGAAAGGAAACGGCGGGCCTTGTCGGCGGAATGAACGAGGGATCCCGGCTCGGAACGATATCGCAGGAAATCGGCGGCGTTAACGTCAACTTCCCGATACCGATACTCACCATTCCCGGTGCGATATTCGGTGGGCTGTCGGGCGCGACGCAGCGAGAAATTCAGGCGTTCCGGGATGCGCTGACCCGGGAGCTCTCGGAGGCGGAAAACACGCCACTGACGAATGACGGGCTGGCGCTGGATGTGTACCAGGAACTCGGCAAGCTGGCGAACCCGGAGACGCGGCTGTTTGCTCCATCCGTAGCGATCCCGGAGGATACGGACGCAATCCTGTTCGTGAGCTTCGAAGACGTCGGCATCGACGTAAAGGGCGATGAGGCGGTGCTTGCCGTTTCGGCGAAAGCGACTGTGCGCAATCCGGGCGACGGTTTGAAGATCTATGAAACGGTCGTCGCGTACGAGGACCGGGATACGCTGAAGAACTGGACGGCGGACGACAACGCCTTGTGGAAGGACTACGCGAACTTTGCAGCACACTATCTGGCGCGCGAGATAACCGACGTGCTCTTCGGCAGGGTCGAGCCCGCACACGAATTGCGGCCAATCGAATCCCGCACGGTATCCCGGGTGAAGAAAAACGATTGGTACGGGATCAGCACATCGAGGACGCCGACGCTCGCGTGGGAACTACTGCCAACGACTTCGTTGAGCCCGGCACTTGCGGGTGCAAACGACATGGGCATCTACTTCGACGTCGAGATCTACGACAATCACCGCCTCGTCTACTCGCAGCGGCAGGTGCCTGATGCCAGCCACACGCTCAGCTACGGGATTGAGGCCTGCAAGACCTATCGATGGTCCGTGCGGCCGACGTATCACCTTGATGGCTACGTGCGCTATGGAGAGTGGATGCGCTCGAAGCCGCAACCCGACGGGGACAACGCGACAGCCACACCGGCGGGCAACGGCAACATCGGCCGCAAGGCATCGCAGGCACCGGCCTACATCCAGGATTTTGCCCAGCTCAAGATCAAGTGTTGATAGTGTCGGATCCTAGCGCCCGATTTCCTCGAGCAGTTCGGTCATCGCTCCGGCATGCGTGGCGACTTGCGGAGTGCGCTTTAACAGCGCTTTCATCGTGTCGTCGACGACGCCCGACGCATCGTCGAGCACTTCGCGCCCGGCCGGAGTCAGCGCGGCAATGGCGAGCCGGGCGTCACGCTTGCTCCTGACCGTCGAGACGATACCGAGTTTCTCCATGGGCCGCAGCGCGCGCGTGACCCCGGACGGGGTGAGGCCGACGGCCTGCGCGAGATCGACGCGGCTCGCCTGCGCGCCGGGAGCGTCGCCAAGTGCCCGCAGCAGCCGGTATTCCGCAAGACTGATGCCGCGAATCGCGCCCAGGCTGTGGTCGAGCCGCTGCTCGAGACGGCACCAGGCGCCGCCGAATGCGAGGCCCAGGGCCTGTTCTGGTGAGATGGTGCTGGCCATGCAAAAAGCGTAACAGATACGTGAGAGCTCACGCAACACTCATGCTTCACCGTTGCGATCTCCCGTGCAGTTCCTGCTGGTCACGGTTGCCGTACAGGCCCGGCAGTGCCGCCTGCGCTAAGGCTTACTCCGTCGTAATGCTGGCATCTTCCAGCAGCACGGGATAGCTGTAACCTGCACCGAAATCCTTGTCGAGCGCTATTTTGCCGGTCAGCACGACCGTCTCGCCGACGGCCGTATCGGCCTTCGTGGTCACAATAAGGTCGTAATCGCCCGCATCCGCATCGCCGGAGCCGTCCTGGATATGGATAAAGTTCCAGCCGAGGATGCCGGGATTGTATTTCACGACTCTGCCGCGCAACGTGATCTCGTTGCCCGCGAGCTCGTCCTTGTTGGCATAGACATAGGCAATGTCTGTGCCTTCTTCGAACGCCTCGATATTCGGAATGGCCGCGGGCACCGCGCCGCCGCCGCTGACATCCGGGTGGCCAGCGGGCATGTCGCCCGATGCCTGCGCCGGCGGCTTCGAGCCTCCGGACAGGTTTTGCAGGCTGCTCACGAAATACACCACGTCAAAGGTCCGGTTCAGGGTCTTGCTCGTGAAATCGTTCATGGCCATGCCCTGGTCGGTTTGCACCATGTCCCCCACTGCGACCGGCGTCTCGATGGCTGCGGCCCAGCGCTGCCCCTGGCCGGTGTCCATGAGCACGTAGGTATAGCCGCTCGCGTTCATGGTCTCGAGTACCTCGCCGCGGACCATGCCGGGTGGTACGGGAGTGGCTAGCGCGGCGTTCTCGGCTGCCGGCTCGTCGGCGGACTCGGAGCAGCCGGCGAGGGGCAAGAGCAGGCTCAGCGCCAATGCGGCGAATGCGTGCCTAAATGACATTGAATTCAATGTGGTTCTCCATGGGTTATCAATTTGCGGCTTTGTCTCACGTATTAGACATAGTCTCAATACGCGCAACTGCCTATGGTCATTACCTCACAGTCCGGCGAGCGCCCGGACGTGCGCACAGGCGCTTGCGGCGAGGGCGTTGAGCGCATACCCGCCTTCGAGACTGGAAACGATGCGGCCCGCCGCATGCTTGTCCGCCAGGTCGAGTATACGCTGCGTTATCCATATATAGTCATCGACGGTCAACTGCAACTGGGCCAGGGGATCGCCGGCGTGGGCGTCGAAACCGGCCGATACGAAAATAAACTGCGGCGAGAAGCGATCGATCTCGGGGAGCCACTGCGCCTCGATGGCTTTGCGAAACTCGCTGCCCTTCGTGCCCGCCGGCAGGGGCACGTTCGCGATATGCCCGGGCTCGGAGGCAGCACCCGTGTAGGGGTAGAATGGATGCTGGTAACTCGAACACAGCAATACCCTGTCATCCTGCAGAAATATTTCTTCGGTACCGTTGCCGTGGTGCACATCGAAGTCGAGGATGGCGACGCGCTCCACCGCGCCGCTGGCCAGCGCGTGAGCGGCGGCGACGGCGATGTTGTTGTAGTAGCAGAACCCCATGGCTGAAGCCTTGCCGGCATGGTGGCCGGGGGGGCGTACGCAACAGAACGCCGTTGCAATACGGCCTTCGAGAACCAGTTCGGTTGCGAGCACCGCCGCGCCCGCGGCATGGCGGGCGGCTGGCAGCGTATTCGGGCTCAGCCAGGTGTCCGGATCGAGATGCACGAAGCCTTCACTGGGAGCGCGCGCTTCCAGCATTTCGAGATACCACGCTGCATGTACGCGTTCGAGTTCCTCGGATGTCGCGGCGCGTGCCTCGACGTGCAGGAGATGGTCGAATAGATGCTCGACGTGAAGAGCATCGGTAATGCTCGACAATCGTTGCGGGCACTCCGGATGGCCTTCAGCCACTTCGTGGCGTTCAAATATCGGGTGAAAAATCAGCGCTGTCGTCACGTACAATCCCTCGCTGGCAACCGGTCCGCGGAAGTGAACGGCGCGCCACCGGAATTTAACACGGGAAAGGATTCATGCAACACATGAGAGAAGAAGGACCTGATATCGCGCCGATTTTCGAGGCGACTTCCGTCGCCCTGATCGGTGCCAGCGAACGCGACGGCTCTCTGGGTACGGTCGTCCTCAGAAACCTGGTGGATGCGGGCTTCGAAGGAGCGATTTACCCCGTGAACCCGAAACACGACACCGTGCAGGGCCGGGAGTGTTTTGCCTCACTGCGGGATATCGGCAAAGCGGTCGATCTTGCCGTCATCGTGACGCCCGCGAAGGCGGTCCCCGAGGTGCTCGACGACTGCGGTGCCTGTGACGTTTCGGCGGCCGTGATTCTTTCGGCGGGATTTCGCGAGGCGGGCGAGGACGGTCGCGCGCTCGAGCAGGTCGTGCTCGACCGCGCAAAGCGGCATCGAATCCGCTTCATCGGGCCGAACTGTCTCGGCGTCATGCGGCCCGACATCAAGCTCAATGCGACCTTCAGCCAGCGCATGGCGAAACCCGGCCAGATCGCCCTGGTTTCGCAATCGGGCGCAATGTGCACCGCGATGCTCGACTGGGCCAGTCCGCGCAATATCGGCTTCTCATGCGTCATTTCGAGCGGCATAGCGGCGGATGTGGATTTCGGCGAAATGCTCGACTACCTGGTGATCGACCCCGCCACTCACGCCATCATGTTGTACGTCGAAGGCATCCACGATCCGAGGCGGTTCATGAGCGCGTTGCGGGCCGCGTCGCGTGCCAAGCCCGTGATCGTGATGAAAGCAGGACGCTTCGCCCAGGGCAGCCGCGCGGCTATATCGCACACGGGCGCGCTGGTCGGGTCGGACGACGTATTCGATGCTGCCCTGAATCGCGCCGGTGTCGTGCGCGTACACAATTATTCCGACTTTTTCGCGGTGGCCGAGACACTGCACACGGGCATCCGCACGCTGGGTCCGCGGCTCGCCGTCGTGACCAACGGCGGTGGTCCCGGAGTGATAGCGGCAGACTACCTGATCGATCGCAAACTCGAACTTGCAAACCTGTCCGAGTCGACCTGTGGAACGCTCGACGGGCTGCTGGCCGAATGCTGGTCTCACGACAACCCCGTCGACGTCCTTGGTGACGCGAGCGAGCAGGAATATGCAGGTGCCGTCGAAGCCTGCCTGGCTGACGAGAATGCCGATGGCGTGCTCGCGATCGTCGTGCCGCAGGCGATGACCGATCCGACTTTGATTGCCGAGCGTATCGTCGAACTGAAGGAGCGGACTAAGAAGCCGATCCTTACCTGCTGGATGGGCGACGAGTCGGTGCAAGCGAGCCGCGTCCTGTTCCGCAAGCACGGCGTGCCAACATACGGCACACCCGAATCGGCGGTGGAGGCTTTCGCGGCGGCCGCCGCCTACCGCGCCAACCAGCAACTGTTGCTGCAGGTCCCGCAGGCGCTCGGCAAACGCGCCGAACCGGACCGCGACGGAGCCCGTCTGATTATCGAGAATGCGCTGTCCGAGAAGCGCCGCGTCCTCGACCTGGTGGAGTCGAAGGCCTTGCTGGCCGCGTTCGGCATCCCCGTCGTCCGCAGCGTACCGGCGCACACGCCCGGCGAGGCGCTTGCGATCGCCGAGGAATTCGGCTTCCCCGTGGCAATGAAGATCCATTCGGCGGACATCTCGCACAAGACGGAGGTCGATGGCGTACATCTCGGCGTCAGCAGCGGCCGCGACGTGCAGAGGGTATTCCGGGAACTCGTGGAAACGGCAAAGGAACGGCGGCCCGATGCGAATATTCACGGCGTGCTTATCGAGCCGATGTGGCAGTCACGTGCGGGCCGGGAGCTCATGCTGGGCGTCATCAACGACGAGGTGTTCGGACCGGTGATCAGCGTGGGCCTCGGCGGCACCATGGTAGAGGTGGTCCGCGACCGTGCTATCGGCCTGCCGCCCTTGAACCGCTTTCTTGCGAAAAGCATGATCGCAGGCACCCGCGCGTCGCGGTTCCTGGACGAGTTCCGCGGACGTCCGCCGGCAAGCCGCCGCGCGGTCGAGGATGTCATCCTCAGGCTCTCGGACATGGTCTGCGAGTTACCGTGGCTGGAGGAACTCGATATTAATCCGCTCGTCGTCGACGAAGAGAAAGCCATGGCAGTCGATGCGCGCATCGTCATTCGGCCGGTCAGCCCGGCGGCGCGCGAGTATTCGCACATGGCGATCCATCCGTACCCGAGCAAGCTCGTCGACGAATACCGGCTGCTCGACGGCACCTATATCACGATCCGGCCGATCCGGCCGGAAGACGCGGAGACCGAGCGCGAGTTCGTGGACGGCCTGTCCGAGCGGTCACGCTATCTTCGCTTCATGTATTCACTTAAGAACATCACCATGCAGATGGTGTCGCGTTTTACGCAGATCGATTACGACCGCGAGATGGCGTTGATCGCGCTCGTCGATACCGATAGCCATGAGCGACAGATCGCCGTTGCACGCTATGTGACCAACCCGGACGGACGTAGCTGCGAGTTTGCAATCGTCGTTGCCGACGACTGGCACAACAAGGGCATTGCGACCGAACTGCTGCGGAGGCTCATCGACATCGCTCGAGACCGGCGCCTGGAGGAAATGGTCGGCATCGTGCTGCGTGAGAACAAGGGCATGATCGCGCTCGCGAAGGAACTCGGTTTCGATCAGCGGCGCTCGCCGGACGATCCCGGGGTCGTAAACATGACGCTGAATCTCTGAGCAGCGTCATTACTCCAGATGAAGAGCTTTGAACCGGTCCAGTGCGCATGGACCTCACCCGCGCCGGGGTAAAGCTCGCAAAGATTCGCGGTCGCGCGCCGGATGACGGCCTGAGGACTTGCTGGTGGGGGCGGCATGGAGAGAGTTATTACTTAAAAAACAATAAATTATTTAATATTCTTACTACTGTTTCTCGCCTAAAATCGCGGCAACCCGCGTCCTGTAGGCAGCATGGCAGTCGAAACAGGCGGCGACCATGCCCTGGTAGGCAGTGACAGCCGTGGCGCGATCCCGATCTTTGGCCGCCTTGTAGATCTCCAGCGACAACTCGTGGACCTGCACATCGAAATTCTTGAACACGGGCATTTCCGCGCCGAGTTCAGCGGCCACTCGCTCGACCTGCTCCGGCGGGATCCTCGGGTGTTCCGCGATCGCGAGTGCGGCTTCGGCGATTTTGTTGAAATCGTCGAGCAGGAAACCGTCGGAGATGTCCAGGAAGTTGAGACGCATCTCCTGCATGATCGCCTTGAGTGTCAAATCGCCGGTTACTGCCATCCCGGGGAATGCAGTAACAGCGAGGGCTGCAATCAGCAATAGTTTCTTCGTCAGCATACGCAGGTCACCTCAACTGGCTGTCTTTGCTGCCGCGGCGGTTGTAGCCGCTCACGGCCTTGCGATGTTCGTCGCGTTCCGCCTGGCAGGCGACACAGAGCCGCACGCCGGGCACCGCCTCGCGTCGCGCTGCGGGGATTTCACGACCGCATTCCTCGCAGTGCGTGAGGCTTTCGCCGCGCGGTAACTCACTGCGGGCGCGCGTGATGGCGTCCTCGACCGTGGCGTCGATCTGCTCCTGTACCGCACCGTCTTTTGCAAATCCGCCGGCCATCGCGGAATCCCCGAAACTCCTGGTAGAGCCTATTCTAGGCGAGATTCGTGCCCGATAGGCGCCTATCGCAGCGATTTGCGTGAACGAGCCAATGGGTAGCAGCCCTGATTTCAGCCGAGCGGGGACGGCGTGCCCGTAACAAACCAGTCAAATTCGCGCTGCTGTTTGTCGCGGGGAAGTAAGTCGTTGAGTTCCGCATAGAAACGGAATCGCACGTGTTGCTGCGTGCGCGCGTATTGGTCGGCCGTTAACTGACCTTATGCGTCGATCGAGCCGCCCTGGCTATCCGGCACTACTGCAGCGAGCAGATTTCGGCCGTAGCGCCGGCCGAAGAGTTCCGCCGCCCACGTCTGACCGGACAGCGTACTGCGTGTCTGGATGTCCCGTATGCCGGCCGTGTCGGAACGGCTCTTCGTTTGCCCGCTGGGCGGGTTTGAGTTCGTGAGCGGCGATATCGCGATCAACACAACAGCCAGGAGAGCGGCCGCTATAGCCGCAGTTTTCGAGTTTCCCATTGCCAACCCTCGTCATTTTTCTTTTTCGGGGCAGTGCAACGACCATACCTCCCGCGCGCGCCCACAGCAATCGTGCCCGCGCAGATCGCAGAAAAATCCGTCCAGCAGACGCTGAAATGCCGCTCCTGAATGCATTCTGTTAACTCGCTTGCGCCCGTGCATGCCCGGCGTCCCGCAGCGGCCTGGCGTGCCGTGGAGTCTATTTTTCAACAGGTTACAAGTCGTCGTTGCAACGAATTTTACATAAGACCCGAAACCAAATAGACTGCGCGAGTTCGATAAAAGATGAATAAGAGCCTTTAACCCTTTGTTTAAAAAGGCCCGACAAATGAAATCAATCGTTGAGCAATACAATTCGCTCCGCCACGTCGATAAGCCGGGGTCGGACGATCCCCTGTTTCCGATTCTCGGCCGACTCAGCCGATCCCCGATCAGGCGCGTTGTGCGCGCGTACCGGGATCGCGTTCCGGTCGCGATGGTGGTGAGTCATAGCCGGTTTGCGGTCGGCTACGTCGTCGATCGTTTCCTCGCCAACGTCGATGAGCAGACGACCGTAATTCGAGTGGAGCAACCGTTCGACGATCCCGTCGCGTTCATGGACGAGATCCTGCGTTCTATCGGATTCGAGACCGCGGGTATGAGTCTCTCCGATTATCAAAATGTCCTGACGTTGTTTCTTGATTACCAGGAGTTGAAGCGGCGGCGCACAATTCTCGTGCTCAGGGATATTGATGCGCACGGCCAGGAGGTGTTGGACAGGGTTAGCGATCTTATCGAGAAGGAATCTCCAGGCCACTTCGGCCTGATGGTCGTTGCTACCGGTCCCGCCAACGACTCGCTCGAATCAGGGCAACCGGCATTCGACGCGATTTCACCGCGCGGCGCCGAGCGCATTGTCCTGACACCGTTCATGCTGTCGGAGACCCGCGAGTTCATTCGTGAGCGGTTCGAGCGAGGCGTATCGAATGGCATCGGCATGAAAAGCGTCGGGCCGCGTTTCGAAATCTATGGCATTCGATTGATACATGAGCTGAGTTCCGGCGTCCCCGAGACGGTGGACCTGCTGTGCCGCAAGTCCGTCGAGATTGCTGCAGGCAATGACAAAGCGGCCGTTTCCACGGCTGAGGTCAAAGCCGCGGCCACGCTCCTCGGCCTTTTTCAGGCCGCACACGACGAGCAGACGGAAGATGCGACGCCGACGAGGGCCGGGCCCGACGATGTGTCAGGTCAGCTGATCATCAAGGTCAATGGGGAACCGGAGAAGACAATCCCGCTGAATGGCAGCAAACTGCTGATCGGGCGCGATCGGCTGTGCGAAATCTGCATCGAGGACTTGCAGGTCAGTCGCTTTCACGGACTGATTGCCTGTTCTAATGACCGTATGCATTACCTCGATCTTGGCAGTACGAACGGATCCGCGATCAACGGTGAGGCGGCAGTACGCCTGGTACTGAACAACAACGACGTCATAGCCATTGGTGACGTTAGGATAATCTACTCGTCGAAAGGCGGCTCTGAAGCCGAAAATGTCGATCTCGACGCCACGGACAGCTTCGAGATTGCGCGCGAGGACGAGCATCCGCCGTTCAACTACGTGGGCAATGGCATCCGGGAACGACAGAAATCCTGACCCGGCGGACCCCGCAGATCTGTATTAGTAGAAGATCTGGGTGGTCGTTCCGCACAAAGCGAACCTGGGCTGCCAATCGGGTATGGCCTGCGATGCCCGGACCATTTCGATGAGAACGAGTTTCGCCAGATTTAGCGCTGCTTTGCCGCGTTCGCCGGCAAGTACGGCGAGGTCAGCCGAAGATTCCTGCATGCCGTAAGCCGACACCACGAGTTTGTCGTCGCGGAAATAGTAGGCGCCGCGGAAGCGCTTGCCATCGAGGTGCACTGTGACGATGCCGTCGGGTACATTGATCATGATTATGTATAGCGGTTGTGTGTAGTCACTTTTGATTGTGCCGGATGGCCGGTTCGCCGGGTTGCCGCTGTTACATAAGCAAGTCTATGTTTTGAATTCAAAAAGCGTCTTAAACCATCCCGCGCGCGTTCTTGATCAGGTCGTAAGCTGCGTTTATCTCGCGCGAACGTTCTTCCGCCACGGCTCGCATGCTCTCGGGCAGGCCGCGTGCAGCAAGCTTGTCGGGGTGATTCTGGCTGATGAGCTTGCGATAGGCGCGCTTGATTTCTGCCGGGCTCGAGTCCTGAGACACGCCAAGCGCCGCGTAAGCGTCGGCGAGACGGTCACCGGCGGGAGGCGCACCGCGATCGGACGGACCCGCCGTGCCGGCGCGTAATAGTGCCTCGAGTTGCGCGACATCTTGTTCGCCGAGACCCAGGCGGCGCGCAATGCGCACCAGCATCTGGTGTTCCGAAGGGTCTACCTTGCCATCGGCCGCGACGGCCATGACCTGCAGCTGCAAGAATAGCTGCACCAGCGGTGCACGGCGGCGGCTGACGCGGGCGAACTGGTCGACGGCGGCATCGAGATCGAAATCGGCCTGCTTGCCACGATTGAAGGCGGCCTTGGCGGCCCGGCGTTGCTCCTCCTGGAGCCTGAGCATGGTAAAGATACGCTCGACCGCGTCGATCTCGTCGCGAGTAACCACACTGTCGGCCTTGCACAGCGCACCCATGACGGCAAAGGTCGAATCGATCAGCTGCGACTGCACGATGCGCAGCCCGCCGATAACGGATTGCCGCAGAATAGCCCCGGCCGCATAGCCCAGCGCAGCACCGATGAGGAGTCCTGGAAAGCCGCCGAATAAAGCGCCCAGCAGGGCACCGATCACCACGAGAAACATCAGCGTAGTCTAACAGCGCAACAATCTCCGCCGCGCGCCTGTGTACGCATTTCCCCGCGGTGGTCCATTTGCTAGTAGGTCAGACCCGTGTGCATGAAGGTATGGGGCAGCCAGGCGGTATCGGCGACGCGCGAGTCGTGATTTGTTTATGATGGCGCATCGAGAGAGTTACGGGGCACACTATGAACTACCGCCATCTCGGCAAAGCCGGCATCCAGGTCAGTGAACTGTCGTTCGGTTCCTGGGTGACGTTTCACACCCAGGTCGACGTCAGGGACACAGTCGAGATGATGGCGGCGGCGTACGACGCCGGTGTCAACTTCTTCGATAACGCTGAAGCCTATGCAAACGGCAAGTCCGAGGAGATCATGGGCGAGGCCCTGAAACGTCTCGGCTGGCGCCGCGGCAGCTACCTCGTCTCAACGAAGCTCTTCTGGGGGCTGCACGACAATCCCAACGAGAGAAATACCCTGAATCGCAAGTACCTGCTCGAGAGCATCGACAGTTCTCTGCAGCGTCTCGATCTCGACTACGTCGACCTGCTTTTCTGCCATCGCGCGGATCCCACTACGCCCGTCGAGGAAACCGTCTGGGCGATGCACAACATCATCGAGCGCGGCAAGGCGCTGTATTGGGGCACATCGGAATGGGAGGCGGCGGATATCCAGTCAGCGATCGATGCCGCCGAGCGCTACAACCTGCACAAGCCTGTCGTCGAGCAGCCCGTTTACAACCTTTTCGAAAGGCACCGTTTCAGCGACGCCTACCGGCGCATCTACGAGGATCACGGCTATGGGTCCACGACGTGGAGTCCGCTCGCCTCGGGCACGCTCACCGGCAAGTACCAGAAGGGCGTGCCGGAAGGCAGCCGCGGCTCGCTCGAGAGCCTTTCCTGGCTGAGAGAGCAGATTACCGATTCCGATCGCCTCGCAAAAGTCGCCGCGCTAGAGCCGCTCGCCCAGCAGATGGGCGCGTCGCTGGCGCAGTTTTCACTGGCGTGGTGCCTGCAGAACCCCTGGGTCAGCACGGTGATCACGGGGGCGAGCCGGGTCGAGCAGGTTCACGAGAACATGAAAGCGGTGAACTTCATCGATAAGTTTACCCCCGACGTGGTCGACGAGATCGACAGGATCTTCGCCTGACGCCTTCGCCCAGCGAGAGCGTCAAAATATCCTGGATAACCGCAGGCGTTACTTCGCTTCCATCAGCACCGTCATGGAATCGGCAATCACGCCGTCTTCCTTTGCGGCCGCGAGACCCGCGTCCGATGACAGCATATCCTGCAGTGCCTGCATGTCCTTGATGGCGACCACCAGTCCAGTGAGGTTCGGGTTTTCCTCGCTCTGGAAAGTATGCACGTGCGCCGCGCCATTGGCCTGGAATAGATCATGGCGACTGTTCTCGCCGCGCCAGGCCGCGAGCCAGCGTTCGGCGTCATCGACTTCGTGCATGATCATTACATGCTGGTGGCGCCTTCCTTCGCCCTGCATGCGATGCTTGCCCTGCATGGGGCGTTGCGGTGCTGCGGGTGGGTTGTCGCTGTTCCAGATGTCATTCGAGATGCGCCACTTGCCGTCATCGCCTCGCAGCCAGGTCTCGATGAACTTGCCGTTGTCCACAACGTTGTCGCCATCCATGACCTTGTAGCTACCGATCTTGTAAGCGATGTTGTTCTGCATCGTTATCTCTTCGATCGTCGTCTCGCCGGTGATTCCGGCGTCCATCATGGCGCCAAAGGTTGCGCGCACGCCTTCGGCTCCTCGCATCATCTTGCCGTTCGGCGGCATGATGCGCGCGTCGCTCGCGTAGATCATCGTCAGGGTCTCGAGGTCTTTGGTGTTCAGCGCCTCGTTCCAGGCGGACGACAGGTCCTCGATGATCTTCGGGTTACCGGGAGGAGATGCCTGGTTACACGAGGCGATAATCAGGGCTGCGCCGAGCGGAATGATTGCGAGCAGTCTTTTCATGATTTTTGTCTCTTGAGTGGGGTCAGGCGAGCATCAGGGCTTTCTGAACAGGAACGTGAAACGGTCAGTATTACCGGTTACGCTGCGGCGTCCGACCTCGTAGCGCAATTCATCATCGGCCCGGTAGTGAAGGTCGCTGTAAGCCACGAATTCGAAGCCGATGTCGAGCATCTCCTTGATGACCAGCACGGGGTCGATGCGGCGCCGGTTCTCCGGGTTGTCCGGCTCCATATGACGTTTCGTATGGTCGACCACGCCGTAAAGTCCTCCGGACTTCAGTGCGTCGAAGACGGCACGGTTCATGCGGTCGCGGGACTCCGCATCGAAGTTGTGAACGTTCCTGAACGTGAGCGCCATGTCGACGCCCGAGATGCCGAGATCGAAATCATCGAGCACGTAATAGCGGCTGCCTTCCGGCCGACGGATGTTGGCGTCGGTTTCGATCACTTCGACCTTTTCGAAGCCGGGTTGGGTGAGCACGTTTTCAGATACGCGGCGCGTACCGAGCGCAACGTACAGCTTGCCATTTTCCGCCAGCACGGGCGCGAGAACGCGCGTATACCAGCCGCCCCCGGGAATGAGTTCGAGCACCGTCATGTCATCCTCGAGGCCGAAAAACTCGAGGGTCTCCAGAGGCTTGCGATTGCGGTCGCGCTCCACATCGGCCACCGGGCGGGACTCGGCGGCGAGCGCGGCTTCGACCTTCGCATCGATTTCACCGGCGTAGGCGAGGCCGGTCAGGAATAACAGGACGAGGGGGAACCAAACTCTCACGGGCATGCTCCTTGAAACTGGTTGATTGACGCGCCGGTGCGGTGGGTTGCCGCGCCGCGAAGTTGCGCAAGATTACCAGCTTGTGGCCGGTCGTGCCTAAAATGGCCCGGCCAGGAGCAAAAAAAGCCCCGCTCGGGGCGGGGCTTTCGATTCAATCGAGGTGTGCGTTTACTGTGCCCAGTAGAACCGGCCCAGCAGCGTGTACGACGTCACGTCGTCGCCCCATTCGCCGAACAGGCCCACGGCAAACGTAGGCATAAAGCTGTACAGGCCGCCGAACACCAGCGCAGTCTCGTCGCCGCGGTCGTTGAGGTCGGTATACCGGATAGCACCCTCCAGTTCCACTTGCTCCGTGGCGGCGAAGCGCATGCCGACGCCGAAGCCGAAGCCGTTGTCGTCATTGCTTCCGGCGCCGGGAACATCGAACTCCTCGTACTCGTAAGACAGGCGCGCCCACGCATCGAAGACGTTTGACAGCTGCGTGTTGTAGCCGACGCCGATGTCGAAAGCGGTTCCGTCGATGCCGAAGTCGAGATCGGCTGTGGAGTATGACGCGAACGCATGAAAGTCGTCGTGGAACGCGAACGAACCGTCGATGCCGAGCGCCTCGCCATCGACATTGATGTCGTCGTAATCGATCAAGCTGAAGCCGAACGATAGCCAGTTGTAGTCAAAATCCTCGGCACTGGCCGCGGTCGACAACGTGAGAAGTAAAAACAATAGTGATGAACGCAACATGACGTTCTCCTTAGCTTTGCGCAAGTAAGTCGAATGCTAACGGGGTGTGACACCCGCATCGTGTTTCGGTTCACAGATTTGACTAAATGATCGATGCGGTCAAATTAAGGCTGTGTTCGCGGCCTCGAATGGCGCGATTCATGGTCCTTTGTTGCGGATAAACAACGTAAATGCCGTCGTGTAAACTTCACCCATGGCCGCCCGCCGACCGTTTCTTTCCAAATCGCGCCTGATTTCCGCATGGCAATGCCTGAAGCGCGTGCACCTTGAAAAGCACCACCCGGAGTTCGGTGTGATCACGCCGCAGGTCCGTTCACTGTGGGCGACGGGTCACGAGATCGGTGCGATATCGCGGCAGCTCTATGGCACGCCCGACTCGGTCGAGATCGAATTCGACAGGCGCGTCGGTCGCCTGCTCGCGAGGACGCGCGAGTTGATTGACGGCGGCGCGGATTTTCCGATCTTCGAGGCAACGTTCCGGCACGAGGGTGTGCTGGTCCGGGTCGACGTACTGATGCCTGATTCCGGCGGCTGGCGCATGATCGAGGTAAAAGCGTCCACGTCGGTGAAGGACTACCACGTTCTGGATTGCGCGATCCAGCACTGGGTGTTGCGCAATTCCGGTATCGACATTACCGGGGTTTCACTGGCGCACGTCAACAACCGATTCGTATACCCGGGCGCTGGCGACTACGACGGCCTGTTGCTCGAGCACGATCTGACGGATGAGGTACGCACGCTCGAGCCAACGGTCGTCGAACTCATAGCCCGCGCTCGCGATGCGGTGACCGGGCCCAGGCCCGATGTCAATGTCGGCGCTCAATGCAGCAGCCCGTATGACTGCCAGTTCATGGACTTTTGCTGGCCGACAGATACCGAGTACCCGGTTGCGGGTCTGGGCGGCGGCAAGGCGAAACTCGGCGAATACGTCGCACTCGGTTACCGTGACATCCGTGACGTGCCCGCAGAGATAATTACGGCGGAAACGCAGCAACGCGTACACCGGGTTACCTGCAGCGGCGAACCCGAGCTGCTCGATGGCGCGCGTCGTACGCTCGAAGGGCTGGCCTTTCCACGGTACTACCTCGACTTCGAGACGATCGCGCCTGCGGTTCCGTTCTGGGCCGGCACGCGGCCATACCGGGCACTTGCGATTCAGTGGTCCTGTCATATCGAAGAGGCACCCGGAAGCTTCAGGCATGAGGAGTTTCTCGACCTGTCCGGGGAACCGCCGATGCGCTCACTGACGCGCAAACTCATCGAGTGCCTGGGAGACGAGGGGCCGGTATTCATGTGGACACGATATGAAGAGGGCGTCCTGAAGAACCTGGTCGAACTGTGTCCGGATCTCGCCCCACCGGTCTCGAAGATCATCGATCGGCTGTTCGACCTGCACCCGGTCGTAAAGGAAAATTACTACCACCCGAAGATGCTCGGGTCCTGGTCGATCAAGGCCGTGATGCCAACGATCAATCCCGACATGGACTATGCGAAGCTCGAGGGCATCAGGGAAGGTACGGCGGCCTCTGAGGGCTTCATCGAGGCAATACAACCGGATGTCAGCTCCGCTCGTAAAGCCGAACTCGATGAACAGCTGCGGCGTTATTGCCGTTTCGATACCGAAGCCATGGTCGAAATAGTCCGCTTCCTGACACGTTGAATTCCGGTAATCCGCCGCTATTGCGCATTTCCATATCGTCAGCTACCGCCTGACGCGGTAATCGCTGCAGGAGCGAGCATTTTCCTGAGGGAGCACGCCTTGGCGCGCGATCGCGGTTCAGGAACCGCTCCTACTACCGCGTTATCGCGCGGATCTCGTCGTCGAGGCCAGTCATTTCCCAGCGAGCGAGCGAGATGGGAATGCTGTCGATGCGATTCAACGTATCGAAAAAGTCCTTCAGCCGGAATTCTTTACCCCGGTCTTCCATCTGTTTCGCGTAGTCCGCCAGCGTGCGCTCGAGCAGGTACTTGCCGGTCACGTAACTGGTGCCGTATCCCGGCTGGCGCAGGTAGAGATGCTGCTCGAAGATCAGCAATTCCTTTTCGGTCTTCATCCAGCCGCGGGGTGTCCACTCCATGTGAATGCCGCCGGCTTCTTCCATGGTCATCTCGTTCGCATGCGCATACAGCGAGCCGAGACCGCGCGCCGCGCGTTGCGCGAGCAGAATCCAGACCAGTTCGCGTGAGCGCGGGCTGTCTTCATAAAGACCCGCGTGCATGAACATCTCCTCGACCCCTGTGGCCGTGCCTTCGTTACGGCTGTCGAAGATGTTGTAGAGCAGGGCGCCCTGGCGTACGGGGCTCGGATGCGGTTCGGTGTCCATGCGCGCCAGCTCGAACCAGTGGTAGAAGTGGGTGAACAGCGGCGCCGGGTCGTAGTGCGCCGTGATCCAGAAAAAGTTGCGCGTTTCTTCTGGGACGTAAGACCCGAGGTGGGCGAGCAGGGCAGGCCGCATATAGTCGGCGACCGTGACGATTTCCTGGTCCTCGAGAAAATTCATGATGCGATCGACGGCCTCGCGTGCCTTTGCGTCGTATTCCTCGGGGGAGTTTGCGGCAACCATCGGCGGCAGGTCGCGGTTGCGTTGCTCCTCGAGCTTTAGCGATGACCAGGCGCGGTCCAGCTCGCGCTTCAGCAAGCGGACTTCGTCCTCCCAGGTGAGCGGAACGAGGTGCACGTTCTGCTGGTACCAGGTGTAGTTGTCCTTGCCGATGCCGGAAGGGCCCGTCTTTCCTGGTGCCTCCGCCTCGAGCCACTCTGCGAGTTCCAGCGTGGCCGCGTGGGCGTCAGCGATCGCCGCCCGGAGCTGGGGGCTTTCGCCAATCCTGTCTTCGAGGCGCTCGAGATTCTCGAGGTCGTCGCGGATGTCACGGATGCCCGTGACCCACAGGTCGCGCGCATTACCCGTCAGGTTCTTGCGCGCCTGCGTCATGAGCGGCGGTATGACACCGAGCTCCTTGATGAGCCGCTGCTCTTCGTCATCGGAAAGGGGGAACTCGTAGGTCCATAGCTCGACGACCGCGTGATGAGTCGGCCCTTCGTGCGCCGGCACGTCGCTCCGGTAGGTCCAGATGGATTTGTAGAACGCGGGGTCGCGGGCCCACGGTCTCAGGACCCGCCGATTAAAGTCGTAGCCGTTCATCTCCGCGCGCACCAGATGCCAGTCCACCTGCTCAGGAATCGGCCAGTCGCTGATATCGAAAGCGTCGAGCCGCGCGCGCAGCTCGAGGTAATCGTGTTGTCGGATCGCGAACCGCTCGGCGGTATAGTCCGGCGCGCCGTTGAGCAGCGACGGTGATTCGAAGGCTCGCCAGTCTTCGAAAAGCTCGATTAGGTCGTCGTGTGTCGCTGCCATGGCGGTACCCGGCATTAAACTCAGGAAGAAAAGGGAAAGCGCAATGGCGCCTTTGGATGAACGCATGTGAGCAGCCACCATTGTGGTTGTTGGTGTGGGCCAGCCACTACTATAGCGCGACTCAGGCGCGAAAGTGGCGCGGGTGGGTACCGCTGATCCCGCCCGCGCCGCAGTTCAGACTATGCCCTTATGGCCGGAACGCGATCTCTGACATCATCCTGGCGCGGAATCGGGCGTCAATGCTCATTCCCTCGGCCGATGCAGCTGGTGACGCAATAGCGAACCAGTTGCCGCTCGACGGGCAGGTACCCTCGTCAACCAGGTACGCAAACGACGTATTCTGCAGGTAAAAGTCCGTTACGAAAGCGGCACAGAAATTCAGGCCCAGCGATGTATGCCCCGGATCATCGACGGTAAGCAGTCCCGAATTCGGCAACAGCGCTCGTGCGGCGACGGCACCTTCGTAACGCGTCGCCGGGTCGTACAGGTTCCCTATTATAAGGACAGGGTTGGCCGTCATCGCATCGTACGGTCCACGGTAGACATCGTTGTCGAAGCTGGACCAGACCGCGCAGGGGCTGGATGCCCACGTCCATATTTCGCCAAACACCGGGGCGTCTGACAAGGCGGCCTGGCCGACGTCGAACCAGGTCGGGTGACCGCCGCCCGGATTCTGCGAATCTTCGCAGGCGACGGCCGGGAAGCCTTCCGCAAAATTCTCATAGTTCGGGAATCCGCGTTTGTTTACGAATCCAGGCGCCACCAGAAGATCGCGGCGGGCAAGTCCCAGCGCGGCAGGTGACGGTATAGATTCGAGAAACGCCACAAAATTGGCGATCGCGGGGAAGTTGAACGGGTTGTACAGGGCGCCCAAGAGATCGGCCACGAAGAATGAACGACGATACTCGAAAATGTCACCAGTGCCGGGATCTACAATCGGAATCGGTGCAGCCTGCAGTCGAGCAAACACCTCATCGAATCGACTCTCAGCATCTGGAGCTAGAGCACAGAGAGATGGTCCGGCATCCTCGCACTGCCTGAGAAATTCGGCGAGCGTGTCCTCCGCCCCCAAATCTGAGCGCAGCGCAGTACTAAAAGGAACGCCGGAGCCGACGTTGGCCCAGGCGATCGGGTCAAGTACTCCGTCGATAATGAGCGCACCTACCGTTTCGGGAAACAGATTGGCATAAGTCTGGCCAAGGTATGAACCATAAGACAGGCCCAGAAAATTCAACTGGGTATCACCAAAAGCCTGGCGCATGTATTCGAGGTCCCGCGCAACGTTTGCCGTCGACATGTGCTCCAGTATCTTGTTGCCTCGTGTAGAACACTGATCGTTCAACAGGTTGTCGCCAGCCTCGAAAAATGGCACCTCTCCGGCAACCTCGGGGAACGGGACCGGGGCAAAGATCTGGACGGACTGCTTCTCATTTCCAAAGCACTTCAACGCTGTAGAGCGGCCGATACCGCGTGGATCGAATCCAACGATGTCATATTGAGTGCCCGATTGCTGAAAGAACAGTGGCGCGAGTGGTCCGAAAAAAAGTGCGAAATCAACACCGGAGCCGCCGGGGCCACCAGGATTCAAGAATAGCGACCCCCGATACACTTCCGGGTGTGACGCAGGAATCCGAACGACAGCCAGAGAAATCACAGGCCCGTTAGCCCGGTCATAGTCGAGCGGTACGTTCACCTGGGTGCATTCGTAGCGGACTGGGAAGCCATCAGAATTGAAGTCAGCGGCCAGGTCTTTGTAGCACTCGTTCCAGTTCTGAGTCTTGACCTTGCCACCGGCATGCGCCGACGACGCGAAAACGAGTAAAAGAGCAACGAATAGGACCTTCTTTATCATTGTGACCTCCATGGAAGCGCGGAGCGGCTTCCTTGTTGAACTGTTGTTTATTCTCGGCACAGCTTCGGGCTTTAACAAGCCGTCCATGCTCTAAATGTAGTTCAGGAGCGCCAAGTCGCAAGTCGCCGTACGGATTATCCGGGGCGAATGTGACCGCGTAAGTATCGTGGTCGATCTATTGATCTTGACTAGTACGGACGATACGGGCGGGTGAAGTGAATGGCGAGGCCGGTGAGCAACAGCGAAAGAGAAATCCACATGGAAATTCGCCAGTAGCTGGTGGCCGGACCAACGATTTTAAACTGCTCGACGTAGATGGTTTCGCAGGCGCCATCACCGGTGTCGGTGCGCGTCGTGCTCGTGCCTCGTTTGCTGCCGCCTGCGCCGCCATAGCTCGAGAGGTATCCCCTGATCCGTATCTGGTCGCCCACCTTTATCCCGCGAACCTGTTTGCGAATGAATTCGTCGTCGGAGATCAGGTGATTGTTCGACAGCTGGTTCATGTCGAACGCGTCCCAGGCTTGCTGGTCGCGGGTCTTCACGTTACAGGTAAAGATGCCGTTCCAGAAACTGATCTTGTGCAGGCGTTCGTTCAGCGGGTTGTCGCCCCATATGACGCAGACATCCAGCATGTTCAGGTGGTCGTTGGCGCGGGCGTGCATCCGGCTGTTGCCGTCGTGGTGCCGGTAGGACACGATCATGCCGGTGATTTCGTATTCGTATTCCGGCTCGATGTCGTAGCTGGCGTCGTTGAAGTCGACCTGGAATGGCTTTTTCAGGGTCGGCGTCTGGAGGGGTTCGTTCTGCAGTTCGGGTACGAACTCGATGTTCCGTGGCAGGTCATTGCGGTGCCAGAACGAAACGAGCAGCCAGGTAAAACTGACCGCGAGCAATATCCGGTTAAGCTTCATGACACCTAGCGTACAGGCAAGCGGTGCAAGGACATGAAGACGAAGGTCGCAGTTTTCGGCCTTCAGCCGGTGTTCATACAATTTTCAGCGAGCGTTAAGCGGCCCGCAATTAAGCTGCAGGCGACACTCAGGGAAATGGCCGCAGTCGGCCCGCAAGGAGAACGCCATGAACATCGTAATCGCCGCTGAAAAGTCCAGTATTGCGACGTTATTGAGTGAATTCGTCAAACGCCACGTTCATCCGGAGGAGATCAAGGTCTCCGAGAACCCGGACGAGACAGGCAGTTTCTTCGTCGGTCTGCAGTGCGAACGCTTCGTGCTCTCGCCGAGTGGCGTGTTCGCCGCCGACAAGCTGCGCTTGAGCAAATGACGAATGCCGGGCCCTGGACGGCCCGGCAGCGCCGTTATTCCTCGCCGTCTTCCGGCGCGGCCGGCGCCAGGTCGCCTGTCGTATCGGCCGGCGCGTCCGCGGGCTCGGCAGGTTCGGCCGGCTCAGGCGGCTCGGCCGGGGCTGAGGGGGCGCCGACGCCACAGTCCCAGCCCGTGCCTTCCAGTTTCGCCACGAGACCGGCTGCCTTTTCCTCGCAGTATCCGGCTTGCTCAGTTGCACTCCAGAGCACCTGGTCCTCGCCAGGCGCCTCGGTGTCCTTGAAGTAGTGCACCTCGCAGGGCACGCTCACACCCGGTTCGGTCATGATCACGATTCGTCGCACCATGTCGCCGTAGGTACATTGCGTTTCTGCGCCCTGCGCCATCGCGAGTCCGGGAAAGGCCAGGAAGAGGAAGCTCATGACGATCGTATGTCGCATGATGGTCACCGTGTTGCCGTTGCGAATCGTTGAAGTATAACAACGTGTTAGACTCCCCGGCCTTTGAATTACAGGCGAATTACCATGTGGAAAGTCATCGGCGCTGCGCTGGCGGTCCTTGTTCTCTCGGCATGCGGGCGGCAGGACGCCGCCGAGCAGGTACCAGCGTACGATTTCTCGAAAGACTCCTACATCTGGCTCGAGGAGGTGGAGGGCGAGAAAGCACTTGCCTGGGTCGAGGAGCAGAACGCCACCTCGCTCGGTCACCTGGAGTCGCTGCCGACGTACGATCCGCTCCGGAAACGTAATCTCGAGATCTACAACTCGGACGAACGTATTGCGACACCTGCGATGCGCGGCGATTACGTCTACAACTTCTGGCGTGACGAAGACAATATTCGCGGCCGCTGGCGGCGCATGCTGCTCGACGGCTACGTCGAAGGCAGCGAAGAATGGGAGCTCGTCCTGGACGTGGACAAGCTTGCCGAGGGAGAAAACGAAGATTGGGTGTGGAAGGGCGCGCAGTGCCTGCGGCCCGAATACCGGCGCTGTCTTCTCAACCTGTCGCGCGGTGGAGCCGATGCTGTCGTGGTCCGCGAGTTCGACGTCGAGACAAAGACCTTCGTCATGGATGGCTTCTCCATACCGGAGGCCAAGCATCGCGTCAGCTGGATCGACGAGAACGCGGTATGGGTCGGCAGCGATTTTGGGGAAAAAAGCCTGACGGATTCTGGCTATCCACGCACGGCACGGCTGTGGAAGCGCGGCGAGCCGATCGAAGAAGCTACCGAAGTTTTTGCTGGCGAGCAAACCGACGTCGCCGCCGGTGTGTACCGTATCTGGGACCGGGACGAGAGCTACGATCTTGCATATCGGACGCCGAGCTTTTTCGAAACGCTCAATTACCTCTATACGGGTGACGGCGAATTCGCGCACATCGACATCCCGGAAGATGCCGACTTCCTGGGTGTAATGAACGGCCAGATGCTCGTGCAGCTCAAAACGGACTGGCAGATCGGGGAGACCACCTATCCGCAGGCTGCGCTCATGTCCATCGATTTTGCGCGCTTCATGGACGGCGACCGCGATTTCGAGATCCTCGTGGTTCCCGGTGAGTCCATGGCAATTCCGCGCGGCGGCATACTGACGACGCGCGACTACATTGTCGTTCGCCTGCTCAATGACGTTGTGTCGAAGCTGCAGCGTTTCGCGTTCGTCGACGGCAAGTGGGAGAGCGAGGATATCAAGACCGACGACCTCGGGACGATCACGTTGGGCTCGTCGTCGGATGAGTCCAACATCTTCTTCTTCTCCTACGAAAATTTCCTGACTCCGGACACGCTGTACGTGGCGGATGAGGGAGGCCGGACGGTGAAGGCGCTGCGTTCGTTGCCCGAATTCTTCGACAGTGAGGGCATGACGGTTGAGCAACACTTTGCAACCAGCAAAGACGGCACGCGGGTGCCATATTTCGTGGTCCTGCCCAGCGGATTCGAGCCCGACGGCACGACACCGACGCTGTTGTATGGCTATGGAGGTTTCGAAGTCAGCCGCACGCCGGGTTACAGCGCGACGGTCGGCCACAGCTGGCTGGAGCGAGGCGGCGCCTACGTCGTCGCGAACATCCGCGGCGGCGGCGAATACGGACCGGCCTGGCACCAGGCCGCACTCAAGGAAAACCGGCAGCGCGCGTACGACGACTTCATCGCGGTGGGCGAGGATCTCATTGCTCGCGGCATCACGAGTCCCGAACACCTCGGCATCCGCGGCGGCTCGAATGGCGGGCTGCTGACCGGCGTCATGCTCACGCAGCGGCCGGATCTCTGGGGCGCCGTCGTCGTCCAGGTGCCACTGCTCGACATGAAGCGCTACAACAAACTGCTTGCGGGCGCATCATGGATGGGCGAATACGGCGACCCGGACACCGATGACTGGGAATACATCAAGGAATACTCGCCCTACCATAACCTGGACCCGGCGGCGGACTACCCGACGCCTTTTTTCACGACGTCGACGCGCGACGATCGTGTGCACCCGGGCCATGCACGCAAGATGGTTGCCCGTATGAACGAGATGGGCCACGACCTGCTGTACTACGAGAACACGGTCGGTGGCCACGCCGGGGCATCGGACAACGAGCAAGTAGCCCGCGTGCAGGCGCTTATCTACAGCTACTTGTGGGATCGGCTCGATGGGCCCACCGCTAAATGAGCTGTCAGCCGGATATCTGGCCGAGTGTCGACATCAGGACGTAGTAGACGGTCAGTACGAACCAGAGGATTGGCAACAACAGGTGGACGATCGCGTTGCGGGTGACGAGACCGGTGGCTGCCATACCCAGATGCAGGCCGATAAACAGGAAATATTCTTGCGGCAATGGCCGCAGGTCGGCGGCGGCTTTGACCAGCGTTTCGGGGATGTCGATGCACCAGGCGAGGAACATCGCGCCGAAGAACCAGATGCGATTCCTGAAAAAGTAGGCACGTATGTCGATGTCCCTGTCCATATCCCACGGGTACAGCATTGCGGCAAGGAAAAAGAGCACGACGGAATACAGGGTAATGAACAGGTATTCGTAGGCGTACCAGTTGTCGTGACTGCTCCACCAGTAGAGCCCCCACCAGATCAGCAGTATGTATACCAGGATGTTCACGGTCCAGAGCGCATGCGGCACGTAAAACCGGACCGTGTCGCGGTGCTGGATGAGCTTGGTCGCACCCGTTGCCAGGTGAGTGATACCGAGGCCCATGATCACTGAGATAAGTACGCCGATGTATTCGAAGACGCCCATTGCATTCCTTCTGTGATTAGGTGATCGGTTCGAATCGCGCCTGGAAGAACCGCAGGTATTCGGGCTCGTAGACCATCTTCAGGCCGCGAATGCTGTCACGCCGGGCATACACGTCGATGACAGCCTGCGCCACGACGTCCATATGTGCCTGGGTATAAACGCGCCGCGGGATGGTTAGGCGAACGAGCTCCAGCGCCGGGCGGCGGTTCTTGCCGGTCTCGGGGTCGCGGCCGGCAGACACGTTGCCACGTTCCATCGTGCGGATGCCCGACTCGATGAAGAGTTCCGCCGCGAGCGACTGGGCGGGGTAGTCATCCTGGTCGATGTGCCCAAGGAACTCTCGCGCATTGATGAATACCGCGTGCGAGCCGATGGGCTGCACGATCGGTATACCGGCACGCTGCAGGTTTTCGCCGAGGTAGCGTACCTGCCCGATTCGCGCTGCCTGGTGTTCCTCGGTCGCTGCTTCGCGGATTCCCTGCGCCATTGCCTCCATATCGCGCCCGGCAAGTCCGCCGTACGTGTGCAGGCCCTCGTAGACGACCACGAGGTTCTGCGCCTTCTTGAAAATTTCCTCGTCGTTGCAGGTGAAGAAGCCGCCGATATTGACCAGTGCATCCTTTTTTGCCGACATTGTACAGCCGTCGGTGAGGTCGCAGATTTCGCGGAGAATCTGCCGCACGGACTTGTGCGCGTAGCCTTTCTCGCGCTCGCGAATGAACCAGGCGTTCTCCATGGTACGCGTCGCATCGAGCATGATGAGTATGCCGTGCTCGCGGCAATAGGTGTGCAGTTCGCGCAGGTTAGCCATGGAGAACGGCTGGCCACCGGCCATGTTCACGTTGCCTTCGAGGCTGATGTACGGGACCCGGTCGGCTCCGACCTTTTTGACGAGCGCGTCGAGCTTATCGATGTCGACGTTGCCCTTGAACGGGAAGTCGCAATCGGGGTCGTGGGCTTCGTCGATGATGACGTCCACGAATGTGCCGCCGGCAAGTTCCTGGTGCAGACGCGTCGTCGTGAAGTACATGTTGCCAGGGATGTAATCGCCCTCCCTGATGAGGATCTGCGACATCAGGTTCTCGGCACCGCGGCCCTGGTGCGTCGGCACCAGGTACTTGTAGCCGTAATACTCCTGCACGACGGATTCGAGGTGGTAGAAGTTCTCGCTGCCCGAATACGCTTCGTCGCCGAGCATGAGGCCTGCCCACTGGCGATCGCTCATTGCGGAGGTTCCCGAATCGGTGAGCAGGTCGATGTATACGTCACGACTGCGCGTGAGGAACGTGTTGTAACCCGCCTCGCGGATCGCGGCTTCGCGTTCGTCGCGCGTGGTCATCCTGAGGAGTTCGACGGACTTGATCTTGTAAGGCTCGGCCCAGGTCCGGTGGCCGGGTTTGATGTCGTTCATGGGGTTCCAGTCGTATTAAGGATTAACAGATGTGCAGCTAGAGCCAGTCGAACTGTGCGGTAAAATGCCGCAGGAACTGCGGCGCCTCGACAATGCGCATGCCTCGAATGGCATCGCGCCGGTCCCACACATACTGGATGGCTTCGAGTACGTAGTCCATGTGACTTTGCGTGTATACGCGTCGCGGGATAGCGAGGCGCACGAGGTCGGAACGAGCCGGCCGTTCCTCCCCACTGTGAGGGTCCAGCCCAAACATCACGGTGCCGATCTCACAGCCACGGATGCCCGCCTCGATATAGAGCTCGACGGCGAGGGCCTGGCCCGGATAGTGCAGCGGTTCGATGTGCGGCAGAAAGCGTCGCGCGTCCAGGTACACGGCATGACCGCCGGCCGGCGCCACGACAGGGATGCCCGAATCGAGCAAGCCGTTGACGACGTAGCGCGTGGACAGCAACCGATAGTCGAGATAGTGCTCGTCGAGGATTTCGCGCAGGCCAACTGCGATGGCTTCGAGATCGCGGCCCGCGAGGCCACCATAGGTCGGGAAGCCTTCCGTAAGGATCAGGATATTGCGCTCACGTTGCGCCAGTTCGGCGTCGTTGGTGCACAGGAAGCCGCCGATATTGGCAAAGGCGTCCTTCTTGGCTGACATCGTGCAGCCGTCGGCGCAGGCAAACATCTCGCGCGCAATATCGACGATCGCGGTGTCCTCGAAGCCAGGCTCGCGCAGCTTGATGAAGTATGCGTTCTCGGCGAAGCGGCAGGCGTCGATGTAAAATGGTATGCCGGCCTCCCGCGCAATGCGACTGATTTCCCGGATATTGGCCATCGACACGGGCTGACCGCCGCCGGAGTTGTTCGTGATCGTCACCATGATCAGCGGGATATTTTCCGGGCCGTGTTCCGCGACCAGTTTCTCGAGCGCGGCCGTATCCATGTTGCCTTTGAAAGGCGCGTCGGATTCCAGATCGGCGGCCTCGGAGCAGGGGAGGTCGATCGCTTTGCCGCCGCAGAATTCGATGTTGGCGCGGGTCGTGTCGAAATGCGTGTTATTCGGGACGATCGAGCCAGTTTGCACCATCACGCTGAATAGAATGCGTTCCGCGGCGCGCCCCTGGTGCGTGGGAACGACCTGTTCGAATCCGAAGATATCCTTGACGGTGTCGCGGAAGCGGTACCAGCTGCGCGCACCTGCGTAGGACTCGTCGCCCCGCATCATCGCGCTCCATGCCTCCGACGACATCGCGCTGGTGCCCGAGTCTGTCAGCAAATCGATGATCACATCGTCGGCGTGCAGCAGGAAGAGGTTATAGTGCGCTTCCTTGATCAGGCGCTCGCGCTCGTCGCGATCGGTCAGCCGGATGGGCTCGACCATCTTGACGCGATGCGGTTCGATTATGGTTTTCACGGGTTTGTTATCCTTGTCGCGCAGCTCGCAAAGCCCGCGAGTACCACTCGAATTCGTCCAGGAACCCCGCAACGCGATCATCGTAGGCCTTGTCCAATGCCTGGCCGTCCGTGTCGAACGCGTTTTGCACCTGCGATACGGCAAACACGCGCGGGATACTCGGCGTTCCCAGTTCGCCGAGGATGGCGCGCAGGTTGGCAAGCCCGCGAAGGCCGGCAAACGGGCCCGCGGAGTAGGTGACGATACCGCTGGGTTTGTAATGGTATTCCTGCTGGAAGTGGTCGAGCAGATTCTTCAGGGCGGGCGGGATGCTGTGATTATATTCACCGCTGACGATAATAAACCCGTCGGCATTGCGAAAAGCGGTCGCGATCGATTCCAGGGCCGGCGGTGCTTCGCCAGGATCGAATTCCTTGTACATCCGGTCCAGCAGCGGCAGCGGCCGTTCCAGCGGATCGACGAATTCGATCTCGTGGCCGCGCGCTTCGAGCTGGTTGACGATAAAGCGCGCGGCCCTGATTCCCTGGCGAGCGCTTCGCACGCTGCCGTAGACGACTGCAGTCTTCAGAGCCAAGTCGAATCCCCGATCACTCAACGGTGATCGAGCGAACGTTGGTCACGATCTCGATGCCGTCGCCGGCAGCCATCTTGCGCATCATCTCGATCTGCTCGCCCATCATGCTCATCATCATATCGCGCTGTGACTCCGGCATCTCCGCCATTTGCTTGTCGAACTCCTCGAGCTGGGCCCGGGCCTCTTCCATCTGGCGCTTGGTTTCATCCGCCATTTCGCCGGTGAGCCGCATGACCTGCTGGTAGGGTTCGTACATGTTGCTGCCCGGCACCGTGCGATAGTCGCGCTCGATATTCTCGATGGTGACGGGGCGCGCAGTTCCATCCGTGTCCATTGTTCCGTCCATGACGAGTTTCAGCGGCACGTACTTTTCCGCGTCGATCCACGCATTGATCGTCTGCAGCGTGAATTCCTGATTCTCATCGAAGCTGCGCGTGCGGTCGAGATTGTCGGCCACAAGGTGATAGGCTTTGCGCCCTTCCACGGTCTCTGTGCCGACGAGCTCGGCCGATTCCGAAAATGCCGCGATACTGTAGACAGCCTCCTGCGCCATGTCCTCGAAGTCATCCTGTGACATCACCGGGTCTTCGCCCGAGCCCTGCTGCAACATGTTGTCGGGGAGCGCCATCTGGAAGGTATCCACAGGCTTGCCATCGGGCCCGGTTACCGTGGTGCGCTCGAACGTTATCTCCGATACGTAGCCCATGGCCTCTTGCTCGACGATGTAACGATTGACGCCTTCGCGGCGCTCCTCCTGGAGCTTCATGACCTTGTCGATGATGTCCTGCGCATCTGCGGCGAACAGCGGTACGGGCACGAGGCTGCTGATGAGGAGGACAAGAGTGGTTGCTCTGTAATTCATGACTTTCCTCCGGTTAATACTGTTTTATACTCCTCTTGCGGATTGGTGAACAAGGGGTCAGCGATGACCAGCCGTCGTGATTTTCTGAAAACGTCGGGCGCCGTTGCACTGAGCACGGCGATGCCCGCGCTTACGCTTGCTCATGACAAGCTGGAGATCCACTCGCGGCCGATCCCCGGCAGCGACGAAGCACTGCCGATGGTGGGCCTTGGCAATTCACGCGTCTTCCAGGAAGGCGATCTCGAAGCAACGCGCGAACTGCTCGAACGCTTCACGTCGTATGGCGGCCGCTACGTCGACACGCTGGGCCCGAGCCGGTTCACGGTCGCGAGCGTCATGCAGGCTCACGATCTGCAGTCGCAGCTGTTCGTCGGGACCTATCTCGGCACGGTGCAGTACGAGGCCATGTCCGCGGAGCTGGAGCGCGTGCGCGCAGCGCAGGGCAAGGACGTGCTCGATCTCGTCCTGACTTATGATTTCAAGGAAATCCTGGCGGAGCCTGACAGGTACCTGCGGCTGAAGGAAGCCGGCCTGACCCGTTACATCGGCGCAGCGCGGCACAAGCTCGAGTTCCACGAGCCCATGATGCAGCTGATGGAGATGGGTGTCGTCGACTTCATACAGGTGAACTACTCGGTTCTCGAGCCGGAGGCCGGTGAGACCGTGCTGCCGATGGCGCAGGAAAAGGGCGTTGCCATACTTATTAATCGCGCTTTTGCCAACGGCGACTATTTCGATGTGGTGCGCGACCGGCAACTGCCGGAGTGGGCGGCGGAGTTCGACTGCGAGAGCTGGGCGCAGTTCTCGTTGAAATTCATTCTCTCGCATCCGGCTGTCACCTGCGTGCTGACGGAGACGGCCAACCCCGAACACCTGGTCGAAAACCTCGGTGCCGGTATGGGGCGCCTGCCGGACGAGGCGACGCGCGCGAAAATGCTCGATCTGGTGAAAAGCTTCGCCTGATGCCTCGAGCAGCTTCTGGGCCGCGGCAGGCGCGGCTGAGCTTCCGCGTCCGATTCTGAGCTCACAGCGCTCGACCACGGGGTATTGACCGTATAATCGGCGGGACACCCCCGGGAGGTCCCGCCATGATCACCGTCCACCACCTCGAAAATTCCCGCTCGCAACGCATCATCTGGCTCCTCGAAGAACTCGGTATCGAGTACGAGATCAAGCGCTACGGGCGCGACAAGCAAACCGGCCTTGCGCCGCCCGAGTTGCTGGACGTACATCCGCTCGGCAAGGCGCCGGTCATTACCGACGGAGACAGGACCATCGCCGAGTCGGGTGCGATCATCGAATACCTGATGTACGAGTACGACGATGGCCGACTGCGTCCCGAGGATGGGACCGCGGAGCGACTGGCCTACACCTACTGGCTGCACTACGCCGAGGGCACATTCGCCCCGCTCATGATCCTGTCCCTGGTACTGAGCCGGATCGATGAAGCTCCCATGCCGTTCTTCCTGCGGCCGGTTGCGCAGGGGATCACGCAGAAAGTGCGTGACGCGTACCTGGACGCTAACGTCGCCAGGAACCTCGAGTTCATGGATGCGACGCTGAGAAAATCGCGCTGGTTTTGTGGTGACGTGTTCACCGCTGCCGACGTGCAAATGAGCTTCGCACTCGAAGCTGCGGAGGTTCGCTCGAATCTCGCGGAAGGCTATTCTCACCTGGCCGCGTTTCTCGAGACGATCCGCGCACGTTCCGCCTACCAGCGCGCTCTCGACAAGGGTGGCCACTACGAATTGATGGGCGCGGGCAGGAGCAAGTGACATCGACAATGTTACCGTTCACGAGTATCGAGACACGCTGGTTCCTGGAGGGTGAGTCATCGCAGCATCCGGAGTTGCGGCAGTGGTTCGAGTCCTGCACGCCCTTTCCGCGTGCCGCGGACGTGCAGGCACCCGCATGGAAAGGCCGCGCCGGCGGCGAACCGGACGTTTACCTGCTCATGCCCGGGTGCACCGACATGGGCGTCAAGTGGCGTGAAGGCACGATGCAGATCAAAGGGCGCATCGCCGACCTCGGTGAGCGCAGATTTGGTATCGGGCGTTCGGGCAAGGTGCAACGCTGGATCAAATGGACCTATCCGGAGGTCCCTGCGGCCTACCGCGCGTTGTTCGAGGCGAGCGGCACTCACAATCTCGAGACCGCGGCGGTTCACAAGACCCGGGCGCTGCGCATGATCAGCATGGACACCGCGAAGCCGGAGGAAGTCGTGCCGGGTATCGTCCTCGAACGCGGCGTCGGTTTCGAGATGACCGACCTCGAACTGAATGGCGCGCGCTATTGTTCGGTCGCGTTTGAAGCCTTTCCCGGCGATGCAGCGGCCGAGGCGGGCTTCAACGCGGCGGTTTCGGGCTTTCTGGGGGAACTCGCCGGGTCACCAGGCATTGATGCCTCCATGTCTTATCCGGAGTGGCTGTATCGCTGAATGCCTAGGGCGTGAACCGGAACTCGCAATAGAGGTACATCTGCTCGACGCCGCCCGGCGTCACATGCAGTTCCTTTTTGTGCTGCCGCAGTGCAAATTCGCTGCCAAGCGTCTCGCGGAGAGCGCCCAGGTCGTAACGCTGCACGGGCAGACCGCTGCACTTCGCCGGTGCTTCCGGGGCGAACGCCCCGATGATGACATGGCCACCCGGCCGCAACGCCCGGCAGAGGTTCTCGCGGTAGCGCTCCCTGTCCTCGGGTTCGGTGAGGAAATGGAACACGGCACGGTCGTGCCACAGTTCGAAGGCGTTACGCGGTAACAGGAGTTCCGTGATGTCGCCGCACAGCCAGGTAACGGCCGTACTTCTCTCGCCCAGGCGCGCCTTGATGAGTTCCAGGGCCGGCTCGGCGAGGTCGAGTACGGTGATGGCCGTGTAGCCCTGATCCAGCAGATCGTCGACAAGCGTCGCCGCCCCTCCGCCGACGTCAATGAGCGGAGCGCCCCGATCCAGCCCGAGTGCGCTTATCCACTCCAGCGACGTCTGCAGGCGGGGTTTGTACCAGCCGAGCCGCTCGGACGGCTTGCTGGAATAGACCTGCTCCCAGTGTTCTCGACGGCCCATGTCCGATGCAGTATGGGCCGCCATGTGCAGTCCCGCAAGAGTCCGTAATGCGCTGCGGTTTTCCCGGATGCTGCGGCGATAGTTGGCGTGATATTAATAACTTGCGTAGCAACACTCCGTTGCTGAGGAGGCTCGCAATGAAACTTTCGTCAATGCTCGCCCTGCTGGTGCTTGCACTGGCCGTGCTGGGCGGATGCGAGCGCGATCGCATGTCGGAACGCGGTTTCAGCCTGCCCAAGGGCGACCCGGTTGCCGGGCGCGATACCTTCGTTTACATGCAGTGTCACCAGTGCCACTTTATCGAGGGTGAACAATTCCCGGTACTGGCGGGCCTCGACCCGCCGTACGTGGAGCTGGGCGGTAAGGTTACTCGGGTGAAGTCCTACGGTGAACTCGTGACCGCTATCATCAATCCGTCGCACAAGCTCGCCGACGGCTATCCGCCAGGCCGGGTATCGGAGGAAGGCGAATCGCATATGTACGTTTACAATCGGTACATGACGATCCAGGAATTGATTGACCTGGTGATGTTCCTGCAGCCGCATTACGAGGTCGTGGCACCGCAGTACAATTACCGGATGTATCCATAGGAGCGCGCCGGGGCGCGCTCCTACGATCGCGGTTCGAGAACCGCGCCTACATCATCGTGGCTTCGAACTTCCAGAGACTGTTCTTGCTGCAATCGGTGAGGTCTTCGAACAAGCCGTCGATGTCGTCCCCGGCGTCGCTGTCCAGCAGTTCCTGCGTCGCGGCCCAGGCCGACAGGCTGGGATACGTATCGACGAAAATGAAGGTTTCGAAGTTACCGACGACAGCGGTGCCTACCGCACTCGTAATGCCGCCACCTGCGACCTTTGCGTTCACGAATTTCAGCCATTTGCTGTTCGCTTCCTGTACGGCTTCCATTTCCACGTCGTCTTTCAGTTTGCACGTGTAAACATTTGAGAAGCTGTCAGCTGTCGCGAGCCCCGAAAGGCCCAGACCTGCCACCGCCAGTAAAGCTGTCATTGTTGTTTTCATGTTTTCTCTCCGTTTATGCGTTGTCATTATTGTCGAGTGTTGAACATATTATGCGCATTGATTGGCGATGTCCTTATAAATCGGCAACTTAGAAGTCCGTTTCCGGCGTTATTGACAGATTCGCAGACGGTGTGAAACCCTGAGATCGGTTGAAAAAGGCACGGCGTTCGAAAGGGCGCTTCGCAAAGCCACCGGTCTACGGTCATTTACCAGGACAGCGGGGTTACCTCCAATGGCATTTATGCCAGGCATCACGCCGTGGCCAGTCGCCTCGGCTTTACTCCGGATCATTCTGATCCTTTGCGCGCTTGTGTCGTGTTATACAGTGCGGTTGGAGTAAATAGAAATTGAAGACGGACCTGAATAAGACCGATTTCGGGGAACGGGCATTCGGTATGAACTCGAAGGTGCCTGTTACGGTCAAGTACGAGTCGCAACAGCACGCGCTGGACTTTGTCTGGAGCGTATTGGGCAGCGGCAAAGCCATCGGCGTTATCGAGGGTCCGGAAGGTTCGGGCAAGTCAACGGTAATACGCCAGTTCGTCAGCGAACTGCCGCGCGACGCAGCAATCGCGGCGCTCGACGGCACACGCTTCAAGCCGCGCGGATTCGTGGCGGAGATCCTGGCGCGCTATGGTTACACGACGGATCTGCAAACCACCGAGGAGCTGCTGCAATTGCTGGCAATGTTCGCCGGGCAACAGACGCGCAGCTACCAGCCGCCCATCGTGATGATCGACAATGCAGACCGAATGTTCCCGAGTACGCTCAAGGCGCTGGGGCGGATCGCCGCCATGTCAGAGGACGGCAAACCGGCCCTGCGGATAATTCTCACCACGCGGCGCCGGCTCAATGCGCTTTCCGAAGAGGACGGCAAGCTCGGTGCAGAGCGACCCGTCGAGGCTATGCAGCTTGCGCCGATGACGGCCAACGAGGCACTCATCTACCTGCACGCGCGTCTCGAGGCCTGTGGGGTCGCGGTACCGGACTCGGTATTCCCCGGTGACGTCTGCGACAAGCTGCACGAAATATCGAAAGGCTGGCCGGCGCGGCTGAATGCCCTGGCGCTGACGGCGATCAAGCGGTCAGAACAGCTGCCCGTCACGGTCACGCGGATCATGAAGCGGCCCGAAAGACTCCCGGCAGAGCGGCAATCGCCGAGCCTGGTGATATCGAGGGGCGGCAAAATGCTGTCCGAATACGTCTTTGACGACAGGAAGGTGCTCATAGGCCGCTCGGATTTCGCCGATATCATCGTAGACGACGAGTTTTGCAGCAAATTTCACGTGCTCCTCATGCTGTATTCGGACGGCCTGGTGCTGCTGGATCTGAACAGCGTCAACGGAACGACGGTAAATTCGGTCAAGGTCAAGAGCACATTGCTGCTCGACAACGACGTGATCTCGCTCGGCCATCATCGGCTGAAGGTGATGAATGTACCTGCCCCCGACCAGGCGGCGGCGGGCCGTGCGACCGCGGCGGACACGCGGCGCATGAAGAACCTCGACGAGATGCGCCGCAAGCGCAAGGCGCAGCTCAAGGCCGTGCCGTCGCGGCCCGGCAAAAAAGCCTGATATACGCGACCTGGATCAGTCGATAGGGATCTTGATCTTCTGTCCCGGGTAGATCTTGTCAGGATCCGGAATCAATTCCTTGTTGGCGGCGTGGATGCGCGTGTACAGGGAAGCATTGCCGTAGTAGCGCTTTGCGATCGCGCCCAACGTGTCGCCAGCGACAATCTCGTAAAACTCGACCTTCTCTTTTTCTTCCTCGGCCTTGGGAGGAGGGAAGGTGAGGTCATCGGCCACGACTTTTTCGACGCCTTTTATGTCCCCCGCAATCAGTATGGCGGAATTCCTCGTTGCTTCGTTCAGGCATTCACCGCAAATCGTCGCCGTACCGTCGTCGTACGTGACGTCGAGATTCTTCAGGCCGGAAAGCTTGATCTCGAGATGTTCCTTGATGTTGTCGGCCGCCTCGGCGTCCGTGTTGAACAGCTGCCTGCCCACGTCTTTGGCAAAATCAAGAAGTCCCATCTATTCCTCCCCAGGTTGTTGGTCAGGGCGAAGTATAGCTCCACTTTGCCGGGTCTTTCCGGCTCGCCGCACGCTGCTCTCTCTGCGACGCCGGGCTCAACGGCCGGCGCTTGGCACCCCAGTGGCCGGGCCCGGGACCGAATACGCCGGCTATCGACTCGCCGCAGTTGCCGCACGCTGCCTGGCCTGCTTGTACGCTGAGATTCCATTCGCCGAGGTGATAGCCATCGCGGCCGATGAGCAAGGTGCCACAGCCCGGGCAGTACGTGCTGGCGCCCGCGGGATCATGCACGTTGCCCGTGTACACGTAGTGCAGGCCATTACGTAATGCGATCTCGCGGCACCGCGTCAGTGTGCTCTTCGGCGTGCTCGGCGTGTCCATCATCTTCCAGCTCGGATGGAATGCCGTGAAGTGCAGGGGAACGTCCGGGCCCAGGTTGTCGGCGATCCAGCGGGTCATGGCGTCTATCTCGCTGTCTGCGTCATTCTGTCCCGATATCAGAAGCGTGGTCAGTTCGAGCCAGGCATTCGTCTCTGTCTTGACATATTGCAGCGTGTCGAGCACGGGCCCGAGGTGGCCGCCGCAGATTTTCCAGTAGAAGCGCTCACTAAATGCCTTCAAATCGATGTTGACCGCATCCATACAGCTGAAGAACTCTTCGCGAGCGTCCGCCGTGATATAGCCGGCCGTCACCGCCACGTTCTTGATGTCGCGCTCGTGGCAGGCAGCTGCCGTATCGAGGGCATATTCGAGAAAGATAACGGGGTCGTTGTAGGTATATGCGACGCTGCGGCTGCCGCTTTGCGCCGCTGCGACGGCGATATCCTCAGGCGTAGCCGTTGCCTGCAGCCGGTCGAATTCACGCGATTTCGTGATGTCCCAGTTCTGGCAGAACTTGCAGGCGAGATTGCAGCCTGCGGTACCGAAAGACAACACGGGCGTCCCCGGCAGAAAGTGGTTCAGGGGCTTCTTCTCGATGGGGTCGACGCAGAAACCGCTGGAGCGCCCGTAGGTCGTGAGCAGCATTTCGTCGTCACGGTTGGCCCGCACGAAACACAGCCCTCGCTGACCAGCATGCAGCTTGCAGAATCTCGGACAGAGGTCGCACTGCAGGCGGCCGTCCTCGAGGCGGTGCCAGTAGCGGGCCGCTTTGCCCGATAGTGTGTTCGCAGTGTTCATAATTCGAATCCGAGTCCCTTATATGGTTGCGCAGCTGCCGGGAATCAATGCGTAACCCGTAAAGTTACCTATTTTCTTCACCCGGCGGACGCCTAGAATGACTCTGGTATACCCGGCAGAGCCGCTATGACCATCGTGAGGGAACCCGCTGTCGCCGGCCAGTTCTATCCCGAAGACCCGGGAGAATTGCAGGCGCTCGTCGACGGCCTCCTGCGAAATGCATCCTGTAAGGAAGAGGCAGCGCCGAAGGCCCTGATTGCACCGCATGCCGGCTACGTTTATTCCGGCGAAGTTGCGGCGGCTGCCTACGCCTGCCTGGGCAAATATCGTGACGTTTACCGACGCGTCGTGCTGCTCGGTCCCTGCCATCGCGTGCCGGTCGCGGGCATGGCGGTAAGCGGCGCTGACGTATTCCGGACGCCACTCGGCGACGTGCCCGTGGACCGCACAGCGGTCGCGGCGCTGAAAGCGAAGGGCATCGTGGCTTTTGAGCCGTCGCACCAGTATGAACACAGTCTCGAGGTGCACCTGCCGTTTCTGCAGACGGTACTCGGGGAATTCAGCATCATCCCCGTGGTCGTCGGAGATGCCACGCCGCAGGCGGTGGCAATCCTGCTGGAGACGTTGTGGGACGGGCCGCAAACGCTGATTGTCGTCAGTTCGGACCTGAGCCACTATCTCGATTACGACA
Organism: Woeseiaceae bacterium; assembly: GCA_965658465.1. Lineage (GTDB taxonomy): Bacteria > Pseudomonadota > Gammaproteobacteria > Steroidobacterales > Woeseiaceae > UBA1847. The sequence goes on along the minus strand of CBFHSG010000020.1, from coordinate 14,431 downwards.
CCGCCCGCGCCCAGGATGAAACGACCTGCCGGCGAATCGAGCAACTCGATACGCGGATCGACCATGACGACGCCTGCGGCGCCACACCGTTGCGCGGTCTGTTGCTCGCAGCGAAGCGCCGTGGCATGCAGGTCCGCACTCTCGACCTTCGCAATTCCGGCGATACCGGCGGCGACCGCGACTTCGTCGTCGGCTACGGCGCCTGGCTGTTGGCGTGATGCGCGCGATACTCATCAGTGTGCTCCTGCTCGCCATGCCGGCGATGGCGGACGACGACTATGCTGCGCTGCGTGAAGGCCTCGTGGACGAGGTGCGCTCTTATGCCGGCTATGCCGGCGATGCGCCATTCAGCGACGAAGTGCTCGCGACCCTCGGCCGCGTCGAACGCCACAAGTTCGTACCGCCCGGAGAGGTCAGGTATGCGTATGAAAACCGGCCGTTGCCCATCGGGCACGGTCAGACGATATCGCAACCGTACATCGTTGCGCTCATGACCGACCTGCTTGATCCCGCCGAGAGCGATGTCGTGCTCGAAGTGGGCACCGGCTCCGGTTACCAGGCCGCGGTGCTCGCGGAACTCGTGGATCATGTCTATTCGATCGAGATCATCGAGCCGCTGGCGACATCGGCCGGCGAGCGGTTGCAGCGCCTCGGTTACGATAACGTGACCACCAGACTCGGCGACGGATACTACGGCTGGGAGGCACATGCGCCGTTCGATTCGATCATCGTGACGGCCGCGGCCAGCCACGTCCCGCCGCCACTGATCGAACAACTCAGGCCCGGCGGACGTATGGTCATTCCGGTTGGCGGGCGCTTCATGACGCAGCTGTTGTTGCTGCTGGAAAAGGGCGACGACGGCGAGATCGTGACGCGGCAGATTGGTGCCGTGCGTTTCGTGCCGCTGACCGGCAAACACTGAGTCCCGTGCGGCGCCTGCTGCTAGCCACGTTTCTGGTCTCCGCCGCCGCTATCGGTTACGAGATACTCCTGATGCGCGTGCTGTCGATCGTGCAGTGGCACCACTTTGCCTACATGATCATCAGCCTGGCGTTGCTCGGCTACGGCGCAAGCGGCACTTTCATCGCCGTCATGCGCAGCCGTCTGGAGCCGCACTTCGAAACAGCATTCACGGCCAGTGCGCTGTTATTCAGCGTCGCCATGCTGGCCTGCTTCACCATCGCGCAGCGGGTGCCGTTCAATGCACTGGAGATCGTCTGGGACCCCGGCCAGTTTCTTAACCTGTCGGCCGTCTACCTGGCGTTCTTCGTGCCTTTTTTCTTCGCGGCATGCTGTATCGGCCTGGCGTTCACCTGCCGTGGCGAGTATGCCAGCCGCATCTACTTCTTCGACCTGTTCGGGGCAGGGCTCGGCGCGGTGCTCGTTATCGCACTGCTGTTCGCGGTCAGCCCGCAAACGGCGATGGTGATACTGGCTCTGTTGCCATTGCTCGCTTCGCTGCTTGTCGCATCGGCGCTGCCGTCACGTGTGCCGCTCGGCGCCCTGCAACTGGCGTGGCTGCTCTTGCTTGCCTTCGGTGTGCCGCAAACGCAGCTCGAACTGCGCATCTCGGAGTACAAGGGCCTCAGCCAGGCGCTGGAGGTCGTCGACAGCCGCATGCTCGGGCAATCATCCAGTCCGCTCGGCCTTATCACCGTCGTGGACAGCCCGACCGTGCCGCTGCGGCATGCGCCCGGGCTCAGTTTTGCCACGCGCCATATTCCCCCGGAGCAACTCGCAGTATTCACGGATGCGGATGGCATGAGCGCGATCACGCGCTACGACGGCGAGCCCGCGTCGGTGGCTTATCTCGGCGACATGACGGCAGCGCTGCCGTTCGCGTTGCTGGACCAACCAGCCGTCCTGATTCTCGGCGCCGGTACCGGTACCGATGTGCTGATGGCGCTTTACCACGGTGCGCGCCGAATCGATGCCGTGGAACTCAATCCGCAGATGACCGCGCTGGTGGCCGATACCTGGGCCGATTTTGCCGGGCATATCTACGAGGACTCGCGAGTCACCGTGCACACCGGTGAAGCCCGCGGCTTCGTTGCCAGGCACAGCGGTAGTTACGACCTCATCCAGATCGGGCTGCTGGACTCGTTCGGGGCTTCAGGCGCCGGCGTACAGGCCCTTAATGAAAACTATATCTACACGGTCGAGGCGCTGCGCCAGTATCTCGATGACCTGGCGCCGGGCGGCATCCTGGCCATCACGCGCTGGATCAAGCTGCCGCCTCGAGACAGCGTGAAACTGGTCGCGACCGCCATCGAGGCGTTGCGGCGATCCGGTGTGAGCGAACCGGGGCAGCGCCTGGCAATGATCCGAAGCTGGAACACGAGCACATTGCTGATAAGGAACGGTGATTTCACGACTCGGGAAATCGATCGTATCCGGGCATTCACGCGCTCGCGCTCGTTCGATACCGCCTGGTTTCCCGGCATGCGCGCTGCAGACGCCAATCGCTATAATCGACTCCCGGAACCGTACATCCACGAGGCCACTGCTGCGCTGCTGGGCGTGGATGCCGGGAATTTCCTGGACCGTTATAAGTTCCACGTCGCGCCGGCGACGGACGACCGGCCTTACTTCTTCCACTTTTTCCGCTGGCGCACGCTCCCGGAAGTGATGGCGCTGCGCAAGGCCGGCGGTGCCGGTCTCATCGAGTGGGGTTACCTGGTCCTCGTTGCCACACTCGCACAGGCGGTGTTGCTGGGACTCTTGCTGATACTGGTGCCGCTGTCGCTGGCCAGGCATGCATGGCCAGCCGGGGCGGGGCGCGACTTCGGCTTCTATTTCCTGCTGTTGGGACTCGCGTTCCTGTTCGTGGAGATCGCGTTCATCCAGAAGTTCATCCTGTTCCTCAGCAATCCGTTGTACTCGGTCGCGGTGGTACTGAGCGGATTCCTGGTGTTTGCGGGGGTTGGCAGCGCGTTATCGGAATCCTTTGCGGGACGCGTGCCGTGGCCGGCGGTCTCGCCGGTGACGATCGCCGTCGCTGCGATAGCGGTGCTGGCGCTGGTTTATGTCAAGTTGCTGCCGGTCGTATTCGCAGCCTTTATCGGCTATCCGGATGCCGCCAGGATCGCATTGTCGCTGGCGTTGATCGCGCCGCTGGCGTTTTTCATGGGCATGCCGTTTCCGATTGGCTTGCAGCGCCTCTCCCGGTCGGCACCCGGCTTCGTGCCGTGGGCATGGGGGATCAACGGTTTCGCGTCGGTCGTCAGTGCCGTGCTCGCCACGCTGCTGGCGATCGAGTTCGGTTTCAACGTGGTGATCGTGATTGCGCTGGTTTTCTATGCCCTGGCGGCCTGGGATGCACGAGCGTTCCGCTGACGACGACCGACTCGATATCGCGAGAGAGACGGCAAACAGGGTACGGATACCGCCAACATACCCGACGTGCGCACTGCCTGTCAGGCGGTCGTTGACCTGCTCGATGGACCGACATCCAGTTCCGTGCAAACGCGATTACGGCCCGCGGTTTTTGCCTCGTACATGGCCTGGTCTGCGCGGCGGATCAGCGATTCGGCGCTGTCGTCTGCGCGGGCTTCGGCCACGCCCAGGCTCACGGTGACGAACAGTTTCGCCGAATCCTCGATGAACGGGTCGGCCAGCACCCGGATCCGTATGCGTTCCGCGAGATCGCGTGCTATGTCGAGGGTGGCACCCTCGAATATGATCAGGAACTCTTCACCGCCGTAGCGGCCGACAATGTCGCTGCTGCGTGCACCGGTGACCATGCGCGTTGCCACGTCATGGAGAATCTTGTCGCCCACGAGGTGACCGTGCGTATCGTTGATCTCCTTGAAGTGGTCGAGGTCGGCCATCACCGCGCACAGTGGTACGCCGTTCTCCTGAGCGATTGCCAGCCTGTCGTTGAGTGCCTGTATCACGAAAGCACGGCTGTGCACGCGGGTCACCGTGTCGAAGCGCAGGCTGCGCCGAAGCGTCTCGCTTTCTTCGCGGCATACCGTGATCGAGTCCTCGAGGTCGTGCACCTGGTTGGAGTGATACGTTTCGATCGCAAGCGACATGTCGAGCGCGGTAATCTTGATAATAAAATGCGCCAGTTCGGCAAAAGCGTCGGCTTTCTGGCGAATCTCGGGCGGTATCAGCGTCAGCAGCAGGTTCTGCAGCTGGCAATAAAAACTCTGGTACAGGCTCAGCGAGACGTCCGCGCGATCGTGGGCGGCGCCAACCCGCAGGCGGCTCTCGAAGTAGTCCGGCGTGTCGAAGTTCTGACCCATGCTGAGCAGGTACTTGCGCTGCGTCATCTTGAGATGGTTGATCTGTCCCAGCCCCTGAACCATCGCCTGGAACTCCGGCGTCCGTTCCAGGGCGTCAAACAAATCCTCGATGATGCTGTCAACGTGCGGCTGGATGACGTGCGTCTGCAGTTCCTCGGCCATCATCGGAATGGCGGGGCCGCCGAGGCCCAGGAGGGTCAGGCGCTCGCTAATTGCGGCACGGTCAAAGCCGAATTGTTGGCACAATTCGTTGGTCATCTCGCCGCCGAGAATCAGCCCAAGTTTAAGTATCCTAGCGGGTAGGGGTGATTCTCCATATACGTATCTATGCCCATTTGTGGCGCATGTCCCACCCATGTGAAAAGATTGGGGCATGAACCTGCGTGCAATTTTGCTGCTTGCGCTGCCGGTCTTCGCGTTGCTCACCTGTGCGTGCAGTCCTGGCAGTGAGGGTGTCTCGCAACGCGATGCCGATGCTCTTGTAACCGTACGTCGCGGCAATGGCGGGGACCCCCAATCGCTCGATCCGGCGCGTGCGGAGGGCGTCCATGAATTCGATGTGCTTGGTGACCTCTACGAGGGACTGCTGGCGCTCGATGCCAGCGGGGAGATCATCCCCGGCGTTGCGGAATCGTGGACAGTCGGCAGCGACGGCGTGACCTACACATTTCGCCTGAGGGACGATGCGCGCTGGTCCGATGGCACGCCGGTGACTTCGAAGCATTTCGTCGCAGGCATGCGGCGTACCCTCGCGCCGGAGACGGCCTCTGTCTACGGATTCCTGCTGTACCCGATCGACAATGCCGAGGCAGTTGCGCAGGGAACAAAGCCGCCAACGGCGCTCGGCGTCACGGCACCGGATACTTTGACCCTGGTCATCCGGCTGCATACGCCCGCGCCGTACCTGTTGTCGCTGCTGACGATGCCGGCGGCGTTTCCGTTCCGGGACGACGGCGGTGTCGCGAGAGGGCGATTTTCCGACCCGGCTCGATTCGTCGGCAACGGCGCTTTTGTGCTTTCCGACTGGCAGCCGGGAAGTCATATTCGCCTGCGCAAGAATCCACTGTATCGCGAGGCGGATAGCGTCGCGATTGACGAGGTGCTGTATTTGCCGGTGGCGGATCCGCTGACGGAGCTCACCATGTACCGGGCGGGTGAGCTCGACATCACGTTTGCCGTGCCGGGCTCACACGTGCAGCAGCTTCGCGAAACTCACGCCGCAGAGTTGACAATTTCACCGTTTCTCGCGGTTTATTACCTGGCATTCGATCTTAGCGAGCCACCATTCGACAATGTATCGCTGCGGCAGGCGCTGTCGATGGCCGTTGATCGCGAGGCGCTGGTGCGGGTGATCGGCAGAGGAGAACAGCCCGCGTACGGCCTCATCCCCGACGGCGTCAACGACTACCGGCCTGCGCGGTATGACTGGATGTCGTTGCCACGGGAGGAGCGGCTCGCGCGAGCCCGCGAGCTGTATGCGCACGCGGGCTATTCCGAGGGCGAGCCGCTCGAGGTGACGCTGCTCTACGATGCAGGGGATTTCCACGAGACCATCGCGCTTGCCGTCAGCGAGATGTGGCGCAGTAACCTGGGGATCGACGTCCGCCTCGACAAACGCGAATGGAAGTACTTCCTGTCGACGCGCGATAATCGCGACGACTGGCAAGTCATGCGATTCTCGTGGACCGCCGACTTCGATCATCCGGCCAGTTTCGCGGACATTCTGCGGTCGACGAGCCAGCAGAATCTGCCGGGCTATGCCAGCGCGCGTTATGACAGGCTGCTCGCCGAGGCCGAGTCCAGCCTGGATCCTGTCGAGCAACTGCGGCTGTATGCCGCCGCCGAGGCCGCGATGCTCGAGGATACGCCGATCGCGCCGCTGTATTTCTATGTCAGCAAGCACCTCGTCTCGCCGTCTATCTCGGGCTATGAAAGCAACGTCTTCGACCGCCACCCGAGCCGCTACCTGCACAAACAGTTTCATTAAAAACAGTTGTTTGACTTGCAATCCCATATATGTGTGCGCAATATGCACATATGTCCGGATGAGAGACCAGCAGTGCAAGTGAAGGAACACGTAATTCGCAGTTGCCAATATCTGCTGCTGCCGGTGGTGCGCTTCCTGCTAAAGCACGGAGTCACCTGGGACGAGTTCGGCGAGCTGTCAAAGGGGGCCTACGTGAGAGTGGCGCGCGAGGACTACGGAATCGAAGGCAGGGCCACGAACAACTCGCGGGTTGCCATGCTGACCGGACTGAGCCGCCGCGAAGTTGCCCGCGTGCGGGACCAGTTGCTGGATGGCAACAAGCAGACCGTCGAGCTACAGGGCAATCGCATTTCTCGTATTCTGACGGGCTGGTACGAAGACGGTGATTTCACCGATGACAACGGCAAACCCGTGGATTTGCCGCCGACAGGAGCACAGCGGAGTCTTGCTGCGCTATTGAAGAAATATGCCGGTGACCTGCCGCATGGCGCGATTCGCAAGGAGATGCAGCAGCGTGGCCTGATCGAGGAACTAAATGACGGCAATTTACGTGTACTAAGGCGTGACTTTATTTATTCGGAACTGGACGCCGAGATTATCCGGCAGATGGCTGTCGCGCTGCACGATCATGCGGCCACGCTGCAGCATAATCTCGACGCCGATCGGCGCTCGGCAAGGCGTTTCGAGGCGATCGCCAGCAATGACGCGGTTACGTCAAGCGCAGTTAGTGCCTTCCAGAATCTGGTCGAGTCCAGGGGCCTCGAATTTCTGGAGCACGTTGATTCGTGGCTCACACAGCACGAGATTGACTCTGGAGGCGACGCCAGCGCCGAGACAGTTCGCCTGGGCGTCGGTGTTTACCTCATTTACGACGACAGCGCACAAAAAGGACCAGTGCAATGAACATAGACTTTAGGATACCGGGCACAGTATTGATTCTGGCCGTGCTGATCGCGGCAGGATGCGGCGGCAGTCGCGAGAGCGGTGAACGTGTGTCGCCGCCCCCACCGCCCCCGCCATCGGGCGGCATCATCCGTACGGGCGTTGTCGATGACCCCGGGTCGATGACAGGCTTCGGCGGCATCATCGTCGACGGCGTTACGTATGACACGAGTGCGGCTGTGTTCGTGCGTGATGGCCAGTCCGCGACGCAAAACGCGTTCTCCGTCGGTGAGACCGTGATCGTCGCGGCTAAGATTGTCGACGGCGACACCAACGCTGTCGCGGAACGCGTCATACTCGATGAATTCGTCAAGGGTCCGGTCAGTGCCGTTACCGGCAACTCCATCGCTGTCATGGGACAAACTGTAACAGCCGGTGCAGGCACCGTTGTCGCCGATTGCAGTGCGTCACTCGGGGACCTGGCGCCGCTGACCGGCGAATTTGCGGTCGAGGTCTATGGCGTCGCCGATGCCGCAGGTGCAATCTCGGCAACACGCATCGAATGCAAGACGGCCGACGACTTCATCAACGACGAATTCGAAGTCAACGGCATCGTCAGCAACCATGATGCGCATGCCATGACGTTCATGATCAACGGCCTGCAAGTCGACTACAGTAACGCGCTGTCCGTCGACGGCTTCCCGGGGGGCCGGATCACCAACGGTGACCCGATTCAGGTCGAGGGGGGTCCGGCGAACCTCGAACGTGAAGCTGCAACCCCCGCAATGCTTGCATCGCAGGTCGCGTACGCGGCACTACGAGCACGTCAGCTCGAACTGAAAATGGACTGAGCGATTCAGCTTGGGCGACGTAACCGGTGGCGCTCCGGACACGGAAGCCAGGGCGCCTACCGAACCGTGAGCGAATAATTCTGGAAAGCTCCGCCCTGACGTATTGCTGCCGCAGCGCCAGGCATTCCGGTAACCGCGGAGGCACGATCGAGGTCGCTCGCAAGTTGCGCGACTATTTCGATGTCGCGGTAGCGCTCAGTCTGCGCTCACTCGCTGGAAAGGGTTGCCGCCGGATCGGGAAATAAAGAAGCCGACGACAGCGCCACTCTGGTCCGCCGCAGGTCCACAGACTTCGTAGCTCGTGCTGCACGTTAGTTGCACTATGGCGGTGCAGCCAAAACGAGTGTCAATAAAATCATATATTTATCTTGTAATACCGTACATCTGTGCGTAATATGCACACATATACGGGACGAGACCGGACGTGGAAGTGAAGGAACACGTAATTCGAAGCTGCCATTACCTGCTATTGCCAGTGGTGCGCTTCCTGCTCAAGCACGGGGTGACCTGGACCGAGTTCGGCGAGCTTTCGAAGGAGGCATACGTAAAAGTGGCACGCGAAGACTACGGAATCGAAGGCAGGCCCACGAACAATTCGCGGGTTGCCATGCTGACCGGCCTGAGTCGTCGGGAGGTCGCCCGTGTTCGCGACGCACTGCTGAATGGCAAGGAACGGGCAGCCGGGCTACAGGGTAACCAGATCTCGCGGATCCTTACCGGCTGGCACGTCGATAGCGAGTTCACCGACGCAGAGGGCCAACCCAAGGATCTGCCGCCGACTGCACCAACGGGGAGTTTGTCCGTACTGCTAAAAAGATATGCTGGAGACCTGCCGCATGGGGCCATTCGCAAGGAAATGGAGCAGCGTGGCCTGATCGAGGAACTGGATAGCGGCCATTTACGTGTATTGAAACGTGACTTTGTTTATTCAGAACTCGACCCCGAAATCGTCACGCAACTCGGCGTTGCGTTGCACGACCATGCGGCGACGCTCGAGCACAACCTCGATAGCAATCGCCGGTCGGCAAGGCGATTTGAAGCCATCGCCAACAACGAGAGAGTTACGCCACGCGCGGTCAACGCCTTCCAGAAACTGGTCGAGTCCAGAGGGCTCGAATTCCTGGAAGACATCGACCTGTGGCTTACCGAGCATGAAATTGAACCCAGGGACGACGCCAATGCGGAGACCGTTCGCTTAGGCGTCGGTGTGTACGTCATCTACGACGATAGTGAACAAGGACTGTTGCAATGATTATTCAGTTGAGAAAACTCGGTGCAGTATTAATAGTGGCCGTACTTACCGCCGCAGGATGCGGTGGCAGCAGCGGTGGCGGCGACAGTGTCTCTCCGCCGCCTTCGGGTGGCATCATCCGCACGGGTGTTGCGGTGGGTGCCGGACCGATTACCGGCTTCGGCAGCATCATCGTAAACGGCATCACCTACGACACGAGCGGCGCCACGTTTACGCGCGACGATAACCCGTCCTCGCAGGACGACTTCAAAGTCGGCGAGACCGTCATCGTGAAAGGCACGATCGACAACGACAACACGAACGCGGTTGCCGAATCGGTCGAGCTCGACGAAATCGTCAAGGGCCCGGTCAGCGCCGTTACGGGCGGCCAGCTCACGGCGATGGGGCAGACCATCACGACGAGCGGCACCACCTCGATCGACAACAATTGCAATGCGTCGCTTGCCGACCTGTCGCCGCTGCTTGGCGTCTTTGCGATCGAAGTCTATGGCTCGGCCGACAGCGCGGGCGTGATCGCGGCGACGCGTATCGAGTGCAAGGCGGCGGCGGACTTCGTCGACGACGAGTTCGAAGTCAAAGGCATCGTCAGCAGCCATAACGCCGGCGCAATGACCTTCATGATCAATGGTCTCGAAGTCAACTACAGCAGTGCGCTGTCCATCGACGACTTCCCTGGCGGCCAGATCAACGAAGGCGACCCGGTCGAGGCCGAGGGCCCGCCCGCAAGCTTCGACGATAGCGGTGCAACGCCGGTACTGGGCGCAACCAAGGTCGAGTTCAAGGGCGCCGTCCTGGCTGGTAACGAAGGCGATCACTACGAGGTTGACGGCTTCATCACGGACTTCGTGTCCGAGACGGAATTCAACCTCAAGGTCGGCACGCTCGTTATTGCGGTCACGACGACGCCGGGCACCACAGTGTATGAAGGCGGCTCGGCAGCGGATCTCGGTGACAACCTGAAGATCGAGGTTGAGGGCGACCTGAACGCAGAGGGCGTATTGCTCGCGACCAAGATCGAGGTCAAGACATCGACCAATGTCCGCGTGACGGGACTTGTCGACGGCGTCGAGGGCGATGTCATCACGATCCTGGGCATTTCCGTCAATACGGATGTCACGGCGACACGTTTCGAAGACAAGCGTGATGACGTCGAGCCATTCCGAGTCGGCAACATCGTCACGGGTGACTACGTCGAGGCACGCGGCCAGGAGCAGCCGGAAGGCGAAATCACGGCCTTCCTGATCGAACGCGACGATCTCGATACCGACACCGAACTCCGCGGATTCGTGGACGACGGCAGCGTCGTTGACCGGGACCAGTTTGTGATCCTCGGTGTGACGGTCGATACGCGCGATGTTTCCCCGGGCAACTACTTCGCCGAAGACAATACGCCGATAACGGCGGACGACTTCTGGGCCGCCGTCGGCACAGGTGGCGTCATTGTCGATGTTACCGGTACTGAGACGGGTGATACGTCACTGCTGGCACGAGAGCTCGAGCTGGAGATGGAATGAGCGATCCAGTCAGAAGCTGAGTAAGCGGTGGCGCCCCGGACATGGCAGCCGGGGCGCCAACCGAAACAGAGCGAGAAATAATGAAAAGATCCGCATTAATGTATTGCTGCCGCAGCGGTAAACGCTCGGGAAACCTCATGCGTACGATCGAGGTGGCCCGCAAGCTCAGCGACTCGTTCGATGTCACTGTGCTGCTGGGGGACGCAATACCCGGGCGGATCGAATTTCCCGACAACGTTAAGACGGTGCTCCTGCCGTCGCTGGGCATCGACCCCGATACCAACGTCTTCGACATCCGCCGTTCCCAGGAACTGCGGGAGATTATCAAAGCCCGTCGCAATGTGCTGGTACGGGAGTTCGAGCGACTAAAGCCCCGCGTGGTGGCAATCGAGGATTTCCCGTTCCGGCAGAAAGCGCTGCGGGCCGAAGTCGTACCGCTCATCGAGCGCGCGCGCAACGGCGTCTACGGCGATGCGCTCGTCGTCGGCCTGACCGACGGCATCCTGGCCGACGACGCCGAACGTGACGACGCCTACAGGGACCATACGGCGCAGCTGCTCGACAAGTACTTCGATATGGTCATCGTGCAGTCCGATCCCGTGTTCGCGCGCATCGAAGAGTTTTTCCAGCCGCAGAACCTCATGCGTGTGCCTGTCTACCACACAGGCTTCGTGTCGTCCGAGAAAAGCGCACAGCCTGCGGACCCGGCGATTGTGCCCGACACCGTGCTGGTATCCGCCGGTGATGGCGAATACGGCGGCGCTCTTTATCGCGCCGCTGTCGAGGCGCACAAGATTCTCGGTTCGACCCTGCTGTTGCCGATGAAGATCGTCGCCGGCCAGGGCTTGCCGGAAGATGAATGGCGGGACCTGGTAGCGAGGTCGGCAGACTCGCCCGACCTGACCGTCGAGCGCACCGTGCCAGATATCGGCGCGGCGCTGACGGCGGCTTGCTGGTCTGTCAGCCAGTGCGAATACGCCACCGCTGTGCACACCATGCAGACGCGAACGCCGTCACTGTTCATACCCAGCGGCAACGGCGACCGGCAGGTGCAGATCGTGCGCGCCCAGCGCCTGGTGTACTGGGGGGCCGGGCGTCTCCTCTTGCCGCATCATCTGAACGGTGCGTCGCTCGCGAACGAGATCAACGAGCTCATGCGCTTCCAGCCGCGACGCATGCATTTCGATCTCAATGGCGCGGTGAATACGGCCAACCTGATCACACAAGCCTCGATCCACAAGGACTTCCGGGCCGAGATCGCGCTTCCGGCATCGGACGACAAGCGGCCTCTGTAAGCGCGCCCTGATTATGTAATGCCGGAAGTGTGATCGGCTTCAATCCCTAAACTGTGACGCGCGTTCATTTCGAACGCCGCGCGATCAGTAGACTCGGCTTGCATCGAAATCATTCGCGCGGAGCAAGCTGAAATGAAGATATACGGAAAGGTCACTATTTCGATCGCGGCCCTCGTCGCTTTGGCGGTATCGGGAGTTGCACTCGCGGATCACAAGCCGGGCCACACAAAGGATAACGGTCAGGGGCCAGGTCCGAAAGTCAGCATCGACATCACAAACATTTGCATGCTTGGTGATGGTTCAGAGGGCAATGAGGTACCGGAGAACAATCTCCGTGTTACTACGACGGTCGAAGATGTCAGCGATGACCCTCGCAATGAAATCGAAGTCAGTACCGTAAGCGTTCAAGGGCTGCAATTCGTTGAGCCTGTCGCCCCGCCCAAGAAGAACAAATGGACGCCAGTTGGAGCGGAGACCCTGGTTTCTATCGACGATCCCGACGTCTACACGCTGGTCTATGTCCACGACATCAATATCTGCCAAGACCCGGCGCTGCGGGAGGGTGCCAAGGCGCTGAACGCTCATGTACAGGTCATGTTGCCTGATGGTCGGAATTTCATGCGCATGTGCGACGACGACGAGTCAAATAATGTCTACGATGACCAGGGAAACTTGGTCTACGATCCGGCTCTCGACGAATCGCGCATCGACCTCGAGGATTATCCGAACCTCGAATGCCCTTAATTCACCGTCAACCTCGTTGACATAACTTCTTTTCAAGGGCTCCCGGGAAACCGCGGAGCCCTTGTTTTGTGAGCATCTGCACAAAACTGTACGAATGGTCAGGTGACGTCTAACCCACTGATTCGCTAATGTCTGATCCAGCGACGGAAGTCAGCTCGCAGGTCCTGGCGCAGACTGCTATCGCAACAACACCTGTCCGCTGCGTTACCCACCACGGTGTTTATTCATAAAGAGATGATGAAGCAGGCTTCATCGTTACACATCATTGCCTGTGGATGATTCTCGATTAGAACGATTAATCCGAGAGGAGAATGGAAAATGAATAAACTGACAACTATCAACACGATAAAGAAAGCCGCACCGCTGGCGCTGCTTGCCGTGGCCATGTCCGGTAGCGCGTTTGCGGGTCCTGACAATGGAAATGGAAATGGCAAGGGCGATCGACCGAAAGGACCGAAGCTCAGCCTGGACATTGTTAATGTATGCTCGCTCCCCGACGACTTTAATCCGAACGATCCCGTTCTGAATCTCAAAGTCACGATCGATGACGTCAGTGACGACAATGGTACGGGTGGTGGCACGATCCTGTCACGTAGCGCACAAGCCTCCGTTAAGAAAAAGGGCAAAATGTTCGATCCGGTTGGGCCTTCAGTCCCTCTGACCGACGAGGGTTATGTTTGGACAGCTGAATTGCATCTGTGTGCCGGCGATGCAGAAGACGATGCCCTGGTCGAGAATGCCAAGGCGGCCAATTCGCTCGTCTCGATCGTGGTTCTGAACGGCGATGATTCGGAGACGACTTTCTCGACCATGTGTGACAATCCCTACACCGACGACAATGATGACGGCATGGACGACGAGGACGAGTCGGATATTTCGATTGGCCACCTCGGCATCTCCTGTCCCGACGTTGCAGAGTAGTTACAAAAGCCTTCATGGCACGACGGAGCACGACTCGCACGCCTGGTTGAACCGTAAGCGGCGGGAAGTGCTCCGGATTTAAGGAGCGACCCTTAAACCCCCAAGACGCGCCCCAGGGCGCGTCTTTTCGTTGCGCCCGCCACGAAACATTCCCGAAACATTGGCTCAACCACGCGGCCTGTACCTGCACCAAGACCCTGTCCAAAGGGTTAGGTCAGGTCTAACCCGTAGACCGGCCCAATTCTGACCGCATGCATGAAGCCTCTGTACCCGCACAAGTCCAGAATTCCCCCATCGAGGATGTACTGGCCCGGATTACGGGCCGGTCACATTCGTCAACGACGCGCCGCGGCCGACGGGCCCGGCACGGGGAAAACAAGGACAACATCAATTGCAGCACGGCACTCCGCAACGTGTCTCCAAATTCACCGCCAGGCATCACGGCCGGCGGCTGCTGCGCATCAGCTTCGAGCCCCTGTTCCGCGTCGTCAACCGTGTTTTCCAAACGATTTCGCACTACCTAGCCGCAACCACAGCCTTATTGCTTTCAATAAGAAATCTGCAACACGCACACATGCTCGTGCCAGCGCGCACCGGCGAGCACTCTCGCATCCTTCCAGGAAGCAGGGTCTCGCGCAGAGGGAGGATAGTCTCGTGACTACACTGAAACCGTTCGACATCATCAGCCGCAATAGCCGCAATACTGACGTATTGCCCAAGCTGGGTTACGGCCTT
>CBFHSG010000019.1:0-68272 GCA_965658465.1 Woeseiaceae bacterium | reverse complement strand
TCTTCCGGAACCGGGTAAAGACGGCGTGCCACCTGTGCTTACGACGGTCACCGTCCAGCCTGATGGTGTTGTCGCGCCGGGTCAGTCCGTCAGGATCGACTTCGAAGCCAGTGAAGCGCTGATGACGCCTGTCGTCTTCATCAACAACGTCCAGGCGCAAGTGTCGGGCAAAATCGCCTCGTGGAATGCCGTGCGTGAAATAACCGACACGGACCCGGTCGGCGACGTCACCTTTTCGATCACCTACCAGGATGTCAGCGGTGAACTCGGCCAGGACGTCATCGCATCGACGGACGGCAGTGCCGCGTGCATTGGAGACGAGTGCGTGGCTGAAGAGCCGCTCCCCCCGCTCCAGGGCAATTGGCAGCTTGAATTCGCTGGTGTTGGTCCGACGGAAGGGGACACGAGCTGGTTCAGCATTGCAGACACGGGTCCTGACGGGCCGCGCGCCTGCTGGTTCGACGATGTCTACGAATTCGGTGCCGACGGTTCTTTCAGGAACATTCAGGACGGCGAAACCTACCTGGAAGCCTGGCAGGGCGTTACCGAAGGCTGTGGTGCCCCGATAGCGCCTCACGACGGCAGCAATAACGCTGTCTTCGAGTACGACGAAACAGCGGCAACCCTGAAGCTGACAGGTGTAGGAGCTTACCTGGCTGTGCCCAAGGCCATGAACGGCGTGGAGCTGACAGCCCCGTCCGAGGCGCCGGCCTCGGTCACGTACAAGGTGGTCGAACTGATTGGCGACAGCCTGACTGTCAGGATCGATTATGGCGGCGGCTGGTGGGAGTACCGACTGACTCGCAACGCAACCCCGCCCATAGTCGGCAACTGGAAGCTTGATTTTGCCGGAGTTGGTCCGACTGCAGGGGACACTTCCTGGTTCAGCATTGCAGACACGGGTCCTGAGGGGCCGCGAGCGTGCTGGTTCGACGATATCTACCACTTTAGTGATGACGGCTCGTTCCAGAACTTCCAGGCCGGTGAAACCTACCTGGAAGCCTGGCAGGGCGTTACCGAAGGCTGCGGTACTCCGATTGCGCCTCACGACGGCAGCACCGTTGGCAGTTGGGTCTATGATGAGAGTGGCGGCACCGTGACGCTCGATGGCACCGGTTTGTACCTGGGCGTCGCCAAGGCCATGAACGGCGTGGAGCTGACAACCCCGTCCGAGGCGCCGGCCTCGGTCACGTACACAGTGGTCGAATTGATTGGCGGCAGCCTGACCGTCAGGATTGATTACGGCGGCGGCTGGTGGGAGTACGATCTCGTGAAAGAAGAGTAGCGAGGATCACACCAAAGGCTAGACAAAAATACCCGCAGTTCGCTGCGGGTATTTTTTTTAGAACAGGGTGTAGATGAAGGGCGCGAGCGACGATCCCTGCGCGAACACGATCAGGGCGCCGAGCAGGACCATTACGAGGATTATCGGCGCGAGCCAGAACTTCTTGCGCTCCCGCATGAAGGCCCAGAGGTCTGCCAGGAAATCCAGCATTAGAAAGGTCGCTCCAGTTTTTCTTTCGGACTTTTTGTGCTCTTGACCCGGTAGCTCTTTCGATCCGGATCGAGCGTCCTCTGCATCGGGTCATTGCCCATGAGGCGCCTGACGATCGCCATCGGCGAAATCATAGCGAAAAAGACGATGCCGAGCACGAGCGGTGTCATGACCCGGCTCGCGAGCAGCCCGAAGTGCATCCATGCCCGGTAAATCCAGCGCAGCCACAATGGTTTGATCACGGCTAGCAACCAGAACGCTGCAGCGATGTTCCACGGCCAGGCCGGCCAGGCCAGGCCGAGGAGCCAGGGAAAGAGCAGGCCGAAAATGATGACGATGGCCGCACCGGTCGTCAGCCCGAAATTGCGCAGGCCTTTCCGGTCAAGCTCGGGAATCATTTGATCGCCCGCCATCTCAGTCGAGCTCGAACTCGTCTTGCCAGCGCGAGTCGTTCTCCCGGGCCGGCTGTTCCCTCTTGTCCAGCAGGAAATTCTCCACGACCAGGTAATCCATTTCCGTACGCATGAAGCATCGATAGGCATCGGTGGGCGTGCAGACAATGGGTTCGCCACGCACGTTGAACGACGTATTCACGAGGACGCCGCAGCCGGTCAGATGTTCGAAGGCCTTCAGCAACGCATGGTAGCGAGGGTTCGTCTCCTCATGGACGGTCTGCACCCGCGCCGAGTAATCGACGTGCGTGATCGCGGGCAGCGCCGAGCGCTCGAGCTTGAGCTTCTCGATACCCACCAGGTGCTTTTGTTCGGCAGGGATGTCTATCCTGAGCTGCTCCCGCACGGGCGCGACGATCAGCATGTAGGGACTCGGCGTATCCTGATCGAAATAGTCGGAGACGCGCTCCCAGAGTACCGACGGCGCGAAGGGCCGGAACGACTCGCGGTACTTGATCTTGAGATTCATGATCGACTGCATCTTCGGACTGCGCGGGTCGCCGATGATCGAGCGGCCGCCGAGGGCCCGCGGACCGAACTCCATGCGGCCCTGGAACCAGCCGATCACGTTCTCCCCGGCGAGCAGCTGCGCCGTTGTCGAAAACAGCGCGTCGTCGTCCAGGATAGAGTAGCTGGCGCCCATCGCGTCGAGCTCAGCCTGGATCTGCCCGGGCGAGTATTCGGGCCCGAGGTACGACCCTTTCATGCGGTCGGCGGCAGGGCTGCCGTTGCCGTTCAGCTTGCGCGGCTGCTCGTCATAGCCATGCCAGACGACCGCGGCGGCACCAGCAGCGCCGCCCGCATCGCCGGCGGCCGGCTGAATCCAGATGTTCTCGTACGGCCCTTCCCGCAGTAGCCGGCCATTGGCGACGCAGTTGAGCGCCACGCCGCCGGCGAGACAGAGCTTACTCTCGCCGGTCTCTTCATGGAGCGTGCTGGCGAGCCTGAGCACTACCTCTTCGGTCACGACCTGGATGGAAGCCGCGATGTCCATCTCGCGTTGCGTGATGTCCCCTTCCGGTTCTCGCGGCGGGCCACCGAAGAGCTCGTCGAATCGCCTGTTCGTCATCGTCAGGCCGGTGCAGTAGTTGAAGTACTGCATGTCCAGGCGAAAGGTGCCGTCCGCCTTGAGGTCGAGCAGCTTATCGAGGATCAAATCGGCAAACTTCGGCTCGCCGTAGGGCGCGAGACCCATGAGCTTGTACTCACCGGAGTTGACCCTGAAGCCCGTGAAGTACGTAAACGCAGAGTAGAGCAGCCCCAGTGAGTGCGGGAAATCGATCTCCCAGAGCGGCTCGAGGTTCGCGCCGTTGCCACGCCACGTCGACGTTGTCGCCCATTCACCGACGCCGTCGAGACAGAGGACGGCCGCGCGCTCGAACGGGCTGAAGAAAAACGCAGAGGCTGCGTGTGACTGGTGATGCTCGGCGAACAGCAGCGGCGGCAGCTCCTTCGGTTCGCAGCCGCCGAGTTCTGCGAGCTCCTTTTTGAGAACGCTCTTGAGGTAGAGCTTCTCCTTGAGCCAGACCGGCATTGCTGCCACAAAGGAGCGAAAGCCCCGGGGCGCATAACTCATGTAAGTCTCGAGCAGGCGCTCGAACTTGATGAGCGGTTTATCGTAAAAGACGATTCGGTCGAGCTCATTCAGACGCAGGTTTTCCGTTTCAAGGCAATAGCGGATCGCATCGCCGGGGAAGCGGGCATCGTGCTTTCTTCGGGAGAATCGTTCCTGTTGAGCGGCGGCAGCCAGCTCGCCGTCCTTCAACAGGGCGGCGGCGCTGTCATGGTAGTAAGCGGCAATTCCGAGGATATTGGACGCACTCACTGCTGCTTTGCTTCCGCCCATTCCCTGGCCTCATCGGTGTAGCCGCCCAGGGCCAGGATCTGTGAAACCTTCTGGTTCAATAACGGGTACTCCTCATCCTTCCCGCTTCGTACTAATGATCGGGCGTAACGCTGAACATCCTCGATATAGCGACCGAGGTCCCGGTCCTTGCCTTGCGTGCGTGCGTATCTGACCAGGTTGCCGTAAGCGCTGAGAACCACATCAGTCTGGTCCGGGTACTCTTCCGTCACTTCCAGTAGCAGGTCGGTTGCCTTTTCATACTGCCCTGTTCTGAGATAAGCGATGCCCAACCAGCCAATGGTTTCAGCAGTCTTGGTTTCATCACCCCTGGTGTAATAAAGAGACCGCTGCAAATACGGTATCACCTCACGCCACTGTCCGTCCCTGCTCTTCGCTTCGGCGATCTTTATGTAGGTTTCGCGGTTGTGTGGATAAAGTTCGAGGATCTTGTCAAGGTGGTAATTCATCGCTGATGAATTGCGCAGACGTTGATTCAGCACGGCCAGTTCGAAATGAATCTTCCAGTCGGCAGCCTCCGAGTTGACGATGTTCTGACGACGTTGAATCACGTCTGCCGGAGACCCGACTTCGTCAGCCAGACGTTTCACTGTGTCGTCGAGGAAGGCCGCAAGTTCGGTGTAGTTACTTTGCCCGGGAAAGGGCGGCTGCTGAATCATGGCCTGCAGGGTCTGGATTTCGACAGGGGTATCGTAATTCGGGAACCCGACCCTCCGGGCAACTTCAGCCTCCGGCAATGGCTGGTAATCATCAGCCCCGGTCACGTTGCTTACGATCGAACGGGCTATCTCTGCTGCCAGGACGTGGTTGCCCGCAAAGCCGTAATGAACGTGTTCGAGAAGCAGGTTCCAGCCGGGTTGAAAAGGCTGGCTGGCCTGCTCGAATGCAGCGGCACTGTCGACAAAGCTCAAGGTGTCGTTCTCTGCGCTGGCGGCAACCTGCTGAATTGTAAGGTTTATTTTGGTGTCGGCCCGAAATCGCAAGGCGTCGAGGTCCAGCGCGCGTCGATAATGGGTTCTGGCCTTCTGGAATTCGCCGAGGTTTTCGAAGGCCGTAGCGAGCCTGAAATGAGTATCGGCATACCCGGGGTCAAGCTCCACGGCTGCCTGAAAATGCGTAACAGCGTCATCCCAGTTTTCCTCATCGGTGCTCTCACTCCCTCGATGAGTCAGTTCGCGCCACTGATCGAGCTGTTCCTCTGACAGATTCGGGCTGTGCTCGGACAGGAATGGGGCCGAGTGTCGAAGGTTAACCGGCACGGATGACAGTATGACGTGCATCCCCTTGTCTCGAAGTGTCTCGATGATGCGGGTGAGGTTGTCCTCATAATGACTGTATACACCCGTTATACGAGGGTCATCGTATGTGACACCGCGGTTCGTAAACATCTGCATGCCTTCCCACTCGAGCTCCTGCATCGCATCGGTGGGCCTGATCTGCAAAATAAGGCTGTTCAGCGCCTGCCAGGTCCGTGTGCGCTTCAATGCCTGGATTCCCCGGATGAGAGTAATGTTTTCCAGGAAATTCTCATCGAGCGTGCCGGGCCCGTAAGGACCCACTACCTCGTTGTTTCCCATCAGGATTACGGCGAAGTCGGCAGAGTCTTCCGGAATCGATTTGGCAACCGCGTAAACCACGTGTGAGTTGACCGAGGTCATGGCGGTGTTGATAACCTCGATCTCTCGCGAGGGCAGTGCCGCTCTCAGCTGAGCTGCCAGGAGTCTGTCAAGACCGTGGTTTTTGTGGGGGAAGCCCAGCGCTGCAGATCCCCCCAGGATGAAGACCCTGATCACTTCAGGACGACGTTCAACGGCAAAGGTATTTTCGCGAGGTTTGATATCCAGAGATGCAGGATAAAACTGGTCGGCAAAATCACTGTTTTCCTGGTAATGCGGCTGGCCATCAATGTCGATCTCGTGGAAATAGTCGTATGACGTTCCGACACCGGCAACCGTGAGGCCCAACTCGAGCAGAACGAAGAAAAGCAGGGGTATGACAACGATCGTAATGAACGTGAAGGCTACGTTTCTTGCGTCGGGCACGGATCTTTATCCTCGGAGTACCGGGCAGATGGCTACGTCCTAAACATAGCGTAGTTGAGTGGTACCCGGTAGTCCGCGATCCCCGGTCGGAGACGTGTAGACTATTCCGACAGAATCGATGCGTTTGAGGTAAGAGGGGGACTGCTTTGCAGCAAATCGAGGAATGGCAGAGTGTAGATCGAGCGGTCTTCGAGAACGAGATCTTTCCCGCCAATCGGCCGGCCGTTATGCGAGGCCTGCTTCGGGACTGGCCCGCGGTCCGGGCGGGCCGTCAATCACCAAAGAGTGTCGTCGACTACTTCATGCAGTTGGATGCAGGGGGCACCGTCACAGCGATGGTCGGTCCTCCAGAGATAAAGGGCCGCTTTTTCTATACGGACGATTTCAAGGGTTTTAATTTCGGGTCGAAGAACGTCTCGATCAGCACCGCACTGGAGACTTATTTGTCCCTGGCCGAGGAGCCGCAGCCGCCCGCTATTGCGCTGCAGGCCATGCACGTGCCGGACCTCATGCCAGCGTTTCTCCAGGACAATTCGATGCCCCTGCTGAATAGCGATGTCGCGCCGCGGATGTGGATGAGTAATCGATCGATGATCGCGCCTCATTTCGACAACAATCACAACATTGCGTGCGTTGTCAGCGGCAGCAGGAGATTCACGGTTTTTCCACCGGAACAGGTCAGCAACCTCTACCCTGGACCGCTGTTGAAGACGCCGGGCGGAACGCCGATCAGCGTTGTCGACCTGCGTGAACCGGACTACACGAGATTCCCGAGATTCCGCCAGGCGCTCGAGTCAGCCCAGGAGGCGGTTCTCGAGCCGGGAGATGCCATCTACATGCCCATTTTGTGGTGGCACGGCGTGGAATCGCTCGAACCGCTGAATATCCTTGTCAACTACTGGTGGAACGACATCGCTCCCGCGCATCACAAGCCGATCCTGGCCCTGGTTCACAGCGTGGCGCTCATGTCCGGGCTGCCTGCCGAGCAGCGTGAAGTGTGGCGCGCGTTCTTCGATTACTTCGCCTTCCAGGCAGAAGGCGACCCGGCAGCGCATTTGCCGTCCGACCTGCGAGACGTGGTGGGCACGCTCTCGCCGGCAGACAGGGACCAGGTCCTGGCCTTCGTGGCGGAGCGCCTGAAAGCCCTGCTGGGGCAGGGAACAGGCTGATCGCTGCTATTGGCGCAGTTCGTCAGGCACGTGCAGTCGGACAATAGCTGTCGATGAACTCCTGGTGGGTCGGCAGCTGCTTCAGCACATGGTCGACCTTCTGCTGCTGGAATTGCATGAACCTGCGCAGTTCCTGTTCATCCATCATGTCCACAATGGGGTGATATTTCTGCGGCTCGATGCCTTGCCCCAGCATCACCTGCACCCAGCTATTCTCGCGGAAGATATCCTTCTCAACCTCGAACACGAGGCCCGTATCGCGGAACAGGTCCAGGCGTTGCTGCAGGCTCTCGGGAATATCCATGTCACGACAGCGGCGCCAGAACTCGGAATCCGTTCGTTCCGTGACATGGTAGTGCAGGATGATGAAGTCGCGTACATAGCGGAACTCGGCGTCCATCTGTCGATTGAACTCTTCCCGGTCGGACTCGGTGATACCGCCGGCGGGGAACATCTGCATCAGCCGGAGTACGCCTCGCTGGATCAGGTGAATACTGGTCGATTCCAGTGGCTCGAGAAAGCCTGCCGCCAGGCCCAGGCCAATGCAGTTTCGATTCCAGTGTTTCACCCGCTGCCCTGTGCGAAAGCGCAATACCCTGGGTTCGGTAATGGTCTCACCTTCGAGATTGGCCAGCAGCGTGCCCCGGGCTTCATCGTCGCTCATGAATTCACTGCAATAGACCAGGCCGTTGCCAACCCGGGTCTGCAATGGAATCCGCCACTGCCAGCCGCTCTCCCTGGCGATCGAGCGGGTATAAGGAATAGGCTCACCGACCGCTTCAGTTTGCACCGCTATAGCACGATCGCAGGGGAGCCAGTGGGTCCAGTCCTCGAATTCGGTGCCCAGGGCCTTGTCCAGCAACAGGCTGACAAAACCGCTGCAGTCGATAAACAGGTCGCCTTTCACAGCCTGCCCTGATTCCAGGACGACTTCAGAGATGTCGCCGGCTTCGGTCTGTCGAACGTCGACGATCCTGCCTTCGATGCGGGTTACGCCGTCCTTTTCAGCCTGCTCGCGCAACAGCCCGGCATAGGCCGTCGCATCGATATGGTAGGCGTAACTCAGCGCATCCTGTTGCAGCAGGCCGAACCGGCCTGCTTTCGCGGCCATCAGCTCCGGGGCGTACCGGCCATAGTCCTCGGCAAAGCCGAGCGTCCTGGCTTTGAGCCAGAAGGCCTGGAAGCCTACCGCCCAGCAGCCCTGGCCCGTGAAGCCGAAGGAATGAATATAGTCATGGCCGACAGCACGCCAGTTTTCGAACTGGATGGCCAGCTTGAAAGTGCCCTGCACCCTGGACAGAAACTCTGCTTCATCGATCTTCAGCAGGCGATGCATCGTCCTGAAAGGCGGTATGGTTGCCTCGCCCACACCAACCGTGCCGATGGCATCCGATTCCACCAGCACCACGTTCAGGTTGGCGCCAATCAGTCTCGCGATGGCGGTCGCTGCAGTCCAGCCCGCGGTGCCGCCGCCCACGACGACGACATTCTGTACTTTCGTTGATGACATTCGATATTCGGCCTACAGGAGTTTGTCTCTTAACATTTTACGAATTTGCTTTGCGGCCTGCTCAGTAATCGGGTTCAGTACGCCACGCGCGGCTTCGGGAATGTGTTCGAAGTTATCCGGTGCAGGATTGAACACATAGAAGTCGAACAACTCCTGCCACTGTTTTCTTTGTGCATCCGGCAGGTCTCGAAGACCCAGTATTGCATGCTGCAAGACGCTGAGCGGCGGCCCCATGTAGGACGGGGAGCTGCGCCACCAGTAGTTCACGAGCACGTTGAAAGCACTCAGCGCCTCCATGTGATGCCACCACATACTGGGAACAATGATGGCATCGCCGGGATCCAGCACCGACATCCGGGCGGTTTTGACGGCCTCCCGGAATCTCGGGAAGCGCTCATAATCGGGCGCATGAAAGTCCACCAGGCTGATCGGTTGCCCGGCCGGCGTGAAGTCCAGCGGGCCGACATAGAGATTCTTCAGCTGCTCCGGCGGAAACAGGATGACTCGGCGCTGCCCCGCGACGACGCAGGCAATATTGGCGGGAAAGTCGTAGTGTGCCGATACCCGGCTCTGGTTGCCGATCCAGATGCTGGCCAGTGGCTCGAGGTGTCGAACCGGAAGATCGTTCTGTTCCCGGAATCCCGGCAGCCAGTGATCGACGTTTGTGGAGCCGATATAGAGTGACGGCGGCGAAGGCAGGTCGACGTGAGAGCGGACCTGCCGCACGGCGTCTTTCAGCGCCATGCGCCGATATTCGAAGTTGAACGCGGTCAGGTCCTCGTTGTAGAAGATCCGGCCGCCTGCCTCGGGTGGCGCATACAGGGCGGTGACCACGTTGTTCGAGTCGAATCCCAGCAGGTAATCAATGATTTTGTCCGCTGACTCGAGAGCGTGCCTGACGGCCGGCCAGTCCGACGCCAGGCCTCGCAAGACCAGCGGCTGATCGGACGCCAGCAGATCGTCGCCGAGATCTGCAGCGGTCACGTCAGTTACCTCTGCAATGGCCTCACTGATGTCATGCACGACATGTTGCGCGGTCATGTCGTTACCCGGCTGCCTGTGATACCTGCAGCCGGTTGCGTCGTTCGATCAGGTCACGCACCCGGGACAACGAGGCGACTGCCATGAAGACAGGCTGCAGGTAGCCCGCCTGATTCAGCGACTCCAGCACGTCTCCTTTCAGCTGATAAAGCCGCTCTTCTGCAATGCTGTAGAAACCCTGCAATGTTTTCTTGCTGCCATCATTGAAAACAATATCGAAAGCGATCTGCTCCAGCAGTTCGTGTTGCAGCAGAGTGTCGATAAATCCGCTGCTGTGCTGCAGTCCACGATGCAGCTTGTCCAGCAGCGTGATCCTCTGCTTCAGGAACTCCGATGGTTCACCGCCACTGTCAAACAGTGCTTCGCCCTCTTCCTGGCTGACTCGCGGGTGATCGAGGTCGATCGAAACCACGGGCGGCCGCGTACCACCCTCTCCACTCCTGGCTATCAGGAACGGCTGCCGCTGTATCAGCGCAGGCACATAAGCAGCATCCCAGCGGCCGTCCCGCAGGAACAGGTTCTGATCTGCTTCGAATCCCAGTATGGCGGCGGCAAAGAAACCACCGGTGTTCGGGTCCTTGGTGAACAGGATGGGATAACAGCTCTGAATATCCCTGAACTCCATGGGGTAGGTCATGGCGTACATCACCGCGTCGCCCAGCGCCGCGCCATAGCCGGTCTTTACCCGCATTTGCCCGTGCTTTTCGCTGTTCAGGACCTCGTACTGACTCATAGGAATACTCTATCCGATTGCTTGCCGTGCTTGTCGTTCAAAGCTTCTGAAAGCCGAATTCCCTGACTTTGTTCAGCAGTTCCCTGTTGCCCGGCAACGCCTGCTGCAGCTGCGCCGCCCGCGCTGCGTTCTTCCGGAACAGCTCTGCCGCGTGCTGCTGGTGCTGATCGTGCCGATGGCTGCCGGTATGGCGCGGTACCGTTCTGAATCCCATGCCGTAGAGGATGTACTGGTAGCTGGGGACCGGGAACAGGTCATCGACCGCTTCCGCATCCTGGTGCCACGGGCTCCGGTAGCGCCATAACGAGAGCTGTTCGCTGAGCTTCTCCGGGATGGAGCTGGCGGCGCGATTGTCCTGCCAGTAAGCAGAGTCATCGCGCGCGCTCAATACATAGTGCAGTTTCAGGAATTCGATGATCTGCTGCCAGTGACGCAGAAATTTCCGGTTGTAACGTTCGGCGACGATATCCATGACGTCCCTGGTCGGGGGCAGCTGATCCGCGATCATCGCGGCAGCCAGCTCGACCATGACCAGCGCTGACGCTTCCAGCGGCTCGATAAAGCCCGACGACATGCCGATGGCCACACAGTTCCTGTGCCAGAATTTCCGCCGATGGCCGGGCTGATACCGGATCTTGCGCGGCGCGACACTCGCCGCAGCCTTGTCGCCGGCAATCTCCCTGATATAGGCCAGCAGCTGGGCAGTGGCCTCGTCCTCGGAGATATGGGCGCTCGAGTAGACGTGGCCGGTACCGCGGCGTGTCGGTAGCCCGATATCCCAGATCCAACCTGCGGTCTGCGCGGTCGAATGGGTGCAGGACTGGATGGCCTGGTCGTCTTCCGTGTACGGCACCTGCGCCGCCAGCGCGGTGTCGTTGAACAGGTACGCCTGTTGAGAGTGAAACGGGATGCCGAAGTGCTCGCCCAGCAGCAGGCATTTCGTTCCGGTGCAGTCGATGAACAGGTCACCGGAAATTTCGCCGGCGCTGTCGGTCGTGACCGACCGGATGTCGCCGTTCCCGGCCACGTTTACCTGCGACACGTTCGCCTCGATATGCTTCACACCCAGCTTGCCGGTGCAGTGCCGGCGAAGCAGTTCGACAAATTTGCCGGCATCCAGGTGATAGGCATAGTTCACGACGAAGGCGTATTCCGGCGTTGTGATCTGCTTGGGCGCGAGGCAGTCAGCGAATAATGCCGTCTGCGGCGTCACGGCATCCGCAAAGGGTGGTGCATCGGCGAGCGCCAGCCAATGCGGTGCCAGGTTGGTGTCGGCGTAGTCGGTGGGGACGGTAAACGGGTGGCTGTAGGTATCGCCGTCGCCGGTGTGCCAGTTGCGAAAGTACGTGCCCTGTTTGAAGCTGGCGTCGCACTCGCGAAGAAAATCGGTCTCGGACAGTCCAATGCGCTGCAGGGTGGATCGCATGGATGGCCAGGTGCCTTCACCAACGCCAATAGTGGGCACATCCGGAGATTCGATCAGCAGCAGTTCGAACGCTTGCTGCCCTTTTGGGTCGACTCTATGTTCGGCGGCAATGACTCCGGCCGACAGCCAGCCGGCGCTGCCTCCACCCACGATGACTATTCTTGAAATACGGTCCTCCATGTGCGAGTAGTATCCCATAAGTCCGCCGCAGCGGGCGCTTGAACAACAATCGGGAAAGTGGATATGACACGGTTTTTCTGCCGGTTCGTTGTGGTCCTGGCGGCGGCCTCAGTGCTGCCCGGTTGCGCGTGGGGCGGCGGCCTCGACGCCGAAACCGGGTGGGCCGTAAATGTCGGCGGACCTGCGTACGAGGCAAGCGATGGCACGTCTTACGTCGCCGAGACCTCCGTGAAGGGCGGCACGGCCGGACGGATCGAGGCGGTGAAGGGGTCGCAGGACGAGACCCTCTACCAGAGCTACCGGGAGGGTGACGTTCGAATCGATCATCCGATCGCGAACGGCACCTACGACATCACCTTTCATTTCGCGGAACCGCTGAGCATCGAACGCGACCAGCGCGTGTTCGCTGCGTTCGCGGAAGGGCGCAAGGTCATCGATGAACTTGACGTCATGTTGTTTCGCGACGGCAAGGTCCGCTCGGCGCTCACCGTTACGGCGCACGGCGTCGTCGTCACCGACGGGGCGCTGAATATTCACTTCGAAGCGTCGAGGAGGCAACCGGTTATCAGCGCCCTTCAGGTGCGTCGCAAGAGCATGCGTGACGCGTCCTGGGAACTCGTCTGGCAGGACGAATTCGACGGACCGGAACTCGATGCTTCGAAGTGGAGTTACCGGGTCTGGGAACCGGGCAAGGTGAATGCCGAAGACCAGGCCTACACGGCGAGGACGAAGAACGTCCGCGTCGAGGACGGGCAGCTGGTGATCGAGGCCCACCGCGAGGACTATCATGGCGCCCGCTATACGTCCGCCCGCATCCATACGAGCGGCAAGGCGGATTTTCTCTATGGGCGCTTCGAGGCCAGGGCAAAACTGCCGCGTGGCCAGGGGACCTGGCCCGCCATATGGATGTTGCCGAGCGACCCGTTTGTCTATGCGACGACATGCTCTGCCCCGGAAGAGTGGCAAGGCAATGATGACTGCGATGCCTGGCCCAACTCGGGCGAGATCGACATCATGGAGCACGTCGGCTACCAGATGAACCACGTGCACGGGACCGTGCACACGCGTGCCTACTACTGGAGGATGTGGGAACAGCGTAAAGGCCGCATACTGATCGATGATGCCGCGGAGGCCTTTCATGTCTATGCGCTGGAGTGGTCGCCGGAGCGCATCGATGTGTTCGTCGACGATTCCCTCTACTTCACCTACGTCAATGAACACAAAACCTGGCAGGAGTGGCCGTTCGACCGGCCGTTCTTCCTGATCCTGAATATGGCTGTTGGCGGCGCATGGGGCCGCGCGGGCGGTCCCATCGACGACTCCGTCTTCCCGCAGAAGATGCTGGTCGACTACGTGCGGGTGTACCGCCGCTAGCTCTGCCTAGGTCTGGCAGTGCTTGCAGTAATAGGTGGCGCGCTGCCCCTGTACGATCGCGGTTACTGGCCGGTTGCAGCGATGGCAGGGTTCGTCCTCCCGGCCGTAGACGTCGAGTTCCTGCTGGAACCAGCCGGCTTCGCCGAAGCCACCGTAGTAATCGCGGAGCGTCGTGCCCCCGGCGCGGATAGCCCGCTGCAGCACCGACCGGATCGCGTCCGCGAGCGCCTCGTATCGCGGCAGCGAAATACGCCCGGCCGCGCGCTTCGGATTGATGCCGGCGCGAAACAGCGCTTCACTTGCGTAGATGTTGCCAACGCCGACGACGATGTTCGCGTTCATGATGAATTGCTTTACGGAAACGCGGCGGCCGCGCGATTTGCGCCACAGGTACTCGCCGCTGAAGTGGTCGCCGAGCGGTTCGGGGCCGAGGTCCTTCAGCAGCCAGTGAGCGGCCGGGTTCTCGCTGAAGTGCAGAGAACCGAAGCGCCTCGGGTCGCGCAGCCGCAGGGACTGCCCTGACGCGAGGCCGATATCCACGTGATCGTGGATGCCGGCCGGCGCGTCGCGCGGCACGATGCTGACGTGCCCCGACATACCGAGATGCAGGATAGCCGTCCCGCCGGTCGTGTTGATCAGGAGATATTTCGCGCGCCGGTCAACGGAGACGATCGTCTGCCCCGGCAGGCGGTTGTCCAGGTCCTCGCTGACGGGCCAGCGCAGGCGCCGTTCGCGAATCGTGACGTTCACGATCCCCTGCCCGACGAGGTGCGGCTCGATGCCGCGGCGGCTGGTTTCGACTTCGGGCAGTTCGGGCATGCTGCTAGAGTGCCAACAAACCGGAGCATAAAAAAGCCTGCCGGTGCAGCGCACCGGCAGGCTCTGCCAGAATAGCCCAAGCGTTGGCTATTAGCCGGTTTCGACAACGACAGCCGTCGCGTCGAAGCAGCCGTCCGTCATGTCGAGTTCACCGAAGACGTAGGCGGTCCTGCCGGCCTGGATGTCGTCAAAGCTTCCTTCGGTACTGGTGCCGTCGGAGATGACCGTGATCGTTCCACCGTCGACCAGGCAAACGTCTCTCTCTCCAACCGTTGTCGAGAGCACGAATTCCGGTTCGCTTATCGGGGTTGCTATCGTGCCGCTTAGCTGCTCGGGGTCGTCGTCACCAGCCAGAATGATCAACGCTGCGCGCAGCACCGCAGGATCGCCGGCGGTTACGCCTTCCACCTCGATGCCCTGGCCGACCTGCAGGGCATCCGCAGTGAGGGCTTCACCGCCGGGGCCGTAGATTTTCGTGTAGTTGGTCTGAAGTTCAATCGTGGTTGCGGTACCGGCTCGATCGATGACGAGGAACAGCCCGTCAGCGTCCGGAATGTCGGTGACGATGCCTCTGACCTGCTCGGCCGGTCCCTTCTCGACGACAATTGCTCCGATGTCCGGAATGCCATCCCCGTTGCCGTCGACGTAGGTTCCGATGACAACGACCATGTCGTCGACCGCAAACGTATCGGCGCCGATCGGATCGATTGCCGTACCGTCCGTGTCGAATACGGACGCACGTGGGGCCAGGCTTACGTCGACACAGGTATCCGGGTTATCGAGCGAACAGAGCACGAAGTCGCCAGGGTCAGTGCCGAGTTCGACAATCACTCCCTCGATCCGCACGAGTTCGTCCGGTAGCCCGTCCAGCATGAACTGGACCCGTACGACCGGGCGCAAACGGTACTTTCCGTTTCCGGTCTGCACGAGATGGATGGACTTGTTGGCGTCCATGTCGACATGGGCGACGAGCACGCGGCCTGGAATCACCTCTATGCCGCCGGACTGCAAAAGGTCGATGCGGCCGTCGGCCGGCGGCTGCGGCCTGTGTATGTCGTCATTATTGTCGACGATCTCGAAATTCTCGATCTGTAACCGGAGCTTTGTATATGTCCCGGCAGGCACCTCGCCGACAGCGATCGGCTGGCTGTAGTTCTCGAGGTCGAGCAGGTTGACGCGCGTGTTACCGGTATAAACGGTCTGCTGACCCTGGTCGCCGATCAACGTAGCCTCGACGACATCGAAACTGATCTCCTTCATATCGTCGGTTGGCAGGTCGGTCAGCAACAGGGCGACCGTGCCGGTGCCCGGGCCTTCCGGAACGCCGCCGTCGCCCGAGTCGCCACAGGCGGCCACGAACAGGGAAAGTCCAAGTAACATCGCAATCGTATTGCGACGGGAAGCGACAAAGTTGTCGGCCATATCAAATGCCCCCTGATCGCCGCTTACGGGCGAAACCGATTTCTATTGGTTCGCGGAAAGAGTTCCGCATTCCTACTTAGGTCAAACGGTGGAAATCGTGCAGGGATGCCGGTATCTAACATAATCCAGACAAAAAAATACCCGCGGCGCGGCGCGGGTATCTTTGGAATTTCTGTAACGACCTGAAGCGCTTACTTGATCTTCGATTCCTTGTAAGTCACGTGCTTGCGAATCGTCGGGTCGTATTTCTTCGTCTCGAGTTTCTCGGGGTGGAGCTTCTTGTTCTTGGTAGCGGTGTAGTAGTGGCCGGTACCGGCGCTCGACACGAGTTTGATCTTTTCGCGATTACTTTTTGCCATGGTGTTGTCCTCCCGTCGTCAGACGTGCTGGCCCTGCGCACGCAGCTCGGCGACGACCTTGTCGATGCCGCGCTTGTCGATGATGCGCAGGCCCTTGTGCGACACGCGCAGGCGCACGAATCGCTTCTCGGATTCGAGCCAGAAGCGCTTGTCCTGCAGGTTCGGCAGGAAGCGACGACGCGTCTTGTTGTGGGCGTGGGAGACATTATTGCCGCTCTGCGGCCGTTTCCCGGTCACCTGGCACACTCTGGACATGACTAAGTCCTTGATTTAGCTGTCTAATGGTACAAGATACGCCCGCGACGGCGGGCATCGAGCGGGCCTTTATACCAGCCTGAGAGGGGCAATTCAAGCGTGTCAGAGCAGGCCGCGGCTGGCCAGAGAGGTGACACCCGCATCGCCGATGATCAGGTGGTCGAGCAGCCGTATATCGACGAGTTCGAGCGCCGATTTGAGGCGTCGCGTGATGCGCTCGTCCGCCTGGCTGGGCTCGGCGACGCCGGACGGGTGATTGTGAGCCAGTATGACGGCCGCCGCGTTGACCGACAGGGCTTCCTTGACGACCTCCCGCGGGTAGACGCTGGTGCCGTCGATGGTGCCGCGAAACAGCTCGTCGAATCGCAGTACGCGATGCCGGTTGTCGAGGTACAGGCAGCAGAAGCGTTCGTGCCCGAGGTGGCGCAGCTTCGACAGCAGGAACGCTTCCGTGTCCGCCGGGCTGCGGATGCAGGCGCCGGTGGGCAGGGACTGCTCGAAATAGCGCCTTGCGAGCAGCGGCAGTGCTCGCAACACGGCCAGCCTCGCCTCGCCTATCCCTTCTTCGGCGAGAAGCGACGCGCTGTCGGCGTGCAGCACCTGGCGCAGCGAACCGAAACGCCGCAGCAGGCGGTCGGCCAGGCCGGCTCCGCCGCTGCGCAGCAACAGGGCAAGCAGCTCGCCGTCGCCGGGCTCCGCGGTATCCGTTTCTGCGCTTCGGCTCATGGACGATCCCAGTTGTCCGTGCCCGTGGTAAACCCCGATTAGTCCTTTTTCGGCCTGTCGATACAAGCAATCAATCTCGATGGGGGCGGTCATTTCTCTGGAAATGCCGTCGAGTGAAAGGCTAAGCTGGGCACATGAATATCGTACTCGGCATCAGCGGCGGCATCGCCGCGTACAAGACGCCGGAGCTCGTGCGCAGGCTTCGCGAGCGCGGCGCGAACGTGCAGATCGTCATGACGGCGTCCGCGGAGGAGTTCGTTACACAGACGTCGCTGCAGGCGGTCTCCGGGCGCCCGATTCGCAGCAATCTGTGGGACAAGGAAGCGGAAGCGTCGATGAGCCACATCGAGCTGGCTCGATGGGCGGACCTCGTGCTGATCGCGCCGGCGACGGCGGAGATCATGGCGCGTCTCGCCGGCGGCGGCGCACCGGACCTGCTGACGACGCTGTGCCTCGCGACCGAGGCGCCGATCGCAATCGCGCCGGCCATGAACAGGGTCATGTGGGCGAACCCGGGCGTGCAGGCGAATCGCAAGACGCTCGAAGAACGCGGCATGCAGATTCTCGGTCCCGATACGGGTTCGCAGGCCTGCGGGGAAACCGGCGCCGGCCGCATGCTCGAGCCTGACATGATTGCGGACGCCGTATGCCGCCCGGAGTTCGCCGGCGCCGTCGCAGACGGCATCCTCGCCGGCAAGACCGTGCTCGTCACGGCGGGACCGACGCGCGAACCGATCGATCCGGTTCGCTACATCACGAATCGCAGCTCGGGCAAGATGGGCTACGCGATCGCGGCGGCCGCTCATGCCCTGGGTGCGCGGGTAATCGTGATCAGTGGTCCGGTGTCGCTGCCTGAACCGCGCGGGACGGAAGTGGTGCGCGTCGAGACGGCTGCGGAGATGCATGCGGCAACGCTCGAGCGGATTGCGGATGCGGATCTCTTCATTGCCGCCGCTGCCGTGTCCGACTACCGGCCGGCCGAGATGTCGGCGCAGAAGATCAAGAAGACCAACGACACCATGACGCTCGAACTCGTCCGCTCGCCCGACATTCTGGCGTCCGTGACTGCGCTCGACGAGGCGCCGTTCACCGTCGGTTTCGCGGCCGAGACCGAAAACGTGCGCGAGTATGCGCTTGGCAAGCTTGCGAACAAGAAGCTCGACATGATCGTCGCCAATCGTGTTGGCGCGGACTGTGGGTTCGATGTCGACGACAATGCGGCAGAGCTTCTCTGGGCGGGTGGCAAAAAGGCGTTCGACAAGATGCCCAAATCCGAGCTCGCCGCCGGGCTCATGGACGCCATCGCGGCGCGTTTTTTCGATTTGCGGGGCGCCGAGACTCAGCCCGCGTTGTCCATCGTTTCCATTAAAGAGTGACGGGAAAAGGAATGGCAGGGCCGGCTTTGCGACGGATTGAACTCAAGATTCTCGATCCGAGACTGGGCGATTCGATTCCGCTGCCGCATTACGCGACCGACGGCTCGGCCGGGCTCGACATGCGCGCGTGCATCGACGAGCCCGTCACCGTCGAAGCGGGCGCGACGGAACTCATTCCGACCGGGCTGGCGATTCACATCGGGGACCCGGGCCTGGCCGCGGTGCTGCTGCCGCGATCGGGACTCGGCCACAAGCACGGGCTCGTGCTCGGCAACCTGACCGGTCTCATCGATTCCGATTACCAGGGGCAGGTGTTCATCTCCTGCTGGAACCGCGGCTCGAACAGCTACCAGGTGCAGCCGGGAGAGCGCATCGCCCAGATGGTGTTCGTGCCGGTCGAGCAGGTGCGTTTCGAGGTCGTCGAGGAATTCGCCGACAGTGAGCGGGGCGACGGGGGATTCGGACACTCAGGCACGGCCTGAGCGGTTTCAGTCGAGGCCTTTCAGCCGCTTGAAGCGATTGATGTTGCCTTCGAAGCGGGCAACGATTTGCTGCTCGTCTTCCTTGAACTTGAGCAGGTTCTTCTGGTGCCGCGCGATCGTGTCCTGGGTTTCGTTGATGTCGGCCATCAGGTCCTGGCTGATCAACGGCGCATCCGGATCTTCGTTATAGGGGCGGTACCGGGCCGCTTCCCGCTTCAGCTTCGTCAGGCGGCGCTCGAGATTGCGCAGGTACAGTTCCGTGACGCGCGACTGTGCCTGGAACAGTTCGATGCGGCGGTCGCGATGCATCACGATCTCTTCGACCGACAGGTAGGTCGCGAGCAGCGCCTTGTCGGCGCGGAGCTGGAGCTCCTTCTGCATCTCGAGCTCTTTGGCTTTCGCCTCGGCCGCGAGTTGCTCCTCGGTCTTGCGGCCGTCGATTTGATCGACGGTCACGGCGTGCTCGTTGAGCACCTGCTTGGGAAGGTCAGAATACTCGGGCGGGATGCTGTCACCGTAGTGGATCTGGCCGTCTTCATCCACCCACTTATAGACGCGTTCATGGTTGTCGGCGAGTGCCGTCGCCGACGCAAGCACGATAAAGAAACCTGTGGTTATTGCCGTTTTACGCATGGGCCCAAATATGCCACGGGGACGATCCCGGAATTGCGACGCAGTTCGCTATTCCGAGCTTAGCCCTGGACAGTCATTCTGTAAACCGGCGCACCGGGCGTGCGCGCCGCGGGTCACGTGGTGACTCCGTACCGGCGGCGATAGTCGACGACAGGGCCAAGAAATTCGGCGTAATCCCCTGATTCTTCGAGGCTCTCGATCAAATCGTCCAGCTGGATGATGCTGATTACGGGAATGCCGAGCGACGACTTGAGCTCCTGCACGGCAGACAGCGGGCCCTGGCCGCGCTCCTGGCGGTCCAGCGAGATCGCGAGACCCGCGACGTCGGCGCCGTTCGACGCAATGATGTCATGGGCTTCGCGCACGGCCGTGCCGGCCGTGATTACGTCGTCGACGATCAGCACGCGGCCGACGGGCGCGGCGCCGACAATGCTGCCGCCTTCGCCGTGCGCTTTTTCTTCCTTGCGGTTGTAGCACCAGGGCACATCGATGTTGTGGTGCTCCGCCAGCGCCGCGGCGGTCAGCGCGACGAGCGGGATGCCCTTGTAGGCCGGTCCGAAAAGGACGTCGAACTCGACCTTCGATGCCGCGATCGCCGCGGCGTAAAAGCGGCCGATCCGGGCGGCGGCGTAGCCGGTGTTGAAAAGGCCCGCATTGAAGAAATACGGGCTGACCCGTCCTGACTTGAGCGTGAACTCCCCGAATCGCAGCACGCCGAGTTCCAGCGCCAGGTTGATAAATTCCTTCTTGTAGGCTCGCATTCGCTCCGTCCCGCTTCGCGCTTCTGTATCATGGCCGGCTTCGGCCGCGGCGTCGCGGAGTATGCCACATCAATTCTGACGAAAACGGGAGGAACGGTTTGTTCCGTGTGATCAGCCTGAATGCAAACGGTATTCGCGCGGCCGCGCGCAAGGGTTTCTTCGACTGGATGGCGCAGCAGGATGCCGACGTCGTCTGTATCCAGGAAACCAAGGCGCAGGTACACCAGCTCGGCGATGAATGCTTCTCGCCGTCGGGTTATCACTGTTACTACGAGGATGCGGTAAAGAAAGGCTACAGCGGTGTCGCCATCTACAGCCGCCACAAGCCGAAGAAGGTCGTGCGCGGCTACGGCGACGAGGAGTTCGATGCCGAGGGCCGCTACCTCGAGGTGCAGCTTGGCGGCATCAACGTCGTGTCGGTGTATCTGCCGTCCGGGTCGTCGGGCGACGACCGTCAGCAGGCCAAGTACCGCTGCCTGGACTCGTTCACCGAGCACCTGCACAAACTGCGGCGCAAACGGAGCGAGACCGTGATCTGCGGCGACTGGAACATCGTCCACAAGGAAGAGGACATCAGGAACTGGAAATCCAACCAGAAAAACTCGGGGTGCCTGCCCGAGGAGCGCGCCTGGCTCGACAAGGTCTTCGGTGAGTATCGCTGGGTGGATGCGTTCCGGGCGCTCGAACAGGAGCCGGAACAATACACCTGGTGGTCGAACCGGGGCCGCGCCTGGGAAAAGAACGTCGGGTGGCGCATCGACTATCATGTCGTGACACCGGGCCTGAAGGATCGCGTGCTCAGAACCGAGATATACAAGGCGCAGCGCTTTTCCGATCACGCGCCGCTCATCATGGACTACGACTGGGACGATGTCGGCTGAGGAGACCATCGAGCGCCGCGGGGCGTCCCCGGGGTATCGCTATTACCTGCAGCGTCCGGTGATCGTGATGTTCCTGCTGGGATTCTCGGCGGGCCTGCCGTTTCTCCTCGTGTATTCGACGTTATCGGCCTGGCTGTCCGACGCTGGCTTGCGGATGAGCACCATCAGCACCTTCGCCTGGCTGGGATTTGCCTACAGCCTGAAATTCGTCTGGGCGCCGTTCATCGATTCCCTGCCGGTGCCCGTGTTGACGCGGCTCATGGGCCGGCGCCGCAGCTGGATGCTGCTGGCCCAGGTCGTGATTGCCTGCGCCCTGCTGGTCATGGCAAAGACCGATCCCTCGCAGGCCATCGGCGCATTTGCCGCCATTGCCCTGGCCGTCGCTTTCGCATCCGCGACACAAGACATCGTGATTGACGCTTACCGCATCGAGAGTGCCGAGATCCGGCTGCAGGGCGTGCTCGCGGCGTCGTACCAGTATGGTTACCGGCTCGCGTTGCTCGTCGCCGGCGCCGGCGCGCTGTATATCGCCGAGTTCGCGTCCTGGCAGCTTGCGTATACCGCGATGTCCGGTTGCATGCTCGTCGGCATGGCGACGACGCTTTGGTGCCGCGAACCGGACGTCGCCGTAATCCCACGTTCATACAGCGGGCTGGGTTTTGTGGCCCGTATCGCCCATTGGGCAAAGCCTGCCGTCATCGATCCGCTGGTCGACTTCTTCCGACGCTTTGGCCGCTTCGCGCTCGTCATTGTCCTGTTCATCGTGTTTTTCCGACTGAGCGACTACGTGCTCGGCATTCTCGCGAACCCGTTCTACCTGGATATCGGTTTCAGCAAGGCGGAAATTGCGAGCGTCGCGAAGATCTACGGCATTGTCGTTTCGCTGGTCGGCGCAGGCGCGGGCGGCTGGGCTGTCGTCAAGTACGGTGTTGCACGCTGCCTGATCATCGCCACTGTGCTGATCGCGAGCACCAACCTGTTCTTCGCGCTCATGGTGTACGTCGGCGCGGAGATATGGATGCTCACCATAACGATCAGCGCCGACAACTTTGCAATGGGCGTCGGCGGCACCGTGCTGATCGCCTACCTGTCGAGCCTCGTCAACCAGTCTTTCACGGCGACGCAGTATGCGCTCATGAGTTCGCTGATGAGCATACTCGGCAAGTTCACGGCCGGGTATTCCGGAAATGTGCAGGAGTCGATCGGCTGGATGGGTTTCTTTTTCTATGCCGCAGCGCTCGGACTGCCGGCGATTCTGTTGTCGATGATCGTGGCGAAGCACCACGACAGGCTGGTGGGCACCAATGGAGATGCGTGAGGTAGAAGTCGGTCCGCTCGACGAGCTGGACGACCCGGGTTGCCGGGAATTCACGATCGGGGACGGTGACTGGCCGTTCATGGGGTTCGTCGTGAGGCAGGGCGACGCCGTCTACGCCTACCAGAATTACTGCATGCATGTCGGGCATCCACTCAACTGGTCGCCGGACAGCTTCCTGACGAAGGACCGGTCGGCAATCCTGTGCGCGTCGCACGGCGCACTTTACGACATCAGGAGCGGCGAGTGTTTTGCGGGGCCGTGTCCGGGAAAATCTTTGCGTCGCGTGGACGTGGAGCTGCGCGACGGTGTCGTCTACGTCACCGGGCCTGCGAGCCTTTAAGGTGGGCTGCGCCGACGCCCGCTACAGGTTGTCGAGAAACTCCAGCGGATCGTGATAGCCGGCCGGCATCTCGCCGTTGTTACTGCCGAGATAGTCTTCCGGATCCATGTCGACGGAGCCGGACCAGTCTTCCGGCGCGCTGGCCTCGACGAGTAACAAGTCGGGCCACGCCTCCATGTCGACTTCGTCGAGCGTGCCGTCGAACTGCTGCAACTCCACGGTACCGTCGTCCTCGTCGACGGCGACCACCTCGAACAACGTTCCGTTCGGGCGGCTGAACCACTGGCCGATCACGGGGTAGAGTACTGCCATTTCCGTTTGTCCTGTCCGTTGTCCGGGATACGCTCCTTATCTATATATAGATCACAATTCGCGACTTGCAAGACATTCCGGCCGATTAATTGCAGCGCACGAAGCGCCAGTCCCGGATCCGGTGGCCACGCCGCAGCCCGCGGCGCTCGAACTTGGTTCCCGGACGGTCGAGCGGCCGGTCTCCCGAGTGGACGCGCCGCTCGGCGCATTCGAAGCGGCCGGACTGACGCACCTCCGCCTCGATGTGCTCGGCATAGTTCTCCCAGTCCGTGGCGACGTTGAGCGCGCCGCCCGCCGAGAGGCGATCCGCCACGAGGTCCAGGAATCGCGGCTGCACGATGCGGCGCTTGTGGTGCCGCTTTTTTGGCCAGGGGTCGGGAAAGTACAGGTTTACGCGCGCGAGCGACGCCGGTGGGATCATCATCTCCAGCACCTCGACGGCGTCATGGCGGATCAGCCGGAGGTTTTTGATGCCCGCATCGCGCGCCTTCATGAGGCAGTGACCGACGCCTGGCTCGTGGACGTCGATACCGATGAAATCGAATTCCGGGTGCTGCGCCGCCTGCTGCACCAGGGTCTCGCCGTTGCCAAAACCAATTTCGAGTACCACGGGCGCGCTGCGCCCGAACAGGGTCTCGAAGCGCACGGGGTCCTCACCGAACTCCAGGCCGAATTCCGGCCACAGTTCCTCGAGCGCCCGCTGCTGCGAGGGCGTGAGGCGCCCCGCCCGGCGCACGAAGCTGCGGATAGTCCGGTGTCGTGCCGAGGTGTCGGTGCCTGAAGTCATAGCCGCGCATTGTAGCGCTTGAGCGACGCATACCAACAACAGTATGCTGTGGGAACTGCAGCAAGTCTGCCGGGGGATCAAGATGAAAACCATTACTATTTACAGAGAGATACGCGCAGCATCGGTTGCGCTTACAGGATTCGGTGCAGCATTCCTTGTTGCGCTTGTCGCATTTTCGCTACCGGCTACGGCCAGCGCACAACAGGGCTCAGCGGGGGCGATGCTCGAGGAGATCGTCACGACCGCGCGCAAGAAGAGCGACGCGGAGAAGGCGCAGGAAGTACCGGTCGCGCTGACGGCGTTCGGCGCCGCGCAGCTCGACGCCCTGTTCGTCAAGAAGCTCGACGACCTGAGCTACAAGATGCCGAACGTGCAGCTCGAGGCCGTGGGCACTTTCCCGGGCGTGCAGAACTTCTCGATACGCGGCCAGGGCATCAACAGCTCGATTCCATCGGTCGATCCCACCGTCGGTGTGTTCGTCGACGGCGTCTTCGTCGGCACAACCTACGGCGTCGTTCTCGATACCTTCGACCTGGAGAGCATCGAGGTGCTGCGCGGCCCGCAGGGTCTGCTGTTCGGCCGTAACGTCACGGGTGGCGCGGTGCTGCTGCGCAATGCCCGTCCTGACGGCGAATTCGGGGCCAAGGTCCGCGTCGGCATGACGGACGAGGAGCATACGAACGTCGCCGCCGCGATCGAGGGCTCGCTCGTGGAAGACCGGCTGGCCGCAAAGATCGCCGTCCTCTACGACATGGACAATGGCTACTTCGACAACATCAACCAGACGATCCCGCCGAATCCTGCAGCCGCGGTTTTTCCGGCACCCCATCCGCTGCAGACGCAGTACTATGCCGAGCCGGCTACCCGTAGCCAGGTGGGCGAGATGGAGACCCTGCTGGTGCGCCCGACCCTGGTCTGGACGCCCAGCGACAGCGTCGACATTACGCTGATACTTGAATCCGGCAAGGTGGAGGGCGACGGCGCCGTATGGGCGAACGTCACGGACCAGCGTGCAGGGACGCTGGCGGATTTCAGCACCACGTCCGACGAAATCGGCTTCACGGAGATCGACTGGTACCAGTCGACGCTCGAGGTCAATGTCGATGCCTTCGGCGGCACGATTACCAACATCCTGGGTTACCGCGAAGTGGAGGCCGACTCCGCGGCCGACATCGACGGTACATTGCTGCCGATATTCTCGGCGCCCGGCTTTACGACGCAGGACCAGATCAGTAACGAGCTCCGCTGGTCGGGCCGCCTCGGTGAGAACTGGGATACGACCATCGGCTTCTACTACTTCGACCAGGATATCGAGTACCGCGAAGGCCGCTACATCTGGCTGCCGCCGCCCCTGGGCCCGGCGCCAAGCGGCGTCAACCTGACGGTCGCGCTCGGCGGCGACATGCAGGCCGAGAACTACGGCATCTTCTGGAACAACGATTTCTTCGTCGGCGACAGCTGGGTCTTCTCGGCAGGTATCCGCTACACGGACGAATCGAAGTCGGCGCAGATCATCACCGCGCCTCCCGGCAGCCCGTGCAGGGACGTGGTGACGTTCAACTGCACGTTCGACAATCTCGAGGGTGACTGGGACAACATCACGCCCAAGCTCGGTGCGCAGTGGAACTTCAGCGACACTGGCCAGGTGTATGGGTTCTGGTCGAAGGGTTATCGCTCCGGCGGCTTCAACTTCCGCAACGCGAAGCCCTTCTTCATCCCGCCGGGCCCGACCCGCGAAGAGGAGAACAACACCTACGAGATCGGTCTCAAGACGGACTTCGCCGACGGTCGCGTGCGACTGAACGCTGCCGCCTTCTACAATGAAATAACGGACATGCAGCGCGAACTCAATATCGGTGATCCCGACGTCATCGTGCTGCAGGCAACGCTCAACGCCGGCGACGTCACCATCCAGGGTGCCGAATTCGATATCGTAGCGCTGCTGACGGACACGTTCTCTATCAACGCGTCGGTCGGAATTCAGGATGGTGAATACGACCGCATCGACCCCTTCGTGCTGCAGCTCGAGGCTATCCTCGAAGCGGCGGGCCAGCCGAGCACGGTCATCGGTCCGGACCTGCCGCGACTGGCACCGTCGAACTACAGTCTCGGTTTCTCATGGGACATCCCCACGGGATCGTTCGGTACTTTCAATCTCGCCGGCAACTACAGTTATCGTGAGGGTCACCCGTACAACGACTCGAACACCGAGAACTTCGACGACCAGGAGCGCATCGATGCGAGCATCAACTGGTTCTCCCCAGGCGACAGCTGGACGGTGTCGTTATACGGCAAGAACCTGAGCGACGAGGCGAACTGGGGCAACCTGACGTCGATCGCCGGACTGTGGACGGCAGGCCCAATGCAGAAGGGCCGCTTCCTCGGCATGGAGGTCAACTGGCGCTACTGAGCACCGGCAAACCGTAGGAGCGTGCCTCGGCGCGCGATGGATGTATCGGGGCTTCGCGCTTCGAGAAGCGCTCCTACCGCTGGCTCGTGCGAACCGTAGGAGCGCGCCTCAGCGCGCGATCGATGTTCGGCCGTTTCGCGCTTCGAGAAGCGCTCTCCTACCGGCGCCGGGTGGCCTGCGGTCGGTCTTGGATGGTAATCGGTCCCGCCATCTCCGGACGGCGTCCCTCGATGTCGCTGTAGAACTCGCGGAAAAACTCGAGGTCCTTTTGCGGGTCGCCCGACAGTTTCAGCGTCGGGCCGATGCCGATCCGCCGCTTGCCGTAGTCGAGAAAGCCGAGGACGACGGGCACATCAGCACCTTCCGCGATGCGGTAAAAACCCGACTTCCAGTGGTCCGCCCGGCTGCGTGTGCCTTCGGGGGCAAGGCCGAAATAGTAGGACTCTGTCGTATTGAACATCTCGATGGCCTGGTCGACAGCGGAACCGGCGCGCTTGCGGTCCAGGGGGACGCCGCCCAGCGCGCCCAGCAAGATATTCAGGGGAAACCAGAACAGCGATTGCTTGGCAAAGAAGTGTATGTCGAGCTGCACGGCCACCTTGTAGACGAGCGCCCAGAAGCCGTCCCAGTTCGACGTGTGCGGGGCCGCAATGACCACGGCGCGCTTCTCGGCGGGCAGTTCGCCGGCCATCTCCCAGCCGCCGATTTTGAGTATCAGTTTTGCAATTGCCTGCAGCATGCTGGTCAGCAATCGTCGCCGGCGGCTCAGGCGTTCGGCCGGCCGGCGTACACGGCGAGAACGCCGGCCACGATCAGGCCGCCGCCGATTACCGGACTGCCATAAAAGGTCAGCACGAGTGTGCCCGCGAGCAGGCTGGTTACCGCGATGCTCAGCCAGTATCGCTGCCGCCGCTGCCCCTCGAGCTCGCTGCGGATCCGCTCGATCTCATCGGAACGCAGGTCGAGGGACAGGTCACCGGCGGTCGCGCGTTCGGACAGCTCGCGAATCACGCCGGGCAGCTCGCGCAGCGCCTGTCGCAACTGAGGCAGGTTCTCGCGCAGGTCGTCGATCATTGCCCGGGCGCCCACCTGTTCGTCCATCCACTGTTTGAGCACCGGCTTCGCCGTCTTGAAGATGTCGAGCTGGGGGTACAGCTCCCGGCCCAGGCCTTCGATGTTGAACAGCGTCTTGTGCAGCAGGATTAGCTGCGGCTGGATCTCCACGTTGAAGCGCTGCGCAACCCGGAACAGGCGCATCAGCACCTGCGCGAACGAGATTTCCGAGAGCGGCTTGTTGAAGATCGGCTCACACACGGTGCGTACGGCGGCCTCGAGCTGGTCGATGCGAACGTCGTCGGGCACCCAGCCGGAATCGAGATGCAGCTTGGCGATGCGGTGGTAATCCTGGTTGAAAAAAGCCAGGAAATTCTCCGCCAGGTATTGTTTGTCCTCGGGATTCAGCGTGCCGACGATGCCGAAATCGACGGCGGCGTATTTCGGATTCTCCGGATCGGTGACGATCACGAAAATGTTGCCGGGATGCATGTCGGCGTGAAAGAAGTTGTGCCGAAATACCTGCGTGAAGAAGATCTCCACGCCGTTCTCGGCCAGCACCTCGATGTTGGTGCCCGCGGCGCGCAGTGCGTCCATGTCGCTGATCGGAATGCCGTGAATGCGTTCCTGAACGAGCACCTCCGGACGGCAGTAATCCCAGTAAATCTCGGGCACGTACAGCATGTCCGAACCCGCAAAATTGCGCTTGATCTGGGCGGCGTTACCGGCTTCGCGCATCAGGTCGAGTTCGTCGATGATCGTTTGCTCGTATTCCGAAACGATCTCGAGCGGCTTCAGGCGCTTGCCGTGCTCCCAGTACTTTGCCGCCAGCGAGGCGATCGTCTGCAGCACCTCGAGGTCCTGTTCGATTCTCTCGCGCACGCCCGGGCGCAGCACCTTGACGATGACCTCGCTGCCGTCCTGGAGTTCGGCCGTGTGTACCTGCGCGATCGACGCGGCAGCCAGCGGCTCGCGGTCGAAACGTTTGAATACCTCATCGACGGGCCGCTCGTAAGCGTCCTCGCAGATCGCGATCGCCTGCTCCGTTGGAAACGGCGGCACCGCATCCTGCAGCTTGGCAAGCTCATTGGCGATGTCCGGCGGCAGCAGGTCGCGGCGCGTCGAAATCGCCTGGCCGAACTTGACGAAGATCGGCCCGAGTTCCTCGAGCGCGAGACGGATGCGTTCACCCTGGGGGGCGCTGGCGTCGCGGCGCCGTGGCGCGAGGTAGAAAAAAAAGCGCAGCGGGCGCAGCAGGTGCGTCGCGGAGATGATTTCGTCGAGCCTGTATTTGACCAGGACCCGCTGGATGCGGATCAGCCTGAAGAAGGTCCGGCGGCGCATCATCGCGACGGATGCCCGAGGCGGCCGACGCGTGCCGCCAGCCGTTCGACGTCGTCGCGCAGCTGGTTGACTCGCCTTGTGAACTGCTCGACCTCGTAGCGGCTCGGTACGTCGCGGCTTTCTTCCTGCAGGTATTCGCGAATGTTGTCGCCCATGATGGAGCGCGTCTCGCGGGCCCAGCGCCCTAACGCCCTGGCAAACTCGCCGAGCCCGTGCGCCGCGGTGTCACCGATGACGGCGGACAGCTCTTCCTCGATATCCGGCCTGGCGTGTTCCAGCAGCTGCTGAAAGGCCTGTGCGGTTGCGGCATCGCCGGTCAGATCGAGCGAGCCGTCCCGGATCGAGTCCTCACCGGCCATGAGGGCAAGCGCCACCAGCGATCCCGTGATCACGACGTCGGGCTCTCCGTCGTGGTTCGTGCTGAGGAACAAGCCGTTCCGGTCGATCTCGAAATAGCCGGAAAGCGCGGTATCGCGAACCCTGATTGCGATCAGCTTGCCGTCGAGGCGCTCGCACAGCTCGCTTGCCCGCGTGGACTCGCGGATGTTGCGGTTGAGCACGCGCGCGATCGGTTGCAGGAGGGATTCGAGCGGGGTCATCGTCGGA
This sequence comes from Woeseiaceae bacterium, assembly GCA_965658465.1. Lineage (GTDB taxonomy): Bacteria > Pseudomonadota > Gammaproteobacteria > Steroidobacterales > Woeseiaceae > UBA1847. Next base: position 39,102 of record CBFHSG010000019.1, on the reverse strand, counting down.
TCAGATCTTGTAGCCGGTGTGGAGCGCGACGATGCCGGCGGTCAGGTTGTTGTAGCGGCAGCGCTCGAAACCGGCGTCCTGCATCATGCCGAGCAGGGTCTCCTGGTCCGGGTGCATGCGGATGGATTCCGCAAGATACTGGTAGCTTTCCGGATCCCTCGCGATGAGCCTGCCGAGCAGCGGCAGCACTTTGAAGGAATAGAGGTCGTATGCGGGCTTGATGGCGCGCGACGGCTCTGAAAATTCGAGGATCAGCAGCTTGCCGCCCGGTTTCAGCACCCGGTTCATCTCGGCCAGTGCGCCCTCCTTGTCGGTGATGTTGCGCAGGCCGAATGCGATGGAGATGCGGTCGAAGGTGTTGTCGGCAAACGGCAGCGTCTCGGCGTCGACCTGCGCCAGTTCGACGTTGCCCGCGATGCCGGCATCAACGAGCCTGCGCCGGCCATACTCGAGCATCGCGGCGTTGATGTCGGCGAGGACGACCTGGCCGCGTTCGCCGACGATGCGCGCAAATTCGCGCGCGAGATCGCCGGTACCGCCGGCGAGGTCGAGAATGACGTGTCCCGGCCGCGCATTGGCGTGCTGGATCGTGTATCGCTTCCAGAGCCGGTGCATGCCGCCGGACATCAGGTCGTTCATGATGTCGTAGCGGCTTGCGACGGAGTCGAAGACGCCTTTTACAAGGTCGGCCTTGTCGTCGACAGGAACGTCTTTGTAGCCGAAATGCGTGGTCTCGGCCGGTTTGTCGGGGCTGTCCGTTCGGGGCGCCATGGCAGGATGTCGTTACTGTTTTTGGCGAGCATACCCTGCCGCTTCGAGCCGGTCGAGGTAGCGCTGCCAGTTTGCCGCCATATCCCGGCCGAGGTCGTAGAGGTACTGCCAGTTGTAAAGTCCGCTGTCGTGACCGTCGTCGAATACGAGGCGCACCGCGTAGTGCCCGACCGGTTCTATATTCACGATCGCGACGTTTTCCTTGCCGTGCTGCAATGTCTCCTGTCCCGGGCCGTGGCCCCTGACTTCCGCGCTCGGCGAATGTACGCGCAGGTACTCGAAGGTGTATTCGAACTCGCTGCCGTCGTCGAAGCTGATCACCAGCAGGCGCGGTTCCTTTTTCAGGCGAATTTCGGTCGGTGTGGCCATGATGATTTTCCTCTCGTAACCTTGTAGGGCGGTTTTCGACCCGCCATCGCGCGCCCGCGCGCGCTCCTACAGGACGTGTTTCCGTCTGCCGTAGGAGCGGTTCCCGAACCGCGATCGCGCGCACGCTCCTACAGGAAATTCCTCAGAGAATATACCGGCTCAGGTCTTCGTCCTTCGACAGCTCGGCCAGGTGTTCGTCCACGTACCCGGCGTCGATCTGCACGTGCGAGCCGCTTTTGTCCGATGCCTCGAAGGAGACCGTTTCGAGCAGGCGCTCCATGACCGTATGCAGCCTGCGTGCGCCGATGTTCTCCGTGTTCTCGTTGACCTGGAATGCGACCTCGGCCAGACGGCGCACCCCGTCCTCCGAGAACTCCAGCTTGACTTCCTCGGTTCCCAGCAGGGCGCTGTACTGCAGCGTCAGCGACGCATCGGGCTCGGTAAGAATACGCACGAAGTCGTCGGTCGTCAGCGATTTCAGTTCGACCCGGATGGGAAAGCGTCCCTGCAGCTCCGGAATCAGGTCAGAGGGCTTCGAGACGTGGAAAGCGCCGGACGCGATGAACAGGATGTGATCGGTCCGGACCATGCCGTACTTAGTGTTGACCGTCGAGCCTTCGACCAGCGGCAGCAGGTCCCGCTGCACGCCCTCCCGTGACACGTCCGCGCCCTGCGTTTCGGAGCGCCGGGCGACCTTGTCCAGTTCGTCGAGAAACACGATGCCGTGCTGTTCGACGGCTTCGAGCGCCTGTGCCTTGAGCTCTTCCTCGTCGACCATCTTCGCGGCTTCTTCGTCGGTGAGCTGCTTGCGCGCGTCCCTGATCTTGAGCTTGCGCGTGCGGCGGCGGTTTCCGCCGAGGTTCTGGAACATCCCCTGCAGCTGGCTGGTCATTTCCTCCATGCCGGGTGGGGCCATGATCTCCACGCCCATCGGCATGGCCTGGACCTCGATCTCGATCTCGCGGTCGTCGAGCTGGCCCTCGCGCAGCATCTTGCGGAATTTCTGCCGCGTTTCGCCCTCCCGCGATGCGGGCTCGTTGTCCGCCGTGAATCCGACGGCTGGCGACGCCGGCGGCAGCAGTGCATCGAGCACGCGCTCTTCCGCGGCGTCCTCCGCACGATGCCGGACACGGGACATGGCCTCTTCGCGGGTCATCTTTATGGCGACGTCCATGAGATCGCGGATGATGCTGTCGACCTCACGCCCGACATAACCGACCTCGGTGAACTTGGTGGCTTCGACTTTCACGAAGGGCGCCTTCGCGAGCCGCGCAAGCCGGCGCGAAATTTCCGTCTTGCCCACGCCCGTCGGGCCGATCATCAGGATGTTCTTCGGTGTGATCTCACTGCGCAGCGGCTCATCCACCTGTACGCGGCGCCAGCGGTTCCTGAGCGCGATGGCGACGGCACGCTTGGCTTCATCCTGTCCGATGATGTGCTTGTCCAGTTCCTGGACGATCTCGCGCGGGGTCATCTGTGACATCAGCCCAGTTCCTCCACGACGACGTTGCGATTGGTGTACACACAAATATCCGCGGCAATCCCGAGCGCCTTCTCGACGATTTCCCGGGCACCAAGCTCGGTGTTCGTCAACAGGGCTCTTGCCGCGGCCTGGGCGTACGGTCCGCCGGAGCCGATCGCCATGAGGTCGTCCTCGGGCTCGATCACGTCGCCGTTGCCGGAAATGATCAACGATGCCTCCTCGTTGGCAACGCACAACAACGCCTCGAGCCGGCGCAGTCGCCGGTCGGTACGCCAGTCTTTCGCCAGTTCGATCGCAGCCCGCGTCAGGTTGCCGTATTGCTCGAGTTTGCCCTCGAACAGCTCGAACAGGGTGAAGGCGTCGGCGGTGCCGCCGGCGAAACCGGCGATGACCTTGCCACCGGCCAGCGGCCGCACCTTGCGGGCATTCCCTTTCATGATGGTATTGCCCATGCTGACCTGTCCGTCGCCGGCAATCGCGACCTTGCCATTGCGCCGCACGGAGACGATGGTTGTCCCACGAAACTGTTCCATGATGCTATTCCCGGATAGTCGCCCGGCTGGGCGGGCAGTGTACTGCGCGCGGCTATGGCTTGTTTTTGGCCCGCGCGCGCGGATGCGTTTTGTCGTATATCTGGGCGAGGTGCTGGAAGTCAAGGTGAGTGTAGACCTGGGTCGTGGAGATATTCGCGTGCCCCAGGAGCTCCTGCACGCCGCGCAGGTCGTGGCTCGACTCGAGCAGGTGGGTGGCGAAAGAGTGCCGGAACAGGTGCGGGTAAACCTTGGCGTCGATGCCCTGGCGCCGGGCCCAGTGATCCACCCTGGCCTGTATGCTGCGGCGGCTCAGGCGCGTGCCCCGCTGGCTCACGAACAGGGCCTGTTCGCCGGTAGCCGCCAGCGAACCGCGTGACCGGTGCCATCGCGAGAGCGCTTCGAGTGCGCGCGAGCCAACCGGCACGATGCGGTCCTTGTTGCCTTTACCCGTAACCCGTACCGTTGCGTCGCGCGTGTCCACGTCGCCGAGGTTCAGGTCGGCGAGTTCCGCGAGGCGCAGGCCCGACGAGTACAGGAGTTCGAGGATCGCGCGGTCGCGGTTGACGAGCGGCGTGTCACCGGGAATTTCGAGGAGACGCGCCATGCGGTCGGCGTCGAGATTCTCGGGCAGGCGCTTGGCGCCCCGGGGCGCCGAAACGGACTGTGCCGGGTTGCGCTTGACGTGCTTCTCACGCAGTAAAAAGCGGAAAAACGTCCGCGCCGCGGACAGGCGCCGCTGGATGGTGCGCGGCGAGAGGCCGCGGCGAAAACAGGCCGCGGAGTAACTGCGGAGATGTTCGCTGTCGAGCTCGCACCAGCGGCAAAGATCCGTCTCGTCGCACCACGCCCGCAGGGTCAGCAGGTCGCGCCGGTAATGCTTGCAGGTTTCCGGTGACAGCCGGCGCTCGTACTGCAGGTGACGGACGAAGGCATCGATCCGGTCGGCTTCGGCGCTGTCCACGGGCCCGAATCAGTACCGATTCAGTGCGCCGGATATGAGGTCGCCCACGCGTGTCAGGAAGTCGATGCTCATACCGGGGTGGAAGCGCCCGGCGTCGACGCTGCCGATCGCGAGGAAGCCGATATCGGCACTGGTGCCGAGCGGCACGAGAGCAACGGACCCAATGTCCTCGGCATCGCCACGGAACAGGAATGAGCGCTGCGAGTTGCGGACCTGGCCGCAGCGGGGGGCGCTGCCCTTCAGGAAGGTAGCGAACGGCCGTAGCGCCTCGTCGTCCCTCTGGATGGCGCAGAAAAAGCGGCCGGCATCCACGTCGCCGAAGTTGTCCGCGCCGCCGAACAGGACGAGCACGGCCTGGTCGGCACCGAAGCCGGAGCGCATCGCTTCTTCGACGGCCGCCACGGTGGCGTTGAGATCGTCGGCCGCCAGCAGGTGAATAGCGAGATCGTGGATCTTGGCGGCCAGCAAATCGTTATCGCGAGCCACCTGGATGAGTTCCCTGAGCTGGCGCTCGAGCTTCAGCTCCTTCTGGCGCAACATGGAGACCTGGCGCTCGACGAGGGAGACCGTGCCGCCGGTCTCGTGGGGAAGTCGCAGTTTGCCCAGGGTCTTCGGGTTGCGTTCGAAAAAGTCGGGATGGGCCATGAGGTAGGCGCAAATCGCCTCTTCGGTGAGCGCTTCCTCGGCGTATTCCGGCTTCGCTTGTGTGCTCATAAGTGGATCGTTCCCTCGCTGATTAACTCGGCGTTTCCGGTCAGCCAGACCGGTTCTGCGGCGCCGCGCCAGCTTACCATGAGTTGCCCGCCCGGCAGACTTACGGTAACCGGGTCATCCAGTTGCCCGAGGCGCTGCCCGGCGACGACCGCGGCGCAGGCTCCGGTGCCGCAGGCGAGCGTCTCTCCCACGCCTCTCTCGTAGACACGGAGGTCGATGGCCTTGCGGCCGCGGATTGCCATGAAGCCGACGTTCGCACGCTCGGGGAACCGCTCGTGACGTTCCACCAGGGGGCCGAGTCGCTCGACCTGCGCCGAGCGGGTGTCGGCCACCTGCATCACGCAATGCGGGTTGCCCATCGACAGCACCGAAACGTCGTAATCCGCGCCGTCGACCGACAGCAGGTAGCGGTCGGCCTTGCCGTCGGCAATGAACGGGATACGCGACGGCTCGAACTCGGGGGCGCCCATGCTGACCGTGATGCAACCGTTCGCGTCGATGCGCGCCTCGACCACGCCGGCGGGACTCTCCAGGCGCAGCGTGCCGCCGTCTTCGCCTGATTCGCGTGCGAGCATCCACGCCACGCAGCGGACGCCGTTGCCGCACTGTTCGACTTCGGAGCCGTCCGCGTTGAAGATGCGATAGGCGGCGTCGAGACTGCTGCCGCGCGCTGACGTTACCCACATGAGCTGGTCGAAACCAGGCCCCTCCGTCGCGTTGGCCAGCCGCCGCAGCCTGGCGCCCGACGGAGGTTCTGCGTCACGCTCGCGGCTGTCGACGACGAGTATCCGGTTGCCGGCACCGTGCATTATCAAATAGTCGAATTCCACGTCTTCTCTAATGGACTTTTGCGCCCTCTGCCTGTAGTTTACATAACCCCTCGTTATGCCCGATAACAACATGCTGTCTTACATACCCCGGGGAGAATAATGCGGCACATAATGGTTCTTAATGCGAAGGGTGGCTGTGGCAAGAGCACGCTCGCAACGAATATTGCATCTTACTTTGCCACCGAGGGCGCGTCTGTCGCGCTGGCCGATTACGATCCGCAACGGTCGAGTCTCGACTGGCTCGAACGGCGTCCGGAAGACCGGGCCGAGATCGTTGGCGTGGCTGCGTACGAGCACGGGTTCCGGCATGTCCCGCGGTCGGCGGACGTCGTCGTCGTCGATGCTCCGGCGCGCTCGCACGGCAAGGAGCTGACGGACCTCGTCAAGCACGCAGAAACCATCATCGTACCGGTGCTGCCGTCGACCATCGACATGCAGGCCTCGACGAAGTTTATCGAGGAACTCAGGAGCGTCGGCAAGATCCAGCGCAAGCAGGCGAAGATCGGCACCGTCGCGAACCGCGTTCGCGACAACACGCTGATCTGGGGCGACCTCGACGAGTACCTGACGAAAGCCCGCGTACCGTATGTCGCCGCGCTTCGCGAAGCCCAGAATTACGTGCGCGCCTATACGCGCGGCCTGGGCATCTTCGAACTTCCGGAATACCTGGCCTGGCCGGACTGGGAGGAGTGGGAGCCGCTGACGGCCTGGCTGCGGAGCAAGCGTAGTCAGCCGTAGGAGCGGTTCTCGAACTGCTACGTGATTGTCCCGGCGGCGGCCGTGGCATTTCTCTTTTGCGGGAGCGAACAATCGCGGGCCCAGGCCCGCTCCTACGGCAATGTTCGGTTGAACCGTAGGAGCGGTTCTCGAACCGCGACCAGACTCCAAACGCGCGCAGGGGCGCGCTCCTACAGCTTCTTCTCTTCCGCGAGGCTGGCGGCGATGCCGTCGGCGGGGTTTGAGTATCTGGGGTTCACGCCGAGCATTTCGTGCATCTTCGTCGTATCCACGATTCGTGATTCCCTCAGGAACGAGAGCCGCATCGGCGAGAAGGTCTTCTCTGCCTCGTCGAGACTGATTGCCGGGGGCGGCGGCAGTCCCGCCTGCCGGGCGACCTCGCACGTGAACCAGGTGCCGCTGCGGTGGTCACCGTCGCCGACGTTGTAGATGCCGTCGGGTACAGTGGGCGACAGGGCGGCGATACAGCAGGTTGCGAGATCGTCCACGTGGATGCGGTTGCCCGGATTCGCATCCTTTTCCTCGATCACCGGCACTGCTGCCTGTATTCGGTCGGTGCCGAGCCGTCCCGGGCCGTAGATGCCCGGGACGCGCAGGACGACCACCGTCGTGTCCCGGCCCGTGCACCACTCCGCCAGCATTTGCTCGGCGGCGAGCCGACGCTCCGCGCGTGCGGACTCCGGGCGCGGTTTGCTCGCCTCGTCCACGCGCTCACCGTCACGATTGCCGTAGACGCCCGTCGTGCTGAGGTAGACGATCCGGGCCGGCGTGTGCGGCAGCAGCGCGAGGAAGCGCGCGAGCCGCGGGTCGCCCGGCTGATCGTCCGCGGGCGGCACGGAATAGACCAACGCATACTGATCCGGGAGGGCAATCCGCAGGCCTTCGTCGTGGTCGAGATCCAGCCGTTCATTCCCGGAGCGGGAGCGGCCGAGGGCGATGGCGTCCGGCAAGCGCTCGAGTACACGCGCTCCCGTGTAACCGGCGCCGACGAACAGTGTGATCACTTTCGTGCCGTCTTGAGGTGCGGGATGGCCGTCCTCGGCGACTCGGCGACCAGTCCCAGGCCCTCGCGGAACGCGTCGGCCGCGGCGTCGCCCTCGCCGAGGCGATTCAGCAGCTGGCCGTATTCCTGGTAGGCCTCCGGTGTTGGCCGCAGCGAAATAACGGTTTCGAGGTAGCTGCGTGCCTTGCCCCAGAGCTCGTTACGCAGGCAAAGCCGTGCCGCGGTGAGCAACAGGTCCGGGTCTTCCGGATGCGCGTCGAGCCAGCCCTCGGCCCGCTTGAGCTGTTTCGACGCGTCGGGCCCTTCGACGAGACCGAACAGCCGCGCCAGCGGGCTGCGCCACTCCTTCTTCAGCGCCGCCGCCAGCTCCTTCTCCGCCTGTTCGTGACTGCCGTTCCTGATCAGCGCCGTGAAATACGCTTCAAGTAATTCCGGGCTGGAGCGCAGCTTGCGCGGCACGTTCTTCCAGGCGGCCCCCACGGCATCGCTATCCTGCGCACGATCGAGGTGCTCGCGGTGCACGCGGATCGTCCATTGGCGGATCTGGTCGTTGGTGATGCGCCCCTGCGCCTTGAGGCGCGGCAGCAGTTTGCCCAGGTTGTCCCAGTCTTCGAGCTGGTAATAGAGTTCGCCGAGCAGGCCGAGTGCGTAGCCGTGGTCGCGCGAGTTTTCCTCGATGCGCCTGAGCGTTGCCAGCGCCTGCTCGTACTGTTTTCGATCGAGCTGCAGTTCCGCCTGCGTCAGGAGCACGGCATTCGTGGCCGACGGTGTGTGCTCGTAGGCCAGCTTCAGCCACTCGTCGCGACGCTCGTCGTTGCCCTGCAGGTGCGCTGCGCGTGCCGCCTGCAGGTAATTGAAGAGCGGCGCATCGCTGGTGCTCGCGGCTCTCGCCAGCATCTTCTCGCCGCGCGCAAAGTTGCCTTCGGCCACCTCGATCATGCCCCGCGTCAACTTCTGTCCGGCACGGCCGGCGCGGTACCGTCCGGCCGCCTCGCCGATGAGGCGTGGCGCGATGATGATTTTGCGGATAGCCCAGACGACAACCACGATAACGACGGCGATGCCGAGCAGAACCGGCACGGACATCTCCACGAGATAGCCGCGGAAGTCGATGGCGACGTAGCCCGGATCCTGTAACAGGAAATGCGCCGCGAATGCGAAAACGAGCGTCGCAACGACGACGATGATGCTGAACTTCATTGCGCGGTCTCGGACAACACCCGGAACTGGCGAATCAGCCGCAGCGATTCGGAGATATCGGGTGCCGTAGTGGCGACCATGCTGTCGCGTATCTCGGCGATGGTGGCCTGCGCACTCTTGACCTGGGCGCTGCTGCCATCGAAATACTGCGTGAGCAGGGCATCGGCGTCCTCGAGACTCTGCTCGAAAATCGCCTGTTCGCCGCGCAGCAATGCGAGCCTGGCTGCCTGAAGCTGGAGCGCGAGATTGCTGCGGATCAGATGCGCAGCATCGGGCGTCAGCAGGGCGCGGGTTTCCTCGTCCGGCGGCGTCACCTTGACGAGCCCCGACAGGGCTTCCTTGACCGAGGCCCAGGCGCGGGCGGCGGCCCCCTGTTCGTCGACGGCTGCGCGGCCGGATTCGCGGGCCTCGTCTCCCGCCGCGCGCAGCGGCAGCGAGTCGACGACCCGGGAGAGGCTCGCGAGCGTGAGCATTGTGCCTTCGAGGTCGGGTTTCTCCATGGCCTCGAGCGCGGCGAGTTCTTCCGCCAGGGCGCGCCGCACATCGGTGAGCGCCGGGTTGGCCATCTGCACGACACGCTCGTCGGCCATTTCCAGCGCCAGCATCGCGAGCTGCGGGTTATTGCCGAGCTGCAGCTGCGCATTGGCGATCTGCATGTAGTATTCGGCTTCCGCGAGCAGCCACGTATCGCGCGCGCCCGCGGCGGCTCCCTGCATTGCGGCGACGGAGTTCTCGAGGTTCGACATGCGCCCCGGCAGTGAGTCCAGGATATCGGCGCGGCGCTCGAGATCCCTTTGCAGATCGGCAATGCGCGTTTCGAGGGCCTCGTCACTCGACGCGAGATCGTCCAGATTGTTCTCCAGGCCGGACAGCGATGACTGCGATTCGTCCATGCGGCCGGCAAGGCGCTCGAGCGTATCGCTGCTCGACTCCTCCACGGCACGGGTGCGGCGATCCTCGACGATCGTGTAGCCGACTGCCGCGAGCGTCACGAGGGCCAGGAACAACGCCAGCCAGGCGACCGCTGACGTGCCTCGCGAGGCTTGTGGGGCGGGCTTCGGTGATTCCTTGTCCGGCTCCGCGGTCGCGGGGTCCTCGACCGGCGGCTCTTCGTGCGCCGCCTCGGATTCGTCCGGTACGGATTCCCCGGTCACGGCGTCCGCCGTTTCCTTGTCTTTCGTCTCTTCGCTCATGAGTTCTGTCCGGAACTGTGCGGCGCGAGTGCCGCGATTGCGCGCACGATCTCGTCTGCGCCCGGTCCGTCCGCAAGCGTCACCGGACAGCCGGGCAGGCGGTCTGTAACCTCTTTTATCACACGAGATGCCGGCGTAACCAGTCGCGTTTCCGCTAATGCCGGGTGGCAGGATTCCGGCAGCAACATGAGCAGATTGCGAAACGACTCAACGCTCATGACCACGACAACCCCGATTGTCCCGTTCTCCAGTTGCTGCGCGACCTCCGCGATTTCCGCGTCTGTGTAGCCGGGCGCTCGCCGGGCATAGACCTCGAGGTAGTCGACGGTGGCGCCGCGCTCCCGCAATGTGGTGCCCAGCAGCTCGCGCCCGCCGTTACCGCGGATGATGCGGATCGTCTTGCCGCGCACGTCCCTGAGGGCAGGCTCCTCGAGCAGGCTCTCGCTGTCGAATCCGTCAGCGGGACAGATGTCGACGACACGCGCTGCCGCCCCGATCGCCGCCGCGGTCGCCGGGCCGACCGCGGCGATGGCGCCGTTTTCCGACCAGGCGAGACCGTGCTCGACGGCGTTGCGGCTGATGAATATCACGATATCCGGATCTGCCATGGGCGCCAGATCGGCCTCGATGTCCTGCGGGCTGCGGGGCGCGATTTCGATGACCGGAAATACGATGCTGCGGCCTCCGGCCGCATCGATGGCGGTAACGAGTTCCCCGGCCTGCCCGGCAGGGCGGGTAACGAGCACGCCGACGCCCGCAAGGGGGGCGTCAGCCATCCGCCGCGGCCGCCTGCTCGAGCAGTTCGCCGGCGCCCTGTTCGAGCAACGACGCCGCCAGCTGTGTGCCGATTTGCTCCGCGTCGCCGGCCGCGCCCTCGAGCGAGTCCTTGAGCGAGCGGCTGCCGTCCGGCAGGGCGACGAGCGCGGTGAGGCGCAGCCGGTCGCCGGCGATGGTCGCGTACGTGGCGACAGGAGACTGGCAATTCGCCTGCAGGGTCAGCGCGACCGCACGTTCCGCCCTGGTCGTTTTCGCGGTTTCGGCGTGCTCGAGTTTTTCGAGCGCGGCACGAAGCTCCGCGCGCTCCGCGAGACATTCGATACCGATGACGCCCTGCGCCGCCGCCGGCAGCATCTGCTCGGTCGCGAACTGCTGGCGGATATGTTGCTGCAGACCGAGCCGTTCGAGGCCCGCGGCGGCAAGAATAATGGCGTCATACTCGCCGGCCTCGAGCTTCGCGAGGCGCGTGTTGACGTTACCGCGCAGCGGTTCGATGACGAGGTCGGGACGTATCATCCTGAGTTGTGCCTGGCGCCTGAGACTGGAGCTGCCGACCCGCGCCGCCTCCGGAAGCTCGTCCAGCGAGCCGTAGTGCGTGGAGACGAAGGCATCGGCGTGGTTGGCGCGATCAAGGACGGCGGCGACGCAGAACCCCTCCGGCATTTCGGCCGGCACGTCTTTCATCGAGTGCACAGCGATGTCGGCGCTGCCCTGCTGCATCGCGACCTCGAGTTCCTTGATGAACAGCCCCTTGCCGCCGATTTTCTGCAGGCTGCGGTCGAGGATCTCATCGCCACGCGTGGACAGCGGTACGAGTTCCACATCGTCGACTTCGTCGAGCAGCCGCAGCCTGTCCGCGACGTGTTCGGCTTGCCAGAGGGCGAGTGCACTCTTGCGTGTGGCGATTCGGATCAACAATGGACTTCAACCTCCTTTAAGGCGCCGGCGGACGTCCGCGAGGTGCCGACGGCTGATTATCAACTCGTTTTCGGGTTGTTGCGAGCCGTCGCGCAATACGACGTGGTGCTTGCCGTCCGTGGTCTTCTCGAGCCGTTCGATGCTGGCCAACGCCACGACGGCACCGCGATGGATGCGCACGAAGTCATCGGCGAACTCTTCTTCCAGCGATTTCAGCGAATCGTCGATGAGGTCCCGGCCCCCGGCGTGGTGTACGCAAACGTATTTCTGGTCGGCCTGGAAGTAGTGGACGTCTTCCACGGGGATCAGCTTCAGCTGGCCGTGCGCCATCGAACAGATGTGTTTCCTGCGCGGTTCCATGTGTGCTGCCGTCGCCAGCTCGGCGACCGCGCCCGCCGCGAGCCTGGCGGCCTGTTCGAGCGCGTCTGCGAGGCGCTCACGGCGCACCGGCTTGAGCACGTAGCCGATAGCGCGTGCCTCGAAGGCATCGATTGCGTATTCGTCGTAAGCCGTTGCGAAGACGATGGCAGGTGGCGAATCGAGCCTGTTCAGGTGATGCGCCGCCTGGATGCCGTCGACCCCCGGCATACGAATGTCGAGCAGCACGATGTCCGGTTTCGTTTCGGCTGCGAGCCTGACGGCCTCCTCGCCGTTGCCGGCCTCGGCGACCACCTCGTATTCGTCGAAGTCGCCGATGAGCTGCCGCAGGCGATCGCGTGCGGGCTTCTCGTCGTCAACGATCAGGATCTTCATCGGGCCCGTCAAGCCTCGCCCTTCTCGAGGGGGAATCGCAGGGTGACCGTAAACCGGTCCTGCTCGTCGGAGACGTCGACGGCGCCACGATTGCCGTAGGCGAGTTCGAATCGCTGGCGGATGTTGCTCATTGCCATCTTGTTGCCGTGTTTCGATCGCTCGGTGCCGCTGGCGACGGGATTCGACATGGATATGACCAGGTCCTTGTCATCGCGGCGCCCGGTGACGGTTACTTCGCCGCCTTCCGGCAACAGTTCTATACCGTGGTAAATGGCGTTTTCGAGCAGTGGCTGGATGGTCAGGCTGGGGATGAGCGCGCGCATCGGCAGGTCGGCGACGTCCCAGTTGACACGCAGGCGGTCGCCGAGACGCAGTTTCTCGATGCGCTGGTAGATGGCCGCGGTCTCGAGCTCCTGTTTCAGTGACGTACGGTTTTTCGCGGTGTTGAGATTCGCGCGTAGCAGATCGGAAAGGTCTTCCACCGCTTCCTCTGCCTGCCGCGGATCCGAGCGTGTCAGCGAGGCGATCGTGTTCATGCTGTTGAACAGGAAATGCGGGCGGATGAGCGCCTGCAGCGCGCTGATTCGCGCCTGGGCTTCCAGGACGATGCTGCGCCGCCATTCGCTGGCAACGTACAGGTAACGCATGCCGAGCGCGATAACGATGGCGCTCACCATGAAGGTGCGGAACAGGAATCCGGTATGCGAGTCGTGAATGATCACGGATTCGGCGTAGATGCGCGTCAACTGGTACGCGATCTCGGCCAGCAGCACGCACATCGCCAGGAGTATCACGAAACTGAGCACGAACGCGCGCGTCTTGCCGGCCCCTTCGAGGCGGCCGCGCAGCAGGCACATGACCGCGCAGCCAAGCAGCGAAAGCCAGAGCACGAAGAGCGCCGTCTTGGAAAGCTCGAAGAGAAACCGCCCGGAGTCTGTCGTGCCGGCGAGCGTCAGCGCGATGGCCACCAGTGCTGCGACCAGGACGACGATGAAGACCGTGCTGGTCGAACAGAAATCAGGCAGGTATGCCTGCGACCCGGACTCGGCAGATTTGCTGGAACTGGGCACACTGGCGCTCCTCACGACCGGAGTCCGGATTGTAGCGCCGGGTGAGGCGCTTTTCTCTAGGAGCAGTCTTCCTGGATGGCTTCTTCGACCTTGCGGCGGGCTTCCATCGTCTGTTCTTCGTCCAGGTATTCCCGCTCGCCGGCCTCGTTTTCGCGGAACAGGCGGCGCGACTGCAGGTAGGACTCGAGACGGGCGCGATGTTCCTCGCATTTCGCGGCGCGCGCTTCCATCTCGGCACGGGCCTGTGCTTCGGCTTCGCGCTGGCTATCGGCTTCGCTGCGGGCTTCTTCGAGCGCCGCCATGTAATCGCGCCGCTTCTCGACCCGGGCGCTCACCGCCGCGCTGCTGGTCCCGGAATAGGTGATGTCCATGCGTTGTTCGCCGGATTCGCCGGTGGGGCGATCCAGGTAATGGACGTTGCCGTTTTCGTCGACGTACTTGTAGATCTCGCCGGCGAAAGTACTGGTCGTCAGGGCCGCGGCAGAAAGAACGAGTACGAGAATTTTGCGATTCATGGCTTACCTTCCGTGTACAGACCACGTTCTGCATAGCATTGAACAATAACGGCATTCAAGCATGACAGCCGCAAATCTGCCGTGATTGCGTTCACAGGCAGGGCGTGCGCCGTGTCGCAGTTTTTTATCGAGCGCAAAAAAAAGCGGGCCCGAGGGCCCGCCAAGTCCTTGCTTTCAAGGGGGATTATGCTCTTTTAGTGGGGGGATACGTTATGTCATTACTCGGCCGACGAGAATTCGGGGTAGGCCTCGAGGCCGCATTCGGAGATGTCCACGCCCTCGTACTCTTCTTCCTCGGAGACGCGAATGCCGAACGTTTTCTTGATTACGAACCAGACCACGAAGCTGGTCACGAACACCCAGGCGAAAATCGACACGATGCCCTTGAGCTGGGCGATGAGCGAGGCGTCCGGGTTGGTAAAGCACACCGCGAGCAGGCCCCAGATGCCGACGGTGCCGTGGACCGAGATGGCGCCGACCGGGTCGTCGATCTTCAGCTTGTCGAGCAACACGATGGACGCGACGACGAGTACACCGCCGACAGCGCCGATCATCGTGGCCGCGATCGGTGAAGGAGTAAGCGGTTCAGCCGTAATTGCGACCAGGCCGGCCAGTGCGCCGTTGAGCGCCATCGTCAGGTCGGCCTTGCCGAACCAAAGGCGTGACAACAGCAGCGCGAACACCAGGCCTCCGGCTGCCGCCATGTTCGTGTTGACGAACACCAGCGCAACGGCGTTTGCTTCCCCGACATCGGAGACCTTGAGCTCAGAGCCGCCGTTGAAGCCGAACCAGCCGAGCCACAGGATCAGCGTGCCCAGCGCCGCGAGCGGCAGGTTGGCGCCGGGTATGGCGTTGACCTGGCCCCGGGGACCGAACTTGCCTTTGCGCGCGCCAAGCAGCAGTACGCCGGCGAGCGCCGCAGCGGCGCCGCACATGTGCACCACGCCCGAGCCCGCGAAATCGAGGAAGCCGGCCGCGTCGAGCCAGCCCGCGCCCCATTTCCAATAGCCCTGCACGGGATAGATGAAGCCCGTGAGGACGACCGCGAACAGGAAGAACGACCAGAGCTTCATGCGCTCCGCGACGGCGCCGGACACGATGGACATCGCGGTGGCAACGAACACGACCTGGAAGAAGAAGTCCGACAGGTTCGAGTAATAGGCGTCGCCGGCGACCACGGTTGCGACGTCGTTGTCGGCCGAACCGAGGAGGCCGCTGCCCAGCGTGCTCAGGCTCTGGAATACACCGCCCTCGAAGCCGCCCGGGTACATGATCGAGTAGCCGCACAGCATGTACATGATGCAGGCGATCGAGTAGAGGCCCACGTTCTTGGTGAGGATTTCGGCCGTGTTCTTGGCACGGACCAGCCCGGCTTCCAGCATCGTGAAGCCCGCAGCCATCCACATGACCAGTGCCCCACAGACGAGAAAATAGAAAGTGTCGAGCGCGTAGGCCAGCTCTGTGACCTGCGTCGCTATCTGAGTTACATCTTCCACGACAAGATTCTCCTTATACGTTATACGGCTTCTGCGCCGGTCTCGCCGGTGCGGATGCGAATGGCCTGCTCGAGGGCGGTGACGAAGATCTTGCCGTCGCCGATCTTGCCGGTTCGTGCCGTGTTCGCGATGGCCTCGATGACCTGCTCGGCAATGTCATCGTCGACGGCGAGTTCGATCTTCGCCTTGGGCAGGAAGTCGACCACGTATTCGGCGCCACGGTAGAGTTCCGTATGGCCCCGCTGGCGGCCGAAGCCCTTGACCTCGGTCACGGTGATGCCCTGTATGCCGATGTCGGCGACGGCCTGCCGGACGTCGTCGAGCTTGAAGGGCTTGATGATCGCGGTGATCAGTTTCATGAGTGGATTCCCCTTGCTTGCAATGTCAAACAGGCGCGGCGGGAGAACTCCCGCCGCGCGTATCGTGATCACAGATCGAACGACTTCCCGATCGTAAAGATGAGTGACTCGTCGTCGTCTGGAATGCCGTCCCCGTTGATGTCGCCGAGCAGATCGTCATTTGCGAGGATCAGGGCCAAACCGAAATCGATCTCGGCGATCGTCCTGCCGTAGCCGAGCTCGATGTAGTCGCCGTCGAAATCCTGCGAGAACGTGCCGAAAGTTCCGTAGAAACCACGCTGCTCGAACGTCAGGGCCGCAAAGGTGTAGTCCTGCGTCGGTCCGCTGAAGTTGTCGTAGCGGCCGATCGCGACATCGAGCGACAGGCCGGCAAATGCGCCGCCGAGATTGATTTCCTGGTAGGTGTCGTCGAAGTCGCCGGTATAGAAGTAGCCGGTGTAGCCGATGCTGAGGCTGAAGTCGCCCACATCCGTGCCGTAGCCGAAGTAGCCGTCGACCTCGAGACCGTCGCCGACGTCGGCGGCCCAGGTGCCGACGTAGAAACCGCTGGATTCGTAGTCCAGACCGGCGCTCGCCGAAGAAACTTTCTGCAGGATGCCGCGGAAGTGATATTCGCTCGCCCAGCCGACGTTGGCCGTTGCCTGTGCGTTGGCGGCCGCGCTGGCCGCCAGGATAACTGCGCCCAGGCCGATCTTGAGTAGTGCTTTCATTGTTTTGCTCCCGTAAATAAGCTGCCCGGCCGTAGTGGCCGCACGTCGCTTATGCAAGGAGCAGGTTTCGTGCCAATCTGGTTATTTGTTTTAAAATTAATAGCTTGAAGGCGCTGCACCGCAGCAGGCGCACCATTTTGGCGCACGCCACGCGCGCTATGCCCCGAATTGGTGAGCCGCGTGCTATTCGGCGACTTTCGTCGCGATTCGGGACTGGCCTTTTCGCCGGCGCTCAGGTATCAAACGGCTATGAACGACAATTCCATTGAAGGCCTGGCGAAAAAACTCGCCGACTCGCTCCCTGGCGGCCTGCGCTCGATGCGCGAAGACCTGGAGCAGAATTTCCGCTCGGTATTGCGCGGTGGCCTCGAAAAGCTCGATCTCGTCACGCGCGAGGAATTCGAGGTCCAGGAAGCGGTGCTGGCACGTACGCGTGAAAAGCTCGAGGCGCTGGAGCAAAAGGTCGCCGAGCTGGAAGGATCGGCGGACTGACCTCGTTTCGCGGGCCAGGGCCCGCTCCTACAGCAGGAGCGGTTCCCGGCCCGCGAACCGAATTGTAGGAGCGGGCCCCGGCCCGCGAACCGAATTGCAGGAGCGGGCCCCGGCCCGCGAACCGAATTGTAGGAGCGGGCCCTGGCCCGCGAACCGAATTGCAGGAGCGGTTCCCGGCCCGCGAACCGAATTGTAGGAGCGGGCCCTGGCCCGCGAACCGAATTGTAGGAGCGGGCCCTGGCCCGCGAACCGCGAATTAATTTCAGGCCAAGGAGGGCCAGTGAGCATCGCGATTCTCGCGAGCCGCGCGCAGCTCGGCATCGAGGCGCCGGCCGTCACCATCGAGGTCTTCCTGTCGGGCGGGCTGCCGCGTTTCAACGTCGTCGGCATGCCGGAGACGGCTGTCAGGGAGAGCAGCGATCGTGTTCGTGGCGCCATCATCAACTCCGGGCTGCCGTTTCCCAGGGAACGAATCACCGTGAGCCTCGCGCCCGCCGACATGCGCAAGACCGGCGGGCGTTTCGATCTTGCCATCGCGCTCGGCATTCTCTGTGCCCAGAAGGCGATTCCGGCGCGTTCGCTCGAAAACACCGAATTTCTCGGCGAACTGTCGCTGAACGGAGACTTGCGTCCCGTGCCGGGTGCGCTGCCCGCCGCGCTCCGCGCACACGAGGCCGGCAATGCCGTGATGGTGCCGAGGGACAACGCGGACGAGGCCGCGCTGGCGCGCTGTGCGGTGTACCCGGCGGCCACGCTGCTTGATGTCATTGCGCACCTGAGGGGCAACCGCAGCATCGAGGTTGCGCCGGCCATCAGGCCGGGTGCCGCCGAGACCGAGGGACCGGACCTGGACGAGGTGCGCGGCCAATCGCGTGCAAAGAGGGCCCTGGAAATCGCGGCAGCGGGTGGCCACAACCTGCTGCTCATCGGACCGCCCGGTACGGGCAAGAGCATGCTGGCGCGCCGCTTGCCCGGCATCCTGCCACCCATGACCGATCAGGAAGCGCTGGAGACGGCCGGCGTGGATTCGGTACTGGGCAGACGGGTCGAAGTGTCGCGCTGGCGGATGCGACCGTTCCGCGCGCCCCACCACACCGCATCAGCGCCGGCCGTGGTCGGTGGTGGTCCTGGGCCTCGTCCGGGCGAGATCTCGCGCGCGCACAACGGGGTGCTGTTTCTCGACGAGCTGCCCGAATTCAGCCGCCACGTGCTCGAGGTCCTGCGCGAACCGCTGGAAGCCGGCGTCATCACGATATCGAGGGCGGCGCAGCAGGCCGATTTTCCGGCGCGGGTGCAGCTCGTCGCCGCAATGAACCCGTGTCCCTGCGGCTACCTCGGCGATAAGCACGGCAACTGCCACTGCAGCCGGGACCGCGTGACGAGTTATCGCAGCAAGATCTCGGGACCCCTGCTGGACCGTATCGACCTGCGCGTCGAGGTTGGCAGGCTGCCGCAGAATGCCCTCCGCGATTCCGGCGCCGGCGGTGAATGCAGCGCGACGGTGCGACAACGCGTCGTCGCTGCACGTACGCTCGCGCTCGAGCGCAGCGGGATCTGCAATGCGGGACTGGAGGGCGAGCAGCTCGAAGCGCTTTGCGCGACGAGCGACGAGGGGCTCAGCCTGCTCGACGAAGCGATCGAGCGCTTCGGCTTATCGGTTCGCGCGTACCATCGTGTGCTGCGGGTGGCACGCACGATCGCAGACCTTGCCGGCGGCGGGGCCGTCGGCGCGGCGCACGTGGCTGAAGCATTGTCTTTGCGGGCGCTGGAGCAGCTCTAGTCGTTATTGCGACTCGGCCGCCATGTACTCGACGGCGTCGGCAACTTCTTCATCGGATAGGTCGGTGCGGCCGCCCTTGGCCGGCATGTAGCCTGCCGAACCCTGGAAGCCCTTGATGGCATGCTCCTTGAGCACGTCCATACCCTGGGCAATGCGCGGGGCCCAGTCTTCTGCGTCACCCAGCACGGGCGCGCCGCCGATGCCGGCACCGTGACAGGCCAGGCAGGCGTTGTTATAGACCTGTGGTCCCGACAGCGCAGCGGCAACCGGTTCCGGTTCCGCGACCGTTTCTGCGAGCGGTGCCGCGGCGGCACCTTCCTCGCCCGGCATGTAGACCTCGCCAAAAGGCTGTATGCGCGCGGCAACGGCTCCCTGGTACTCGGCTCCTTCGCGTGTATAGATCCCCTGGGTGCGATCGGCGATATTCATCGCGAGGATGAAGATACCCAGTGCTGCGATGGCGAGTGCACCGATCACCAGCGAATACATGTCGAAAAACTTCTGGTCGCGATCCAACGTCTTGCTCCGCTTTATTATGTAGTACCGCCCGGGCCTTACCCGGCTGCAGGGGCGGGATTATATATGGAATGTGACGTTCGTGGGGCCGCCGGCGTCCAATCGTTGCTAGTCTCGCTCCCTATCTGACCATGATAACCCCGCAAAGGGCTCCCGGGCTTTTGCGGATCGTCAAAGGGAATGCATGCGCTACAGAGCTCTACTGCTCACGCTGTCGTTGCTGCCGCTGCAGCTGCTGGCCGACGATGCCCCCGGGTCGGTCGGACGATACACGTCCGGCGCGTTTGCCTATGAAATCGATCCGCCGGCGGGGACATGGGTGCCGTGGACCGCGGTGCAGGACGACTATCCGCATGCGGACGTGGGTTATCTCGGTATCAGCGGCTACGGGGCCGTCGTCATGCCGGTCTGCTGGCAGGGCGAGGCACCGTCGCGGCTCGCGATCCTCGAGACCTTCCTGTCCCGTTTCGGCGAGGACTACCCGACGCCGTTCATCCACACCGAGTCGACGATCAGCAAGGACGGGGCGACCGGGACCTACCTCATCGGCAACGAGTCCGTCGACGGTGAAGACTACACCTATCATTTCTGGATCGTCTCGAACGAGAGCTGCGCCTATACGCTGGCCGCATGGGGACCGGCCCGTGAGCCCGCCACGGTTGGTGACCTCCGGTGGCTCTGGGGCCGGCTGCGCCTCGGAGAATCGCCAACCGTCATCGCAGGCAGCGGCTCGGATGAGCAAGGAGCCGCGAATGCCTGGTTTCTCAACCAGGTGGGCACGCACTATTTCGACGCCCGCAGCTACCGCGATGCGTTTCGCTTCCTGTCACAGGCAGCCGATCTCGATACCGGCGAACCGGCGTACCTCTTGAATGCGATTCGCGTCCTGGTGGAAATCGACGCGTACCGGGAAGCCTATGACTGGCTGCGGCCGAGGTTGCCGCACTATGGCGACAGTCTCGTCGTGCAGAGCTGGGATGCCTGGCTCGCCTACCAGACCGGCGATGCGGACAAGGCCTTGAAGATCTACGAGGAACTCTTCAGCGCCGGTTACCGTGAAGACGACGAGTTTGCACTCTACGTCGGCCTGCTCGCCGATCGCGAGGACTGGGAGGAGGTTGAAGCCGCCTTCGGGCGCTATGCCTCGGACGGCATGACCGACACTCTGCGAGAGCTGCAGGCGGACCTCCTCAGCCGGCGCGGTAACTACGAACAGGCGCTCGCGATACTCGACGACTTGATGCAGGGGCGGCCGTTCAGCGCCGATCTCGCCTACGCAAAAATAGAGGTTCTCGACCGGATGGACAGGCCGGCAGAGATACTGCCGCTTGCCGAACGCCTCATCGCAAAGAATTACCGCTCGCTGGAGAGTTATTTCTACAAGGGCTATGCGGAGTACCGGCTCAAGTCGTACCTCAAGGCACGGGATTCCTTCAACGCCGCGCTCAGGTACTCGCCGACGAACTCGATCGTCAGCGAGTACCTGGCGAGCATCAACAGTATTCTCGGGGAAGGCGAGAATGCCAGCATAAGCGAAGTGTTGCCCGCTGTGCCTTTGCCCAACGAGCTGCAGTCCCTGGTCGACAGCGCCGCCTTCGGCGAGACCGTTGACGGCTATGGCGCCTGGTTCCTGAATCGCATTACCGGTTACGCATTCGACGGCGGTGAAGGTCTGTCGCGGACACTGCTGCAGCAGATCAAGGTGCAGGATGCACAGGGCGTCGCGTATTTCAGCACGCTCGAGTTCAATTTCGACCCTGCGTTCGAGCAGTTCCACGTCAACAGCCTCGTGGTGCGCAACGCGGCGGGCGAGAAGATTGCCGAGGGCGATCCGTCCGCCTACTACGTGACCAGCACCGTGGACGGCTATGAGGCGAGTACCGAGAAGACCGCGCATCTGCCGGTGCCGGGCCTGGCGCCGGGCATGGTGATCGAGGCCGTCGTGACCAGGCGCATCAATGTCGATGAAGACGCGTTTCCACTGGAGATTCACTATCTATCCAGCAGCCGCCCGATTGGCTACAGCGCGGTGTTCGTCACGGGAGACCACGACGAGCTGCAGTTCCGCTCGTTCGGCATCGAGGCGCCCGTCACGCGCAATGGTTCGCTGGTCTGGGAGACGACCAACCCGGTGGTCTACCGCTGGGAGCCCATGCAGCCCTGGTACGACCGCATGCTGCCCTGGGTGATCATCGGCACGACCAGCGACAGCTGGCGCCAGGCCGGCGAGGACTACCTTGCACTCATCGCCGACAAGCTGGAGACGGAACGGGTGGCTGACATGGCGGTTCGTCTGGTCGACGGTGTCGACGACACGCACCGCAAGATCGAGATCATCAGCCATTACGTGCAGAAGGAGCTGCACTACGAAGCCATTGAGTTCGGCCGCCGCGCCTACGTGCCGAAGACGGCTCGCAAGACGCTCAGCGATCGCTACGGAGACTGCAAGGACCACGCGGTGCTGCTGGTGTCGATGCTGAACGCCGTCGGCGTGCCCGCGCAACTCGCGCTCGTGAACATCAATCAGCAGGTTCTGCCGGACCTGCCGAATATCGATCAGTTCGACCACATGATCGTATCGGTACCGCTCGACGGCGGACGCCTGTACATCGATGCAACCGACAAGGATCTCCGGCTCGGAACGACGCCGCCGCGCTACATGGCCGGCAACCATGCGCTGGTGCTGGGGGAAACGTCCGAGTTGCTGCCGATCCCGGAATTTGCGGTCGGCGATTCCGCGCTGCAGGTCGAGCGCGATATCGAACCTATTGCGGACAACGAGATCCGGGTCACCGAGATTGGCGTGTTCTCCGGGTACCAGGCCGCGGACATGCGCGGCCAGCTACGCGAGATCGAGGTGTCGGACATGCGCGGCACGATGCAGCGCTGGGTCGCCGACCGGTATTCCGATGCGATCGTCGACGATGCCTTCGTGGACAACGTGTTCGACGCGAGTGGCGAACTCGTCGTCGAACTGCAGTACAGGCTGCCGGTCGACACCGGGCCGTTCAAGCTGCCCGGGTTCTTCGAAGCCACGTTCCTGGATTACGAACGCCTGCCGGAGCGGCGATTCGGCTTCGAGATTCCTGCGCCGCTCACGGTATCGACCGTGACGACCGTGCGGCAGATGCCCGCGTCCATCCTCAAGGTTGCCGCCCGTAAACCGGACGCCGACGAGTCGCGCTTCGGCAGCTGGAGCCGGAAAATCGACAGCAGCGAGGACAGCTGGATCCTCAGGCTCGAGTACACGAGTGGCCACGACGACTATGGACCGGACGAGTACCGGGAATTCACGGACTTCCACCGCAGGCTCGTCGGTTCCATCGAGCAGCCGATGATGGTCGAGTAGTAGGAGCGGATCTCGGCAGGACGAGGGAGGGCCCGTCGTCTTCGTCGTAACGGGTGCTCCCGCAGCTTTGTTGTTCTGCCTGAGTATGATCATGCCAGCCTGGGTATGGTTCAGAAAAGTGTGCGGCGAGCACGGTTTATGGTCGGTCACCGAGTGCTATAGTACCCGCGGAATTCGCTTTTCGAGGGCAAGGCAAAATGGGTCTACAAAGAGCACGCGGCGCGCTGCTGCGCCTGGTTTCCGTGTCGATTGTCTGCATGGGTTTCGCGCAGGCGGCGCCCGCGGGCATGATCGGCACCGCATACATCCTGGATAAGGAATCGAGAGCGGCCAGCGTGTCTCGAATCGAGATCCTGCTGGCGCGCGAGGACGTGGCCGGGCAACTGGAGGCGTTCGGCGTCGACCGGGCCCTGGTGGTCGAGCGCCTCAACGGCCTCAGCCACGCCGAGCTGCTGGAACTCGAAGGTCAGATCGATTCACAGGTCGCGGGCGGCGATATCATCGGCCTGATAGGCGCCGTGTTCGTCGTGCTGTTGATCCTGGAACTCGTGGGCGTGACCGACATCTTCAAGAGCTTCTAAGCGCGGCAGCATGCCCGGCGCGACCCGCGTTTATCGATGGAGCCGGCTTTTGCCGGCTCTTTTCGTATTGCTGACCGGTTGCGCTTCAATCCCGCCGTCGGTGAGCGCACTGCCGGTTTCCGGCCAGGCCATCGAGCTCGACGGCACCCCGTTCTATCCGCAGGAACGCTACCAGTGTGGGCCGGCGGCATTGACCACGGTGCTTGCGAAGAGTGGCGTCGACGTGTCGCCCGAAGATCTCGTGGACAAGGTGTATCTGCCGGGCAGGCAGGGCAGCCTGCAGGTCGAGCTTCTCGCGGCTACCCGGACGGAAGGGCGTCTGCCCTACGTGATCGATGGCACTCTCGAAGCGGTCTGGAAAGAGCTGGAAGCAGGCCGCCCGGTGCTGGTTCTGCAGAACCTCGGCGTGGCCGCCATTCCACGCTGGCACTACGCGGTAGTGGTCGGTATCGACACCGGGCGCGGCGACGTCATCCTGCGCTCCGGCACGGACAGGCGGCGAATAACGCCCGTCGGGACCTTCCTGCGCACCTGGCAGCGTAGCGACTACTGGGCGATGGTCGCGGTGGCGCCGGATGAATTACCCGCAGCCGTTGACCGTTCGCGTTATTTCGAGGCAATCGCGGCGCTGGAACAGGCCGGGCGTGCCGAAGAAAGCGTTACCGCGTGGCAAACCGCTCTCGGGAAATGGCCCGGCGATACCGCCGCGCTGTTCGGTCTCGCCAACGCAAGGTTTGCGATGCAGGACTTCAATGCGGCCGAAACGGCGTACCGGGAACTGCTCGAACTCGAGCCCGGCGCGTCCGCGGCCCGCAATAATCTCGCGCTGGCACTGCTCGAACAGGGAGAGTATGACGCCGCCATGGAGGAGATCGAATTCGCTTTGTCGGGCGACCCCGACCAGGCACTGGAGCAGGAGTTCAGGGACACGGCGGCGACGATCCGGCGCCACAGGGCCGGCGCCGAAGACTGATGCCGTTCTAGCCGGCTTCCTGCTCGGCGTCGTGTTTCAGGCGCATGCTGCGACCGCGACTGACGTGCAGCAGGTCGCTGATCTTGCGGACAAGCGAATCCTCATACTTGTCGAGCTGGCCATCCGCATAGGCGATTTGCCACAGGAGCCCGACGATCCGCGCTTTCTCGCTTTCGTCCAGGTTGTTGTGAAGCAGCTGGGTGAACTCATGTAAAGACACGAGATCTTCCGCCTTGTCGTCGGCGGCATTGACGAGTTCCGCGGCATCCTCCGGCGACATGCCGAAATGCTTCTCGACGAGCGTCAGCACGCGCTCGAACTCGCTTTCGTCGAACACGTGATCGGCGCGCGCAACGTCCAGCATCAGCACGGCCGTTGCCGACCGTATCGCCGCGTCGCGGCTATCGCTGTCCGCCTCGTCCGTCTGCGGCGCCGAGATGGCGTCAACGACCTGGTTGATAATCTGCTTGATCATTTACAGCGCGGTACCCCGGTGCCCGGTGGACTTCAATGATTGAGGGCCTGTGCAGGATTTTCAACTGCATACCGTATCGACAGGAAGGATTCTCGTCAGTTCACGGCGATGCTGCTATGGTAATCGGGATGCGACTTGGCCCGAATACTTACTCAGCAAGCCACTTCTACGACGAACTGATCGATAGGGATGGCACCGCGCGGCCGCATGCGGCAAGACTTGCCGACTACTTCAGCGCGATGCGGCCCGAGGAGCTGATTGCGCGGCAGCGAGCCGTCGACAAGACCATCGTCGACTTGGGTATCAGCTTTACGATCTACTCCGAGGGCGACAATATCGATCGCGCCTGGCCGCTCGACATCATCCCCCGCGCGATGCCCGGTGATGAATGGAACCAGATCGAAGCCGGCCTGGTGCAGCGGCTGCGCGCGCTGAACCTCTTCATCGACGACCTGTACAACGATCGGCGCATCCTGAAGGACAAGGTCGTACCGTCCGAGATCATCGACAGCTCGCGAAACTACCTGCAGCCCTGCAGGGGGGTCAGCCCGCGGCACGGCGTGTGGGCCAATATCTGCGGTTCCGACCTCGTGCGGGGCGGGGATGGCACCGTCTATGTCCTCGAGGACAACCTGCGCGTGCCCTCCGGGGTCTCCTACATGCTCGAGAACCGCAACGTCATCAAGCGTGTTTTTCCGGGGCTGTTCCAGGATCACCGCGTGCGGCCCGTGAGCGAGTACCCGACCTCGCTCAGCGTGATGCTGCAGTCGATCGCGCCGCCGGACGCGTCCGGCGAGAAACCGGAGATCGTCGTGCTGACCCCCGGCATTTACAACAG
Source organism: Woeseiaceae bacterium (assembly GCA_965658465.1). Lineage (GTDB taxonomy): Bacteria > Pseudomonadota > Gammaproteobacteria > Steroidobacterales > Woeseiaceae > UBA1847. The sequence continues at coordinate 13,705 of CBFHSG010000019.1, read as the reverse complement.
CGCCTACTTCGAGCACAGCTACCTGGCGAGGACAATGGGCGTCGAGCTCGTAGAGGGCGGTGATCTCGTTGTCGGCGACGACGATTGCGCGTACCTGCGGTCCATCGAGGGACTGAGGCGGGTAGATACCATTTACCGCCGAATCGACGACGTATTCCTGGACCCGGAGGTGTTTCGGCCGGATTCCATGCTCGGCGTACCGGGCCTCATGCGTGCGTGGCGCGCGGGCAACGTGTCGCTTGCGAATGCGCCGGGTTCCGGCGTCGCGGACGACAAGGTGGTGTACTCCTACGTACCCGACATCATCCGCTACTACCTGCAGGAGGACGCCATCATCCCGAACGTGCCGACGTGGCGATGCTCCGAGCCGAAGCACCTCGATCACGTGCTCGCAAAGCTGCCGGAACTCGTCGTGAAGCCGGCCAACGAATCGGGCGGCTACGGCATGCTGGTGGGTCCGCATGCGACGCGAAAAGAACACGAACAGTTCAGGGAGTTGCTGCAGGCGAATCCGCGCAACTACATTGCTCAGCCGACGCTCGACCTGTCGACGGCGCCGACGCTTTGCGGCGAGTCACTGGAGCCGCGCCACCTCGATCTGCGGCCGTTCATTCTGCAGGGCGACAGCATCGCGGTAACGGCCGGCGGCCTGACTCGTGTCGCGATGCGCAAGGGTTCGCTCGTCGTCAATTCGTCCCAGGGAGGCGGCAGCAAGGACACCTGGATCGTCGAGGCGAATCACTGATGCTGTCCCGCGCCGCCGAACGGGTCTACTGGACCGGCCGCTACCTCGAGCGCGCGGAGAACACCGCGCGCATCGTGCAGCAGTATTCGCAGCTGTTGCTCGATCTTCCGGATGAAGTCGGCGTCGGCTGGTCCGAGCTCGTCAGGATAGTCGGCGCAACGGACGCGTTCCGCGCGAGCGGCAAGCCTGATAACGAGACGGGCATCCTCGAATTCCTGCTGGCGGACAACGAGGGCTCGACGTCGCTGGCGTACTCGCTGCGCATGGCGCGCGAGAATATTCGCATTACGCGCGACCTTCTGCCGCACGAGGCGTGGGAAAACGTCAATGAACTCTACCAGGATACCCGCCGCAGTCTCGGGCCCGCCGCAAGCGGCGAAGACCGTTTCGAGGTGCTCGCCGAATGCATAGGCGAGTGCCAGAAGATCAGCGGCATCCTGACGGGCACGGTCAGCCACCACAGCCCGTATCAATTCCTGTCCCTCGGACAGAGTATCGAGCGCGCCGATATGACGAGCCGCATCATCGAGGTTGCAGCCGCGTACATACAGCATAACGAGCGGCTCGTGCGGCGTTACGGTTCGAGCTTGTGGACCAATGTCCTGAAGTCTGTCAGCGCATTCCAGATGTACCGGCAGTATTGTCAGCGGCAGGTCCAGGGGTTCCGCGTCATCGACTTCCTGGTTTGCGATCGCGCGTTTCCGCGTTCGATGGCGTTCTGCATGGATCGTGCCCGATCGAGCTGCAAGGCGTTGCCGAGGGGGGAGACTACGAGCGCCGCGCTGGAAGAGGTGGACAACCTGCTGCTGCCGATACCCGCCGACCGGATCTCGGCAGCTGACGTAACGGCCCTGATGGATACTGTGCAGCGGCGACTCGCGGACGTACACATGGCCGTCGCTGCGACGTGGTTCCTGCACGGGGACGTCTCATGAAACGTCTCGCTTGCCGTTGCGGGCAGACGGTGTACTTCGAAAACCACAGTTGCGCCAGGTGTGGCCGTGCGCTTGCTTTCGACCCGAATGCACTGACCATGGCGTCGGAATCCGAACCCGGTGCCGGGCTGCCGTTTTGCGCGAACCGCGGCGGCGCCAGCCGCTGCAACTGGCTCGGTGATCCTGCAGTGGCCAACGGTGTGTGCATTGCGTGTCGCAGCAGTGAGGTCATCCCGACATTATCAAAACCCGAGAACCGCGACCGCTGGCGCAAACTCGAACAGGCGAAGCGCAGGCTTGTCTACGACCTGCTGAGCCTGGGTCTCCCCGTCGACTCGTCACGACTGCGGTTCGTGTTCAAGGAGGACCAGCGCACCAACCCGGACGTCCACGAGGAGCACGTGTCCATCGGTCATTCAGAGGGCGTCATCACGATCAACGCCGCTGAAGCGGACGACGTCTACCGTGAGCAGATGCGGCAGCTGATGATCGAACCCTACCGGACGCTGCTCGGACATTTTCGACACGAGGCGGGTCATTACTATTTCGACCTGATGCTGGACGATGAATTGCGGGCCGAGGCACGCCGCCTGTTCGGGGACGAGTCAGTGAGATACGACGAGGCGCTGCGAAGCTATTACCGTGACGGTCCGCGCCCCGGGTGGGAACAGCATTACATCACGGCTTACGCGAGCGCGCATCCGGCGGAAGACTGGGCGGAGACCTTCGCACACTGGCTGCACATCCGGTCCGCGCTCGAAACAGCGGATGCGAACGGCCTGATAAGCATGTCCGGTTTCGATGACTGGCAAAGCGTTTTCATCGACCTTGCCGTAAGGCTCAACGACGTAATGCGGAGTCTCGGTCTCGGTGACGCCTACCCATTCGTCATCACGGCGACGGTTGCCGACAAGATCGATCTGGTGCGACGCGCCATCCGGCGGTTCACGGATCGACCAGGCGCACCTTCTTCTGCGGCAGGCTGATCGGCGGCAGCTGTTCGAACGCAAGTCGCAGATTCTCCGCCCAGGATTCGCGAACTTCGCGGAGATACGGATCGTCCTCGCCATAGACGATATGGGTGTGGACGCCGGGCGAGCCAGCGTTATAGATCATTAGCTCGATCGGGGCACCGACGCCGGCGTTGCTGCGCATCGTCGAGTCCATTGACACGAGCCCGCAGAGCGCGACGGTCTCGAGCGGGGCATCAACACGAACGATCCGATCCAGGATCGGTTTGCCGTACTTCTGCTCGCCGATCTGCACAAAAGGCGCGAGCTCGGTGGGCGAGAAGTAGTTTCCCTGTGCGTAAATGTGAAACAGGGCGTGTTGCGCGTCCCCGACCTGGCCGCCGAAAATGAAATCCGCGTCCGGCGAGAAGCCGGGCGAGCGATCCAGCTCCGCGTACTTCGCCTGTATCTCGCGGCTCACTTCACCGACATAATCGGCCGCCTCCCGAATTCGCTCGACGGTTGCGAGGCTGCGCTTCCCGTTCTCCCGGACGTCGCGATGCAGCCTGGCGACCACGGCCTGGGTCGTGGCCAGGTTACCTGCGCTCAGCAACGTAAAGAACCGGCCCGGAATGTCCGTGAACGGGTGCATCTTGCTGAACGTACCGAGCTGATCGATACCGGCATTCGTCCTTGAATCCGAGACGAAAACGAGTCCGTCGGCGACGGTGGCGGCGAGGCAATAGGTCATAAACGGAGCTTAGCGCCGGGGCGACGGCAATGGAATACGCGCGAGCGCGCAGCTCATACGCGATTCGCGCGGCAGCGTATGATGGTGATAACTGGCCCGGGCCGCGGAGGTAAGAATATGCAGGCAGCAGAAGAGGAAAAACCGGCAACACTGCAGACACTGCTTCGATCGGGTAATGCCGAGGACGTCGAGGCCATGCTCGACGCCATGCACCCGGAGGAGTTGCTGCACGAAGTCTATGTGCTGGCGCCGGACGACCAGCGCACCCTGCTGGCGCTGTTACCGCCGGAGCGGGCGGCCTCGCTGCTCGAGATCATTTCCGACGCACACGCGGCCGACCTGATCGAGGCAATGCCGGCGCAGGAAGCTGCACCGATTGTCGAGGAACTGGCCAGCGACCATCGCGTCGACCTGTTATCGGAACTGGATGCTGACGATGCCGAGGCGATTATCGCGGAACTCGCGGAGGAGGACGCCGAGGAAATCCGCGAACTGAGCACCTACGCCCCGGACCAGGCGGGCGGCCTCATGATGACCGAATTCGCGTCTTACCCGATGGCGCTGACGGTGCGCGAAGTCGTCGAGGACCTGACTCGTGAAGACATCGACTACCACCTGCTGACGGTTCACTACGTTTATGTGGTTGTAATAAAGCGCAAACTCAAAGGGGTCATTCGCATACGTGATCTCGTGGTCGCCGATCTCGATAGCAAGATCGGCAAACTCGCCAGGCCGGCGTACACGGTGTCGCCTGATGCAAGTCTGGACGAGCTCGAGACTTTCTTCGACGAGCACGACATCGCCGCCGTACCCGTCGTCAATACGCGCGACATGATGCTCGGTATCGTTCGGCGCCGTGCCGTTCTCGAGGCGCTGGCGGAGCGATCCGAGGCCGCCAGCCTCAAGGCGGCAGGCATCATCGGTGGCGACGAGCTCCGCAGCATGCCGGTATCGGTGCGGTCCGCGCGCCGTTTGTCGTGGCTGAGCATCAACATCGTGCTCAATATCATCGCGGCCAGTGTCATCGCGTTTTATGAAGATACTCTGACCGCGGTTATCGCGCTGGCAGTATTCCTGCCCATCGTTTCGGATATGAGCGGCTGCTCCGGAAACCAGGCGGTTGCGGTAAGCATGCGCGAGCTGACACTCGGCGCCGCGCTTCCGCGCGACGTCCTGCGCGTGTGGCGCAAAGAGGCCATCGTCGGCATCATCAATGGTCTCGCGCTCGGGCTGCTGCTCGGACTGGCCGCGTGGGCGTGGAAAGGGAATGCGGTCCTCGGGCTGGTGGTTGGCGCGGCGCTTGCGATAAATACCGTCGTCGCGGTTTCGATCGGCGGTACCGTGCCGTTACTATTGAAGCGTTTCAAGTTCGACCCGGCGGTCGCGTCCGGGCCGCTGCTGACGACGGTGACCGATATGTTTGGCTTCTTCCTGCTGCTCAGCCTGGCGAGCCTGGTGTTGCCGGCCATATCGTGACTATCGGGGGTCTCGCCACCGCTGGTTTATTGCCGCCGCAGTTGGCGGCCTGTGCCAGCGTCCAGTCCCTGGAGCGGCCGCACACGGTTGCGTTGCCAATGCCTGCCGACGTCGCGGCGCGTTTCGACTACGCGGCCGGAGACGTGCGCGCCCCGGTGGTGCTCGTACTGCCGATACTCAACGGCCAGAAACAGGTCGTATGGCCAATCGCGACCGACTTCGCAAACAACGGTTACAATGCCGTGATCGTCGACACCGTGCAGCGCAAGACGCTGCTCGAGGACATGCTGGAGCCCGAAGCCGCGATACGACGCACGGCCATCCGCCATCGCCGTGTGCAGGAGTTTTTCGACCGGAAGCTCGATGGCCGGGAAGGTCATCCGGGTGGCGAGCCGTGATCGCCGGTCGTGTATCTCTGCTGGCGTCGGCGTTGCTGGGGGCCGCCTGCGCGACGTCGCCCGAAAAGGATGCAGCGCCCGTTGCGGACGATCAGGTTGTCGATTCGCCGGTTCCCGTTGTCATCACCGAGCACCAACTACCGGAGGAGTGGGTTGCGGAAGAGCCCATAACGGTTCAGCCGGAGCCCCTTCTCGACCGTACCCAGCGGACTGTCGAAGACGTCGTGACGGGCACCGCGCAGACGGTCGACAATATCTTCGGGTCCGCCGAGGTCGAGGAGGAGGCCACGGTGACGCGCGGGCGCCTCTCGGTCGGCGGCCAGTGGGACCAGCGGGACGGGCTTCGAGAGCGCATCCGCCTCAAGGCGCGTTTCGGACTGCCGGCGGTGAACAAGCGCACCAGCCTGCTGCTCGGCCGCGGCGATGTCGATGATTTCGTCGACGGATCATCGGACGATAACATCGACACGCTGCCGGACCGGTTCAACGATTTCCAGGACGAGGACTGGCTTCTCGGCGTCGGCTACAGCCGCGACGCGACGCTGAAGCGCGGCTGGTCGTTCGGGGCGGGCATACGATTGAAGACGCCGCTCGAGCCGTTCGTGCGGGCGACCTATCGCTGGCACAAGGCGTTCGGTGAGGACTGGCTGTGGCGGGTGGAGCCGCGTGTGTTCCTGCAGAACCAGCGCGGCGCCGGCATTTCGGTGCAGAACGTGCTCGATCACGTGTTCAGTGACGCCTGGCTGTTGCGATCCTATTCGATCGTCGTCGCCGAAGAGGAGGTCGAAGGTATGTCCTGGACCACGAAGCTGGTTGCCTACAACAGCCTATCCGACAAGAGTGCCATGTCTTATGCGGTCTATTCCACGGGCGAGACGGACTACGAGGTGCCGGTCCGGGACTATGGTTTCGAACTGAGGTACCGACGCCAGATCTCGCGCGAATGGCTGTTCGTCGAGTTACTGACCTACATGAACTGGCCGCGCGACTTCCTGATAGAAGAACGCGAGCGCAACATTGGAATCGGCATCGAATTCGAAATGCAGTTCGGCGATTGGCCCGGACGGCCGCCACAAACGAAATAATCGGAATGACAGCCTCATGAATATTGCCCAGGCGCTTTCGCGCGCGACCGCTTTGCTCGCGGCCCTGATTTTCGCTGCGTGTTCGCAGGAAGCGATTCAACTGCCTTCCGCGGGCGAGGCCGAGCTGGCAAGGCTCGAGGCGAGGGCGGCGCGTGTCGAGATCATCCGCGACGACTTCGGTGTGCCGCATATCTACGGCAGGACCGATGCCGACGCCGTGTTCGGCATGCTGTACGCACAGGCCGAGGACGATTTCCCGCGCATCGAGCGCAATTACGTCTGGGCTATCGGCCGGCTGGCGGAGGTCGAGGGCAAGAGTGCGATCTTCAGCGACCTGCGCGCGCGACTTTATATGACGGTCGACGAAGCGAAAACCGCATACGCGTCCGCGCCCGGCTGGCTCAGGGCATTGTGTGACGCCTGGGCCGACGGCCTCAATTACTACCTGCTGACGCATCCGGAGGTCGAGCCGATGCTGTTGACGCGCTTCGAGCCGTGGATGCCGATGTTCTTCAGCGAAGGTTCGATTGGCGGCGATATCGAGCAGATCCCGGTAGAGCGGATCGCACGTTTCTACGGTGGAGACGACGTCGGGGAAGCCATCACGGCGGCGCGGGACATCGAGGGGGAGTTTGCGCCGCCGGGAGGTTCCAACGGCTTCGCGATCGCGGGCGAGCGCACTGAATCGGGCAACGCCATGCTCCTGATCAACCCGCACACGTCGTTCTATTTCCGTGGCGAGGTGCACGTGGTCAGCGAAGAAGGCCTCAATGCCTACGGCGCGGTGACCTGGGGGCAGTTCTTCATCTACCAGGGCTTCAACGAGAAGACCGGCTGGATGCACACTTCGACGTACGTGGATTTTATCGACGAGTTCATCGAGGACGTGAGCCGCGTGGACGGCAAACTCGTGTATCGCTACGGCGAGGAGACGAGGCCGGTCGAGATGTCGGACGTAACGCTGAAGTACAAAGATGGCGACGGAATGCGCGAACGGACGTTCGAGATGTATCACACGCATCACGGACCCGTAACGCACGCGATCGACGGCAAGTGGATCGTGACGAAGATCAACTGGGATCCGGTCAACGCGCTGATCCAGTCGTACACGCGAACGAAGCTCGCCAACTACGACGAGTTTCGCGAGATGATGAACATCCGCACGAACTCGTCGAACAACACGGTGTTTGCGGATGCCGAGGGCAACATCGCCTACTTCCACGGCAACTTCATCCCGAAGCGCGATGCGCGTTTCGATTTCTCGAAACCGGTTGACGGCAGTGACCCGGATACGGACTGGCAGGGACTGCACACGGTCGCCGAGGCGATCACGATCCTCAATCCACCGAACGGCTGGATACAGAATGCGAACTCGACGCCCTTTACCGCGGCGGCCGAGTTCAGCCCGTCGCGTGAGGATTATCCGCCCTACATGGCGCCCGACGACGAGAATTTCCGTGGCGTACATGCCGTTCGGGTGCTGGCGGATGTGGACAACCTGACCCTCGATGGACTGATCGAGCTGGCGCACGATCCGTATTTACCCGGTTTCGAAAACCTCATCGGCGGGCTGCTCGAGGCCTGGGACCAGGCGGACGAGCGGGATGGTGCGCTGGCCGAACCGATCCGGGCGCTGAGTGACTGGGACTTCGCAACCGGCAAAGACTCGGTGGCCATGTCGCTCGCACATTTCTACGGGATGCGCTACCTGGCGGGCGCGACGTTCCCCGAGGGGCTGAGCGAGATGCAGCGGATCACGATGCTGGGCACGACGACACCGCCGGCAGAACGCCTGGCGGTCTTTGCCGAAACGGTCGCGATGCTGTCCGACGACTTCGGCGACTGGCGCACGCCCTGGGGCGATATCAACCGCTTCCAGCGACTTTCCGGAGCAATCGACCTCGACTACGATGATCGCAAGCCGAGCCTCGCCGTTGGCATGGCCAACAGCCGCTGGGGCGCGCTCGCGGACTTCGGCGCGAAACGCCGCGAAGGCACGAAACGACTGTACGGCGACAACGGCAACAGCTTCGTGGCGGTGGTGGAGTTCGGAGATACGGTCCGGGCAAAGTCGATCCTTGTCGGCGGGCAGAGCAACGACCCGGACTCACCGCATTTCGACGACCAGGCGCCGCTGTACGTGGATCACGAATTCAAGGATGTGGCCTACTACCGGGACGACGTGGAACGCCGCGCGCAGGAGCGCTACCGGCCGGGCGAGCGCAACCGGTAACCTGTCGCCAGGCCGTTACCTGCTGCGTGACGACACGCCGCCCAGCAGTTTTTTCATGTCGGCGAGCATGTGACGCAACGTGCCCGTCATCAGGACGAATTCGGCGTCCATGCGAGTCAGTGGATCCCCGTCGTCATCGCCATCATCATCGGCACCGAGAAACCGCATCTTCCTGATGACCCCTTCTTCGTCCATCACGCAACTTAGCAGATTGTCGTAGACAATCGCGAGGTGGGTCAGCCGCATGCCGTTGGCAACGTGGTCTTTTATGGTGTTGTCATTCAGGTCGAAGTCCGCCCAGCGGACGACGGAACGGGACTCCGCCGGGTCCTGCATCCGGCATTCGCGGCCGAGTGCGAACTGCCGCGGCGCGTTGCCGAAGAAGATCTTGTTCAACAATTCCCCGACCGGGCGCTCGAACCGTAGCGGCGTGATCGTGACGTCGTCGAACGGCGCGCGCAAATGCAGCAGGAACCGTTCCGCTGCGGCGTTCTGCGCCGCGTCGATGCCGAGCAGCTTTTCTTTCACATCGACATAGCCGTGGATGCGGTCCGATTTGAGCATCGCTTTCGGCAGCAACTCGTCGCGCGTTTCGGCTTTCAGCCGGCGCTTTTCCCGCCCGCTGGGCTTCTCTTTCATACGCGCCTGGAACTCCTCGATGCGCTTTTCCAGTTCCTCGTTTATCGCGGCGGCCGGCAACACGCGGGACTGGCTGCGGAGCTTCATGAGGTCCGCGCCATTGACCCGTCGTGCGAGATTGTCACTGCTTTCGGCGTCGATCGGTACCCAACCCGACCGACGTTCGGTCAGCGGGCCGCAGGGCTCGAAGGCAGATCGCTGCAGCTTTTCGGAAACGGCCTCTTCCGAATCGGGCCAGTCGCCGTTGAGACGAAAGAAACGGACGTTGCGAAACATCGATACTCAGTATTTGGAAGGGGCGGCGGAGTATCGTCTCTCGATGTCCGCTTGTCCAATCGGCCCGACTGCCATAAAAGGCGGCAGGCTGTACCTCGCCATGCCGCCCGAGTAAACTACCCAACCTCACGAAAGCGCCCGTAGCTCAGCTGGATAGAGTACTGCCCTCCGAAGGCAGGGGTCACAGGTTCGAATCCTGTCGGGCGCGCCAGTAAACAAGAAATGGGCCCCTTGCGGGCCCATTTTTGTTTACCGGTGTGTCCCTCCCAGGGAGACGGACGTTGTTCGACAAATTGCGCCAGCAATTTGGACCGAGCGGCGAAGCCGCGAGCCCGAAGGGCCGAAACAGCCCCTGGGCTGTTTTCGGGTCAATCCTGTCGGGCGCGCCATCTATTTTCGCGCAGACCTCGAACGCGGCTTGATCGGGCGTGTTGCAAAATCGATGCCGCAAGCTGTTAACAAGGAGTGATACGTTGTAAATGATGTGCGCGTTTCAGGTTTCAGGGTTTTGAAAACCGTTACGCGATTGACTCCTGCTGCCTCGGCGACCTTGCCAACACCACGAGCACGAATTACGTCGGCCACCGCGGTCTTGAATACCACTTCATCGCCTTCAAGAAGTGCTTCATTGACATACGTGGCAGCATACGATGGATCAAGAAGATCCTCGTATAGCTTCTCTTTCATGTCCCAAGACGCTGCCGCCTTAACCTTCTTACTCACTATTCCGTTCCCGAAAATCTTTCAATCTTTCTCGCGCGCGCTTTATCGCTCGTTTCTGATCGCTTTTCCCTGAGCCTCCGAGCAAAAGCACAACTGCTCCGTCGATGTTTGCGAAATAAACCCGTAGCCCGATACGGCCTGCCAGTCGCATTTCGTATAAGCCGCCTCTCAGCGAAGTACAGTCGCCCAGGTGGTCATGCTCTTCGGCGGCACGTAATCGTCTTCTGACAGATGCCTGGCGCTGACCATCCAATCGCTCGAACCATTCAACAAACGGCCGTCGTCCGGAATCTGTTTCGTAAACCAGCAACTTCATCGACATACTATCGTGCATGTTGCCTACAGGCAACATACTCAAATCTTGGAGATTGTGTGAGATTTGTGTGACTGAGTACTGCACGGTTGCGCGGAGTACTGCAATTTCAATGGACGTACCGCCAGTTAGCGTTAATAATTTCAGTTACTTATAAACGAAATGGCTTACTCCGAAGGCAGGGGTCACAGGTTCGAATCCTGTCGGGCGCGCCAGTAAACAAAAAGAGGCCCCAGCGGGGCCTCTTTTTGTTTACCTGTTGTGTCGCATCAGGATCGAGCCTCGTTCGACAAAACGCGTCAGCGTTTTGATCCGAAGCGGCGCAGCCGCGAAGCCCGAAGGGCCAAAACAGCCCCAGGGCTGTTTTGGGTAATCCTGTCGGGCGCGCCACCCGCCAGGTGCTACAATCTTTGGATGCACAAATTGCCCGCCCAATTAGCGTCCGCTGCTGAACATGACCGCTCGCTTGTAGAGTGGTTTGCCAAGCTGACGCCCGAGCAGCGACTCGCCGAACTGGAGTCAAGAATCGGTTTTTTCCTCTCATTGCGGCCACACAATGAATCCCAGCTTTCGCGAGATACTAGAGGTACTCAACAAATACGAGGTTGAGTACATCGTTGTTGGTGGCGTAGCAGCGGTCATACAGGGTGCGCCCATCACCACGTTCGATCTCGATGCGCTGGTTCGGATCAGCGATGAAAACGCCAGTCGATTGTCCCTCGCCCTCGACGACCTTGATGCCCGTTATAGAGAGCATCAATCTACGCTCAAGCCTACCAAGGAAGATATTCTCGCGGGCGGGCACTTATTGCTCCTGACACGTGCAGGGCCATTAGACGTGTTGGGGTTTATCGGCGACAAGGATCGATACGAAGATCTGGTGCACCTATCTTCGGAATTTGCTTTGACGATCGGGAGGTTTCGTGTTCTCGATCTGGAGGAACTGATTCGGCAAAAGAAGGCGACAGATCGGCCGAAGGACCGGGCCGTCATCGAGCTACTGGAAGAGGTTCTGCGCCATAAAAAGCAAAAGGAATGACGTCTACCCTCCGAAGGCAGGGGTCACAGGTTCGATCCGAGGAGGCCGCAGGCCGACGACAGGCGGAACCGCGAAGCGGTGACGAGGTGGCGTAGCCACCGTCCAATCCTGTCGGGCGCGCCAGTAACCAAAAAGAGGCCCCGGCGGGGCCTCTTTTTGGTTACCTGGTGTGTCGCATCAGGACCGAGCCTCGTTCGACAAAACGCGTCAGCGTTTTTGACGCCGAAGGCGCCCCGCAGGAGTGAAGATCGCCCTAAGGCGATCTGAATCAATCCTGTGGCCGACCATCGGGAGGCCCATCCTGTCGGGGCCGCTCTCGCGTATTCCTGCGCTTCGCGGCACTCGTGCATCCAGCACGTTGCGCGCCATATTGCTAGGCTCGTTCGCTTTTTATTTGCTCCTGCACGGCAGTCGCCACGGCCTTGTCGATCAGGCGGAGACCGGCGTGAAAATCGGAGACAAACGTCTCGCCTTGGTTCTTCGCGGCTTTGTAGGCGAGCGATATATCTGTTGGGCGATTTTCGAGCAGGACCTGGAATACCTGTTCGGCCTGGCTTCGGTCCTTCAGAGCTTTTGCGGCGAATGCTGCCGGTCTCTTTTCGCTGACTACGCATTTGTGAATCGCGAAACGACCCGGCGCCGGAACGTTGACCATGATACCGTGCCCGTAAAGTAGAACGGCAGGCTGGAGATCGTCCAACAAGTAGTCCAGATGCCGCAACGGTGATGCATAGGTTCCAAGGTCCGACAAATGCACAGGTCGGGCGGTTTCTCGTCCTTTCATTGGCGCGAGGACGTCGACGATAAAGTCTCTGCCTCTGATTTTAAAAGACGTCGATGGCTGTTTTCGATTCAATGCCGGAACTTCGAAGAAGCCCATGCCGCTATCCAGGATTGTCTGTCTAAGGTTGATCGGATAGCGAGGTCTCGGCAACGCCAACTCGTAGTGGTTGTCAGCGGCGAGATCAATATCCTGTGTTCCGGCATCGCTGGCCCAGGCGACGCTAAGCATATTTGCATGGGCTCTGAATGCCAGTGTCCCCACCAGGGCGGCTCCAATAAGGAACACGCCGTTACGTTCGAGCAGCGAGAGGACTTTACCTTCATCTCTCGTAACGGTGGCCATCCCGCCGCCAATGAGCATATTGACGAGTCGGTGCCTGAGTTCGCGATCATCGGCATTCGATTCCCAAAGCTCTTTTTCGTCATCGATTCGATCGAGTAGTTCGGTCGTCTCCTCGCCCAGATAGTGTTCTCTCCGAGTGCTGCCGACACTTATGTACAGATACCAATAGCGCTTCTCGTTGATGGTCTTGTATTTGAATGACAGATTGGAGCCGTCAGAAATTGGATGCACGCAGTTCTGCATCAACTCGCTATATTGAACTGACAAGCTATTGGGGAGGTATTCGATCTCTTTCATAAATTGATTATACCGCAATTCGTAATTATTGCGGTATAATTTTAACTGCTTGATTTGAATAGATAGGTAAGGCATTACCTGGGTGGGATATCGCTATTCTTATCTTTTGGAGGTGCATTTTATACCGCAAGTAAGACAGGTCGCGGTAATTGGCAATTGAACGGCCCCCAGATGTGTGAGAGATGCCAGCAGTCCGAAGGCAGGGATCGTTGCGACAGATATGCCGTGCAGGCCAGATACGTCAACGCACTGTCCCCATAAACCAAACGCATCAGTTGATTTCCTGAACGTTCATGACGAGCTCATTCCATGACCTGACCCCTGGAACGACTCCGTCTGGTGAGCGAGACTTTCACTGGAACCAAGGAGTACGCCGATGGGAAGAAGGCACTTCAAGCCGGAGCAGATCATTCACATGCTGCGCGAGGCCGAGATCAAACAGGCTGGCGGCAAGACAACCGGCGAGGTCTGCCGGGAGTTAGGGATTTCGGAGCAGAGCTACTACCGCTGGCGCAAGGAATACGGCGGCATGCAGGTATCCCAAGCGAAGAAGCTCAAGGACCCGGAGCGCGAGAACGCCCGGCTGAAGAAGTTGGTCGCCGAACAGGCATTGGACAAAGCGATTCTTGAGGAAGCCCTGCAGGGAAAATACTAAGCCCCGAACGGTGCCGACAGGCGGTTCGCCACGTACAAACCAAGCTGACTGTCTCGGAGCGGCG
>CBFHSG010000018.1:0-69591 GCA_965658465.1 Woeseiaceae bacterium | reverse complement strand
CATGGGCAACGTCCGCTCGTTGACGACGAGGTGGCCGTCACCGGACTGGGCTTCGGCATGCCAGCCGGGGACTGCAACGACCGAGCGGACACGAACGGAGTTCCTGAGCAGGTCCCGAAATTCCTGTTCCAGTCGCGTGGTCTTCGCCGCAATGTCGGCAATGGAGACTGTTGTTCCATCGGGCTTGAATCGAAGCTCGCTGTCGGCAAGCTGAACGCTCTCCCGGCGCATCGCCCGGTGAGCAACGACGTTGATCGCGTATATTCCGCCAGGCCCGACGATCACATGATCGACGACGCCCGCCGGTGTGGCGACGTCGTGAAAGACGCGGCCGTGACCAACAGCGATGCGTTGCAGCGAGTGCCCCACAGCGATATTCGCGTCGCGCAGGAAGCGGACCTGGCGCCACTGGCGAATCGTGTGGACGAGCCGATACAGGGCGAAACCGGCGGCGGCGAGCAGCGTTCCGAGCAGCACGTACAACTGCCATGCGGGGTAGCCTTCGAATAGCTGGTGCGCTTCGAATGTGTGCGCCACGGCAAAAATGAACACGAACATAAGCCCGGCACCGAGATAGGTCGACTGCTTGCGGGAGAGGGTCTCGAGTTCATCGCGGAATCGCTGCGCCGCCTCGCGCATGATGGCGTCCGGAAAGTTGGGGTGAGCGCTCATCGAACGCGCGACCAGGTGCCAGGATTTTGCAGCCAGGAGGAATACGAAGGTGCAGGCGATTGCTACCGTTGCCGAGCCGCTGATCGCCTCGATAGTCATACCACACCTCTTCCGGACTGAGTCTCCAAGGGTATCCGGCCGGGTCCGGGCACTCTGTGACGCACATCACGTAGATCGCAGAACAGCGTCGACGAGCACGCAGTTTTCAGCTTCCGTTCAGCGTGATCGGGGTATTTGTGAATGTCATCACGGCAGTAAACGTGATCCGGCTGCTAGCGTCGGTTCCAACGGTTCAGAAGAGGGCGGGGTGCGTCATGAACAGAGTTTTGATCAACGCGGGGTTGGTACTCGCGATCGCTGCACTCAGTGGCTGTGCGTCCATGAGCAGCGAAGAATGCGTCAACAGCGACTGGGCGGCCATCGGCTACGAAGACGGATCCCGGGGCTATACCACCGACAAGTTCGGCAGCCGCCGCAAGGCCTGTGCCAAACATGGCGTCACGGCGGACTTCAAGGCCTACCAGGAAGGTCGGGAAGAAGGGCTCGTCGAGTTCTGCCAACCGAGCCGCGGTTATAACCTGGGGGCGAGCGGTGGAACCTATTACGGCGTCTGTGACGTTGCCATGGAAGAGGAATTCCTCGACGCGTACCGCGTGGGTGCGCAGCTGCATACCCTGCGTTCGAACGTCAACAACGCGAACTCGAGGATTTATTCGAAAGAAGCCGAACTGAAGCGTACAAAAGAGAAGATTCGTGCCAAGCAGGCTGAACTCATCAGCGATGATGCGAGCACCCAGGACCGGGTTATGCTGCTGGCCGATCTCGAGCAACTGTCCGAGCGGACCGGCGAGCTGGAAGAGCAGATCGAGAAACTGGTCGCCGACAGAGCCCGCTACGAATACGAGCTCAGGGACTACGAACAGACCGTCGCGGCATACGATTACTGAGCGCGGATCTAGTAATCGTCTGGGTCATCGCGGCGATCCTGGCCCCGGCGCCGTTCGCCGACGAAAGTTCCGGTTACCGAGGCCTGTCCCCCCGATGTGAACGGGCTGCGGCGATCTTTTCCGGATCGCCGGTCATTGTGGTGCGTGAAGTGACATTCGCATTCGGCCGCGTTGCAGCCGGGCAGGGGCAGGCTGGGCGCCTCGGCTGCCAGGAATCGCTGACCCGCTATATCGTTGGCGGCGGAACAGGCATAGGCGCCGGGCTTGACCGACACGGCATGGAAACGGGCGCCGTCTTTCCGGGCGGGCGAGATTCGCCGGTCCTGGCGGTCTTCGGGTTTGTCGAGTCCCTGCCGATAGAAATACCAGGCGATCAGCAGGCCGACCACCAGCAGCAAGAGCACGGTCCTCATACCAGCCTCCCAAGGCCAACCCGATACGGGACAAGTTTACTTTAATTAGCTCGCCGATCGAGCCCAAAACAGCTTCAACCCGCTAGTCCAGGCGTTCGAGGTCGTCGCTCGCCTTCGGAATCCGCTGTCCCTCGAAGTTGCGCAAAGGCTGAAATACCGGCATCGCGCGCATGTCGGGGGTTGCGTCGTGGATCCTTGTGAAGGCCGGCGCGAGACCGGGCAGCTCTTCCAGGACGCGCGCCAGGTCCTGCCGGTACGATTCCAGGTCCTGTGCGCCAAGCAAGCCGCGGTCGTGAGCGACCTGCGCCGAGTAATAGATGTTTGCCAGGTGCTGTGCGAGCCCCTCGATCTGCGACTCCTCGGTCGCCGTAACGAGGTGGTTGCCCGGCGCACGCATCTTCGGATAAAGCTTCGCAAAGTCAGGCGTCGTCGCGCGGCGCAGGTGCAGCTCGTCGAATCCCTGACCGAGCCGCAACTCGATCTCCGCGACCGCGATGCGGTTCGCCTCGTGAACCTCCCAGGCAACGAGCAACAAGGCGGCGACGATACTGATTACGCCGACGATCTCGACAATTTCGCGCAGGTGTCTGTCTTTCATGATCGGCTCGATCGGGCTAGTAGGGCAGGACGCCGAACAGCGCCCTGTGCAGATAGAAAATGGCGGTGAACGCGACGCCGGCGATGATCGCGACAATCATATCGGCGGAAAATGGAACTGCGTCCGGCTTTTGCCAAGCGCCATCGCGCTTGTTGCACAGCACGATCTCCAGTATCGCCCAGACGCCGAGTCCGCCGAACAGGACAAGCGACCGAGAGTCGCCGTTTACGAGCAGGTGCGCGACGGACCACAGGATGACAGCTAACATCTGCGGATGACGAATCAAGCGTCTGTAATTGCTGCGGACCTTCGAGGTTACAAACAGCACGAACGCGAAAAAGACCAGCGCCGAGATCACCGGTCCACCGCCGACGGGCGGCGTATAAACGGCGGTCGGTGTGGCGGCCTTCCAGCCGAAGACGATGATGACGAGCGAGGCGACGATCACGATCGAGTAAACGCCCCGGTAGGCGTTTTCGCCGAGTTTCCCGGCCAGCTGGCCGCGCAGGTCGGGCGATGCCGCCGGTAGCAGGTGGACGACCGTGAAAAGCAGCAATCCCGCGATGAGTAAAAACATTAGTGCCACCCCTGGCTAATTCGTCCCGGCGATTATACCGGTTTGCCGGCGCTCGGGCGGGTTCCCGAAATCATGTACTATTTAGGCATCGTGAAACCGAGGGCAGTGCATGAAGACCGATGGCAAACTGATGGACATGTTGACCGGCTATGCGGCCTCGCATCAGCACCCCGTCAACATTTTCGTGCACATGATCGGCATTCCCACGATCATGCTCGGCGTTCTGATTCCGTTGAGCTGGATTACTATCGATGTACGCGGCATCTCGTTCAGTCTTGCACACCTGGTCGTCTTCGGTTTTTTCCTGTTCTACCTGACGCTCGACGTGCTGTTTGCGGTCGTTTTCCTCGTGTTCGGATTCGGGCTGACCATTGTGGCCGGCATGATTGCCGAATTGCCCCTCGGCACCTCCGCGGCGGTAGCCGCCGTGATGTTCTTCGGTGGCTACGTGGCGCAGTTCGTCGGCCACGCCATCGAGAAATCCATGCCGGTACTTGTCAAGCACCCGATCCAGGCGAATCTTGCCGCGCCTTTTTTCACGGTCGTGGAGATGTTCAAGCTGCTCGGGCTCCGCGACGAACTGTTCAACGAGGTGCAGCGGCAGATTGCGCTTCGAAGGCAGTCGACGGCCGGATCAGGCTAGCAGCGTGAAAATATTCCCGATCCTGCCGGGCGCCCCTGCGCTGTGCGGCACCCAAGCGACAGTTTTCTTTGTCTCGAATTTGTACTTTTTGCAGACTACCGATTACTT
Organism: Woeseiaceae bacterium; assembly: GCA_965658465.1. Taxonomy (GTDB): domain Bacteria; phylum Pseudomonadota; class Gammaproteobacteria; order Steroidobacterales; family Woeseiaceae; genus UBA1847. The sequence goes on along the minus strand of CBFHSG010000018.1, from coordinate 65,633 downwards.
TGCGCTTGCAGCGGAATATCGACCGCTACTTCTACTGACATTTCAGCGCCTCGGTACCAACCCAAAAGTGCATGTAGTATCGATTGCACAGATCCTGTGTCGACCGGTGTGTTCGGTATTAGACGGTACGCTTCCGGTCTATGTTGATGATGACCACGTATCTGTAAACGGCGCCGTAAATATCATAGGTCCAAGCATCTCGAGCGAAATCCGGGACATCTATTCTAAATGAGTGACTATGAGGGGCATCCAACAATCGTCAACCTCGGTTGTACATGAGGCTACCGCTTTGGCCTTGACGTCCGGACTATGATTTTGACTGCACTTATCACTTCCTTTTATGCTACGAACAGTAGTGCGGAAGTGTCATTAACAGCGGGGACATCGTCTGGCGGCGGTGCGATGGAGGAAGTCCTGTCTGGCTCCCACAAACGCAAAGACCCCCGACGGGGGTCTTTGGGCGTCTGGTGCCCAGGGGGAGACTTGAACTCCCACGACCTTACGGCCACTAGCACCTGAAGCTAGCGCGTCTACCAATTCCGCCACCTGGGCCATGCATTACCGCGTACAATTGCGCGGTGGGCAGGGTCGCGCACTGTACTCAAAGCAGTCACAACCTGTCAATTGAAAACGACCTCCGGAGTCCCAGCACTTGCCGTCGAGAAAAACCAAGAAACGATCCCGGTCAAAGAAAAAGACCTACAAACATCCCATACCCAGCCGAAACGAGCTTATAGAATTTCTCGAAAAAGCGGGTAGACCACTGAAAGTAAAAGAAATTATAGAGGGTTTTGATCTCAGGGGCGAACGCATGCGGACCTTGCTCGAGGAACGCCTCGAGACCATGCACCGGGCCGGCCAGATCATCGAAAACCGCCGCCGTGAATACTGCCTGACGGCCAAGCTCGATCTCGTTACCGGTACCGTGAGTGGTCACCCGGATGGCTTCGGTTTCGTCGTGCGTGACGATAGTGAAGGCGACGACGTCTATCTGTCGGCGCGCGAGATGCGTTCACTGTTCGACGGCGACCGGGTCCTGATCAGGGTCATCGGCCAGGATCGGCGCGGCAAGCCGGAAGGCAAACTCGTCGAGGTCCTCGAACGCGCGGCACGCGAGGTCGCCGGGCAGTTCATCCGGGAGCGGGGCATCGGTCTCGTGATACCCGACAATCCGAAGATCGCGCACCGGGTGCTGATCGCCAAGGGCGAAAACGGCGGCGCGAAGCACGGCCAGATGGTCGTTGCCGAGATTCTCGATTACCCGACGCACATCGAGCAGGCGACGGGGCGCATCGTCAAGGTCATCGGCGCGCCGGATCAAAAAGGCATCGCGACGGATATCGCCATCCATTCAAACGGCATCCCGACGGAGTGGCCGGGGGCGGTGCGCAAACAGGTCACGAAGTTCGGCTCGACGGTACCCACGGCCGCCAAAAAAGGCCGGGTGGACCTTCGCGAGATTGACCTGGTGACCATCGACGGTGCCGATGCCAGGGACTTCGATGATGCGGTTTACTGTGAGCGATCCGGCGAGGGTTGGCGGCTGCTGGTGGCTATCGCGGACGTTGCGCACTACGTGGAAATCGATTCGCCGCTCGACCAGCAGGCCACGGTACGCGGCACTTCCGTGTATTTCCCGGACCGCGTCGTGCCGATGCTGCCCGAAGAACTGTCGAACGGCCTGTGCTCGCTGAATCCGAAGGTGGATCGGCTGTGCCTCGTGTGCGACATGCGCATCGGCAGGACCGGCAAGGTCTCCTCGGCGAAATTCGTCGAGGGCGTGATGCGCTCCAAGGCGAGGCTAACCTACGGCCAGGTCAACGACTTCCTGACCGGCACGGCCACGAGCGCGGTCCCGCGGTCCCTGCACAAGCGACTGAAGGACCTGCATGACCTCTATAAAGCTTTCGCACTGAATCGCTCCCGGCGCGGCGCCATCGAACTGGACCTGCCGATGACAAAGTTCGAGCTCAACGAGGACGGCGAGATAGCGCGCATTGTGACGGCAGCTCGTAACGATGCGCACCGGCTGATCGAGGAATGCATGATCGCGGCTAACGTGCAGGCTGCCAAGTTCCTCCGGAAGCACCGGATCGCCTCGCTGTACCGGGTCCACGCACGTCCGGATCCCGAGCGCTTCGACGAGCTGCGCCAGTACCTCGTCTCGCTCGGCCTGAAAGTGCCGCACTCCGAGCACGTCGAGCCGATGCAGTTCAACAAGCTGCTCGAGCAGGTCGCCGGGCGCGCGGACAGTACTGCCATCTCGATGGCCATGCTGCGCTCGCTGACCCACGCGGAGTACACTCCGAACAACATCGGCCATTTTGGCCTGGCGCTCGACGCTTATGCACATTTCACCTCGCCGATCCGGCGCTACCCGGACCTGCTCGTGCATCGCGCGATACGCCACATCATTCGCGGCGGTAAACCGGGCGCATTCCCTTACGACAAGGGCAAGATGGAGCGGCTTGGCGCGATTACATCGGCGCACGAGCGGCGTGCCGAGGACGCGACGCGCGAGGTCGAGGCCTGGCTCAAGTGCCAGTACATGCTGGATCGCGTGGGCGAGGACTACCCGGGCGTCATCACGGGAGTGACCAACTTCGGCGTGTTCGTGCAGATCCCGGAACTGCAGATCGACGGGCTCGTGCACGTGACCAGCCTGCAGAACGACTACTACAAGTTCGAGGCAAGCCAGCAGCAGCTGGTCGGCGAGCGTACCGGTCGGCGTTTCAGCCTTGGTGAGCCGATGCATGTGCAGGTGCACCGCGTCGACATGGACACCCGGCGTATCGACTTCCGGCCGGTCGAGGATCAGCCGGAGACGAGGCGCCGCGGACGCGGGCGGTGAGTCGGTCGAGCTACGTCACCGGCCTGCGTGCGGTCGAGCAGCTGCTCGCGGGGGACGCTGCCCAGGTACGGCGGATCTGCGTCGAATATCGCAGTGCAAATCCACGTGTCGAAGCGCTGGTCGCCCTGGCGCGAGACAAGGGTATCGATGTCCAGGAAGCAAACCGGGCGCGCCTGAAGCAGATGAGCGGCGAAGTTCGCCACCAGGGCGTCGTCGCCGAGGTGCGTCGAAGCAGCCAGCTCGACGAGGCGGGCTTGCGCACGCTGGTCGAAGCAAGGCTTGCCGAGGGCGGGCGGCCGTTATTGTTGCTGATGCTGGACGGTATCCAGGACCCGCACAACCTGGGCGCCTGCCTGCGGACGGCCGATGCCGCGGGCGTTGACGCCGTCATCGCGCCACGCCACGGCGCCGCCGGTCTCGGGCCCACCGTCAGCAAGGTGGCCGCCGGCGCGGCGGAAACCCTGCCGTTCGCCGCGGTCGCCAATATCGGCCGGGTACTGGACTGGCTGGCCGATTACGGTATCTCCCGGGTTGGCACCAGTGACCGCGGGGACACGAGCCTGTACGCGGTTCCGCTCGATGGCCACCTGGTGCTCGTCATGGGACGGGAAGAGACAGGTCTCGGCAAGGCCGTTGCGGCGCGCTGCGACCAGCTCGTGAGCCTGCCGATGGAGGGCAGGGTGTCCAGCCTGAACGTGTCGGTTGCCACCGGGATATGCCTTTACGAGGCGCTCCGACAGCGGCGCTAGCCGCCTGATTCGAAGGCTATTCTGCTTGCGTCACGGGGTCGGCTTGGGTAGGATTCGCGTCCCCGTCACAGGGCGGGGCGGCGCGATGCGCCGCAACCTCTTGCCACACCGGACAGCCGGGTGGCTGTAATCCGCCGGAAGTCCGCGCGGATTTCATCCAGAAGGGACGACAATGAGACATTACGAAATCGTATTTCTGGTCCACCCGGACCAGAGTGAACAGGTGCCTGCCATGGTCGAACGCTACCAGGGCATGGTTACCGGTTCCGGCGGTGCGGTCCATCGCACCGAAGACTGGGGTCGCCGTCAGCTGGCCCATCCCATCAACAAGATTCACAAGGCGCACTACGTGCTCCTCAACGTTGAGTGTAACGACGACGTGATCGAAGAGATCCGCGGCGCGTTCCGCTTCAACGACGCCGTGTTGCGTCACCTGGTATTGAGCCGCAAGAAAGCGATCACGGAAGCGTCGCCTATGGCCGTGGCCGTGGCCGAGGAAAAGGCCAAGGAGAAGGAGGCGCAGCAGCGGCGTGATGCGAAGGCCGCGGCGGAAGCCGCGATGCGCAACGAGGCTGACGAAGCATCGGAAAAGGCGAAGTCTGAAGAAGAGGCCAAACCCGAAGTAGCCGCGGCTGCCGAGGCCGAAAAAGAAGCGAAGCCTGAAGCAGCCGTGAAGGCCGAAGAAAAAGTCGAGTCCGCGAGCGAGCCGGAAGAGGCTGCCGCCGAGGTCAGCGAGAAATCGATTGACGAGGGCACGGCCGCAGCCGATGCTGCCGCCGCAGACGAAGATGCTGCGAAAGACGAAGAAACTGCGCAGAAGAGCGCCTGAGGAGTATTGATATGAGTCGTTATTCACGCAGGCGCAAGTACTGTCGCTTTACGGCCGAGGGTATCGAAGAGATCGATTACAAGGATCTCAACCTGCTCAAGGCCTACGTCACGGAAACGGGCAAGATTGTGCCGAGCCGCATCACGGGCACCAAGGCGCATTACCAGCGCCAGCTCGCGACAGCCGTCAAACGTGCGCGCTACCTGGCATTACTGCCGTATACCGACCGGCACTAGACCGCCGGAGGAAAGGGACATGCGGGCCGTGGCCAAATGGCTGGTAGCCCGGCCGTTGAACGGAGTCCTGGTCCTGGCGGCCACGTCGTCGCCCTACCTCGGATTCCTGAGCGCTGCACTGGTCGTGTTGCTGGTGCTCCACGATGGCACCCGCGTCGCGGCCTTCAAGGCGGCTGGCGCGGCCCTGCTGCTCGCCGTAATCGGGGTCATTGTCGGCACGCCGCCGTCGGTGATACTGGTGGTCGCGGTTGTGTACTGGTTGCCGGCGGCGCTGCTGGCGACGGTGCTGGCGATAACGCGGTCGTTGACGTTGACGCTGCAGGTGTCGGTGCTCGTGGCGGTGCTGGGAATGCTGGTGTTTTTCGGCGTTGTCGGAGATCCGGTGGCTTTCTGGGAAGCCGAGCTCGGTGCCGCCGCGGAGATCTGGCGCAACATGGGCGCGGTGGAACTGGCAGACAGCCTGACCGAGGGACAGGCGATGCTGGCGGCACAGATGACGATGTTTATCGTTACGCTTTTATGGACGATTTACGCCGTAACGCTGGCACTGGGTTACAAGCTGTTTCGGCAGCTGCCCGACGAAACGGATCGATTTGGCCGTTTTCGGGACTTGAATTTTGGCCGGGTACTGGCATTGATAATGGCGCTGTGCTCGGTAATAGCGCTGGTGACCGGCGCGGCATGGCTGCAGAATATTGCTTTCGTGATGTTCGCGGTCTTCTGGCTGCAGGGCCTGGCTATCGTGCACTGGCTGCACGGAGCCGAGATCCTGCCGGGATTTGCGGTCGCGATGGTTTACGTGCTGATGCTGCCGCTGAGTGCAGTTGTCGTCATCGGGCTCGCGGTACTTGGCTACATCGACGCCTGGTTCGAATTGCGACGCAGGGCGCCGGCAGCACGGTAGAAACTGAATTGAAGGACGAGGCTTAGGAAATGAACGTCATCCTGTTAGAGAACGTGGAAAATCTGGGTAGCATCGGCGACCTCGTGAAGGTCAAGCCCGGCTATGGCCGCAATTACCTGCTCCCGCAGGGCAAGGCCGCGCTGGCTACTCCCGAGAACATGAAAGAGATCGAGGCGCGCCGCGCCGAGCTCGAGAAAGCGGCGGCCGAGGAACTGGCGGCGGCGAAGAAGCGTGCCGGTGCGATCGAAGGCATGGAACTGGTGATCCCGGCAAACGCGGGGCCCGAGGGCAAGCTGTTCGGTTCTGTCGGCCCGATCGACATTGCGGACGCCTTCGAGCAGGTCCAGGTGGAGGTCGAGCGCAGCGAGATTCGCATGGCGGAAGGCCCCATTCAGGAACTCGGCGAGTTTGCGGTCGGCGTGCACCTGCACCCGGAAGTCGACGTCGACATTACGGTGCGAGTCGTCGAAACCGATTGAGAGGCTCTGCCATTTCGCTGATGTGGTACCTTTGATCAGAGGTTCACGACAGACCCGGGGAGTCAGATGGTAAGAGCATTGGATGAGGGCATTGGCGCGGCTGCGGCCGAGCAGCGCATCAAGGTGCCGCCCAATTCCACCGAAGCCGAGCAGTCACTGATCGGCGGCATCATGCTCGACGCGCAGGCCTGGGACAGGATTGCCGACGTTGTCGTTGCGGAGGATTTCTACCGCAAGGACCATCAGCTGATCTTTGCGGCGATTGCTAACCTGGTCGAGGCCGGCAGTCCCTGCGATGTCGTAACACTCTCCGAGTACCTCGACAAACGCGGCGAACTCGACGCCGCCGGTGGTCTCGAGTACCTCGCGACCCTCGCGAATGAAACGCCGGGCGCGGCAAATGCCCGCGCTTATGCACGGATTCTTCGTGACCGCGCTGTCGAGCGTGCGCTCATCCACGTGGGCAACCAGATTACCGGCAGCGCGTTTGCAACCGATGGACGTTCGGCAACGGAACTCGTTGACGAGGCGGAGCGGCTCGTTTTCGAAATTGCCGAGCGCGGCGCCCGCGGCCGAGCCGGCTTCAGGTCACTCAAACAAATTCTCCCCGACGCCGTGGACCGCATCGACGTCCTGCACCAGTCGGACGGCGACATCACCGGCATTTCCACGGGCTACACGGAATTCGACAAGCTCACCGCGGGACTCCAGGCGGGAGACCTTGTCATCATCGCGGGCCGCCCGTCGATGGGCAAGACGACGCTTGCCGTGAATATTGCCGAAAACGCGGCAATCGGCGCCAAGGTGCCGACCGCTATCTTCTCGATGGAAATGCCGGCGCAGCAACTCGCGTTTCGCATGATTTCCTCGCTGGGTCGAGTCGACCAGACGCACCTTCGCACCGGGCGCTTCCCGGACGAGGACTGGTCGCGCATCAACACGGCTGTGCAGCTCATGTCGGATGCACCGTTGTTTATTGACGATACGCCGGGACTCTCGCCAACCGAGATTCGTGCGCGCGCGCGGCGCCTGCAGCGCGAGCACGGGCTCGGCCTCATCGTGGTGGACTACCTGCAGCTCATGCAGGTGCCCGGCAACAAGGAAAACCGCGCAACCGAAATCTCCGAGATTTCGCGCTCACTCAAGGGGCTTGCCAAGGAACTCGCGCTGCCCATTATCGCCTTGTCGCAGCTGAATCGCAGCGTCGAGCAGCGTACCGACAAGCGGCCCGTCATGTCCGATCTGCGTGAGTCCGGCGCCATCGAGCAGGATGCGGACATGATCATCTTCATTTACCGTGAAGAGGTCTATAACCAGGACACCCCGCGCAAAGGCATTGCAGACATTTCGATCGCGAAGCAACGCAACGGGCCGATCGGCGACTTCCCGCTGACCTTCGTCGGCCGCTATACGAAGTTCGAGAACTGGGTGCCCGACACCTATGCCGAGGAGCCGTATCCGTGAGTTTCGGGGCTCGGGCTCTCATCCGGCTCGGCGCGCTAGAACACAACCTGGATGTATTGCGCAGCGTGGCGCCCGGTGCGCGCGTGATGGCCGTGATCAAGGCCAACGCTTACGGACATGGGCTGGTTCCGGTGGCGCGTCACCTGGAAGCGGCGGATTCGCTCGCCGTTGCGCGTCTGCCCGAGGCACTGGTCCTGCGCGAAGCGGGCATCGACAAACCCATCGTGTTGTTGGCGGGCGTTGCAAGCGAAGACGAACTTCGCGTGGCATTCGCACGGGGATTCGAACTGGTCGTGCACGACATCGCGCAGGTCGAGATGCTGGAGCGTGCCAACGACAGCCGCGGCACCGTCTGGTTGAAATTCGATACCGGCATGAACCGCCTCGGATTCCCGCCCGATGCAGCGCCGGAACTGCGACCTCGCCTGGAAGCGGCCGGGGCCGTGCGCGAACTGCGTCTCATGACGCATTTCGCCAGCGCAGACGAACTGGACAATGCGATAACCCGGACCCAGCTTGCGGCTTTCGCGCCCGTGGCCGGCGGTTTTCCCGGTGCGGTTAGTATCGCGAATTCGCCGGCCTCGCTCGGCTGGCCGCAGGTTATCGATGCCCGGGCGGAACTCGGCTTCGAGGGCGACTTCTGGATCCGGCCTGGCATCTCCCTCTTCGGCATTTCGCCGTTCGCCGACAAGACCGGCCGCGAGCTCGGCCTGAAGCCCGTTATGCAGTTCGAGGCCCGCCTTATTGCCGTGAAGTCGCTTCACGCCGGTGCACGTGTCGGCTACAAAGGTGCCTATGTCTGCGAACAGGATACGACGTTGGGTATCGTTGCCGCCGGTTATGGCGATGGCTATACGCGCCATTTCCGCAGCGGTACGCCGGTGCTACTCAATGGCCGGCGCGTATCGCTCATCGGCAACGTCTCGATGGATATGTGCGCGGTCGACCTGGGACCGGGCGCCGCCGACCGCGTTGGCGATATCGCGACGTTGTGGGGTGACGAGCTGCCCGTCGAAGAGGTTGCGCCCTGGGCGGATGCCATTCCGTATGAACTGGTGTGCGGCGTAATGAACCGCGAGGACAGCGAAATCGTCCCTTAGGCGTCAGCTCGCGAAGAACCCCATCTTTACCCCGGCAAGCTGCACGACGTCATTATCGGACAATTTGCATGCCTGCGCGCCGATGGCCTGGCCATTGACGAGCGGGTAGTCGCCTTCCTTGCCGGATTCGACGTGCACGATGTAGTAGCCTTCCGCACGGCGCGTAATGGCGGCGACCTGCACGCCCGGACGGCCGAGCGTCGTCAATGCCTTGGTGAGTTCGAGTTCGCGACCCGCGAACGCACCGCTTAGAACCTGCAGCTTGGCGAGCGGCAGCGCGTTCGGTACGGTGGATGGATCGATGCCGGTGGCAGTGGCGGCGTGCGAAACGGGCGCTGCGGTTTCCGTATGAGCGACGGTCTCGGTATGCCTTGGAGGCGGCTCTTCGTTCAGCGCGGCGGCTTCTTCCGGATTCAGCCTGACAGCGGCGGCGGCATCCGCGACCGGCTCCACGGCCGCTGCTGCAGCGGCTGCGGCAGCTTCTGCCGCCTGCTCGGCCCTGGCGAGCTGGTCGGCATTCTGCTGACCGCTCGGTATGACCATCGTCTTTTCGAATTCGTCCTGCTCGGTTTCCGGGACTTCCTGGTCGGTGAATCGCAGCTGGTGATGACCGATGGTAATGACGTCGCCGTGCTGCAGTGCATGCTTCTTGATCAGCTTGCCATTAACGTAGGTACCGTTGGTGCTGTTCAGGTCTTCGAGGAACGAGTCGTTCAGGATATTGATGATCAGGGAATGGTGTCCACTGACGGCCGGATTATCGATACGCACGTCGTTGTCCGGAAGGCGGCCTATCGTGTAGCGTTCCTTGGTCATGTTGTATTCAGCCAGAACCTGGTTGTCCAGGCTAAGAATTAAACGTGCCATGATTTCTCGCCGTCCTCAGTGAGACCTAACCACGCAGGGAGTGAAGCATGAAGAAACGCCAGCCACTGTTGCGGCCGTATCGCTCGTCTTTGACTGCAGTCTCCAGACTGTCCCTGCAACCCCAACATTAGCGGAACAAGTTTGCGAACCTGACGAACAGGTTTTTCTTTGCCGCAAACGGTCCAATCACCTGCGCCAGCATTACCGACACGTTGTCGCGTCCGCCGTGGTCATTGGCCAACTCAATAAGCTGTTGACCAATGACGTCAAGACTAGCATTAAAAGTACTGATAGTTAAGTGAATATCCTCATCTTCCACCATGTCCGGCAGGCCGTCGGAGCAAAGCAGATAGATATCGTCAGGCAACACTTCGTGTTCGTGGACCTCGACCTCGACGGTCGGCTCAACGCCGAGGGCGCGGGTAACGTAATTTCGATTGGTGGAGCGCTGTGCTTCGTCGTGGGAATAGAAGCCGCGATCCACGAGTTCCTGCAGCAGCGAATGGTCGAGCGTCAGCTGCTCGAACGTGTCGCCGCGTAGCCGGTAGGCGCGTGAGTCGCCGACGTGGGCGATGCTGATCTTGTTGTCGTAGAACATGCAGGCCACGATGGTGGTACCCATGCCCTCGCAATGCGTCTGGCTCTGGGCAGTCTGGAAAATGATCTTGTTGGCGCGGTAGACGGCATCGCGCAACACGATGGACTGGCGCATCATCCCGCTGTGCGGGTCGATGTCTTCGCGTTCTTCGCGGTTGGCGCCTTCCATCGCCAGTTCGGAAACAATCTGCACGGCGATTCCGCTCGCGACCTCGCCGGCGTTGTAACCGCCCATGCCGTCGGCAAGAACCATGAGGCCGATATCGGGGTTGGAACCAACCGCGTCCTCGTTGTGGTCGCGAACGCGTCCCGTATCCGTGAATTCGGTGAAGTCGATTTTTCCGCGCAGGCTCTTCAAAGTCGCTTTACCAGGTCCGGCCGTAACTACGCGTATCGGGCGCAGTTGCGCAATGCGATCGCCATTTCGGCGCCGCATGAGAAGCGATCTTCGGGACGCTTGGCCAGCGATTTTGCCAGCACGGCGTCGATGCTCGGCGCGAGTCCGGCCCGTTTGCCTGCGATCGGGGAGGGGTCGTCGGTCGTAATTTTCGCCATTAGAGCCGCAATGTTGCCTGCTTTGAAGGGCACCTCGCCGATCAAGAGTTCATATAGAGTAACACCAAGCGAAAACAAGTCCGAGTGGCCCGTCAGATTTTCGGCGCCCAGTTGTTCGGGGGACATGTACATCGGCGTACCCAGAACGATACCGGTCTTGGTGCGATTGTTGTCCGTGATGCGGGCGACGCCGAAATCGCTGATCTTCAGTGAGCCCTCTTTCGGATTGTAGAGCAGGTTCGCGGGCTTGATGTCGCGGTGAATCACGCCCTGGTTATGTGCGTAGTCGAGGGCTTCCGCTGTGCTGGCCGCGAGTTCGAGCGCGCGCTTGGGAGCCAGTAGCCGTTTCGGATCCGTGAAGTCCCTGAGCGGAATGCCCGGGACATACTCCATCGCGATATAGGCAAGGCCCTTGTCTTCGCCCGCATCGAACACCGTGATGATATTGGGGTGCGTCAGTCGGCCCGCCGATTCCGCTTCACGGAAGAACCGGATGCGCGCTTCCTTGAGTTCGTCATCTTCGAACTCTCTTTCGATCGGTATTGCCTTCACGGCCACGGCACGATTGATGCGGGGGTCCTTGGCGAGGTAGACGGCGCCCATGGCGCCGCGGCCGATGCGGCGCTCGATCACGTAACGCCCCAGTCGCTTCGGTACGCCCGTGACGCCTTCATTCTTCTTCGGCTTTGATTCGCGGGCTCCCTGTGTGCGCTTCATCCAATCGAGTACCGCCTCGGCGCGTTCCGGCTTGGCCTGTTCCTCGAATGCGATCGAGAGCTTGTACATGACCGTGGCGAGCGTATCCGACGGTGAGCAGCGCCTGAACTCCGCGAAAGCCGGTTCGAGCCGGCCGGCTGCCAGGAAATCCGAGCCACGCTTGAAGGCATCCTGTGTGGCTTTTCTCGGGTTGCCGACCAGCCAGAGACTGAGCAAACCGACACCGATAAATATAAGCGCCGGGCGACCGATATCGAGGCGAACGCGCAGCACGTAAAGGAGCAGCATTTCGAGGAGCAGCAGAGCGACAACGGTCGCGATGCTGATAACGAGGATGTTGCGGCGGCCGCGTTCCGGCAGGAACAACACGGCGGCGATAGCGAGCAGCGCCGGCGTGAGCCACTGCAGCGCACTGACCCAGGCAGGAACGACAACGCTGCGATCGGCCTCGATGTCCGCAATAAGCGCGGCCGTTAGTTCCGAGCGCGTGACGAACTGTCCCGAAGGCAGAACGGCTGAAGCGCCCACGAGTGCGGGTTCGTGGTCGACGAAAATGGTGGCATCGTTCAGCCGGGTGCTTGCGAAATCGCCGAAGAGAATCTCGTCTTTGGCTACCCTGGGCAGGTCTTCATAGTTCGACAGGTAGACCGTATCGTCGGAAGCCGACATGCGATTGCTCGGTGGAATGTCTTCGTTGTCGAGGGCCACGGCCAGCGGCAACGAGGGCGACATTATGGCGCCATTGAGCTGCCAGAGATTGGTCCGGCGCAGTACGCCGTCGTCGTCAGGCAGGAACTCCATGAAGCCGACATGCGTCGTCAGTTCGGCGAGCCGATGGCTGTTCGGGACGTAGACCGGTACGGGCCCTCCCAGGGCGGCGGACCAACCGGGCAGACGTTCATCGGCCCCCAGCTCGGGCGGTTGCGGCAGGATGATGCGGCGCGCCTGGCTGCGTGACAGGACCGACAGTACCTGGCCGTAATCGCCGAGGAGCTTGTCGTGGCTTGCCCGCGACGGATCTATGCTGATGATGATGGCATTGTCGAGCGGCCGGTTCGGCAGCCCGGATGCGAAGGTGTCGTAAAGAAACCGATCCGCGGTGAGAAACCAGGGCGCCAGTGGCCCGTAGACGAGCAGCAGCAGGACGCTCGCGAAGCTCAGTGCGATCAGGCGGTTTCTTTTATGGTTCGAGCCGATGTTCAAGTCTGTCAGGTCCCTGTTTAAGGGGGAAAAGTATAGAAAATAGCCGCCGCCGTTAATGAGAAAGGGTTGGCATTTTTTTGTCATAACCGGCTGATTTGCAGTGCTATCATCGGCCGCGGCAGTGCGCCGGCCCTGTCTTGGACGGTCGTGTCGAAGAATTTGATAAATATATAAAAAACAATAGATTATATATTATTCCTCGAACTAGCCGAGGATTTGGACTGGAACGCGCGGCCATTTGCGCCGGCAGGAGCGGTATGGCGAAGCCGAAAACAGCCTATGTATGTGCCGAATGCGGCGCCCACAGTGTGAAGTGGGCCGGCCAGTGCCCGGATTGCGCGGCCTGGAATACGCTCTCCGAGATGCGGATCGCGGGCACTGCGGCTGCCGCTCCGAGCGCGACCGGGGCCACCGGGCTCGATGCGTTGCAGCTGGATCCGGACGAGCGCTACGCCACGGGGTTTGCCGAGTTCGATCGCGTGCTCGGTGGCGGCCTCGTGCCCGGCGCCGTCGTGTTGCTCGGAGGTGATCCGGGTGTCGGCAAGTCCACCTTGCTGCAGCAGGTTAGTGGCCAGGTCCAGGCGGGGATGCCGGTGCTTTATGCGACCGGCGAGGAGTCGTTACGCCAGGTCAGCCAGCGCGCAAGACGGCTCGAAGTAGCCAATACCGGCCTCAAGGTACTGGCCGACACGGCACTCGAAAACGTACTTGCCGAGGCACGGCAAAACCAGTCACGCATGCTGATCATCGATTCCATCCAGACGATGACCAGTGCGGAGCTGACGTCGGCGCCCGGTTCGGTGGGTCAGCTGCGCGAGTGCGTCGGGCGTACCGTGCAGTTCGCGAAGCAGAACGAGGTGTCCGTGTTCCTGATCGGTCACGTGACGAAAGAGGGGGCGATCGCCGGGCCGAGGGTCGTGGAGCACATGGTGGATACCGTCCTGTATTTCGAGAATGATCCGGCGAGCCGCTACACGATGATCCGGTCGGTGAAGAACCGTTTCGGCGCGACCGGCGAGATGGGCGTATTTGCAATGACTGGCAGCGGTTTTCGCGAGGTACGAAATCCGTCAGCGATCTTTCTCTCCAGAGACACACTGTCGGAGCCGGGCAGCGTAGTGTCAGTAGCCTGGGAAGGCAGCCGGGCACTGCTCGTCGAGATGCAGGCCCTCGTTGCCGATGGTGGCGGTGGTTACCCGAAGCGGGTCGCCCAGGGCGTCGATCAGAACCGTCTGTCTCTGTTGCTAGCCGTATTGCAGCGCCACGGCGACGTGCAGCTCGGACCCGAAGACGTATTTGTGAATGTCGTGGGCGGCCTGAAGATCACGGAGACGGCCGCGGATCTCCCGACCGTGCTGTCAGTGGTTTCGAGTTTTCGCGACAGACCGTGCCGGGGCGGGCTCGTGAGTTTCGGAGAGATCGGCTTGGCCGGTGAGGTGCGTCCTGTCCGCTACGGCGAGGAGCGCATCGTGGCCGCTGCAAAGCAGGGGTTCAGCTGCGCGATCGTGCCACGGGCGAACGCACCGAAGAAAGCGCCGACCGGTATCGAAGTCGTTGCGGTGACGCGCATACGCGAAGCGCTCGACGCAGCGTTTTAGCCCTCGGGTTCGGCCACGCGCGGACCGATGCGCACGGTGCGGACGCGATTGTCGTCGGACGCCACGATCTCGAGCGGATAGCCGCTGATTTTCAGGCAGGTCGACGGCTCGGGGATGGTTTCGAGGAGCTCGAGAATCAGGCCGTTGAGGGTCTTTGGACCGTCGGTCGGCAGTTCCCAGCTTTGCGCGCGGTTGAGTTCGCGGATGTTGGCGGTGCCACTGACAAGGAACGAGTCGGCTCCCTCGCGGACGACGTCTTCGATCTGGTCGGCCGGGTCCGTCGTGAACTCGCCGACGATTTCCTCGAGTATGTCTTCCAGGGTCACGATGCCCTGGATATCGCCGTATTCGTCGACCACCAGCGCGACCCGTTCGCGGCGGCGCTGGAATTGAACGAGTTGTTTGCTCAGCGGAGTTCCCTCGGGCACAAAATAGGGATCGTCGAGCAGCTGCCGGATCGACGTCTTGTCGAACGATCGAGGTGCCATGTTGGCGAGCCGGCGCAAATGCAGGATACCGATGACGTTGTCGACATTGTCCTCGTAGACGGGGAGCCTCGTATGTTCGCTCTTGCTGATGATCGCCTCGATCTCGGCAATGTCGTCCGCAAGGTCGATGCCGACGATCTCGTTGTGCGGCACCATGACGTCGTCGACGCTGACTTTCTCCAGGTCCAGGATGCTGAGCAACATCTGCTGGTAGCGGCCGGAAATGCGGCTGCCGGCTTCGTGCACGACCGTGCGTAACTCCTCTCTCGTCAGCGCGTGCAGTTCGGCACCGGCGGTGCGTACGCCGAGCAGGTAGAGCACGCCGTTCGAGGCGACGTTGGTGAGCCAGACGATCGGGTAGGTGATCTTGAGTAGCGGGTAGTAAATCATCGCCGCCGGGTAGGCGAGACGCTCGGGGTGCAGCGCTGCCATGGTCTTGGGCGCGGCCTCGGAAAAGATCAGTACGACCAGCGTCAGCAGCAGCGTACCGAGCGCGACGGCCGGCTCTCCGCCTATCTCGAGGGCGATAATGGCGACCAGCGACGCCGCGGAAAAATTCACCAGGTTGTTGCCCAGCAGGATCAAGCCGATCAGGCGGTCGGGACGCTGCAGCAGTTTGTCCGCGAGGCGGGCGCCACGGTGCCCCTCCCGGGCCTTGTGGCGAAGCTGGTAGCGGTTGAGGCTCACGAGAGCCGTTTCCGAGCCGGAAAAGAAGGCGGAAAGCAAAAGTAAAACGAACAGCAGCCCGAAAAGGGCCGATAGTGGAACGTCTTCGCCCAAAGGACGAGTACCTCGAAATAGACGTGACTAATGCAGTTCAGCAGCCGCCCGCCTGCCTGTCAAGGAACCACGACTCCGCCCGCGCTAACCCCAGCTGCGATGAAGGATCACTTCGAGAATGTAACGGCTTCCGAAGTAGGCCAGGAACAGCATGACGAAGCCGCCCAGGTACAGGTAAATCGCACGTTTGCCACGCCAGCCGGCGAAATGTCGCCCGGCCAGCAGGATGCCGAAAATAGCCAGGGCGATGAGCGACAGCACCGTCTTGTGAACGAGGTGTTGAGCGAAAATATTCTCGACGAACGTGATGCCGAGCGCCATGGACATTGCCAGCATGCCAATGCCGGCGGACGCCACGCCATAGAGCACGCGTTCCGTCTTTTCCAGGGGTGCGAACAGCTGGTTCACGGGGGACAACTTGGCCGCACGAAGCCGCCGGTCCTGGACCAGCGCATAGATCGCCAGGATGGCGCCGGCAGCCAGCAGGCCGTAGGCAAACATGGCGGTGAAGACGTGTATCTGCAGTTGCCAGGCCAGCCCGCTGGTGGTGATCTCGGCAGCGCCCGTCTGTGTCCCGAGTGCGGTCGGCGCGGCCAGTACGATGAGGCCTGCCGCAACACCGCGCAGGTCGGAATCGATCGCCGCAAGCGTTCCGATGATTGCCAGTTGCAGGCCGATCAACGACACCGAAGACTGGAGCGAGACGTGGATGCCGCCACTGCGGGTGATCGAGTCAAACAGTATCGAGCCGTGCACGGCGATCGCGATCGCGGCCAGCACGAACGCACCGCCGCGCATCAGGGCGGCATAGCCGGCGTCATGACGCAGCCGGCTG
This sequence comes from Woeseiaceae bacterium, assembly GCA_965658465.1. Lineage (GTDB taxonomy): Bacteria > Pseudomonadota > Gammaproteobacteria > Steroidobacterales > Woeseiaceae > UBA1847. The sequence goes on along the minus strand of CBFHSG010000018.1, from coordinate 49,381 downwards.
CCCGCAAAACCCGCGGCAGCGATGAGGTACAGAAATGGAAGTGTGATTTGAAACACAGAAACCCGTCGGTCGATAACCTACCGTTTCTTGAATTGCATCATCCCACATGGTGGCGGGCAATAGAACCCTCGACGATATGCGTATTCGAATACTTGGTTGCAGCGGCGGCATCGGCGCGGGGGCACGGACCTCCGCGATGCTCGTGGACGACGATGTTCTGATCGATGCCGGGACCGGTATCGGCGATCTCGCGCTCGCCGAATTACAGCCGATTCGACACGTCTTCATCACGCACGCGCATCTTGACCACATCGCGGGGCTGCCGTTCCTCGTGGATTCGGTCTTCGACGAAGCGTTCGACACTCCCGTGACCGTGTATGCGCGCGATGAAACCCTGCGAGCAATCCAGGATCACCTGTTTAACGATGTCATCTGGCCCGATTTCGCGCGCCTGCCGACGCCGGAGCACCCGATGCTTCGCTACCAGGTATGCAGCCCCGGGGACACGGTCTCCATCGGGAATCGCGATTTCTTCGCCGTCGACGTGCTGCACAGCGTGCCCTCGCTGGGCTACACGGTGCAGAACTCCGGCGGTGTTTTCGCGGTGAGCGGGGATACCAAGACGAACGAGACCCTCTGGCCGGTCCTGAATGCCTGCGAGGACCTGAAGGTGCTGATTATCGAGGTGTCGTTTCCGGACGAGATGGAAAAGCTTGCGGCCGATGCCGGTCACTACTGCCCGCGGACGCTCACGCGCGATCTCGAGCGCCTCAGGCACGAACCGGAAATCTGGCTGACCGGCATGAAGCCGGGGGAGGAGGCGCGTATCCTCAGGCAGGTCGTCGCGGCCGCTCCCGACAAGAACATCCAGATGCTCTCCCGCGGCACCATTCTGACCATCTAGAATCCCCGAACAGCGGCTTGTAGCAGACTTTTGGTAGACTGCGCGCCATGTTTGAGAATCTGACCGGACGGCTGTCCGATGCCGCGCGTAACCTCAGCGGCAAGGGGCGGCTCACCGAAGCCAATATCAAGGACACGCTGCGGCAGGTGCGGCTCGCATTGCTCGAGGCCGACGTCGCACTGCCCGTCGTAAAGACCTTCATCGACCGTATTCGCGAGCGGGCTGTTGGCGAGGAGGTTGCGAAGAGCCTTACGCCCGGGCAGGCACTGGTCAAGATTATTCATAACGAGCTCGTTGCCATACTCGGCGGTGATCATGCGCCGCTCGACCTGAAAGCGCAGCCGCCGGCGGTCATACTGCTTGCGGGGCTGCAGGGTGCGGGCAAGACGACATCGGCCGCGAAGCTCGCCAAGCGCCTTATCGAGAAGGACAAGAAGCGCGTCATGCTCGTCAGTGTCGACGTGCACCGGCCGGCTGCAATCCTGCAGTTGAAGACGCTGGCGGAGGAGGTCGGTGCGCTGCATTGCGACAGTGAGCCAAGCGAGGCGCCGGTGGCCATCGTCGAGCGTGCGCTGGACGAGGCACGGCGATCGCATGCGGACGTTCTCATCGTTGATACGGCAGGCAGGCTGCACATTGACAGCGGCATGATGGACGAGGTGACCGCCGTGCATGCGGCGGCCGCTCCCCGGGAGACGCTGTTTGTCGTCGATAGCATGGCCGGCCAGGATGCGGTCAATGCGGCGACCGCGTTCAGCAAGGCACTGCCGCTGACCGGCGTGGTTCTGACCAAGGCGGACGGCGATGCGAAGGGCGGCGTCGCGCTATCCGTCCGTGAAATCACCGGCCAGCCGATACGATTCCTCGGCGTCGGCGAGAAAGTCGACGGCCTCGAGGCCTTTCACCCGGAGCGCATGGCGTCACGCATCCTGGGGATGGGTGACGTGTTGTCGCTGGTCGAGGAGATCGAGGACAAGGTCAGCCGGGAAAAAACCGAGAAGCTCGCGAAGAAGCTCAAGAAAGGCCGTGGCTTCGATCTTTCGGACCTCCGCGATCAGTTCGAGCAGATGATGAACATGGGCGGGCTCGGCGCGATGCTCGACAAGCTGCCCATCCCGGGCAACGTCAACGCCGCCGCGCTGAAGGACGGCGTGGGCGAGCAGCAGATGCGGCGGCAGATCGCGATCATCAACTCGATGACGCCCGCCGAACGGCGCTTTCCGAAGACCATCAACGGCTCCCGCAAGAAGCGTATAGCGCGGGGTTGCGGGTTGCAGGTACAGGACGTGAACCGTCTGCTGAAGCAGTTCACCCAGATGGAAAAAATGATGAAGAAGATGTCGCGCGGCGGCATGAAGAAGATGATGCGCGGCATGCCGCGCGGCGGCTTGCCGCCCGGTTTCGGCTGACTTCGCGCCAAGCTACCGTAAAACTTCGGGTTTTTGGCCGCAAAAACGGCTAAATCCGGCTCCGAAAACGCTTCACATTTAGACCGAAACCAGTACAATGCGCGCTTTACTCGGGCCAGCCCGAGATCAGGCGTGTCCGCCTCCTCAAGATTTTAACGGGAATGTAATGGTTAGTATTCGTCTTTCGCGCGCTGGCGCGAAAAAGCGCCCTTTTTATCACGTGGTCATTACCGACAGTCGCAATCGTCGGGACGGCCGCTATATCGAGCGTGTCGGCTTCTTCAACCCGGTTGGCCGGGATCACGAGGAAAACCTGCGCATCGACCTCGAGCGCGTGGATTACTGGATCGGGCAGGGCGCCAGGCCCTCCGAGCGGGTTGCCTCGCTGCTGAAGACGCATCGCAAGGCCGCTGCCAGCGCCTGAACGTTTGCCCGCCCGTGATGAGCGGGCCAATGACTGCAGTGTGACTGACGCTCGGACACAGCCGGTGATATTGGGCCGAATTGACGGTCTTTTCGGCGTCAGGGGCTGGGTGAAGGTGTACTCATACACGGAGCCGCGGGAAGCGGTCCTGGACTACCAAGACTGGTTGCTGGGTCGGGAAGGACGCTGGCAACGGGTCGTGCTTGCAGAAGGCAAGCGCCATGGCAAGGCGGTCATCGCCCGTCTCGAGGGCATCGAGGACCGCGATGCCGCAGCAGAATTGACTGGCAGTGACATCGGCGTCGATCGTGATGCGTTGCCGGACCCCGGGGAAGGCCATTATTACTGGGCCGACCTCGAGGGCCTGACCGTCGTGCACGAGGATGGCACGGAACTTGGCAGGGTTGCGTATCTGATGGCAACCGGTGCCAACGACGTGCTGGTTGTCGACGGCCCGCACGAACGCTTGATACCGTTCGTGCCGGAAGAAGTGATACTCGACGTGGATATCGCCGCGGGCGTTATCCGGGTCGACTGGGAGTGGGACTGACATCATGCAGATCGCGGTTGTCAGCCTGTTCCCGGAGATGGTCCGCACGGTAGCGGAGCATGGCGTCGTCGGACGCGCGATGGAGCGGCAGCTTGCCGCGCTGCGGATCGAGGATCCGCGCGATTATGCGACCGACACGCACCGCACCGTCGATGACCGGCCGTATGGTGGCGGCCCAGGCATGGTACTCAAGTACCGGCCGGCGGGTGAAGCGATACGTGCGGCGCGCGCTGCGATGCCCGAGGGCAGTCCGGTGATATACCTGTCGCCATCCGGCAGGGAATTCGACCAGGGCGAAGCTGCGCGGCTGGCGGCGTTACCGGGTATGATCCTGTTCGCCGGCCGCTACGAGGGCGTCGACGAGCGGTTGATCGAGGACGAGGTGGACGCAGAACTGTCGCTCGGCGATTTCGTTTTGTCGGGCGGTGAGATAGCCGCGATGGCGGTCATCGACGCCGTGGTCCGGCTGTTGCCGGGGGTGCTGGGCGACGAGGACTCGGCGGCACAGGACTCATTCGTAGAGGGATTGCTCGACTATCCCCACTACACACGGCCCGAGGAGATCGAGGGTCGCAGGGTGCCGGCAGTGTTATTGTCCGGCGATCATGCGCGGATAGCGCGCTGGCGATACAAGCAGGCTCTGGGCCGGACCTTCCTGAGGCGCCCGGACCTGGTGAAGAAATTACAACTGGACCGTGAGCAGCAGGAGCTGCTCGACGAGTTCCTGAAAGAACAGGGTAGAGTGATATGAGCAAAATTATCGAAGCGATCGAGCAGGAACAGATGAACAAGGAATTTCCCGATTTCTCGCCGGGGGATACCGTCATCGTCCAGGTCAAGGTCCGGGAAGGCACGCGCGAGCGCCTGCAGGCGTTCGAAGGCATTGTCATCGCCAAGCGCAATCGCGGCCTGAATTCCTCGTTTACCGTGCGCAAGATTTCGCACGGTGAAGGGGTCGAGCGTGTTTTCCAGACGTACAGCCCGGTCGTGGATTCCATCAAGGTGAAGCGCCGCGGTGACGTGCGCCGTGCGAAGCTGTACTACCTGCGCGGACGCACCGGTAAGGCGGCCCGCATCAAGGAGAAGATCTAGAAAAAGCCGTGCCGCTGGCGGCGGCACGGTTCCAAATCTGTGGCCGAATACACATAATTGGTGGCCACGGGTCGGTTAGCCTGAACCTATTCGCTTGGGCCGGGTCTTTCGTGGCATGAGATCGATTTTTCGAAGTACTCAGGGCAGCGCTCTGCTGCTTGCATTCGCCAGCCTGTCGCTGGCCGGATGCGCTTCCATGATGTCTTCGGCAGCCAGTGGCTTCGCCGACAACCTGTCGAGCGCGATCCTCAACCAGGACGACCCGGAGACAGTGCGGGCAGGGGCACCCTCGTACATGCTGTTGCTCGACAGCTTCCTGGAAGGCGATCCCGACAATCCCGAGCTGCTGGCATCGGCGGCGACGCTCTATGCGTCCTACGGCGCGGTTTTTGCGGACGATACCGTGCGCGCGTCGCGGCTTACGACGCGTGCCCGCAATTACGCGCAGCAAGCCATGTGTGAAACCTATGCACCGTCCTGCGACTGGCCGGATGCGAGCTATGACGAGTTCGTGGCCACCCTTGATGGCGTTACGGAACGGCAGTCCGAGTACCTCTATAGCTACGGATTCTCGACGCTCGCCTACCTGCGTGCGCACAGCGACGACTGGAATTCGCTGGCGGAATTGCCGCAGGTCGAAGCATTGTTCAATCGCTACCTCGAGATCGCGGGCGACGACGTCGATGGGACAGTGCACACCTACATGGGCATATTGCTGACGTTGCGGCCGCCGTCGCTGGGCGGGAAGCCCGAAGAAGCGCGCGAGCATTTCGAGAAGGCGATCGCCATGTCGAACGGCCGGGATCTGAGCGCGAAGGTCGAATACGCAAAGGGTTACGCGAAACTTCTTTACGAACGCGACCTGCATGACCGGCTGCTCGGCGAGGTTGTCGACGCGAGCCCCTATGCGGATGGACTCACACTGAGCAACGTCATGGCCAAGGAAGAAGCCGAGCAGCTTCTGGCCGAAGCCGACGACTATTTCTGATCGGAACCTCGACAGGTGCACGACTGATGAATAAATTTCTCATTACATTGCTGGCCCTCGCTCTCGGTAGCGTTGCCAGCGCCGCGACGCTGAAGATTGCCACGGTGACGCCCGAAGGCTCGCAGTGGATGAAAGACATGCGCGAGAGCGCGAAAGAGATCAAGGAACGCACCGACGGCCGCGTACAGATCAAATATTACGGCGGCGGCGTCATGGGCAACGATACCAAGGTGCTCGGCAAGATCCGCATCGGCGCATTACAGGGCGGCGCGTTCACGCCGACCGCGCTCTCGGATATTTATCCCGACCTGAATATCTACGGCATGCCGCTGGTTTTCGACTCGGTGGAAGAGGCCATCTACGTTCGCGAGCGCCTCGACAGCAAGCTCCAGGAAGGGCTCGAGGCGGCCGGCTACATCAACTTCGGTTTTGCCTCGGGCGGCTTCGCGATCGTCATGTCGAATACGCCCGTGAGAGGGCTCGACGACTTGAAGGGCAAGCGCGTCTGGGTGCCCGAAGGCGACAGCATCAGCTATGCCTCGATGGAGGCGCTGTCGCTGGCGCCGGTTACGCTGCCGCTGACGGATGTCTTGACCGGTCTGCAGACGGGCCTGATCGATATCGTCGCCATGTCGCCGATCGGCGCGCTGGTGATGCAGTGGCACACGAAGATCAAGTACATCACCGAGATCCCCCTCGTCTACACGGTAGGCTTCATGGCGATCGACAAGCGAGCCTTCAGCAAACTGAGCGCTGCGGATCAGCAGGTCGTGCGCGAAGTGATGCAGGCAACCTACGAGGATTTCGACCGCGCCAATATCGAGGAGAATCACGAGGCCCGCGATGCGCTGCTGAACGCGGGTATCGAGAGCGTGCCGTTCGACGCCGAGGAAGTTGAAAGGTTGCGTAAGCGGCTCCTCGTGTCCAACAGGGAGCTCGGCAAGGAGGGGGCGTTCACCATGGCCCTCTACGAGGAGATGTTGGATTACGTGCAGGAATACCGGGAAGCCAATAGCGAAGTGACGGCCGGAGCGCAGTGACTCACGGCTTTCTTTCCGCGCTGGCCAGGCTGGAGCGATTCGGCCGGCTGGCGGAAAACGCGGCGCTCGTCGTGTTGCTGGGGTCGCTGGTGCTGCTGGCCGTCGGCCAGATCGTTCTCAGAGAAGTATTCGAGACCGGGTTCTTCCGGGCTGACGAACTCATCAAGCTGCTCGTTCTCTGGCTGGCGATGGTCGGCTCGATCGCGGCGACAAGAGATAATCGCCACATACGTATTGATGCATTGTCGCACCTGCTTCCGGACCCGGCGGTGACCGGTATCCGTTTGTTCGTCGACGTGTTCGCGGCGCTCGTCTGTGGCGTTGTTGCCTGGCAGGCCTGGCGGTATCTGCAGCTGGAAATCGAGTTCGAAGACACGGTGCTGATCAACGTGCCGGCCTGGATTGCGCACATTGTGGTACCGGGCGCATTCGCGCTGATGAGTTATCGCTTTGCGGTGTCCGTTATTCGTGAAGTCGTCCTGATCGTAACGGGCAGGAAAGAGAGTGCGCCGGGATGATTGCGCTCACCGTCATTCTTGCATTGCTCGCCATTCTCGGCGCGCCCCTGTTCGCGGTAATCGCTACCAGCGCCATGCTGGGGTTCCAGCGTGACGACACCGATCTCATGAATATCGCGCTCGAGATACTGAGCATCGCCGATCTGCCGTTCCTGGCTGCGATTCCGCTTTTCACGTTCGCCGGCTACCTGCTTAGTGAGAGCAATGCGCCACGTCGTCTGGTGCGGCTGACCGACGCGCTGCTCGGCTGGATGCCGGGAGGGCTTGCACTCGTATCGCTTGCCGCCTGCGCGTTTTTCACGGCATTCACGGGCGCTTCCGGCGTCACGATCATCGCGCTTGGCGCCATCCTGTACCCGGCGCTGAAGCAGGACGGTTACCCGGATAAATTCAACCTCGGGCTCGTTACGTCGTCCGGGAGTCTCGGCCTGTTGTTCGCACCATCGCTGCCGCTGATCCTGTACGGCGTGATCGCCGAAGTGTCGATCGACTACCTGTTTCTTGCGGGCATCCTGCCGGGCATGCTCATGCTGGTGATGCTGTCGGGCTGGAGCCTGTTTGTAAGCCGCAGCAGCCCGAAGGTGCTGCAGAAATTCTCGATGCGCGAGTTCGGTCGCGCGGTGCGGGAGACGGCGTGGGAAATACCGCTGCCGCTGGTGGTGCTCGGCGGCATTTACTCGGGATTCCTGGCGGTATCCGAGGCTGCCGCCATTACGGCACTCTATGTATTCATTGTCGAGGTCCTGATTCACCGGGAAATCCGCCTTACCGAATTGCCGCGGATCATTCGTGAATCCATGGTGCTGGTCGGGGGAATTCTCGCCATTCTCGGCGTGTCGCTTGCCTCTACAAATTACATGATCAGCGCCGGCGTGCCGCAGGACCTGCTTGCCTCGGTATCGGGGCTGGTCTCCAGCCAGACGTCGTTCCTCGTCCTGCTGCTCGTATTCCTGCTGATTCTCGGCGCGCTGATCGACATCTTCTCGGCGATCGTGCTCGTCGTGCCGCTGATCCTTCCGATCGCGGCGGCTTACAACGTGGATCCCGTTCATCTCGGCATCGTCTTCCTGGCCGCCATGCAGCTCGGCTACATGACGCCCCCGGTCGGGCTGAACCTGTTCATTGCGAGCTACCGCTTCGAAAAGCCCATCATGCACGTGTATTCGGCGACCTTCCCGTTCCTGGTCATTCTTATGCTGTCGGTGCTTGTCATCACGTTCTGGCCGGCGCTGTCGCTTTTCCTGGTGCCGGGGTAGCCGCGCTGGCCGCTCGAACGGGCACGTCGTACACTCTTGATCTGGCGTGGTGAGCGGTCGAATCGCGCGAGGAGACTTGAATTCGATGAAGAAGAAAAACCTGTTTGCCAGGCTGCTGTCCGGAATCTGGAGTGGCGTCGACGGATTTCGCAAGATACTGCACCTGTTACTGCTGCTGTTCGTGTTTGCAATTTTCATTAGCGCAATGTCGGGAACCACACCTCTGTTGCCGGATCGTGCCGCGCTGTTCATCAAGCCGGTGGGCGTTATTGTCGAGGAGCTGGAGGGCGACCCGTTCGACAGGGCGCTTGCCGAGCTGCTCGATGAGGTACAGCCCCAGACCGTGTTGCAGGACATTGTCGACGCGCTCGAGTATGCGAGCGACGACGATCGCATCGGCGCGGTTCATATCGAACTCAGTGCATTGGGCGCGGCGGGTCTGCCCAAGTTGCAGCGCATCGCTCGCGCCATCGAGGAATTCCAGGTATCCGGCAAGCCCGTGATTGCCAGCGCCGACTTCATGACGCAGCAGGCCTACTACATCGCAGCGCATGCGGACGAAGTCTATCTGAACCCCGAGGGCGGAATCCTGCTGCAGGGCTACGGTCGTTTCCGGACCTACTTCAGCGATGCGATCGAGAAACTCAAGCTCGACTGGAATATCTTCAAGGTCGGTACATACAAGTCGGCCGTGGAGCCTTTCGAACGCATGGACATGTCCGATGCGGACCGCGAGGCGACGGTAAACCTGATCGACCAGCTGTGGGGAACTTACCTGGAAGAAGTTGCGGCGGCGCGTGCAATGAGCCGCGCTGAAATGGAAAGCTATGCCGACGCATTCGTCGACACGGTCGCCGCAGCCGACGGCGACCTCGCCCGGGCAGCGAAGGACAATAATCTCGTCGACGAGCTGCTGACGCGTACCGAGCTGCGCGAGCTGCTCATTGGCTATGTCGGCACCGACGAGGATTCGGATGTCGACTACAGCTCGATCGGCATGAGCGCGTACCTTGCTCATGAAGACTTTCTAAACGGCGAGAAAGTGACAGAGGAAAATGTCGGCATCATCATCGCTTCGGGAGCGATCCAGTCCGGCACGCAGCCGCCGGGTGCTATTGGCGCAGACTCGACGGCCCAGCTGCTTCGGCGAGCGCGCGACGACGAATCCGTCAAGGCAGTGGTACTGCGCGTAGACAGCCCGGGGGGCAGTGCATTCGCGTCCGACGTGATCGCCAACGAAATAGCGGCGCTCCAGGACGCTGGAAAACCGGTCGTCGCCTCGATGAGCAGCGTGGCGGCATCGGGTGGTTACTGGATCTCTGTGGGTGCGGACCGGGTGTTCGCCAATTCCACGACCATAACGGGTTCGATCGGCATTTTCGGGATGTTCCCGACCTACCAGCGCACCGCAGCCTATCTCGGCCTGGCGACTGACGGTGTCGGATCGACGCTCTTGTCCGGCCAGTTGCGACCGGATCGCGCGATGACGGATGACACGAAGCGATTGTTTCAGCTGGTTATCGAGGAAGGCTATGACGACTTCATCGGCCGTGTCGCGACCTATCGGGGCATGGAAAAAGAGGAGGTCGATGCCGTGGGCCAGGGTCGCGTGTGGACCGGAGCAGACGCATTACGTCACGGGCTCGTGGACGAACTGGGTGGCATGGACGAGGCCATTGCGTTCGCGGCCGAACTGGTCGACCTGCCGAAAGACGACTACGGTCGCAAGTGGATCAGGATCGAACTGTCACCCACGGAGCAGATGATCGTCGACCTCCTGGGGACCGCAAAGAGCTTCGGCCTGCAGCTCGACTTCCTGCAATCGCGGCCGTCATCGCTGCAAAAAATTGCCGGAAAACTCGAGGAGGCGCTGGCGCCGCTCACCGAGTTCGATGATCCTAAAGGCGTATACGCGCACTGTCTGTGCACGTTTGACTGACGCCCGGGGCAGGGCCGGGGCCTAGTTCCAGTGCAGGATGATCTTGCCGGACTGCCCCGACTCCATCAGCTCGAACGCCGGTTCGAACTCGTCGATGCCGAAGTGGTGCGTGATGACGGGCGCTATGTTCAGCCCGCTCTGCAGCATGCTGGACATCTTGTACCAGGTCTCGAACATCTCCCGGCCATAAATACCCTTTAAAAACAGACCTTTGAAGATGACCTCGTTCCAGTCGATCACGGTATCGTCCGGCGGTATGCCAAGCAGTGCAACCTTGCCGCCATGGTGCATTGTTCGCAGCAGGTCGCGGAAGGCGGTCGGGTTACCGGACATTTCCATGCCCACGTCAAAGCCTTCTTCCATGCCGAGTGCCCGCATCGTGTCGTCGATGGATTCGCGCGTCACGTTGAGGGCGGCGGAAGCCCCCATTTTGCGTGCAAGTTCCAGCCGATAGTCGTTGATATCGGTAATCACGATGTGGCGGGCGCCGGCAAAACGCGCAATAGCGACGGCCATGATGCCGATGGGGCCGGCTCCGGTGATGAGCACGTCTTCGCCGACGAGGTCGAAAGAGAGCGCGGTATGAGTCGCGTTGCCGAGTGGGTCGAGGATCGCGGCCATGTCGTCCGTGATGGCGTCCGGCAATTTGAAGACGTTGAATGCAGGAACGCTGATGTATTCCGCGAACGCGCCGGGCCGGTTCACGCCGACACCCCTGGTGTTCATGCACAGATGGCGGCGGCCGGCGCGGCAGTTTCGGCATACGCCGCAGGTGATGTGACCTTCAGCAGAAACACGATCGCCCGGCTCGAAGCCCCTGACCTCGATGCCGCATTCGACAATGGTGCCTGAGAATTCATGGCCGACTGCCAGTGGCACCGGGATCGTATGCCGGGCCCAGTCGTCCCACTGGTAAATGTGGATATCAGTGCCGCAGATTGCGCTGCGGTTGACCCGAATCAGAACGTCGTTGTGCCCGACCGCGGGCTCCGGGATATCCTGCATCCAGATGCCGCGCTCTGCTTTCGCCTTGACCAGTGCTTTCATCAGTTGATCACTCCGAGTTCCCTGCCCACGGTCGTGAATGCCTCCACCGCATCGTCGAGATGCTGGCGGGTGAGGCCGGCTGACATCTGCGTACGGATGCGTGCGCGGCCTTCCGGCACGACAGGGAACGAGAATCCGATAACGTAAATGCCGCGTTCGAGCAGGCGGTCGGCCATCTCGGTTGCCAGTTTGGCGTCGCCGAGCATGACGGGAATGATGGGGTGCTCGCCCGGGATCAGGTCGAATCCGCGTTCTTCCATCTGGCGACGGAAATAGCGTGCATTCTCGTGCAGCTGTTCGGCCAGCGAGTGATCGCGCTCCAGCAGCTCCAGAACCGCAATCGAAGCGGCCGCGATCATCGGGGCGACGGAGTTCGAGAACAGGTAGGGGCGCGACCGCTGCCGGAGCCAGCCGACGATTTCCTTGCGCCCGGATGTGAAGCCACCCGACGCGCCGCCGAGTGCCTTGCCCAGCGTTCCGGTAATGATATCGATGCGGCCCATGACATCGCGATACTCGTGCGTGCCGCGTCCCGCCTTGCCGAGAAAGCCGGTGGCGTGGCAGTCGTCGATCATCGTAAGCGCGTCGAACTCCTCGGCCAGGCCACAGATTGCCTCGAGGTCCGCGATTGTGCCGTCCATCGAAAACACGCCGTCCGTCACGATCAGTCTGGCCCTGGCGTCAGCAGCTGCCTCGAGCTGTCCGCGCAGGTCCTGCATGTCGTCGTGCTGGTAGCGGAACCGCTGCGCCTTGGAGAGGCGGATCCCGTCGATGATGCTGGCGTGATTCAGGGCATCGCTGATAATCGCGTCTTCGGATCCGAGTATGGTCTCGAACAGCCCGCCGTTTGCGTCGAAACACGACGGATACAGGATGGTGTCCTCGGTGCCCAGGAAGGCGCTGATACGTGCCTCGAGCTCCTTGTGGATGGTCTGTGTGCCGCAAATGAAGCGCACCGACGCCATGCCGTAACCGAAGTCGTCCAGCGCCCTGTGCGCGGCGGCGATGACCTCCGGATGGTTGGCGAGACCCAGGTAGTTGTTGGCGCAGAGGTTCAGCACGTGCGTGCTGCTGCCGTTCGTGCGCACGTCGATATCGGCCTGCTGCGGACCGGTGATCAGCCGCTCCGATTTGAACAGGCCCTGCTCCCGGAGCGCTTCTGTCTGCTCGACGAGAGAGGCAAGAAAAGATTCCGGCATGGGATTGCCCTCGACCAAGAAAGGCCGCAAAGTATATCAGGACGCCCATAACACGAACGATACCAACAGGCGGGTATATCCATGCTATTTACACGGCAGACGCTTGCCAGTCCGAGCCCGATCACCGACGTCAACGCCCGCTTCCTGGCCGATGAACAGACGCTCGTCAACGAGCTCAGGAATCTTGCCGATCCCGGCGAGTCCGCGCGCGGCAGGATACGGGATACGGCGGTGGAGCTGGTGACCGCGGTGCGCAAGAACAAGGCGCGGGAGGGCGGTATCGACGCCTTTCTGCAGCAGTACGACCTGTCGTCCGAGGAGGGTGTATTGCTGATGTGCATCGCCGAAGCACTGTTGCGCATTCCCGATGCCGATACAGCCGACCAGCTGATAGCCGACAAGATCACCGCCGCTAAATGGAAGGAACATCTGGGCACGAGTGAGTCGCTGTTCGTGAATGCATCGACCTGGGGACTGATGCTGACGGGCCAGTTGTTGAAGGTCGACGAATCGCTGCGCGTCAATCCGGCCCAGATGCTTGCCAAGATTGCGAGCCGTGCCGGCGAACCGGTTGTTCGCACGGCGATGCGCCAGGCTATGCGCATCATGGGGCACCAGTTCGTCATGGGCCGCTCGATCGCGGAAGCGCTCGAGCGCTCGGTGTCGAAGCGCAACAAGGCGTATCGCTACTCGTTCGACATGCTCGGAGAGGCGGCGCTGACGGAAGCCGACGCCCGGCGTTATTTCGACGCGTATTACGAGGCAATCGGACAGATTGGAGCTGCGCCGCGGGCCTCGGGGGACGATATTTTTTCGGCTCCGAGTATTTCGGTGAAACTCTCGGCGCTGCACCCGCGCTATGAATACCCGCAGGTGGATCGCGTGCTCAGAGAACTGACGCCGCGCGTGCTCGAACTTGCCCAGCATGCAAAAGCGTGCGACATCGCAATGACCGTCGATGCAGAGGAAGCGGACCGGCTGGAATTGTCGCTGCAGGTGTTCGAGCGCGTCTTGAGGGATACGGGCCTGACGGGTTATGACGGTCTGGGGCTGGCGGTACAGACCTACCAGCGGCGGGCGAGCGACGTATTCGGCTTTCTCGAAGGGCTGGCGAGGGACGCCGACCGCCGGATCCCCGTCCGGCTTGTCAAGGGCGCCTACTGGGATACGGAGATCAAGCACGCGCAGGAACTGGGACTCGAGAGCTACCCGGTCTTTACACGCAAGGTACACACGGACGTGTCCTACCTGGCCTGCGCGCGCAAGGCGCTGGAAGCCGGTGAGTTACTGTATCCGCAATTCGCCACCCACAATGCACACACGTTGGCGACCGTGATGCACTATGCCGGCTCGAGGCGTGACTATGAATTCCAGCGGCTGCACGGCATGGGCGAGGAGCTTTACGCGGAGGTAATCGACGCTGAGAAATTTGCGCGCCCGTGTCGCGTATACGCACCTGTCGGCAGCCACAAGGATCTGCTGCCTTACCTGGTGCGGCGGTTGCTCGAGAACGGCGCCAATACCTCGTTCGTCAACCGCATCATCGACGAGTCGATCGACGTGGCCGACATTGTCGCCGACCCGATCGCGGCTACGGAGGCGCACGCCGCCAAACCCCACCCCCGCATTCCGCCGCCGGCGGCGTTGTTCGGCGAGGAGCGCAGGAATTCGCAGGGGCTCAACCTGGCCGACGACCGGGTGACCGTTGACCTGCTGACAGCCATGCAGGACGCAAGCGCGCGGCCGCTCGCAGCGTACCCGGTCGTGGCCGGAAAAGCCGTATCCGGCGAGCCGGTGGATTCCACCAACCCGGCCGACGGTGGCCACACGGTCGGCACCTGCCAGTTCGCCAACACCGACCATGTAGATGTCGCCATTGCGAGCGCCTGCGCGGCGCAGCCGGAGTGGAACCGGACGGCGGCGAGCCGGCGTGCGGAAATTCTCGAGAAGGCGGCTGATCTGTATGAGCAACACAGGCCTGAGCTGCTGTCGCTGTGTATCACCGAAGCGGGTAAGACACTGCCCGACGCGGTCGCGGAGTTGCGGGAGGCGGTCGATTTCCTGCGCTTCTATGCGGCGGAGGCACGCAGGTATTTTGGCGACCCGGTGCTGCTGCCGGGGCCCACCGGCGAGCGCAATACCCTGGGCATGCGAGGGCGCGGCGTGTTCGTCTGCATCAGTCCCTGGAACTTTCCCCTGGCGATATTCACCGGCCAGGTCGCGGCAGCGCTCGCGGCCGGCAACACGGTGCTGGCCAAGCCGGCCGAGCAGACGCCGCTCGTCGCGTTCCAGGCCGTCGAGTTACTGATGGAAGCGGGCCTGCCGCGAGAGGCGCTGCAGTTTCTTCCGGGTGCCGGAGCGACGGTCGGCGGGCGAGCGGTGGCGGACCCACGGATTGCGGGCGTCGCGTTCACCGGATCCACCGAGACGGCAAGGCTCATCAACCGTACTCTCGCCGGGCGTGACGCCGCAATCGGCACCCTGATCGCCGAAACGGGCGGACAGAATGCGATGTTCGTCGACAGCTCGGCGTTGCCGGAGCAGGTCGTCAAGGACGCGGCGTTCTCGGCCTTCAACAGTGCCGGGCAGAGGTGCTCTGCGCTGCGGCTTCTGTGCCTGCAGACGGATATCGCGGACCGGGTGATCGAACTCCTCATCGGCCACATGGACGAACTCGTCGTTGGCGACCCGGCATTGCTCGAGACGGATGTCGGTCCCGCGATAGACGAGGAAGCCCGCGGTGTGCTCGAATCGCACGTACAGGAGATGGCGGAGAAAGCAAAGGTGCTCTACCGCTGCAGCCTCGACAATGGCACGAAGTCCGGGACCTTTTTCGCGCCGACACTGATCGAGATCGACAGCGTCGATGTGCTCGAGAGAGAAGTGTTCGGCCCGATCCTCCATGTGCTGAGATTCAGGAGCAGGGACCTGCAAGCGACCATCGATGCCGTGAACGCAACCGGCTATGGCCTCACCATGGGCCTGCACAGCCGCATCGACGGGCGGGCGCGCAAACTCGTCGAGCGGTCGGGCGCCGGGAATATCTACGTCAATCGCAACATGATCGGAGCCGTGGTCGGTGTCCAGCCGTTCGGCGGGCGCGGTCTCTCGGGTACCGGCCCCAAAGCCGGTGGCCCACATTACCTGCCGCGCTTCGGCACGGAGTATTCGGTGAGCAACAACATTGCCGCGGTCGGCGGCAACGCAAGTCTCCTCTCGCTGGACAACGACTGACCCATGGCGGCCATCAGCATCTTTGATATTTTCAAGATCGGCATAGGGCCATCGAGTTCCCACACGGTTGGCCCGATGAAGGCCGCGCACGCCTTCGCGACGGCGCTGGCCGATCTCGACGGGCCGGTCGCGATCGTCGACGTAACCCTGCACGGCTCGCTCGCGTATACGGGCAAAGGTCACGGCACCGACGCGGCGATCATGCTCGGGCTGACGGGCGCCCGGCCCGAGACCATCGACCCGGAATCCGTGGGGCCGACACTGCGCAGGATTCACCAGGACAAGCGGCTGCCGGTGCCGGCTATCGGGACGCTCGACTTCGATCCGCAGAAACATGTCGTCTTCAATTACGATGAAGAACTGCCGAGACACACCAACGGCATGCGCTTCCGCGCCTTCGGTCCGGATGGCCGCACGAGGCTCGACGAGGTGTATTACTCGCTCGGAGGCGGGTTTATAGCCCGCGGCGACGAACCCGAGCCGGCGTCGCACAGCGGCGCACCGCTGCATTTCTTCGATAGCAGCCAGTCGCTGCTGCAGCTCTGCGCAAACCACGAATGCAGCATCGCGGAGCTGGTACTCGAGAACGAACTGCAATGGCGCGCGCGGGCCGACGTCGAGCGCTCCATCGACGGTATCTGGCAGGCCATGGAAGGATGCATCGAGCGCGGACTGCGAACCGAGGGCGTGCTGCCCGGCGCCATGGCCGTCACGCGGAGGGCGCCCAAACTGCGCAGACGGCTCGAGGCGCGGCAGGAGGCGTCGCCCTTCGATGCGATGGAGTGGGTCAATGCGTACGCGATTGCGGTGAATGAGGAAAACGCCGCGGGCGGACGTGTCGTGACGTCACCGACGAACGGGGCCGCCGGCATCATCCCGGCCGTGCTGATGTACTACGTTCGTTTCGTGCCCGGTGCGAATGCGCAGGGGATTCGCACGTTCCTGCTCACCGCGGGCGCCATCGGGATCCTCTACAAGGTAAACGCGTCGATCTCCGGCGCCGAGATGGGCTGCCAGGGAGAAGTTGGTGTTGCGTGTTCGATGGCCGCGGGAGGGCTTGCGGCCGTGCTCGGCGGGACGAACGATCACGTCGAGGAGGCAGCGGAGATCGGCATGGAGCACAACCTGGGACTGACCTGCGACCCGATCGGCGGTCTCGTGCAGATCCCCTGTATCGAGCGCAATGCGATGGGGGCGGTTAAAGCGATCAACGCGGCGTCGCTCGCCATGCACGGCGACGGTACCCACAAGGTGACTCTCGACCAGGTCATTGAGACGATGCGCCAGACCGGGCTGGACATGTCGTCGAGCTACAAGGAGACCTCGAAGGGAGGCCTGGCTGTGAATGTCCCGGAGTGCTAGGGACGATTCTTGGGGAAGTCGTACAGCAGGAGTGTCACGTCGGGCTTGTCGTAGAGGCTCCAGTCGTCCGTATCCAGTTCGACACTGACAACGCCGGCCGTCGGTATGTTGTTAGTCAGGCCCGGCACGAGGTAATTGGCAAAATCCGTGAACCCGGGGTTGTGCCCGATCAGCATCATGTTGTTGAAACCGGCATCCTGGGAAACGACCACGTCGAGAATGCCGTTGACTGACGCCAGGTAGAGCGCGCTGTCGCGCTGCAGGAACTCGAGCGGATAGCCAATCTCGTTCGCGATGATCCTGGCCGTCGTCCACGCCCGCACGGCGGGGCTGCTGACGATCAGCGAGGGACGAATGCCGGCGTCTACAATGCGCCGCCCCATTTCCGGAGCGTCCCGCTTGCCGCGCTTGTTGAGCGGCCGGTCGCGGTCGGCGAGTGAGGTATCCTTCCAGCTCGATTTTGCGTGGCGAACGAGGGTGAGTGTCTTCATGGCGGTGCAACGACTGTTGCGTGCCAGTTTACATCAAACCAGTCTGCAGGCGCGCCTCATCAGACATCATGCTCTGGTTCCAGGGCGGGTCGAACACGAGCTGAACGCGGACGTCCGCGACCGTCGGTATGACGCCGATTTTCTCCTGTGCGTCCTGGACAAGGATTTCGCCCATGCCGCATCCGGGCGCCGTGAGCGTCATGTCGACTTCGACCGAGCGTTGACCGTTTCCGAGCGACTTCACCTCGCAGCGGTAGATGAGGCCGAGGTCCACGATGTTCACGGGGATTTCGGGGTCGTAGCAGGTGCGAAGCTGGTCCCAGATGACCGCTTCGATATCCTGATCCGTGGCGTTCTCGGGAACCTCGGGTGGCGGCACCGGTTCCTTGCCCAGCGCGTCTGCATCGATGCCCGCGATGCGAAACAGGTTGCCTTCGACATAGACCGTGAAGCTACCGCCGAGTGCCTGCGTGATAAAGCCGGTGGTGCCTTCACGCAGCGTCAGTTCCTCACCCACAGGGATGATGACCGCCTTTACGTCACGCGATATTGTCACCGGTTCATTGGTGTGTCCGAACATCTGATGTCCTATTCCGTGCTGGCAGGCGCCGTGTCCTGCCGCAATGCTGATTTGAGCGCGTGCCACGCGAGGGTAGCGCACTTGACCCTGGTCGGATATTCGCGAACACCCGCCAGCGCGCGAAGTTTACCGAGATCCACTTTCCTGTCGCCCGGCGCGTCGCCGCCAGCGAGCTGAGCGGTTACGGCGCCGAAGATTGCCATTGCATCGTCCGAGCTGAGCCCGATGACCGTATCGGTCAGCAACGACGCCGACGCGACCGAGATGGCACACCCGGATCCTTCGAATGCCGCACCCATGATCGTCTCGTCCGCATCGACGTCCAGGTACAGCTTGAGCTTGTCGCCACACAGCGGATTGATGCCCTCGGCACTGTGGGTCGTGTGCTCGAGCTTGCCGAAATGCCGCGGATTGCGGGCATGGTCGAGGATCAGGTCGCGGTACAGGTCGCGGACGTCGTCGGGATGCACGCTGCCAGTGGTCATGCAAATATCTCGCGCGCTTTTTCGAGTGCGGCCACCAACCGGTCGATATCGTCGAAATTGTTATACAGGGCCAGCGACGCTCTCGCCGTGCCCGGTACGCCGAAGAAATCCATGACCGGCATCGCGCAATGATGCCCCGTCCGTATTGCGACGCCCTGGTGATCGAGGATGGTGCCGAGATCGTGAGGGTGGATGTCACCCAGCAGGAAGGACTGCACTCCGGCTTTGTCCGCGGCCGTGCCGATCAGGCGAATATCCTCGATCGCCGAAAGCTGCTGCATCATGTACTTCGACAGCTCGTGTTCCCAGGCCTCGACATTGTGCATCCCGAGGTCCTCGAGATATTTTGCCGCTGCGCCGAAGCCGACCACCCCGCTGATATTCGGTGTGCCCGCTTCGAACTTGTAGGGGAGCTCGTTGAACGTCGTTCCCGAGAAGCTGACTTCCAGGATCATGTCTCCGCCGCCCTGGTAAGGGGGCATCGCGTCCAGCAATGCCTCCTTGCCGTAGAGCACGCCGGTTCCGGTCGGGCCGAACATCTTGTGCCCGGAAAAAGCGTAGAAATCGCAATCGAGATCTCTCACGTCCACCTTCATGTGGGGGACGCCCTGGGCGCCGTCGACGAGCACCGGAATATCGCGGGAATGCGCTTCCGCAATGATGGCCCTGACCGGGTTGATCGTGCCGAGCGCATTGGAGACATGCGAGATCGCCAGTAACCTGACGGCGTCGTCCATGAGCGTGTAAAGCGCGTCGAGTTCGAGCTCGCCCCGGTCATTGATCGGCGCAACGACGAGTTGCGCGCCAGTCTGCTCGCAGACGAGCTGCCACGGCACGATGTTGGCGTGATGCTCGAGATGCGTGATCAGCACCTTGTCGCCCGGCCCGAGCCTGGGCCGGCAGAAGCTCTGCGCGACGAGATTGATGGCTTCCGTCGTGCCGCTGGTCATTACCACTTCCGTCGTACTGGCGGCATTGATGAAAGCGCGGAGCGTGTCGCGAGCCCCCTCGTAGGCTTCCGTCGCTCTGTGGCTCAGCGTATGCACGCCGCGATGCACGTTGGCGTGGTCGTGACGCTCGTAGTGCGCGATCGCATCGATCACGGCGGACGGTTGCTGGGCCGATGCAGCGCTGTCGAGGTAGACGAGACGATGCCCGTTAACGTCCTGGTCGAGCGCCGGGAAGTCCGCCCGGCACGCCGCGACGACAGACTGCGCATCAGTCAGTTGCTGGGCGTGCGTCATGCTTCTTCACCGTCGGTCAGCCGGGAGAGCCGCTGCTCGACCACCTCCAACAGGTGATCGGCAGCAACGGCGATCGGTGAGTGGCTCACGATACTGGCACCGAAAGCACGCGTCAGCGCCCGTGTCGCCTCCTGCTCGTCGAGGCCCCGCGAACGCAGGTAGAAGAGGGCCGCGTCGTCGAGTTGTCCGACGGTAGTGCCGTGGCTGCACTTGACCTCGTCGGCGTAAATCTCGAGTTCCGGCTTGGCGTCAATCTCTGCACGGTCGCTCAGCAGCAGGTTGTGATTGGACTGCTCGGCATCGGTGCCGTCCGCGCCGGCCTGCACGAGTGCCTTGCCGTTCCAGACACAGCGGCAGCGCCCGCCGAGGATGCCGCGATATTCCTGTGTCGAGCGCGCCGGCCCGACGCGGTGGTCGATACAGATATGGTTATCGATGTGCTGCCTGTCATCGGCGATGTACAGGCCGCCGACAAGCGCGGTCGCTTCCTTGCCCGCGATATCGATATCGAGGTCGTTCCTGATCAAGCGCCCGCCAAGGTCGAATCCGCTGTACCGAATCGTGCTCGATGCATCGAGCCGAATGGCCGTGCGATGCGTCTGCGTGTGGTTGCGGTCGCGACCCTGTATGCGCACGTAGTTCGCCGTAGCGCCTGCCGCGAGTGAAAGCTCCACGACGCTGTTGGCGTAATGATCAGAATCGCCGATGGATGTGTGGTATTCGACGAATTGCGCCTGTGCGCCTTCTTCGAGTTCTATCTTGATGCGCGCCTGGGCGACACCCGGCTGTGAATCCGCGCCGTCGACGACGAGCAGGCCCAGCGGACGCTCGTGCGTTGTGTTCGCAGCGACTCGAATATGCAGGCCATCGGACAACAGGGCCGCGTTGAGATCGGCCAGCGGCTGATCGAAGCCGGGCAGATGCGCAAGATCGCTGAAGGTCGCGATGCTGAGGCCCGGGTTGTCGAAGCCTTCCTTACCGTGCGTGATGGTGCCGTTGCAGATGATGATCCAATCCACGTCGATGGCGCTGCGAATCTGTACGATCCGGTCGTCAACGGCGGCGGCGGAGGGCACCGGGGCGCCGTTTTCGAGCCAACGCTGGCTAATGTCCGCAACGGCCGAGAGGTCCGTGTATTTCCAGTCCTCGAGGCGCGTGGTCGGGAAGCCCTGCGTGAGGAAATGCGCCAGCGCAGCCTCGCGGTTCGGTGCCAGTGCGTTGTCCGGCAGTTCCCGCACCGCCGAAGCCAAGGCCTTGTCGGGAAGGGCGAGCGCAGTCATGCGATTGCGGCCTCCGTGATCCAATCGTAGCCTTTTTCCTCGAGTTCGAGCGCCAGCGACTTGTCGCCCGAGCGCAGGATCCTGCCACCGGACAGTACGTGGACCACGTCCGGTTCGACATAGTCGAGCAGCCTCTGGTAGTGCGTGACGAGGATGATTGCGCGGTCCGGACTGCGCATCGCGTTAACGCCCTGGGCCACAGCTTTCAACGCATCGATATCGAGGCCCGAGTCGGTTTCGTCGAGTATTGCCAGTTCGGGTTCGAGCATCGCCATCTGCAGGATTTCGTTGCGCTTCTTCTCGCCGCCGGAAAAACCCTCGTTCACGCCTCGATTGAGGAACTTGGGGTCCATGCCGAGCAGCGCCATTTTCTCCTTCGCGAGTTTCAGGAACTCGAACGCGTCGACCTCGCCCTGCCCGTGGTGCTTGCGCTTGGCATTGAGCGCCGCCTTCAGCAGGTAGGCGTTGTTCACGCCCGGGATCTCGACGGGATACTGGAAGCCGAGAAAAATGCCTTCGCGGGCGCGCTCCTCCGGTTCCAGTGCCAGGAGGTCCTGTCCCTTGTAGGTGACAGAGCCGCCCGTGACGGCGTAGTCCTCGTGGCCGGCGACAACCTGTGCGAGCGTGCTCTTGCCTGAGCCGTTGGGGCCCATAATCGCGTGTACTTCGCCTGCCTTCACTGACAGTGAGAGGCCGTTGAGAATCGGCGTTTCGCCCGTGCTGGCTTTCAAATCTTTGATTTCAAGCATCGTTCCTTCCTAGCCGACGGCGCCTTCAAGGCTCACATTGAGCAGGGCCTGCGCTTCGACGGCGAATTCCATGGGTAATTCCTTGAAGACTTCCTTGCAGAAGCCATTGACGATCATGTTGACGGCGTCCTCTTCGGATATTCCGCGCTGCCGGCAGTAAAACAGCTGGTTCGCGGAAATCTTGGAGGTCGTCGCCTCGTGTTCCACCCGTGCGGACGGGTTCTTTATTTCCATGTACGGAAATGTGTGCGCGCCGCAATCCTTGCCGATCAGCAACGAGTCGCACTGGGTGTGATTGCGTGCATCACGCGCCTGCGGCATCACCCGCACCAGCCCGCGGTAGGCATTCTGTGCATGCCCGGCCGAGATGCCTTTGGAGACTATCGTGCTGCGCGTATTGCGACCGATGTGGATCATCTTCGTGCCCGTGTCGGCCTGTTGAAAGTTGTTGGCAACCGCAACAGAGTAGAATTCGCCGACCGAGTTGTCGCCGCGCAGAATGCAGCTCGGGTACTTCCACGTGATCGCCGAACCGGTCTCCACCTGGGTCCAGGAGATCTTGGAATCCGCGCCGCGGCAATCGCCGCGCTTCGTGACGAAGTTGTAGATGCCGCCTTTGCCGTTTTCGTCGCCCGGGTACCAGTTCTGGACGGTCGAATACTTGATTTCCGCGCCTTCCAGCGCGACCAGTTCGACGACGGCTGCGTGCAGCTGGTTTTCATCGCGCATGGGTGCCGTGCAACCCTCGAGATAGCTGACGTGGCTGCCTTCGTCGGCGACGATCAGCGTGCGTTCGAACTGGCCGGTGTTGGCGGCGTTGATGCGAAAATACGTCGACAGTTCCATCGGACAGCGCACGCCCTTGGGCACGTAGACGAAAGAGCCGTCGCTGAAGACGGCGGAATTAAGGGCCGCGTAGAAGTTGTCTCGCTGCGGCACCACGCTGCCCAGGTACTTCCTGACCAGTTCAGGGTGATTCTCGACCGCCTCCGAGAACGAGCAGAAGATAACGCCGGCCTCGGACAGCTTTTCCTTGAACGTCGTCGCTACCGAGACGCTATCGAATACCGCGTCGACCGCGACACCTGCGAGCCGGGCACGCTCGTGCAGCGGTATGCCGAGCTTGTCGTAGGTCTCCAGCAGCTTGGGGTCGACCTCGTCGAGGCTCTTGGGCCGGTCCTTGTCGGATTTCGGGGCCGAGAAATACGAGATCTCGTTGAAATCGATGGGCGGGTAGTGGACATGGGCCCACGCAGGCTCTGTCATTTCCAGCCACAGGTGGTAGGCGCGCAGCCGCCATTCGAGCATGAACTCGGGCTCGTTTTTGCGCGCCGAGATTGCACGAATGACGTCTTCGTCCAGGCCGGGTGGCAGGCCTTCGCTATCGATATCGGTGACGAAGCCGTGCTTGTATCGCTGATTGACGAAACTTTCGATGTTGTCGGTTTCAGTGGCCATGGAGTCAGGTCTTTTCCTCAACGTTGATGGGAAGGCCGGCGAATCGGAACTGTGGAACAGGGCTGCTGGTGCGTAACAGGTCGACGAGGCTCACCTCGTGAAGGGCGTTGCGTATGGCGACGTTGATCCGCTGCCAGGCATTGCCAACACTGCAGACTTCCTCGATATCGCAATGACTGTCGGAGGCGCTGCACTCGGTAATCGATACAGGGCCCTCCAGCGCGTCGATGATCTCCGCGGCGCTGATCGCGCTGGCGTCGCGAGCCAGCTTGTAGCCGCCATTGGCACCGCGCGTCGAAGTTACAAGCCCGTTACGAGCCAGTGACTTGAGCAATTTGCTCGCCGTGGGCAGCGATATTCCGGTGCGCGCAGCAATCTCCGCCGCGCTGCACACCTCGTCCGGATTCCGGGCGAGGTTTGCCAGCAGTACGGTACCGTAATCGGTGAGTTTGCTGATCCTGAGCATTCGCTGTTTCCGCCGTGATTTAAAGAGGACTATTTTAGTCCCATTTTGTTCCGGAGGCCAAGTTTTTTGGTATGCTGCGCGCTTTCCCGGCTCCGGCACCGATGCTGCCGTCTGGACCATAACCGCAATGGATGCAGTCTCCGATAATCTCATCGAGATTCACGACCTCGACTACTCGTTCGGGGCGCGCAAGATCTTCAATGGTCTGAATCTGGCCATCAAGCGCGGGCAGGTGACAGCGATCATGGGGCCGAGCGGGACCGGGAAAACCACGCTCTTGCGACTGATTACGCGCCAGATCGTGCCGGACCACGGCGTCATCCTGGTTGATGGCGTGGACATCGCTACGCTGAACCAGACCGAACTCTACGAGATGCGCAAGCGGTTCGGGATGCTGTTTCAAAACGGCGCGCTGCTCACCGACCTGTCCGTTTTCGAGAACGTAGCGTTTCCGCTGCGCGAACATACGCGTCTGACCAATCGGCTCATCCGCCACGTCGTGCTCACCAAGCTGCATGCCGTCGGCCTGCGCGGGGCCGCGGACATGATGCCGCAACAGTTATCGGGCGGCATGGCGCGGCGCGTGGCGCTGGCCCGGGCCATGGTGATGGATCCCGATATCCTGATCTACGACGAGCCGTTCGTCGGGCTCGATCCGATCTCGATGGGCGTCATCGTGCGCCTGGTGCGCAAGATGAACGACGCACTCGGTATCACCAGTATCATCGTCAGCCACGACGTGCAGGAGATCTCGACCGTTGCGGACGGCAGCTTCCTGATTTCGCGGGGCAAGGTCGCCGCGTCGGGAAGCCCCGACGAGCTGAACAAGGCGTCTTCCGATCTGGTGCGCCAGTTCATGCACGGTATGGCTGACGGTCCGGTTGCGTTTCACTACGATGCTCCCGACTACGCTGAACAGCTTCTCGGCCGGGATACGGAATAACCGGAATGTTCCGGGATCTCTACTACACCCTTTTCGACTTCGTGCGCACTTTCGGTGCGCTGCAGCTGTTTTTCCTGCGGCTGCTCAGGTATTCACCGACGGTAGTCTGGCGGCGATTCAGCCTGGTGGTGGCACAGGTCCATAACGCAGGTGCGCTGTCGCTCGTGATCATCATTATCTCTGGTTTCTTCGTGGGCGCCGTGCTGGGTCTGCAGGGTTTTTCCAACCTGTCCCGCTTCAACGCCGAGGATTCGGTTGGTGCCGTTGCCGCGCTCGCGCTGGTCAAGGAACTCGGGCCGGTGATTACCGCGCTCCTGTTCGCCGGCCGGGCGGGCACCGCGCTGTCCTCGGAGATCGGGCTGATGAAGGCGACGGACCAGCTGTCGGCCATGGAAATGATGGCGGTGAACCCGATCCGGCGCGTGGTCGTACCACGGTTTCTCGGCGGCGTCGTCGCGATGCCGTTGCTTGCCGCCATATTCAGCATGGTCGGCCTGCTCGGCGCGCACCTGGTCTGCGTGTCGCTGCTGGGCGTCGATGTGGGTTCTTTCTGGCAGCAGATGCAGCAGTCGGTGGAAGTTGCCGACATCAACGAGGGCATCGTCAAGAGCGTCGTCTTCGGCATTGCCGCGAGCCTGCTGGCCGTCTGGGAAGGATATAATGCGATTCCGACCGCTGAAGGTGTTGGTCGTGCAACGACTCGAACCGTTGTAATTACAGCCATCGTGGTGCTGATATTCGATTTTATGATTACTGCCGTGGCGATATAGGGAACGATTTATGCAACAGACACGCACAGTAGAACTGGGTACAGGCCTTTTCGCGCTGCTCGGTATGGGCGCGTTGTTTTTTCTGTCGACACAGACGACCGGCGGCGAGGATTTTTCCGCCGACGAGACTTTCAGGATTACAGCGCGCTTCGACAACGTCGGCAGCCTCCGGCCACGTGCCCCGGTCTCCATGTCCGGTGTCACTATCGGACGTGTAACCCGTATCGACTTCGATCCGGCCGCGCTGGACGCGGTGGTGACGATGGACATCGACGCGCGCTACGATCAGATTCCGGAGGATTCCGATGCGAGTATCCTGACAGCGGGGCTGCTCGGCAGCCAGTACGTGGGATTGCAGGCTGGCGGGTCGGAGTTCTACCTGGAAGGGGGCAGTGAAATCATGTTGACGCAATCGGCAATAGTGCTGGAGAGCCTGATTGGCAAGTTCCTGGTAAGAGGAGGTTCCGATGGCGGTTCGGATTAGCTGGCATCTGCCGGCGGCTTTCGTCGCGTGGCTGTTGCTGGCGTCGGCGGTTGTTGCCGATCCAGGCCCGCCTGATGCGGTAATTGAAGGAGCGGTCACCGAACTGACTGACAAGCTCAACGGTCGACGCGAGGAACTGGCGGAGAATCGTGATGAGCTTTACGGCCTGATCAACGACATCCTGCTGCCGAGGTTCGACCGCAAGCTGGCGGCGCAGCTGGTGCTGGCCAAGCACTGGCGCACCGCGAGCGAGGAACAGCGCGAACGCTTCATCAATGCTTTTTACGATTCCCTGCTGAGGAAGTATGCGGACGGATTGCTCGAGTTCGACGACGAGCGGATCGACGTCATCGAATTCCGCGGCGATACGTCGGCAAAACGTGCCCTTGTAAAGACGAACGTCACGCTCAACGACGGCACACAGGTACCGGTTCACTATGACCTCGTGAACCGTGGCGACCGCTGGCTGATCTTCAACGTCAAGGTCGAAGGCGTATCCTACGTCAGCAATTTTCGGACGGAACTCGATTCCGAGATTCGGCAGTCGAGTCTGCAGGCAGTCATTGACCGCCTGGAGTCCGAGGCCCGTTCCGAATCGGATGGATAAGTTCGACCTGAAGGATCTGGGCGAAGGGCGCTTTGCACTGACTGGTGAGATGACGTTCGAAACCGCCGAGCGCATCCTGCTTGCCAGTGAAGAGCCATTCGAACAGCACACGCGAATCGAGGTGGATCTCGCGGGTGTTACGAAAGCGGACTCTGCCGGCCTCGCGTTGCTGCTGGAGTGGATAACCTGGGCTAATCACACCGTCCGCGAAATACGCTTTCTCTCGATGCCGGAGCGTATCCTCGCCATCGCGCGCACCACCGAGGTTGAACAGCTGCTGAAACGCGGCGAGCGTTGGGCCGGCTTCATCGAAGCGCCGGGCGCCTGAGCGGCGCTTTATTCCTCGTCGAAGAACTCTTCGAACAGATCCTCTTCTTCTTCCGTGCTGGGCGGGTTGCCGTCGTAGACCTGGAAGCGACGATTCTGCAGGTACGATTCGCGCAGGGTCAGATACGGGTCTTTCGAGTCTTCCAGCAGCGTATCGGCCGTCAGCAGGCGCATGCGCAGATCGATCACCCGGAGCCCGTAGACCTTGTCCCGAACTGACGAATTGTCATAGTGATAGAGCGGGTCGGAGAGGATGTCGATCGGCGTCGATACGGCGTCGAGTAAAGTATTCGGACCCAGTATCGGGATAAAGAGATACGGGCCCTCGGGAATGCCCCATACTGCCAGTGTCTGGCCGAAGTCCTCGTCGTATTCCGGCATCCCCTGCGCGGTGGCTACGTCGATGAGACCGCCGATGCCGAGCGTGCTGTTGATAACGAAGCGGCCGAGTTCGCTGAAACCCGGCCCGGGTTTTCCCTGCAGGAAGTTATTGACCGCCGAGCGGGGTGTGAACAGGTTGCGGGAAAAATTTGTCACGCCGCGTCGCGCGAACTCCGGCACCACGGCTTTGTAGCCGCGTGCAATCGGCTTGAGCGTAAAGCGGTCGAAGGCGTCGTTAACTGCATACAGTCCGCGATTGAGCGGCTCCAGGGGGTCGTACTCGGCGCGCACAGGTGCCGGCGGCTCGCCCTCGTCCGGCGGTGCGCCGGCACAACCCGCCAGGAACAGGCCCAGAGCGAGGATCGCCCATGCCGAGGTATAGGCTGTTCTGTGTTGCATCATGGCACCGACCGGATGCCCGGAGTCAGCCGGCGTTGCGCGCGGACGCGCCGACGCGTTGGCTGCGCTGCAACTGCTTGAGCTGTTCTTCGCTCATGTACTCGCGAATGAAATCGATGCGGGCTTCGAAGCGAATTCGCTGGATTTCCTGGAGTTCGGGAAGCGCGAGTGCGCGCTGCAGGAAATTGATGCCGCCGACCAGGTTGCCGGTCATCAGGTGGTATTCCGAGAGGTAGTAGAGGGCCTCCGCGGTATCGCCCGCATCGTTGGCCGCCCGCGCGATCAGCCGCACCTGCTCGGGCGTCGGCGGCACGTTGTTCATCAGGTCGAGGAGTAACTTGTGGGCCTTGTCGGCCTGTCCGAGTTTCAGCAGACCCTCGCCGTAGTGAATGACCAGCGGGACGTTGCGCGGAAACAGGCTGACCGCACGTTCGAAGGTAGCGATGCCGCGATCGTTCTGTTCCAGTGCGAGCTGCGTTTCGCCCACGCCGATGTGGAAGGCGATGACCTTCTGGTTACGTTCCAGCAGTTCTTCGAAAATCCCGTTTGCCTCCTGGTGACGCCCCGCGCGCTGGTAGGCGACCGCGCGTCCGTATTTCTCGATGTCGTTTTGCTGCTCGTAGTCGCGTGACTCGAAGTAGGCGATCGCGGCCTTGTCCGTGTCGAAGCTCTCGACCTTCATTCGTGCGCTGGCGATGCCGTAATTGATGCTGTCGTTGCTCGGTCTGCGTGGGTACTCGCGCGCCCGGTTTCTCGCTTCCGCGATGCGCTGTGTCGTCACCGGGTGAGTGCGCAGGAACTCGGGCATGCGCATATTGATATCGGCCGGGGATTGCCGCGACATGACCTCGAAAAATGATGCCATGCCATGAGGGTCGAAGCCGGCATCCGCCATCGCCCGAATGCCGATGCGGTCGGCCTCGTATTCGTTGCTGCGGGTGAAGTTGATCTGCTGCTGTGCCGCGGTGCCCTGGGCGACTACCATGCCGGCCTGTGCGGCATCGCTGTCGCCCGACGCGACCCCGGCCAGGATGGCGCCCAGCATCAGCGCCGTCGTAAGGATGCTCTGCCGCTGACTGGCGTGAATGGCCCGCGCGATATGGCGCTGAGTGACGTGCGCGACTTCGTGCGCCAGTACGCCGGCCAGTTCGTCTTCATTGCGGCTGGCATCGAGCAATCCGGTGTGCACGCCGATGTAGCCACCGGGGAGGGCGAAGGCGTTGATGTTCGGATCGTCGATGACGAAAAATTTGAAGCTCTGGCTGCCGTCGTTGGCCTGGGCAGCGATACGGCCGCCCACTTCGTTAATGTATTCGGTGACCAGCGGGTCTTCTACGACGCGCCCGGTCAGGCGAATCTGCGCCATGATCGCGCGCCCGAGCTGCGCTTCATCGGACTTGGACAGCACGGCATCGGCCGGGCTTCCCATGTCAGGCAGCTTGATGTCGTCGGCCCCGGCACCGCTGGTCACCACGAGTAGTGACGTCAGCAACGACAAGGCGACTTTGTTGAATATGCGTCCGATCAAGGCAGCAGCCCGCTTGTATTATCCTGGTGTATCCGACTGAGTAGGTTTGGAAGCGTTCCCAATAATACCTGCTGAAACGGCCCCGGCGGCGGCAATTTTACCTTGGCCGTGACGTGGCGCGCAGCTAATCCACTGTTTCCAATAGATTTACTGGCCAAGCTCCTTGGTGGCCGCCAGAACCTCTTCTGCATGTCCCTTGACCTTCACCTTGCGCCATTCGCGGCGCAGCTTGCCATCGGCGTCGATGAGGAACGTGCTGCGCTCGATGCCCATGAATTTGCGGCCGTACATGTTCTTCTCGCGGATGACGTCGAATTTTTCGCACAGTTTGCCGTCGGGGTCCGACAACAGGTCGAACGGGAACTTCTGCTTCGCCTTGAATTTTTCGTGCGATGCGATGCTGTCCTTCGACACGCCCAGGATCACCGTATTCTGCCGCTTGAAACGGGCATGCAGGTCGCGGAAATCCTGGCCTTCCAGCGTACATCCGGGTGTGCTGTCCTTCGGATAGAAGTAAATGACGACATTCTTGCCGCGCAAGTCCTTCAAACGCACTTTCTTGTCGTCGGTTGACTCGGCCGTGAAATCGGCGACGACTCGGTTCATCGTGGGTCCGCTCACTGGTCTCTCCTCAAAATCAGGTGTCAGCTCTTGACCGGCTCGAGTATAGCGTCGAGATTGAGCCGGTCACTCAATTCCATGAATTCCTCGCGCAGCTGGGCGATGTGGATGGACGAGGGGACGTTTACCGCCATCTGCACCGCGAACATCTGCGCGCCGGTATGGGCTGCAGGATAGCTGCGTGTCGCGACGTCTGCTATCTCGATATTGTGGGACGCGAAGAAATTCGCGAGGCTGAAGACGATCCCCTCGTGGTCGAGACTGACGACGTCGACAGCGTAGGGCATGCGGTCCTGCTTGACCTCGCGTTCAGCCGTCTTGCGGATCGTGAAGGTAAGGTCGCCGTCGTCGAGCTTCTCGAGTCCCTTTTCGAGGCGATTGAGCGTGTGCCAGTTGCCGGATACCAGCATCAGCATCGCAAACTCGTTGCCCAGCGTGGTCATGCGGCTTTCCTCGATATTGCCGCCGCAATTGAGTATGACTTCGGTGATATCCTGAACGATGCCAGTGCGGTCAGAGCCAATCGCTGATAAAACAATAAGTTGTGTCATTTTATTAGATTTAGTAGTAAATAAATTTCGTTCAGGATCCGGGGCGGCTGCGCGGGTGCCGCCCGGCGATCATCGGATTTGCCGGGTTTCTTGCCAGCACCGACCGTGAACAGTAACATCGCCGCCTCATTTTAAGCGAGGACAACCTGTGCTTAATGGCAGCCTGGTCGCCCTTGTGACGCCGTTCGATGACCGTAATCGGGTCGATTACGCGGCTCTCAAGAGGCTGATCGATTTTCACGTTGCAGAAGGCAGCGATGGCCTGGTGGTCGCCGGGACCACGGGCGAGTCTGCGACGCTGGCCACCGACGAGCATATCGAACTCATCAGCCGAGCCGTCGAACTCGCGGACGGCCGCTTGCCCATCATCGCCGGCACCGGCTCGAATTCGACCGCGCAGACGGTGGATCTGTCGGTTGCCGTGCGGGATACGGGCATCTTCGGCTACCTCCTGGTCGTGCCGTATTACAACAAGCCCGTTCAGGAGGGCATGTACCGGCATTTCTCGGCCGTTGCCGACGCTGTCGACAAACCGGTGATGCTTTACAACGTGCCGGGCCGCACCGCTTCGGACCTGCTTCCCGAGACGGTGGCACGGCTGGCGGAGCACGAGAACATTTGGGCCATCAAGGAAGCGACCGGGGATATCGGTCGTCTGCGCGACATCCGGTCGCTGGTGCCGGCGGATTTCGGCCTTTTCAGTGGGGACGACTTCACGGTGCTGCCGTTCATAGAGCAGGGCGGGCACGGCGTCGTGACGGTAAGCGGCAACGTGGTCCCGGCGCAGATGGCGGAATTGTGCCGGCGCGCCAGTGCCGGCGAGCATGAGCTTGCGCAGGCGATCGACAATCGTCTGCAACCATTGAACACGGCGCTGTTTTTGGAGTCGAACCCGATTCCCGTCAAATGGGCCGTTTGTCAAATGGGGATGATCTCACCACATATTCGGCTGCCGCTGACCGGGTTCAGCGAGCAGTACCATGATCAGATGCGCGCAGCGATGTCGGGTGCCGGCGTGGAGACAGGCACCTGATGCGAATTCGCATAGCCAGAGGCTTGTTGTTCACAGTCTTGCTCCCGTTCCTGGCCGCACTGTCGGCCTGCGGCGGCGAGGTCGATCTGACCTGCGACGATCCGCGCCGCTACCAGGAAGCAGTTGAAAACGAGCGGCTCAGGACACCAGAGGACCTGGATGCGCCGCAGCCGTTCCTGGAAATGCCGGTGCCGGAGGCCAACCCGAGGCCCGAACGGCCGAAAGGATCGCCGTGCCTGGATCTGCCGCCGCGCATATCGCCGACGGAGTAAAAAATACGGAGAGGTGGCTGAGTGGTTTAAGGTGCTCGCCTGGAAAGCGAGTGTACGGTGATACCGTACCGGGAGTTCGAGCCGAGGTCGGCGAAGCCGGCCGAGACGACGCGCAGTGAACGAAGTGAGCGAGCGCCCGCTTGACGGGTGAGGGCCGTAGGCCCGAATCAATCCCCCCGCGTAGCGCGCCGGGAAGATAAAACGGAGAGGTGGCTGAGTGGTTTAAAGTGCTCGCCTGGAAAGCGAGTGTACGGTGATACCGTACCGGGGGTTCGAATCCCCCCCTCTCCGCCAGACAGTCAGGCATTCGTTGAGTCTCCGATCAGAGACTCGCGAATGCCTTTTTCTTTCCGGGGGTTACGTGATCCTTTCCGAGGCCTTTCCGGACCGCCTGGAGTCATTCAGGTCGGAATAGGGCGCCTGAAGGGCGCCAGTCTCTGCGGGCGATTACGGTGGTCCGGGATCAGGTGACTGGAAAGCCGAGAGCTTCTCGTTGACCAGCCCAGTCGATCGGCAAATTCTTCACTCGAACCAGCTTGTTGGCGGTTAGCTCGGGCGGTTGCCGCCTTGCGATGATCGCTTCGATAATGTCGGGGGCCAGGTAGGCGATTCGAAGCACACGGGTGAAGTACGAGGCTGATCTTCCCCCCGCAAGGTTGCCAGTCTGAGAGAGATAGAAACATCGTATCAGGCTGCTTTCGATTCGAACACTTCGGGTGCCTGGTAGCCCAGTGAGCTGTGCGGATCGGCGGTACGGGGAATTGGGGCAGTCTCGCCGGAGAGTATCCTCGTATATTTCTCGGGAAAACATGAGAAACGCATGCTTGACAGATTATCGGGTTACGATAATATAGTAACGTGATTGAGACTTTCGGAAATGCTCGCGCAAGGGATCTGTTCGATGATAAGCAATCGAGAGCCACGAGAACGTTTCCGCCCGAGCTTCGTCGGGCAGCCAGGCGTAAATTGCTTTATTTGCATGACGCGGCTGAGCTAAGGGATTTGCGGGTGCCCCCTGGCAATCGATTGGAAGGCCTCAAAGGAAGCTGGAAAGGATTCCACTCAATCCGAATAAATGATCAATGGAGAGTGGTTTTTCGTTGGGAAAGTGGAAATGCTTTCGATGTACAAGTTGTAGATTATCACTGAAGGAGGATGGGTAATGGCCAGACAACCTAAGAACCCGTTCCATCCTGGCGAGATTTTACTCGAGGAGTTTCTTGAGCCAAAGGGTGTGACGCAAGCGGCATTTGCCGAGAAAATTGGCTGGACGACAACTCGCTTGAATGAACTCATTAAAGGCAAGCGAGGTATAACTGCGGCAGCAGCTCTTGATCTTTCGGATGCTCTGGGCACATCGCCGAAGCTGTGGATGAACCTACAGGCTACATTCGATCTGGATAAAGAATTGGCTGCGCGGCGTGTGGCCTGATCGATTCTCAACGGCCAGCCTCGGTACTAGCGAAGTACGCATAGCATCGTCCGCGCAAGACTCGCTCCACCGCCGGAAAATTGAAAAGCCCCTTCATGGGGCCTTTTTGCTTTTCTCGCCGAGTGATGTCTGGGTTTTCGAACCCTGTTCGACCGCGAGGTGGCGCAAGCGCATATTCGGTCGCGAAGCGGCAATTTCACTACCTTTTTTGCTCTACAACTGCGTTAAACTCGATTTCCGAGTCCTTGATTGAATTTGATTGCGACGACCACTCAGTAGTTAATTGTCATTGCAATTGTGTCAGCCGTCCCGTTTGCGGGGCATCCGACTCTGGACTCTATTTGACAGGGATGGGGCCCTGATGGGCGTTCGTCATATCAATGAGGTATCCGAATTTCTTTGACAACGAATTCCGTGAGTAGCGAAAAGTGAGTATGGCAAACGGCAGGAATAGAGCGCATGTATTAACGCCCCGATCGCGCAGTCGGCAGCGTGGTTCGCTGAGTATCGGTATCGTGTCGGCCACTACGTTCATCCTGTATTTTGGCGGGGTTCGTAGTCGCATATCAGTTTGTAGATCCAGCGCCACCCGATCGAATCGTATTGGCTACCGGGCCGGATGGCGGAGCATACCAGCGATTTGGTGAGCAATATGCACGCTATCTTGCCAAGAGGGGAATCGAGGTTACGCTTCGACAAACCGCGGGCTCCATGGAGAATCTCGAGTTGCTCTCGACTGACTCCGCCGTTGACATTGCTTTTGTGCAAGGAGGCCTGGCTGCCAGTGCACAGACGGAAGTCGTCATGGCGATCGGGTCACTGTACCTCGAACCGCTATGGCTGTTCCTGCATCGCGATTTTGAGATCAACGATGTGAGCGATCTCGCCGGCGCCAGATTGTCTGTCGGTGCCGAAGGCAGTGGCACTCGCGTTGTTGCGAGTAACCTGCTGGCTGCACATGGCATCACCGAGGAATCGGCCACATTTACGATTGTAGAACTGGATGAACTCGGCAGAGCATTCGTTGACGGCGATCTTGATGCCGCATTCGTCATCGCGGATCCAGACGCTGACGTCGTAAGAAACCTGCTTCAAGTTGCGGCAGTACGAATTCACAGTCCTGCACGCCTTGCAGCCTACGTGCGTCTCTATTCATACCTTACACAAGTGTCGCTGCCGGAAGGCGTACTCGACCTGCGGGCGAACCAGCCCGAAGAGGACGTACACACCGTCGCCCTGACAGCTATGCTGGTTGCCCGTAAGGAGTTACATCCCGCGCTGGTCGACTTGTTGCTTGTCGCGGCGGCAGATATTCACGGCTCCCATAGTGTGCTTGCCGACAGTGGCGACTTTCCCAGTGCACGATACATCGACTTGCCTTTGAGCCCCGACGCAGACAGACATTTCAGGAATGGTCCACCGTTCCTGATGCGGTACCTGCCCTTCTGAACTGCGACTCTCGTCGATCGTCTGTGGGTGATGTTGCTACCGCTGTTTGGTCTGGCGATTCCCCTGATTAAACTGGTGCCGCCGGCTTATGAGTGGCGCATTCGCAGAAAATTATTGCGTTTATATTTCGAACTCGAGCAATTGGATCCTCGCCACAATTCCGTGAAGAACAAGGCGGACCGGGCTGGCCGGATTGTGTCGCTGAACAAGCTGGACAATCAGACAGTGACCGTATCCGTGCCCCAATCATACAAGGACGATCTCTACAAACTTCGCCGCGATATCGATCTCGTTCGTCGCCAGTTAAACGAAGCCGATCGATATGAGACAGATTAGCAGCAGAGCGGCCTGTCGGCAGGGAACTCGAGAAGCGAGCTGAATCCCACACTCTTCGCCAGACGGTCAGGAATTCACAAAGTCTCTGTCCAGAGACTCGCGAATGCCTTTTTCTTTCCGGGTTAACGTGGAAGCGAGGTTTTGCTCGACACGCCCGGGCAGAAATCGCTGCCGCGACGGCCGAATGGGGCATTAACTCTCGAACACAACCTTACCGTCAATCCACGTCATCGCTACCCGAAGGTCATCGTCTGCAACAACGAAGTTGGCGCGCTTGCCAACGTCAATGGTGCCGACTTGTTCGCCAAGTTTCAGGAATGCAGCAGGACTCGTGCTAGCCATATTGACCGCCTCAGGAAGCGCGACGCCCGTGGCATTCATCATGTTGCGCACGGCTGTCGCCATATCCAGTGCTGTGCCCGCGAGCGTCCCGTTCTGGTCGCGGCATACGCCATCCGAGACCTCGACGATCTTGTCGAGCAGACGGAACTGTTTCATGTCAGATCCGACCGGTGGCATAGCGTCGGTGACCAGCATGAGCTTGTCCGCCCCTTTACATCGGTGGGCGATTCTCAGCGATGCAGGATTCACATGGTGGAAATCTGCAATAACACCGCACCAACTATCACGGTCGTCCAGCGCAGCGCCCACCACGCCGGGCTCGCGCGCTCCCAGCTGCGACATTGCATTGAACAGGTGTGTAAAGCCACGGAGTCCGCGCTCCAGCGCGAGAATTGTCTCGTCGTAAGACGCATCGCTGTGACCGGCGCAGACGATGAAGCCTCTGCTGACCAGTTCTGCGACGGCATCGCGATCCACGGCCTCCGGGGCCAAAGTGAGCACGGTCTTGCCATTATGGAGCGGTTTCAGCGAGGCTACCGTCTCCGCGGTTAGTCGGCGAAGCTTGTTCTGGTCATGCACGCCGCGGCGTTCCGGATTAAGAAAAGGCCCCTCGATGTGCACGCCGAGCACGCCGGGGATGCCCTCGTCGATTGCCCGCTCGCTTGCCCGAAGAGCGCGTTCTACTACGTCGAGTTCGTCGCTGATGAGCGTCGGTAGGAAGCCGGTCGTGCCGTACTGGTAATGTGCCTCAGCGATCGATCTTATGCCGCCGACATCGGTACGCTCGTTGAACAAGATGCCGCCGCCACCGTTAACCTGGACGTCGATGAAACCGGGCAGCAGGAGCATGCCACCCAGGTCGCACACCTCGAAGTCGTTCACAGGAAGCTGATCTTCCGGGCAGATTTCCTCGATCTGGCCGTCATGAACAACAATGGCTAGTCCTTCGCAAAGCCTGTTTCTGGCCAGCACTCGGCAATTTCTGAAAGCGACGCTCGTCATTCTAATCAAACCGTAGCGGTAATTTTTTTCAGGTTCGGTGGCATATCGGGATTTCGCCCGAGCCGGATCGACAGTTCGTTCGCCATGCGGTAGAAACTCTGAATCCGCAGCATCGGCTCGATCGCCGGGTGACTCATCGGCGTCGGCAGATTGATCGCGCCGTCCTTTATGGCACCGGCGGTCATCAGTTTCATGCCCCTGTCTACCAGTGTTTCGAGTAGGGCATCGATCCCGGGCCGTGTCTTGTCATTCTGCGCGTATACGAGCATCGGGAAATTATCGCCCGCGATAGCGATCGGGCCATGCAATACCTCTGCTGCACTGAATGCTTCGGCGTGCAGGCCGCAGACTTCCTTGAACTTGAGAGCCGATTCCTGCGCGATACCGAGACCGATACCGCGCGCGAGGACATACAGGTTGCGGCAACACGCGATGGGCTCCACCGCTTCGGACCAGTCACAGTTCCACGCTTCGTGAAGGAGGGCAGGCGCGCCTCGCAATTCCTTCTCAAGTTTCTCGTCTGCACACCATCCGCTCGCGAGGTGTACGAGTGCGGCCAACGACGCGATAAAAGACTTGGTTGCCGCGACGCTAATTTCGTCACCGGCACGGAGCGGCAATACTTCGTGCGCCAGCGAAGCCAACGGGGAGTCGTCCACGTTTACGAGCGCGATCACAAATGCGCCGCCAAGTCTGGCCGCCTCGGCAGCTGCAAGCAGGTCAGGGCTCGCGCCGGACTGAGAAATGAATACGCACAGCGTATTGTCGAATTGCATGTCTCGCTCATAGACCGAATGGATCGACGGAGCCGCGGATGCTGCGAAAAGGCCGGTGTTGCTCTCGAGTAAGTACTTGCCAAAAGTCGCAGCATGATCGGAGCTGCCGCGGGCGCAGGTAACGATCAGCCGGGGCTCGATTTCGCGGAGCCGAGAGCCGATGCGTTCGACAATCGGGCCATTTTGGTCCAGCTGGGACTGTACGACGTCCGCCGCTTCCGCGGCCTCCTTTTGCATCATCGTCATGTCTCGGATTTCCGGCATGGTCGCTTAGTCAATGCTGAGTTCGGCAACGAAGTCATAGGTATCGCCGCGGTAGTAGGATTGGGTGAATTCGATTGCCGTCCCGCTCTCGTCGAAGCCCACGCGCTCGACGAGCAAGCCCGCGTCACCCGCTGTTGCACCGAGCAGGTCTGCCTGTTCCTCGTTCAGGAGAAGCGCGCTGAGACGCTGCAGCGCGCGTACCGGCTGATTGCCGGTATCACGTAGAGCGACGTAAAGCGATTTGTCGACGGCGTCGAGTGACGCCAGGCAGCTGGCGAGCACGGTTGCATACTCGATCGCCATCGGTGCATCGTCGGCCAGCCTGACGCGGCTGAATCGATACACTTTGGTGCCGGGGCTCGCACGCAGCGTCAGCGATTCTTCGGGACTTACCGTGCCCTCGGAGCGCGAGATCCAGCGGCTGCTCGCCGTCAGGCCTCTCGCGTTCATTTCCTCAGAAAACGAGGTGAGCTGCGCGAAGTTCTTCTCGACGCGGGACCGGATGAAAGTTCCGGACCCGTGGTGGGTGTCGAGCACCCCTTCTTTGACGAGTCCTTCGATGGCCTTGCGAATCGTTATTCGGGATACGCCAAAATCGACTGCTAGCTCCCTCTCGGGTGGCAGCGCGTCGTCGGGACGGAGCGTGCGGTCCGCTACTGCATCACGAATTACCGCCTGGATCTGACGGTACAGCGGTTGCTGCCGGTCCGTTTCCAACTTCGTTATGCGCGCTGCGAGTTTGCTCACTGGCTAACCACGCCCCTTTAAGGAGAGAATAAACAATATAACCAATATATAACCAATAATACCACCATGCTACGAAGAAAAATTCTAGGTTTTTAACAAATCGTAATCAATCCAATGATTTAAGCATTGACGTGCGAGATATGATGTCGAAGGGTAGTAATTGGGCTAGATTGGTATTATATTGTCGCAAAACTGGTCCGCACCAGTTGAGGCTGCGGCGGGCGCAGGAACGGGGAACCAGACACCAGAGGTGAGGAGTATGAATCTTAAGAGATCCACGGCACTCGGAACAGCGATAGCCATAGCGCTTTACGCGCCCAACGACCCGGCGTTCGCGCAGCAAGCCCAGAGCACTGCGGACAGCGGTGAGGCGATGGAAGAAATCGTCGTTATGGGTATCCGGCGCAGCATCGCCGACTCGATCACGGCAAAACGCATGTCCGACTCAGTCATTGATGTCGTTTCGGCGGAAGACGTCGGCAAGTTCCCGGACAAGAATCTCGCGGAAGCGATCCAGCGAGTGCCGGGCGTCGTCCTCAACAAGGAATTCGGCGAAGGCGAGCGCATCAGCATTCGTGGCACCGCGCCAAACCTGACTCGCACGTTGCTGAACGGGCACGCACTCGCGACGGCGGATTGGTTCATTCTTGACCAGCTGAATACGACGCGCAGCTTCAACTACCTGATGCTTCCGTCCGACATCATCGGCCAGGTCGAGGTTCTCAAGAGTTCACAGGCGAACGTCGAAGAAGGCGGTATCGGTGGTACCGTTAACGTCAAAACGCGTAATCCACTCGATCTTGATGCGTTCAAAGCATATGCGGCCGTCGAGATGATCTACACGGACCTTGCCGAAGAAGCCGACCCGCAGTTCTCGGGTCTCGTGAGCTGGAAGAACGATGACGAGACCTTCGGTATTCTCGGCGCCGTTGTTCGGCAACAGCGCAACATTCGACGTGACGGTGTCGAAGTTCTCGGTTATGACACGATCGATCTCGGTCCCGACACGGGCGAAGTGCTGTACCCGACGCTGATCGGCTCGGCCTTGTTCGAGCAAGAACGCGTCCGTACCGGCGGTAACCTGGGCATCCAATTCCGCCCGAGCGACAAGATAGAGTTCAACCTGACCGGGCTTTACTCAGAGTTTTCGGCCGACAACATCAACCAGAACTTCCTGACATGGGGTAACCGCGCAATCGGCAACGGTGGCACGCTGACGAACGCAACCGTCGTCGACGGCACTGCGGTCGCCGGCACTGTTGCATCGCTCAATGGTGGCACGGCCGACTTCGGCGCTGTCTATGATGCGATCCAGCGCGATGCAACAGCGGAATCGAGCAATATCGACCTGCTGACCGACATCACATTCAACGATCGCTGGTCCGGCAGCATTCGCCTCGGTACGACGGACGCTTCCGGCAACACGGACGACCAGCCTTTCGTCGAGTTTGGTGCGCCGGCAGCCTACAACTATGATCTGCGCGGTTCGGCACCGCAGGTGACCTTCACCAACATCGATCCGGCTGAGCCGTCGGATATGATTTTCATCTTCAGTTCGTTGCACCAGATCCTGAACGATGACTCCGAGGACTATGCCTACGTCGACGGCCGTTATGAAATCGAGAATTCCGGTTGGCTCAGTTCGATCGATTTCGGCATCAAGACAACAGCCCATGAACGTGATCTGGTCTTCAATGCGACGACCTACGGCGGATTCCACGTGCCGATCAATACGACGCCGGCCAGCGCCTTCGCGGGCCCGTTGACTCCGTCGGATTTCCTGGGCGAGGTCGCGGCACCGGGAACACTTACCGAATACTGGCAAATCGATCGTGGCGCCACGCGCGGCCTGTTGTTCGACAACCTGTCCAACACGGCGCGTATCCTGTATCCGCAGCAGAGTTTCTCGGTGGAAGAGGACACGCTGGGTGGTTACGTCATGGCCAATTTCTCGACGGAAAAGTGGCGCGGCAACTTCGGCCTACGTTACGTCGAGACCGACCAGACGTCGCGCGGTAACGTATCGAGCCCGACGGGCCAGGTCGAAAACGCTTTCGGCAATTACGATCCCGTGACGGCGAACCGTACCTACGACGATGTGCTTCCAAGCGTCAACCTCGTCTACGAGCACGCCGATAACCTGCTCTACCGCTTTGCGGCGGCCAGCGTTATGACACGGCCCGACTTCACGGACATTACTCCGAGAGCGAGCCTGAATCCCGGAGCGCTGACCGGCACGAGCGGCAATCCGGATCTCGATCCGTATCGCGCCAATCAGGCGGAAGTGGCTGTCGAGTGGTACGCCGATACCCAGGCCGCCGCGTCCTTCGCAGTCTTCTACAAGGACATCGAGTCATTCATCACGGACAGCCCGTCGGATCAGATCCTGCAGATCGTGGCTGCGACGCCGCCTAATGCGGCCTGCACCCCCGGCGGCGCCGCGGATCTCTGGAATTGCCCGTTCGTCATCAATCAGAGAAGCAATGGTGGCGGCGGCAGCTCTATGGGCTTCGAGGCGGCGGGCCTCTGGCAGTGGGATAACGGCTTCGGCGTGCAGGGCAATTACACGTATGTTGACGCAGAGGCGGACAATGGCGATCCGCTGCCTGGACACTCCGAACATCAGTTCAACGTCACCGGTTTCTACGAGAATGAGAATCTGAGCGCCCGCCTGATGTATTCGTATCGGTCCGAGTTCTTCGTTACGTTCGATCGCAGCACGCAGCTCGACCAGGATGAACTGATATCGCTCGACACTTCTCTCCAATATCGCTTCAACGATAACTGGATGGTGACATTCGACGGCGTGAATTTGACGAACGAAGAGATCCGGCAGTTCGCCGGCACGTCTATCCGACCACGCGCCGTTTACGATAACGGCCGGACTTATTGGGTCGGCGTGCGGCTGAATTACTGACAAGTCCCCCGTCCGGGCATGAGTTGCTCGGTCCGACAAGCTGGCGGCAGGTCGATCCGGCCGCCAGCCTTGTCAATCGGGAGGCAAAATCTTGGCGAGCTGGCGCTGGTAGTTGCGGTGCCGCCCGACCGAGCGGTTGCTGATCCTTGAGTCAACCTGGCGGTAACTCGGCGTCGCAACGAAACGTCGCTCCTCGTGGAATCTGAGGCAGCGCTCTTCGAATGGCAGCCCGATGTAATCGAGGAGTTCGCGCACGGTGGATTCGGGATCACTCGCGAGCTTCTCGTAGTGCACTACGAATTCCCGCGTGTCGAATTGCTGGCGGTACTGCTCGTGCAACTCGGCCACCGCATTCAGGTGATGCAGTATGTCCTCGATCCTGTAAGCACAGTGAAATCCGTGATTGAGCTTGTTCGAAAACATGGAAACCGCGACGTCGAGGCGGTGGCGCGACACGTGGACGACCGGGCATTCGGGAAACGCGAGGCGGATCAGCGGCAGGTACATCTCGTTGAACGGCATCTTGTCCGTCACGAACTCGGTTCCGGACGCGGGCTCGAACCGCTCGTCCCGTTGTGCCAGATAGAAGTCGCGAAAAAGTGTGATGACATGACGCCGGTCAGCGATGCAGGCCGCTGCGATGTTCTTCGGAAATCCCGTTTCCGGCAACAGTTTCTCGGAAAATACGCGCAGATCCTGGATAAACGGCAGTTCACCACCCGCCTCGACCGAGGAATGCGACGCAAGAATACGTTCGACCAGTGTCGTACCGGAGCGCG
Source organism: Woeseiaceae bacterium (assembly GCA_965658465.1). Lineage (GTDB taxonomy): Bacteria > Pseudomonadota > Gammaproteobacteria > Steroidobacterales > Woeseiaceae > UBA1847. Next base: position 7,706 of record CBFHSG010000018.1, on the reverse strand, counting down.
GCGCGCCGATAATGAAGAGCGGTTGCGCAGTTCCCGCCCGCCGGGCCGCTTTGGGCATCAGGCGCATCGATTTGCTGTCGAAAGCCTCCGTCAGTTCGCCGAAGAACTTATCCACCGCGCCGGCGTCGTAGCGGAGACCGCCGGCCTCGATTGCCAGCGATCGCTTCGCTTCCGCGAAGTCTTCCCAGGCACCGTCGAAATCGCCGATGCGATCCTTGATGAGACCGCGTTCCAGCAGAGCATCACCGTTCAGCTTGCGGCCCCGATCGATGGTCGCGAGCGCGCCTTCGTTGTCGCCGGCTCGCGCCTGAAGGGTCGCTACGAGCAAATCCACACTGCCGGGCTGCATGGCCATCGCCTTGTCGAGCAGGGCCTTGGCCTCATCGATTTCGCCGCGGACTTCGTGCAGCTTCGCCCAGTACGCGATGGTGCGGATGTTTGCGGGCTCCAGCTCATGAGCTTGCCGGTACAGTTCACCGGCTTCGTCGGCCCGTTCCTGCCGGGTCAGGTTGAGCGCGAGATTCGTCATCGTTTCACAGTCCGGACTGCCGACATCGAGCGCGTGGCGAAAGTGCCATTCGCCGGCCGACAGCTGGTTGAGTTCAGAGAATACGGTGCCCAGGTGCGCGTTTGCGGCGGCATTGTCGGGATGCAATTCGACGGCCTTCCGCAATACGGCTTCGGCTTTGTCAATGTGGCCCGACAGGAAATACAGGTTGCCCAGTTCAGCGGCCGCCCAGTCGATCAACGGGTCGATATTCAGAATTACCTCGAGGACCCTGGCGGAGTTCGCAGCGTCGTTCTTGAGCCGGTATGCCCTGTAACAGACCGTGAGAGCATCAATGTCATTTTTGTTACGATGCAAGAGCTCGATCGCGAGCCTCAGTGCTTCTTCCGCAGCGCCGGTGTCGAGTGCGCGGTTGCATTCTTTGATCGAGGGGGGCGACATTGTTGTGTTGAACGCTGTTCGTAGCAGGGCGAACCCGATTATGCGTCGCCTGGTCGCGGCCTGTACAGCGCTGGTGCTGGCGGCCTGCGGAACGGATCGGTCCGCGCCCTTCGACGTGGTATTGCCCGCTCTGATCCCGGCGCCACTGCATGTCCAGCATGGCGAGGGCGCATACCGGCTTGCCGCGGACGCAGGAATCTCGGGCGCCGCCCATACCGATATGCATGCGACACTCGAGTGGATGATCGGCCTGATCAACGAGCAGGCGGGCCTGTCGATGTCGCTCACCGATGGGCCGGGTGCGCTCCGCCTCGAGCTTGAGGACAGTGCGGCATTCGCAGAAACACTTGCCGAGGCCGGCGCGCGCGGGATGCGCGAAGCCTATCTGCTGGAGATAACGGACGACGGCATCCGCATTGCGGCCTCGGACGAGGCCGGCCTGTTCTATGGTCTGACGACGTTTTGGCAACTGCTTACCGCCAATTCGAACGGCGAGCTGCCCCTGGTCACGATCGTCGACGCGCCGGAGTTCGAATGGCGCGGCGTAATGCTCGATTCCGCGCGGCACATGCAGTCACCTGCATTCATAAAGCGCTACATCGACTGGATGGCGCTGCACAAGCTCAACGTCTTTCACTGGCACCTTACCGACGACCAGGCCTGGCGGCTGGAGATCCGCAAGTATCCTGATCTGACCGATGTCGGCGCATGGCGCGTTCCGGCCGGTGACGCACCTGCCGCCGATATCGACGAGGCTACCGGCGAGCCGCGCAAGTACGGCGGCTACTATTCGCAGGAAACGGTCAGGGACATCGTCGCGCACGCGGCGTCCCGGCACGTCACGATAGTCCCGGAGATCGACGTGCCTGGCCACGCAACGGCGGCAATCGCCGCCTATCCCGCGCTCGGCGTCCCCGGGCATGGCGTCGATCGCGTGTCCGCCAGCTGGGGGATCTTCGAAAACGTGTTCAATCTCGAGGAAGATACGTTCAGGTTCCTCGAGCAGGTGCTCAGCGAGGTTACGGAGCTGTTCCCTGGCGAATACATTCACCTCGGTGGCGATGAGGTCGTCACAAAACAATGGCTCGCCTCCGGGCGTATCGCGGAGCGGATGCAGGAGCTGGGCGTCGACGACATTCAGGCACTGCAAAACTATTACGTCGAGCGCTTGCAGGACTATCTGTCGACCCTCGGGCGCAAGGTCATCGGTTGGGATGAAATCCTGGAAAGTGAGTTGCCGCCCGAAGCGGCCGTCATGTCCTGGCGTGGCGTCGAAGGCGCGGTCGCTGCCGCTGCGAAAGGGCACAAGACCGTGCTGTCGCCAGCGCCGACGTTCTACCTGGATCACGTGCAGACCAATGCACCGGGCTCACCGCCTGGGCGGGGCGGGATTGTGACGACTGAGGACATTTACGGATTCGACATCACGCCGGACAGCCTCAAGGAGAACCGGGATTTCCTGCTTGGCTTGCAAGCCAATGTCTGGACCGAGCATATTCGTACGGAGGATCGGGTCGTATACATGAGTTTTCCTCGCATCCTCGCGATTGCCGAACTCGGCTGGTCCGCACCACGAAACAGGAGCTGGGCATCGTTCGAAGAACGACTCGAGCGGCATGGCGGGAGGCTCGACGCACTCGGAATACGAAGCCGTGGTCCCGCGGCTCGCGAGCCACATGTCCCGCGGCTGTCGCGGTTGACGAGCCGCGAACTCGAACTTTGCGGCAACGCCATCGTGCTGGCGCTCGAGGATGACGCGCCGCTGGAGGGCCATCGCGAGTCGTTCCTCGTCGACATCATGAACCCCTGCTGGATACTCGAGGACGTCGATCTCTCCGTCGCAGAGTACGTCGCAGCCTCGGTAGGACAACTGCCCTTCAATTTCGAGATTGGCGACCTGATCGACGACGTGGTGGTTGAGTCTCCGGAATCGGGTGACGGCGAGCTGCGCGTCAGGCTTGGAAGCTGCGATGGTCCGGTGGTGGCCTCGCTGCCGTTGGCGCCGGCCTTGGGCAATCACGGCGTTACCGAATTGCCCGCCGCCCGTCTCGAACTGCCGGCAGGTGCCAGCGATTCGCGCGATCTCTGCTTCAGTTTCACGCGCCACGCGGTGGAACCGATGTGGGTCGTGAACTGGGTCGAGGTGTTCGGCGGCGTGTCGGGAGATTCGCGGTGAGTATTGGCGAAGACGGAACCCTGCAGGTCCTGGCACCAGTGGGTGGCTGGTGCGCGACCCTCGACGACAGCCCGGACCCGGTCTTCAGCGGTCGAGTACTCGGGGACGGCGTTTCGATCGACCCCACAGACAATGTCGTTCGTGCTCCTTTCGGCGCGGAGGTCGTTACGGTTCCCGAAACGTGCCATGCAGTGAACCTGCGCGCCGACAATGGTGCAGAAGTTTTGATCCACGTTGGTATCGACACGGTGGGCCTCGGAGGTGAAGGATTCACGGCCCACGTCCAGCCTGGCGACAGGGTCGTCGCGGGGCAGGAATTGCTGAGCTTCGACATGGACCTGCTGCTGGAGCGAGCCGCTTCCTTGCGCACACCGGTGATTCTGCTGCAAAGCGACGCCTACACTGCGAGTGCGCCACAATGCGCCGGGAGGGTTACCGCGGGCGATCCGATCTTTACGATTACGGCCGCGAGCCGGGAAGCCGGCGGATCGGTGGCGCCCGCCCGCGGGCCGCGGGTGGAGTATTCGAAATCAGTCATTGTCGGACTGGTTCACGGCATCCACGCGCGACCGGCCGCATTGCTGACCGCATCGCTGAGGCCGTTCGGCGCGCACGTCGAGTGCCTCAGCGGCAACAAGTCTGCAAATGCGCGCAGCACGGTCGAGCTGATGACGCTTGGCGTCGGTCATGGTGATACCGTCACAATCGTCGCGGCAGGTGACGACGGCGATGCTGCGATCGATGCCTTCCTGCCTTTGCTCGAGCCGCTGGAGCGAAAGCCCGAAGCCGAGATTTCGATGGCGCCGGAGCTGCCGGCGCCACCGACTCCGGGAGCAGTCCTCCGAGGGCAGCCGGCGAGCGCAGGTCTGGCTATTGGCACGGCAATACATCTGCGGGCCTGGGAACCCGACGCGGGGGCGCCGGCCGGTTCGACGCAGGAAGAGCAACGCCGGCTCGACGAGAGCAGGAAGACGGTCCGCAGTTTCCTCGAGAGACTCGCCGACTCGCGCACTGAAGCGGGCCGAGAAATTGCCGAAGCACATCTCGCGCTGCTCGAGGATCCGACGATCGTGGAAGACGCGGCGAATCGGATCCGAGAGGGCGAATCGGCATCAGCGGCATGGGGTGGCGCAGTGTCGCGTCTCAGCGATGCGCTCGGCCAGCTAGAGGACAAGCGGCTGCGAGAGCGCGTCGATGATCTTGAAGACATGAACCAGCGCGTGCAGCGGGCGCTTGCCGGCGAATCTCCAGGCGATACGATCGCGTTGCCCGCCCGGGCGATTGTCATCGCTCATACGCTCTTGCCGTCGCAATTGCTGGAGCTGGACCGCGACAAGCTCGCCGGTATCTGCACGGCTGCTGGTGGTACGACGTCGCATGTCGCTATCCTAGCGGCCTCAATGCAGATCCCGATGCTGGTCGCGGTCGGCGATGCGGTTCTGGCGGTCGAGGACCAGGCACGGCTCGTAGTGGACGCCGACTTCGGCGAGCTGCACGTGCAGCCCCGGTCTGACCGGATGAGCACGTTCCGGGAGCGACAGCAGGACGATGCCGTGCGGCAACAGCAAGAACAGGCGGCGGCAACGGCCGACTGCGTGACTGTCGACGGCGTGCGTGTGCACGTTTGCGCGAACATTGCATCGGTCGCAGACGCAAGGTCTGCCGTCGAATTCGGCGCCGACGGCAGCGGGCTGTTGCGCACCGAGTTCCTGTTCATGGATCGCGACATGGCACCCGGACTGGATGAACAGCTTACCGTCTACCAGGAAGCTTCCGACGCGCTGGGTGATCGTTTGCTGGTCGTACGTACGCTGGACGCTGGTGGCGATAAGCCGATTGCCTACGTTGAGCAGCGCTTCGAGGAGAACCCCGCACTCGGCGTGCGTGGCATCCGGTTGAGTCTGCGGGACCGCGGAATGTTCGAAACACAGCTCGAGGCACTGCTGCAGGTGCGCCGTGCCAACCCGTTGCGCGTTATGGTACCGATGGTGAGCGGTGTAGAGGAGGTGGAAGACGTCCGCGACACGATCGAGCGAATCCGCTCCCGACGGCCGGGGAGCCAATGCGTGCACCTGGGCATCATGATCGAAACACCGGCCGCGGCCCTGATCGCCGATCGGCTGGCCGGCATCGTCGACTTTTTCTCGATCGGTACCAACGACCTGACCCAGTACACGCTGGCTATGGACCGCGGCGAACCATTGCTGGCCGACCGCCTGGATGCGCTTCATCCTGCGGTGCTCGCACTGATTGCCCGGACAGCCGAGGCCGCGAACGCAGCCGGCAAGTCGGTCGGAGTCTGCGGTGGCGCAGCCGGTGATCTCCTGGCTGCACCAATCCTCATCGGGCTCGGCATTCGTGAGCTGTCGATGGTGGCGAGCGTTATCGCTCGGCAGAAAGCGCGACTCCGCGAACTGAGCACCAGGGACTGCGAATTACTTGCGACACGCGCGCTCGCGATGCGCTCGGCCGGTGAAGTACGGGCAATGATGCGCGAGTTCGCGGTGACGGGGGACGTCAAGTGAAGAAGCTGTTCCCGGCCATACAGAAACTCGGCAAGTCGCTGATGCTGCCGATCGCGGTGCTGCCGGTCGCAGGCCTGCTTTTGCGCCTCGGTCAGCCGGACCTGCTAGACCTGCCCTACGTGGCGGCCGCCGGCAACGCCGTGTTCGCGAATCTCGGCTTATTGTTCGCGATCGGCGTCGGCGTCGGGCTTGCGCGCGGCAACAACGGCGCCGCCGGCCTGGCCGCGGTAGTTGCCTATCTCGTCACGACCGAGGGTGCCAAGGTCCTGATCGACGTGCCGCCGGAAGTCATCGCCGGCGCGGCCGAACGAGCCGCGCAACTGCTGTCCGCGGATTACAAGTCTGCCGCGATCATGAAGATGAGCGTTCCGGCAGGACTGATCAGTGGCATCCTGGCGGGCAACCTCTACAATCGCTACTCGGAAATCCGGCTGCCCGATTATCTCGCGTTCTTCTCCGGCCGCCGCTTCGTACCGATCGTCAGTGGTTTTGCCGCATTGCTGATCGCCGCGTTGTTCGGCTTCGGCTGGCCTGTTCTCGAGACGGGCATGAACACGCTGAGTGAGGCAGTTATCGGCGCGGGCGAAGTCGGCCTGTTCGGATACGGTCTGCTGAATCGCATCCTCATCGTCACGGGTTTGCACCATATCCTCAACAACCTCGCCTGGTTCATCGTGGGTGATTTCGAAGGCGTCACGGGCGACCTGCGCCGATATTTCGCGGGCGATCCTACGGCAGGCGCTTTCATGAGCGGGTTTTTCCCCGTGATGATGTTCGGTTTGCCCGCTGCGTGCCTCGCAATGTACCGGTCGGTGAAACCGGAACGACGCAAGGCCGTCGGCGGTCTGCTCGTGTCGATGGCGCTGACATCATTCCTGACGGGCATAACCGAACCCATCGAGTTCACGTTCATGTTCGTCGCGCCCGCGCTCTTCGCCATTCACGCAGTGCTGACGGGCGTTTCGATGGCGGTCATGGACTCGCTACAGATCCGGCTGGGCTTCGGATTTTCAGCCGGCCTTTTCGATTACGTCCTGAACTTCAACAAAGCGACCCGGCCCCTCCTGATGCTGCCCATCGGGGTAATCTATTTCACCGTCTACTACGCGACGTTTCGGTTTTTCATCGTGCGCTTCGACGTCAAGACGCCGGGAAGGGACGATGCAGAGCCGGCGCAGGCGGGCGCGGCGACCGGCGCGCCGGACGAGGAAGCCTCGAAGTATCTCGTAGCCCTCGGCGGTGCCCAGAATCTGCTCACGATCGATGCCTGCATGACACGCCTGAGACTGAGTATTGCGTCGCGTGATGCTGTCGATGAAGCGGCGCTTAAAGCGATGGGTGCGGCAGGCATGATCTATCCGACGAGTGACACGATGCAGGTCGTCGTCGGATTGCGCGCGGACGCAATTGCAGCTGAACTGAGACGAGTTGCGGAAACCCCGGCGCCGCAGACAACCACTCAGGTCATGGAATCGGACGACATCGGGGAGCAATCGCTCGCTGAAAATGAAATTCATACGCTGCTGCAGGCTCTTGGCGGAATTGATAACGTCATATCCGTCGATGCCCGGGGAACGCGACTGAAAATTCGGGTGAAGGATGCCAGGCTGGTCGATGACGTTCGCGTTGCGGGGACCGGCCTGAGGGGCGCCGCTGTCATTGACGAAAAGCGTGTTCACGTGCTGGCGGACGGCAGTCCGGCACCAATCGCGCAGGCCTTGCAGCTCATGATCGAAGCCGCCGAGGCCGATCCGGAGTAGCTGACTTTTTCATGTGCATCAGCTCCCGCACATGCTCCGAGCGCGCCTGGCGTGGGCGCTGTCTAGTGCTTTGTGTGTCTCATTAGCGTTTCCAGGTAACGGGATTTGAGCTGCTCACTTGCCAAAGCCTGTTTAATCGGCGGCAGCTTCAGGATCACACCGAGCACCCCGGCCATGGCACGGTGGCTCCACAAGACCTGGTTATCGAAAATCAGGTTCTGTAATTTGCCGCGTTCTATGGCCATTACGACCGCCCGGTGTGTTCCGTTCAATGGCGTAAGAACCCGCTTCGGACG
>CBFHSG010000017.1:0-85410 GCA_965658465.1 Woeseiaceae bacterium | reverse complement strand
GACGAAACCGTTCGCGCCCGTCACCGCGACCTCCATCATGGCTCGGCGACCTCCAGCATGCTCTTATAGACACCCAGTGTCGCTGCAACCACATGATCGACCGTAAATTCCTGTTTCACGATCTCGCGTCCGCGTGCACCCATGCGCAGGCGCAGCGCCGGGTCATCGAGCAATGTGCGGATGGCATCGGCAAGCGCCGCGGCATCGCGCACGGGCACCAGCAGGCCGTTCTCATCGTGACGCACGATTTCACGGCAGCCGGGCGCGTCCGTGGTGACGATGGGACGGCCGCAGGAGGCCGCCTCGATCAGGACTTTCGGAAGACCTTCACGATAGCTCGGCAGACAGACGATGTGCGCCTGGGGAAGCACGTCGGGCATGTCCTCGCGGCGGCCCCAAAGCTCGACGTTCGCCGAGCGCCGCCATTTGTCCAGGGTCTTTGCGCCGATCGACGCGGGATTGGCATCGTCTCCGTCGCCCACGAGCACGAAGCGGACCTCGCGGCCCTCAGCCTGCAGAATCGCCGCCGCCTCGACGAATTCACCCACCCCTTTGTCCCACAGTAACCGGGACGCCAGCATGACGACCGGCACGCCTTCGGGCTCCGGCACATACCGGTAGACATCCGGATCAACGCCGGAGCCACGAACCTGGACAATGCGCTCTCGTGCCACCCGGAGCGATCGGCACACGGCGTCCACGTCATCGGGGTTCTGCAGAATGACCGTCGTGCGGTCGTTGTTCAGCAACCTGCGCATCGACGTCCTGATCAGCGGGCGCAACATGCGCGCGGTCGCACTGTCAGTCGTAAAAATGGAACCGAGCCCGGCAATCGCGTTGACGACATGGCGAATCCCCGCCAGTCGCGCCGCAATGGAACCGTAAATGACGGGTTTCGTTGCGACGTGGTGCACGATGTCAGGCTTCAGCTGCCTGTAGATTCCGGTCAGGCGTTTGATGGCAGACAGTTCGGTCAGCGGATTCTTGCTGCGCCTCGACAAGTCGAAGGGGATCAGGTCCAGTCCCGCTGCCCTGATTTCGCCGCCATGGGAAGCCACCCGGGTTATGACGGAGACATCGTAACCCGCTTTCCGGGCCGCCACGGCCAGCGGCAATCGGTGGGAACAGAAATACCAGTCCTCGGTGACGAAATACACCAGTCTCCCGGTGCCCCGGATTGGCGCGGGCCCGCTCATTTAAACTGCTTTCCATCGGCTGTTCGCACGGCTCACCTGCTACCCGGCATGATTCTCTGCGCGCCAGGCCTGGAACATCAGGATACTCCACAGGCAACCGTGCCAGCGCCGCTCGCCGTCGAGATGTTCGTTCCACATGCGCCGGATCGGCCCGGCTTCGAGATAACCGCTCGACCTGAGTTCCGACTCATCGAGGAGCGACTCGGCCCAGTCGCGTAGCGGTCCGCGTAGCCATTGCTCGATGGGGACGGCAAATCCCTTCTTCGGTCGATCGAAAAGCTTCGCCGGAACGTGCCGGAAGAGCACCTGGCGCAGGGGCCACTTGAGCACGCCGTCCCGCATCTTCAGGGTATTGGGCAGCGTCTGCGCAAATTCGACAATGCGATGATCGAGCAAGGGAACACGAGTCTCCAGCGACACGGCCATTGCCGCACGATCAACCTTGGCCAGAATGTCGTCCGGCAAATAGCCCAACAGGTCCATGATCATCATGCGATCCCAATCGTCCAGGCCCGCCAGGTCGCGAACCCTGGCGGACACGGGCGTCGCTGCGTCCCGGGCAGCCGACACGAGCGAAGCGGGGTTTCGATGGCTCGAATACATGAAGTTTCGGTAGAAGTCGGTAAAGTCCCCGGCCGTCATCGCCGCGGCGAACTTGTGGGCCCTGTCACCGAATTCGGCAACGCGCAACGACTTCGGCAGATAGCGCGCCAGTTGGTCGAGCACGGAAGCCGGGAACGCCGTCATCGTGGTCGCGGCGACTGTTCGAGCGACACGAGGTATGCGCGACACGCGTTCCCACGCCTGGATGCTCTGCGGGTATCGGGTATAGCCGCCGAAGAGTTCATCGCCGCCGTCCCCGGACAGGGCCACGGTGACATCCTCGCGGGCCAGCCGCGACACGAGGAACGTCGGTATTTGCGACGAATCGGCGAACGGCTCGCAGAAGATCGTCGGCAGGTCCGGTATCACCGCCATCGCCTCGTCGGGGGTGACGTACAGCTCGGTATGCTCGGTGCCGAGATAATCGGCAACCGTTTTTGCGTACCGGGCTTCGTCGTACGCTTGTTCGTGAAACCCTATGGAGAAGGTCCTGACCGGTCGTGACGACTGGCTCTGGGCCAGTGCGACGATCGTGGACGAGTCGACGCCGCCGGAGAGGAATGCACCGAGCGGCACGTCTGCGATCATCTGCTGGTCGACCGCCTGCAGTGCCAGGCTCTCGAGTTCGTCGACCGCGTCCTGGGCTGTCCCGGAAAAAGGATTCCGGGCTGCAGCGACCGCGATGTCCTCGGCCGACCAGTAGCGGCGAACGACGGGTTCGCGCCTGTCTTGTGCAACCGTCAGGCAGCACCCCGGCTCCAGCTTGCTTATTCCCGCGTAAATCGAGAGGGGTGCCGGTACGTAGCCGTGTCGCAGCAGCAGGCATAACGCGTCGCGATCGATCCCGGCATTGAAGGCGGGATGCGCATTGATCGCCTTCAGCTCGGAACCGAAATAAAATGTGCCGCCCTGCCAGCCGTAATAGAGCGGTTTTTCCCCCAGGCGGTCCCGCGCGAGAATGAGTTCGTTGTCCTGCCGATCCCAGAGCGCAAAGGCAAACATGCCCACGGATCGCACGAGCGTTTCTTCAACACCCCAGTAGTCGAACCCGGCCAGGAACGTCTCCGTATCGGAGTGTCCTCGCCACGACGGCGCGGCTCCGGCCGCTTCGAGTTCTTTTCGCAGCGACAGGTAATTGTAAATCTCGCCATTGAAAGCAATGACGTACCGGCCGCTCGCAGCGACCATGGGCTGATGCCCGGCCGCGGACAGATCGATCACCGCAAGACGGCGGTGGCCCAGCGCGATGCCGTGGTCGCTGTCGTGCCAGAAACCCGAATCGTCAGGACCGCGATGCGCAAGCCGTGCCGCCATCGTGCCGAGGTTCGTCTCGACTTCGGCGGAGGGCGCCCTGCCCGCTGCGCCGAGGAATCCTACGAAACCGCACACGGAGATCGTTCCAGCATGAAGAGTTCAGTCACGGGCAATTCGTCGCGGCCGGGTCACCGGCCCGCCGCTGTCGCCCGCCAGACGTCGGCGTACGTGTCGATCATTCGCTGCAAACCGAAATGCTCCTGGATGTGAGTTCTGCACGCTCCTCGTCGATTCTGCCAGACCTGTGGCGATTCACGGCGCTCAGCCAGCGCGTCGCCTATCGCCGCCGCAAGTGCTCCCGGGTCGCCCTTCGGCACGAGCCAGCCCGTGTCGGCGACGATATGGCCGGCATCGCCAGCATCGGTGCTGACACAGGGCGTACCGCACGCCATGGCTTCCGCCAGCACGTTCGGGAAGCCCTCGACCGCGCTCGAGAGCACGTGCAGATCGAGCGTCCGCATGATGTTCGGCAGATCGTTGCGCGGTCCCATCAGTACCACGTGGTCGCCCAGGCCGAATTCTCCGATCCAGCGCACCAACGTGTGGTTGGCGCTATCCATGGAATTGCCGACGAGCACACATTGAAACGGTTCCCCCTGTTCGAGAAGGATCTTCAGCGCCCCGAAAAGGTTGCGGTGGTCCTTCTGCGGCGTGAACCGGGCAACCATGCCCAGCAACGGTCGGTCCCCGCTGAAGCCGCTGAGCGATTCCTGTTCCGCATCAGCCGCGGGGACGTCAGTGAATCGCGCGACATCGACGCCGTTCTGGATGACGATCATCTTGTCGCGACGGTAACCCGCCTGCGCATGCGTCTCGGCCGCAGCGTTGGCGCAAACCACTATCCTGGCCGGCACGGACCCGGACAGGCGCGCACAGACGCGTACCAGGGCCCGGGTGCTTTGCTTGATGGTTCGCGAATCCGTCACCGAGCTTCTGATGCCCCAGACCAGCGAACGAATGCCGGCGAGTCGCGACGCGAGACCGCCGATGAGGTCAGCATGATACATCCACGTCTGGACGATATCCGGATCGAGATCGCGCAGGATTTTCCGCAGCCGCCAGGTCGCCGGCACTGCGGACAAAGGCGATTTCATACCGAGATCGATCACGCTGATTCCCGCCTCTTCCAGCGCCGCAGCCACTTCGCCGCGGTCCGTCAGCGAGATAACGGTATGCTGCCAGTCGCTGCCATGACTGGCCGAGCACAGCTGCAGCAGCGTGCTTTCCGCCCCTCCTCGTCCCAGACCCGTAATGACGTGGACAACTCTCAATGGGTTGCTCAGGCGTATTGCGTCTGCAGCCAGGCCTTGTAACTGCCATCGAGAATCGCGCGCCACCAGCGTTCGTTGCGCAGCATCCAGAGAATCGTGTCCTCGAGCCCTTTTTCGAAGTCGAACGACGGCCCGAACCCGAGTTCATCCCGGATGCGACTCGCATCGATGGCGTAACGCCAGTCGTGTCCCGGCCGGTCCCTGACCATCTTGATCAGCGAGGCCGTAGGCCGACCCTCGGCTGCCGGCGCACCGGGAAACCGCTTCTTCATGGTGTCGTCAGCGGCAAAGATCCGGTCGATCCGCTCGCAGAGACGATTCACGACGTCGAGATTGGCATGCTCTTCATTGCCGCCGATGTTGTACGTGCGGCCCGCTATGCCGTTGTTGATAACTGCATCGATTCCCCGGACGTGATCGGAGACGTGCAGCCAGTCGCGAATATTGGAACCATCACCGTAGACCGGCAGCGATCGGCCCTCCAGCGCGTTCACGATCATCAGCGGGATGAGTTTTTCCGGGTGCTGGTACGGCCCGTAGTTGTTCGAACAGTTGCTCGTCGTCACATCCAGCCCGAAGGTGTGATGGTAGGCGCGCACGAGATGGTCGGATGCCGCCTTGCTCGCCGAGTACGGGGAATTCGGCGCATACGCATTCGACTCGCTGAATCCCGGATCCTCGGGATTCAATGAGCCGTACACCTCGTCCGTCGAAATGTGGTGAAAGCGGTGCCGGTCCGGCGCATCCTCGCCGTCGAGCCAGACTTCGCGCGCGGCCAGGAGCAGGTTGTGCGTGCCGACGACGTTCGTCTCGATGAACTCCGCCGGTCCGAGAATGGAGCGATCGACATGCGACTCGGCCGCGAAGTGCACGATGATATTCAAACCGTGTTCGCGCAGCAGTTTGACGACGAGATCCTTGTCCCGTATGTCACCCTTCACGAATTCGAACGATTCGTTGCCGGCCAGCGGCTCCAGGCTGGCGAGGTTGCCCGCATAGGTCAGGGCATCGAGCACCACGACGCGGTCGTCCGGATAGTGGTCTGCCCAGTGGTGGACAAAATTGGCGCCGATGAACCCGGCGCCCCCCGTTACGAGCAATCTGGGCATCTGGTTTTCAACCTTGCCAACATTCGGCGCAAATTCTCCCGGTACGGGTCCTGCGGCCGGCCGAGCAGGTCCGCCGTGGCCGCAGAATCGAGAACACTGTAGGCGGGCCGCCTGGCCGCCGACGCGAATGCATCGCTCGTCGACTCCAGTATCCGCGTCTTTTCCTTTATCAGGCCAATCTCCAGTGCCTCATCCCGAATCGCGACCGCGAAATCATACCGGCTTACGGTCCCGAAATCAGTCCAGTGATAGACGCCGTGAGCAGCCGGTGTAGCGCAAAACCGCCAGACGATGTCGGCAAGCGACCCGGTCCATGTCGGCGAACCCGTCTGGTCGGTGACCACGGATATTTCACTCCGCCGCGACATGAGCGAGAGCATGGTCGTGACGAAATTGCTGCCAAACTCACCGTAAAGCCACGCGGTGCGAAGAATGACGGCGCCCGTCGGCATGGTCTCCAGAACGGCGCGCTCTCCGTCGCGTTTCGTCCGCCCGTAGGCACTGATCGGATGGGTCGGCGAAACAGGGCGATACGGCGCCTCCGCGGCGCCGTCGAAAACGAAGTCGGTCGAGATGTGAATAACCCGCGAACCGTATGCCGCTGCCGTCTTCGCAATATTTTCGGCACCGTGCGTATTGACCGCCGCAGCCGCATCCACGTTCGACTCCGCCGCATCCACGGCGGTAAACGCCGCAGCATTCACGATGACAGCCGGGCGATGCCGGCGAACGGCGCGCTCCAGGGACCCGGCGTCGGTAATGTCCAGGTCCGCATGGCCGAATCCGGTCATCTCTACGTCGCCCGGACAGGCATCTTCGAGCGCACGTCCGAGCTGTCCCCTGGCACCGAGAACCAGGACGTTCATCGATAGCTGTCGGCGTCTTTCAGAAGTGATGCGCTCGCGTCCTTGTCCGACAATAGCGGCGCCTCGCCGGCGTCGATCGGCCACTCGATTCCGATGTCCGGATCGTCCCATCGAACGGCTCGCTCATGCTCCGGCGCATAGTAATCCGTGCATTTGTATTCCACGTCGGCTCTCTCGCTCGTGACCAGGAAGCCGTGACCGAAGCCCGGCGGCACCCACAGCTGCTTATGATCCTCGGCCGACAAATACACGCCCGTCCATTTCCCGAAGTGCGGCGAGGAGCGGCGCAGGTCGACGGCGACATCGTAGATCTCGCCATGAACGACGCGGATGAGCTTTCCCTGCGGCTGCCGGATCTGGTAGTGCAGCCCACGCAGCGTAAGCCGGGACGATGAACTGAAATTGTCCTGGACGAATTCGGCGTCGACACCTTTGTCCGCGAATCGGCGAGCGTGCCAGGTCTCCATGAAGAACCCCCTGGCGTCCGCGTGGACAACCGGCGCTATCATGACGACCCCGGGGAGGCTCGTTTCCTCGACCGCTATCATTGCGGCAGCTGATCCAGCATGCGCAGCAGGTATGGCCCGTATTCGGTCTTTTCGAGCGGCGCTGCAAGCGCTCGCAACTGGTCGGCATCGATATAGCCCTGTTTGTAGGCGATCTCCTCTGGGCAACAGACTTTGAGACCCTGGCGTCTCTCGATGATCTCGATGAAATTCGCGGCTTCCAGGAGTGAATGGTGCGTCCCGGTATCCAGCCAGGCATAGCCCCGGCCCATGACTTCCACGTTGAGCCTGTCCTTCTCGAGATACAGCCTGTTCAGGTCGGTAATCTCGAGTTCGCCGCGCGCGGAAGGCCTGAGTGAGCGGGCGAGTTCCGTAACGTCCTGGTCGTAAAAATAAAGGCCGGTAACCGCATAATTCGACTTGGGTTTCGCTGGCTTCTCGACAATACTTATGGCCTTCCCGGCACTGTCGAACTCCACCACACCGTAGCGTTCCGGTTCCACCACGTGGTACGCGAAGACCGTGGCGCCCTGCGTACGGTCTGCCGCACTTTTTAAGTGGTCTACGAGGCCATGCCCGTAATAGATGTTGTCGCCCAGTATGAGTGCGACGGAGTCGCCCGCAACGAAGTGCTCGCCGATGAGGAATGCCTGCGCCAAACCGCCGGGCTGCGGCTGGGGCGCATACGTAATGCGAATCCCCCATTGCGCCCCGTCGCCAAGCAGGTTCTCGAACAGACCGAGCTGCTCGGGCGTCGTTATGACGAGAATATCGCGAATTCCCGCCATCATCAGCACGGACAGCGGGTAGTAGATCATGGGCTTGTCGTAGACGGGCATCAGCTGTTTGCTGACAGACACCGTCAGAGGATAAAGGCGCGTACCGCTGCCGCCCGCGAGTACGATTCCTTTTCTGGTAGCTTGGGACATCGAGGGTGGGTTTCTCTTGTTCCCGGGGATCACGTTATCCGGCCGGGAAGCGCAGCCGGGCAAAGCGGTGGATTGTACTCAACGGGCGCCTTCGCCGCCATATGCCGCACCCGCGCGGCTCTCAGGGACGGGCGCTGACTGCCGCAGCCTCGATCGGACGAGGACCGCGTTGAACAAAATCACGGGCAGGAACAGGATCCACTGGCCGGAACCGTAATTCAGGTAGGGATTGGTCGCTGCCGCCATGAGCCCTCCCGCCATACCCACGACAAACGGCAGGATTGCATTGCGATCCACGCTCAATGCTTCACGCGCCAGCAAGAGCAACTGCAGTGCTACGGCAGCGTACAGGCACAGGCCGAGCGCGCCCGCCTGGAAAAGCAGGGCAACATAGGTCAGCTCGAATCGCCAGGGATGCTCTGGATCCCGCACGTGGCCCGGCAGCTTGTTGCCGAAACCAACGCCCAGGATCGGGTTCCTGTCCGCCTCCGCGAGCACATGCCTGACCTGATCCTGCCTGACACTGAATGAGAGATTGCCGAGGTCATTCGCAACATTAGACGAGATGGCATCGACACGGGAGGCGGTGTCCGACGAGCCGTCTCCGATGAGCTGGTGAATACCGAGCGCGAGCAAGCCGATAACGCCGACGGCGACAAAGGCCTGGACGACCTGGCGTCGCGCTGCCATGGCGCGGCTCACCAGGAGGACGAGGATGGACAGGACAAAAATCAGCAGGAACACACGGCGCCCAGTGAGGATCACGGCCAGCAATACCAGCAGGAAATTCATCCAGACCAGCTTGTTGGACAGCTCGAGTTTCCTGCCTGCTGCAAGCAATGCAACGGCAAACGGCCCGAGAAACGCGAGTCGCTCCGTGGCCCGCGGCAGGTAACCATCCACGCCGGTGAACCCGATGTTCATGTAGTCCTGGTCAAGGCCCGGATAAATGTAATAAAGCAATGAATAACCGGGAAGAATGCCGAGACTGAATACGCGCGCGGACTGGGCTATCGTCAGGAACGCGACCAGGAACGATACGAGCAATAACACCTTGACCAACGCCTTCGGGCTGATGATCGAGGGTGTCACGGACGCGAGGAAAAGGTAAACGACCGGAAAGAACAGGTAGACGTTGACAGCTTCCCGAGACCCTTCGATCGGCGCGCCATTCCACATCCCCCAGATTACGAAGAATCCGTTCAGGCACAGCAGGGACCCGAAGAAGACGAACGTCCTTCGATGCAGGCAGACGTGAGAGCGCTGACCTAATGCCTCC
The DNA here is from genome assembly GCA_965658465.1 of Woeseiaceae bacterium. Taxonomy (GTDB): domain Bacteria; phylum Pseudomonadota; class Gammaproteobacteria; order Steroidobacterales; family Woeseiaceae; genus UBA1847. The sequence continues at coordinate 76,337 of CBFHSG010000017.1, read as the reverse complement.
AGCAGCAGTACGGCAACGATGCAGTAAACGAGCAGCGCCGCTTTGACGGACCCTCCGATGACGGGAAACACGAGTGCAAGAACAGCCAGCAGCAGAAAGCTGGCTTGCGCGGACCTGCTGACATAGTGCTCGAAAGGCATGTCAGAGGATCCGATCCAGTTGCTGTTTCCACATCGCGGCAATACGCGTCAGGCTGTACCCGGATACTGCCAGTGTCCTGCCATTTTCGCCCAGGCGCCGCCGCGATCCGGCATCGGACAACAGAAAATCGAGGGCGTCAGCCCAGTCGTCAGTCGAATGGACCCCGATGCCGATATCGGCCTGCCGCAAGAGCTCGGCATTCATCCCGACGTCGGACGCGACAACCGGAACCCCGGCGGCCATGTACTGGAGCATTTTGAACGCACACTTGCCGCGGGTCCATTCGTCTTCCTCCAGCGGCATTATCCCGACCGAAAATGCAGGGATCTCGCTCTCTTCGATACCCGGCCGCCAGCGGACAAACTCGAACTGGCCTCCGAGGTCCCGCAGGAAAGCGGGCCGCTCGCTGGAAACCAGCCGGAATTTCACCGCATCGTGTGTCTCCAGGACCCGTGCGAGTGCAGGTTTTATTTGCTCGAGATATTTGAAGTTGCCCGCCGTGCCGATCCAGCCGATCGTCAGCCCGCCATCGCCGTCGCCGTCGCCGTCGCGACGAACGCGCGGCCGCAAACGGTCCGTGTCCACGCCGGTTGGAATGACCGCGACAGTGTCATTCCAGCGCGAGAAGTTGTCTGCGAGGTAAGCATTGCCGCATACCACCAATGCACAGCCCGCCGCGATTCGCCTGGCCGCCTTGCCGTTGCGGTAGAGAAATATGGCGTCATCGACGTCGAAAATGCGCGGTTGACTCAGACGGCTCTCCACGGTTGCCAGCGTCGAGATCAGCTCGCGCTGGAGAATGACGGCATCGTAATTCCGGGTCTTCCGGACATACGTTAACCGTTCAGCCAACGCCGCAGCGAACCATGCCGGCCTGTAGGCGCTTTGCTTCGGCGGATAACTGGATACCCGGGGACACAGTTCATCCAGCTGAATACCGAGTTCACGGACATGCGGAACGATCGCCTTTATTCGAAAGCGTCGACTGGGCACGAGTCGCCCGCCCGTGATGGCAACGACGTGACGGCTGGCTGGGGTGGCGAGCGCGGACGCAACGTTCATGGGAAATCAGGGTAAGTTATTTCCACGCCTTTGCGGTAATGAATTCGCGGCGCTCCGGGTCTTTCCTGGCCAGTCTTTCCGCTTTTGCTACCTGCCCGGGCGGAACAGCGGGCCCGGCGCCGGAGTAAGGATCGACCCCCTCCGCAATGGCTGCGCTTGCACGGAAGGTTTCACGACACAGACGCCGGTAAGGTTGCAGGCGGACCGTCGAGAACCCGGCATCTGCCAGTGCTTTCCTCATCGCCGCCGGACTGAAGATCACGAGATGGCGGGGGGGCTCGAGCCCGCGCCAGTGGCGACCGAATTCCTCGTGCCCGACAGAGCAGATATTGGGCGTGTCCAGCCAGAGTACGCCGCCCGGCCTCAGCAAACTGGCGCAGGTCGTCAATACGCCGACCGGGTCATGAACGTGTTCGATGACGTGTGACATCGTGATCACGTCAAACTGTTCCACGGCCGGGTCCAGGGCTTCCACACCGCCCAACCGCACGTCCAGACCGAGTTTCTCCGCCGCCTTGATCGCCTGGGCATCGAAGTCCACGCCGAGCGTCTGCCAGCCGGCGCTGCGCGCGCGCAGCAGGAAGGCCCCGTTGCCACATCCAAGGTCGAGCAGGCGGCCGCCTTCGGGCCTGGGCGGCAAGTGCCGCATCCCGGCATCAACGATGGCTTTCATGCGCGGTAACAGGGGAATCAGCGCGACACCCAGGGAACTTGCCGGATAGTCCCGGGTGCCATACCTGCGGTTTCGATAGCCGTTTGCCAGGCGACGCCTGATTTTCGAGAATGCCCCGAGTGACTCATAGCCCGGCGCATCACTGTGCGTGAAGTAGGTCTGGTAAGCGAGCCCGATCGATTGCGGAGTCGGTCGCGGATCCAGGTACGCGGCGGCGCAGGCCTCGCAACCGTGTAATGTCCACTCGCCGGGCGCGCAATCGAACACCGCATCCGTCAATCTGTCGTGCAGCACGCGCCTCCGACCGGCGCCGCAGACCGGGCAGTTCGCGACGGTCTCCAGGCCGCCAGACGGCCAGCTAGACAAGGTATTTCCTCAGCATTCCTCGCTCCCCGGCGGTCAGTATCGCCGACCACCCGATCCAGAGGAACACGGCCAGGACAACGCCGGCGTAAAGGAGTTTCATGGTTGTCGCGAAGATCATTCCCCCTGCGGCGATCACGGCCAGCGCCGCAAGCATCATTAGCAGCCAGCGAAAATTGAATGAATAGTCGTTCAGTACTTTCTTCTCGGCAAGAACAAACAGCAGGACCGTATCAATGATGATTCGTATAACCCACGCAATGGCGGCCCCGACAATGCCGAAGTCATTGAGCAACCACCACAGCAGCATGATGAAGACCGGTAACTCGACCAGGTGCAGTTTGGCGGTCAGGTCCGGACGCCCGGCTCCCTGGATCAATCCGAAGGGCACCTGGGCATGGCTGTTGACGAAGACCCCGATCATCAGCAACTGCAGCACGCGGGTACTGTTTGCCGCGAATTCGCTATCCAGCCAGATCGTCAATCCTTCGTGTGCAAATATCACGACGAGCAATGTAATCGGGAACAGCGACAGAAAGACGTACTCGACAACACGTCCGAATAACCGCGCGGCGCGGTCTCGATTGACCGTCAATGTCGAGGAAAATGCGGGAAACATAACGCCCATGATGGCTGCCGGCACAACCAGCAGCTTGCTCACCACCTCGAAGGGTGTGGCGTAATACGCGACCGCCGACAGAGACAGTACCGCGCCTATCAGGAATCGATCCATGTAAACCATCAACGGCCCGACAATGTTGGTGACGGTCATCCAGCCGCCGAAAGTCAACAGTGGCCTGAAGAAACTCGCCTCGAACCTGGCTGACGCCCGGATTGCCGGTTCAACGCGGAAGCAGAGCAGCGCGTACGCGACCCAGGACAACAGCCTGGCGCAGGCGAGCACGCCGATCACGGCCGGCAACGTCTTTGAAAATGGCAGGACCGCCACGGGGCCGAGGAAAGTCAGTATACCGAGGGGAATGCGAACGGCGTTCACGAGGTCGAATCGCTGGTATGCCTCGAGCACACCCCTGAGCCCGGTCGTGCCGATGACCACCGGGATCGATGCCGCAAGAATATAGAACGACGTCAGGGTCTCCCGCTCGAGGTCGGCCGGCACATTCAGAACATCGCGGACCAGCCAGCCCGACAGGCTTGCCGCGACAACGGCGCCAAGGACGCCCAGGAGTGTCATCAGGAGCATGGCTGTCCAGACCAGCGCAGGAACGGCATCATGGTCCTGCTGACCGAGCATCCTCGCCAGGATCTGGGTCAGCGCTCGCCCGAGTCCCAGATCGAACAGGCTGAAATAACCCACGATCATCCACGCCAGTGCCAGGACCCCAAACCGCTCCGTTCCCAGCGCATCGATGAGAACCGGGATTGCCAGGATGCCTACGAGTAGCGGCGCTCCCGTTCCCAGGAAATTCCAGAACACATTGAGCGTGAGGCGCCGGTTGCTGGCCAGCTGTTCGTGCTGATCAGACATCGCTACCGACCAGTCCGGCTCAGGACAGGGGCTGCTTCACACCCTGCGCCGGCTGTGCAGCGTGACGACCACCAGGACCGCGAGCACGCCGGACAGAAATGCGCCGAGCAGAACGATCAGCGCGCGCTTCGGGCGTGTCTTCTCCTCCGGGGCAACAGGAGGATCGACGGTCTTGAACAGGTACTCGTCCGTCACGGCCGCCAACATGATGGTCTTCGTCTGCTCTTCGATCAGTCTAGAAAATACGCTCCTCAGTTCCGCCAGTGAGGTGGCCTTGATCTGCTCGTTGAGGTACTCGATCGCCTGTCTGGCTTCGCGCACGTCTTTTTTCATGATGGTCTCATTGAGATCCTCGACGAGCCACTCTATCCATTGCTGCGCGACATAGGGCGAATAGTGCTCCACCGTGATCGTCACGTAGCCGGTCCTGCTGTTCTCACCGATGGTCAGCATGTCCTCGGTGAACTTCTCATATGCTTCCTGCATGGACGGGACGACTTTCTTCGGGAACCTGACCTTTCTAACCCACTTTTCGGCCGCCTCATCATACTCGTCAGGATCGATGATCAGCTCGCCCGATTCGCGATCCCAGCCCCTGGCCGCAATCAATGGAACCAGGATATCGTGTCGTTCCACGAAGTCTGAAATGAACTTGCGCGACCTCAGGACTGCCAGTCCCAGTGTCGTCTTCTCGTCCGCACCATCCATCAGGTCGACACCGGCCAGCGCGGCCAGGCCACCGTATTGTTCAGCCAGCGCGGACAGTCCTCCGCCGGTCTGCTCTTCATTCGGCGCGAGCAGCGTGTCGGCGCGATAGATGTTGGGCAACAGCAGGGCGATGACCACCGCCAGCACCGTGCCCGCGATGACGATCCCGGCAATCAGCCACCTGTGCGCGCCCAGTATCCGCAGGAATTCTCGCAGATCGATCAATTGACCGGTAGAAGTCGGCTGCGGGGATGAGGCACGATCGTCAGTAGTCAAGGCTATGGTCCTGAGGGATGCGCAGCGAAGATCGCACTAGTTATTGAACGACTGAATAGCCGCGACCGCGATCGCACCCTGGTAGAGAATCTGCGTCACGTTCGTCCAGAACGTCAGGGGCCGAATGCGATCGGTCTCCAGGGGTACGACGATCGTATCGCCCGGGCGGATCTCGGTGCCTCCGCCCCTGCCGAACCACCGCGACCGATTGCCCGCAACGACCGCACCACTTGCCCGTACGACATAGATGAGTTTCTTGTCGGCCCGGCGCGTCAATCCGCCGCTCATCTCGATGTAATCATCGCGCGATATCCCGGGCTGGAACAGGTGCGAGGTGTTTTGCTGCGTCTCACCGATCACCGTCACTTCCTGTGCCTGTTTCGGCACGAGGAGCCGGTCACCATCGCGCAGCTCGACGTCGTTGACCAGGTCCGTGCCCGACGCCCGGGCCGCAAGTTGCTCGAGGTCGATAACCAGCCGGCCCACAGCTTCCATCTCGCGCAATTGCTGCAGGAGGGATTGCCCGGTCTCCAGCGCCTGCGCACCCGTCGTTTCCAGCGTTTCGAGAGACAGTTGCGTCAGGTCGGCCTCGATACGCCGCGCAAGCGCGTCGATCTGCTCCTGTTCGCGCTTGCGCAGGGACTCGCGCAGGAAAATTGCGCCCTCCGGGAATGCCGCGTCGGTAAGACCTCCGGCCCGCTGCAATACTTCGCGGAGCGATTCTCCCTGGCGGACCCTGTACACACCCGGGAATCGTACTTCTCCTTCGAGACGAACACTCCACAGCGCGTCCCATTGCGGGATCTCGCTCACGCGGAGATTGTCGTGCTCCGACAGCACAAGGTCGGCAGACGAGTCGCCGCGAAGTATCGCTCCGAGGTCAACATCGATGACCTCACCGATCCGGTACTCGCCGTCGACAACCTGGTAGCGCGCCAGCTCGGCACGCAGGGTGTATGCCTCTTCCGACAGATTTCCGCCGGCACGCAGCAGGTCACTGATGCGCATGTCGGACTCGAGCGGATAGACGCCGGGCGCCTTGACACTGCCGGACACACTAACCTCTCGGTACGGTATGCCCACGCGGGACTGGAGTTTCAGCTCTTCCAATATCGGCTGGATCACCCGTTGGCGACTGAAGGCGAGACTGAAGACATGCACGGTATCCCGTGCCTCGAGTCTCAGGTTCTCGGCCGAACCCGGCTGCGACCAGGCGGCCGCAAGATTTGCCGAAACGACGCTGGTCCGATTGTCCTGCGTTTGGCGACGTATCAGCACGTAGCCGGTATCGGCTCCGGGCATCAGGTAATTTGCGGAGGGCAGCAGGTCCGTCAGTCGCATTCCGGGTCGGAGCTGGTATGCGCCCGGGCGGTGTACGTGCCCTGCAAGCTCGATCGAACTCTCGAGCCTGGCCAGGACCTCGGGTACGAAAACGGTATCGCCATCCATGACGCGCGTCGCAGCGCCTTCAGCACTCGCGACGTCCAGGGATACGACGATCCTGCGGTCTTCGCTGTCGATGCGTTCGATTCTCGATGCCGCGGGAAACGCGACAGGCTTGAGTCCGCCGGCAAGCGCGAGCACCGCCTTCACACTCGATTCCTTGTTCAATTCATACACGGCCGGCCGTCGGACCGCGCCGCCGACACCGACCGTTGCCCCGATCGGCGGGACAAAGATCACGTCGCCGGGCTGAATCCTCGCATCTGCCGATGTATCACCTCGCAACAACAGATCGTAGAGATCCAGCCGCGACACGAGCTGGCCGTTTCGCTTGAGTTGAATATTCCGCAACGAGCCGATGGTGCTTATTCCACCGCTGTAATAAAGAGCGCTGCTTATCGTCGACAAACTGTTGACAACGTAGGAGCCGGGTCGATTCGCGTCGCCGAGGATAAATACCCGGATCGTTCGCAACTGACCCATGGACACGCTCACCTGGGTGCCTATCAGCATCTGCCCGACGCGCCGGTCGAGGTCCGCGCGAAACTCGGAGAACCGCAACCCGGCGACGGTCATCGGACCGAGCTCCGGCAGGTTCAGGACGCCGTCCCTTGACACCTCGACCTCGTAGACGTCATTCACGTTGCCAAACAATTGCACGCGAACGCTGTCCCCCGGTCCAAGGACATAGTCGGGGGGCACCGGCCCGGTCTTTACAGGCTCGAAACCGCCTTCTGCGGATTTGTTAAAGAAGTCGTACCCAAACGGCTCTAGCGCCTCGGAGGCCCCGGCGCGCACATCCAGGATCGATACGGCAACATCGAATACCTTCAGCGCCGGCTCGGCAGATAGCCGCTCCTCGATCGACGCCTCGTTCAACCCGAGCAGCGGAATCGAAGGAAGTCCCGGAAGCGCAAGCACGCCCGAATTATCGAGCTCATAGAAATTGCTGCCCGTAACCAGCATCAGCGCCGGGTCCGCTTCGAGTTCGGCCAGTTCCTGTGGCGAGAGATCGTCGCGAGGTGTCAGGCCGATGACGAGGCGGCTGCCCTCCGCGGCTCGTGGCTCTTTCTCTTCCTCTTCCTCGGGAAACAGGTCGCTCAACGATCGGTCGCTGTCTTCAGCCGGCGCCTGTGAGGTTTCCTCGGAGAGGCCCTGCCCATCGCTCCTTGCCGCATTCTGTCGATTAAGCTGCTCGAGCGCGTCGAGCGCCTGCCGCCTCTGACTGGGGGGCAGCTGGTTGAGCATAGCCTCCTGCTGCGGGGTCAGCCTGATCGTCTGCGCGAATGGCATGCTCGCTGTGAGGAGCAAAATACACCCGGCAATCACGCATGTCGCAGTTACGCGAGTCAACGTGTACTCCACTGCAGGAAACCCGTGAATTCGGAGGAGTCGACTGCAAACGCGATGTCGTCGATGTAACGGTAACCTACGCCAACATAAAAGCGCCCGATTCCTGTCCTCCGCGCGTGGGTAATCTGAAGGTCGATACGGTCCTGCGGCGTGGCCGAAAGCGAGTGCCGCGGATCGAAACTCCCATCACGTTTGATATTCATATAGCGCAGACTGATGCCCCACGTATGACCGGCGGATTGTACCAATGTTGAGCCCAAAGAGTAGGACTGGCCGTCGCCATCAATCGAATGGCCCATTACTCGCTTATTGTAGCGGTAGCCGGTTGGATAGAGCGGATGGTTATAGGCGGTAAGCGGTTTCTTGTCGCTGAAGCCGAAACCGCCCTCCCTGGCTGTCGTGTCTGCAACTTCCAGGTGAGTGCGATGCGACACACCGCCGATCGTCCCCCAGAATTCGGCTCCCACCATGCGCAGGAACGAGCCCAGCGGAACGCCCTGCGGCCGGCCGTCTTCGGCCGTCCATTGCATGTAAAGCGCAACCGGGATGTTTTTCGGCAGAGACCAGCGGATGTCATAACCTGCCATCTGGTTGCCGGGCTCATCTTCCGGCGTCGTATTCTCCCCCTGGTTGTCGTTGCCCTTCAACACATCGAGAAACGTGCTGAAATCACAGGGCCGGCCTTCACCACACCACATCGCGGTGCGTGTGACATTGATCTCCAGCCCCGGCAACGGCCGGAACCCGAAGCGAAATCCCCACAGCAACGGATCCTCCGTCTGCCGCTCGTCGTCGAGCCATTCCATGAACGTCGTCAGGTTCCACGGGCCGAGCCAGCTCAGCCACTTCGTCTCGAACGGCGTGCTGAGATTGCGCTGCAATGTCACACCCGGACGCGGGCGCGCGTTGCTCGACAGGATCGAGCTGGCGTCATTACCCGGCCCCCACCAGCGCTGCTGCCAGCCGGCCGTCATCATCCAGTTGCCGAGCACCATGCCGACGTAGGTATCGTCCGGGCGGAATTCCTCGCCATCGACGGGGTCGTTCGCGTACGCCGCGGACAGGTTCAGCGTGAAGCGGTTACCGGTCCATGAAAACGCGAGGCCCGCTTCGGCCTCCTCTCGCGGCGTATCCTCGAAGGTGCGGATGACGCGCGGTTCCGCCGCCACGCTGGCCCAGCCCGTCAGGTACCATTCGCCGGTATCGAGTTCCCAGCGGGCACGCTCGCGCAGGCGCGCCATCGCGCCCACCAACTCCGGCGACAGTTCTGCGATCGCCGCCCGGTTCAGCTGATCGAACACATCCGCCCACGGGATCGGCCAGGTATTCATCGGCAGATTGATCACGCCTTCGTCCACGAGCAAGCGGATATCGTGGCGCAGCAGCATGTCGCCCGGCCGCGCGAGCGGCTCGGCATGGGCCGACAGCGCGACGCACGTCAGCAACAGCAGCGTAAGCCGGATGACCTGCAGTCGCATCGCCATCCCGAATCAGCGCAGCTCGCCGATCTTTGCAACCAGGCCGGCCGTCGACGGATTCGTGCCCGTGTAGCCCGTCCCCTTCTCGACGGGGCCAATAAGCTTCGTCGCCAGCTTCTTGCCGAGCTCCACGCCCCACTGGTCGAAGGAGTCGATACCCCAGATCACGCCCTCGACGAACACCTTGTGCTCGTAGAGCGCGATCAGCTGCCCGAGCGCCTCGGGCGTCAGTTCGGGAAACAGGATCGTGCTCGACGGGTTGTTGCCCTCGTGCACGCGGTAGGGCTCGAGCCCCTCCGCGTCGAAACCGTCCATGAGCGCTTCCGACTGCGCCAGGCATTGCGCCAGCGCAAGGTCCTGTTGCTCCTGGCTTGCGCCCGAGGAGCGCACCGGCGCGATGAAATCGATCGGGATCAGGCGGGTGCCCTGGTGCAGCAGCTGGTAGAACGAATGCTGCGCGTTGTTGCCCGCCTCGCCCCAGATGACCATGCCCGTGTCGCACCGGACGGGCTTGCCGTCCGTGCGCACGCCCTTGCCGTTCGACTCCATCTGCAGCTGCTGCAGGTAGGCCGGGAAACGATCGAGGCGATTGTCGTACGGCAGTATCGCGTGGCTCTGCGCACCGAAGAAGTTGTTGTACCAGGTGGCGATCAGCGCCAGCAGCACCGGCAGGTTCTCGTCGAGCGGCGAATTGCGGAAGTGCAGGTCCATGACCCGGCCGCCGTTCAGGAGCCGCCGGAACGTGTCCATGCCGACGACCAGCGCGAGCGACAACCCCACTGCCGACCACAGCGAGTAGCGGCCGCCCACCCAGTCCCAGAAACCGAAACGGAACTCCGGTCGGATGCCGAATGCGTCCATCGCCTCGTGGTTCGTCGAGGCCGCGACGAAGTGGTCCCCTACCGCCGCATGCCCGAGATGATCGGCGACCCAGGCCCGCGCCGCGTTCGCGTTGGTCATCGTCTCGATGGTCGTGAAGGTCTTCGAACAGACGACGAACAGCGTCGACTCGGCGTTAAGTTCCTGCGTCAGGTCCGCGAGCTGCGTACCGTCGATGTTGGACACGCTGTGAAAGCGCATTTTCTCGTGCCAGTAGGACTTAAGCGCCCGTGCCGCCATGACCGGCCCCAGGTCCGAGCCGCCGATACCGATATTGACCACGTCGGTGAAGCGCTTGCCGGTATGCCCCCGGATCTTCTTCGCCTGTACGCGCTCGACGAAGTCTTCGATGCTATTGAGCGTTTCCCAGACTTCGAGCACACCGCCCACGTCGAGCGCCACCCTGTCCGACATCTTGGCGCGCAATGCCGCGTGCAGGACGGCGCGGTTCTCGGTGACGTTGATCTTCTCGCCCGCGAACATGGCCTCGATCGCCGCGGGCACCTGCGCCTCTTTCGCCAGCCTCACGAGCAGTTTCCGCGTCGTCGCGTTGACGTGGTTCTTCGAGTAGTCGAGCGTCAGGTCGCCGGCCGTCAGTGTGAATTTCCGGGCCCGCTCCCTGTCGCGTGAAAACAGCGACCTGAGTGTCTTCTCGCGCATCGAGTCCCGGTGGTGCTGCTTCAGCACTTTCCATGCCGCGAGATCGGTCGGATAGCGGGCGGAAAGCTTGCGATGCGGGTAATCCACGGTCAGGCGCTGACCTCGGCGTCGTCCTTGTGGAACTCGAGATACCAGTCGACGAAGTTCTTCACGCCCACCTCAACGGGTGTCGACGGCTGGTAGCCGACGTCGGCCGCCAGTGCCTCGGTATCGGCCCAGGTGTCCGGCACATCGCCGTCCTGCAAGGGCAGCAGGTTCTTCTCCGCCTTCCTGCCGAGACACTCCTCCAGCACTTCGATGTAGCGCATGAGCTCCACGGGTTGCTGGTTGCCGATGTTGTAGAGGCGGTACGGCGCGCGGCTCGTGCCGGGGTCGGGGTGTGCCGGGTCCCAGTCCGGATTGGGTTCCGCCGTGTGGTCCATGGTGCGGATCACGCCCTCGACGATGTCGTCGACGTAGGTGAAGTCGCGGCGGTGGTTGCCGTAGTTGAAAACGTCGATGGGTTTCCCGGCGATGATGTTTTTCGTGAACAGGAACAGCGCCATGTCCGGCCGGCCCCAGGGCCCGTAGACCGTGAAGAACCGCAGCCCCGTCGTCGGCAGCCCGTACAGGTTCGAGTACGTGTGCGCCATGAGCTCGTTGGCTTTCTTGGTCGCGCCGTAAAGCGCCAGCGGATGGTCCACGTTCTGGTGGATCGAGAACGGCATCGACGTGTTGGCACCGTAAACCGAGCTCGACGACGCGTAGACGAGGTGCTCGACCCCGTGGTGGCGGCAACCCTCGAGTATGTGCAGCGTACCGACGATATTGCTGTCGATATAGGAATGCGGGTTCTCGATCGAGTAACGCACGCCGGCCTGCGCCGCGAGATGGACGACCTTGTCGAACTGCTCCTGTGCGAACAGGGCCTCCATGGCCGGCCGGTCCTCGAGGCTGATCCGCACCATGCGGAATTTCTCGTAAGCGTCCAGCCGCGCGGCCCTCGCCTCTTTTAGCGAGACGTCATAGTAATCGTTGAAATTATCGAGGCCGATCACCGTCTCGCCGCGATCGAGCAGCTGTTTCGCGGTGTGGGAGCCGATGAAACCGGCTGCCCCGGTCACCAGGACCTTCATGATGCTTCTCCGAAGCCGTTACAGGCGATCGTCCGCCGCGCCACGCGGCAGCACATACTTGATATCGTAAACGAGCGATGTCGGCTTGCCAAAGCGGCGGATCCCGTCCGCGCCCAGCGCCACGAATTGCCGATGGCCCACGGCGATGAGAATGGTGTCGTACGCGCCCGCTTCGGGTTCGGCGACCAGGTCGATGCCATACTCGGCTCTGGCCTCCTCCGGATTCACCCATGGATCGTGCACGTCCACCGTCGATCCGTAGCTCGCGAGCTCCGAGACGATATCCACGACCCGCGTGTTCCTGAGGTCCGGGCAGTTTTCCTTGAACGTGAGACCGAGCACCAGCACGCGCGCCGATTTCGGGCTGATGTCGGCCGCGATCATCCGCTTGATGACCTGCGATACGACGTACTGCCCCATGTTGTCGTTGATGCGCCGTCCCGCAAGGATCATGTGCGGGTGGTAGCCGAGCTGCTCGGCCTTGTAGGTCAGGTAATACGGATCGATGCCGATGCAGTGGCCGCCCACGAGGCCGGGCCGGAACGGCAGGAAGTTCCACTTGGTGCCCGCAGCGATCAGCACCTCTTCGGTGTCGATATCCATGCGCTCGAAGATCATCGCCAGCTCGTTGACCAGCGCGATGTTAACGTCGCGCTGCGTATTCTCGATGACCTTGGCCGCCTCGGCCACCTTGATGCTCGACGCCTTGTGCGTACCGGCGGTGATGATGTTGCTATAAACGGAATCCACGAAATCAGCGACTTCGGGCGTCGAGCCGGACGTCACTTTCAGGATCGTCGTCAGTCGATGCTCCTTGTCGCCCGGGTTGATGCGCTCCGGGCTGTAACCGACGAAGAAATCCTCGTTCAGTTTCAGGCCGGAGCCCTGCTCGAGGTAGGGCACGCAGTACTCTTCCGTGGCGCCCGGGTAAACGGTGGACTCGTAGACGACGATGTCGCCCTTTTTGAGCACGCCGCTCACGGTCTCGCTTGCGAGGCGCAGCGGCGTCAGATCCGGCCGCTTGCTGCGGCTGATCGGCGTCGGCACCGTGACGATGTAGAAATTACAGTCGGCCAGGGAAGCAGCATCGCTCGTGTAGCTGAGTTGCTCTGCCGCCGCGAGTTCTTGCGGGGATACTTCCAGCGTCGAGTCGGTGCCGCCTTCCAGCTCCGCGATTCGGTCCTGGTTGATGTCGAAGCCGACGGTCGGAATCCGCCGGCCGAACTCGACCGCGAGGGGCAGGCCGACGTAGCCGAGACCGACGATGCCGATGCAGATGTCATTGGGGTCAAATTTCATGAGGATCCGTACTTTAATGGGCGGGCAGTGCTGCTGCCGCGAATTCAGTCACAGTAACGCCTGTGAGGCAATACCGGATTCCCGTCACTACCCCAGGTACCACAGCGCCGCGAGGCCGGTAATGCTCATCGTGATCGTATACGGCACCGCCATGATCACCATGCGCCCGTAGGACAGCCGGATGAGCGGCGCCAGCGCCGAGGTCAGCAGGAACAGGAAAGCCGCCTGGCCGTTCGGTGTCGCGACGCTCGGGATGTTGGTGCCCGTGTTAATCGCAACTGCAAGCGCGTCAAACTGCTCGCGCGTCAAGTCGCCCGCTCTGTAGATCTCGGCAACCTCGGTGATGTAGACCGTAGCAACGAACACGTTGTCGCTGATCATCGACAGCACGCCGTTGGCGATATAAAAGAGCGCCGCCTGGGACTTGCCGTCGTGCTCCATCACCCAGTGAATCACCGGCGAGAACAGGCCCTGGTTGTCGATGACCGCCACGATCGCGAAGAACACGACCAGCAGCGCCGTGAACGGCAGCGCCTCCTCGAAGGCATGGCCAATGCGGTGCTCTTCCGTCACGCCGTTGAATGCTGTCGCCAGTACGATCACGAGCAAGCCGACGACACCGGGCTCCGCGAGGTGCAGGCCAAGGGCAAAAACCAGCACCACGGCGACGACAGCCTGCACGACGATCGCCATGCTCTCCGCATGCGTGCGCTTCTGCGACATCTCGTAGTCGTATTCCTCGAGCACTTCGCGAACCTTGGGACCGAGCGCCGTGCCGTAGCCGAAGAGCTTGAATTTCTCGAGCAGCACGCAGGTGGTCAGGCCGACCACCAGTACCGGCATCGAGATGTGCGCCATTTTCATGAAGAACTCGACGAACTCCCAGTCCATCACCTCCGCAATGAGGAGGTTCTGCGGCTCCCCGACGAGGGTCGTCACGCCGCCGAGCGCCGTGCCCACGGCGCCGTGCATCATCAGGCTGCGCAGGAACGCCCGGAACTGCTCGAGATCCGAGCGGTGCAGCTCGACGACCTCGGCATCGGTGGTCGGATCATGGTCCATGTCGAGGCGCTTGCCCGAAGCGACCTTGTGATACACCCCGTAAAAGCCGGCCGCCACGGTGATGATGACCGCCGTTACCGTCAGGGCGTCGAGGAACGCGGATAGGAACGCCGCCGTGAAGGAGAACATCATCGACAGGAGTATCTTCGACTTCACGCCCAGCAGGATCTTGGTGAAGGTGAACAGCAGGAATTCGCGCAGGAAGTAGATGCCCGCCACCATGAACATCAGCAGCATGATGACCGGGAAATTGACCTCGGCCTCGTGGAACACCATTTCGGGCGTCGCAAGGCCGAGGATGATGGCTTCGACCGCGAGCAGTCCGCCCGGCTGCAGCGGGTAGCACTTCAGGGCCATCGCCAGCGTGAAAATGAACTGGATGACCAGCACCCAGCCGGCCAGGAACGGGTCGATCATCACGATGAACGGGTTGACGACCAGGAACCCGATGATCGTGAGCTTGTACCAGTTCGGCGAATTGCCGAGGAAGTTCTCGCGGAGGGCATCCACAAACGAATGGGCCATAATTATTCCTGTTGTAGTGGCCGGGTGATTCTAGACGTTTCCGGCCTTATTTTGCAGCCCGACGGGGCCCGTCGAGGCGATCCCAGACGCACTCCCCCGTTCCCCTCAGCTTCTCCAGCATCGCTTCGTGAGCGGCATTCTCGGCCCCGGAGGCCCGCACCACCACGAGATCGAGATCCGGCCGGCTGGCGCGGATCGCAATGCCCCCCTCTTTTTCGTCGCCGTTCGCCTCGGACTCGTCGAGAAACAGCGCCGTTTGTCCGCCCGTCATCGCGAGATAGACGCGGGCCAGCAGGTCCGCATCGATCAGCGCACCGTGCAGGTCGCGGCCCGACGCATCCACCTCGTAGCGTTTGCAGAGCGCGTCCAGGCTGTTGCGCTGTCCCGGATGCAGCTCGCGAGCCAGCGACAGCGTATCGAGCACCAGCGCATGATCCGTGATCGACGGCCGCGGATGCTTCATCAGCCCGAGTTCGTACTCGAGGAATCCAACGTCGAACTCGGCATTGTGAATCACGAGCTCGGCGTCCTTGATGAAGTCGAGCAGCTCCTCGGCGACCTCATGGAATCGTGGCGCCGTCTCCAGATCGGCGCGGCTGATGCCGTGCACGCGCTCCGCGCCCTCGTCGATATCGCGCTCAGGATTCAGGAAGCGGTGAAACTCGCGGCCGGTCAGGCGCCGGTTGACGAGCTCGATCGCGCCGATCTCGATAATGCGGTGGCCCTGCGCGGTCGAGAGACCGGTGGTTTCGGTGTCGAGAATGATTTGTCGCATGAATCTATTACACCATCAATTCCTGTTGTCGCGGGTCGAGACCCGCTCCTGCAAATTCGATCGACCCCGCCTGTAGGAGCGCGCCCTGGCGCGCGATCGCGGGTCGAGACCCGCTCCTACAGTTCGTCGATACCGCGGTTCGCCAGCGCATCGGCTTCCTCGTTGCCGGGGTTGCCGTCGTGCCCTTTGACCCACTTCCACTGGATGTCGTGGCGGGCGATGGCCTCGTCAAGCGCGATCCACAGGTCCTGGTTCTTGACCGGCTTTTTTGCCGACGTCTTCCAGCCGCGCTGCTTCCAGTTCGCCATCCACTCGGTAATGCCGTGCATCACGTACTTCGAGTCCGTGTGCAGCACGACCTTGCAGCTGCCCTTGAGCGCATTCAGCGCTTCGATGGCGGCCGTCAGCTCCATGCGGTTGTTGGTGGTCTCGGGCTCGCCGCCGTGCAGGGTCTTGCGATGCTGACCCGCGATCAGCAAGGCACCCCAGCCGCCGGGCCCGGGATTTCCCCTGCAGGCGCCGTCGGTGTATATCTCAACTGCCTGGGTCAAAGTGAATTCTTGGGGTCAAAGTGGATTCGCGACACTCGTGCGGACGGTTCGGCCAGCCCGGCAACGACTTTCGGATTTGCGCGCCACAGGGGGCGTACCGGCGTCAGCGTGCTGATGCGTTTCTGCGCGGAGAGCATATAGCACGCGGAGAGCTCGGGCCACCAGCGCTGGCCGCGCCGCTCCCACTGCGGCGACGGCTTGCTCCTGAGCCCCGGCAGCGGCCAGCGGAAGAAGTACCCGGTCACGCCGTGGATGCGCATGTCCAGCAGCTTCAGCCAGTCCCTGAGGCGCCGCTCGGAGACCAGATGCAGCTCGCCCGGCGGCAGGCCCGCGCCCGGCACGAGGCGCCTCAGGCCCCACAGGCCGCCCGGCCGGAACCCCAGCACGATCAGCTGGCCGTCCGAGCGCAGCACGCGGTGGACCTCGCGCAGGATCCCGTGCGGCCGGTCGCTGTAATCGAGCGTGTGCGGCAGGATGACCACGTCGATCGAGTCGTTCTGCACCGGCAGGCGGTGCAGCTGGCCGACCGCGGACACGCCGTCGATGCGCGGAAACTCGGTGATCAGTGCGCGCCGCTGGGTGCGGGCCAGGCGCACAAAGCCCCCGGGATCGCCCCAGTGGCCGAGCTGGAGGCACTGCTCGCCGAAGATGCCGTCGAAAGCCTCCTCCACGACGCGCGCCTCCTGCTGCAGCAGCGACTCGCCGAGCGGCGTTTGAAGCCAGCTCTGCAGTGTCTCGAAATCCTGCGGCTGCTTGTTCGCGGAATCGTTCATCGGCCCCTCGTCAAAACTCCCGTTTGTGATCCCTGCACCTTGCAGATCCGGCTTCCGTCGGTAGGATACGCTGATGCTGAATCGACATAACGCCGGTTTCCGGCAATTATTGCAAAGAATCAGGGCGATGGGCGCCATCGGCGTCACTCTTTTGGCGTTCGCCGCCGGCAGCGCCGCCGCCGAGCCGTTCGCAAACGACGGCCGGCCGCCCGGCATGGCGTCGGACGAGCCGTCGCTGACCCTGATTTCCCCGCTCGAGGGCCTGACGCTCGAAACCTACGGCCCGGCCGAGCCTTACGACCTGCTGACGAAACTGCGCTTCGGATTTTCGCTCGATTACGAGGACAACAAGCGCATCGCGGCCGAGCGCAACTGGTTTGTGCGACATCCGGACTACCTCGCGCGCGTCTTCACGCGCGCGCAGCGCTATTTGCCCTATATCGCGGCCGAGATCGAACGCCGCGGCCTGCCGCTCGAGCTGGCGCTGCTGCCCATCGTCGAGAGCGCCTACGACCCGTTCGCCTACTCGCACGGCCGCGCCGCCGGCCTGTGGCAAATGATCCCGGGCACGGCGCGCCGGTTCGGCATCAAGCAGAACTGGTGGTACGACGGCCGCCGCGATGTCGTCGATTCGACCCGCGCCGCCCTCGACTATCTCGAATACCTTTATGAGCTCAACGACGGCGACTGGCTCAATGCGATCGCCTCGTACAACTCCGGCGAAGGCAATGTGCTCCGCTCGGTGAAGCGCAATCGCAAGGCCGGCAAGCCCGGGGACTTCTGGAACCTCAGGCTGCCACGCGAGACGGAGATGTACGTGCCGAAGCTGCTTGCGCTCGTCGATATCGTCGAGAACCCGGAGGTCTATAACCTGGCACTGCCGGCCGTTCTCGACGAACCGCAGTTCGTCGTCGCCGACATCGGCTCGCAGCTCGATCTCGCGCTCGCGGCCGAACTGGCCGGTGTCGATGTGGATACCGTTTATGCCTATAACCCCGGCTACAATCGCTGGTCCACCGACCCGGCCGGGCCACACCGGCTCGTGCTGCCCGTGGACACGGCCGATACCTTTACTGCCGCGCTCGCCGCCGTCCCCGAAGACGATCGCGTGCGCTGGAAGCGCCACAAGGTGAAGAACGGCGAAGCGATTTCGCAGATCGCACAGAAGTACAACACGACGGTCGCGCAGATCCGCGAAGCCAACAACCTGCGCGGCAACACCATCCGTGCCGGTCACTACCTGCTGATCCCGGTGGCGACGAAGCCGCTGTCCGCCTACAGCCAGAGCGCCGATGCGCGGCTCGCCAAGACCCAGAATCGCAAGCGCACCGGCAGCAAGGTGGAGCACGTCGTGCGCAAGGGCGAGAGCTTCTGGACGATAAGCCGCCACTACAAGGTCACGCACCGCCAGCTGGCCGCCTGGAACGGCATGGCGCCGGGTGATCCGCTGCCGGTCGGCCGCAAGCTGGTGGTCTGGACGAAGGCGGGCGAGGCATCCCCGCACGTGTCGCCCGCTACGACGCTCGGCAACACCACGCGCAAGCTACGCTACACGGTGCGCAACGGCGACTCGCTGTACCTCATCGCCAACCGCTTCCGTGTGTCGATCGGCGACATCGCGCGCTGGAACAATATCGACAAGAACAAGATACTGCGGCCCGGGCAGAAGCTGACGATGTACGTCGACGTCACCCGGCAGTCCAGCTGAAGCGCTGCCCGTAGGAGCGGGCCTCAGCCCGCGATCGCGCGCCGGAGCGCGCTCCTACGGGTGCGGCGATCGGAATTGGTAGGAGCGGGCCTCGGCCCGCGATCGCGCGCCGGGGCGCGCTCCTACAATGTCGTCGCAACGGGTACCATACGTAAACAACAATTCAATCCAGGGGAATCAACATGGGATTCATGGCCGGCAAGCGGGCACTCATCGTCGGTGTCGCGAGCGATCGTTCCATTGCAACCGGAATCGCCGAGGCGTTTGCGCGTGAAGGCGCCGAACTCGCCTTCACCTACCAGAACGACAAGCTCAAGAGCCGTGTCGAGAAGCTCGCGAAGCGGCTCGGCCAGGATACGAACCTGTTGTTCCCCTGTGACGTTACCTCGGACGAGGAGATCGATGCGGTGTTCGCCGGCCTCGGCAAGTCCTGGGACGGGCTCGACGTCCTCGTGCACTCCGTGGGCTTCGCGCCGCGCGAGCAGCTCGAGGGCGGCTTCACGGAATCAATCACCCGCGAGGGCTTTGCCATCTCGCACGATATCTCGGCCTACAGCCTTGCCGCACTCGCGAAATGCGCGCTTCCCATGATGGAGGGACGCGACGGCGCCATCCTGACGCTCACGTACAACGCCGCGACACAGGTCGTGCCGAACTACAACGTCATGGGACTGGCCAAGGCAAGCCTGGAGTCGTGCATGCGCTTCCTCGCGGCCGACCTCGGTCCCAAAGGCATTCGCGTCAACGCGATTTCTGCCGGCGCCGTGAAGACGCTCGCAGCGGCCGGCATCGGCGGCTTCCGCAAGATGCTCGGTTATGCGGAAAAGGCGTCGCCACTGCGGCGCACGGTAACGATCGAGGAGATCGGCAACACCGCCGCATTCCTGTGCTCGGACCTCGCGAGCGGCATCACCGGCGAGACGACCTTCGTCGACGCCGGCGCCAACATCATGGGTATGGTGTTCGACGAGGACTAGCCTCGACCTTCCGTCTCCGGATTCAGTGCGACTTTCGTCTCCTCGCCGGACAACCGCGCGACGATCGTTGCACACGAGCAGTCGCCCCAGACGTTGACGCTGGTCCGCGCCATATCGAGGAGACGGTCGAACACCAAAAGCACGCCCAGTGCCTCGAGCGGCAGGCCGACGGCGCTCAGTATGATCGCAATGGCAACGAGTGACGCAGACGGCACGCCTGCGACACCAATGGACGTCAGCAATGCAATCGAAACGATCGAGAACTGCATGGCAAACGTCAGGTCGTAGCCATAGGCCTGCGCGATAAAAATAGCGGCAGCGCATTCGTACAGCGCGGTACCGTTCATGTTGACCGTGGCACCGAGCGGCAGCACGAAACTCGATATCTTGTTCGACACGCCGACATTTTCCTCGACGGCGTCCATTGTCACCGGCAGCGTCGCCGACGACGACGCGGTCGAGAATGCCGTGAGCATCGGCTGCGCACAGGCCTTGATGGTTGCGTACGGCTTTGCGCGGCCGACGAAGCGCAACAGCAACGGCAAGGTCACGAACGCATGGACGGCAAGCGCGAGCAGCACGACGACCGCGAATGTCGCCAGTGGCCCGGTCGCCTTATACCCGGCTTTTGCGATAACAGCCGCGACCAGCCCGAACACCCCGATCGGCGCGAACTTCATGATCCACTCGGTCATGCGCATCATGACGTGAAACACGGAATCCCAGAAGCGGTAAAGGGGACTCGCGTATTCGTCCTCCAGGTGCGTCATGAAGTAGCCGAACAGGATCGCAAAGAAGATGATTCCGAGCATCTGTCCTTCGGCAGCGGCCGCGAAAATGTTGGGCGGCACCATGCGCTGGAATATCTTTGCCACGTCGCCCAGCCCCGTGCCGGCAACGCGCTCCTCGAACTCGGCCGTGGACGCATCGAGCGCCAGCAGGTCGCCGGCAGGCTTGCCATCGACGTAGCCGGGCCCGATCGCATTGACCAGCACGAGACCGACGAGGATTGCAGCCAGGGTCGTCGATGCATAGAAAAGCAGGGTCTTGCCGCCCAGCGCGCCCAGGTTGCCGCCCGACCCGATGCCCGCCACACCGACGATGATCGACGACGTGATCAGCGGCACGATGATCATCTTCAGTGCATTGAGAAAGATGGTGCCGATGTAGTCGAAGATCGCGAGATAGCGAACGCCGAACAGCGTCGGCTCTACGCCGGTCGCTTCGAAACTGTTGAAGACGATGCCGCCCACGATCCCGGCGAGGATGATGGCGATCAGGATCTGCCAGTGCAGTTCGAGCTTGGACATGCGTCCCCCGTACCAGGCTGGCTGCTACTGTAACAGTTCCTGTTCTTCCAGCGCGTCCGGGTTGATGACGACCTCGGCCTCGTCATACAGGGACTGCACGAACGCGAGATAGTCTCCCACGCCCGAGTCCTGCGCAAGCTGTGCTTTACCCGCGTCGCGCTGCTCGAGCGGGATGGATTCCGGACGGCCGGGCAGCACGGCATCCAGGCTGTAAACCGTGTAGGTGCCGTCGAGTCCGCGTACGCGCCCCGTTACCGGCGAATCCTCGGACGGCTTCGGTGCGGCGAATACCTCGAAAACCACGAGCTGGTCGGTCTCCGTATCCTGCCGCGTTAGCAGCGTGGGCTCGCTGACCGACGCGCCGACCGCCTCGGCCGCCACGCCGAAATCCTCGCCGCTGTCGACCGCCTCGAGAATCTGCTCCGCGCGGTCAGCGAGCAGGCTGTCGGCCTGCTGCGAGCGAACCTGCGCCTCGATCTCGTCACGCACCTCCGCAAGCGGCTGTCGCGTCGCCTCGTTGTACTCGGTCACGCGGAATATCGCGGCACTGTCGGCATCGAGTTCGATTACCTCGGAAATCTGTTCGCCGTTCAGGACGGCATCGGAGAACACCGCATCGATGGCCGCCTGGTTGGCACCGAAAGGCGCCGCGCCGTCGCGCGTGAAGCCCTCGATTGTCTGTACGTCGACCCCGACGGCATCCGCGATGGCCTGCATGTCGCTCATATCGAAGAGCGCGTCCGACAGGCGGCGTTCGAGATCGAGATACAAAGCATCCGCCTCGCGGCCCTGGAGTTCCGAAATCAACTCGCCGCGCACCTGGTCCAGCGGCAGCGGGCCGCGCTCCAGGATGTCGTCGAGGCGGATGATGTGAAAACCGAAGTCGGAGCGTACCGGCCCCTGGAGGTCACCCTCCTCCATCGCGAAAATAGCCGCGCCCAGCGCTTCCGGCAGCTGCGACTCGGTGAGCACGCCGAGGTTGCCGCCCTGCGACGCCGTGCCGCCGTCCATCGAGAATTCGCTCGCAAGCGCCTCGAATGAATCGCCGGAGCGAATACCCATCAGCAGGTCCTCGGCCTGCTTGAGTGCCGCCTCCTCGTCGTTGCCGAACTGGATGAGAATGTGCCGTGCCTGGCGCTGTTCGTCCTGCAGGTAACGATACTTCTCGTCCTCGTAATACTGTGCCAGCGTCTCCTCGCTGATCTCGATGCTGTCGGCGACGTCCCCGCGGCTGATCCGTATGTACTGCACGTCAGCCGATTCGGGCAACTGGAACATCGTCGGATTGCTGTCGTAGAACGCCTGGATTTGTTCGTCGGTAATCTCGATCTCGTCGGCAACGACTCCCTCATCGAGCCGCGCCAGGCTCACCAGGCGCTGCTCCGCGGCCAGGTTCAGGAAGCGGCGATATTCGGACGGCGTTACTAACGCCGACGCCATAATCGACGACCGCAGCTGGAATTCGCGCATGAACTGGCGCTGCGCTTCCTCGAACTCACGCGGCTCGCGACCGCGAACCGCCAGGTAGTCCACGTAGGTTTCCCGGTCGAACTTGCCATCGACCTGGAACTCCTGTTCCTGCTGAATGAGATCGGTGAGCTGATTGTCGCCGATGCGGTAGCCGTGCTCGCCCAGGTAGTTACGCACCAGCTGATCGCGAATCAGGCGTTCGAGCAAAGAGCGTCGCAGCTGCTGCCGCTGCGTCGCGTTGAGGTCGGCAAATTCGGGACGTTGCGCCAGCTCCGAACGGTATTGCTGTTCGAAGTACGCAGCCGATATCTCCTCGCCATCCACCTTGGCGGCGAAGTTCGAGCCGATGAAGTTGTAATTGATCCCGAAGAAGACGAACGGAATGCCGATCAGGGCCAGGATTACCAGGGCGAAGGTGCCGGTAAACTTTTCGCGAATTTTTTGCAGCATGAGGAGTCTTTTTGCTTGGGCACTCGGGCCCGGGATAAGGGCGGGAATTCTATATTAGTAGAGGCGCTTCTGGAACCGGGATCGGTCGCGGGCCCGGACCCGCCCCTGCTGTAGGAGCGGTTCTCGAACCGCGACTATCGCGCGCCGGGGCGCGCTCCTGCAAGACACAAAAAAACTCCGGGGGCCATCAGCCCCCGGAGTCCTTTCATTGATGGCGGAGTGGACGGGACTCGAACCCGCGACCCCCGGCGTGACAGGCCGGTATTCTAACCAACTGAACTACCACTCCGAACCTTGGTGGGTGCTGACGGGATCGAACCGCCGACCCTCGCCTTGTAAGGGCGATGCTCTACCAGCTGAGCTAAGCACCCCAGAAACAGTAGGAGCGCTTCTGTAGGAGCGCGCCTGGGCGCGCGACCGGGTCGACGGTCTTCGCGCTTCGAGCAGCGCTCCCACAGAAGCGCTCCTAAGGGCCTCCGGCCCCGAAGGGCGCGCTAGTTTACAGCAGCCTTCAGGGCTTTGCCAGCCTTGAATCCGGGTACATTGCTGGCCGGAATCTGGATGGTTTCGCCGGTCCTCGGGTTACGTCCGGCGCGTGCGGCACGAGCCTTCACCGAGAACGTTCCGAAGCCTACGAGCGACACCGAACCTCCGTCCGCCAACGTGCCCGTTATGCTGTCAAGCACTGCATCGACTGCTTTTGTTGCGTCTGCCCTGGACAACCCAGCACTACCGGCAACCGCCTCAATCAGTTCTCCCTTGTTCATAGCTTCACCCTTGCAGATTGATTGTGAAAAGATCAATCCAGCGCGCGCCCCCATTACAGTTCGCAATCCGCTGAATCGCCGCCGCTGGCTCCGTGCATCCACCGGCGGCTGCGATGCTTATACCAACTGGCCTTTAGAGGGTCAAATATCCTTTAACCACGCGGGTTTCAGGACATCAGTGAGGGCGCACGACGTCTTCCGATTTTTGCTCGTTCGCGGCGGCTTTCGGCTCCGCTTTTGGCTCCTCGGAATCGGTATCCGGAACCGGCATATGGGTCAGTGCCTGCTGCAAAACCTCGTCGATCCACTTCACTGGAACAATCGTCAGCTTGTCCTTGATGTTCTTGGGTATTTCCGCAAGGTCCTTTTCGTTTTCCTGCGGTATCAGCACCTTCGTAATGCCGCCACGGTGCGCCGCCAGCAGCTTCTCCTTGAGACCTCCGATCGGCAGTACCTCGCCACGCAACGTGATCTCGCCGGTCATGGCCACATCGCTCCTCACGGGGATGTCGCACAATGCCGACACCAGCGAAGTACACATGCCGACTCCCGCACTCGGTCCGTCCTTCGGCGTGGCGCCTTCCGGCACGTGAATGTGCACGTCGAGCTTCTGGTGAAAGTCCTTGTCGATGCCCAGTACGGTGGCACGGCTCCGGACCACGGTCATCGCGGCCTGGATGGATTCGGTCATGACGTCGCCCAGCTGGCCCGTGTGCGTCAGCTTGCCCTTGCCCGGCACGACCGCGGCTTCGATCGTCAGCAACTCGCCACCGACCTCGGTCCATGCCAGCCCGGTAACCTGCCCGACCTGGTCATTCTCTTCAGCCTTGCCATAACGGAAACGGCGCACGCCGAGGTACTTCTCCAGGCTGCGCGGCGTGACCTTCACGGCACTCTTGCGCGGCTTGAGAAGCAACGACTTCACGACCTTGCGGCAGATCTTGGAGATCTCGCGTTCCAGGTTGCGCACGCCGGATTCGCGGGTGTAATGCCGGATGATGTCGCGCACGGCGCTCGCGGAAATCTTTAATTCGTCCTCCTTGAGCCCGTTTTCCTTCATCTGCTTCGGGATCAGGTAACGCAGCGCGATATTGAGCTTCTCGTCCTCCGTGTACCCCGGGATGCGGATAACTTCCATGCGGTCGAGCAACGGCGCCGGAATATTGAGGCTGTTGGCCGTGCACACGAACATCACGTCCGACAGGTCGAAGTCGACCTCGAGGTAGTGATCCTGGAAGGTCGAGTTCTGTTCCGGGTCGAGCACTTCGAGCAGCGCCGACGACGGATCGCCACGAAAGTCCATGGCCATCTTGTCGACTTCGTCGAGCAGGAACAGCGGGTTTCTTACGCCGGTCTTGCCGAGGTTCTGAATGATCTTGCCCGGCATCGAGCCGATGTAGGTGCGGCGGTGGCCGCGAATCTCGGCCTCATCACGCACACCGCCCAGCGACATGCGAACGAACTTGCGGTTCGTGGCGCGGGCAATGCTCTGGCCCAGCGAGGTCTTGCCGACGCCCGGGGGCCCGACGAGACACAGGATGGGGCCCTTCAGTTTCTTCACGCGCTGCTGCACGGCCAGGTACTCGAGGATACGTTCCTTGACCTTCTCCAGCCCGTAGTGGTCCGCTTCGAGCACGTCTTCGGCCCGCTTCAGATCCTTGATGACCTTGTTCTTTTTCTGCCAGGGCGCCTTCAGCAGCCAGTCGATGTAGTTGCGCACCACCGTGGCTTCGGCCGACATCGGCGACATCAGCTTGAGCTTGTTCAGTTCGGAGGTCGCCTTCTCCTTCGCCTCCTTGGACATGCCGGCCTTCTCGATCTTCTGCTCGAGATCGGCGATCTCGTTGGGCGCGTCCTCCATCTCGCCGAGTTCTTTCTGAATGGCCTTCATTTGCTCATTCAGGTAGTACTCGCGCTGGCTTTTTTCCATCTGTTGCTTGACGCGGCCGCGGATGCGCTTTTCGATCTGCAGCACGTCGATCTCGCCTTCGATGATGCCGAGGATCTGCTCCAGGCGCGTCTTGATATCCTGGATCTCGAGAACGCGTTGCTTCTCGGAGAGTTTCAGCGACATGTGTGCCGCGACGGTGTCCGCAAGGCGGCCGGGTTCGTCGATGCCCGACAGCGAGGTCAGGATCTCGGGCGGCACCTTCTTGTTGAGTTTCACGTACTGCTCGAACTGCGCGATGATCGAGCGCACGAGTACGTCGATCTCGCGCTCGTCGTGGCGGTCTTCCTCGGGCAGGACGGTAACCTCGGCGGCGAAGTGATCACCCGCCGCGATGTTGTCGATTTTGGCGCGCTCGCCGCCCTCGACGAGCACCTTCACCGTCCCGTCCGGCAGCTTCAGGAGCTGCAGGATCGTGGCCAGCGTGCCGACTTCGTACAGGTCTTCGGGCTGCGGATCGTCGAGTTCGGCCTTCTGCTGTGCAACCAGGAGAATGCGCTTGTCCGTGTTCATCGCGCGATCGAGCGCAACGATAGACCGCTCACGGCCCACGAACAGCGGGATGACCATGTGCGGGTAGACCACGACGTCGCGCAGCGGCAGCACCGGGATGCCGGCGTCCACGGACTCGTCCTGCTTGCTAATCAATTCTTGGTCAGTCACTTCGTTTCCCCATCGGAGATTGCGTGGGAGATTGGGTTCGGCGCCGGGAATTCAACCTGTTGGCTATTCGAACAATTCGCGGTTCGAGAACCGCTCCTACAATAGCCGTAGGAGCGGGCCTGGGCCGCGAACCCCGTCTCGGTTCGACAACCGCTCCTAACAAGAGCCGTAGGAGCGGGCCTGGGCCCGCGAATCCCGTCGCGGTTCGGGAACCGCTCCTACAATTCGCTCAGGCGCCGTCCGAACCCGTCGGGCGTCGCGACTGCTGTTCGATGTTTGCGGTCGGGCTCTCGTCCGACTCGTAAATGACATAGGGCTTCGTTTCGCCCGTGACAACGGCTTCGTCGACCACGACCTTTTTCGCACTCGATGCCGACGGCAGGTCGTACATGGTGTCGAGCAGGACGTTCTCGAGGATCGTCCGCAGGCCGCGGGCGCCGGTCTTGCGCTCCATGGCCTTCTTCGCGACGGCGCGCAGGGCGTCTTCGCGGAATTCGAGCTCCACGCCTTCCATGTCGAACAGTTTCCTGTACTGCTTGGTCAGCGCGTTCTTCGGCTCGAGGAGAATCGTGATGAGTGCCTCCTCGTCGAGTTCCTCGAGCGTCGCCACGACCGGCAGCCGGCCGACGAACTCGGGGATCAGGCCGTAGCGAATCAGGTCTTCAGGCTCGACGTCCGTCAGCAACTCGCCGATGCTCTGTTCTTCCTCTTCCCGCTTCACCTCGGCGACAAAACCGATGCCGGATTTCGAGGAACGATTCAGGATGATCTTGTCGAGGCCGGCGAACGCGCCGCCGCAGATGAAGAGAATGTTGCCGGTGTCTACCTGCAGAAATTCCTGCTGCGGGTGTTTGCGGCCGCCCTGTGGCGGCACCGAGGCAATCGTACCCTCGATGAGCTTCAGGAGCGCCTGCTGCACACCCTCGCCCGACACGTCGCGCGTAATCGACGGATTGTCGGATTTGCGCGAGATCTTGTCGATCTCGTCGATGTAGACGATACCGGTCTGTGCTTTGTCGACATCGTAGTCGCACTTCTGCAGCAGCTTCTGAATGATGTTCTCGACATCCTCGCCGACGTAACCCGCCTCGGTGAGCGTCGTGGCATCGGCGATGGTGAATGGCACGTTCAGAAGCCTTGCCAGCGTCTCGGCCAGCAGCGTCTTGCCGCAACCGGTCGGCCCGATCAGGAGGATATTCGACTTGGCAAGCTCGATGTCGTCCTGCTTGCGATCGTCGAGGCGATCGTTCAGCCGTTTGTAGTGGTTGTACACCGCGACCGAGAGCACCTTCTTGGCGCGGCTCTGGCCGATGACGTACTCGTCGAGTATGGCGTTGATCTCCTGCGGCTTCGGCAGCTTGTCGCGGCCGGCATCGCCGGAGTCCTCGAGTTCTTCACGAATGATGTCGTTGCACAGCTCGACGCATTCGTCGCAAATGAAAACAGAGGGGCCCGCAATCAGCTTGCGTACTTCGTGTTGGCTTTTGCCGCAAAAAGAACAATAGAGGAGTTTTCCGTCTTCGCTCTTACCGCGGGTTTCATCGCTCATGCAGGGATTGCCTCTGTGACTCAAAAATCAGTCTGTTACGACCAGAACTGTATATAACATGCAGCTTTTCGGCGTGCAAAGCGGCACGTCTCATATGCCGCAAATGGCAAGCTAAACGCCTGATTTTGAAAGAATCAGGACTTTTTCGTGCCCTTAATCTCGCTGCGCTGCTCCAGCACGGTGTCGACGAGCCCGTACTTGACCGCCGCTTCGGCGCTCATGAAGTTGTCGCGCTCCAGGTCTTTCTCGATCGTCTCTACCGACTGCCCGGTGTGTTTCGCCATAATCTCGTTCAGGCGGCGCTTCAATTCCAGCACCTCGTTGGCGTGGATACTGATGTCCGTGGCCTGCCCCTGAAAACCCGCGCTCGGCTGATGCACCATCACCCGGGAGTGCGGCAGCACGGCGCGCTTGCCATTGGTACCGCCGGCCAGCAGCAGTGCCCCCATGCTCGCCGCCTGGCCGACGCAGATCGTGGAGATATCGCAGTTGATGAACTGCATCGTGTCGTAGATCGCCAGCCCGGACGTGACCGCGCCGCCCGGCGAGTTTATGTAGAGATGGATGTCCTTGTTCGGGTTCTCCGACTCCAGGTACAGCAGCTGCGCAATCACCAGGTTGGCCATGTGGTCCTCGACAGGACCGACGATGAACACAACGCGCTCCTTCAGGAGGCGTGAATAGATGTCATAGGCTCGCTCGCCGCGGGCCGTTTGTTCGACGACCATGGGGACGAGGTTCATTGCGGTTGCGCTCATACGTTTGCCTGCTGCGGTTCCGAAGTGGTTATTTTCTCATGAATCCGTGCGTTCAGGTATGCCAATATGGCGATCAGCCGTTCATGAATTCCGTGAAGCCGACCTTCTTCGTCTTGGCCTTGCCGTGCTCCAGGAGCCAGTCGAACGCCATCTGCTCGAGCACGACCGGCTCGACCTGCTGCCGCACCTGAGGAGTGTTCAGGTACATATCGACCATCTCGTCGGCATTCTCGTAGCCCGCGCACATCTGCTCGACGTGCTCGCGCACCCGCTCTTCGTCGAGCCGGATGTCCTGGTCAGTAATCAGCTGGCGGATGAGCAGCCCGAGGCGCACACGCTTCTCGGCCGATTCGGCGAAGTTCTCCAGCGGCGGCGCCTGGTCGTGATCCTCGATCCCGAGCCGCTGCATCGCCTCGTGCTGCATCGAGTGCATTTCCTGGTGTTTCAGCGCCTGCGGGATCTCGACCGGGTTCGCGGCCAGCAGTGCCTCCATGAGCTGTTCACGGACCTGCGATTTCACCTTCTGGTCGGCCTCGTGGCGCATGTTTTCGCGCACGTCGTTCTTGAACTGCTCGAGACCGCCCTCCTTGACGCTGAACATCTCGGCAAGGCTGTCGTCCACCGGCGGCAGGGTCTCCTCCTCGACGCGGTGTGTGTGAATCGTGAAATCGACCTTCTGTCCCTGCAGGTCTTCGGCGTGATAGTCCTTCGGAAACTTGACCTTGAAGGTCTTCTCGTCGCCGGCCTTGATGCCCGTGAGGCCTTTCTCGAAGTCCGGCAGCATCTGGCCCTGGCCGAGAATGACGGGCACTTCCTTGCCCTGGCCGCCCTCGATGGGCTCGCCCTTGAGCTTGCCTTCGAAGTCGACGACGACGCGATCGCCCTTCTTGCTCGCCCGCTCCACCTCGGTCCAGGTCGCTTTCTGCTTCCTGAGATTCTCGATCATGTCGTCGAGGTCACTGTCCCCGATCTCGACCTCGGGCTTCTCGACCTTGATCTTGTCGAGCCCCTCCAGCTTGACCTCGGGCATGACCTCGAAGGTCGCGACGTAGGTGAAGTCCTTGCCGTCGCCCTCGGCTTCGGTCTCGATCTGCGGGCCGCCCGCGGGGTTCAGGTTCTCCTGCTGCACGGCGTCCGTGTAGCTCTGCTGCATCAGGTCCGACAGCACCTCCTGGCGAATCTGCGCGCCGTAACGCTGCTTCACCACCTTGGGCGGCACCTTCCCCGGGCGGAAGCCCTTGATCTTGACGCTTTTGCCGACCGATTTCAGGCGGCTATCCACCTCTTTCTCGATGCGCTCGGCGGGCAACTCGACGCGCATGCGCCGTTCGAGCGTTCCCGTCGATTCGACAGTGACCTGCATGGTTTCAATCCTTTCCGTCGCCAGGCCTGCCCGGGGCACGGCTGGCGAAATTAAATATTTACAATTCAGTGGGTTAGACAGCGAGAGCTGGTGCGAAAGGAGAGACTCGAACTCTCACGGGTTGCCCCACTGGCACCTAAAGCCAGCGCGTCTACCAATTCCGCCACTTTCGCTTGACCGAGCCCGGCCTGACTATGGAACCCGTAACTACCGTCCAGCCGGACATTATAACGAAGATTCGACGGTTATTGGGGCTTCTCGTGACCCGCCGGCATACGGGCAACACCGACTGCCTTTTTGCGCGGCAATCGTACTAGGATAACCGCTGGACTCCTTCCAGGGCCATGTTGCGATGACCAGTAAGCACGATGATTCGCTGCCACACGCCGGCATGGACGTGTCCGACCTGCGCCGCTCCGCGACCGGGCAGGCGCTGGAACGCGACGCACTGCACGAGGACCCGATCGTGCAGTTCGAGCGCTGGTTCAGCGATGCCTGCGGCTCGGATAGCATGGACCCGAATGCGATGACGCTGTCGACCGTCGACGCCGAGCACCGGCCGGCGTCGCGTACCGTGCTGCTGAAATACTTCGACGAGCGCGGCTTCGTGTTTTTCACCAACCTCGAGAGCAGCAAAGCCGGTCACATCGCGGCCAACGCCAATGTCGCCCTGCTGTTCTTCTGGCGCGAGCTCGGCCGGCAGGTCTCGATCCGCGGCCGCGCAGCAAGAATCCCGACGACCGAGACGCTGAAGTACTTTGCCACGCGGCCGCGGGGCAGCCAGATCGGTGCCTGGGTGTCGTCGCAAAGCAGCATCATCTCGACGCGATCGCTGCTCGAAGCAAAATTCGATGAACTGAAACAGAAGTTTCGCGACAAGGAGATACCGCTACCGTCGTTCTGGGGCGGCTACCGGGTGACGCCGCTCGAAATGGAATTCTGGCAAGGCCGCGAAAACCGCCTGCATGACCGCTTTTTATATAAGAGACAGGACGATGACCGCTGGCGAATCGACCGCCTTGCCCCCTAGCCCGGAGGCGCTGCACTCGGAGATGCAGTCACTGTGGCAACAGCTGCAGCACATTCGCGAGCGCGCCGAAGCGCTGGAATCACGCTTCGCGGCGGAGTTGCAGCAGGTTCACCCCAACTTTGCCGCCAGCGCCCGTAACCTGCTGCACTACGTTGCGCTGCGGCAGTTTGATATCGGGGAGCTGCAGGAGCGGCTGGCCGAACTCGGCCTGTCGTCGCTGGGGCGCGCGGAACATCATGTGTTGGCAAGCATTCATGCCGTTCAGCATGCCTTGCTCAGGCTTTACTCCGACGAGACTGTTGACGGCGATACCGGCCACCTGCCCTTCCCACCCGGCGAGAAACGGCTGCAGCTGCATGCTCGGGCACTCCTCGGCGAGCCGCCGGTGAAACGCGCCGTACCCATTATGGTCACGCTGCCGACCGAAGCGGCCGGCGACTGCGATTACGTGCGCGATCTCGTGGCCGCCGGCATGGACCTGGCACGAATCAACTGCGCGCACGATACGCAGGAGACCTGGGCGGCGATGGTGCGCAACGTGCACCGTGCCAGCGAGGAACTCGGCAAACCCTGCCGGATCATGATGGACCTCGGCGGTCCGAAGTTCCGCACGGGGCTTCTCGAGCCGGGGCCGAAGGTACTCCGGCTGCGGCCGAGGCGCGATGCACTGGGGCAGGTGCACGCGCCGCGCCGCGTGCGCTTCGTACCGGAAGATGAACCGTGGACCGGCACGAAATCGGCGGTGGTGCCGGTACCGCGTCGAGCCATCGAGCTGGCCGAGATCGGCGACGTCATGCGTTTCAGGGACACGCGGGGCCGGCACCGCAAACTCGAAGTCGCGGTCAAGGATAACAAGGGACTGGTACTGGAGCTTTACAAGACGGCGTACATCGGCACCGGCCTGGGCTTCCGTCTCGTATCACGTACCACCGGTGACGAGGCGGAGTTTCGCTTCGGCGAGTTGCCGCCGGTCGAAGAGCCGATAGTCCTGCAGGTCGGCGATGCCCTGGTCCTCACCAGTGACGGCATGCCGGGTGCGCCCGCCGTCCGGGACAAAAAGGACAATGTCACGGCGCCCGCGCATGTCTCCTGCCAGCCGGTCGAGATATTCGGACAGGTATCGGTCGACGATCCGGTGAGCCTCGACGACGGCCGCATCGAGGGCGTCGTCGAAAAAGTCTCCAACGGGAAGATCGTGCTGCGTATCACCAGCGCGAAACCGACCGGCAGCCGCTTGCGCAGTAATAAAGGCGTCAACTTCCCCGGCACGGATCTCGAGCTCGCGGGCATCACGGCAAAAGATCGGGAAGACCTTGCATTCGTGGTTGAAAACGCCGACGCGGTAGCGCTTTCCTTCGTGCGCCGGCCCGAGGATGTCATCGCCTTGCAGAGGGAGTTGGGCAAGTACCCGGAGCACGACGTGCCGATCGTGGCAAAGATCGAAACGAAGCGCGCATTCAACGCGCTGCCGCAAATCCTGCTGGCTGTCATGCGGCAGTACCCGGCCGGCATGATGATCGCCCGCGGCGACCTGGCGGTCGAGTGCGGCTGGGTGCGGCTCGCGGAAATCCAGGAAGAGATGCTGTGGATCTGCGAGGCGGCACACGTGCCCGTGATCTGGGCCACGCAGGTGCTCGAAGGTGCGGCCAAGAGAGGCATGCCGACACGCGCCGAAATTACCGATGCCGCCATGTCACAGCGTTCCGACTGCGTGATGCTCAACAAGGGACCGAATATTCTCGGCGCCATCAGTACGCTCGACAAGATTCTCCGCAAGATGCAGCGGCACCACGACAAGAAGTTCGCGCGGCTCGCGCGTCTGTCCATCTCGGACATCTGATACCCGCCCGTAGCGACCGCAAGACCCTACAAGCAAAGCGCTTTTTCTGACACGCTTCACAGCGCCTGCCGTGGCCCGCTGCTAACTTGGGCGTCACTTCGACCTGGGCCGTGGAGTATCCGCATGAAAGGCAGGATCTTCGTGACGCTTTTCGCGCTGCCGTTTTTTGGCGTCGGCGTCTGGATGCTATGGTCAATCAGCACTACGTTCCACGATGCCTGGCGGATGCAAAGCTGGCAACCGGTGCCGGCGCAGCTGACCGCGGCAGGGTACGAAACGCATTCGGGTGACGACTCGGACACGTACAAAGCCTATGCCCGTTACAGCTACCGCTGGGACGGTCAAGCCTATGTCGGAGACCGGGTGGGTCTTGCGGGCGGTGGCGACAATATCGGCAGCTACCAGACCGATATCGGCAACCGGCTCAGCGGCATGCATTCGCGCGGCGAACCGGTTACCGTCTGGGTCGATCCCGGCGCACCCACGGAGTCCATCATCGATCGCAGCATCCGCTGGGGGCTCATCGGCTTCAAGTCGATTTTCGTATTTGTGTTCGGTGGCATCGGGCTGGGGTTGATCGTGTATATCTGGAGGCAGCCCGAAGACAAGGACGCGTCCCTCCCGCAATACCAGCAAGCGCCGTGGCTTCTGAACGATGACTGGCAGACGCCGGAAATCCACTCGGACTCCAGGATGGCCATGTGGGCCGCATGGGCGTTCGCCGCTTTCTGGAACGCATTCTCGGCGGTCACACCGTTCATTGCGTACCGGGAAGTCGTCGAGAAGGAGAACTACCTCGCCCTGGTCGCCCTCGTCTTTCCGCTGGTCGGCATCGGGCTACTGGCCTGGGCCGTGCGTCGCACACTGGAGTGGCGCCGCTTCGGACCCGCACCCGTAACGCTCGACCCGTTTCCGGGCTCCATCGGCGGTCATGTCGGCGGGACGATCGACCTCGACACGCCCTTCGACAGCACAGCGAAGTTCAACGTCACGCTCACCAACCTGCATAGCTACGTCTCGGGCAGCGGCAAGAACCGCAGCCGCAAGGAAACAGCGAAATGGCAGGACGAGCTCGTCGCGTACGCGGCGCCCGGTGGCAAGGGGACGCGGCTCAGGTTTCGCTTCGACGTGCCGGACGGACTCGACGAATCGGATGCGGATCAGGAAGGCGACAGCTACTTCAATTGGCGCCTGAACCTCCGGGCCGAGTTACCGGGCACGGATGTCGACCGCGACTACGACATACCGGTCTACGCGACGGCACGACAATCGCGCGACCTTCCGGATCGCGCCATGCAGGAGAGCCGCGACGAGCGGGACGCAATCGCAGACGGCAGGGTTCGGGACCGCATCCGTTTTCAGCACCGCCCCATGGGCCGGTCGATGTTCTATCCAACGGGCCGCCACCTGTTTCCGAACCTTGTCGGCGTGTTTTTCGGCGCTGTGTTTGCGGCCGCCGGCTGGTTCCTGATCACTCAGGCGGGCCACACGGTCTTTGGCGGCATCTTCGGCGGCGTCGGCGCATTGGTCGCCCTCGGGGCGTTCTACATGATGACGAACTCGCTCGAGGTGTCGCAGGACGGGACGTCGGTCAACGCGTTACGGCGTTGGCTGGGCATCCCGGTGCGTCGCAAGAGCATGCTCCGCTCGCGTTTCGCGAGATTCGAGAAGAAAACCTCGATGAAGACCCAGTCGGGCGGGCGGCATGTCATCTATTACGCCGTCAATATGATCGATCACGACGGCAACAAGATGGTCGTCGGCGAGGGCTTCAGAGGCGAGTCGGAGGCGAAAGCGGCAATGCGCATGATCGCGCGGGAGCTGGGACTGCGGGTCGAGCGCGACAGCGCGCGATCGCGTCCGGGTGAGTCGCTTTTCGACGAAGATGTCCTGACTGCCGATTATTGACTGCGATCGGGTAAAGTTGGCGCATCATGCATCGCGCCACCGCAGGAATCCTGACCTTGCTTGTGCTCGGGTGCGGGTCGACCCCGAAAGCACCACCTTGCGGTGGTTCACAACCGCTGGGATGCTCGATTCCCACTGCCGTGCTTGTTGTCAGCCATGACTATGAAGAACAGGCCGACAAGTTTCATGGCGCGTGCGTAACGCACGATTTGTGCTACCGGCACGGGCAGGCGACCTACGGCATGACCCGCAAGGAGTGCGACACGGAGTTCCTGCACAACATGAAAAACGCCTGCTCGGGATTCAAGGGACTCGGAGTGCTCGATCCGGAGGAGTTTGCGAAGTGCCAGTTTGCCGCCAGGCAGACTTACGAGGCGGTGCGGACGCACGGCGAGAAGCACTTTCAGTCTGCAGGCAGCACTTATTGCGCTTATCGTTGAACGGACCCGCCCTTGCCCTAAATGAGCGCCGGTCCGAGGACGCTCGCAACAATCAGCAATATCGAGATGTAGCCGACCATTCCGGGCATGGTTCCGGGTCGTTTGGTCATCATATGCCTCCCCTGCATTCGGTTGACCTGTCGCAAAGAATGCCACCACGAGGCGGCGAAATACCGACCGCCGGATGACGATTTCCTGAGGCTTGCGTGATGCGGAGCGCAATGGCTGGAGCCGCCGGCAGGCATGGCCCCGAGGCGATTGCGGCGCCGCAACAAAATCGCGTGAATTGCGAAAAATCGGGCAATAGTGGATTCCCCGTAACGGCCGGGCATCACCTCCAATTGAGAGCCCGGCGTGCGCGACGTACTTTTCCGGTCATTGCTGAATATTAGAACACCTGAATGTTCTAATTGATTTGACCTGAGGAGACCTGAAATGAGACGGGCTATGAGCACGAAATTCCGCTTTGCGAGCCTTTTTGCGGGTGTGCTTCTCGCCTTTGCGATCGCCGGTTGCGAAGGAGACGACGGCGCACCAGGAGCCGACGGCGTTGATGGCGTCAACGGAGTCAACGGCGCAGACGGCGCAGACGGCGTCGCCTGCTGGGATCTCAACGAGAACGGCGTCGGTGATCCCG
The DNA here is from genome assembly GCA_965658465.1 of Woeseiaceae bacterium. Lineage (GTDB taxonomy): Bacteria > Pseudomonadota > Gammaproteobacteria > Steroidobacterales > Woeseiaceae > UBA1847. The sequence continues at coordinate 40,894 of CBFHSG010000017.1, read as the reverse complement.
AGGAAGACCTCAATGGCGACGGTGTCGTCGACGTTCGCGACTGCAACGCGATTGCCAGCGGCGCCTACGGGGCGGAGAAACTGCACGCGGGCTACTTTACGGAGAAAGCCTACGAGGGCACCAGTGACTGCCTCAACTGCCACGGCATGATCGGCACGGACATGCTCATGCGGGCGCATTTCACCTGGGAAGGCGTGTCGTCGAACATCACCGGTTTCGAGGAAGGGCCCCACGGCAAGAACGACCTGATCAACAACTTCTGCGTCGCGGTGCCGACCAACGAGGGCCGCTGCGCGCAGTGTCACGCGGGCTACGGCTACGACGACGACACCTTCTTCGCCTCCGCTACCATGAACGACGTCGATTGCCTGGTCTGCCACGACCAGACGGGCACGTACCAGAAAGCGCCGACGACCGCCGGGCTGCCCGCAGAAGGCATCGATCTCACCGCGGTCGCCCGCAGCGTTGCGGAAAACGAAGGCGTACCGACCATCAAGAACTGCATCGGCTGCCACGCCGAGGCCGGCGGCGGCGATAACGTCAAGCACGGCGACCTCGCCCTGTCGCTCGTCAATACGACGAAGGAATTCGACGTGCACATGGGCTCGCTGGAGAGCGGCGGCGCGGGCATGGACTGCGTCTTCTGCCACGGCGTCAAGAAAGACGGTAGCGACAACGTCGTCGATCACGGCATCGGCGGTATGCCCTACCACTCCGTGGACGAGGGTGAACTGAAGACCTGCGAAGGCTGCCACGGCGATGCCAACAATATCCACGCCGGAAAGCCGGTCGAACCAATCGTTACCACACACACGACGCTGGCCTGCCAGGTCTGCCACATTCCGACCTTCGCACGCGGCACACCCACGAAGACCGAGTGGTATTGGAAAGACGCCGGGGACGTGGAAAGAGGTGTCGAGTTCGATCCCTCATTTGATTATGGGGATAAAGGCGTACCGGTCTACGACCCCAAGAAGGGCAGCTTCGTCTGGAATAACAACGTAAGGCCGACGCTGCGCTACTTCGACGGCAAGTGGAACCGCTTCATCATCGAAGCGAACGATAAGTTCACCGGGACGCCGACCACCGAGAACCCCGTGGTCCTCGGCGAGCCGAGCGCCGACCGCAACACGGAGGGCGCGAAGATCTATCCGTTCAAGAAGATGATCGGCAACCAGCCGGCGGACGCCAATAACAACACAGTCCTCGTGCCGCACCTGTTCGGCAGCAAGGGCGGACCGAATCCTTACTGGGGCAATTGGGACTGGGATCTCGCATTACAGGACGGTGCTGCGTACACCGGCCAAACCTACTCCGGCGAGTTCCAGTTCGTGGACACGGTGATGTACCTGACCGTGAATCATGAAGTTGCTCCTAAGGAGCAGGCGTACGGCTACGGCGGCACAGGTAGCTGCAGCGACTGTCATGCAGGCGGTCAGATCGACTGGACCGAGCTCGGCTGGACGGCCGAACCGCCTCCATTTGGAAATGGCACGAAGCCGTAATCCCCCCCGAAGAACGACTCGTGCTAACTCAGCGCCCGCGGGAAACCGCGGGCGCTTTTTTGTTCGCAGAAAGCCTGCCGGTACTCCTGGAGCGATACGTACTAGCCAGCATTGCAATCATGGGTGGAGAGGCGCAATAAAACATCCATGGACAGGTGGTTCCCGTCGTTGGCGTGCGGGTTGCTTGTTTTCATGGTCGGCGCCCACGCTCAGACAACATGCCCGGATGGCACACTCTGGGAGCCCTATACTGAAGTCTGCGCGCCGGTCAGGGACGCCCAGACCGATTTCTTGCCGCCAGTTCAAAAGTCTACCGCCGTCCACAGCAACGCGCCGGTCCCCGGCACGATGACTGCAGGAACCGCGTACGCGCCGGAACAGCTGGTTGCGCTCGAAAGCGGCCGCCTGCATACGCGCATGTTCGTTTATCCCGACGGGCTCGAACGCGACGACGATTTGCCCGCCTGGCTGTATACGACAGCCACGTCACGCGTCGATAACGGTCTGGAGGTTCTCGCGATGTATTCCGGGGATCAGGTCGCAGGCTACCTCGGTCTCTTCGCCTGGACCTGCCTGCCCGACTACCCGTGCCCGGATGGGACCACAGCACCCGGCTGGCAGTGGTCGCGACCGATGCCGGAGCTCTCCTGCAACATCACTCAAATTGTCGACCAGGGCGGCCACGCGCAAAAGCAACTCTATTACGGCAACCACTCGGATCGCCTCGATAACGGCTCGCCGCCCCTGTGGAAGAGTGCCGTCTACCTGTGGAACTACTGCGACGCGGCCTGGGACCTGGCCTGGGAGCATCAGTACCGGCAGGAAAAGGGCGATTGTTCGATTCCCGGTGCCACATGTGCCTGGTGGGGACCCTCGATCGAGATATTCGGCGACGCGATGTATCCACGAATCGGCGAACTGGGTTACGAGGACTCCCTGCTTTATCACGATGGCACGTGGAGCGTGCTTGCTCCCCCGGAGACCCAGTTTCGCGACCCGGCCAACCCGAGCTGGGGTTCACTGACGCCGTGGCAGCTTTTTCATCTGGAAGCGAATCGCAGCTACGGCGTGGGCAACTGGGTCAACGACAACGATGCGCCGGTGATCGAGGGTCAGGTGCCGCTGTCCATGCCGCAGGGGGAATCGCTGACGATCACTGCTGACGACCTGACCATCAATGATGCGGACATCGACCCCGCGTACCACGTGGAATTTGCGTTGGCGGTTTACGGTGGCGACAACTATTCGGTCGCGGGAGCGAAAGTAACCCCCGAGGCCGGGTTCACTGGCACCTTACTGGTGCCGGTAACCGTGAACGACGGCGCGGCCGAGAGCACAACCTTCGAGCTGCGCATCGCCGTCGGCACCGAGCCAGACACCATACCGCCCGAAATCACCCTGATTGGCCCGGCAACCGTGACCGTCCAGCTGGGAGCCACCTACACCGATGCCGGCGCGACGGCCACCGACAATGTCGACGGCGATATCACCGACAGCATCGTGGTGGATAATCCGGTCGATACTCGTGTTGCTGGAACGTACACGGTGACTTACCGCGTCACGGACCAGGCCGGCAATACCACCGTTGCAACGCGGACCGTTATTGTCCAGGCCCTGGCCGATACCGTGCCGCCGGACATCACCCTGATTGGCCCGGCGACTGTGACCGTCCAGCTGGGAGCCACCTACACCGATGCAGGCGCGACGGCGACCGACAACGCCGATGGCGACATCACCAACAGGATCGTGGTCGATAACCCGGTCGACACCAGCAGTGCCGGCACCTACACCGTTTCCTACAGCGTCGAGGACCTTGCGGGCAATTCGGCCGTGGCAACCCGGACGGTCATCGTGCAGGCCCTGCAAGACACCGTGCCGCCGGAAATCACCCTGATAGGCCCGGCAAGCGTGACCATCCAGGTGGGGGCCGTCTACACGGACGCGGGCGCGACGGCGACCGACAATGTCGACGGCGATATCAGCGACCGAATCGAGGTGACTAATCCAGTCGATACGGCTACGGCCGGCACCTACACGGTTTCCTATCGTGTCGAGGACACGGCAGGAAACGCCGCTACGGCGGCGAGGACGGTAGTCGTGCAGGCCGCCTTGCCACCACCGCCGCCTCCGACCCAAAGCGGTGGCGGAGGCGGGACCGTGTCCACCTGGATCTTCGCGCTGCTTGCACCGTTAATTTTTCGCTGGACGAGTCGAGCGACGAATGGGACTGTCAATCGTAGCAGTCATATTTTGGGGCTGCTTCTTTCGAAGATTGACTCGGCACCGCGACGCGGCGGTATCCGGTGATTTGCCTGGAAAACTGGCTGAAATAACGCGGAGTAATCGAGATTCTTCCGGTTATGTCCAATTATCGGATCAGGCGGATTCTTTAGCTCTACCATAACCGATGCTTGTCAGCGAGACCGTAATCATAAGGCCAATGGCAGGCTCTCCGTGCAGCGCTTGAACTCAAAGAAATCGAAATTATCATCAGGCGCGTATTCTCAGGGAATTAGAATGACGCGTCAGCTGCGGGCCCCTAACCAACATTCCATGAAAACAGCAGACAACTGATGCTCTTCAATTCGCTCGAGTTCTTCATTTTTCTGCCTGTCGTCCTGGCGGTTTACTTCTTATTGTCGCTGCGCGGGCAAAACGCATGGCTTCTTGTAGCAAGCTATGTGTTTTATGGATGGTGGGACTGGCGCTTCCTGGGCCTGATCCTGGTTTCCACAGGCGTTGACTATATCGTCGGCCTGAAACTGCGCGACTCGTTCGATCCGGCCCATCGCAAACGGCTGCTCGCCGTCAGCATGCTAACCAACCTGGGTATCCTGGGGCTGTTCAAATACTACGGGTTTTTCGTCGGCAGCCTGGCTGTGCTGCTCGAGAAGTTCGGCTTTCAAGCCCACTTTACCGTGCTTCAGATCGTCTTGCCGGTGGGTATTTCTTTTTACACGTTTCAGACGATGTCTTACACGATCGATGTCTACAGGCGTCGCATGGAACCGACTGGGGACCTGCTGACATTTGCTCTGTATGTCGCCTATTTTCCGCAGCTTGTTGCCGGCCCCATCGAGCGTGCTCATCATTTGCTGCCAATACTGGTTGCGCGCCGACAGATTCGCTGGCTCGATATTGCGGTCGGCTTCGAACTGATCCTCATCGGTTTCTTCAAGAAAGTCGCGGTGGCCGACACGCTGGCTCCCATTGTGGACGCCCGTTTCCTGAACCCGAGTGAGTCAAGCGGCCTTGACTTGCTGATTACGTCCTATCTGTTCGCGTTTCAGATCTATGGCGATTTCTCCGGCTATTCCGATATTGCCCGCGGCACATCCCGCCTGTTCGGCGTCGACCTGATGCGCAATTTCAACCAACCGTATCTTTCTCAAAGCATTACGGAGTTCTGGCGGCGGTGGCACATATCGCTGTCGAGCTGGCTGCGAGACTACCTGTACATTTCATTAGGCGGAAACAGGAAAGGTTTGCATCGGACCTATGTCAACCTGATGATCACGATGCTGCTGGGAGGACTGTGGCATGGGGCCAGCTGGAACTTCGTTATATGGGGCGGCTTGCACGGGTTATATCTGGCCGCGCACAAGGCAATCCTGAGCATCAGGGCCCCGTTTGAACAAGCGCCTGGTTCGAACCCCGTTTCGGTATTCATCAAGATTTTCGTGACTTTTAACCTCGTCTGCCTGACCTGGATATTCTTTCGCGCGCCGGATCTGGCGACGTCGATTGAAATTGTTTCTCAAATAATGACCTGGGAGGGCGGTACGGAAGCAGTTCCGCGCCGGGCACCGGGAGAACGCATATTGGTACTGGTGGGCACGTTACTGCTCATTGACGTATGGCAATACAGGCGAAAAGATCATGCATTTATGGTCAGCTGGCACTGGATTCCGCGCGCACTCGGCTACGCCGCATTAATCATACTGACGCTTACTCTTGGAAATATCACCGATGAAGTTCCCTTTATCTATTTTCAATTTTGAGCAAAAGATAGAGCCCGAAATTCCACGGCACTGGTGGGCCACTATCGGACTGCTTGTTGGAATCCTCGCGCTGGCGGAAACATCATCAAGGGTCTTGCTGCAGCCAGTGGGTGACAATTTGTGGGCTTACAGTCCGCCGTCCCTGTCCAGGCCATTTGAATGGTACAGGCACCTCACCGAAGAGAATATGGCGCCAACAGTCCTCGCAATCGGTGATTCGACCGGCGCCCGAAATTTCGATCCCGACTCTTTTGCAGCAGCATCTTCAATCGACAGCGCCTACAGCCTGGCGTGGCCAAGCAATTTTCCTCTCGCCCTGCGCAACAATACGCTACCGCTGCTGCGCAGCGGTCATTCGCCGGATATCGTTATCCTGTTTCAGTGGCCCGGATCGCTCCTGGCAAGCCCACGCGTTGACATGCTCGAGGCCGGTGCCGTGTCACCCATATTCGAGGCCCGGCGTACAGGGCGTTTCACCCTGACCGACTATGTTTATCTCACGAGGATGTATCGCGCTCGCGCCTTTCTGGTGGATTACTGGTTGCGCGGCAAGTCATTGCGAAAGCCGCCGGCCGGCGACGGATTCGCGCCGTTGTCTCGACCCGCGGGAGCGGCGAATACTGATCGCCCGGCAGATGCGCCCGTGCAACAGCAATTCGATTTTTCAGAAGAGCGTCGGGGCGTAATAAGAACACTGAGTAATATGGCGGATGAGCACCAATTCCTGCTCGTCGTTGCAGTCGGGCCGTATCGATCGGGAGACGGGTATCAAGACGGCAACCGGCACCTCGACTGGTTGCGAGAACTGGAGAAGGTCGAGTGCGCGAACCTGGTAGTAATGGACCTCAGGAATTTTCTCGACGATCATCCGGAATTCTTCAAGGACAATCACCACCTGTACGCTGATGGTGCAGCGTATTTTTCCGCCAGGCTCGGAGAACGAATCGCGCCGCTGCACGAACAATTTCTGTCCGGCGGAAACATGTGCGCGAGATAGTCGATGCGAGTTGGTGGGCCCCCGGGGAATCGAACCCCGAACCTGCGGATTAAGAGTCCGTTGCTCTGCCTGATTGAGCTAGAGGCCCGTCTCGTGTACGCCCAAGCACCGTAGAAAAACCTTGGGCGCGCTCGCTGGACGGGCGATACTAGCTCAATCCAACAATTCTGGCAAAGGCCCTGGAGCATAGAACCATGAAGATCTGGTTGACACTCGTGTTGCTGTTAGCCCCGGCAACGCCAACCCTGGCCGACCTTGAACAGGACGTGCGCTGCCGGGAAATCGGCTTCAGCAGGGCTGTCGAGACTCAGGACCGGGAACGGTTTGCCGGCTTCATCGACCCGGACGCAAGATTCGTCGGGGCCAAGGTGGATCGCGGCCGGGACGTCATCGCGGAAGCCTGGGCGGTGTTTTTTACCGGTGACCTGCCTTCTATTCGGTGGCGGCCGCAAATTGTCGAGGTTCTCGAGTCTGGTGACCTGGCGCTTTCGCGAGGGCCTTACCGCATTATCGACAAAGATGAAAACGGTGAGGCACGGGAAGGCTGGGGCACCTTCAATTCTGTCTGGCGCCTGAACGCGGACGGTGAGTGGCTGGTCGTCTTCGACGCGGGAAGTTTCCCCGACGAGACGCCCACTGACGAGCAACGCGAGCTGCTCGAGTCCGATGCCGGGTGCGACTAGCCCGACTACGGATCCGCAGTCTCCAGCTCGTCGACGAACAGCCAGCGGATACCGCGCCTGAACGACGCGGGCGGCGCAGAAAAATGGTTGTGCCCATCCAGCGCCTCTGTGCGCAGTGCCCAGGGCAGGTCCGGCTGCTGAGACCAATGTTCGATCCACTGCCTACGCGGCTCGAGGAAGCGGGCGTCATCCTCCGAGCCATCGCCAACGAATACCTGCGATTTCGATTGCGGGGGCTCCGGCCGCATCGCCAGGAACAGCGGCAAATTTCGGTGCAAAGCCGGGTTGCTCGCGATATGTCCCCAGAATAAACCGGGCCGTGTCTGCGCGCTGTAAAGCACGAACTGCCCGCCGAGGGAATGACCAAAAAGGATTCGCTTGTCGCGCGAAGAACGGTAGCTCTCTTCAATGAACGGCAGCAACTCGTCGCCCAGGAAGGTCTGGAAGTCGGCAGCCCCACCCCAGTAGTCCCGTTCATCGGTCGGGGCCGTGTAGTCGTGGCTGCGATCGTTGCCCTTCTGCCAGTCGTCCGTACCGTAGGAAATCGCGACCAGGATGAGCTTCGGGGCCTCGCCACCGTTGTAAAGGTAGTTCGAGTAAGACTTCAACATCGGATAGAGTTCGCCGCCGTCGAGGATATAGACCGTCGGATAGCTTTCCTCGGTCGAATCGTCATAGCCGTCCGGCAAGCCGACCAATATATGCAACTGCTTGTCGGGGACTTCGGATTCCACAACGTGGTGGCGGGTCTCGCCCAGACCTTGCAGCCCGTCGATGGCTACGGCCTGCCCCGGCGATATCGCGCCCGACGCGGCGAAAACCAGGATAGCACTGAGAGCGATCATGCCGGTTTAGGCCGAATCGCGGTGAATTCGTTCCCAGGATAAATTGGCTACAGGAGCGCGAACTGTAGGAGCGGGGCCTGTAGGAGCGCTTCTTGAAGCGCGACCATCGTTCGCGGGCCGAGGCCCGCTCCTACAAGGGAAAGAAGTTGGGGTGGACGATGGGACTCGAACCCCAGTCGAGCAAACAGGCTAAGCTGAATCCGCCAGTCTACTTCGTCAGAAAGACCGACCGGGATCACATAAACAATCGATCCCGGTCTCCGAAAAGGAACACGGAATAAACATCGCCAGAAAAAATGGGGTGGACGATGGGACTCGAACCCACGACGACCGGGATCACAACCCGGGGCTCTACCAACTGAGCTACGCCCACCACGGTTTTGCGTATATTACTAAAAGCCAGACAATCTGGCGCGCCCGGCAGGACTCGAACCTGCAACCCTCGGCTTAGCTTACCATCTACCGCTTTCGCGGCCCCGCAAGACGGGTTTGTGGTCTGGACTATCTCTTCGCCATCTCAGGCGCCGCACGTATAGTCTCTACGGAGCCCTGCGAAAGTCGTCGGCAAAGTTAATTCCTTTTGCCTGACCATTCTTGGGGGGCTTTACCCTCAGCGACACGTTCGAGCCATAGTTACCGGGTTCCAGGTAGTAGCACTGATCGGTGTCCGGACAATAAACGCAGAAAATATCAATTTCTCCCTTGTCGATCGGAGCAGTATGTGTACCACGCCTGTCTGTCCAACAAGTAGAAAATTTAATTTCCAGTGCGCCACTCTTGGCCAACGCCCTGTACTTCACCTGGACCCTTTTGAATTCACCGTGCTTGTATGCGATCAGGTCGAACGGTGCATGCTCGGTCTGGGGCACACAAATAGTGAATCCCTGCTCGAACAGATCCAGCTGAGCCTTCAAGACCCCCAGGTCACCCTTATTCTTGGTGTGGTGCGACAATCTTCATTGCCCCGATCCAGTCCACCGTTCGGGTAACCACAGGTTTCCACGGGATTGCCATCAGCACTACCTGTTAAGGGTTCCCCGTTACAGTGCGGTCCACTGCACCGGTTTTGTTTCCCGGCACAGGCTCCTCACTCAAAGGCCGATGCTCTATCCAGTTGAGCTACGGGCGCTATTTAGTTCAATACGCAATTCTCTCCAAAATCAACAAAATTACTGGTCGGGGCAGACGGATTCGAACCGCCGACCCTCTGCTCCCAAAGCAGATGCGCTACCAGACTGCGCCATGCCCCGATGCCGGTCATTCTGCCACACAAAACCCGGCCGGAGCCGGGTCGAGCGGGGGCACGATAATACGGACGGGCCGGGAGCCCGTCAATCAGGCAGTTACCGTTCTGTAGCGGGCAATCCCTACTACGAGTCTCTCAGGAACAATGCTATGGTCGCGCTTTTACAGGAGCCCGAACAAGGAATATCGGCATGAGGAAGATCATGATTACGCTGGCCCTCACGCTCGCCAGCAGCCTGGCGCTCGCGGCCGACAAGGTGCCGGCACATCCCCACATCCTGATCGAGACCACGATGGGCGACATCAAGCTCGAGCTCGAAGGCAAGCTCGCGCCGATCACGGTCGGCCACATCCTTAAACTCGTGGACAGCGGCTTCTACGACGGCCTCATATTCCACCGCGTCATCCCGGGTTTCATGGCACAGGCCGGTGGCTACACGCCCGGTCTCGAAAACAAGGAAGACGACGCGAGCATTCCCAACGAGTCCGGCAACGGCATGAGCAACGTGCGCGGGACGATTGCAATGGCACGCACCAACGATCCGCACTCCGCCAATACGCAGTTCTTCATCAACGTCGCCGACAATGTGCGCCTGGATCCCGGCACCAACCGCTGGGGCTATGCCGTGTTCGGCTACGTGATCGAAGGCATGGAGGTCGTGGACGAAATCGTCTCGGTGCGCACCGGCCCGCAGGGCAAACTGCGTTCCGACGTGCCCGTGGTGCCGATCGTCATCAAGAAAATGTCGCGCGTGACGTACGACTGACATGACGACGCTGTTTATCTCCGACCTGCACCTCGAGGCCGACCGCCCGGAAATCGGCGAGCAGTTCCTCGACTTCCTCGACGAAGAAGCGGCGGACGCCGAAGCCCTCTACATACTGGGCGACTTCTTCGAGTACTGGGTCGGTGACGATGACCCCGACGACTATTACGCCTCGATCAAGCGGTCGTTGCGCGCCTTCACGGACAGCGGCGTGCCCGTCTATTTCATGCACGGCAACCGCGACTTCATGATCGGTGAAACATTCGCCGAGGAGACCGGCGTCACGATCCTGCCCGACCCCTGCCCGCTCGAACTCTACGGCAAGCGCGTATTGCTCAGTCACGGCGACGCCCTGTGCACCGACGATACCGAGTACCAACAGATGCGCGCGATGACCCGTAACCCGGAATGGCAGGCAATGATGCTCGCGAAACCGCTCGAAGAACGCATCGCGATCGCGAAACAGGCTCGCGCCCGGAGCCAGGAGCGCAACAAGACGCGCAGCGAGTCGATCGTGGACGTCAATCCGGACGCCGTCAGGCAGACCATCGCGGAGCACGGCGTCGAAATCCTCCTGCACGGCCATACCCACCGTCCCGGCATTCACGGCGTCGAGGTAGACGATCATTTTGCCAAGCGTGTCGTACTCGGCGACTGGTATGACCAGGGCAGCGTGGTGCGCTGGGACGAGGACGGGCTGGAACTCAGCACTATTCCGCGGGAGGCGGACCGGAGTGAAACCGAAACAGGGGATCCGGCGCCGTAATCAGCGCCGCTTCTACCGCCTTCAGTTCGGCCAGCCGCTCGTCCAGTTCGGACTGCGACACCCCGGTCTCCGTCAGGGCAAAGCCGAGATAATGCTCGAAGTGGCGTGACTCGGACGCGAGCAGCCCGCTGTAGAATCTTGCGAGTCGTTCCGGCAGCCTGGGTGCGAGCCGCGCGAAGCGTTCGCAGGAGCGTGCCTCGATGAGGGCGCCGATCAACAACATATCGAGCAGCTTTGAAGGCTCCTCGTCGCGCACGGTTTCGCGCAGGCCGCCCGCATAGCGGGAGGCAGTAAGGCGCGCGAACGGCACCTGCATATCGTCCATGATCGTGCGCACCTGCTCGAAATGCCGCAGTTCCTCGCGGGCAAGCCGCGACATACGCTGTGCAAGCCCGGTGCGCTGCGGGTAACGATAAAGAAACCCCAGCGCGGTCGACGCCGCCTTGAGTTCGCAATTCGCATGGTCGAGCAGGAGCTCGGGTATCCTCTCGCTCGCCGCATCGAGCCAGGCCGCGGGCGTCGGCGTGTCGAAAAACGCGTCGATATTCGCGGGTACCGGCGCGTCTAGAGCCATTCTTCGACCTCGGACACCGACTGCAGCCTGTCCTCGGAGTTTTTGGCGAGCATCATGTTCAGCAGCGACTGGTACTCCGCCAGCCGCGCCGGCAACAGCGGGATTGGCGCCTGCGCGTGCTTGTAAATGATGCCCATCGCGGTTTCCGCCTGGTACGGTTTCTCGCCCGTCAGCATCTCGTAAAAGATCACGCCCAGGCTGTAGATGTCGCTGCGCTCGTCGACGGCGTTGCCATGGCCCTGCTCCGGGCTCATGTAATACGGCGTGCCGAAAATCTCGCCACTGCCCGTGATTTCCATCTGCAGACGCAGGCGCTTGGCCAGGCCGAAATCGATGAGCGCAATCGAATTGTCCCGGCGCAGCATGATATTGCCCGGCTTGAGGTCGCGGTGAAGTATGCCGACCGAGTGAATTCTCGCGAGCGCACTTGCAATCTCGCGCAGGTACTTCACGGCGACAGAGGCGATTATTCTCTGGCTGATGCGCTGCCTGAGATCGCCCGCGTCAAGATACTCCATGGCAATGTGCGCATGATCGTCTGCGACCCCGAGGTCGTAAATCTTGACGATGTTGGGGTGATCGATCTCGGCAATCATCTCGTATTCCTGCAGGAAGCGATCGAACGCAGCGATGCTCTCGTCGTTTACGTCCGGGATTTGCCGGAGCACCTTCAGCACCATCTTTACGCCGGTTTTCTCGCGCTCTGCCAGGTACACGCTGGAATGCGATGACGTGCCCAGCTTTTTCAGGAATCGATAGCCCTTGATTAGCGGGTCGATGCCGGCAGCCGTGTCACCGACGAACAGCGATCCGGTCGACGATACGCGGCGCCGGGCAACGAGAATGTCGCTCAGGCGCACGACCAGGGCATCGTGGCTGAAGCCCTGGCGGAGAAAGCAACCGTCCGCACCCCGATCGAGAACCGGGCCAGCCTCTTCCTTGCTGCCGAAGTAGACGACCGCCGGAAAATTGGGCTGTTTCTTGAATCTCCCGATGAGTTCCGCGCCCCCCCGGTCACCAAGCCGGCTGCCGAGCAGGATGACGTCGTTACCGGCACCGGAAAACTCGTCGGGCAGATGACCGCTCGTGAGCGGATCGAAGTCCGAGATGATGGCATCGGGCCAGTGCGTGGATACGTGGTGTTTCAACAGGCTGCGGAATTCCGCCTGGCCGTCGATAATCATGAAACGTACGCTCATGCGACTGCGCCGGCCGCCACGGCGCTACATGCCGATAGCCGGTTTGGGACGCTTCACTGCCGCCGGCTCGTCGGGCGCAACGAGTTCCCTGTAGCGCGCTTCGCGTTGCTGCTTGGCGTGATCGTTGCGATGCTGCTCGAGATTCTGCAGGTACTCCTCGGTGACGTCCCCCGTGACGTACTCACCAGAGAAACAGGACGCATCGAATTCCTCGATCACCGAATTATCGTGTCGCACCGAGCGAATCAGGCCGTGCAAATCCTGGTAAATCAGCTTGTCAGCGCCGATCAGCTTCGCGATTTCATCGACTTCACGGCCATTTGCGATCAGCTCCGCAGCAGCGGGCATATCGATCCCGTAGACATTGGGGCAGCGCACGGGCGGCGCCGCCGAAGCGAAGTAGACTTTTTTGGCACCGGCGTCGCGCGCAAGCTTGATGATCTGCCTCGACGTCGTGCCTCGAACGATCGAGTCGTCGACGAGCAGGACGTTCTTGCCGCGGAATTCGAGACCGATCGCGTTCAATTTGCGGCGCACCGACTTATCGCGCTCCTCCTGTCCCGGCATGATGAACGTCCGGCCGATATAGCGATTCTTGATGAAACCTTCGCGGTACTTGACGCCGAGATGATAGGCAACCTGCAACGCCGAAGTGCGGCTGGTGTCGGGGATGGGAATAACGACGTCGATGTCGTGGGACGGGAAATCCCGCACGATCTTGCCAGCCAGCTCCTCGCCCATGCGCAGGCGCGCCTTGTAAACGGAAATGTCGTCGAGGATCGAATCGGGCCTGGCAAAGTACACGTATTCGAAGATGCACGGCGTGTGCCGTATTTCGCCGCGATGCTCACGGCTGTGCAGCTTTCCGCTGTTCTCGATATAGATCGTCTCCCCCGGTTTGAGATCGCGCATGCGCTCATACTGAAGCACGTCGAGCGCAACGCTCTCGGAGGCCACCATGTAGTCGTGACTGTCGCCGGCTTCGCGTTTGCCGAGCACCAGCGGGCGGATCCCGTTCGGGTCGCGGAACGCCACGACCCCGTGGCCGACGATGAGCGCGACCACCGCGTAGCCGCCGGAACAGCGCCTGTGCAGCGCCTCGACGGCATCGAAGACCTGCTCGGCCGTCGGGTGGCCGTTGACGCGGATCTGTAATTCGTGGGCGAATACGTTCAGCAATACCTCGGAGTCGGAGTCGGTGCTCAGGTGGCGGCGGTCCTCGCGGATCAGGAGCTCGGCCAGCTCGTTGTGATTCGTGAGGTTGCCGTTGTGAGCGAGGCAGATGCCGTACGGTGAGTTCACGTAGAAAGGCTGCGCCTCGGCGGATTTCGATCCCCCGGCCGTCGGGTAGCGCACGTGGCCGATACCGACGTTGCCGGACAGCCGCAGCATGTGCCGCGTGTGAAACACGTCACGGACGAGCCCGTTGGCCTTGCGCTGCATCAGCCCTTCCTCGCCCCACGTAACGATGCCGGCCGCATCCTGACCACGGTGCTGCATCACGGTCAGGCCGTCGTAAAGCGCCTGGTTGACGGGATTCCTGCTAACGATTCCGATAACGCCGCACATGCATCACTCCGTATTCAGTTACCGCCCGGCAGCCTGAGCTGCTCCGGCAGTTCGACCGGCAGCGCCTCCGCCGGTGCATCCGGCGTCAGCAGTTCGTATCCCTGCGGCGCCATTACCTTGATCCAGTCGGCCACAACCTCGAGGTGCGGAATCAATACCGAGTCCTGCCACCAGGGATCGTTCGAGAATCCCGCGTACTCGCCGAGAATGACCGCAACCGCGATGAGCAGCAGGCCGCGGCAAAATCCGAACACTGAACCGAGAAAACGATCCATGCCCGACAGAATCGACAGGCGCACGAGCTTCGACAGCCCCCAGCTTAACAGCCCGCCGACGGAAAGAATGACGGCGAACAGGAAGATGCGGCCGAACCAGATCTGCAACTCCTCGGAGTCGAGCCAGCTCGCCATTGCCACACCCAGCGCGGGCCCGAAATACAGCGCCGCCCAGATCGCAAGCAACAGCGCCGCGATCGAGATTGCCTCTTTCACGAAGCCGCGCACCATGCCGACGATCACCGAAACGACGATGGCAACAAGGATAATTATGTCGATGATCGGCATCAGCGATGTCGAGAATCCAGTGCAGGGCTCGGAGCGGGACGGGAGGAAATTCTAACAGAACGTTGACACAACGCATCCCGAATCAGGGATGCGGCACAACCTGGCCCTTGTGGCCGGCCTTTGCCAGCCGTGCAGCCATCGCTTCCGCGCTCTCGCGATCCTTTTGTGGTCCGATTCGAACGCGGTGCAGCTCTCCCGAGTCAGTCGACAGCTGGCTGAGAAAGGCCGCAAACCCCTGTTTTCGAAGGTCCGCCGCGAGCCGCTCGGCGTTTTGCTGGTTGCCGAAGCTGCCGAGCTGTACGGCCCACATCCCCGTCGGCGATTCGCCGGCCGCGGCCGGCTGTTGCGCCGCCGGCTTTGCGGGCGCCGGTTTCGGCTCGGGCTCGGGCTCGGGCGTGGATTCGGACTCGGGTTTCGGTTTCGGTTTCGGCTCCGCCTGCGCGGGCTGCTCCCGCTTGGTCTCAGGTTCCGGTTCCCTGGCGGCAGCGGAAACCGGCACCGGCTCGTCCCTGTCGCGCTCCAGTACCACCGTACGCGTATCGCCCTCCGCAGCCTGACCGGGCAGCGGGACACGTTCGCTCACGATCTCGCCCTTTTGTGGCGGACCGTCGAGAAATACCGGCACGATGAGCACGACGAAAACGACGAGCACCGCCGCGCCAATGATGCGTTCTTTCAAAGCTCGATCCATTGTTGGCAGGTCAGTTCCCAGGCGGCCGCAGTATATATCAGTCGCGCGCCGAGAGGCGCTCGAGAACCGGTCCGACCGTGAAGAACGAGCCGGTCACCAACACGTTGCCGCTACCGGACATCGCCCGGGCACGCTCGATAGCCGTATCCGGGCTGTCGGCAATCAGGCAGGCCTTGCCGGTCGCGTTCGCGACTCTCCTGGCCAGTTCGGCGGCATCGATCGCCCGCGGGCTGGCAGCCGTTACGGCAATCCAGTTGTCGACGAACACCGCGAGCGGCCGGATGATGCCCTCGACGTCCTTGTCGTCGAGTATGCCCACGATCGCGACGCTTGCAGGCGCCTGCTGCTGCCGCAGGCTCGCCGCCAGCGCCGCCGCTGCCGCAGGATTGTGGGCGACGTCGAGCAACCATCGCTGCTCGCGCTCGATAACCTGCATGCGTCCCGGCAGGCGCAGGCTGGCGAACGCACGATCGACGTGCGCCGGCTCCAGGAGCCGCTCCAGTCCAAGCGCCTCGACGACAGCGAGGGCCCCGGCCGCGTTCTGCAGCTGAATCCGGCCAGCCAGCGCCGGTAACGCGAGACCGGCGAGCTCGATGCGCCGGCCGCGCCAGGACCAGCGTGCATCATCGTCGGCCGTCCAGGTGTAATCGCGCCCCGCGCGCACGAGTTCAGCACCCAGCGATTCTGCGTGCAGCGCGACCGAGGCCGGCATATCCGTATCAGCGAAGACGGCCGGCCTGCCGGCGCGCATGATGCCGGCTTTCTCGAAACCGATTTTCTCGACGTCATCACCCAGCCATTCGCAGTGGTCGAGTGACACGTTGGTGATCAGGGACACATCGGGGTCCACGACGTTGACTGCGTCGAGACGACCGCCCAGGCCGACCTCGAGGATAGCCGTATCGACCTTCGCGGTGTGAAACACGGCCAGCGCCGCGAGCGTGCCGAACTCGAAGTAGGTCAGCGGGACGTCGCCGCGCGCCGCTTCGACGCGCTCGAACGCGGCCACGATGTCGTCGTCGGTCGCGGGCAGGCCATTGACGACGATGCGCTCGTTGTAGCGTACAACGTGCGGAGAGGTGTATGTCCCGACGACGTTATCGCCGCTCAGCAGAGCGCGCAGCATCTCGACGCTCGAACCCTTACCGTTGGTCCCGCCCACGAGAATGATTCGCGAAGGCGGCTCGAGCGTCATGCGGCCGAGCACCTCGGCCACGCGTTCGAGGCCCAGGTCGATCTTATTGGGAGACAGGGTCTCTAGGCGGCGCAGCCAGTCCGGCAGCGGCAACCGAAGCGGTGGCATCGTCGTCAGTCGGTCTCGAGCGGGCTCGGGCGGTGTTCGAACTTGGCCAGCAAATCCGCAATCTGGTCGCGCATTTCGCGGCGATCCACGATCATGTCGAGCGCGCCGTGGTCGAGCAGGAATTCGCTGCGCTGAAAGCCCTCGGGCAAAGTCTGCCGCACGGTCTGTTCGATCACGCGCGGCCCGGCAAAACCGATCAGGGCATCCGGCTCGGCAATATTGACGTCACCGAGCATGGCGAGACTGGCGGAAACCCCGCCCGTCGTGGGATCGGTGAGCACCGAAATATACGGCACCCGTTTCTTGCCCAGCTGCGCCAGTGCCGCAGAGGTCTTCGCCATCTGCAGCAGGGAGAACAGCGCCTCCTGCATGCGCGCACCGCCACTTGCTGCAAACGAAATCAGGGGCATGCCGTTCTCGGCGGCATACCGCGCGGCGCGCGAAAAACGTTCGCCGACCACCGAACCCATCGAGCCGCCCATGAAAGCAAACTCGAAGGCACAGACCACGACCGGACGCCCGAGCAAGGCTCCGGTGGCCGCGATCAATGCATCCTTCTCGCCGGTCTTTTTCTGCGCCTGCGAAATACGGTCGCGATAGCGCTTGCTGTCACGAAACTTGAGCGGATCCTCCGGCTCGAGGTTGCCGAACATTTCCTCTGTGGAATCCGCATCGAGAAACGCCTCCAGCCGCTGGCGCGCCCCGATGCGCATGTGGAAATTGCACTTCGGGCAAACCTGGAGATTGCGCTCCAGCTCGTTTCGGTAGAGTTGCGCGTCGCAGCGCGTGCACTTGATCCAGACGCCTTCCGGCACCGAGCGCGTGCGCTTTTCCGTGCTGATGCGCGATGGCATCAATTTCTCGAACCAGCTCATGCGCGCATCATATCCAAATTCCGCTACTGCCCCAATTCGAAGGGTGCGGGAATGCCGAACGCGTCGGGATAAAAGACCTGCACCAGTGTCAGGCCATGCGGCGGCGCCGCCATGCCCGCGCGGGTTCTGTCCCTGCCGGCCAGTAACCTGGCCGCCCAGGCAACGTCCTCGTCGCCGCGGCCGATTGCGACGAGCGTTCCCGCGATATTGCGCACCATGTGCTGCAGGAAGGCATTGGCCGTAATGTCGAGCAGTACCCAGTCGCCGTCACGCGCCACCCCGATACTCGTTACCTCCCGCACGGCGTTCGATGCCTGGCAGCCGGCCGCGCGGAACGCCGAAAAGTCGTGTTCGCCGAGCAGTGCCTGCGCCGCCTCGTGCATGCGCCGCTGATCGAGATCCTGGTGAACCCACCACGCGCGGCGGCGATGCAGCGCCGAACGCACCAGGCGATTGAGAATGCGGTAACGGTAACGTCTCGCCGTGGCGGAGAAGCGGGCGTGAAAATCGTCGCCAACGGGCTTCACCCAGGTCACACAGATATCGTCGGGAAGATTGGTATTTGCGCCCAACAGCCAGCCGCGTGCGCTGCGCTCGGCGTCGGAATCGAAATGCGCCACCTGCCCGCTCGCATGCACGCCGGTATCGGTGCGCCCCGCGCAGGTTACCTCGACGGTCTCATTTGCCACCTCGGCCAGTGCCTGCTCGAGCCGCTCCTGCACACCCAGCCCGGTGCGCTGGCGCTGCCAGCCGTTATACGCGGTACCGTCGTATTCGATGCCGATAGCTATGCGTGCACTCAACCCGGCAGCGATTCCAGCAGCTGCTGCGCCTGTTGGCGCTGCGATTCGTCGCCCTCATCGAGAACTTCCTCGAGGATGCTGCGAGCCCCGCCCGGATCACCCATGTCCACGTAGGCGCGAGCCAGGTCGAGCTTGGTGCCGACTTCGGTCATGGTGCGCGCTTCGTGCAAATCACCGCTCATGTCATCCGGCGACAGCGACATCGTCGGCACTTCAGACGTCTCGTCGGGCTCGTCGTAGCCCGGACGCACATGCTCCACGGTCGCATCGTCACGTGGCATGTCCACCGTGTCGCCCATCTCACTAACCTTGAGCGCTGCGGTCAGGTCGTCCAGGTCGAGGTCGACGTCGGTGCTCGCCACGGCCGGCATCTCGCCGGTTTCGTCAAGGCCCATGCTGCCGGTGAAGACATCCGGCGGCAGCGCCTCGGTCTTCGCAAAGTCGAAATCGGCTTCCTCGTTGAGGGTGCGCGCGAGCATCGTCTCTTCATCCCCCTCGTCGTCCAGCGACGCCAGCAGGGTCTCCGCCTCGTCGGCGATCACTTCCTCATCATCCCCGGCACTCGTGGTCGTCTCGACCGCGAAATCCTCGGGCAGTATCTGCGTGTGCCCGGTGGCCTCGAGCAGGCTATCGTCGAATTCGACGTCGGTGTCTTCCTCGGCCCGCTGCATCAGCGGATTCTGGCCGGTCTCGTCGGATGCGAGCCGCATATCCGAGGTCCTCGATAATGCCTGCTCGATGTCGAGCTCCTCGTTGAGGCTGGTATCGTCGGCGTCGAATCCTTGGTGTACGCCGGTCGCGTCTGAATCGATTTCCGGGTTCCGCCCGGTTGCTTCGATGTTGTCCTCCAGCGCTTCGTTCAGGCCCGTCTGGTCGAGTACCCTCTGGCTCGCGGTCACCTCATCATCGTCCGCCACGTCCAGGTCGTCGATGTCGTCCAGTGACGCGACCTCGGTCTCGGCGAGCGACTCTACGTCCAGGCCGAGTTCGTCGAGGTTGATTTCGGCGGTCTCTTCCGGTGACGGTGCCGGTTCGGCGGTGGATTCCTCCACCGCATCCGGTATCGACGGCAACTCGGAAGTCGCATCGAGGCCGGAGAACTGTTCCTCGATGGTCGGTGTATCCCGCCCCGGCTCCTCCGCGGAGAAATCAAAGTCGACTTCATCGCTACCGGCGCTCTGTTCCGGCGCCGACTCTTCGTCGAAATCGAAGTCAACGCCTTCGCTATCCTCATCCGATGAGCCGGTGCTCTCCTCGGCGCCGCTGAGATCGATAACCTTTTCCGCGGTGTCGTCAGCCGTCGTGAAGTCGAAGACATCGCTGCTTTCGCCGTCGCCGCCCCCCAGGTCGATGACGTCGTCGCCTTCCCCCTCGCTCGCACCGAAGTCCATGTCCAGGGCACCACCTTCGTCCCCGTCGGCATCGAAAGAAAGATCCACGGCTTTCGTCGCTCCGGCAACACCGGCGCCGGCAAACAGGGCGTCGTCCGCCGCGATCTGCTGTCCCATAATGACGATCTTGTCCCATTCGCCGTCGTCGTCGCCGGCAGCCTGCTTTACTCGGCCGGCGGCATCGACGAACGCGTCGCGGTTGCCCCACACGAAATAGATCTCGCAGAGCTTGGTCAGGAGATCGAGCCTGCTCGGATCGGCTTCGAGGGCGCCATTGACCAGGTCAGCCGCCTGGTCGTAGAGACCATAAGCCATGTGGAAATCGGCTTCCGCAATCGGGTCGCTCTGATCGAGGTTGACCGCGGTATCGCTGCTGAACGTGTCTTCCATCGACGCCAACGCGCCCATTTCGACGGTCCGTCCGGCGCCGCCCGCTTCGGGCCCGGGCGCGTCGAGCGTGTCCTCGTCGAGTGGGCCGATGCCAGTCGTGCCCTGCTCCACCACGACAATCGATTCATCGTCCCGCGAGGGCGCGCGCAACGCCTCCGTGGACGACAAGGCGGTGTCGTCGAGATCGGGCGCCGACATGCCCGCACTGGTCCATTCTTCGTCGTCATCACTCCGCCCGCGGCGCACGAACCAGAACAGCACGGCACCGGCAAGCAGCACCGCGCCCGCAATGATCAGGACCCAGGTATTGGTGGCGATGCCAATAATCTTGTCGAGCAACGACGGTTCGGCGCGCGCCGGCGCCGAGATCACGTTGCTCGGCGGCTGAATTACCGCGTCGGCTTCTTCTTCCGCGGCGGCCTCGGTCTCCTCCGGCTCCGCCAGTAACTCATCCTCTGGCGCAAGCTCGTCCTCGGCCTCGACGGTGTCGTAGCCGGCGGGCTCGAAGGCGTCCGGTTCATAGAGTTCGCCGCGAATCTCGGCAAGTTCCTGCCGCAACGCGGCCAGTTCATTGTCGCGAATTTCGATGAGCGATTGCTGCTGCGGGACATCGGCCGCCTCGAGTTCGGCGATACGATCGACCAGTTCCTGCTCGCGCAACGATACGTCCGGCTCGGCGTCCGTGGTCAGCGCATCGTCGGGCACTTCAGCGCCGGTACCCGCACCGACGGGTTCCTCGTCGGGCGGCACGAGCTGCAGGCTCGGACGTGTCTCGGTGACAACGGGCGCTTCAGCCGCCGGCGCAGGCGCCGGCGCACCGCTCCATGCCGCGTTCTGGCGCTTCGCTTCATTCAGAGCATAGGCGCGATCGATCCGGTAGATGTCGTCGGCGCTGGGGATGCTCAGGCGCGCGCCGGCACGCAGAATATTGATATTGCCGCCAAAGGCCTCGGGATTCGCCTCGTAGATGGCCAGCATCGTCTGGTTCATCGTCAGGCGGAAATCCGGGCGGTTACGGGAGGCAATGCCCCACAGGGTCTGGCCGCGCTGCACGACAAGTTCGTCACCGGATGCAGAATCGAACGGCAGGTCCGGCTCACCCGCCTGAGGCTTGGACTCGGGCGAGGGTTGCGGTTCGGCGCGTGGCGCCGGCGCGGGAATCGGCTGCGGACTCGCTGCCGGCGTCTCGGCAGAAGGCATTGGCTGCGGCGCCGCCTGGCGTTCGATGCGACCGCTGTCCGACGGCGCACTGCGCTGCGGCGCCGTGACGGCGGGGCGGGATTCCTCGGCCGGGGGCGGCGCAAAGGTCGGTGGATCGAGCAACACCGTGTACTCGCGCAACAGGCGGCCTCGCGACCACATGGCCTCGACGAGAAACGTGAGAAACGGCTCGGTGATAGGGGTTGTGGAGCTGACCCGTATGTAATTGCCCTCCGACGAGCCCGACTTGACGATCTCGAAGCGAAGATCCTGCAGGTAGTAAGGCCTGTCGAGACCGTATCGCTCGAACGTCTCCTGCGAAGCGAGCCCGACCTGTAGGTTCTCGAGTTCCTCTGGCGTAGCGGACAGCAATTCGATTTGCGCGCGCATAGGCGCATTCAGCGCTGAATCCAGGCGGATCTCGCCGAGGCCGAGGGCCCAGGCGTTACCCGACAACAATAAAACGAGCGCAAGCGAAATTCGATTGCTACGTCGCAGCATAATGATGGTCTCCAACTCCCCAAGTGCCTCTGCAGACGCCGCGCAGAAACATATGCATGGCAGGCAATGCTGCCTCTCCGATTGCCTGCGAACTATAGCCTATAAATGGTTTTTCGCCAAAATTTCAGCAATTTGGACGCTATTTAGAGCCGCGCCCTTACGTATGTTATCGGCGACCACCCAGAGATCGATCCCACGCGGATGAGAGATGTCTTCGCGTACCCGGCCGACGAAAACGGGATCACGGCCCGACGCTTCCGTTACGGCTGTCGGGTATGCGCCGGTCTCGATGCCGTCGAGGAGTTGCACGCCAGGCGCATTGCGCAACAGCTCACAGACCTCCGCGGCGGAAATCTTGTTGCGCGTCTCGATATGTACCGCCTCGGAATGGCCGTAAAACACGGGGATTCGCACCGCCGTGGGATTCACGAGGATGTCGGGATCGCCGAAAATCTTGCGCGTTTCCCAGACCATCTTCATCTCTTCCTTTGTATAACGGTTGTCCTGAAACGTATCGATGTGCGGCACTGCATTGAACGCGATCTGCCTGGCCGGCCCCTCGATGTCCAGCGGGCGCCCGTTCAGCAGCAGGCTTGCCTGCCGCACCAGTTCCTCGATGGCGCTGCGGCCGGCGCCGGACACGGCCTGGTAGGTCGCCACGTTAATGCGCTCGATGCCGGCCGCGTCGTATATGGGTTTCAGCGCCACAACCATCTGGATCGTCGAGCAATTGGGATTGGCAATGATCCCGCGACTCCTGAAATCGTCGATCGCTTCGGGATTCACCTCGGGCACCACGAGCGGAATATCGTCGTCGTAGCGGAAGTGCGACGTATTGTCCACGACCACGCAACCGGCCTCGGCGGCTCTCGGCGCGTACTCCGCCGAGATCGAGCCTCCGGCCGAAAACAGGCCGATCTGCACCCTGGAAAAATCGAAACCGGCAAGATCCTCGACCGTCAGCTCGCGATTGCCGAAGGCCACTTTCATACCCACGGAGCGCTCGCTCGCCAGCGCGTAAACCTTGCCGACGGGGAACTTGCGCTTGGCGAGTATCTCCAGCATGACTTCACCGACGGCGCCCGTGGCGCCGACGACAGCTACATCGAATCGATCTGTCATTGTCCTGTCTACGTTATGGATGGTGTTCCCGACTGAACGTCGGCGTTCTGTGCGCGATTGCGCAAATAGTGATCCATGATGACGAGCGCGACCATCGCCTCGGCAATCGGCGTTGCGCGCAAGCCGACGCACGGGTCGTGTCGGCCTTTCGTGACGATCTCGGTCTCCTTGCCGCCCTTGTCGATCGTCTTGCCCGGCACGGAGATGCTCGACGTCGGTTTCAGGGCGATGCTCGCGAGCAGATCCTGGCCGGACGAAATACCGCCGAGCGTGCCGCCGGCATCGTTCTTGCTGAAGCCGGTTCCCGACATCTCGTCGCGGTGCTGGCTGCCGCGCTGCGCGACCGCCGCGAAGCCTGCGCCGACCTCGACGCCCTTGACCGCGTTGATACTCATGAGCCCGCGCGCGAGGTCCGCCTCGAGCTTGTCGAATACGGGCTCGCCCAGGCCGACCGGCATGCTGCTCGCCAGCACGCTGATTTTCGCGCCGATCGAATCGCCCTGCTCGCGCAGCTTGTCCATGAACGTTTCGAGTTCCGCGACGCGCGATGGATCCGCGCAGAAAAACGGGTTGTCGTCGACCGCGCCGAGATCGCTGGCACCGAGTTCGATGGGGCCCAGCTGCGACAGGTAGCCGCGTATCTGCAGGCCCAGGCGTTCGCGGAGATACTTGCGTGCGATCGCCCCGGCGGCGACCCGCATCGTCGTCTCCCGCGCAGAGGAGCGTCCGCCGCCGCGGTAGTCGCGAATGCCGTATTTTTGTTGGTAAGTATAGTCGGCGTGCCCCGGACGGAACTTGTCCTTGATGTCGCCGTAGTCTTTCGAACGCTGGTCCCGGTTCTCGATGAGCAGCCCGATCGGCGTGCCCGTCGTCCGGCCCTCGAATACGCCCGAGAGTATCTGCACCTGGTCGGGCTCGTTGCGCTGCGTGGTGTGACGCGAACGGCCGGGGCGACGGCGGTCGAGGTCGGCCTGGATATCCGCCTCATCGAGTTCCATGCCGGGTGGACAGCCGTCGACGACGCAGCCCAGCGCGCGACCGTGGCTCTCACCAAACGTCGTTACAACGAACAGCGTTCCGAAACTGTTACCCGACACCCTTCAATTCTCCGGCGGTCAGCAAAAAGACGCCCTGCCCGCCATGCTCGAACGTAAGCCAGACAAATGCAACATCCGGGTACGCGGCTTCGAGTGTCTGCTGGCTGTTGCCGACCTCGCACACGAGTATCCCATCGTCGGACAGGAATCGCGACGCATCATGCAGGATGAGTTTCACGGAATCCAGACCGTCGGCGCCTGCGGCAAGACCGAGCGGCGGCTCATGTCGAAACTCGCCGGGCAGCGACGCCATGTCCTCGCGATCGACATAGGGCGGGTTGCTGACGATGAGATCGTACCGGCGCCCTTCGAGGCCCTCGAAAAAGTCCGAACGCACCAGGCGGACGCGATCGGCGACATCGTGTGCAGCCACGTTGATGGCGGCCACTGCGAGCGCATCGGATGAGATGTCCACGGCGTCGACCGTGGCTTCGGGGAATGCTCTGGCAAGCGCGATCGCGATACAGCCGCTGCCGGTACCGAGATCAGCAACAGAGCGCACCCGCTCCGGGTCGAGCCACGGGGCGAAGCGCGCATGAATCAGTTCTGCGATGGGCGAGCGCGGTATGAGAACCCGTTCGTCGACGTAAAAGCGCATGCCCGCGAACCAGGCCTCATTGACGAGGTACGCCACCGGCACTTGCTCGTGAATACGGCGCTCCACCAGCGTTTCGAAGTCCTCCAGCTCGCTCGCCGTGACGGCTCGCGAATACGCCCCGGACGTGTCGTCGTGCGACAGGCCCAGGTGCGCGAATACCAGCCACGCGGCCTCGTCGACGGGATTGTCCGTGCCGTGGCCGTAGGTCAGCCGCGCGGCGTCGAAACGGTCGGCCGTTTGCCGGATCAGCTGTTCGACGTTCACGGGTTTTTGCGGACTGCCTGTCACTGTCGCTGTTGCGCTTGCAACTCCGAATACGGGACCCACCTAATAATCTCACACGGCTGCTGTAGAATCGCATCCTCTGAAGTCCTCTGTCCCGGAAACCATGCAAGCTCGGAATATCATAGTCACTCTCGTGCTCGGCGTCGCAATCGCGGCAGGGCTCGCGCTCGCATTGCGCAATGCCGGCGAACCGGCCGCGCCGCTCGCCGCGACGGTGCTCCCCGCCGGTAACGATCTGCCCGACTTTTCGCTACTCGACCATGACGGCAAGCCGGTTGACCGGACAGTCTTCGTGGGGCAGTGGGACGTCGTCTTCTTCGGCTTCACCAACTGCCCGGACATCTGCCCGGCGACCATGACGGTCCTGGGACAGGCAAAACGCGAGCTTGTGACTCAGGGGCAGCAGCCCTTGCCGCGCATCGTACTCGTGAGTGTCGACCCCGAGCGCGATACGCCCGAGGCCATGGCCCGGTATATCGCCTACTTCGGGGACGGCAATCTCGGCCTGACCGGTGAACTCGACGAGTTGAGCAAGCTCACGGACGCGCTGGGTATATTTTTCCAGAAGGCCGGGGACGAGGAAGGCGCCTACGGCGTGGATCACTCCACCGTGGTACTGGCCATCGATCCAAAGGGCCGCCTGAAGGCCCTGTTCACCGCACCACACGAAGTCGCGAACCTCGTTCACGACCTGCCGATAATCATGGAGGACAAATGATGCGGCGCCTGCTTGTTCTGTTGACGTGCCTCGCAACGGCCACCGGCTGCAACGGCCCCGACGGCCCGCCCGTCGCTGCCGCCAACCTCGTGGTGACGGCGCCGGGCCCCGGGATGCCGATGGCCGCGGGCTATCTCGAAATCAGCAATCGCTCCGGCACCGCTATTCGTATCAACCGCATCTCCAGTCCCGAGTACGGTTCGGTCGAGATGCATGAGACGGTCGTCGAGGACGGCATCGCCAGGATGCGTGAGATTCCCGAGCTGCGGATAGCGGATGGCGATACGGTCGTTTTCGAGCGCGGCGGCAAGCACCTGATGCTCATGCAGCCGGTCGGCACGCCCGAGACGGTTACCCTGAATTTCTATTCGGACGAGGTGTTGCTGCTGAGCGTCAGCACGGAGTTTGCGGCCTCCGTGGATTGAAGTCCTCATGTTGCCCCGACTATTCGCATACCTTCAGTACCTGCTGCCAAAACACTGGCTGACCGCTTTCGTTTATCGGCTCGCGCGTATCCGCGTGCCGGCTGTCAAGAATGCGCTCATTCGCGGCTTCCTGAAGCTTTTCGACGTGGAGCTCGATGACATCAAAGGCCGGGTGCCGGCGGATTTCGAGACCTTCAACGACTTCTTCATCCGCGAGCTGAAGGACGGTGCGCGGCCGGTCGACCCGAGTCCGACCGCAATCGTAGCGCCCGCCGACGGCACGCTGAGCCAGGCCGGCGCGCTGCGCGGCAAGCGCATACTGCAGGCCAAAGGCATCGACTATTCCCTCGAGGACCTGCTCGCCGCGGACGTGGACAAGGCCGGCGAATTTTGCGGCGGCGCTTTCGCGACGATCTATCTCGCACCCTATAACTACCACCGTGTGCATGCGCCTGTTGACGGCGAGCTTGTCGCGGCACATTACGTGCCCGGCGACCTGTTCAGCGTGAACAGCAAGACGGCGGCGCACGTGCCCGGCCTGTTCAGCCGCAACGAACGGCTCAACCTGCATTTCCAGACTGCATTCGGCCCGATGGTGGTCGTGCTCGTCGGTGCATTGAACGTAGGCAGCATATCAACGCCCTGGAGCGGCGAGATCCGGCCGCGCAAATCGGGAGTGGTGGAACGCATCGACATTACCTCCGCTCCGCGGCAAGTGCGAAAGGGCGATCTGCTCGGCTGGTTCAACATGGGATCGACGGTGATCGTCCTGCTGCCACCGGGCAGCGGCCGCTGGCACGACGATTTCAAAGCCGGCGTCCGGACGGTCATGGGCGAGGCGATCGGCGAGCTCGCGGCGCCCGGCGCATGACCTGGCGGGCATCATCCGGCGTTGCCGTGGCGCGGCAGCGCGCCGACATGCTCGAGCGGGCTCGCGGCTTCTTCCGCGCACGCAAGGTTCTCGAAGTGGACACTCCCGCGCTGGGCCGGTTCACCGCGACCGACCCCACTATCGACAGCCTGTCCGTTGCAGGCCCGCACGGGACCACGCTGTATCTGCAGACATCGCCCGAATCCCACATGAAACGGCTGCTGGCCGACGGCTACCCGGACATCTACGGAATCGGCCACGTGTTCCGCGGCGGCGAGGCGGGTCGGCTGCATCAGCCTGAATTCACGATGGTGGAGTGGTACCGGCAGGGTTTCGGGCTGGATGCCATCATCGACGAGACCGTGGCATTCATCGCCGCACTCCTCGGCCGGCCCGGGCTGCGGGATGCCGAACAATTCGAATACCGGGACGCGTTCCAGCAGTATTCCGGCATCGATCCGTTCACGGCATCGATCGACGAGCTTGTCGACGCCGCGTCTGCCGATGCCGGCCTGCGCAATAGTCTCGGCGCCGATCGTGACGGCTGGCTCGACTTGCTCCTGAGTACCCGCGTCGCCCCCGGCTTCGCTGACAGCGGGCTAACGGTTGTGCGGCATTTCCCGGCGAGCCAGGCTGCCCTGGCACGAATCTGCCCGTCGGACGACGGCAAAGCCGACCGCTTCGAGGTCTTTTACGGCGCGATGGAACTCGCCAACGGCTTTGTCGAGCTTCGCGACCCGGACGAGCAGCGGCGTCGAATGCTGGCGGACATCGAGAAACGCCGCAGGACGGCGCTGCCCCCGGTGCCGCTGGACGAGCCGCTGCTGGCCGCGCTGGAGTCCGGCCTCCCGGAATGCGCCGGTGTCGCGGCCGGTTTCGAGCGTATCCTGATGATTGCAGCGGGTGCCGGAGATATCCGCGACATTACGACTTTCGCATTCGACGACACGGGCGACTGACGAGGACCTGCCAATACCATGACCGACTACACGCTGCTCGAATCACAGGCCGAGGCACTGCTGCGGGATGAACCGGACGCGCTCGCGAGTGCGGCCAACTTCGTCGCGCTGCTCTACAACGCGCTCGATGACGTGAACTGGCTCGGTATCTACGTCCTGCGCGGCGACGAACTGGTACTGGGTCCGTTCCAGGGGCAGCCCGCCTGCGTGCACATCGCACTCGGTAGCGGCGTCTGCGGGACCGCGGCCGTCACGCAGCAGACGCAACGTGTGCCCGACGTGCATGCGTTCCCCGGCCATATCGTCTGCGATGCCGTGTCGCGTTCCGAAATCGTGGTGCCGCTCATTGTCGACGGCTCGCTGGTCGGCGTCCTGGACATCGACAGCCCGTCGCTCGACCGGTTCAGCCAGGACGACCAGGCTGGCATCGAGCGGCTGTGCGCGACCTATTGCGCCCTCCAGTCGGGCCGCGAGGGCTTCCTCTAGGATCCGCCGGCGCTACTTGACGCGGCTGACGTATTCCTTTGACCGCGTATCGACCTTGATCACTTCGCCCTGATCGACGAACAACGGCACACGCACGACAGCGCCCGTCGAGAGCTTGGCCGGTTTGACGCCGCCGCTTGCGGTATCGCCCTTTACGCCGGGGTCCGTTTCGACGATCTCGAGCTCGACGAAATTCGGGGCCTCGACGATCAGCGGCGCATTGTTCCAGAGCGTGATCTGGCACATGTCGCCGTCACTGAGCCAGTCTTTGGCATCACCCACTGCGGCTGCATCGGCGACGTACTGTTCGAACGTATCGGGGACCATGAAGTGCCAGAATTCGCCGTCCGCATACAGAAACTGCATTTCGGTATCCATGACGTCGGCCGCCTCGACGCTTTCGCCGGACTTGAACGTCTTGTCCACTACCTTGCCAGTCTTGAGATTCTTGATCCTGACGCGATTGAAGGCCTGGCCCTTGCCGGGTTTGACGAATTCGTTCTCGACAATAATGCAGGGGTCGCTGTCGATCAGGATCTTGAGACCCGATCGAAATTCGTTGGTGCTGTAGCTTGCCATGTAGGGTATCCGGGGTTTTCGGCGAGGCGCTATTCTACAGAAAAATGCCCGAATTGAATTGGGCGGGCACATATTCCTCTCAGTCATGGCTCGCTGCTTTACCCCGGGGCCGGCGCTCGGGTCATTTGTCTCTCTCATGGCTCGCTGCGCTTCGCTTGCTGCGCTTTACTTCGGTCGACAAACGCCCCGAGCGCCGGCCCCTATGCAGCAAACGGTAAGACGCAGATGGGCGAGTTCTTTGGCGAGCGCCTCGGGAAGTGGTGTGGTGCAGTTCGGGAGGCGCCGAACCTAGAACCGGATCACAGTATGGTAAATGGCTGGCAGCTAGTCTGGGAACATCGCTGAATCCGGCATTTTTGACAGAATACGGATACCCGGAAAGAGGCCCGGAGGCAGGTAAGGACCGCGCATTGAACGACCGCCACAGCATCTCTATCGCCGTGTTGTCCCAGAATCAGGACGACGTGGCGCTCATCAACGGTACGCTCCGCGATGGCGGACATGCTGCGCATTGCCACTGGATCGATCGGCCCGGCAAGCTCGATGACACGCTCGCCGCAGACCAGGTCGAACTCATAATCGTCAATTGCGACCGCTACCCCGAAGGGATCCGCCGGATCATCAAGCAAAAAGATCGCTTCAACCCGGAAGTCCCGGTGATTGCCCTGCGCAAGGAAGCCGACGAAAACACAATCCAGGCGGCCATGCGCGACGGCGCCTGCGACCTTGTGTCGATCGGTCTCAGGAATCGCCTGCAGTCGGTCGTCACCCGCGAACTGCGGGCATTGCGTGCCGAGCGCGCCCTCAATTCGACGATCGCGTCCGCCAGCGAATACAAACGCCAGATCCGCGATTACATGCAGTCGTCAACCGCCGCGATCGCACTCGCTCACGAAGGTATCGTGATCGAAGCGAACGACTCGTGGCTCAAGCTCTTCAAATACGCGAGCGTCGACGAGGTCAAAGGCCTGCCGCTCATGGACAGCTTCGATTCACAGAGCCATGCAGCGCTGAAGGGCGCTCTCAACGCCGCCATCACGGGCAAATGGGCCAAAGACGAGAAACTCAAGGTCAAGCCGCATCTCGACGTCGGCCATCGCAGTGAGCTGGATCTCGAATTCCAGCAAATAGACTTCGACAGCGTGCCGTGCGTGCACGTTCGTATCGCGCCGCCGGATCCTTCCAAACAGGAGCCGACCGCGCTCGTTCACGATGCGTTGAAGCGCGACCCGACGACCCTCTTCTACCACCGTGCGCAATTCGTCGAGCGGCTCGGCAAGCGTCTGCAGCGCAAACCCAAGTCCGGACTGCACGTGCTGGCGTACGTGAAGATCGACAACTTTGCCGAAGTGCAGAAGAAGATCGGGATCATCGACTCCGAAGAAGTGCTCGCACAGTTCGCCGAGGAAATGCGCAAGCGCATGCACCCACGTGACGTGGCCGGCCGCTTCGAAGGCACGTCGCTGATGGTGCTGCTCGAGCGCGGTAACGCCCGGGATGGCCAGGTATGGGGCCGCCAGCTCACGAAACACGTCAGCAAGACCACCTTCGACGTGGGCGAGAAGTCGGCGCAGATTACGTGCACGGTGGGCGTCTGCGCCGTCAGTGACGTCTTCAGCAACCTTGAGGAACTCGTGGCGGCGACCGTGGATGCCTACCGGCTGGGCAAGGAAGCCGGCGGCAGCACCTGTTTCCTCAACGAGTCGGCCCACGAGGACACCAAGCAGAAGGAATTAGATGCAATCTGGGTCAAGCGCCTGAAGTCGGCGCTGATGGACGATCGCTTCATGCTCGCGCAACTGCCAATCGCGGGATTACGGCGCGACTCGATCGAAATGTACGACCTGCTGGTACGCATGGTCGACGAACAGGGAGGCCCCGTGCTGCCGTCGGAGTTCATACCGGCTGCCGAGCGCAACAACATGATGAAGAACATCGACCGCTGGATGATCAAGGCGGCGATCGATTTCTGCGAACAGAGTAATGTTGACCGCGTATTCGTGCGACTTTCGCGGCAATCCATCGTTGACAAAGCCACCATCGGCTGGATGCAGCGTGAGTTCGACAAGCGCGGCTTCGATTGCTCGCGTCTCGTCACGCAGCTGCCGGAGCGCGATGCGGCACGGCATATCAAACAGACCCGGGACATCGTAGCCAAGCTGAAAAAGCTCGGCGTCGGGTTTGCGCTCGAGCACTACGGCATCGATCAGGAACGCTTCCAGATCCTGGATATCCTCAAGCCGGATTACATCAAGGTCGACGGCGAACTGATGCACACCCTGATGACCGATACGGGCATGCAGGAAGCCGTGCAGCGCATTGTCCATGCCGCCACTCAGCGCAACATCAAGTCGATCGCCGAGCGCGTCGAGAACGCCAATGCCATGGCCGTGCTGTTCCAGCTCGGCCTGGATTACATGCAGGGACACTACGTTCACGAGCCGGAAGTGGTACTGCAGGACAGGACCGACAGCGTCAAGAAAAGGACGCTCGAGGAGCTTGCGGCGGCAAATGCGGGGTGAGGGATTGATGCGGAGTGTGACGGCTTTCACACATTCGAATTGAAACCGCCCGTTACGGGCTTTTTTTACAAAAAAGGTGGAAACGGCGCGTAGACGGGACAGCAAGGCGTTCGTAACCTGAACGCCGCACGAGAGTACCGAGGTACAGGGCAGTGAAAACACGAAAGATTTCGCACAAAGCACCGGGCAAGAGCCGGTCCAGGACGGGCAAGGCGGCGTTGCCTGTTCTCGTCGCTGCGGGAGGCGGTCTGGTCGTCGGCTCCGCAGCTGCTCTCGAACTCGGCGAACTGCAGGTGCAATCGACCCTCGGCCAGCCATTACGCGCGAGCATTGCCTATGTGCTCAGCCCGACTGAAATCATCGACGATCGCTGCGTAGCGGTCCGGCCGGGCGGCAGTGACCTGCCAGGCCTGCCTGGCGCCAGTGTCAGCGTATCGAAAGGCGTTATATCGATTACCGGCGGGTCGCCGGTCATGGAGCCGATGCTGTCCGCCAACATTGTGGTCGACTGCCCTTACTCGGCACACGTAAGCCGAAACTACCTGTTGTTCATCGACCCGCGGGAGAGGCCGGTTACCGTGGCACGGCAGGCGAGGCCTGCAGCAGCCACAGTAACGACGCCTGCCAGGCGCGCGGCACCTGCAACGCGCCCTGTGCCGGTAACGACACCCATCTCCGGGGATTCGCGCTACCAGGTGCAACCGGGCGATTCACTGTCCGGCATCGTGCGCCGTCTCGACACCGGTAGCGTCACTAGCGCCGCTGCAATGGCTGCAGTTCTGGAAACGAACACCGGCGCATTCATCGACGGAAATCCGGACAGGCTGAAAGCCGGCAGCTGGCTCGATATCCCGTCGTTCAGCGATGGTGTCGCCGCCGCTCCCCCGGCAGTGGCCGCGCAACCGCAGAACGAAGTGGCGCCCGTCACAGCAGCATCGGCCGACGCTGCCGACCTTTACCAGGGCGCTGAAATCCTGGAACCCGATGCCAGCAGGCAGATCCCGGCTACCGAGTTCCTGCCGGACGTGGCCGAACCCGAGATTTCCGAAACGGTCGAGACTGCGCCTGACACAGGCGAAGCCGGCACGACCGAGGCCGTCGCGGACGCCATCGCGACTACCGATACCGACTATTCGGCAGCGTACTCGGACCTTGTTGCCGGCGACGTGGTGGTCGACGCGACCGCCGCAACGGAACCGGCGCCGGTAGAGCCGGCAGCCGCGGCCGCAACCGCCAGGGTCGTCAAACCGAGCGCCGGCACGCGCATTGTCGGTTCGCCGGAACCCGCCGGCTTTTCGTGGAACTGGCTCATCTGGGCCGCGGCCGCCCTGATCGCGGCCTTCGGCGCCTACCTCATGATCTGGCCGAAGCTGCGCGAACGCTTCGGCTCGCGCTCCGTTGGGGAAGAGGAGCGGGTGCCGCCACGAACCGAACACATCGCGCCCATTTCGGTACCCGAGTCCGAGATGACCGTGCAGGAAATCAAGCCCAGCTACGACAACGTGGACTTCGACCTCTCCGAGGACTCTCCGACCGAAGAGAATCTCGCACTCGACGCAGACCTCGTCGAAGGCACCGGATTCGACGACGCCGAGGACGCCAACGTCAACCGCGATTTCGGCTTCGCGGCCACGATGGATCTCGACATGGAATTGCCGGAAACCGCGGGGACCGAGAACTCAGAGCCCGAGACCGATATTATTCCGCCGCCCGAAAGACCCGAGGATCTCGTTGTCAGCAGCGAGGTGCTGCCGGAAGAAGATGACGACGAATACGACATCTCGATGGTCGTCGATGCGACCAAGATGCCCGATCCGGCCGAGGTGACCGAGCGTGATCTCATGGCCGTGTCGATCGACGATACCGGGCAGACCCGGATCAACGATGACTACACAATCGTCGACGAGGTTGCCCAGGACATCCTCGAGCAGGACTACGAGGACGAACTGAGTGCCACGCAGTTGCTGCATGCCGAGATCGACAAAGTCGCATCGGAGCTCGCGGAGACCATCGGCGAGAATGATCCGACCGAGGTCGCCAGCCTGGACGAAGATGATGACGACAACGCCGGCAAGATCGTCGGTTCGGCAGACGATACGTCGATCGAAATGCAGCTGACGAACCTGTCGGAGCTCGACCTGACGGCAACGCTTGAAGCGCAGAACGACGACGTCGGCGATGACCTCGACGTCACGGCGAATATCGAAGCCGACGACAAGACCGTCGAAATGCCGCGCGACAAGGATGGCGCCCGGGCCCGGTAAGCCCCTATCGAGCCTGCAGGAGCGCGCCCAGGCGCGCGATCGCGGTTCGAGAACCAGCTCCTACGATTTGATTCCCACGAGCCTGTCGACGTTGCGCCAGCCGCGCGGCAGCAGCGCGCCGCGCAATGCCCGTTCCCCGTAATAGGGTTCCGAATCGTCCCACTTGATGGTCATCATGCGCTTGCCGGAATACACCTGCAGGTCGCCCTCCTCCGGGACCACCGCCACAGCGACCATTCGCTCCTCGCCGCCCTGGTATTTCTTGCCGGGAATATTGATGAGCTTGTTGCCCTTGCCTTTGGCGAGCTCCGGCAATTCGTCCATCTCGAACATCAGCAGCCGGCCGATGGAACTGACCGCCGCAATGAGACACTCCGTATCCCCCGGAACCAGCGCCGGAACCACGGCTTTGCCACCCGCCGGGACACGGAGAATCGACTTGCCGGCCTTGTTGCGCGATACCAGGTCATCGAGCTTCGCGATGAAGCCGTAACCGGCATCGCTGGCAAGCAGGTACTTCTGCTCGGCGTCGCCGATCATCGCTCCACAGAACTCGGCGCCGTCGGGCGGTTTGAACCGGGACGACAACGGCTCGCCCTGACCTCGGGCAGACGGCAGCGTGTGTGCCATGACCGAATAGACACGGCCCGTGCTGTCAATGAACATCGCCAACTGGTTGCTGCGGCCCTGCGCCGATGCGAGAAATCCGTCACCGGACTTGTAACTCAGCGACGTCGGGTCGACATCGTGTCCTTTCGCCGCCCGTGCATAGCCGCGTTGCGAGAGAATGATCGTTACGGGTTCGCTTGCGACGAGCTGGGTTTCGTCCAGCGCCTGGGCGGCCTCACGCTCTACGATCTGGGTGCGGCGCTCGTCGCCGTAGGTTTCGGCGTCCTCGAGTATTTCCTTCTTGATGAGCGTCTTGAGCCTGGCCGCGCTTTTCAGCGTTTTCTCGAGCACCTCGCGTTCCTCGTTCAGCTCGTCCTGCTCGCCCCGTATTTTCATTTCCTCTAGCTTGGCGAGGTTGCGCAGCCGCAGATTGAGGATCGCCTCGGCCTGGAGATCACTGAGCTTGAAGCGTTTCATGAGCACGGGCTTCGGTTCGTCTTCCGTGCGGATGATATGTATGACTTCGTCAATATTGAGATAGGCGGCCAGCAATCCGTCGAGGATGTGCAGCCGATCGATCACAATCTGCAGACGATGCTGCAGGCGCCGTTTCACGGTCTCGCGGCGGAACTTGAGCCATTCCGTCAGCATCTCGACGAGGTTGAACATCCTCGGCCGGCCGGCCAGGTCGATAACGTTCATGTTCACCCGCACCGTGCGTTCCAGCGACGTGGTCGAGAACAGGTGGGACATCAGCTGCTCGATGTCGACACCGCGCTTCTTGCTGATAACGAGCCTGATCGGCTCCTCGTGATCCGATTCATCCCGCAGATCGTCGACCTGCGGCAGTTTCCTGGCGCGCATCTGGGCCGCAATCTGCTCCAGCACCTTGCTCCCGGACACCTGGTACGGCAGCGACGTGATAATGATGTCGCCGTTCTCGACCTTGTAGGAAGCCCTGAGCCGCAGCGTCCCGCCGCCCGTCGTGTAAATTTCCTTGATATCGGCGCGCGGTGATACGAGTTCCCCGCCGGTCGGGAAATCCGGACCCTTGATGTGCTTCATGAGCTGCGCGACGCCCGCTTTCGGCTCGTCGAGCAGATGCACGAGGGCACTGGCGACTTCCCGTAGATTGTGCGGCGGCACGTCGGTCGAGAGTCCGACCGCGATCCCGGTCGTGCCGTTCAGCAGCAGGTTGGGTAGCCGGGCCGGCAGCACGACCGGCTCGTCGAGCATGCCGTCGAAGTTAGGCACCCAGTCGACGGTGCCCTGCCCCAGCTCCTGCAACAGGCTCTTCGCGTAGGGCGTGAGGCGCGATTCGGTGTAGCGCATCGCCGCAAACGACTTGGGATCGTCCGTGGAACCCCAGTTGCCCTGACCGTCGATGATCGGGTAGCGGTAGGAGAAGTCCTGCGCCATGAGGACCATGGCCTCGTAACACGCCGAATCGCCGTGCGGGTGGAACTTACCGATCACGTCACCGACCGTACGTGCCGATTTCTTGGGCTTGGAACTCGCCGACAGGCCGAGCTCGCTCATTGCATAGACGATGCGCCGCTGGACCGGTTTCAGGCCGTCGCCAATCTGCGGCAGCGCGCGATCGAGGATGACGTACATCGAGTAGTCGAGGTACGCCTTCTCGGTGTACTCCTTGAGCGACTGCTGTTCGACACCTTCGAGATTCAGGGTGTTTTGCATTGCATCTATACCTCGGCCAGGCTATGCATCGATTCGCGTCCGGCGCATCAATTCACACCTCTGCCAGATTTCCCTTGGTTTCGAGCCAGTTACGGCGATCCTTCGCACGCTTCTTCGCCAGCAGCATGTCCATCACCTGGTCCGTCTTGTCGCGCGGGTTGACGGTGAGCTGCACGAGCCTTCGGGTATCACGATTCATCGTCGTCTCGCGCAGCTGCGGGGGGTTCATTTCACCCAGGCCCTTGAAGCGGGTGACGCTGACCTTGCCGCGCATCTTCTCGGCCTCGACGCGATCGAGTATGCCCTTGCGCTCGCTGTCATCCAGCGCATAGAAGACTTCCTTGCCGACATCGACGCGGTAGAGAGGCGGCATCGCAACGTAGACGTGTCCGGCCAGCACCAGTTCGCGGAAATGCCGCAGGAACAGGGCGCAGAGCAACGTGGCGATGTGCAGGCCGTCGGAATCGGCGTCCGCGAGAATGCATATCTTGTGGTAGCGCAGTCCCTCGAGGCTGTCGCTGCCCGGGTCGACACCGAGCGCCACGCTGATATCGTGCACTTCCTGCGACGCCAGGATCTCGGTCGCATCCACTTCCCAGGTGTTCAGGATCTTTCCCCGCAGGGGCATGATTGCCTGTGTCGTCCGGTCGCGGGCCTGCTTCGCGGAACCGCCCGCCGAATCCCCTTCCACCAGGAAAATCTCGCAGAGCTCCGGCTCCTGCGACGTGCAGTCCGCCAGCTTGCCCGGCAAGGCGGGCCCGGAGACGATCTTCTTGCGCACGACCTTCTTGGCGGCTTTTAGGCGCTTCTGTGCCTTGACGATTGCAAGCTGCGCGAGCTGGTCGCCGGTCTCGGGATGCTGATTCAGCCAGATCGCGAAGTTGTCCTTGATGATGCCGGCGATAAACGCCGCCGATTCCCGCGACGACAGGCGTTCCTTTGTCTGTCCCGAGAACTGCGGATCCTCGAGCTTCGCGCTGAGCACGAAATTCAGCCCGTCCCAGACATCTTCGGGCGCAATCGAGACACCGCGCGGCAGCAGGTTGCGGAAATCGCAGAACTCGCGCAGCGCGTTGGTCAGGCCCGTCCGCAGACCATTGACGTGAGTCCCGCCCTGGGGTGTAGGGACCAGGTTGACGTAGCTTTCCGTCACCGCCTGGCCGCCCTGCACCGCCCAGGCGAGTGCCCAGTCGACCGCTTCGGTCTTGCCCGAAACGCTGCCGGAGTAAGGCTCGGCCGGTAGCACCTCCACACCGCCAATAGCCTCCAGCAGATACTCTTCGAGGCCGCCGGAGTAGCACCACTCGAACTTCTCCTTCGGCTTTTCGATCCGGAGGCGAACGGTCAGGCCCGGGCACAACACGGCCTTGGCGCGTAGCGCATGCTTCAGCCGCGACACCGAGATCTTCGAAGAATCGAAATACTGCGGGTCGGGCCAGAAGCGAATCGTGGTTCCCGTGTTCGCCTTGCCGACCGTGCCAACGACTTCGAGCTTGCCGCGCTTCTTGCCGCCCGCAAAGCTCATGTTGTATTCCTTGCCGCCGCGGCGTATCCAGACCTCGAGGTTCTTCGACAACGCATTCACGACGGAGACGCCCACACCGTGAAGGCCACCGGAAAACTGGTAGTTCTTGTTCGAGAACTTGCCGCCCGCATGCAGCTTGGTGAGGATCACCTCGACGCCGGGCAGCTTTTCCCTCGGATGCTTGTCCACCGGCATGCCGCGGCCGTCATCCGCAACCTCGAGCGACCCGTCCTTGTAGACGGTCACCTCGATCTTCTTGCAATGCCCCGCAAGCGCCTCATCGACACTGTTGTCGATGACCTCGTGAGCCAGGTGATTGGGCCGCGAAGTGTCCGTGTACATGCCCGGACGGCGGCGTACGGGTTCGAGCCCGCTCAGGACTTCGATGTCCTTCGCGTCGTAGGATTCTGCCATCAGGTGAAGCTGCCAAGCGAATTCACGCCGGGGATTCTAGCCTGATTGCAATAGCGGTGCATCCGCGAATTCGCGGCCGCCGGAAAAGAAAAGGTGGCGGCTAATCCAGATCGCCGATCAGCGACTGTCGGATATTCTCCGCCAGCGGAGAAATTTCGACCCGGTAGTTTTCGTGGTCGATTCCGGCTGCCAGTGACGCACCGGACTTCAACGCGTCGACCTCTTCCGCGGAGAGTTCGAAGCGCATGAAATGCACCGCCGAGGTCTTTTGTTCATCCGAGCGTTCCAGATCCTCGTCGGCGATCGCGAAGACGCGGTCGAATTTCTCGACCTGAACGTAAACCTTGTCCTCGATGCCGACGAGCCGGTTCAGCATCGCGCGCCGTTCCTCCACATCCGGGAATTCGACCATGAAGGTCGCTTTCCAGTTCGAACCGTCGGGGATGAGCGGATTGTACGCTTCGAGCTCGTCGTTTATGCCTGCCGCCTCGAAGATGCGCTCGATACGCAACATCTCCTGCACCTGGTACTGCATGGTAAGACGATCCTCAAAATACAGTGCGGCATTGGTGCCGAGTTCGACGCGACGATTGCGCTTGTGCGCGAGGACCTGGTTACGAAACTCGTCGCGTATGTCGGAGTATTTTTCCAGGCTGTAGAGATCGTCTCGTGTCAGTTTCTGCATGGCATTCATATTCCGTAAGCTTTCCTGAGCAGGCTCATGGGGTGACCGGCGGAGTACTCGTCGAGGTCCTGCGCAATCTGGTCGGACGCCATCGGACAGTCGCTGACGAAATGATCGGCGCCGCTTTTCTTCACCTTGTTCACGACCGGCCGCGCGATCTTCTTCGAGATATCGTGGAACTCCTTCTTCACAGCGTAAGTACCATCATGCCCTGAACAGCGTTCGATGGCCTCGACGGTAGTGTCCGGCACCAGCTGCAGGACATCGCGCGTTTTGAGGCCGATATTCTGCACACGCAGATGGCAGGGCACCTGGTACGACACCTTGCCGAGTGGCTTCGCGAAATCCGTCTTCAGCTTGCCGTCCTTGTGCCGCAACATCAGGTACTCGAAGGGATCGTACATGGCCGCCTTGACCTTCCTGACGGCCTCGTCATCGGGGAACATCAGGGGCAATTCCTGCTTGTACATCAGCGTGCAGGAGGGAATAGGCGTCACGATGTCATAGCCCTTGTCGACCCAGGCCGCGAGCACGGGAATATTGATCTCCTTCGCGCGCACGACCGCGTCAAAGTCACCGAGCTCGAGCTTCGCCATGCCGCAACAGGCCTCTTTCTCGGCCAGCGCCACCTCGATGCCGTTGTGCTCGTACACGGCAACCAGGTCGACGTCCATCTCCGGCCGGTTTCGATTGCCGTAGCATGTCGTGTAGAGAACCACCTTGCCCCGCGTGTTCTCCGTTGCCTCGCCCGTCACGGAAGATTGGCCGCGCAGATGCTTGAGACGTTTGCGGGCATTCTTCGAGTGATAATCCGGAACCGGTGCCGCGTGATGAACCCCGAGCGCGCCCTCGAGCATCTTGCGGCCGAACTTGCTGCGGTTGGTCGCGTTGACGACCTGCGCGATAACCGGGATGCCGGCGAACCTGCCGACGGCATCGGTTGCCGCAAGTACCTTGTCGCGCATCGAAGCGCCCTGCTTCCTGAAACGCGCCGCCTTGGCACGCAACATCAGGTGCGGAAAATCGACATTCCATTCGTGCGGCGGCACGTAGGGACACTTGGTCATGTAGCACATGTCGCACAGGTAGCAATGATCCACGACGTCCCAGTAAACCGACTTGGGCACGGTATCGAGTTCCATGCTCTCGGATTCGTCGATCGCGTCAAACAGGGTCGGGAAGGAAT
Organism: Woeseiaceae bacterium; assembly: GCA_965658465.1. Lineage (GTDB taxonomy): Bacteria > Pseudomonadota > Gammaproteobacteria > Steroidobacterales > Woeseiaceae > UBA1847. The sequence goes on along the minus strand of CBFHSG010000017.1, from coordinate 983 downwards.
GGCACAGGTTGAAACAGCGGCGGCAACCGTGACAGATATCGAAGACCCGCTCGAGTTCCTCGAACAGGTCTTTCTCGTCGTAGAATTGATCGGATTGCCAGTCGATCGGGTGACGCGTGGGGGCCTCGAGACTGCCCTCGCGACGAACTTCGGAGTTTGACATGGCGAAAAAAGCCGGGCTTTACGCCCGGCTTTCCTTGTGAAGATTAATCGTCGAGCGTATCCAGAGCCTTCTGGAAGCGATTCGCGTGCGACCGCTCCGCTTTGGCCAGGGTCTCGAACCAGTCGGCGATCTCGTCGAAATCCTCGTCGCGTGCTGCCTTCGCCATTCCGGGATACATGTCCGTGTATTCGTGTGTTTCGCCGGCGATCGCGGACGCAAGATTTTCTGCGGTCGAACCGATGGGCATGTCGGTGGCGGGATCACCAACCTCTTCGAGGTACTCGAGGTGGCCGTGCGCATGGCCCGTCTCACCTTCGGCGGTAGAACGAAATACGGCGGCGACATCGTTGTAGCCTTCGACGTCGGCCTTTGCGGCAAAGTAGAGATAGCGGCGATTGGCCTGCGACTCACCGGCGAACGCGTCTTTGAGATTCTGTTCGGTTTTGCTGCCTTTCAGTGACATGGTTTCCCCTCTCAATTGAGATTGATTTTCAATTAGACTGAGTCTAAGAATCCTGTACTCTATGCCCGGACCGCTGCGTTGTCAACGCTGCGCGCCGCCTGCCACCGTTGGGAAGCAAGCATTGACGCTGCCGCGGACGGCAGGTAGCGTAGCGACCGCAAACACCCGGGGGATGCCATGAGCACGAAGAAGACAATCGACCTCGAGAAAGCCCTGAGCGACCTCGAAGCGCTGGTCGAGGAACTCGAATCCGGCGACCTTCCGCTCGAGAAGGCGATGAAGAAATTCGAGGACGGCATCAAGCTCACGCGCAGCTGCCAATCGGCCCTGAAGGATGCCGAACAAAAGGTCGAGGTC
>CBFHSG010000016.1:0-86721 GCA_965658465.1 Woeseiaceae bacterium | reverse complement strand
ATGAGCGGGCATTCAAGCGCTTAAGAGGAGTTCATCTGAACCCATTGGACGAGTTCGTCCTCCGTCATCGCGCCTCCAGCAATCGATCGACTTGTGATTACTGCATCGGGTTCCGATACGACGAGCTCGGATCCGTTCATTTGCAGGAATACGTCCATTGAAACCAGCGCAACGCGCTTGTTTCCATCCGGGAAACAGTGATTTCGAGTGAACCCGTACCCGTAGCTTGCTGCCAGTTGTTGTATCGTGGCGCCAGGTTTACACGCATAGAGATTCTGAGGCTGCGCCAGGGTTGAGTCCAGCGCGGCCTGCCTGGGTGGTCCGATTATTCCGCCATGTTCTGAAATAAGCTCTTTGTGAAAAAGGACTATTTCACGGCTTTCCAGCCAGATTATTGGCAACGCAGTCGTCTACTTCGCCAACTCTCGAAGAGCGTTTCTGTATTTGCGGCGGCTCTTTTCAAATGCTTTCAGCTTCATTTCAAATTCTTGATCGTATGGGGTGATTTCGAGCCCATTTTCCGTCCTGATAACGGCCAACTCGTCGCCATCAGATGCACGAAGGTACTGAACCTCCTCTTTTGGAAGAGTGAAGCCAAGTGAGTTGCCCACTTTTCTAAGCTTAATTAAAGTTGTCATCTGAAGTCCTCCATAAGCCCTGGCCAGAATTATAACTTTTGTTATAACTCTTTACTAAAGTAAATAGCTATATGTTTCAGACTGTTACGGCGATTTAGACAGAACGTGATCAGAATTACACTAAATCAAGCCACATCCCAGGGCCGAATTGAAGTCATTATTTCTCCCGATATTGACACCCGAACCACTCAGTCCATGTGGAACACGGACTTGCCGCGAACGCGGCGGGCCGTGATAGCGCGGAACGCCTCACTGAACTCGTCGAGTGAATAGGACCCCGTCACCCTCGGGCGCAACCGCCCGTTACTTATCATGTCAGCCATTGCCTGCAGGTTTTGCGCCTGCAGTTCCGGGTTCCTCGTTGCCCACGGACCCCACCACACGCCCATCGCACTGGCTTCCTTGAGCAGCAGCAGGTTTGCCGGGAAGTTCGGGATTGCACCGCTTGCGAAGCCGATCACGAGATAGCGCCCGCCGCGTGCAATCGAACGCAGCGCCTGTTCGCCAATTTCGCCGCCGACCGGATCGTAGATCACGTCCGCGCCGAGACCGTCGGAGATTTCGCGGACAGCATCCCTGATCGACGTCTCGCCGTAGTTAATGGTCGCATCGGCTCCCGCGGATTTCGCGAACTCGAGTTTCTCGTTGTTGCTGGCTGCAGCGATGACACGTGCGCCCAGCGCTTTGGCAATTTCCACGGCGGTGATGCCGACGCCGCCTGCCGCACCGAGGACGAGCACGGTTTCGCCTTCCTGCAGCCGGGCATGCTGGCAGAGCGCGTGATAGCTCGTGCTGTAGGTAATTGTGAATCCTGCGGCCTGTCCGAAGTCCAGGCCGTCGGGAATGGGCATCGCAAGTTTCTCGGGGACCGCGCAGCGTTCCGCGAACGCGCCGATGGTCGGCGTAACGATGACCTTGTCGCCGACAGCAAAGCGGCTGGCGCCGTCGCCGAGCCCGGCAACCACGCCGGCGGCTTCGTGCCCCGGAATGAACGGCGGTGGTGTCTTCACCTGGTACTGGCCGCCGATTACGAGCACGTCCGGGAAATTCAGCCCGGCGGCCTTGATGTCGACGAGGATCTCGCCCTTGCCTGCTATCGGGTCGTCCATGTCTTCGACAACGAGGTCGTCGGTAGAGCCGTAGTTCTTGCAGATCAGTGCCCGCATCAGGCGACCTCGAACAGCGATGCGGCGCCCTGTCCGCCGCCGATGCACATCGTGCAGACGACGTATTTCACGCCACGGCGTTTGCCCTCGATCAGGGCGTGCCCGACCATGCGTGCACCCGACATGCCGTAGGGGTGCCCGATCGATATCGCGCCGCCATCCACGTTGAGGATGTCGTTCGGTATACCGAGCTTGTCGCGGCAGTAAACGACCTGCACGGCGAAGGCTTCGTTCAGTTCCCACAGGCCGATGTCGTCCATCGTGAGGCCGGTGCGTTCGAGGAGTTTCGGCACGGCGAACACGGGGCCGATGCCCATTTCGTCGGGCTCGCAGCCGGCGACGGCCGTGCCGCGGTAAATGCCGAGCGCCTCCAGGCCGCGTTTCTCCGCCACGCCGGCTTCCATGACGACGGCGGCGGATGCGCCATCCGACAGCTGGCTCGCGTTGCCGGCCGTTATAAAGCCGTCTTCCCTCACCGGGGGCAGTCCCTGCAGTCCTTCGAGGTTGGTCGATGGCCGGTTGCCCTCGTCCTTGTCGAGCACGACGTCCTCGAACGTGATCTCGCCGGTCTCCTTGTTCATGACGCCCTTGTTCGACGGCAGCGGTACGATCTCGTCGTCAAAGCGCCCGGCTTGCTGCGCCGCCGCCGTGCGTTGCTGGCTCTGCAGCGCGTATTCGTCCTGCGCCTCGCGGCTGACCTCGTAGCGCCGAGCAACCACTTCGGCCGTATCGATCATCGGCATATAAAGGTGTTCGTGCATCTCGAGCAGGCGCGGATCTTTTGCACGGAACGTGTTCATATGCTCGTTCTGCACCAGGCTGATGGATTCGAGCCCGCCGCCGACCATGATGTCGACGTTGTCTACCATGATTGTCTTCGCTGCTACGGCGATGGCCATCATCCCCGACGAGCACTGGCGGTCCACGGTCATGCCGGCGGTGGTCACGGGCAGTCCTCCGGCAAGGGCCGTCTGGCGGGCAATGTTGTGGCCCTGCGTTCCCTGCGGCAGGGCGCAGCCCATGATGACGTCCTCGACTTCCGCCGGATCCAGCCCGGCGCGTTCTACTGCGTGCCGGACGACGTGGCCGCCGAGCGTCGCGGCTTCCGTGTTGTTGAAGGCGCCACGGTAGGCTTTTCCGATGGGTGTGCGTGCAGTCGAGACGATTACAGCTTCGCGCATGTCGGGTTCCTTTGTTGCGGGTTCAGAAGATGTACATCGCCAGCATCTCGGCAACGAGCGCCGGCTTGTCTTCGTTTTCGATTTCGATCGTGATTTCGGTCTTTACGAGCCAGTGGCGGGGCTTTTTCTCGGTGACGTCGATGATTCTTTGCCGCGCGCGTATGCGTTTGCCGACGCGCACCGGAGTCAGGAATCGCACCTTGTCCGATCCGTAGTTGAGCGCCATTCTGAGGCCGTCCGGGCGCACCGCGTTTTGCTGTGCCAGGTGACTGATCATGGACAGCACCAGGAAGCCGTGCGCGATCGTGCCGCGGAACGGCGTGAACCTCGCGCGCAGCGGCTTTACGTGAATGAACTGGTGGTCGTGGGTGGCGTCGGCAAACTGGTTGACCTGCGCCTGTGTGATCTCGAACCAGTCCGAAGGCTCGAGTTCCGTTCCCACCAGCGACGGCAGGTCCTTTGCCGTGATCGACGTTGCCACTCAGCCTCGCCGGGGCTCGAGGTACGGGCGCAGTTCGCTGCGCGCAACGACCATGCGATGCACTTCGTCCGGGCCATCGGCCAGCCGCAGCGTGCGGGCGTTTGCGTACATGAAGGCGAGCGGGAAATCCTGCGACACACCCGCGGCACCGTGCATCTGGATGGCGTCGTCAATAATATCGATGGCGATTTTCGGCACGGCGGCCTTGATCTTGGAGATCCATACCTGGGCTTCCGGGACGCCTGCCGTGTCGATCGCGTACGCCGTGCGCAGCGTCAGCAGCCGTGCCATGTCGATGTCCATGCGTGCTTCTGCAATTCGATCGTAATTGCCGCCGAGCTTGGCGAGCGGTTTGCCGAACGCCGTCCTCGATACCGAACGCTCGCACATGAGTTCGAGGGCTTTCTCGGCCATGCCGACCGCGCGCATGCAGTGGTGAATCCGGCCCGGCCCGAGCCGGCCCTGCGCGATCTCGAAACCGCGACCCGGCCCGAGGATGACGTTGTTCTCCGGCACGCGCACATCGGTGAAGCGCAGGTGCATGTGGCCATGCGGCGCATGGTCGTCGCCGAAAACGCCCATCGGCCGCACGACTTCGACGCCGGGCGCATCCATGGGTACCAGGATCTGCGAATGCTGCTGGTGCCGGGCTGCGTCCGGGTTCGTCAGCGCCATGACGATCAGGATCCTGCAGCGATGGTCACCTGCGCCGGATATGTAGGTCTTCTCACCGTTGATGACCCACTCGCCACCTTCGAGCACGGCCGTCGTCGATATGTTGGTGGCGTCGGATGAGGCGACATCCGGCTCCGTCATCGCGTAGGCAGAGCGAATCTTCCCTTCGAGGAGCGGATCCAGCCATTCGCGCTTTTGTTCGTCCGAGCCGAATCGTTCGAGCACTTCCATATTGCCGGTATCGGGGGCGCTGCAGTTGAAGGCTTCGGCGGCCAGGTGGGAACGCCCCGTTTCTTCCGCGATGTAGGCGTATTCGACCGTGGTCAGTCCGTGACCGCGTTCGCTATCGGTCAGCCAGAAGTTCCACAACCCCTGTTCGCGCGCCGCGCTCTTGAGGCCCTCGAGGATCTCCTGCTGACGTGTGTTGAGCGCCCAGCGCTCGCCGTTCCCGACTTCGGCCAGGAATTCCTCTTCGACGGGTTCGACGCGTTCACGGATAAAGGTCCTGACGGCCTCGAGGACCGGTGCGAGGCGGTCTGTAATGCCAAGATTCATCGTTGTCGTCCTTTGATCAGGCTATCGGCCGGGTCCGGGCGCACCATTGTGGGCGCTGACCCCGCGAGATGGAAGGTCTGTCAGCCGCGCGCCTGCGCCTGCGACGCAATCTGCCAGAGTATGGCCGAACGCGTTGCGCTGCGGCAGTAGCCCAGCACCGGGCCGTCTGCGTTTTTGATCACATCGAGAAACTGCTGCACGGTGTCCGGGCTGACCATGCTGCCCTGCACGGGGATCATGTGAAAGTCGATGCCGTGCCGCTCACAGGCCTCGCGGATGGAGTCGCTCGTCGGCTGCCCCGGATCCTCGCCGTCAGGCCGGTTGCAGACGATGGCCGCGAACCCCTCGCGAGCGAAGTGCTCGACGTCGGCTGGATCGATCTGCGTGGCAACGGAGTAGCTGTCGGAGAGTTTCGCGAACTGCATAACGACTATTTTCTCACGGCGTAAAGCCCAGTGCACCGGGCAGCGACCTGGCAAGAATATAAATTCCCATAACGATCAGGAAGTAGCCGAACCAGCGTTTCAGCCGGTCCTGGTGGACGCGCCGCGCGAGACGGCTGCCCGCGATGCTGCCGGCGATGCCGAGCACGGTGACCAGTGCGAGTACCGGCCAGTCGAGGCGGAGGTCCTGATCGCCGAGGACGTCGAGATACTTGTAGAAGCCGCTGAAGGACTTCAACGCGATGACGACGAGACTCGTCGCGACCGCCTGGTGCATCGAGAGGCCGCCGAGCAGCACGAGGGCAGGCACGATGAGGAAGCCGCCGCCAACGCCCACGAGCCCAGTGATGATCCCGACGACCAGGCCGTCGCCCGCAATTTTCCAAAGTGCACGAGGCGCGTGTTCCGCATCCGCGAGCTTGATGGGCCGCAGCATCAGGTAGGACGCGAGCAGCATGACAACGGCAAACAGCGCGAGCTGCATCAATCCGCTCACGTAAGCCGCGATTGCCGCACCGGCATAGGTTCCCACCATGCCGGGCAGGCCGAAGATTGCGACGCTGCGCCAGTTGATGAGGCCTGCACGAACGAACTGCAGGCTGCCGGCCAGGGCGATACTGCCTACGATGAACAGCGATCCCGCGATCGCGACTTTTTCGTCCTGCCCCACCAGGTAGACGAGCACGGGCACGGTCAGGATCGAGCCGCCAGAGCCCAGGAGGCCCAGGCTTACGCCGATCGCGATGGCGCCGGGCCATGCCATGATGGATGCGAACATGGAGCGTGACCCGAGGCGGGACCTCGTTCTACAGGGTATCGAGCGGAATCTTCAGGTAACGCACGCCGTTCGCTTCCGCTTCCGGAAGCTGTCCCGCGCGCACATTGACCTGGATCGAGGGCAGGATCAGTTTGGGCATGCCGAGTTCGGCATCGCGTCCTTCCCGCATGGCCACGAACTCGTCGCGTGATACCTTGCGGTTGATGTGGACGTTCGCTGCGCGTTGTTCCGCAACCGAGGTTTCCCAGGCAAACGTGTCGCGCCCGGGCGCCTTGTAGTCGTGGCACATGAACAGGCGCGTGTCGTCGGGCAGTGCAAGAATCCTCTGTATCGAATCGTAGAGCATGCCTGCGTCGCCGCCGGGGAAGTCGGTGCGCGCGGTGCCGAAGTCCGGCATGAACAGCGTGTCGCCGACGAAGGCGGCGTCGCCGATGACGTAGGTGATGCAGGCCGGAGTATGGCCGGGTGTGCCGATAATCGAGCCTGCGATCCCGCCTACCCTGAACTCGTCGCCGTCCTCGAAAAGGTGGTCGAACTGGCTGCCATCCGTGGCCAGGTCCGCGATATTGAATACGCCCTTGAAGGTCTCCTGTACCGTGGCAACGTGCCTGCCGATGGCGATCCTGCCGCCGAGCTTCTCCCTGAGGTACGGAGCGGCGCTGAGATGATCGGCGTGGACGTGGGTCTCGAGGATCCAGTCGATGCTGAGGGCATTGTCACTGACGAAAGCAGCAACCTTGTCCGCGGAGGCCGTGGCCGTACGTCCGGATGCCGGGTCGTAATCGAGGACCGGATCGACAATTGCCGCTTGCGCCGAGCCGGGGTCGGCGACAACGTAAGTAACCGTGAACGTGGCTTCGTCAAAGAACGCCGTGACGGAAGGCGCGCTCATAAAGCTGCGAGCACGCGCTCCAGTTTTTCCTTCACCTGCTCCGCGAGCGGCACGACGTCCGGGTTGTCAACGAGACCAAGCACGCTGCCCGGGTCCATGAAGCTTACGTACACCTTGCCCTCATCGTCCTGGCGGACGAGTACGTTGCACGGCAGCAGCAGACCGATCTCCGGAACCGCGCTGACCGCCTGGTGGGCCAGCGGGGGGTTGCAGGCGCCGAGAATCCGGTAGGGCGGCATGTCCTCACCGAGTTTCTTTTTCAGCGTCGCCTGGACATCGATTTCCGTGAGTATGCCGAAGCCTTCCTTGTCGAGTTCCTCGGTGACTGTCTTGATCGCTTCCTCGAAGCCGAGGTCCACGGGTTTTCCGAATCCGAACTTGGTCTCCATCAGTGTGCTTCCTTTCTTGTAGCGGGATTGCCCGTCCCGCAGAAAATATCGTGTAAAACGTTAATGACGCGATCGGCGGGTCCGTCGCACAACGAGTAGTGAATGACCTGCGACTCGCGCCGGGTTTTGACCAACCCCTCGCGGCGCAGGCGTGCGAGCTGTTGCGACAAGGCGGATTGACTCAACGGGATGATCTCGTTGAGTTCGCCCACCGAACGCTCGCCTCCAGCGAGCGTGCACAGGATCATCAGCCGACTCTCGTTGCCGAAGGCCCGCATCAGGTTGGCCGCATCTGCCGCGTGTGCCTGCATGTCGTCAAGCTCCGACGTCCCGGATTTCGGCGTTCCCGCCGAATCTTTGTCGCTTTTCACCGGTGTTCCCCGCACAGGGCGTTGGTCAATCGATACTATAGCGAATATTAAATTAGAAATCTATAAATTAGACTAGACTAATTTAAATGTGGGTAATATATTGGGCCGCATCCGGACACGACAGCAGCGAGGACCCATCATGGCGAAGATAGTGGTTATGGGTGCCGGCATTGGCGGCATCACGCAGGCTTATGAACTGCGCAAGGAACTCGGAAAAAGGCACGAGGTCATCGTCGTCAACGACTCCGACCGCTTCGAGTTCACGCCGTCGAATCCGTGGGTGGCTGTCGGCCTGCGCAAGGCCGAACAGATCGTCATCGACCTGCCGAACCTGATGCAGAAATACGGTATCGGTTTCGATGGCCAGGGCGTCAAGCGGCTGCATCCTGACGACAGCAGGCTCGAAATGAACGACGGCAGTTTCGTCGATTACGACTATCTCGTCATTGCAACGGGGCCGAAGCTCGCGTTCGAGGAAGTCCCCGGTCTGGGCCCACACGATGGCTACACACAGTCGGTCTGCAAGACCGGTCACGCCGCCGACTCGCGGGACGACTTCGAAAAACTGGTCGAGAATCCCGGTCCGGTTATTGTTGGTGCTGCGGCGGGTGCGTCGTGTTTCGGTCCCGCTTACGAATACGCGTTCATCCTCGACACCGAACTCAAGAAGCGCAAGGTTCGCGACAGGGTGCCGATGCACTTCGTGACGCCCGAGCCGTACGCCGGCCACCTGGGCCTCGACGGCGTCGGCGACACCAAGGGACTCATGGAATCCGAGCTTCGCGACCGGCACATTCAGTGGACCTGCAACGCGAAGATCACCGCCGTGGAAGACGGCAAGATGCAGTTCACCGAGTTCGACGAAGATGGCAACGAGCGCAAGAAACACGAGCTGCCGTTCGTGCATTCGATGATCCTGCCCGCGTTCAAGGGCGTCGACGCGGTGATGGACATCGAAGGCCTGACCAACCCGCGCGGCTTCATCCTGATCGACGAATTCCAGCGCAACCCGGCTTTCAAGAATATCTACGCCGTCGGCGTCTGCGTCGCGATCCCGCCGGTCGGGCCGACACCCGTGCCGACCGGCGCGCCGAAGACCGGCTACATGATCGAGTCGATGGTTACGGCGACGACCCACAACATCTGCAGCGAACTGGCCGGCAAGGAGCCCGACCAGCACCCGACCTGGAACGCCGTATGCCTCGCGGACTTCGGCGATAGCGGCGTGGCATTCGTCGCGTTGCCGCAGATCCCGCCCCGCAACACTAACTGGTCCTCGGCCGGCAAGTGGGTGCATCTCGCCAAGGTTGCCTACGAGAAATACTTCCTGCACAAGGTCCGCGCCGCGAAGACGGAGCCGTATTACGAGAGGCTCGTGCTGCAGATGGTCGGCGCGAAGCGCCTCAAAGGCGGCTGACACGTGCCGGCTTGACTTGGGCCGGCATTATTGGTCAGGTTCCGGCTCTACCAACTGTTCCAGTGGAAGCGTCATGACAGAAGCAACGACAAATTTCTCGCGATGGGCCGCTGCAGGCCTGTTGCTGGCCACGTTCGCGGTGGCGTCGCCCGGTGTGTCCGTCGCCGACGAGCCCGGTGCCGGCGAATTCTGGGAAATGAGCGACCTCAAGCTGAAGCTCCGGGCGAAAAACGCCACGTCCGCCTACAGTACGCCTGTTACGAAAGAGATGGAGACGCTGCTGCTGCACACGGTCGATCCCGATCGGCCCGGCATCGCGTTTCGCTGCGAGCAGGGCAGGATGTACGCCATCCTGGCGGTGCGTCCGGCGGATCTGTCGAAGGCGATGAGGGAGGGCGTCCGCCGCCCGCGCGACTGGGAACTGACGTATAGCATCGACGATGCTGCCCCGGTCACGGAGGACTGGGTATCCATGTCGAACAGCCGCCTGTTCATGGCGCGGGAATTCGCCAGCACGGCGGCGATATTTCATGCCGCTCGCGACGGCGGAACCGTGGAGATAACCGTCAAGGGATGGGATCCCGTGACGATCGAGATGCCGGAGAGCGACGACGAGTTATTCGATTACTACGTCGAGAGCTGTAACCTGGATCCCGACTACGATCTGAATGCCGGGGCCTGAGGCCTTTCGTCGAGGACTGTATTGCGCCGGGCTGCTGCTGGCAGCGGCGGCTGTTGCAGCGCCAGACGAAAATCCGGTGGTGCTTTTGCAGGGCGCCGGTCCCGCGCCGCTGCCGGCGCCGGTGAGCAACAATGCTGTGGCGTCGGTGAAGGCAGGCCGCAGGCACTACGTGGTCAGTTTCAACGGCCTCGGCGAAGGTAAAACGCACGACGACACGCTGGCATCGACCTACGTCTACGACTCCCGCTCGAAAAGCTGGTCCGAAGCCGATCCGGTGCCCGGCGATGCCGGACGCCTCGCGTCGGTAGCGGCATCCGCCGACGGGCTCGTCTATGTTTTTGGGGGCTACACGGTCGCCGACGACGGCGCCGAATCCTCGACGCCGTGGACGCACGCGTTCAATCCGCGCAAGCGCAGCTTCGAAGAGCGCGCCCCGATGCCCGTGCCCGTCGACGATGCCGTGGCCGTGACTTTCGACGATCGCTACATATACCTGATCAGTGGCTGGCACGACCTCGGCAACGTCAACCTGGTGCAGCGTTACGATACGCGCAAAGACGCATGGGCGCAGGCAACGCCGATCCCCGGTCCGTCGGTCTTCGGCCATGCCGGCGGCATCGTCGGCAACACCATCGTCTATTGCGACGGCGTCGCGGTCGAGGTGCACGACGATCGTCCGCGCGACTTTGTGGCAGTGCCGGACTGTTACCTGGGGATTATCGATAACGAAGACGAGCGGCGCATCGACTGGCGCAGTGTCGACTACCATCCCGGACTGCCGCGCTATCGCATGGCCGCGGCAGGCGTTGCCGGCGTGAACGGCGTGCTGTTCGTGGGCGGCAGCGAGAACCCCTACAACTACAACGGCATCGGCTATGACGGGCAGCCGTCCGAGCCGGCCGAAGATGCGCTGTTATTCGATATCGACACGCAGAGCTGGCGAGTGCTGGGGTTCGAGGGCGAGCCCACGATGGATCATCGCGGGCTCGTTCCGTTCAAAGGCCAGTGGCTCACAGTAGGCGGCATGGCGGCGGACCAGCGGGTCACTAACCGTGTAACCGCGTACGAGCTTGACTAGAAAAAGGCGGGCCATAAGGCCCGCCGAACGGCCGGCACTGGTGCCGGCTCCAGAGGAATTCGGTGGGTGCGGCCGGCCTGTTTCGAGACAGCCGCTGTTCATTCCGTATTGGCCCTCGACGTAATTTCATGGACCCTGTCGGCGTAGCTGCCGGCCCGTGTCTCGAGCTGCGAGACCATTACGGCGAGTTCGCGTGCCCGCTGCTCGTCGAGCAGCACCGGCAGTCCGCACTGCTGCCTGGCGACGTCTTCATGAAAGGCGTACATCAGTGACCGGAGAGCGTCGGACATGTCCCTGGCAACATCCGCGTCCTGCATCAGGATACCCATTGCGATCTTCGAGATTTCCGCATCGACGCGCGCGCGCTCGAAGCGCGCACGTATGGTTACCCAGACGAGATCCAGCTGATCGTTGGAATGTGCGAGCGCGTCGGCGAACAGCGTCGGCGCCATGTCGGCGACGGCGCCGTTCAGTTCACCCGAAACTCCCGGTTCACTGGCCAGATGCTGCAGCACGGGGTCGGTACTGTCCTTGCGCACGAGAAAAACGCCGGTCTGCGCTTCCGAGTCGATCTCGCGTATCAGGTTCTGGTAGCAATACTCGACCGGATCCTCAGCGGCGTGCGCCAGTTCGATCTTCGTCAGGTTTTCAAGGGTTACTCTGCGCTGCGTCCAGGTATCGACGTTGGACAGGAGCCCGCCCTCGGCGCTGAATGCCTCGTACAAATAGTGGGACACTCCGGCATGGACTGCCTCGAATCGCGAGTAACGGTCCGTTTCGTCGGGGACCAGCTTGAGCATGTCGTTCTCCTGCGGATTCAGACACTCACTCTAGGCCGGCAGGCCGGCCCGGTCTGGTCAATAGCGGTCACGGCTTGTGCATATAGCATCACACTGTGAAACGGCTTGAGCTAGCGCCGTTATTGCGGTTCACTGTCGGCAGCCATGCTTTACGAACCCACGACACTCGCCAACGTAGCGCGGATCATCGGCGAAACGCTGCAAAAGGACTACGGTATCGATCCGGCGCCGATTTTCGGGCAGGCGAAGATCGATACGAGCAAGTTTCAGCGGCCCGGCTCGCGCGTGCCCTTGTCGAAGATGACCCGCCTCTGGGATACGGCCGTGTACATTACCGGCGATCAGCAGTTCGGCCTGAAGGTGGGCCTGCGCCTCGAACCGAGTGATTTCTACGTGCTCGGGCACACGTTGCTCGCGAGCCGCACGCTGAAGGGCGCGCTGGAGCGGCTGTGCCGATATGCCCACGTGGTTTCCACCGCGCTCTCCAAAGCAGAGATCGTGGAAGAAGAGGACATGGTTGTGTTCGTCGAGTCCATTCCCGATCCGGACATCGTGGTCAATCGTAATGCCGACGAAGCGGGGATCGTCGCGTTCTTCAGGATCTTCGAGATCATCAAGCGCGAACGCGTGCGTCCAATCAGGGCAGAGCTGATTTTCCCGGCCGACACGGTGCGCGACTATCTCGATGAATACCTTGGGTGCCCGGTAACGTACGGGAACGAGAGGAAGAAATTTTATTTCTCGAAGCCGCTCTTCGAAGAGCTTCTGCCCGGCCATATTCCGGACGTGGTTGATTCCACGTCCCGGATCGCGGAGCAGTACCTGGAATCGCTCGACCAGAGCAAGGTGGCTACCGAGGTCAGGCGCCTGCTGGTGCAGATGCTGCCATCGGGAAAGGCCGATCAGGATACCGTGGCCCGGCGCCTGTACCGGAGCACCAGCACGCTGCAGCGCCAGCTGACCGCGGAAGGCACCAGTTATCGCGACATCCTCGAAACCACACGCCGCAGCCTTGCGGAAAAGTACCTGCGGGACGGCGATCGCTCGCAGGCTGAAATTGCCTACATGATCGGTTTCTCTGACCAGAGCAACTTCGCACGGGCTTTCAAGCGCTGGAAAGGGATGAGTCCCGGGGAATTTCAGAAGACGGCGTGACCCGGGTTACCCGGACAGCACCGACTCGCGGATTTCGTCGATCTGGGGCTTGATGGCACGGGGCCGCTTGCCGAGGCAGTGCTTGTCCCGGGGGCACGCGGAGCTTCGCGGACAGATGATCGTGGCGTCTCTCTGCGCGCCGTCGGCAATCCAGCCGATATTGAGAATCCGGCCGATGCTGCCGAGCTGCTTGCGGGCTTCGGGCGGGATCGGTCCCGAGCCGCCGTTCGCATTGCAGCTGGACTCGATCATGTCGATGGTGGCTGCAGTATCGAAACCCTGGGATTCGAGCGCGGGCGACAGGTCGACGCCCGCGCACAGCACGTGGCGGTTGCCGGCGGCATCGCGGCTGCGAATCGACTGGCAACAGTAAAGCCGCTTGTCGTCGCCCGCGCGCAGCACCGAGATCTGTGACGAAGGCCTGTTCGAGCGGCTGTGCAGCATGCGGAATACGGCCCAGTGCTGGCAGGGATCGGAAATCATCGACATGTTGCCCCAGGGCAGCGGGATGCCGTTGCCGCGGTAGACCGCGCGAAAGCTGCCCGGGGGATAGGCGTCGAAATAATGCCAGTGAGGGTAGGGCGAGACACTCGGCATGCGGCGCATGACCAGCGTTGTGGTCAGGTCGACCTTGTCGCCGGAGTCGATGGCATACGAGTTGCGCGCGAGGAACTGCCGGAACGGCGTCTTCGGCGCCAGTAACGCCGCGGCGAAATAACTGCATTCGAAATCGCGCCAGGCATACAGGATGTCGCGCGCATCGACGTTCTGCGTGCCGTCGTCTACAGGTCGTGTCGAGCTTCTGCTGCCGGAGATCTGCGGTATGCGCGCGCCATCGCCGTCGTGGAGCACCTTGTGCGCGATCTGGTTGGCAAGGTCGAATTTGAGCCGCGCGGGCGCTTTCTTCAGCGCCCGATTGAGGTACACGGTGTCGGGTGCATCGTAGAACGAGCGCACCAGTGACTTGATCGGAAGGTCCTCGCCGAGGTCGTTGGCCGGCGGCTTGTCGAACCACCGGATTTCGAGCCCCAGGCGCTTCGCGATGTCGAAGACGGTATCGACCGATACCGGGAACAACTTGTTGCCGATATCCTCCGCCGCGCGCTCGATATCCGGGAAGCGATTCTGGTTGGTTTCCTGGTGGGCGCGAATCAGCAGGTGCGCGAATTGCCGCCCGGTCGTGCCGGTCTGGCTCAGGAGCTCCGGGATGGCAAGCTGCAGCAGGCTTTCCGAAAACAGGAAGCCGGGCTCGAGAGGCATGCCGCCGACGGGTGCTTCGGGCGCCGTGTCGATCGCGGTTTCGTCCAGCGATTCGTCGAGAAACCAGTGAACGTCTTTCTGGAATATCTCGGCGATGATGGCGAGCAACCGCTCGGACGGCACACGCTTGCCGTTCTCGATCATGGACAGATAGGAAACCGAGGGTCCGGCCTCCGGATCGATTTGCACGCATCGCACCGAGAGGTCTTCGAGCGTAAGATGATTGCGCTTCCTGAGCATGCGAATCTTGGTGCCCAGGAAGTGCGATTTTCGCCGGAGGCTATGCGGGGACGACATAAGACTTTTGTGAAATTGACACTGTGAAATTTTTGCTGTGAAATTTTATGAATCGCCTGCGTACTATAGCGCCTCGGGTGGGTGCTTTCACGCGCAATTGAAGACTGTATACGGGACGAGGTGTTCGTCATGAATCGAAAAGAGCAGATCAAGAAGCTTGAAACCGAGTGGGCCGAGAGCCCGCGGTGGAAGGGCATCAAACGGGACTACAGCGCTGCGGACGTCGTAAAACTCCGCGGATCGGTACATATCGAATACACGCTGGCGCGGCGCGGCAGCGAGAAGCTCTGGGATTATGTTCATGAGGACGAGCCGCTGTGCGCGCTCGGAGCCGTCACCGGCAACCAGGCAATCCAGGAAGTACAGGCGGGGCTCAGGGCCATCTATTGTTCGGGCTGGCAGGTCGCGGGCGACGGTAACAGCGCCGGCGAGATGTACCCCGACCAGAGCCTGTACCCGGTCGACTCCGTGCCGAAGATGGTGGAACGGATCAACAATGCCTTCATCCGTACGGACGAGATTCACGCGCTCAATGAGGACGACAGCATCGACTGGTTCGCACCGATCGTTGCCGACGCCGAAGCCGGATTCGGCGGCAACCTGAATGCATTCGAACTCATGAAGCACATGATCCGCGCAGGCGCAGCCGGTGTTCACTTCGAGGACCAGCTGTCGTCGGCCAAGAAGTGCGGCCACATGGGCGGCAAGGTACTCGTGCCGACGCAGGAAGCGGAGGCCAAGCTGCTCGCCGCCCGGCTGGCGGCCGACGTGTACGATGTGCCGACCGTCCTGATCGCGCGCACCGACGCCGACGCGGCGAATCTCATTACGTCAGACTCGGACGAGCGGGACCGGCAATTCATCACCGGCGAACGCACCCCTGAAGGCTTTTTCCGTTGCAATGCCGGCCTCGACCAGGCCATCGCGCGCGGTCTCGCCTATGCGCCCTACGCCGACATGATCTGGTGCGAGACGTCACGGCCGGATCTCGAGCAGGCGCAACGCTTCGCCGATGCCATCCATGCGGTGTTCCCGGATCAGCTGCTGGCCTACAACTGTTCGCCGTCATTCAACTGGCAGGCGAACCTCGATGACGACACGATGAAGATCTTCCGTGAGGAACTGGCCAAAATGGGTTACAAGTTCCAGTTCATCACGCTGGCGGGCTGGCACGCGCTGAACTCGAGCATGTTCCGCCTCAGCCGCGCCTACAAGGCCGAAGGCATGTACGCCTATTCGCTGTTGCAACAGCGCGAATTCGCTGACGAGCAGCACGGTTTCCGCGCCGCGAAGCACCAGTCGTTTGTCGGCGCCGGGTACTTCGACGCCGTGCAGAATGCGATCATGCACGGACTCTCGTCGACGTCCGCCCTGGAAGGCAGCACCGAGGAAGAACAGTTCGTCGCGTAACAAGACAGGTGACATGAGCAACAGTGAAAAGGGCCGGCGGGAAGTCGGTGGACTGAAAGTCGACACGGCCTTTTTCGATTTTGTCGAGAAAGAGCTCCTGCCCGCGATCGATGTCGAGGCGGCCGGTTTCTGGGCCGGATTCGAGGCATTGATCGATGAATTGACCCCGGTCAACCGCGAGCTGCTGGCTACGCGTGACGCCCTCCAGCAGAAAATCGATGAATGGCATCTCGCACGTCCGGGCAGGGACTTCGACCACGCCGAATACGTCGCCTTCCTCAAATCCATTGGCTACCTGCTGGAGACTGGCGAAGCTTTCACGATCGGAACCGCGAACGTCGACGCAGAAATCGCCGAGGTTGCCGGGCCGCAGCTCGTGGTACCGGTCAGTAACGCACGTTTCGCGCTGAACGCCGCCAATGCGCGCTGGGGTAGCCTGTACGATGCGCTTTACGGCACCGACGTCATCAGCGAAGAAGACGGCCGGGAGCGAGCCGGGCCCTATAACCCGACGCGCGGCTGCGAGGTCATTCGCTATGCACAGGGGTTCCTCGACCAGGTGCTGCCGCTCGACGGGACCAGTCATTCGGATATATCGGACTACGGACTCGCCGGAGACGAGTTCGTAGCGGCCGTCGACGGCAAGACCGTCAGCCTCGCGGATCCCGGCGTTTTCCGGGGCCACGCGCGTAACGGCGACGCGGTAACGTACCTCTTCGCACACAATGGCCTGCACATCGAGATACAGACGAATCCGCAGCACCCGATCGGCCGCGAGGCCGCCGCCAACGTTGCCGACGTCGTGCTGGAATCGGCAATCACGACGATCCAGGATTGCGAGGACTCGGTTGCCGCCGTGGACGCGGAAGACAAGGTAAGCGTCTATCGAAACTGGCTGGGACTGATGCAGGGAACGCTCGACACAACGTTCTCCAAAGGCGGTGAGACGCTCACGCGGCGATTGAACGCCGATCGCGAGTACACCGGCGTCGACGGCAAACCCATCGTCCTGTCCGGCCGCAGCCTGATGCTGGTCCGCAACGTCGGACACCTGATGACTAACAGCACGATCCTTGATCGTCACGGTGAAGAAGTGTTCGAGGGGATCATGGATGCCGTCATAACGACGGCGTGCGCCCTGGCTAACCGCAAGGTGGGTGACAGCCTGCCGAACAGTCGCCACGGCAGCGTCTATATCGTCAAGCCGAAGATGCACGGGCCGGATGAGGCGCGCTTTACCGACGCCTTGTTCTCGCGTGTCGAGGACCTCTACGAGCTCGAGCCGAATACTCTCAAGGTCGGTGTGATGGACGAAGAGCGCCGCACGACCGTTAACCTGATGGCGTGCATCCGTGCCGTGAAGGATCGGCTGGTCTTCATCAATACCGGTTTTCTCGATCGCACCGGCGATGAAATTCACACCAGTATGCGTGCCGGACCGATGAAGCCCAAGGAGGCGATCAAGCAGGAGCCCTGGATCAACGCTTACGAGGACTGGAACGTCGATATTGGTATCCGTTGCGGTCTGCCCGGCCGGGCGCAGATCGGCAAGGGAATGTGGCCGAAGCCCGATGAAATGAAGCAGATGATGGACACCAAGCAGGCGCACCCGGAAGCGGGCGCCAATTGCGCCTGGGTGCCATCGCCAACGGCGGCGACCCTGCACGTAATGCATTATCACTTCGTCGACGTCGCGGCGAGACAGCGGGAACTCGCATCGCGGCCGCTTGCCAGCCTCGACGACATCCTGACTCCGCCGCTCTGCGATGCTGCCACGCTGGACACCAGAACGATCCAGAACGAACTCGACAACAACGCCCAGGGGATACTGGGATATGTCGTGCGCTGGATCGACCAGGGCGTCGGTTGTTCCAAAGTACCCGATATCAATGACGTCGGTCTCATGGAAGATCGTGCGACGCTGCGTATCTCGAGCCAGCACATGGCCAACTGGCTGCTGCATGGTGTTACGAGTGAAGAGCAGGTGCGCGAGACGTTCGAGCGCATGGCGGCCGTCGTCGACGAGCAAAATGCGGGTGATCCCAATTATCTCCGGATGAGCGATGACTACGATGGCAGCATTGCTTTCCGCGCCGCCTGCGACCTCGTCTTCAAGGGATGCGAGCAACCGAACGGTTATACTGAACCTTTGCTTCACGACTACCGTCAGAAACTGAAGGCCAGCCGTTCGGGGTAATTCCATCGCACCACGACTATTCCTCGTCGCGTTGATCCTGGTGCCGGTCGCAGCGGCCGGGCAGGATTACGTCACTGTCGCCGTGGCAAGCAATTTTGCGGCCACCGCACGTGATGTCGCCGCACAGTTTGAAGAGCAGTCGAACTACGAGACCCGCATCACTACGGCTTCGACGGGCAAGCTCTATGCCCAGATCGTGAACGGTGCGCCGTTCGATGTGCTGCTGGCGGCTGACGTGGAGCGTCCGAAGCGCCTGGAAACGGGGGGCGCGGGCGTACCCGGATCACGTTTCACCTATGCGCTCGGCGAGCTCGTCCTCTGGTCCCGTCAGGTCGAAGACTGCCGGGCCGCGCTGCACAGCAACGCCGCCGGGCGCATCGCGATCGCAAACCCGGAGAACGCGCCTTACGGTGCGGCAGCGAAATCGTTCCTGCAACGGTCGGGGCTCTGGGACTCGCTGCGCGACCGCCTCGTTATCGGTGAGAATATTGCGCAGACGTTACAGTTCGCCGCATCGGGCAACGCGCAGCTCGGCTTCATTGCAGCTTCGCAGCTGCAGGCACCGTCGCTGCCTCCCGCGTCCTGCAGCTGGCCGGTACCGGACACGATGCATGCCCCGATCGACCAGCAGGCGATACTGCTGCAGCGGGGGGCGGCATCGGAAGGTGCAAAGTCATTTCTCCTGTTCCTGCGAGGCGACGCCGGACGTGCCATTATCCGGCGGCATGGATACAGCTTGCCCGAGGTGAAGGAGTAATGGCATCGACGTTGGGGCCCCTGCTGCTGTCGCTGCAGCTGGCCGCATTGACGACCCTAATCCTTGTGGTGCTGGGGACGCCGCTCGCCTGGTGGTTGTCACGAACGCAGTCGCGCCTCAAACCGGCGATACAGGCCATCGTGGCCTTGCCGATCGTACTGCCGCCAACGGTCATGGGGTTTTACCTGCTGATCGTCCTCGGGCCGTACGGTGCGATCGGACGCTGGTGGGTCGAGGTAACCGGTGAGGCGCTGACGTTCTCATTCACGGGGCTCGTCATCGCTTCCTGCTTCTACAGCCTGCCGTTCGCAGTGCAGCCGTTACAGAGTGCGTTCGACGCCCTTGGCAGCCAGGAAGTGGAGGCAGCCCGCACGCTCGGTGCTTCGGAACTCGATGCATTCTTCACGATTGCGGTGCCGCTTTCCGCGCCGGGCTTCCTTACCGCGACGGTGCTGAGTTTCGCTCACACGCTCGGAGAGTTCGGTGTCGTGCTGATGGTCGGCGGCAACATCCCCGGTGAGACACGCGTCGTCTCGATTGCCATCTACGATCACGTCGAATCGCTCGATTATGCAAGTGCGCACCAGATGTCGATCATCCTCGTTGTATTCGCGTTCGCGATACTCCTGTCGATGTTTCTGGCCAACCGCCGCCTCGAGAGACGATCGCGGTGAGCAGGCATATTTCCGTCCGCTACCGGCTGCAGCGCAGCGACTTCGCGCTGGACGTGGACGCCGACATTCCGATGCGGGGAATTACAGGCGTATTCGGCGAATCCGGTGCGGGCAAGACGGCGCTCCTGCGCTGCATCGCCGGGCTCGAGCGAGGTGCGTCCGGCCGTCTCCTCATCGCGGATGAAGTCTGGCAGGACGACAGCGTTTCGCGACCGGTGCATGACCGGGAGATTGGCTACGTATTCCAGGAGCCGCGCCTGTTCGCGCACCTGGACGTGCGGCAGAACATCGAGTACGGCCAGCGGCGCGGCCGCCGCGAAGATGTCGGTTTTGACGAAGCCGTGGAACTGCTTGGTCTGCGCGACCTGCTGGACCGCCGCGTCGATACCTTGTCGGGCGGCGAAGCGCAGCGCGTGGCGATTGCCAGGGCGCTGCTGCGTTCGCCCCGGGTCGTGCTCATGGACGAGCCGATAGCGGCGCTCGACCGCGCGCGGCGCGACGAAATCCTGCCGTTCCTCGACAGGCTTCACTCGGCGCTTTCCATTCCGGTGATATACGTCAGCCATAGCATCGAAGAGGTGATTCGTCTTTGCGACTACCTGCTCGTCATGGAGCGGGGCCGGATCATTGCTGCAGGAGACATACAGGACGTGCTGCTGCGTGCCGACCTGCCACTGCTCGGCGGCGAAGAAGCGGGTGCGATCATCCATGCCGAAGCGATCGACCGCGATGTCGGCGATGGCCTGACGAAGATCGCCTTCGACGGCATCGAGATGTGGGTGCCCGGAGCCTACGAGACCGGCGCACCCTTGCGGCTGCGTATTCGCGCAAATGACGTCAGCCTCTGTCGCGAAGATACCGGTGCCTCGACGGTGCTCAACGTGCTGCCGGCATCCATCGAATCCATTCGCGACGACGGCGAGTCCTGCGCACTCGTGCAGCTGGCAGTCGGCGCCGGGCATATCCTCGCCCGGGTCACGCGCCGGTCGCGCAGTGCGCTGAACCTCGAGCCGGGCGATCAGGTGCTGGCGCAGATCAAGTCCGTCGCCGTCAAGAACGCGCCGGCGGCCGGACGCTGATCAGAGAACCGGCGAGGCCAGCCTCGCAAGTCTTGCGGCAACCCTGAACAGGTAGTTCTTGTCGTCAAACTCACCGGCTTGCATGCGGCGGGACCTGCTGAAGTCTTCTTCGAACATGGCCCTCACGGCATCGGCAAATTGCTGTTCGACGACCACCGCCGTGATCTCGAAATTGAGCCGGAACGAGCGGTTGTCAAAATTAGCGGTACCGACGGTGGCCACGGAATCGTCGATCAGCATCACCTTGCCGTGCAGGAAGCCGTCCTGGTAGCGATAAAAGCTGACGCCGGTCGAGCCGACCTCGTCGAAGAACGAATAGCCTGCGAGCGTAACGAGAGCGCTGTCCGATTTTTCCGGGATCAGGATTCGAACATCGACGCCGCGAAGTGCGGCCAGCTGCAGCGATTGCACGATGGTCTCGTCCGGAACGAAATAGGGGCTTGCGATCCAGATGCGCCGGGCCGCCGCATTGATCGCCTGCGTGTACATCAGGGAAGCGGTATCTACTTCGTCGGCTGGTCCGCTGGCGATGACCAGCGACTTTGCATTACCGCCGGGAGCCGGTGCCGGCGCCCAGTTGAGGTCATGCAGTGTCTCGTCGGCGGCCCAGCGCCAGTCTTCCACGAAAGCGATCTGGGCGCCCAGCGCTCCCGGACCGGCGACACGCATATGCGTATCCCGCCAGCGGCCGACGCTCGCGTCCCTGCCCAGGTATTCATCGCCGACGTTGTGGCCTCCGATCCATGCCTCGCGACCGTCGACCACGACGGTCTTGCGGTGATTGCGAAAATTGAGCTGGAAACGGTTGCCGGAGCCCTTGCGACTGTGGAACGGCAGCATCGCCACACCGCCGCGCCGCAAGTCGTCGATATACGATTTCTCCAGGCCCAGGCTGCCGATTTCGTCGTAGAGAAAGTAAACCTGGACGCCGCGGCCCGCTGCGTCGACAAGGCGCGCCTTCAGCTCGTTGCCGAGATTGTCGGCGCGCACGATATAGAACTGCACCAGCACATAGTCCTGCGCGGAATCGATTCCGGCGAAGATACTCTCGAAGGTGGCTTCGCCGTCGACCAGCAACTCCACTTCATTGCCGCCCGTGAACGGCAGGCGCGCGAGGCTTTCGGTACCGCGGATCGCCGCATTCTGCCAGTCCGTATCGGCAACGAGTTGCTGGACGCCCTGCCGGGCACGCCGCCAAAGCTCCTCGAGGCGATCGTCGTCGGCGCGCCTCGCGACCACGTAGCCCTTGAAACGGTCGCGGCCGAACACCCAGTACGCCGGCACGCTGACGACCGGCACGATCACAAGCGATACGGCCCAGGCAATGGACCCCTGCGGCGTGCGGACGTTCATGACCGCATGCATTGCCGACAGGATGCCGAGCACTTCGAAAATCAGGATTAGGCTTACGATCACTGTCTTCTTCCGTTGTCTCAGGGCATTAATGTGCTTGCGAATTTTGGCCATTGCGAACTTTGTTCGTGACACGCGGCATAAAGACCTGTACAGATGCGTGTAAGATATCTTTTGAAAATTCAACAATTTACCATAATTATCCGAAGCACTATGTCTTTTACCTGTCACTGTGTTTCGCTACACTCCATGGAACGCAGCCTACGACAATAACGACAGAGCAGGGGATCGCATTGTGCAGACAATCCGGGCACGTCTGAAGCCTGGCCCCGCGATGGCGGGGCTCGCTGTTTTAATTGCGGTATTGGCCGGTTCGACGGCCGCCTGGGCGAGCGGCTGGGCGCCATTCGCGGTGCGGGATACCATCGTCGTTGTCCGCGGCGGTGCCGTCGACGAGCTGACTTCCGGCGCAAAGAGCGTGCTGGACAACGATTACGATCTCGAACGCGACCGCCTGACTGCCGTACTCACGAAGGACGTCAAGCGAGGCACACTCGACTTGCGTGCCGACGGTACCTTCCTCTACCAGCATGATGGCAGCAATAAGGACAATGACGAATTCAAGTACCGGGCGTTCGACGGCACCGGGATCTCGGGAGAAGCGACGGTTGCAATCACCATCGAGGAAGTACCCAATTCGCCACCCTACGTGGTGAGAGACGTAACGGACAAGGAGGCAACCGAAGGCACCCTGTTTCGCCTGGTGCTTGTCGGGAATTTCGCCGATCCCGACGAGGACGATCGCCTGAGCTTCCGCATCGACGGCCTTCCGGACAGCGGCTCGCTGCAATTCGACGAGGATCTTGCCGTTATCGAAGGCACGCCGGTCAGCGCAGACGTTCGGGATAAGCCGTACACGATCAGGGTCACGGCGACCGACCGAGTGGGCGCGTCTGCCAGCCTGCAATTCGAGTTACTGGTACTCCGGCGCAACGAGCCGCCGTTCGTCGTTGCACCGGTTTCGGAGCAGGAAGCGATAGAAGGCATTGCCTACAGCCTGAACCTTGCAGCGAATTTCGACGACCCCGACGAGGGTGACGTGCTGCGCTTCAGTGCCAGCGGATTGCCGGCGAGCGGGACGCTGAAGCTCGACGCGAGGACTGGCCTTCTGTCCGGCACGCCGGTGCGCGCGGATACCCGCGACGAGCCCTACACGGTCGCGGTGCAGGCACGGGACAGGGCAGGCGCCACAGCCACCCTGACATTTCAACTGGTCGTGTTGCGCGATACCCGCAGTGACGTCGTTCTCAAGATAGCGCTTGCGGCAAACCCGGTGACCGTGGGCGAGGACGCGCAGTGGAATATCGACATCGAAAACAAGGGTCCCGCCGATCTGCAGGATGGCCAGTTTTTTGCGGGCTGGGTTACGAGCGGTCCGCCACTGACGGTGACGGCTCCGCAGGGTTGCGTGGTGACCGATAACGGCACGAGTACGCCGGCCATGGATTGCACGCTCAGCGTCGCCGCCGGCACGTCTGTGACGCTCAGCGTGCAGGGCGTGCAAAACAGCGATGGCGACAACTCTCTGCTCGGTTTCGTCACCGCCGATGACCCGAATCCCGAGGACAACGAGGCCCTGGCGAGCGCGGCGGTCGTTGCCGAGTTCAGCGAAGGTCCCACGCAGATCGTGAACGTGGCAGGCGACGCCCTGCAAATGGGCGATCTCGACGGCGACGGCGCGATCGACCTCGTTACGACTGGCGCCGAGACCATCGTGTTCTTCAACAGTGGCAACCGTGCCGTCACGACGCCGGGCATCAGCCTCGGTCCGGACAGCGGCGGTTCCGCTCTCGCGGTGCTCGAGTGGAACGGCGATGGGTCGCCGGACATCGCGGTGGGTGGCCTCAACGGGCGCTCCGTCGAAATCTTCGTCAACGACGGCGCCGGCGGCTTCAGCAGTGCCGCCAGCCTGCAAGGCAGCGGCATAGCGAACGTGAATGATCTGCTGACAGTGGATGCCGACGGCAATGGTATCTCCGAACTCCTCGCCACGGGCTCCGGTGGCACGGCCTTGCTGGCCCGCGCCGCGGACGGCGGAATTGACGTCGCGCCGCTGACAACGGGGGCCGGGCGCGACCTCGCTATCGCGGATCTCGACCAGGATGGCGACCAGGACTTCATCGTCGTGCTCGCTTCGGATCGAAGGGTCGATCTCGTTTACAACGCCGGCGACGGATCTGTAGCCAGCGTCACCTCGCTCGAGCAGGGCAGCGTCGCCAACATAAGCGCTACGGATCTAAATGGCGACGGCGCCGCCGATCTCCTGCTGGCAACCGACGGCGATGACATGAGTGCGCCGCAAAACAGGGTGCTGTATCAACAGGCCAGTGGGCAGTTTGCGCCGGGCCAGTCATTCGGTGCCTCACCGGTGACCGCACTCATATCGGGCGATATCGACGTCGACGGCTGGACGGACATCGTCGCGATCAACGATGCCGGTGTCCACCAGCTGTATCTCGGCTCCCAGGACGGCAGTTTCTCCCTGGCGCCCGAGCAAATCGTGAGTGCGGGGATGAAGCGCGGCGTGCTCACCGACTTCAATAGCGACGAGTCGCTCGACCTGATTCTCGTGGGCAGCGCCGCCGGCGTGCTCGAGATTCACGCGAACAACGGCATCGGCCGGCTGGGTCTCGGCGATCGCAGAAACCCGGACATCGAACTGTTGGGCGAGGCCCGCGTGAACATCCCCGCGGGACAGGAGTACATGGATCCGGGGGCTACGGCGGTCGACGATATCGACGGTGACATTACCGACAAGATCAAGGTTTCGGGGGCAGTCAATTCGACCGTAGTGGGCACGCAGACCATCACTTACCGTGTGGCTGACCGTGCGGGTAACCTCGCGACTGCCACCCGCACCGTCGTCGTCGGCGTCAACGAGGGTACCGGCGGCGGTGGCGGCGGTCGATTGACGCTGTTCTTCGTCATGACGTTATTGGTCCTGTTTGTTGCGCGCCGGGCGAGGTCGGGTACGGCCCGGCAGGTGGGGCTGGAGTTCATCCGGCGCTACTGACTCGGTCGCAACAACAGAAAAATTCAACTGCGGCAATTACCTACGATCTGGCCGGCAGGCGCGCTTGAGTGCACCAGGTGATCCGCCTAGTATGGGGTTGGAGCTGATAGGAGAGGGTCATGCGACGACAACTGATAGAAGCACTAACTTATCCCGGCATTCTCGTCAGGCAACTCATCGATGGAGGAAACTATCCGCACAAGAGTTTCTTCGAGGCCACCGGTGAGCGCTGCCATACCTGTGACGGATCCAGCAACTGCGGTTGGGAAAAGTGCCTGGAAGACTTCGTGCACCGCGACGACAAATCGGATGCAGAGCTGGCCGACTCATTGCGCGAAGGCGTGAAACTTGTCGAGGCACTCCACAGGGAACTGCGACATGATGAAACGACGTGTACCTGCGAGACCTGCAGCTGGATCAGGAATGCGGAGCACCTGACGGAAGAGTTCGAGCATCATCTGCCCCACGTCGAGCCCGACCTGCACAATTTCGAGCACGAAGAAACGCCCGCCGAGTAACCCGGCGCAGGCTACCAGCTGATCTCGAAGCCGATGCTGCCCATGAGGCCCTGCGGCAGCGTGTCGCCGTCGATCTCGACGGTGTCCAGCGCTGATGCGATGTCGATATTCACGTACTTGAATAACGTTGCGCCGATGCTGACGTAGCCCAGTTCGGTGCCAGCGAGGTTTTGCCGGTAGCCGATGCGGGCGGACGGTATCCACCAGCTGTCGGTCGTGAAGCCGCCGCTGAGCGTCAGCCACTGGAACTCGTCGCCCAATGTGTCTGTCGCTGAATCCACATCGTAGCCGAGATGGGTCGACCACCGTCGGTCCTCCGAGAATAGTGACGCCTCGAGCTTCAGCTGGCGATCCATCCTGTATGTCTTATCGTTTTCGAGAGCCTGGATAACCGCGGCGCTTCTGTAAGGGGTGAGGTTGACGTCCGGGAATACGAACTCGGGTTCGTTGATATTGGTAACCTGCGCGCCGAGCTGGTAGTTGTCGCCCACCCACAAGACGCCCAGATCGAGACCAACGCCTTCGTCCGTCGTGAAATCCGCGTCCCTGATGGCATCGAACAGCTCCTCGGAGTTGGTGATGTCTCCGAAGCGAACGCTCAGGCGCGAGAGCTGCTTCAGGTAGATATTCGCCTGCGCTCCGAAATACAGGTTGCCGCTGTCGCGGGACAGGGCCTCCCGGCTGTAGCCGACGCTGAACTCCGTGGTCTGCGTCGATTTGCTGACCAGCGAGCTGTCGTTCGTGATAGCCAGGAACACGGCATCGGCCGCGGGTCGCGGCGTCAGGACGATATCGTCACTGATGACGAGCGAGTCGGGACGGTCGATGGGCAGCGTATTGATCCAGTCATCAATCGCCTGCCGGGCAGCGTCCCGGTCGAAATCGATGGCCTCAGTAATGCCGAATGCCTTGGAGCTGCCCGACCAGTTGACGCCGAACGTCCAGGTGCCGCCGAGCACCTGCTTGTCGAATACGAAGGGGGCATCGGCTGCTATCCAGGCCTTGCCGTAGCCCTCCTCCCTTATTAGCAACAACAGAGCCGTCTGCGTGACGATTTCCCTGGCGAGCGCGTCCAGCGTCTCCTGTACCGCGGGATTGAGCTCGTCGAGAATGTCGCCAATGTTGATACCCTCGTCGGGCTTGTCGTCTGGATCCTGGCCCGGCCCTCCGCCGGTTCCGGGATCGCTGGGCGCATAGGCCTGGGTCAGCTCGTTGTACAGATCGAACAGGTTCTGCACGTTGCCGTATTCGAGCCCGGCAGCTGCGGAGATCACCGTGCCGCGGACGGGACTGCCTGCCGCTCGCGCCCGGTCTGCCGCGGCGGCGGCGGGATTGCTGGAGGCGGACTGCAGGCGCTTGCCGTGCGTGACGTCCCCCAGGGTCAGGTTAGCGCCCGGAGGCTGGTAGACAGGGCCGGCCGATGCCACTGAGGTGAGTAGAAAAATGCAGGCGGACACCGCGACTGCGAACTTCTGTGTACTGAATTTCACTGGCTGTCCTGAGAGATTTACACTTGCCCGGCAGGCAATACTGCCTGAAACCCAAAAATCTTCCAACCTGTAAAAATACCTATTTCAGCTGCCGGGGCAGGGATCGCCCTAAAGCTGACCGCCGTGGGTGTAGGGCAGCGGCGCCGGCCCGGCGCGCAGGCCGAAAAGAAGCAGCCACTGGTCGCCCACGTCGGATTCGATTCGCAGACCGAGGTCGTCGGTGAGCTCGTGCTTGCGCGCGAACTCGTAGCCCCCCGATATATCCAGTGTGAGCTGTTTCCAAAGCCCGATGCTCCAGCCGAGCTGCGCGCGGAAGCCCTCGACGCGGTAGTCGAACTCGGCGGCGAAGTCGTCGGTCATGACGTGCCACTGGTGCCCGGCCGGAAACAACCTGCCGGATAGCGAATGCCTGTCCGACCACCGGTATCGGAATCCTGGGTCGGGAAAAGCGAGCCGGATGTCGAGTTCGTCGGTCGGCGACAGCTCGATACCCGCAATCGGATACACCAGCGGCTTCCCGAACGTACGATCGTAAGCCAGGCCGGCTACCCAGTTGTGCGAACCCGACTCACGACGGCCTTCCAGGCGAGCGGTTGCGAACAGGTCGTCGCCGCTTACCTCGTCGAAGAACTCCTTGAGGACGTTGGACGAGGTCGATATGCCCGGCGCAATGTTGCCGTCGATCTTCCATCCGCTCAAACGTCCCTGGTACCGCAACGGGAACTGGAAGCGATGCAGGTCACGGTTGCGGCCATCGATCCCGTCATACTCGTAACGCGTGTACTGGTAGTCGATACCGACGTCGAGCGTGCCGTTGCCGGCTTCGAAGCGGTGAAAGCCTGCGTACACCTGGGTTTCCCTGGCACTTACAGAAGCGGGGGCTGGCGAACTGGAAAAGTCCGCCGCTGGCTGCCGGGTAATACTTAGTGCGAGGAACGGCGGACGTCCGTCTTCCTTCAATGAATCAGCAGCCTGGCTGGTGGCGGCGCAGCCTGCCTGGGCGGTGGCGATGACCGCCAGGAGGAACGCTGCCAGAAGCCGACGCTGCATATCCAATGACCGGCACGTTGCGGATCAAGCCGAACAGTCAGGATATTGCGGTTTGCGCGCCGAATCCAACCCGCCCCGCCGTCCTGTCAAAGGAACAGGCTTTGCAACAGGTGCTCCTGGACCGGCTTGCCGCCGTCCAGGTCCTGAAGGTAGTAGCGCGGGATGCCGAAGCCTTTCTTGCGCCGGTGCAGGATGTTCGACGGCAAAATATCCTTGTAGGCGTACTTGAGGATGCCCTTGAGTTCACCTTCGTGGTAGCGAACGTCTTCCGGCAAGGCGAACGAAAACTCGATGATCTTGCGGGCGAGAAACGGCACCCGGGCCTCGAGTGAAACCGCCATGCTCGTGCGATCCACTTTCGTCAGCACCATGCCCGGCATAAAGGTATGAAAGTCGAGGAGCTGCAGGCGTGTTCGAACCGGCAGGTCCTCACGCCAGTGTTCGCGGTAATGCCACCAGTCGTCGTAGTCGCGCGGGATGTCGAAACGATCGCGGTATTCGGTTTTTGCGGCCTCCGGCATACCGTGCATGATCTTCGCCCATAATGCCGGGCCCCTGGCGAAAGCGATCTCGAGCACTTTGGTCATGCGTGTCATTGCGCTGCGTCGCCCGAACGGTTTGCGCAGCCGGTACGCGGCACGTTCCATCGCGGCGGGCCAGGACGGCAGTCGCTCGTAGCGTTCGAAACGCGGATAGGTCCGGTAGCCGCCGAATACTTCGTCACCGCCGTCACCGGTCAGGACGACGGTCACATTCTCCCGCGCCACCTTGGAAACGAGATAGGTCGGCATTGCCGATTCATCGGCGAACGGCTCGTCGAACCATTTTTTCAAATTTGGCAGCAGGTCACCGGCAGCCGCTTGGGATAGCATGCGTTCGTGATGCCGGGTACCGAAGAGATTCGCAACCTCTCGCGCATACGGAGTTTCGGATTTCTCGTCGGAATCGAAACCGATCGAAAACGTGGATACGTCGGCCCCGAGTCCCGAAGCCGAAGCGACGATGGCGCTGGAGTCCACGCCACCGGACAGGAAAAAGCCGAGCGGCACGTCGGATATCATCTGGTCCCGCACGGACTCGTCAATGAGGCCGCGAAGTTCCTCCGCGGCCTGGTCGGCCGAAATATCGCGGGGAGTAGCGGGCACCGGGACGGACCAGTAGGGCTTCGGGTCGGTCGCCTTGCCGGTTGCGGGATCGTAGACCAGCCGATGCGCCGGGGGCAGCTTGAAACAATGGCGGTAAAGCGTCTTGGGGGCCGGCACGTAACGGTAGCCGAGAAAATCGTACAGCGCCGTCTCGTCGACATGGAGATCGCTCGAATCGAGCGCTGCCTCGATCGCTTTGAGCTCGGAGCCAAACGCGAACCGCTGCCCGTCGTAGAAATAATAAAGTGGCTTGATACCGGGCCGGTCGCGGTACAGCCGCAGCTTGCGATCACGGGCATCCCACAGCGCGATCGCGAACATGCCGTCGACGTGCTCGATGAACTTCTCGCCCCACTCGAGGTAGGCCCTCAACAGCACTTCCGTGTCGGAGTGTGTCCGGAATGCATGGCCCAGCTTCTCCAGCTCGGTCCTCAGCGCGATAAATCCGTAGATCTCACCGTTGAACACGATCCATGTCTCGCCGTCGTCGGCGAACATGGGCTGCATTGCAGCAGCGTCGAGATCGATGATCGACAGGCGCCGGAATCCGATCTGTACCGGGCCATCGAGGTGCAGGCGCCCGTCGTCCGGGCCGCGGTGTTCGATGGATGCGAGCGCGGCGGTGTAATCCCAGGAGGGGTCCGTCCCGCCGACGAAGCCACACATGTTTGTTTCCCTGTTTCCCGGCGGAGCCGACAGCTGGATACTCTATTCGCTTGCCCGGCAGCCCGCAATCAACGGTGCCGGCGCCGAAGTTCTGCGTGATACGCTAATGACGATGCGAATCGCACACATTAACCTGGCGAAAGGCTATCGCGGCGGCGAACGCCAGGCGGAGTTGCTGATTCGTGCCCTGGGGGATGTCGGTGTCGAGCAGGTGCTGATTGCCCGCCCCGACTGTCCGCTTGCGGATCGCCTTGGTGATGCCGGCATCGAGAGCCGTGGCTGCTCGGGGTTGTTATCGGCGTTCCGGGCTACCCGGGGCGTCGATGTCGTCCACTCGCACGAAGGCCGCGGCGTTTACGCCGCCTGGCTGCGCAACGAACTCTCCGGTACGCCGTATGTCATCACCCGGCGGGTCAACAACCCGCTCGGGGATAGCTGGCTGACGCGCAGGGCCTATACGCGCGCGGCAACCGTTGCGTCGGTCGCAGCCGATGTCGCCCGAATCGTGGAACAATTCGACGAGCGCATAAAGAGCTGCGTCATTCACAGCAGCAGCAGCGGCCTGCCGGTAGACAGCGAGTCCGCGAGGTCCATAAGGGATCGCTTCCCGGGCAAATGGATCATCGGCAACGTCGGCGCGCTGGACAACGCGCAGAAAGGCCAGGAATACATCATCGAAGTAGCGCGTCGAATGAGGGATTCGCATCCCGAGTTCCAGTTCCTGCTGGTGGGCGGCGGCGACGACGAGGCGATGCTGCGCGAGCTTGCGGGCGATCTGCCCAATATCAGCTTCGAAGGCTGGTCCGACAGGGTCGGAGATTACCTGGCCGCGTTTGACCTCTTTATTCTGCCGTCCAACAAGGAAGGCATCGGCGGCATCCTGCTCGACGCGATGGATCGCGCGTTGCCCATCATCGCCAGCCGGGTCGGCGGTCTCCCGGAGATCGTGAAGGATGGGGAGAATGGCATCCTGATTGAGCCGCGCAGCCCGGAGCAGCTGGAGGAGGCAATCCTGCGCCTTTATGACGACCCGGACCTGCGGCGTGCAATGGGCGCGCGGGGCAGGGAATTTTCACGCGATTTCACGGCCGATGCGATGGCGCAACAATACATGGCTCTGTATCGCCAGGCGACTGGAACCGAACTGTAGGAGCGCGCCTCGGCGCGCGAATCGCGGTTCGAGCACCGCTCCTACGTTTGAAATCAGCCGTCCCCGTCACCGTTTTCCTCGCCATCGCGTTTGAACGCACTGATCTTCTCGTCCACCGAACGCAGGTGCAGGTCGCGCTGCGGGAACGGAATCTCGATGCCGTTCTTGCGCAATGCACTGAGGATTTCTTCGTGCACGGCATGCGTCAGCGGCAATCGATCGGACAGTTCTCTGGAATGGACGTAAAGGTTGAAGTTCAGCGAGCTGTCGCCGAAACCGACGAAATAGACTTTCGGCGGCGGTTCGTCGAGTACCAGCGGCATCGAGTGCAGGGTTTCCTGCATTACGCGATTGGCAAGTTCCACATCGGATCCGTAGGAGATCCCGACCGGTATTACGATGCGCGTGATCGGGTCCGACAGCGTCCAGTTGATGACCTGCTCGGTGATAAATGATTTGTTCGGAACGATGATTTCCTTGCGATCCCAGTCGGTGATCGTGGTCGCCCGAATTCGAACGCGGGAAACCGTCCCCGTCAGTTGACCGACCGTCACCGTATCGCCGACACGGACCGGCCGTTCGAACAGGATCACCAGGCCCGACACGAAGTTCGCGACGATTTCCTGCAGGCCGAAGCCGAGTCCGACACTGAGTGCTGCGACCAGCCACTGGATCTGCGACCACTTCCAGCCGACGATATTCAGCACGGCGATCGTACCGACCGTGACAACGACGTAGCGCAGCAGGGTGTTGATCGCGTAGCGGCTGCCGGGCTGCAGGGTCATGCGCTGCAGCACCGCTATTTCCATCAACCCGGGGAGGTTCGTCGAAGCGATGGCCGTTACTCCGGCCACGAAAACGGCCAGTAGCAAGTCGGCCAATGTGACCGGGACAATCGCCTCCTCGCCGTCGATCATCGTCGTCTGCGACCACAGCGAGACCTGATCGAGGATGCCCAGTGCCGGCACGACCTCGGACCAGATGCCCCAGGCCGCCACGGCACCCACGAAGAACAGCCCGGCATTCACCAGCCGCGTGGTTTGCTGGTCGACGGCGTCGAGGTCGAGCGGTTTGCTCTCTACGACGGGTGCTGTTTCTCCCTCTGGGGCGCCTTCTTCCGCCGCGGCGGCCTCTCGCTCTTCCCGCTCCTTCAGTGCCATCTGCCAGGCGATTCTTTGCTTGGTGAGCGCGAGCCAGCGAGTGACGACAAGGTTCACGACGATGATCACCAGGATCAGCCAGAACGTATCGACCAGGTGGCCGGTCAGCGTTGCGGCGGTATAGAGAAAGCCGAGGAGCGACGCCAGGGCCAGGAGCAGAGGGCTGCCGGCACCCAATCCGTACCAGAGCCAGCGCAGCTTGCTTATCCAGGAATTTCCCTGGGACTCATAATAGGCCGCCGCAACGCCGATACGGGGATGCAGCAACGCGTGGATCACGCCACTGAAGATGACCATCAGCATGACAAATGCCAGCCGCGCGAGGCTTTCGCGGTGCGCCGGTACTGGCGAACCAAAAAGGAGCACGGCGACGAAGATAAGCGGTATGCCGATTACCGTCAGCCGGTCGAGCTGCTTGCGAATAACGGGCAGACGATCGGTGCTCCAGCCGAAGTGCACCTGCATCACGCCGTCTCTTGCGCATAGAATGCGGAATAACAGCGTGTTGTAAAGGAACGGAGCAACCACGAGCAGTGATGTGGCAACGGCCGCGGTGAAGTCCGTGTGGTAAGGACTTCGTGTGAGCGCCCACCCGAGGACCGCGAACAGCAGCGGCAGCGGCAATGCGCGGAGCGCCGAGATTCCGAGCGCACTCAGCGTCAGGCCGATGTGATCCGTCGACGGGCGACCTACCCGCTTGTTCAGTGCCTTGAACCGGGCCGCCAATGGACGCCGGGCATAGAAAACGAGCCCGAGTAACAGCATTGCCGCGGCGAACGGCAACGGACTGTACCTGAACGCCTCTACCAGGGAGCCGAGGGTCCTGGACCACGATTTGGGCGATAACGCCCATGCCATGGCAGGTCCGAGTTCTTTCGCGTCCTTGATCCAGAAAGGCGAGGCGCTCGGGATCCAGAGCAGGTTCTGATCGAGGAACTGTTTGTATTCCCCGGCCGCGTCCAGCAACCGGCGCTGTGCGACATCGAGGTCGCCCAGTGCGCGAATGTAACTCGTATAGGTGCCTGCAACCTGGCCAAGAAGATCGCGCCGGTTCCTGAGCAGAAGCTCGACTTGTTCGCGGATCTCAGCGATCTTCTCGTCATCTGTTACGTCGTCGCGAACCCTGGACATGGCCAGCTCGACGCGCTCGTCGAGCGGCGTAAGTTCGCGGCGCTGCTCCTCGATTCGTACCTGCGCGAGACCGATGTCCGCAAGCGTTCTGCGCCGCTCGCGGACTTCTGCACGGTACTGCGAGACCTGTGGCAGGTTGCGACGCTCTTCGGCAAAGAGCCGGCCGATAACCTGGGTGACGCCACCGACCTCGAGGCGCTGCTTTGACCGCGCCAGGCTCTGTTCGATCGCGCGGGCCTTGTTCTCTATCGACGACAGCTCTCTGGTAACGCGCTCGATATCGGCCGCCACGGCGGGTAGCTCGCGTGTGAGCTCGGCATTGCCTTCAGCAAGCTCCCGAACGACAGGGTGCTTGCCGGCCGCCGCGAGTTCGGCGAGGGCCGTTTCCTGCAGCGCCTGCGTGGCGGTGATCTGCCGCTTTGCATTCACCGCGTTCTGCAGTACGTCGAGTTCACGCCTCAGGATGGTCAGCGTACGGTCGGCTATATCGCGCTGCACTCGCGCCAGTTCGAGTCGGGCGTTGTAGCTCACCATCTCCTGGTCGAGCTTGTTGAGTTCCGCTGTCCTCGCTGTCAGCTTGAGTTGTGCAGCAAGCCTGCGAGCATCGGTGAGCATGGCCGATTCGCCGGCTGGCATTGGCGATTCGATGGTCGCCGCAAGCTCGTCCATACCGGCACGCAGCTCATTGGCCCTTTCGCGCGCTTGCGCGGGCCGTTCTGCCTGCACCGCAATCTGGGACTCGAGATCGGCCAGCCAGGCTTCCGCGGCGGCAACCTCGGCAGATTTCGTGGCGAGTTTCTGTTCCAGCTCGGTCAGCGGCGTCGAGTCGGTAATACCCAGCGATGCGGCGGTCGGCACAGCCGGGGCACCGTCGTTCAGTTCCTTGCGCAGTTTTTCGGCTTCGGCGGGAGCGGACTGTATTGCCGCGGCGAACGTGGCGGCACTTTGGCGGGCAGACCTCGCGTTTTGCAGCTGCACCTGGGCATCGCGGAGCAGATCGATGACCCTGGTGCGCGTCTCTTCATCGAGCCCTTCGCGGGCTTCGATGGCGGCGATCGCGGATTCGATCTGCTCGGCGGAAACTGAGCCCTCAGCCGCGAGCGGGGGGACCACGGACTCGGCCCGGGCCGGACTCCCTGCAAGCGCGGCGGTCATGAGCGCAGCGAGGCAAAAAAACCGCCTGTACGAGCGTGGGATTCGAGCAGATCGTGTTGTTGTCACCGGGTTTCCATGAAAGCGATGGCCTGCCGGCATTATAGGCAAAACGTCTGCCGGTCCCCATGCGTTCGCTGTTTCCGACGCGGGCCGGTATCCTCGAATGCCAGATACTCTGTGTCACCCGACCAATCAAGCAAGGAGAAAAGGTGAACAAGACCAGCATCGCGAACTGGGACGACATCGAGGACCGGACGCCGGCTCACGCGCTGATCGCTGACGTCGACCTTGTTATCGTGCGTTTCGACGACAGCGTGTCGGTTCTCTACGGCCGCTGCGCGCACCGGGGCGCACTCATGGCCGATGGCTTTGTCGACGGCGACAACCTGATCTGCGGTGTGCATTACTGGGATTACCGGCTGGATACCGGTATCAGCGAATACAACAACTCGGAGACGCTGCACAAATTCAGCAGCTGGATCGAGGATGGCAAGGTACTCGTCGATCAGGACGAGATCGAGACCTGGGCCCGGGAGCATCCGCAGCCCTACAACCGCGACGCCTACCAGGGCGCCTACCAGGACCCGACCGGCACTGCGGACGAGCCCCACGTCAAGTTCATTCGCAAGCTCGCGTCCGAGGGTCTTAGCAAGACCGGGCACCACGGTCCATCTGCGGCGATGGGCGTGTCGCGAAACAAGCTGCCAAAGTGGGACGATATCCAGTTTGTCGTCGCCCAGCTTCACAAGCTGCCGCTGCTCGATGACGAACCTGTCGGCACGGGAGTCACGATTGGCGCCAACGCAAAGAAACCCCTGAAGCTCGACATACCGCTATTCGTTTCGGATATGAGCTTCGGCGCGCTATCCGAAGAGGCGAAGGTGGCACTTTCCAGAGGTGCCGAGCTTGCAGGTACCGCCATCTGTTCCGGCGAAGGCGGTATGCTGCCTGACGA
This sequence comes from Woeseiaceae bacterium, assembly GCA_965658465.1. GTDB lineage: Bacteria > Pseudomonadota > Gammaproteobacteria > Steroidobacterales > Woeseiaceae > UBA1847. The sequence continues at coordinate 51,500 of CBFHSG010000016.1, read as the reverse complement.
GCAGGAGGCCAACTCGCGTTACTTCTACGAACTGGCGTCGGCGCGCTTCGGATTCTCCTGGGACAAGGTAAAGAAGACGCAGGCGTTCCATTTCAAGGGTGGGCAGGGCGCCAAGACCGGCACCGGCGGTCACCTGCCGGGCGACAAGGTGAAAGGCAAGATCGCCGAGGTTCGCGGCCTCGAAGAAGGCGAGGCCGCTATATCGCCCGCACGGTTTCCGGACTGGACATCGCTGGGCCAGTATGCGGAATTCGCGGCTGAAGTCCGCGAACGGACCGGCGGCATACCTGTCGGCTTCAAGCTGTCGGCACAACACGTCGAGAGGGATATCGACGCCGCGCTGGAGGTCGGCGTCGACTACATCATTCTTGATGGCCGCGGCGGCGGCACAGGCGCGGCGCCGCTGATCTTTCGCGACAATATTTCGGTACCCACGATCCCGGCGCTGGCCAGGGCACGCAAGCACCTCGACTCCTGCAATGCTGACGGCGTGACCCTGGTGATAACCGGGGGGTTGCGCCATCCGGCCGACTTCGCGAAGGCCATGGCGCTCGGCGCCGACGCTATCGCGGTGTCGAACGCCGCGATCCAGGCCATCGGTTGCCTCGGTATGCGAGCGTGTCACACGAACAACTGCCCCGTCGGCATCGCTACACAGAAGGATCATCTCCGCGCGCGCCTGCCTGTCGACATCGCAGCCGAACGCCTCGCCCGCTTCTTCGACGCGTCCGTCGAGTTGATGACCGTCCTGGCCCGGGCGGCAGGCCACGATCACCTCGGCAAGTTCTGCAAGGACGATCTGACGACCTTCAGCGCCGACATGGCGCGGCTCACAGGTGTTAATTACGGGGGCGTAAGCTCACCCTGAAGACACCCCGGCGTATTTGCAAAGCGCGGCAAACACGTATGTCCGGGTGCCGATCCCAGCGCTAGGATGACGCGGCCGATAAGCCCTGGCGCCGAATCATTGGGGGGTGTCGCATGGATCTCACAGCTCAGTGGACAGGCTTCGCTGCGATCGCCGTATTCATACTGGCCTACGCACTGGTAATCACTGAGGAGTACACGAGCCTCCGCAAATCCAAGGCGGTAATCCTCGGCGCGGGGATCATCTGGGCGATGATCGGTTTCCGCTATGCACAGGGCGGCATGGGGCACGAGGCCGAGGAGGCAATCGAGGATTTCGTGCTCGAATTCGCCGAGCTGTTCCTCTTCCTGCTCACGGCGATGACCTACGTGAACTCGATGAGCGAGCGCAACGTTTTCAACGCGCTGCGGGACTGGCTCGTGCGCCGCAACCTGTCGTACCGGGCGCTGTTCTGGATTACGGGTATCCTCAGCTTCCTGCTGTCACCGCTCATCGACAACCTGACCACGGCACTGGTCATGTGCGCGGTGGTGCTTGCGGTTGGCAAGGACAATGCCCGATTCGTCAGCGTTGCGTGCGTCAACATCGTTGTCGGCGCCAACGCGGGCGGGGCATTCAGCCCATTTGGCGATATCACCACGCTGATGGTCTGGCAGCGGGGCATCGTCGAGTTTCATATGTTCTTTGCATTGTTCGTGCCGTCCCTCGTCAACTTCCTGTTGCCGGCGACGGTGATGTCTTTCGCGGTTCCGAAGGAGCACGCTGTCGGCAGCGCTGAGCGGACAGAGATGAAGCGTGGCGCGAAGCGCATCATGTTCCTGTTCGCCTGCACGATTACGACCGCCGTCTCCTTCCACAACTTCCTGAACCTGCCCGCGTTTCTCGGCATGATGACCGGACTCGGGTACCTCAAGTTCTTCGGCTACTACCTGCGCAAGACGCACGTCCCGAAGCCCACGGATCAGGCTGACTACGGAACGGCCGGCGACGTGATGCCGTTCGACAGCTTTCGCGAAGTCGAACGGGTCGAATGGGACACGCTGCTGTTCTTCTTCGGCGTCATCATGTGCGTCGGCGGCCTGAGTTTCATCGGCTACCTGGAGCACTTGTCGGCCTACATTTACGGTGAGCTGGGACCGACCACGGCGAATATTCTCGTGGGCATCATGTCGGCGATCGTCGACAACATCCCGATCATGGTCGCGGTCCTCGAGATGCACCCGACCATGGACCTGCAGCAGTGGTTGCTGGTGACGCTCACCGCCGGCGTTGGCGGCAGCATGCTGTCAATCGGGTCCGCGGCCGGCGTTGCACTGATGGGGCAGGCGCGCGGCCAGTACACGTTCTTCCGCCACCTGAAGTGGACGCCGGTCATCGCCCTCGGCTACGCCGCAAGCATCTGGGTGCACATGCTGATCAACAAGGGCATCTGACTCAGGAACGTCAGTCGTCGATCGGTATGACTCGCGAGTCGCCCCGGTCGCGCGGGTCGGAGGCCGGTAGCCACGCACCGTCTTTTTGCCAGACGATCTGCACGTCGCCGAATTCCCAGGGGTGCGGTTCCGCGCGGTAACCCATTTCGCCGAGCAACGAAACCGTGGCCGGCGGCAGGGGGCGCGTCACGCTGTAGGTAATCAGGTCGGGGGGCAGGAGCTGGTGGTGAAACCGGGTCGCCGCGACGGCATCAAGAGGGGTCATGCCGTAATCCAGTACATTCACGATGGTCTGGAATACCGACGTGAATATCGTGGATCCGCCCGGCGTGCCGATGACCATCGCAACCTCGCCGTCCTGCAACAGGATGGTGGGTGACATGGACGACAGCATGCGCTTTCCCGGCTGGATTTCGTTCGCGGTGCCGCCGACGACGCCGAAGATGTTGGGCACGCCCGGCTTCACGCTGAAGTCGTCCATCTCGTTGTTCAGCAGGAATCCCGCACCTTCGACAACGACGCCACTGCCATAATTCCAGTTGAGCGTGTAGGTGTTGGAGACCGCATTGCCCCACTTGTCGACGATGGAGTAGTGCGTCGTATTCGGCGTCTCCAGTCCGGGCTGCACGGCATCCAGCTGCGAGATTTCGTCGGGGTTCACCTCGAGCGCGCGCCGTGCGACATAGTCGTCGTCGATCAGCCGCGCTATCGGGTTGTCGACGTAATCGGGGTCACCCAGGTACTCGGCACGGTCGGCGAAAACACGCTTCTCCATTTCCGCGACGAGGTGGATGTACTGCGGCGAGTTGTGCGGCACGCCGTCGAAATAGTCGGCCAGGTAGTCCTTCATCTTGAGGAGCTGGATGAGGGCAAAGCCGCCCGAGCTCGGCGGCGGTGCGGCAAGAATCTCGTAATTTCGCCATCCGGTCCGCAACGGTTCACGCCACACGGCGCGGTATCGTTCGAGGTCGTCGGCCGTGATCAGGCCGTTGCTGCGCTCCATCTGGCCGACGATCATGCGCGCGGTCTCGCCGCGGTAAAAGTCTTCGGGTCCGTGTTGCGCAATGCGCCGGAGCGTCCTGCCGAGCTCGGGTTGCCGGAACGGCTGTTCGGCGCTGATGCTGCCGAAATGATCGTAGAAGTCGGTCGCATCGCCGAACCAGTCTTTCATCGAGTGAATGTCGTCGACCAGCGCCTGCGCGGGCAGAAAGCCTTCTTCCGCCAGCCGGACGGCGGGCATCACGAGATCCTGCCATGGCAAGCTGCCGTAGCGCTGGTGTGCCTCCCAAAGCCCCGCAACCGTGCCGGGTACGCCGACGGCCCGCGCGCCGATCAGGCTGGCGTTTTCGATGACGACCCCGTATTCGTCGAGATACATGTCGCGGTGTGCGGCGAGCGGCGCCGTCTCCCGGTAATCGACAAAGGCGGGCGCACCGTCCATGTAAAGCATCATGAAGCCGCCACCGCCGATGTTGCCCGCATCGATGAAGGTCACGGCCATCGAGAACCCGACCGCGACGGCCGCATCGACAGCGTTGCCGCCCGCGCGGAGCACGTCTTCGGCAACTTCGGCGCCGTAGCTGTCGGGAATGGCCACGGCGGCGGTGCGCTGCAGGCTTGCCGCGTCCTCGACGGCCGTCTGTCGGTCCGCTTCGCCTGCCGGGCCGCAAGCGGCGAACAACAGGGCCGTTGCGGCCAGAACGGCGACCATGGCGCGCGGCCGCCAGCGATTATTGGTCATCACTTTCCTGTTCCTGTTCGAGAACGAGCCGATCGAGGTCGCCGACATCCAGCACGGGGGCAGCGTCGACTTCCTCGGCATCGAGCAGCGCCGACACTCGTTCCAGTGCCGCAATGATCATCGATTGCTCCCAGTCCTCCAGGCTTTCGAAACCCTGCACGAAACGATGCTGGAGCAGGTCGGGAGAGCTCTCGAGTGCAGCAACGCCGGCCCCTGTCAGTTCGATCCAGACTCGCCGGCGGTCGTCCGTGTCACGGCTGCGCGTGACCAGCCCCGCGTCCTCGAGCTTGTTCACTACCACGGTCACCGTGGCCTGCTTCAGCGCAACGGATTTCGCGATTTCGCTGGGCAGTGCCCTGCCGTTTTGCGATACGTGCTGCAGTACCAGCAGCTGCGATGTCGTCAGCTCGGATTCGTGTGCGAGTTTCCGCGAGTTGAGCTCCGTCACGCGGAGGATGCGCCGCAATGCAACGAGTGCGGTGTTCGATCGGTCGTTCATCAGTGCCGGGTCCAGGGCTGGAAAAGAAGAGCCTTGTGACAGATTTGCACGGGAATATCCAGAATGATGTGACTGACTGGCCAATTATAATTACCTATATAAACTATCATGTCGATCGGCGAAGGCGCTGTGAGAACCCGAGAAAATTGATAACTGTTTGTTTTAGCTATATTAATATTGGAACCTTGGCTGAGCCAGAGGTTCCTTGGCCGCTTCGTCCGGGCGAGCTTGAACATAATTGTTTAGTTTAGTAAACTACCTTCACAGTTTGGGCATGCACGAACACCGAATACTCACCGCGGCCGCCGATTTGGCGGCTCGTTGCTTTGCATGCGCCAGTAATCGACGCCACAGGCAGGGAGGCCCTCGAAACGATGCTACACATTACAAACGACGCAAAACGAATCTGCTCCGCAACGATCCGGCAAATGGTCGGCGAAGGCGCCGTGAAGTGCCTGCGCCTGATCAGGCATGAGGACGGTGCGTCTATTTCTTTCGAAGTACCGCGAAGCGACGACGAAATCGTTCAGCACAAAGGGCTTGCGGTACTCGCAATTCCGGAAGGCGTGGCGCAGGCGCTTGCCGGCAGGACGCTCGATGTGAACGATGACGGACGCTTTGTGATCTCCCAATAGGTGCACCAGCACCGCTAGTTCGGACGGCGCAAGCGGGCCGTCCCGGTTCAACCACTGCCAGCCAAGGAGGAAGTTCATGCTTCAGATAACCCAGACGGCAAAGGAAAGACTCCACGCGTCGCTGACCCGGTCGGAGACGGTCAACGATGAAGGAAAGTGTTTCAGGATCGTCCCCAAGGACGAAAAAACGCTGACGCTTACCGTAGCAACACCTGAGAACAGTGACTCGACGTTCTCTCACGACGGACAGGTCATCCTCGCGTTGCCCGAGGCGCTGCAGCCCTTGTTCGAAAACAAGAGTCTCGACATCGATGATGGTGGCAACCTGACGGTCAGCTGACCGGTCACGAAGGAGAACGCAGAAGATGTGCGGTATCGCAGGCGAGATCAGGTTCGACAGCAGACAGGCATCGGCGAGCCGGGTCCGCCGCATGATGGACGCCCAGGAGCGGCGAGGTCCCGACAGTCACGGGCTCGCCGACTTCGGTCGCGTCGTGTTCGGACATCGGCGGCTCAAGATCGTCGATCTCACCGATAAAGCCGCGCAGCCGATGCTGGACGAGCGAACCGGGCGGTCCATCGTATTTAACGGCTGTATCTACAACCACGATGAGCTGCGCGCGGAACTCGAGGCGCTGGGCCACCGGTTCTTCTCGCTGAGCGACACGGAAGTCATCTTGCGTGCGTTCGGCGAGTGGGGCAGCAGCTGCGTCGAGCGGCTGAACGGCATGTTCGCGTTTGCAATCCATGACCCGGCGTCCGGCGATGTGTTCATGGCCCGTGACCGCCTGGGCATCAAGCCGCTCTACTTCATGGAGGAAGCCGGCTCGCTGTGTTTTGCGTCCTCGCTGACGGCATTGACGAAGACATGCGATACGGCCCTGAACGTGGATCCCGTCTCGCTGCACCATTACATGACCTTCCACTCGGTCGTCCCGGCGCCGCGAACCATCCTCGAGGAAGTGAGAAAGCTGCCGCCGGCAACGCGGATGACCATCAAGCCCGACGGTCAGCGTCAGCAGGAAGTCTACTGGTCGCCGCAATTTCGCCGCCTGAACGGGGATGCCAGCGTCGATTTCGACGAGTGGCGCGAGCGTGTCCGCGCAGCACTCGACAAAGCGGTGCAGTTGCGTACGACGGGCGACGTGCCGGTCGGTGCGCTGCTGTCAGGCGGGCTCGATTCGAGTCTGATCGTCGGACTGCTGGCCCGGCTCATCCCGGATAACCTGCAGACGTTTTCGGTGGGCTTCGAGAACCGCGGTGACGAGATCGGTAACGAGTTCGAATACTCCGATATCGTCGCGAAGGAATTCGGTACGCGTCATCACAAGATCCACGTCGATTCGGCAGAGCTTCTCGAGCATCTGCCCGACTGTCTCGACGCCATGGCCGAACCCATGGTCAGCCATGACAATATCGCGTTCTACCTTCTCGGCCGGGAGGTCTCGAAGCACGTCAAGGTTGTGCAGAGCGGGCAGGGCGCGGACGAGGTGTTCGGCGGTTACCACTGGTATCCGCCGATGATGGACAGCAAGGATCCCCTCGCCGAATACCAGCGCGTCTTTTTCGACCGGGATCACGAGGAATACTGCCGGGCCGTGTCGCCGGCTTACGCCAACGGCGATGCAAGCAGCGACTTCGTCGCGCGACATTTCGAGTCGGCGCGAGCGGATCGGCCGATCGACAAATCGCTGCACCTCGATACCACCGTGATGCTCGTCGATGATCCCGTCAAGCGTGTGGACAACATGACGATGGCCTGGGGCCTGGAGGCCCGGGTTCCGTTCCTGGATCACGAACTGGTCGAGCTGGCAGCGCGCATACCGCCCGGCCACAAGATCGACGGCGGCGGCAAGTATGTCCTCAAGGAAATGGCCCGGCAGGTGATCCCGGATGCCGTGATCGACCGGCCGAAAGGCTATTTCCCGGTGCCTGAGCTCAAGTACCTGAGCGGGCGGAGCCTCCAGTTCGTCAAGGATACGCTCGGCAACCAGGCGGCCCGTGACCGCGCGCTGTTCAACCATGAATACGTGGACGAGCTGCTGGACGAGCCGCACGAGCACATGACGCCGCTGCGCGGCTCGAAGCTCTGGCAGGTCGCCGTGCTCGAAGCCTGGTTGCAGCATCACGTGGACGGGCGCGCGTCATGAAGGCTGACAAGACGCGGCACCGCGTCGAGCGCCGGGGCACACCCACGCTGCGCAACTGGGATGCGCCGAAGCGCGTAAAGGGAAAGCAACTCGCCAGCGAGGCGATGATCGATTGCGGCTGGGGGCGACTGATTTTCGCCCACACGTTCAACGACAATCAGCGTCTCGCGGACGCGATCTGTGACGAGAAACCCGACCAGCGAAACATTGCGCTCTACATCAAGGACCCGCACGTGGTTCTTGCGCTGAAACCGCACGACCTGTTCCTGGATCCGTCACACACCTACCGGCTCTGGCTGCATACCTACCGCGCATCACGCGTCCTGCCACGCGGCTTTCGTGTGCGCCGCGCACAGGGCAGCTCGGATGCCGATGCCATTGGCCGACTGCTCGCAAGCCGCAACATGGTGCCTGCGGGAGCGGATTTCATCCTGTCGCAAATCACATCGAAAGTGCTGACGCATTTCGTGGCAGAGGACGAGCGTTCCGGCGAAATCATCGGCACGGTGATGGGTGTCGACCATCACCGCGCCTTCAATGACGTTGAAAACGGTTCCAGCCTCTGGGCGCTGGCCGTCGACCCGCAGGCCTCCCATCCCGGCATCGGGCGTGCCCTGACAGCGAGTCTTGCCGATCACTTCGCCGCGCGCGGCCGTGACTACATGGACCTCTCCGTCATGCACGACAACGCGGCCGTCATCAGTCTCTATGAAAAAATGGGCTTCCAGCGGGTGCCGGTGTTCTGCATCAAGAAGAAGAATGCCATCAACGAGCCGCTGTATTCAGGCTCGGAGGCTTCCGACGACGACTTGAATCCGTATGCGCGCATCATCGTCGATGAAGCGAGACGCCGCGGAATCGCGGTTGACCTGGTGGATCCGGATGGTGGCTATTTCGAACTCGCCTTCGGCGCGCGTTCGATCGCCTGCAGGGAATCGCTGTCGGATATGACGTCGGCGGTCGCCATGAGTCGCTGTGACGACAAGCGAGTGACACAGCGACTTTTGAAAAAAGCCGGAGTCGAAGTGCCTGATAACCGACTTGCGGGAGACGACGCGGCAAACCGTGCGTTTTTGGAACAGCACGGTGAAGTTGTGGTCAAGCCCGTACGCGGCGAGCAAGGCAACGGCGTGAGTGTCGGCATCAGTAACGAGGACGAATTGCGATCGGCCATAGCGCTGGCGCAGAACCATGACGACGAGGTCATGCTGGAAGAATTCGTGTCCGGCGAAGACCTTCGCATCATCGTCATCGACGGAGAGGTCGTTGCGGCGGCGGTGCGCCGCCCGGCCAGCATCGCGGGCAACGGCAAGGACAGCGTAAGGACCCTGATTGCAAAGCAGAGCCGCCGGCGTGCCGCAGCGACGGACGGGGAGAGCCGGATACCTGTCGATGACGAGACCGAACGCTGCCTGGCAAAGGCGGGCCTGTCGATGGAATCGGTGCCCGAAGAGGGGCGTGTCATACAGGTTCGCGACACGGCAAACCTGCATACCGGCGGCACGCTGCACGATGTAACGGACAAGCTGCATGCCGAGCTCGCGAGCGCGGCGCTCCTCGCGGCCAGGACACTCGGCATTCCCGTCGTGGGTCTCGACCTCATCGTTGATGCGCCAGATAAGCCCGGCTATCGTGTCATAGAAGCAAACGAGCGGCCGGGGCTTGCCAACCACGAGCCGCAGCCGACGGCAGAGCGCTTTATCGATTACCTGTTTCCGCAAACTGCGGCCTGAGGAGCACAACAATAATGGAACGCATAACCCCGGATATGGGCTACGTCCGGCGAATTCTCAGCGAACTGCTTGCGATACCCAGTCCCGCCGGATTCACCGACGAAGCGGTGCGCTTTACCTGCGAGGAACTCGAGCGACTCGGCATCTCCTACGAGATGACGCGCCGCGGAGCGATACGCGCGGACCTGAGCGGTGAAATTTACAGTCCCGACCGGTCGATCGTCGTGCATCTCGACACGCTCGGAGCGATGGTCAAGGAACTGAAGGACAATGGCCGCGTCACGCTGAGCCCGATCGGCACGTGGTCGAGCCGGTTCGCGGAAGGCGCACGGGCGACCATCTATTCGGACAACGGCAAGTTCGTGGGAACGATCCTGCCGATAAAGGCCTCGGGGCATACGTACGATGCCGAAATCGACACGCTTCCCGTAAGCTGGGACACCGTCGAGATGCGCATCGATCATCCGCTTTACAGTCGCGACGACCTGGTGCAGCTGGGCGTTAACGTGGGCGACTTCATCGCCCTCGATACCGAGACGCACATGCCCGAGACCGGGTTCATCTGTTCGCGATACCTGGACGACAAGGCGGGTGCCGCGGTCCTGCTGGCCGTGGCCCGTGAAATCAAGAAACGTAAGCTTACGCTGCCGATGGACTGCCACCTGTTGTTCACGATATCCGAGGAAGTCGGTTCAGGAGCGTCTGGCGTTCTGCACGGCGACGTCTCCGAGATGCTGACCATCGATGCCGGACCTTCGGCACCCGGACAGAACACTGACGAGTTCGGTGTCACTGTCTGCATGAAGGACTCCTCGGGACCATTCGACTACCACCTGACCCACAAGCTGCTGGACCTGTGCACCGAGCACGGAATAAGGCACAAGCGGGACGTCTTTCGCTTTTACCGCTGCGACAGTGCGTCGGCGATCGAGGCCGGCAACGACATCCGCACGGCGCTGGTCTGTTTCGGCACTGACGCCACCCATGGTTACGAACGATGCCACGAGAATAGCCTGATCGCGCTCGGCGAATTGCTCGGCTACTACCTGCAGAGTAATCCGACCTTCAAACGCGACAGCAAGTCACTTGAGTCGTCGGTGGAAGATTTCGGCGAATTGCCCGTTTAGCCGGGTCGCCGGCGATCAGCCGAAAATCCACCAGCCGGTGTCGAGGTTGTCTTCACAGCGCTTCAGCTGCGCGCCCCATTCGCGGGCGCGGTAATCGACGCGGCGCGCCGTATCCTTGAGCCAGTCCTTGCGCTTGTAAGTGCCGCGCTTCCAGCCCGTCGCGCCCTCGTGATACGCGAGGTACTGGTTGTACGGGTCCCACTTGGAGATCCCGACAGCCTGGTGCGTGTTGTCCGTGTACCAGCCGACGAAGTCGATGGCGTCGTCGAAATCGTCGCGGTCGGCGAAGCGCCGCCCGGTGTCTTTCTGATAAGCCCTCCAGGTGCTCTCGAGAGCTTGCGCATATCCATAAGCATCGGACGGGCGCTTCCAGGGAATGAATCCGAGCAACTTCGTACGCGGCGGCTTGGCGTCGAATTGGAACGTCGACTCCTGTCGGATGATCGACATCTGCACGTGCGCCGGCGTGCCCCATCGCTTCTCGGACTTTTTCGCGGCCTTGTACCAGCCGCGCTTCTCCTCGAAAATCGCGCAGATGTTCTCGACATTCTCGGGCGGCGTCGTGGCGCAGCTCGAGAGCAGCAGTGCCGGAATCACGAACAGGGCGAGGACAGGGGCGGTCCGGTTCACTCCGTTGCTACGGTATTTTCTGGAAAAGCTGTACACGCTCTTGTTTAAATTGATAAAAACTCCATGCGAAAGTATAGCTTGGTTGACGTGGGGCCGCGACCCGGCCGGCATTCCGGGCCATCACAGTAGTCGTTGGCCCGCTGTCGTCAGTTACAATAATCGGTCCGCCGCCGTTGCAAGCGGCATTTGCAGAACCTCTCTCAACCTGGCGAAGAACCCTTGATCAAAAGACTGGCAGTCGTACTCGTATTCCTTGCGCTCGTTTTCGGTGGCGTGTTCGGTTGGAAGTACCTGCAAATGCAGAAACAGGCGGCCGCGAACGCCGGTCCGCCTCCCGCGGTCGTGTCCACCCGGCGTGTTGCGGGCGAGCGCTGGCAGCCGACGCTGGAGGCGATCGGCTCCATCATGCCGACGCGCGGAGTGGTGGTCTCGGCGGAAGTACCGGGGATTATTCGCGAGATCTATTTCGACTCCGGGCAGCCTGTCGATGAAGGAGAACTCCTGGTCGAGCTCGACGTTGACGTGGACAAGGCGGAGCTGGAAGCGCTGCAGGCGGACCGGCGGCTTGCCGAGATCACACGCAATCGCGTTTCCCAGATCGTCAGCGATAATCTGGGTCCGCGATCAGAACTGGATGAGGCACAGGCGAAGCTGGACCGTACCGAAGCAGAGATCGCCGCAAAACAGGCGATGATTCGCAAGAAGTCGATACGCACGCCGTTCGCCGGCGAACTCGGTATACGCATCATCAATCCCGGGCAGTACCTGGCGCCGGGCGACGAGATCGTGCAGCTGGTCGGGCTCGATCCGATCTACGCCGAGTACTCGCTGCCCGAGCGCTACCTGTCCGAGCTTCACATCGGCCAGGAGGTCACCGTGAGGGTACAGGCGTATCCGGATAACGTCTTCGAGGGGAGCATTTACGCCATTAGTCCCAGTATCCAGACGGCATCGCGTAGCGTGCGCATCCGGGCGCTGATCGAGAACGCTGACAGGCGTCTGCGACCGGGCATGTTTGCGGAGGTCGACACCCTGCTCGAAGAGAGAGACAAGGTGCTGACCTTGCCGGAGCGTGCGGTGACCTATAATCCTTACGGTGAGTCGGTCTTCGTCGTCAACGAAGCGGGCGGCACGAAGACCGTCGCGCTGACGCAGATCAAGACCGGCCAGGTTCGCAATGGCCGTATAGAGATCATCAGCGGCCTCGACGAAGGCACTGAGGTCGTCAGCGACGGCCACAACAAGTTGCGCAACGGCCAGGCGATTTCCGTCGACAATTCCGTGGATCCGGATGCGCTGAATCCGCGCCAATGAAATTCACCGACCATTTCATCCAGCGCCCGGTACTGGCGAGCGTCATCAGCCTGTTGATCCTCGTGATCGGCCTGCGTTCCCTGACCGTCCTGGAAGTGCGCGAGTTTCCGGAGATCAGCAACACGGTCGTGACGGTTTCCACAGCCTATCCCGGCGCCAGCAGCGAACTCATCCAGGGCTTTATCACGACGCCACTGCAGCAGGCCATTGCCGAAGCCGAGGGGATCGATTTCCTCGTGTCTCAAAGCTCGCAGGGCCGCTCTGTCATCCAGGCCTACATGGCGCTCAACTACGATTCGAACGCCGCGGTCGCCGAAATCCAGGCCAAGGTCGCCAGCCGGCGCGGCGAACTGCCGGCCGAGTCCGAGGATCCCGTCATCGACTCGACGACGGGTGACCAGTCCGCGTTGATGTATATCGTTTTCTACAGCGACCAGATGAGCGCGTCGGAAACGACGGATTACCTGCTGCGCGTCGTGCAGCCGAAGATCCAGGCGGTCAGCGGCGTCGCCAAGGCGGAGCTGTTCGGCAGCCGCACATTCGCAATGCGTGTGTGGCTGGATCCGAGACGGATGGCGGCGCTGGACGTGTCAGCGGCCGAGGTGGCCGCCGTGCTGAACGCCAATAACTTCCTTTCGGCCGCCGGCCAGATCAAGGGTACTTACGTGCTGACCAACCTGTCGGCAACCACGGACGTTGCGACCGTGGAGGATTTTCGGCGTCTCGTCGTGCGCCGCGACGACCGCACCCTCGTCAGGCTGGAGGATATCGCGCGCATCGAACTCGGTTCCGAAAGCTACGACTCGATGACCTTGTTCAACGGTTCGCCCGGCACGGTAATCGCGGTTGAACCGGCACCCGGCGCCAACCCGCTGTCGGTCGCCGGCCGTGTGCGCGTGGAGATGGAAGAGATCAAGCGGCAGATTCCCGCCGTCATGACGGCGCGGATAGGCTATGACGCCAGCCAGTACATCGAGGATTCGATCCGGGAAGTCTTCAAGACGCTCGCCGAGGCGCTGCTGATCGTGCTGTTCGTGATCTACCTGTCTCTCGGGTCGATGCGTGCGGCGATCGTGCCGGGACTGGCCGTGCCGCTGTCGCTCATCGGTGGCGGTTTCCTCATGTTGCTGATGGGGTTCTCGGTCAACCTGCTGACCTTGCTGGCGATGGTGCTGGCTATCGGACTCGTCGTCGACGATGCGATCATCGTGGTCGAGAACGTGCACCGGCACATCGAGATGGGCAAGTCCCGGTTTGACGCAGCCATCGATGCAGCCCGCGAGATTGGCATGCCGGTCATTGCAATGACGACGACCCTGGTCGCCGTTTATGCGCCCATCGGCTTCATGTCCGGGCTCATCGGCACGCTGTTTACCGAATTTGCCTTCGCCCTGGCCGGGGCGGTGGTCGTATCCGGGGTCGTCGCACTCACGTTATCGCCCGTGCTGTCGGCCAAGGTGCTGCACCGCCAGGGCGAGCCCGGCCGCTTCGAAGCCGTCGTTGAGCGATTCTTCGAACGTCTCGCGGAGGGTTACCGCAAGCGGCTGAGCCGGACGCTCGATTACGTGCCGGTCACCATGACGTTCGCCGCGATCGTGCTGGTCAGCATTTACTTCATGTTCGTGACGACGCCGAGCGAACTGGCGCCGGTCGAGGACCAGAGCATCCTGTTCGTGCAGGGCCGCGCGCCGCAAACCGCGACCATCGAATACAACGAAGTCTATACGCGCCAGGTAATCGAGCGGTTCAAGACCATGCCGGAGGAGCACACGAGCTTCCTTTTCATGGGCCGGGGCGGTTCAAACACCATGTTCGGCGGGTTCAAGATGGAGCCGCCATCGGAGCGCGATCGATTCATACTGGAAGTACTTCCCGACCTCCAGTCCGCCCTCAGCACGATAGCCGGTATGCAGGTCGGCGTATTTCCGCGGCCGAGCCTGCCGGGAAATCGTGGCGGTCTTCCCGTGCAGTTCGTCATCCAGTCTGACGGCGGGTTTCGCGATATCGACGCGTATGCCGACCAGATCATCGGTGCGGGCATGCAGAGCGGGCTGTTCGGATTCCTCAGAAAGAGCATCGAGTTCTCGCGGCCGCGAGCCACGCTCGTGATCGATCGGAATCGCGCCGGCGATCTCGGTATCGCAATGGCGGACATCGGCCGCACGCTGTCGGTGATGCTGGGCGAGGGCTACGTGAACCGCTTCAACCTCGAGGGCCGCAGCTACAAGGTGATTCCGCAGCTCGAGCGCGACTTCCGGCTCACGACCGAAATGCTGGACGACTACCATGTGCCGGGTGCTGGCGGCGAACAGGTGCCGCTGTCGGCATTGATCAGGATCGAGCGCTCGGTCGAGCCGAGCCAGCGCACGCAATTCCAGCAGCTCAACGCTGTCACCGTGGAGGGAACGATGGCGGCGGGTTCCTCGCTGGGTGCCGGCATCGATTTCCTGAGGAACGCGGCGGCAGACATTCTGCCGAGCGGGTACTCGATCGACTACGGCGGGGAGTCACGGCAGTATGCCGAGCAGGGCAGTGCGTTGCTGGTTACGTTCTTCCTCGCCCTGATCGTGATCTATCTCGTGCTGGCGGCGCAATTCGAAAGCTGGCGGGATCCCTTGATCATTCTCGTGTCTGTTCCAATGTCGATCGCCGGCGCGCTTATTTTCATGACGCTGGGGTTTGCGACGGTCAATATCTACACCCAGGTCGGCCTGATCACCCTGATCGGCCTCATCTCCAAGAACGGCATCCTGATTGTCGAATTCGCCAACCAGCTGCGGGAGCGCGACGGTCTCGAGCGGCGCCATGCGATCGAGAAAGCGGCGGCAATACGCCTGCGGCCTATTCTCATGACGACCGTTGCCATGATCGTGGCAATGGTGCCGCTGCTGCTGGCAACCGGTCCCGGCGCCGTGGGTCGCTTCAACATCGGCCTCGTCATTGCGACCGGTCTGGCTATTGGCACCCTGTTTACGCTGTTCGTGGTGCCCGCGGTCTATCTCGTGCTGTCATCGAAACACAGCCAGGCCTGACCCGACGATCAGAACTGTTCTTTCGGCACGACCTTGAAGATCACGTTCATTATGTTCTGCATGAAATTGCGTGTCGGCTGACTGGTGACGGTCTCGTCGCTGTTTTGCCACTGCAGCTTGCCACTGTCGTTCAGCGACACCTGCCACGCGTTCTCGGGGTTCATATCGCGCAGCATCAGTTTGCGCAGCTCCTGCCCGAGGCCCGGGCTGTCGATGACGGCGCCCATCTCGGTGTTGATCGCAGCGGAGCGCGGGTCGAGGTTCATCGAGCCGATGAATACGTGCCGGCCGTCCGATACTGATGCTTTCGTGTGCAGTCCTACGAACTTCGCGGCAACGGGCGGCACGTCGACGATCGACTGAATAGCGGCGTCCGCTCGCAGTTCGTAAAGCTTCGTGCCGGTTTCGAGAATTTCGTCCCGCCACGGCTCGTAATGGCTGTTCACCGCCGGCACGTCGTGCGAGGCCAGGGAGTTCGTCAGTATGCGCACGTCAACTCCACGCTCGTTGAGCGCACGAAAGAACGCCATGCCGCGTTCGCCCGGGATGATATAGGCATTGGTGATGAGCAACTCCTCCTCCGCCTTGTCGAAAATGGCGAACATCTGGCCCAGCATTCCCTGCGTCACGCCTTCCGCGCTTACCTGGTCGTAAACCAGGTCGCCCGTGCCGGGGAGCAGGAGCGGCTCGAGGTCGGCAAAGTCCTGCGTCCAGTCTTTCGGCTCGATCGGAAACGAAGACAGCGCTTCTGCGCCGCGGTTTTTCTGTTGCAGCTTGGTCCACGAAGCGGCCGCGCGTTCCGGGTCGGGCTCCGTCGTCAGGTTGGCCGCCGACGCTACCCACTCGCTGTTCCAGAATTCGTCGAACATGCCGTTGGATTCCTCGGCGATTTCACCGAACGCAATCACATCGAGATCATGGAAGTTGTAATTCTTGTTCAGGCCGAAGTAGTGATCACCGATATTGCGTCCGCCAAGGATCGCGGCGCGGCCGTCCGCAATCAGCAGCTTGTCGTGCATTCGCGTGTTCAGCCGTTCCATCTCGGCGATCATCTCGCCGCCTCGTGAGACGACGTCACGCTTCTTCCAGGGATTGAAGAGGCGCAGCTCGATGTTAGGCTGCCGTTCGAGATCGGCGAGAAGCTGCTCCTGACCCACCGTCATCAGGTCATCCACGACGAGCCGAACGTGGACGCCGCGTCTCGCAGCAAGGACCGCTCGTTCCAATACCAGGCGGCCGGAGGCATCCGGGTACCAGAGGTAGGTCATGATATCGATCGACGAGACCGCGGAGTCGATCAACGCCAGCCGCCACGCGAGCGATTCGTGACTGCCATCGAGCAGGTGAAACCCGGAGCGCTCGGGGCCGTTAGCCGCACGAATACGGGCGGCTATGTCCGCGAGTGTGCCTGTCCTTGCCGGCGCAAGGGCATAACTGGGTTCCGGGCGCTCGAAATCCTGTTGCAGCTGCGGTCCGGCGCAGGCCCACAGCATGAGCGCAAGAACCGGCAGCGAAATCCGGGTTCGCCAACGGCCTGCCGACCTTGCGTATCTGGTACCGTCGTAAATCGACATATTCGCGTTGTCCTGAATCAAAACAATGTAAGGCGGCGAGTTTGGTGCCACAATTGTGACAAATACCTGCGCCAAAATCCCTTGCTGGCCCGTGGGAGAACAAATGAAGACCTTGACCGGCCTGTTCCTGGCGACCACTTGCATGGTCGTGGTCGTCCTGCTGGCATCCTGCGCCACACTCACGCAGCCGCCTGACCCGGCCAAAGTACAGGCGCAGATCGCCGAGGCCCGTGAGCAGGAGATCGAACTCGTGCGGGCAACGGTGGCTGACCCGGTACGGGCCGAGCGCTTCGTGGAACTCCTGGGCGAGAGGGACCGGCTCGTGCAGCAGCATGCCAGGGGGCTGGTCGCATACCGGCAAAAACTGGC
Organism: Woeseiaceae bacterium; assembly: GCA_965658465.1. Taxonomy (GTDB): domain Bacteria; phylum Pseudomonadota; class Gammaproteobacteria; order Steroidobacterales; family Woeseiaceae; genus UBA1847. The sequence continues at coordinate 34,395 of CBFHSG010000016.1, read as the reverse complement.
GGCCCTGACTGAAGACTACGACACCCGCCGCGAAGATCTCGAAGCGCTGCTCGCCGACTTCAATCGGCAGCGCGAGTCCGCACAGCAAGAGACCATCGATCTCGTCGTGGCGATGAAAGGAGCGACGACGGCGGACGAGTGGAAGACCATTTCGCGCTTCCAGTTGAAGCGGCTCGACCCACGGAAACTCGTCTACGGCACCGCGGCGCGAGGGGGCTGACGTGTTCTGGGCATTCATGTACTGGTATTTTTTCGGTGGCGGCGCTGCCGGCATCGACGCCGGCGCGCTGACGCCGGCAGCGGTCGAAGAGCTGAGCGATCGGGTTGCGATCGTTGTCGAGGATCCAACGCGCGCCGAGGCTGCGCAATCGATGCTGGCCGACCTCGAGGCAGAAGTGACCGCCTTCGGGAAAAAATTTACGTCATCGGGCAGGGCGATCAGCCGTTCATATCGTAATCATGCGGCGGGGCGCGCGGAGATCGAGGCTGTGCTCGATGAGCTGAATCGCGACTGGGAGCGCGGGCAGGAACGCGCGCTCGATCTGCGCTTCGAGCTACGCGATCAGCTGACGCGAGAAGAGTGGGCTGCCCTGTACTCCAAAGAGTAAAATAGGCGGTTGCACAGGAACTGTCGGATTTTGCCTGGAGATGAATATGTTTCGAATTACAGCCGCGAGCCTGGTGATTGCCGGGTGCCTGCTGCTCGCCACTCAGCATTCTTTCGCGCAGCGCGCGGGCCAGTCGGTCACGGTGCGCACGGGTACCGTAACGGCTATGAAGTCCGTGAACCTGAATGACGGCAACGCAGTCGGTGGCGCGTTGGTCGGCGGAGCGTTCGGGGCGGCGCTGACGCGATCGAGCAAGAGTTCGAGCCGCAGAAACCGGAATGCGGCCATTGGTGCAGTCCTGGGCGGCGCCTCTGCGGCGTCCAAGACGAGGCCGGGTCGCGTCTACACCGTAACCACCAACGAAGGCACGGCGATCCAGATCGCAACCGAGCAGACCGAGATCCGCGTCGATGACTGTGTTTTTGTTGAAGAAACCGGCGGCACAGCCAATATTCGCCGGGCACCGGCAACCGCCTGCGATCCTGCATCACAGGACGTGATGAAGGATGCTGCGATCATCGAAGAGATGCAGGAAGAGGCGAGCGAGTGCGCTACGGCCAAGCAGGAACTCGTTGATGCCGACAGCGACGACGCAATCGACCGCGCCGTTCGCAAGGTGAAACTGCTCTGTTACGACTAGCGGAGCTGATCTCAGCCTGATAGCGCGTCGCGCCCGTGAGGCTCCGAGTAGTCGATGTCGGGACCGACGGGCACGATGCGGGTCGGGTTGATCGTGTCGTGGCTGCCGTAGTAATGCGACTTGATGTGGTCCATGTGCACTGTCTCGGCCACGCCGGGGACCTGGTACAGGTCGCGCACGTAGGGCCACAGGTGCTCGAAATCCACGATCCGCCGACGGTTGCACTTGAAGTGGCCGACGTACACCGGGTCGAAACGCAGCAGCGTCGTGAACAGGCGCCAGTCCGCCTCGGTGATCGCATCGCCCAGCAGGTAGCGCCGCGATGAGAGGCGGCCGTCGAGCCATTCGAGCGAGTCGAACAGCGGTTCGACGGCTTCTTCGTAAGCTTCCTGAGTGGTCGCGAAACCCGACTTGTACACGCCGTTGTTGACCGTGTCGTAGACACGTGCATTGATTTCGTCGATCTCCTCGCGCAGCGGTTCGGGATAGTAGTCGCCTTCCTTCGCGCCGATCTCGTCGAACGCCGAGTTGAACATGCGGATGATATCGGCGGACTCGTTGCTGACGATCGTCTGTTTTTCCTTGTCCCACAGGACGGGCACGGTCACGCGGCCGGTGTAGGAATCATCCGCCGCCTGGTAGACCTGGTACATGTAGTCGGCGTCGTGGATCGGGTCGGGGACGACCCCGTCGCCGTCAGCAAAGGTCCAGCCGTTCTCGGCCATGTACCAGTGCACGACGGACAGCGGGATCATGTCCTCGAGGCCTTTCAGTTTGCGGAAGATGAGGGTGCGGTGCGCCCAGGGGCATGCGTAGGATACATACAAGTGATAGCGGTCCGGCTGCGCTTTGAATCCGGATGCTCCGGTCGGCCCCGCGCGGCCATCCGCCGTAATCCAGTTACGAAAGCGCGATATATCCCGTTTGAAACGGCCACCGGTGGCCTTGGTGTCGTACCATTGGTCACGCCACTCGCCGTCAACCAGTAATCCCATTACCTCATCTCCTTGTCAGATCTGCTGCGTTCGTGCGTAACGTCAGTCGAGCGCCAGGTCGGTTTTCCTGACCGCTTTCAGACGATTTTCGACATCATCCCAGTTCACCAGGTTCCAGAAAGCGTCGACCCACCTGGCCTTCTCGTTCCTGTACTGCAGGTAGAAGGCATGCTCCCACATGTCGAGCACGAGCAGCGGAATCGTTGCGCTGCCGACGTTGCCCTGGTGGTCGTACACCTGCTGGACGATCAGGCTGCCGGATAGCGGGTCCCACGCGAGGCTGGCCCAGCCCGAGCCCTGGATTCCCATCGCGGCGGCCGACAGCTGCTTCTTCATGGCGTCGAACGACGAGAATGCCCCCTTGATTTCAGAGGCGAGTTTGCCGCCCGGCTCGCCGCCGCCGTTGGGGCTCATGTTCTTCCACAGCAGGGAATGCAGCACGTGGCCCGAGAGGTGGAAAGCGAGATCTTTCTCCAGCTTGTTCAGGGCGGCAAAGTCCCCGGATTCGCGCGCTTCGGCGAGGTTGTCAATCGTCGAATTGGCGCCGTCCACGTACGCGGAATGATGTTTGCTGTGGTGCAGTTCGAGTATTTCCGCGGAAAGGTGCGGCTCGAGGTCCTTGTAACCATAGTCGAGTTTCGGGAGCGTATAGATGGTCATGATTATTTCCTTTCTGTTAACACAGGTTGAACCGTCGATCGATTCTTATGCATTGGGGCGCCTGCGGTATTTTGCAAACCCGTCGAAAGGGTCGGCTCTCTGGCCGAGGCGCCGCGAGATATTTGACAGGCCGAAACGCCGGGGCGACAGGTCGTCACGGTCGAGTTCGTCCCACTCGAGCGGCGTCGCCGCGGGCGCGCCCGGCCGGGCACGCAGGGAGTAGGGGAGCACCGACGTCTGGCCGTACGCGTTGCGGTTTATGTCGATATACACACGATCCTTGCGGGCTTTTTTTCGCTGCTCGGTCGTGATGCGATCAGGGTGCTGGTCTGCGACTGCAGCCGCGACACCCTTCGCGAATTCCCTGATGTCGTCGAACGAGCGGCTCTGGTCGAGGGGGGCCAGCACATGGAGCCCCCTCGAACCGGTCGTCATGACGAAAGGGACCAGCCCCGCATCGCTCAACTGTTCGCGGAGAATGCGTGCGCAGAGGATAACCGTGTCGAAGTCATCGTCATCGTCATCGGTCGGGTCGAGGTCGAAGACGACGCGGTCCGGCTTGTCGGCCGCGTCGGCCACGGAAAGCCAGCCGTGCAGGGTCAGCGCGGCCTGGTCGGCGAGGTATACGAGGGCCGCCCGGTTGCCCGCGATGATATGGTCGACCGTGGTCTTGCCGCCGGCGGTTTTCAGGCGGCGCGATTCCACGAAGTTAGGAAAGTGATCTTCCCGGGTTTGCTGGTAGAAGCTGTCTTCGTCGATGCCGTCCGGGTAACGCTCCAGCGTCAGGCAGCGATCGCGCAGGTGTGCCTGCATCCGCTCGTAGACGCCCTCGTAATAGTCGATGACGTCGCCTTTGCTGATGCCCGCGTCGCCATAGAGGATCTTGTCCTCGTTCGATGTCTCGACCGTGTATGGCCCGTATTTTCGCTTCATGATGCCTGCCTCGGGGACTCGCGTACAACCTTGCGGGGATCCTTGTCGCGGCGCAGGCCGAGGAATCGTGGATGCCGCAGTTTGCCCGCGCTGGTCCATTCGGTGAATCCGAACTCGCCGACGAACTCGGGCGTCACCCACGTGATTTCGTCTGCATCGGGATGCTCGCCCGAGAACGGCGAGGTCTCGCGCTTCGCGCGCTCGAGCCGGCGCCGGAAGCTCTGCAGGAATTCGTCGTCGTAACCGGTGCCGACCTTTCCCGCGTAACGCAGTTTATCGTCGTCGAAATAGCCGACGAGCAGGGCGCCAAACCCCTCGCGGCTGGACTTCGGCTCCGTGAAGCCGCCGATGACGAGTTCCTGGCTGGCCGTGCATTTGAATTTGAGCCAGGAGCGGGAACGGCTGTGGACGTACTCGGACGTCGCGTCCTTTGCGATCACGCCTTCCCATCCCTTTTCGCAGGCTTCCTCGTAATAGGCTTCGCCGTCCGCGTTGCGGTGCGTGGAATAGCGCAGTGGCTTCTCGAAGTTGAGGGCGGCCCTGAGCAGTTTCTTGCGGCTGCGCAGCGGCACCTTCTCGAGCGCATAGTCCTCGAGATGGATGATGTCGAACACGTACATGAAGACACGGACTCCGGAGTTGCGGGCCTCGTCAGGATCCGTTTTCTGCATGCGCTCCTGCAGCCGTGAAAAGCTCGTTACATTCCCCGAGAAAGCGACTATCTCGCCGTCGACGATGAAATCGCAGGTTTGCCGGTCAAAGCCCTCGACGATTTCAGGGTAGGTGTCATTGATCGTTTTCCGGTTGCGGGTCATGAGCCGCGTGTTGCCGCCGCTCCGAAATACGAGTGCGCGCTCGCCGTCGAGCTTGCGCTCGAATATCCAGTCCTCATCCGAGAAGCGCTCGTCCGTCAGGGTCGCCAGCATCGGCGAAGTCCACCGCGGCTGGCTGCAGCGACGCAGCAGGTCGCGTTCGGACTCGGCGATCAGTTTGCACGGGTCGCAGCTCACGAAGCGTCCTTTTCCTCCTTTTCGTCGGCAACCTGCTCGATCGTCTTGCCGCTTTTTACCGACTCCGGTTGCGTCGAAACGGGATTCCGGCGGGCATCGGCATCGTCGTCGTCTTCCTTGATGATCAGCCAGTTTTCGTTGTCGTCACCATCCCGCTGTATTCGTTGTAGCACGTATCCGCCGGACAACTTCTTGCCGCGCAGGCGGATGACGGCGTGACCGTTGTCGAGCGCATCGCAGATATCCACGGAATTGCCGTCCTCCTCGGTCCTGTTTTCGTAACTGCCCGTGTCCCAGACGATGACCGTGCCGGCGCCGTACTCGGACGGCGGGATGACGCCCTCGAAGTCGGCATAGTCGAGGTCGTGGTCCTCGGTGCGGATGGCCAGGCGTTTGTCCTCGGGGTCCGTTGACAGCCCCTTGGGCACGGCCCACGAGGCGAGCGCACCCCCGGCTTCGATACGGAAGTCGTAATGCAGGTTGGACGCGTCATGCTCCTGGATAACGAATATCGGCTTTTTCGACGTATTCATGCGGCATCCTGAGTTGAGAATCCTTCCGTCTTCCAGGCCCCGAGCGAGCCGAGGAACAGGTCGACATTGTCGAAACCGGCTCTCCTCAGCAGGCTTGCGGCTATCGTGGCCCTGGCGCCACTGGCGCACATGACGGTGTAACTGCGGTTGCGATCGAGTTCGTCGAGCGCTGCGGGCAGTTCGCCGATAAACACGTGGACCGAGTCGCCGATTTTCTCGTCACGAACTTCGTCGACTTTACGGACATCGAGGAGCGACCACTTCTCAGGACGCTTTTCGACCCGCTCGTGCACCTGCTCGGCGTCGAGGACGGGCACGGTGCCGAAATCTCCGCCGCTGGCTGCCCAGGCCGCGAGACTCGGTGCCAGGTAGCCGCGGATATCGTCGTAACCGATGCGAGCGAGATAACGTGCCGAGCGTTCGGCCTGCCGGGCGTCCTCCGCGACCAGCACGATCGGGTTGTCCGGCTCGAGGAACCAGCCGGCGAAGGCGCTGATCATGTCCTCGGGCAGGGAGAGACTGGACGGCAGGTGGGCGCCGAGAAATGCGGACGGACTCCGCACGTCCACGAGCACCGTGTCGCCCGCCTCGTTCTTCAGGTCGCCCGGCATCATCGGCGGCGGTAACAGGGACGCCCTGACCGGGTCCGCCCCTGAGAGATTAGCCTGTTCCATGTACCTGAAATAGGGCGGGTACTCGTGGTTTTCGGACAGCTTCGCTTCGATGAAGCCCTCCCGGTCGCGCATTGCGAAACGAGCGTTATTGGCTTTCTCGTGCCCGATGGTCGATACCTCCCTCGCCGCAATGCCGGAGCCGCATACCGAGCCCGCGCCGTGCGCGGGATAGATGACGGCCTGGTCCCCGAGCGCTTCGAGTTTGCGCAAGCTGTCGAACAGCAGGCCGGCCACTTCGCGCGCACGGTCAGGATAGAAATCGCAGCGGCCTACGTCGCCGATGAAAAGAGTGTCGCCGGTAAAAACGGCGAAAGCCCCGTCACCGAATTCTTCGTCGTAAAGCGCGAAGGACAGGCTGTCGTCGGTGTGGCCGGGCGTTTCCAGCACGCGCAGGCCAATCGATCCAATCTCGAACTCGTCGCCATCGCGGGTCGTCGTCGCGTACTCGATGTCCCCGGCTGCATTCGGGCCATGAAATACCTTCGCCCCGGTTCGCTCTGCGAGCGCGGCCGCGCCCGACAGGAGGTCCTCGTTGCGGTGCGTTTCGAAGATGTGCGTGATCCTGCAGTCGTTGCGGGTTGCGACCTCGACATAAACGTCGCAGTCGCGGCGCGGGTCGATGACGGCGGCTTCGCCGTTGCTCCCTGCCAGGTAGGACAAATGCGCGAGGCCGTCGCTTTTGATTTTTTCAATGAACATCCGGATCGTCCTTTGCACTGAGGGAGCCTACCTGACAGATATTGCAATATGCATGCCACTCGCAAAGAGGGCGCTGCGGCGGCGGCTTTCGCCCAGGGCCTGTAACAATTACAAGCCGACCGGTCGTTCGTACAATGGGTACCGCGGGTGCATAATGTGACGGCGATGCAAGATCTGGATCCAGGATTCAACGCAAGGATAATCGGTCTGGGTATCGCGCTTGCCATCGGTTTTGTCATCGGTCTGGAGCGCGAGTGGGCCGAGGACAAACCGATCGGCGTCCGTTCGTTTGCGCTCATCGCTGCGTTCGGCGGCATCGCGGCCCTGTTGCTCTCGGAAGCCGGGGGCTGGCTCATCGCTACAGGGCTACTGGCGCTGAGCCTCATCCTCGTATTGCATCTGCACCGCCGCAAGCTCGAAGGCATCACTACACTGGTGGCGGCTTTAATCGTCTACCTGCTCGGAGCGGCGGCCGTTGCGGGCTACTGGCTGCCTGCAATCGTGCTCGGTGGCGCCGTCATGGTGTTGCTGCACTGGAAAAAGCCGCTGCACAGCTGGGTCGAGAGGCTGGGCGACCGCGACGTGGAGATCGTCGTCCGGTTCGTGCTGATCGCGCTGGTGATTCTCCCCGTGCTTCCCGACCGCGATATGGGGCCTTACGGCGCTTTCAATCCTTTCACGGCGTGGTTCCTGGTCGTGCTGATCGTCGCCATCAACCTGGTCGGTTTCGTCGCGTTCCGCTTTGTCGGCACGCGCGCCGGCGGCTGGGTGGCGGGGCTGCTCGGAGGCCTCGTATCGAGCACCGCAACCACGATCAGCTACGCGAGCATGTCGAAACGCGAGGGCGGCCTCGGCCCCGTTGCGGCTCTGGTCATCCTGGTTGCAAGCGCGGTCGTCTATGCGCGGGTTCTCGTCGAGCTGGCTGTCGTCGCACCCGATCTCGTCAGGAGCATGGTCGGACCCGCGATTGCCTTCACCGCGGTATTGCTGGGCTTGAGTGCCGTTGCGTTCAGGGCCGTGCACACCAAGACCGACACGGAACTGCCCGAGCGCGAGAATCCTGCGCGCATCCGCCAGGCTCTGGTCTTCGCCGCGCTGTATGCCGTAATCCTGTTCGGTGTAGCGGCGGCGCGCGACCTCGTTGGCACCGAGGCCGTGTACGCCGTCGCGTTCATTTCCGGCCTGACCGATGTCGATGCGCTGACCCTGTCCGTAGCGCAGCTTTATACCGGCGGCGAAGCATCCGGCTTCGATGCCTGGCGGGCGATTTTCCTGGCCACGCTGTCCAACCTGCTGTTCAAGATCGTCGCGGCATCGTTTCTCGGCTCGCCGGAACTGAGGAAGTGGATGCTCGGCACCGGCGCGATTGCGTTGACGGCGGGCACGGCCCTGCTGCTGCTCTGGCCCTGATCCTCGTCGTAAAGCAGTTGGAACAGCATCTCGTCAACGTCTATGCGGAAATCCCAAGCCAATGGTCCGGGCCGGCGAGACAACGCAGGACTCGTGCCGTTTTCTGCAGTTCGTACAAGGCTGCGAAAAAATTGCACGCTCAGGACTTGCCGCCCGGCAACAGCGCGCGTAACGCGAGCGGTGAGATCAACGTTGTAACGATGGCCATGATGACGATCGCGGAAAACAGGTATTCGATAGCCGGGGGCGTGGGGGACGGGTGTTCGAACAGCCCGGCACGGAGCGCGATGTCGGCGATGATGATTTCGACCGCACCGCGCGCGTTCATCGCCGATCCGATCGCCAGCGACTGGCTGGTGGTGAAGCCGGTCAAGCGCGCGGTCAGCCCGCTGCCGATGAACTTGCCGGCTGTCGCGGCGAGCAGAAGGCAGAGGAGGAACATCGGTGCCTCGGTTACAGCAGAGAGTTTGAGGTGCATGCCGATGGAAGCGAAGAAAACTGGCGCGAGCAGCCCCACCGTAATCGCTTCCGTATAGGTTTCGAGCTTGTGATGCGTCTTTTCGCCGACGACGTTGCGCGAAAACAGGACGCCCGACGCGAAAGCACCGATCAGGAAATGCATGCCGAGAGCCTCGGCCAGGACCGAAAATCCGAGCCCCATTATCAGCAGCAGGCTGAAGTCCGCGTGGTCCAGTTTGAAGCGATTCAGAATCCCGGCGGTTCGCGGCAGGATGTAACGCCCGACGCTCCAGACGATTACAAAAAAGATCAGCGTGTTGAGCCCGATCGTGAGCAGGGTGGAAGCCGTCAATTCCTCGGTCGTTGAGATCATTGCCGTAAGCACCGCGAGCAGAACCAGGCTCAGGACGTCGTCCATGACGGCGGCGGCAATGATTACCTGCCCGACCTTCGTCTGTAGCTGGTCCATGTCGAGCAGGACTTTCACGGCGACCGGGACCGCGGTGATCGCGAGCGCAACGCCGATGAACAACGACTGGGCGAGGCGCCATTCCGACTCGGGCAACCAGAACCAGCCAAGGCCGAAGCCGAGCGCAAGAGGCACGATCATGCCGACCACTGCGATCGGGATCGCCTTGCCGGATGCTTTTGCCAGGTCGCGGGGGCGCATTTCGATCCCCGCGAGGAGCATCAGGAAGAAGATGGCGAGGTCGAGGACCGCCTGGAACGTCTCGTCGGTATCGAAACGCGCCAGTATTTCCGGCGGGTCGGAGTACCAGGCAATCGCGAGGCCTATCAGCACGCCGCCCAGCAATTCTCCCACCATCGCAGGTTGCTTCAGGCGCACCGCGATTTCCGAGCAGATGCGTGTGACCAGCAGCAATATCAGGAGTGCGAAAAGCAGTTCCATGAAACCTCGCGCGGGCTAGCAGGCTTTCGGCAATTTGTTTCTCGATCGCGTGAAGTTGTCGCCCAATAGCCTGTAGTCATCGTAACCTGAAATTTCGTCGACCGTCGCACGGACGATGTCGAGCATCCACGGGGGCATGTTCTCGTCGATCCGGTAATGTGTCCAGTTCGCGTCCCGGCGGTCGGCGACAAAACCGGCTTCCTTGAGCGCCTTGAACGCCTTGGAGACGGTCGGCTGCGGCACCTCGAGCGCGTCGACCGCCTCGCAAACGCACACCTCTTTGTGCCGGGCGGCGAGGTACAGGCATTTGAGACGAATTTCGTTGCCGAGGCTTGCAAACACTTTGCTATGCGGTATATTCACTTTTTGGCATATTCCGTATTTGGCATTCCCTGTCGAGAATCTACCCGATGAAGGCCACGAAGCAAACTCGCAACGTGCTGTTCCTGTGCACGGGCAACTCCGCGCGCAGCATCCTGAGCGAAGCCATTCTCAACCGCCTCGGTGAGGGCCGTTTCCGCGCGTTCAGCGCGGGCAGCAAGCCCATGGGGCGGGTCAACCCGGGAGCCCTCGAGCTGTTGGGACGGCGCGAGTATCCGACCGACGAACTGCGCTCCAAGTCCTGGGACGAATTCGCCGGGCCGGATGCACCGGCAATGGACTGCATCATTACGGTCTGCAACAACGCCGCCGGCGAGACCTGCCCGGTCTGGCCGGGCCACCCGGCGACCGAGCATTGGGACATCGCGGATCCGGCGGGTGTCGGCGAAACGGACGAGGAACGGCGCGCGGCGTTCGAGGAGGCGTATGCCGTGCTCCAGAAGCGTATCGAAAAATTTGTCGAGAGGGCAGGGAGTTAACAGATGAGTGTCTTCGAACGTTACCTGACGCTATGGGTGGCGATCTGCATCGTCGTCGGTGTCGCCCTCGGCCATTATTTTTCCGGCGTCTTCCACTGGATCGGCGGGATGGAAGTCGCGCAGGTCAACCTGCCCGTCGCCGTGCTGATCTGGCTGATGATCATTCCGATGCTCATCAAGATCGATTTCGGCGCGCTGGGTCAGGTGCGCGAACACTGGCGCGGCGTCGGCGTGACGCTGTTCATCAACTGGGCGGTCAAGCCGTTCTCGATGGCGTTTCTCGGCTGGCTGTTCATCGGCAACCTGTTCGCGCCGTACCTGCCCGCCGACCAGATTACGTCCTACATCGCCGGGCTGATCATCCTGGCCGCCGCGCCATGCACGGCCATGGTGTTCGTATGGAGCAACCTGTCCGACGGCGAACCGCATTTCACGCTGAGCCAGGTCGCGGTCAACGACGTCATCATGATCTTCGCGTTCGCGCCGATCGTCGGTTTGCTGCTCGGCTTATCGGCGATCACGGTGCCCTGGGAGACGCTGTTCCTGTCCGTGGTGCTCTACATCGTCGTGCCCGTGATCATCGCGCAGGTGCTGCGCAATCGCCTGCTGGCGTCCGGGGGAGAAGCCGCGCTTCAGGGTGCGCTAGACAAGCTCGGGCCGGCATCGTTGGTCGCCCTGCTCGCGACGCTGGTTTTGCTCTTTGGTTTCCAGGGCGAGCAGATCATTACGCAACCGATGATCATTGCCTTGCTGGCCGTTCCGATTCTCATCCAGGTCTACTTCAACTCCGGGCTCGCCTACCTGCTTAACCGCAAGTTCGGCGTTGCCCATTGCGTTGCCGCGCCGTCGGCGCTCATCGGCGCGAGCAACTTCTTCGAGCTGGCGGTCGCCACCGCGATCGTGCTGTTCGGCTTCGAATCGGGTGCGGCGCTCGCCACGGTCGTCGGCGTGCTCGTGGAAGTCCCGGTGATGCTCTCCGTCGTGAAGATCGTCAACGCGAGCAAGGGCTGGTACGAGCGCGGGCAAACGACAACCCCGGCAGGGTAGGACGCCCTTTCCGATTGACAAACTGACATCGTGTCAGTAACTTTCTGACGCGATGTCAGAACTGATCTCCCCTAAACGCCCGCACACGGCGCCGGAGCCGGGCCCGAAGGTCGGCAAATCCGAGCGTACGCGCGCGGAAATCGTCGATGCGGCCTTCGAATTCCTGTGGTCGCGGCCGTTCCGGGAGATGACCGTTAATTCACTGATGGCGTCCACTACAGTGAGCCGGCCGGCTTTTTACCAGTATTTTCGGGATGTCCACGAGTTGATGGAAACACTGCTCGTGACCCTGGAGGGGGAGATTCTCGCCGGTGCAGAGCCCTGGCTGCTGGGCACGGGGGATCCTGTCGCACTGCTTGACGAGAGCCTGAACGAGCTGGTTCGCGTGTGCTACCGGCGGGGGCCGTTTCTGAAGGCCGTGGCCGATGCCGCCACAGCCGACAAGCAGGTCGAAACTGCCTGGAACGGTTTCCTGGGGCGATTCGACGATGCCGTGAGTGAGCGCATTGCCGCCGACCAGAACCTCGGGCTGATAGTGGACTTCGAGCCGCGGCCGGTGGCTATTGCGCTGAACCGCCTCGACGCCTACACACTTATCCAGGCGTTCGGGCAGAGACCTCGCAGTCGGCCCGGGCCGGTGGCGCAGGCGATCAAGCGGCTGTGGATATCCTCGCTGTACGGCCAGCAATGGGCGGCGAGCCCGGGTTCAACGCTAAATCGAGAACTGCCCACGGATTGAACTGCACGGTGATGAGCGTACCTGCGAACTTCGCAGGCGCGTCCTCGCACCAACAAACGACCAACATAGGGGATATCATGAAAACGGCACTCCGCAAAACCATTATCAAAGGCCTGTTCTGCCTGGCGCTGCCTGGGCTTGCATCGGCCCAGGTCAACCCGGTCCCTCGCGATGACCAGGTCAATGACCTGTACCCGGGCCAGGCCTATTCCCCCTATGCCCAGCGCGCTTTCCCGAGCCACGTCTACTGGGGCGAGACACACCTGCACACGGGGTTATCGCTCGATGCCGGACTATTTGGCAATACGCTGGATCACGAGGATGCCTATCGCCTGGCGCGTGGTGAGGAGGTCGTGTCTTCGACCGGTCTGCCGGTAAAGCTCAGCAGGCCACTCGACTTTCTCGTGATAGCCGATCACTCGGACATGATGGGCATTGCAACGGATATCCAGAATGGCACGCCGAACATCCTCGCGATTCCCGAGGGCAAGCGCTGGCATGAGGCGTTCAAGAAGGGTGGCCGGGAGGCAGGCGAAGCAGCATTCGAACTGATCCAGGCATTTTCGCAGTTTGAAGTGCCCGAGAAGATGGTGACCGATTACTCGCCGGGTTCATCGAACTACGCAATAATCTGGGATCGCATCATCGACGCAGCAGAACGCTTCAACGAGCCAGGACGATTCACGGCCTTCATAGGCTACGAGTGGACGTCCGTTCCGAAGGGATTCAACCTGCATCGCAATGTCGTGTTGCGCGACGGCGGCCATCGAGCCCGGCAGGTCGTTCCGTTGACGACCCAACCGCCGGTCGGTACGACGAACCCGCTCGATCTCTATGAATGGCTGGAGAGCTACGAGAGCAACACCGGCGGGCAGGCACTTGCTATCGCCCACAACGGTAATCTCTCCAACGGCTGGATGTTCCCGATGGACAAGACCTATGCCGGTGGCAGGGTGGACCGCAACTATGTTGCGCTTCGAGCCGAATGGGAACCGCTGTACGAGGTGACCCAGATCAAGGGTGACGGAGAAACGCACCCGGCATTGTCGATCAACGACGAGTTCGCCGATTACGGCACCTGGGACAAGGGAAACCTCGACCTGTCCGAGCTCAAGAAGCCGGAGATGCTCGCGGGCGAATACGCTCGCGAGGCACTCAAGAACGGCATGGTGCTGGAACAGAAGCTCGGAACCAATCCCTACAAGTTCGGCATGATCGGTGCGACGGACAGCCATACGTCGCTGGCCACCGCGGAAGAGGAGAACTTCTTCGGCAAGTCCGTCAGCGTCGAGCCGTCGGCGGAACGAATCAATCACCCGTTCATCAGTTCCGATCTGGCCACCATCGAGGGCTACCAGCTGGTCGCCGCAGGCTACCAGGGTATCTGGGCGATGGAGAATACGCGCGAGGCGCTGTTCGATGCCATGGAGCGCAAGGAAACCTACGCCACGACCGGTCCACGGATGGTTGTGCGGTTCTTCGGTGGCTGGGACTACACCGAGGACGATCTCCGCAGTCGCGCGCCGGCCTTCCGGGGTTACGAAAAGGGCGTGCCAATGGGCGGAGACCTGACGATGGCGCCGGAGGGCAAGTCCCCGACGTTCATGGCCTACGCGTTGCGCGATCCAATGGGTGCCAATCTCGACCGGCTGCAGATCGTCAAGGGCTGGGTCGACAAGAAGGGTAAAACCAACGAGAAGGTCTACGACGTGGCCTGGTCAGGCGACCGGCGTCCGGGTTCGGACGGCAAGTTGCCGCCGGTAGGCAACACGGTCGACGTCGAGGCCGCGAACTGGACCAACACGATTGGCGCATCTGAGCTCGCGACAGTCTGGACCGACCCCGATTTCGATCCCGAGCAGCGCGCGTTCTATTATGTGCGTGTGCTCGAGATTCCGACGCCGCTCTGGTATCTCTATGACAAGGTGCGGTTCGGCGCCGAGCTGCCGGAAGGCATTCCGACAAGTCACCAGGAGCGCGCATACACATCACCCATCTGGTACACGCCGTAGCTAACGGCAGAGGATCGCACAAGGTTTTTCAGAACGTTGATCGTAACTCTCGCTGGCACCTTAGTCTGTCGGACTGGTAGCTACAGCACAGGCTCAGGGAAAAGCGCTGTCATCGACAATGGAAGTATATGTATTCCCTACTGAGGGCCAGGACACGTCGCAACAATCGAAAGAAGAAGCCGAGTGTCATGAATGGGCCGTCGGCAATACCGGCGTCGATCCCTTCGACCTTTCGAAGCAGGAAGAGGCGGACCAGCAGCAGGCGCAGGCCGAACAGCAGGCCGCGCAGCAGGCGGGCCAGGGGTCTGGTGCGCGTGGCGCGGTCCGGGGCGCTGCAGCGGGTGCCCTGATCGGCGAGATCGCCAACGACGACGCGAGCGAAGGCGCTGCCTGGGGCGCGGCCGCCGGAGCGGTCCGTGGCAGGCGCATGGGGCGAGAAGCACAGGCGCAGGCGCAGCAGCAGGCGGCTGAACAGGCAGAGCAGCGCGAGCAGGCGACGGAGCAAGAGATGGCGAACTTCAAGAAAGCCTTCTCCGTTTGCCTCGAAGCCAAGAACTACATGGTCAAGTACTGACCGCGGGGACGAGACCAAATGAAAAAGCTACTTTTTGCGTGTTTAGGGCTGGCCGTTTTCGGGGTCGCCGCAGCGGAGAACGTAACTGACGTGACGCGCATGATTTGCGCGTCCGGCCAGGCCCAGATCTGCCTCGAGACAGGGGACTGCTACGCGGCGACGCCCTGGGAGCTCTCGGTACCCGGCTTTGTCGTCATCGATACGAAAAAAGGGACGATCTCCACTACGAAAGCGAGCGGCCTGAACCGGTCCACGGAGTTCACGAAATCGGAACGCAAGGAAGGGTTGATTCACCTGCAGGGCGTCGAAGGCGGTCGCGCGTTCAGTTTCGTAATCCACGAGGCAACCGGCTGCATGACAGCGGCAATAGCCCGTGACGGACTGAGCGTAACGGAATTTGGAGCCTGCACTGCAGCGAAGCTGTGACAGGATCGATGCGGGTTGTCTCGACGCTCATCGTCCTGCTTGTGTTGTCGGCGAATCATTCGGCCGCGGCGCAAGAGGATGGGAATAGGACGGATGCAAGACCGGCCGTCGCGCCGGACATCCGCGAGGACGAATCGAAACTGAAGCTGCAGAAGGGCAACTTCGTTGCGGTACCGATCCCGATTTCGAACCCGACGCTCGATACCGGTCTCGTCGCCGGCGCCGCGTATTTCTATGGGCAGACGGAGGAGCAACGCAAGGCCCAGCCGGCGTCTGTCACGGCCGTGGCTGCGATGTACACGAGCAATGACAGCCGCGCAGCCGCCGTTGTGCAGCAGAATTACTGGCGCGACGATCGCTGGCGATTCACGGGCGCACTGGGCGCTGCGGATCTGCGACTGTCCCTGGTTGCTCCGGATGAAGACACAGGCACTGCAAACGTCGATTGGCGGATCAACGGTGCGTTCTTCTTCGCGCGCCTGTCGCGCAAGATTACGGGTAATTGGTACGGCGGAGCCTTCGTCCGATCGATCGATGCCAACCAGAGCCTCGAGTCAGGCGAAGAGTCCCTCGACTTCGATACGGACGACGTGCGCGCCGTGGGGATCGGGCTGACCGCGGAGTACGACAGCCGGGATATGCCGATCAACACCTATACCGGCCGCTATTTCAAGGCCCAGGCTTTGTTCAACGACGAGGCAATCGGTAGTAAAGACACCTATCAGTCCTACGACGTCAGTTTCAGGTCCTACCATGAGCTGTCAGACTCGGTGGTGCTGGCGTGGGAGTTGCAGGGTTGCCAGCGCGAGGGGCCGACACCGCTGTGGGATTCGTGCCTGATCAAGTTGCGCGGTTTTGCGGCGACAGACTACCTTGGTAAGGTGTCCGCCTCCGGGCAGGCCGAGGTCCGTTGGCGGCTGAGCAAGCGATGGGGCGTTGTTGCGTTCGGCGGTGCCGGGGAAGTGGGCCAGTCCTTCAGTGGCTTCCGGGACCGCGCATCGATTCCAAGCTATGGTGCTGGCGTACGGTTCTCGGTGTTGCCGGCCAAACGTATCAACATGCGTCTCGATTTTGCGAAGTCTCGCGACAGTGATGCGATACACTTCTCCGTCGGCGAGGTGTTTTAGAGATGCACCGGGAGTTGCCGGTGATATATAAGAGTAAGAATGCGGTGTGGAAGTGCCGCTCATAATTTGTTGGAGACAAAAAAATGATAAAGAAACTGAAACTAGTCATCGGGGTACTCGCGATTGCGATTGCTGCACCGGCCATTGCTCAGGATTCTCTGCTCGAATACGTCGTTACGTCCTGCGAAGCGGATCTCAAGCAGTACTGCAGCCAGGTGACGCCCGGCGAGGGACGTTTGCTGCATTGCGTTGCGGCACACGAAGACAAGCTCTCCGGGGAGTGCAGCTATGCGCTGTATCAGGCGGCATCGTTGCTCGAGCAACTGTCGGTGGCGATCGTGTACGTCGCCCAGAGTTGCGAGACTGAAATCACGACGTTATGCACGGACGTCAAGGCCGGCGAGGGCCGGATCCTCTCCTGTCTCGAGGGGAATGGCGAGGCTCTGGGCGATACCTGCAAGAAAGCGTTAGCCGATACGGTTGGCGAGTAGGTAACATGGGGTCGGACCCACGTAAGTAATTAAAATAAAAAGCATTAATGGCTTTTTGGGGGGGCAAATACGCCTTAAACGGTGAATTTCGAGCCCAAAATGGGAAACTGCCAGGACTCGCTCTCGGCTTCTTTCCCCAGAGCCACATGATCGTCGAAAATGCCACCAAAATCGGCTGTTTAACGGCTTCTGTTGCTAGTTTTTGAGCGCTTTTAATAGATAAAACAAACACATATGCGGGTCCGACCCCACCCCTACTCTTTTTTCTCCTGACGAATCGAGAGCAGCCGTGCTCGCCGCCGGTCGGCCCTGAGTACCTCGATGCGATAGCCGTTCCAGTCGACGTCGTCGCCGACGACGGGGATGCGTTCGAGGATTTCCGTAACCAGTCCGCTGATCGTCGAGACCTCCAGCTCGGGGTCCCAGGTGATCCCCAGCCTCGCGCACAGCTTGCGCATGTCGACGTTGCCGCGAACGATCAGCGTGCCGTCCGTCCTGTCCTGAAATTCCTCGACCGGCAGGTCACTTTCGTCGCGGATCTCGCCGACGATCTCCTCAAGGACGTCCTCGAGCGTGACGATGCCTTCTACACTGCCGTACTCGTCGACAACAACCGCAAGGTGCCGTTGCGTCTCCTGGTAGGTCTTGAGAAGCTGCGGTAACGGAACGCTATTCGGGACGACCAGCGCGTCCTGCCGAACCGCATCCCAGTCTATTTGGGGCGCGTCGTTCTGCAGCAGCCAGTAGAGCAGGTCTTTCGCCAGAACCACGCCGGAGACGTCATCGAAATCGCCGGTCGGCGTAAACGGAAACCGGCTGTGGCCGGATTCGCGGACGTAAGCCAGCGCCTCGTCCCGGCTCATGTCCGCCGACAGGAAACGCACGTTTTCGCGCGGCAGCATGATGTCGTCCGCATGCAGGTGCCGGAGTTGCGTTGCGCCAACGACCATCCCGGCCGTCAGCGGACCGACCGCGCCTCGCAGCTGGCCAAGCCAGGCGAGCAGCCGGATTTCCTCCGCTGACGTCACCGGCACGACGACGCCGCGGCGCAGCGACCGGGAGATGGCTTCGCTGACGGCGACCATCGGCCGCAGAACGACAGTCAACAACTGGATGCCGAGGGCAACGGGCGCAGCGATCACGGTCGCGTAGCTCACGCCCAGCGTCTTCGGGATGATCTCGGTCAGCAGCAGAACGGCAAGCGTAAAGATGATCGAGAATATCCATAGCGTGGCGGGATCAAAGACATTGGAATAGCTCGCCCCGGCGACCGCTGCGCCAATCGTGTGCGCGGCCGTGTTGAGTATCAGGATCGCCGCAATCGGCACGTCCATGTTCTCTTTGAATCCTGCAAGCAGCCGGGCGGCTCGCTCATGGCTGCGACCGAGAACCTCGATCTGCGGTCGGGTCAGCGACAGCAATACGGATTCGAAAATCGAACATAGAAAAGAAACGACGAGAACGACGCCGACGGCGCTCAGAAATATCAGCATGATGCCTCCATGAGTGAGGCGAATCATTGTCTGCCGGGCTCCGGGTGCTTGCAAGCACCCGCGCCGGCGCTGCACTGCAACGCGACACGAAGCAGCAGGCAGAAGCCGCGCAGGTCACAGCCGGCTCTGAGAGCGGATACCGGACGGTCTTGTCCCCGCTGCGACGGCGATATCAAGACCGGAATCCTTTGCCCGGTTTCTCCGCCTATGTAACTATTGAACACGCTAGTGGGTCATCGGGGCCTTGCGTCATCCGCAAGCTGGCGGGTGGAGAGCGGCGGATACGCCGGCCCCGGCGGAGCGGCCATGCAGTCAATTTCACCGGATGCTCACGGGATCGCCGTCGTCATTCTGATTGTTACGGCGCTATTTCTCTTTACGCGCGAGAGGTTGCCGCTGGAATCGTCGAGCCTTGCCGTCATCATCGTATTGATAGCCGGCTTCCACCTGTTTCCCTATGAAGTTGACGGTGAGCTGCTCGATCCTGCGGAATTTCTTCTCGGCTTCGGCAACGAAGCGCTGATCGCGATCTGTTCGCTCATAATCATCGGTAAAGCGCTCGAATCCACAGGCGCACTGCAGCCCGTGGCACGGCTCGCAGGGAGGCAGTGGGCGAAGCGCCCGAAGGCGGCACTGCTGATGATGTTGGTCGCCGTGTACGTGCTGAGCGCCTTCATCAACGACACGCCGATCGTGGTATTGATGATTCCGATTCTCGTCGGTATTGCCATGCGCACCAAGCTGGCAGCCTCGGGATTCATGCTGCCGATGGGGCTCGCGACCATCATGGGCGGCATGTCCACGACGATCGGCACTTCGACCAACCTCCTTGTCGTGGGAATTACGCGGGATCTGGGGGTGGCGGATATCGCCATGTTCGACGTCACACTTCCGGCCGTACTCGTGGGGAGTGTCGGGATCCTGTTTGTATGGCTGGTCGTGCCGCGGTTGTTGCCGAACCGCGCGATACCGATGACCGGCACGCGGCAACGCGTCTTTGATGCCCAGCTTACGATTGAAGAAGGCGGTTTTGCCGCGGGCAGGACGCTTTGTGACGTGCTTGAAAAGACCGATCGCGAAATGCGCGTGGAACAGATTCGGCGGGGTGATGCATCGATCGTGGCCAGGCTGCCATCGGTGACGCTGCAGCCGGGTGACCAGTTACGCGTCGTGGATACGGCGGAAAACCTGAAGCGCTTCGAGGCGTTGATAGGGGCCTC
Organism: Woeseiaceae bacterium; assembly: GCA_965658465.1. Lineage (GTDB taxonomy): Bacteria > Pseudomonadota > Gammaproteobacteria > Steroidobacterales > Woeseiaceae > UBA1847. The sequence continues at coordinate 14,875 of CBFHSG010000016.1, read as the reverse complement.
GCTCGAAATCGTTGCAGGCGGGCGCGAATCGATCGACTCGGCGAAGTGGCGCAGCAAGGGCCCGCCGCGGATTGCCGAGATAGTCGTGACCCGCGACTCGCCATTGTATTTGCGCACGCTTACAGACGTTTCGCTCGACGCGTCTTTCGGGCTCACGCCACTCGCGATTCACCGGGCGCGGATACCGGGACAATGGGAAGCGGCAGAGCTGGCCACGCTCCGTCTGCGCGCGGGTGACGTCATCCTCGTGCAGGGAACGCGCGCAGCAATCGATGCTGCCAAAGGCGATAACAAGGTACTCGTTGTCGATGGCACAACAGAGCTTCCGCGGGCACACCGGGCGAAACGGGCACTTCTCATCCTGGCGCTGGTCGTCGGCAGCGCTGCTGTGGGGGCGTTGCCGATCTCAGTTTCCGCCCTTATCGGCGTCGGTTTGATGATTGCGCTCGGGTGCCTGTCCTGGCGCGACGTCGGGCGGTCGCTGCCGGTTGCCATCATCATGTTGATCGTGGCGAGCCTGGCCATGGGTAAGGCGCTCGTGGCAACCGGCATGGCCGAATACCTTGCTGCCGGCTTCGTGTCGGCCGCGGGTATGCTGCCGACGGCTGCAGTGCTGAGTGTGTTCATACTGATCGTGGCGGTCCTGACCAATATCGTGTCCAATAATGCCGCAGCAGTTATCGGCACACCGATTGCCATTGCGATCGCCCAGCAACTGAATGCAGATCCGATGCCGTTTGTCCTCGCTGTGTTGTTCGGCGCAAACATGAGTTTCGCCACGCCGTTCGGCTACCAGACGAACCTGCTGATCCTGAGTACGGGCGGTTACAATTTCGCGGACTTTCTCAGGGTCGGCATTCCGCTCATTCTGCTCCTGTGGATAGGTTTCTCGATTGTCCTGCCGATCCTGTACGGGCTCTGACGTCCACGCCCCCGCAAAGGAGTTCACTGAACTCCGAACAAGACGTTAAACTCGGCCACATGCCACTCGTCGCTCACTCCAAGCTGCCGACTTTCGGCCAGTTGCGCGAACAGGGACACGAAGTCCTGTCGCTGGACCGTGCCGTGCACCAGGATATCCGCGAACTGCACATTGGCTTCCTGAACATGATGCCGGATGCAGCCCTGCGGGCGACGGAACGCCAGTTCATCCGTCTCGTCGGCAGCTGCAATCGCATCGCCCAGTTCTTCGTTTACCCGTTCTCGCTGCCGTCACTCTCGCGCGATGCGCAGACGATCGAGTATATCGAGCGCTACTACGCGGACTTCGATGCTCTTCGCGAGGCGGGCCTCGACGCACTCATCATTACGGGCGCGAACGTTGCGAACCCGAAGCTCGAAGAAGAGGCATTCTGGGAGCCGCTCATCGAGGTGGTCGAGTGGGCGAGGGATAACGTCTCGTCGATCCTGTGCTCCTGCCTGGCGACCCATGCGCTCCTGAAACACTTCCACGGTATCGACCGGCAGCCCTTGCCGCAAAAGCGGTGGGGCGTCTACAGCCATCGCGTGAGCGCAACCGGCCATCCGCTGCTGCGTGATATCAACACGCGCTTCGATGTGCCCCATTCCCGGCACAACGATATCTCGCGGGCGCAGCTCGAGGCGGCGGAGCTGGTGGTTCTCGCGGAGAGTCCCGAAGGCGGTGTGCACATGGCGGCAAGCCCGGACCAGTTCCGCATCATCTACATGCAGGGCCATCCCGAGTACGATGCCAACAGCCTGCTGAAGGAATACCGCCGCGAGTTATATCGATATGCAAATCGTGAACGCGAAACGCCGCCGCCGTTGCCCGAGAATTACTTTACCGGCAATGCGGTGCGTTTGGCGCTCGACGCCCTCGAGGCGGCGAAGCGTGCGCGTGAGACTGGCGACCCGTACGAAGAGACGCTGGAAGCCGACGTCGCGGGCCTGCTGGACAACACCTGGGGCGACACGGCCAAGGCCATCGTCAACAACTGGCTCGGTCTCGTCTACGGCGTGACCAACCTCGATCGCAAGAAGCAGTTCATGCCCGGCGTCGATCCCGACGACCCGTTGAGCCTGAAGGAGAAGACATGAAAGACCAGACCCTCGCCATCCACGCCGGCTTCAAATCCGATAGCGCAACGAAGTCCGTATCCGTGCCCATTTACCAGACGGTCGCCTACGAATTCGACAGCGCGCAGCACGGCGCCGACCTGTTCAACCTCGAGGTCGAGGGCAATATCTACACCCGGATCATGAACCCGACGACCGCCGTGCTCGAAGAACGCTGCGCGGCGCTGGAGGAGGGCATCGCCGGTCTCGCCCTCAGCGCCGGAAGCGCGGCGGTGAACTATTCGGTCCTGAACATCGCGGAGCAGGGCAGCAATATAGTGACCGTGCCGCTCCTGTATGGAGGTACCTACACGCTGTTCAAACACATGCTGCCGCGGCAGGGCATCGACGTGCGCTTTGCCGAGGACGACAGCCCGGACGCCATGGCGAAGCACATCGATGACAAGACCGCTGCGGTCTTCTGCGAGTCGATCGGCAACCCGGCGGGCAATATCGTCGATCTCGAAGCGCTGGCCGACATGGCGGAAGCTCATGGCGTGCCGCTGATCGTCGACAACACCGTCGCGACGCCCGCGCTGATCAAGCCGATCGCCTGGGGTGCGCACATCGTGGTCAACTCGCTGACCAAGTACATGGGCGGTCACGGTAACTCGCTTGGCGGCGTCATCGTCGACGCGGGCGAGTTTCCGTGGGCGAAGCACCCGGAAAAATTCCACATGCTGAACGAGCCGGAGGAGTCCTACCACGGCGTCGTCTACACGGAGGCCCTGGGCGCGGCGGCCTACATCGGCCGTGTTCGGACGGTGGCGCTACGGAACACCGGCTCGGCGATCAGCCCGATGAATGCATTCCTGATCCTGCAGGGCATGCAGACGTTGCCGCTGCGTATGGAGCGACACTGTGACAACGCCATCGCCGTCGCCAGGTACCTCAAGGAGCATCCACGCGTCGAGTGGGTGAATTTCGCGGGCCTGCCGGATTCGCCGTACTACGACCTGGCCAAGAAGTACACGGACGGCAAACCGTCGGCGCTGATGACCTTCGGCATCAAGGGCGGCTTCGAGGCGGGCGTGAAGTTCTACGACGCGCTGAACCTGTTCCTGCGCCTGGTAAATATCGGCGATACCAAGTCACTCGCGGCTCACCCGGCATCGACAACACACAGGCAGCTGTCTGAAGACGAGCTGAAAACAGCAGGGGTCACGCCGGACATGATCCGGCTGTGCATCGGCATCGAGCACATCGACGACATCATCGCCGACCTCGACCAGGCGCTCGCCGCCTCCGATTAGGCAATTAGGGGGACAGTGACCTTAACCGGCTTTCCATGGCCTCACTGGCGGTATTTGATGCTAACGTTATGTTATGTCTCGGAACGGAGCCCGGCGCTGGCAGGCCTGCGCGATCCTGAGCATGGCATTGTTCCATGCGAACTTCGCGTTATCCCAGCAGATGCCGGAACCCTCCGTGCACTGGGCGTACGCATCGTATTTCGGCACCGGCTGGTACCGGATCGGCGACCAGCAAAGCGCCTTCATCGCGAGTCTTGCGCCGCGCTGGGCCTCCGGCGATATCGAGTCGCTGAATAAAGCCGACCGTGAAGCCATATACACGATTCGGGTACCGATCACGGTAGGCGTTGCCCGGCTGGATCTCGAGGATGTTCCCGGCATTCTGGATCCCGAGAATTTTTCAACGCTCAGCACGGGCCTTCGTGCAGACCTTGACGTCCCGCTCAGTGCCAGGTTTTCCATTCGCCCCAATGTTCAGCTGAGCTACGGCACCGTCATCGGCGAGAATGACCACGCCTGGACTTACCGCGCCGACGTTCGGGCTCGCTATACGTTCGACGGCGGACAGCTCGACTGGGCGCTCATTGGCGCCACCGGTTTCCTCGGCTACGACGCCAGCCCGGGCACCGACGACAGTTTCACGTACGCCACGCTCGGTGCCGAATTCGCCTACCCGGTGCGCTGGTTCAGCTCAGCCGAGCGCCAGACGCTTCTTTACTGGCATGTGCTGTACACCGATTTTCTGAACCGCGTTGAAGTACAAGGCGACCTCGGCCAGACGGTCGAGATTGCGAACTACTGGCAGGCCGGTGTTGCGTTCGGCAATAAAGACGAGCCCCTGCAACTAGGTTTTCTGAAATTCGACCGCCTCGGTCTTGCCTACGACATCAGCCCGTCGGGTGAGCTGCGGGGCATCAAGTTCGTGTTCCGCTCGCTTTACGAACCCTGATCGGACACCGGGCGCGGTGACCCCGGCTACCCGGGTTTCAGAAAGTGGGGGTCACTGTCCCCCGAATCATAGCCGGACGGCCAATCTCGCTGCGAGCATCCAGGAGCGTGCGTATACTTCGCCCATCGGGTATACGCCGCAGGGCTGTATTTACACAAGAAACGACAGAACTCCGGAGCGAAACCATGCGAGTAACTCTAGCGGCACTTCTTTTCACGTTCCTGCTTGCCGGCTGCGGCCGTGAGCAGCCGGAACCAGCCCCGGCCATTGACGAGCCGGCCACGGACACGCGTACTGCTACGCCCGTGCAGATGGGTACGGCCGCTGAGTTTCCGCGACAGGCCTACTGGGGTGACACCCACGTTCATACTGGCTGGTCCGCAGACGCCGGCATGGACGGCGCGATCACCACGCCGGAGGACGCGTATCGGTTCGCTCGCGGCGAGACCGTAAAGTCCAACACCGGCATCGATGCGAAGCTCGACCGCCCTTATGACTGGTTCCTGGTCAGCGATCATTCCGACGGCATGGGCGTCGTCAACGAGATCATCGCCGAGAACCCCGAGATGATGGAAGACGAGACGCTCCGGCGCTGGGCCGATGCATTGAAGGGCACCGAAGAGGAGGCGGCCGCTGCAAAGAGCGAGCTCATCGTGATGCAGTCCGAGGAACGGCTGCCGCCGGCGGCCATGGATCCCAAGTGGATGGTCTCTGCCTGGGAGAAGACCATCGAAGCGGCTGAGAAGTATAACGAACCGGGTAAGTTCACAACATTCATCGCCTATGAATGGACAGTGAACTCCGATGGCGGCGACAACCTGCATCGCAACGTCATCTATCGGGACGGAGCCGACCGGGCCAGCACGCGACTGCCGCTGACCACCTTCCAGACCCAGGATCCGGAGGACCTCTGGGCATGGATGGCGAGTTACGAGCAGGACACGGGCGGCCGTCTGCATGCGATCCCGCATAACGGCAACATGTCCAACGGCCGCATGTTCGAGGAACAGCGGTTTGACGGTTCGCCGATGACCTCCGAGTGGGCCGCACAGCGCAATAAGTACGAGCGGCTCTACGAGGTTACGCAGATCAAGGGCCAGAGCGAATCGCACCCCTACCTGTCGCCGAATGACGAATTCGCGGCCTGGGACCTCTGGGACCGCGGCAACCTGATTCTCAATCCGAAGCCCGGCGGCGAGGACGACTACCAGTACGAATACTGGCGCGAAGCGCTGAAGAAGGGCATGCGGCTCGAGGACCAACTCGGCACGAACCCCTTCAGATACGGTGCCAATGCTGCGACCGATACCCATACCGGCCTGTCAACGACTGAAGAAGACAATTTCTTCGGCAAGTTCAAGACGCTCGAGCCGAACAACACGGCGCGCTGGGATTTTCCGTTACTGTCAGGCCCGACCGACACCTACTGGGGCTGGGAGCAGGCAGCGTCCGGCGTGATGGCGGTCTGGGCCACCGAGAACACGCGCGAGGCCATCTGGGATGCGATGTATCGACGAGAGACCTACGCGACGACCGGTCCGCGAATCGGTCTGCGCTTCTTCGGGGGATTCGATTTTTCTGACGCTGACCTCGATGGCGACATCGCCCGGATCGGCTACACGCGCGGCGTTCCAATGGGTGGCAGCCTGTCCGCCGCGAACGACGGCGTGGCACCGAGTTTCCTCGTGGTCGCGATGAAAGATCCGGACGGCGCGAATCTCGACCGGGTACAGGTCATCAAGGGCTGGGTCGACGCACAGGGTAAAACGCATGAGACGATCTACGACCTTGCCTGGTCGGGCAACCGCAAACCGGGCGCGGATGGCAAGCTGCCGGCGGTCGGCAACACGGTGAATCTCGACGATGCGACCTACTCGAATTCGATCGGCACAGGCGAACTCAAGGCCGTATTCACGGACCCGGACTTCGACCCGGCATTGAAGGCGGTGTACTACGTGCGGGTACTCGAGATACCAACACCCCGTTGGACGCTGTACGACAAAGTGAACCTCGGTGCCGAACCAGGCAAGGATGTCCCGTTGATACACCAGGAACGCGCCTTCTCCTCGCCAATCTGGTACACACCCTGATCGGGAGATTTTTGTGCAAGTGAAACAACTACTCCGGGAACCGCTGCTGCATTTCTTCGTGCTGGGGGCGGCTCTGTTCGCGGTTTTTGCATGGAACAACGATGAGGCGCTGCAGTCACCCGATGACATCGTCGTCGATGCATCGCGGCTCGACGCGATCAGGTTGCAGTTCGAACGGGTCTGGCAGCGGCCGCCAACGCCCGAGGAATTGCAGGGTCTCGTCGATAACTGGGTGCGCGAAGAGATCCTCTACCGCGAAGGGTTGACGTTGGGGCTGGATCGCAACGATCCGCTACTGCGGCGCCGTGTTGCACAGAAGATGGAGTTTATCTCCGAGGAACTCGTCGAGATTTTGCCGGACACGGCGGAAATCGAGGCGTGGTACTCCGATAATGCCGAGAACTACCGGCTGGATCCGCGTTTCAGCTTCAGACAGCTGTATCTCAACCCGTTCGCACATGGCGATACGTTCGAGGCGATACTGGGTGATGCCGGCAAAGCATTGGCAAACGGCGACGTTCCGGATGGCGACGCCACGCTGTTGCCTGCCGCGCTGGAGGACGTGACCCTTGCAGATGTCCGTCGCACGTTCGGCGAGCGCTTCGCCGAGTCGCTGCAGGGGCTTACCGTCGGTGAATGGGACGGCCCGGTCGCGTCCGGGTACGGCGTGCATTTCGTGTATGTCGACACGATGCAGGCGTCCCGACTGCCTGAACTTGACGAGGTTCGTGGCGCGGTCGAACGAGACTACCGCGCAGAGCGCACACGCGAACTCAAGGATGCATTCTACGAAAACCTGCGGAAACGCTACAACGTGATCTACGATGACGGCGTTACGCTGGCCAACGAACAGGGTGCCGGGGAACGCGGGCAATGATCCGACGCGTCACTGTCGCCGCATTTCTCCTGTTGCTGACGACGGCGGCGAATGCCGACGTCTTTCGCCCGGCCTACCTCGAAATCAGCGAGCTCGGCAATGATGAGTATGCCGTGCTCTGGAAAGTGCCGAGCGCGGGCGGCGACAGGCGTCTCGCGGCGTACGTGCGGTTGCCCGGGAATGCCGAAACGATCGGCGAGCCGCGCGTCGTTGCCGACGGCAACAACTGGGTCGAGCGGAGCACCATTCGCGTTGCGGGCGGCATTGCGGGGCAGACGTTCACGATCGAGGGCAAGGCTGTTGGCGTTACGGAAGTTATTGCGCGCGTCGAGCGCCTCGACGGCAGCAGCCAGGTCGAGCGCCTGCCGATGGAGCGGCCGCAGTTCGTCGTGCAGCCGCCGCAGGGAACCGGTGCCGTGGCATGGTCGTACTTTGTGCTCGGCGTTGAGCACATCCTGGGCGGTATTGATCACCTCCTGTTCGTGCTCGCGCTGCTGCTCATCGTCCATGGCAGCAAACGCATTGTTGCGACCGTGACTGCGTTTACCGTGGCGCACAGCGTGACGCTCGCCGCGGCCACGCTCGGTTGGGTTCACGTACCCGGTCCGCCTGTCGAGGCGATCATCGCTCTCAGTATCGTGTTCGTCGCCAGCGAGGTCGTGCATGCGCGGCAGGGCCGTACGGGCCTTACCGAGCAGGCGCCGTGGATCGTTGCCTTCAGCTTCGGGCTATTGCACGGCTTCGGATTTGCGGGCGCGCTCGCGGAGGTCGGGCTGCCGCAGGCAGCGATACCGCTCGCATTGTTAACCTTTAATGTCGGCGTCGAAGTCGGCCAGCTGATGTTCGTGGCCACGGTATTGGCCCTGCGGTTCGTCGGCGCCCGGTTCCTGCGCGGCGATGCGAGCTGGTTGCCGGTCGCGACCGCTTATGGCATCGGGTCGATTGCCGCATTCTGGACTATCGAGAGGATCGCCGGCTTCTGATCGGAAGCTCCTCGTTGGTATGATGCCCGGAATTCCAACCTGGCCCGAGGCCTTACCCTGATGGTTTGGACCCTGAGTAACAGACTGCTTTTTACGGCCATCTTCATCTCGGGCGCTTCCGCCCTGGTCTACCAGCTGATCTGGGTCCGCTTGCTGGGCCTCGTGTTCGGAGTCAGCAGTTTCGCCGTCGCTACGGTGGTCGCGGTATTCCTGCTGGGCCTTGGCCTGGGGAGCTATTTCTTCGGGCGCTGGTCGGAGCGCGCCCGTGACCCGCTGCGCATCTACCTGTACGTGGAACTGGGGATTGCCGCGACGTCGCTCATCGCCTACCTGGTAATCGAGGCCGTGCCGGTCTATCGCTATCTCTACGAGTACGCCTACAACAATCTCGGCTTCTATGGCCTCTCGGTCGCCCGGCTGTTGCTGTCGACACTCGTGCTGCTGCCCCCGGTGTTCCTCATCGGCGGCACCATGCCGTTGCTCGCCAAGTACTTCCTCCGCGACCCTGCCAACCTCGGCTCCAGCTTCAGCAAGATCTACTACCTCAACACCCTCGGGGCCTGTGCCGGCGCGCTGCTGACCGGCTTTGTGTTCGTGCGTTACTTCGGCGTGATCGGCACCCTGATGATTGCCGTCGGCGGCAACCTGCTGGTCGCCCTGATCATTGCGCTGACCAAGCGAGGTACAGGCGCCGTGCGTCCCGCGACAGGCAACAGGCCGCCATACTCTTACATGCTGATCTTCCTGTTTCTCACCGGCTTCATCAGCCTGGGATACGAAATGTTGTGGGTGCGCATTCTTTCGACCTACGGGCTGTCGACCTCGCAGGCCTTCGCGCTGATCCTGGCGGGCTTCCTGCTGGGCTTCTCGGTCGGGGCGTGGGTCGTGGCGCGAAAGGTGGACCGCCACCGCGATCTCGAGGCCTGGTTCAGCGCCGTGTCCATCGTCACGGCCTTCAGCGGCGCGGTCGTGCTGCTGTTGTTCCGGCAGTTCGAGGCGCTCACGATTCTTCTCGCGGACGCCACGCCGCTGAGCCAGCTGACGCTCGGCCTGTCCCTGGCATTCACCGTGTCTTTCATCCCGGCCGTGTTCATGGGAATCCTGTTCCCGCTCGGTGTTCGCATCTATGCGCAGGATATCGACCGGATCGGCGCCAAGGCCGGCAACACGTTTTTTTCGAACACGCTCGGCTGCGTGCTGGGCAGCCTGCTGACGGGGTTTGTGCTGATCCCCTTCGTGGGGATGTGGAACACCACGCTGCTCCTCATCAACCTCAGCTTGCTGATCGCGGTGGCATTCCTGTTGCGGGGGCGCCGCCCCGCCCGGGCGCAATGGGTCTCGCTGGTCGTCGTCGCGGCCGTTGCGAACCTGTTGGTATTCACGGACAGCAAGACGTTCCACGCCGAACTGAAGGGTCTCGACCAGCGCTCGGCGGCCGGGGGCTTCGACATCATCTACTATGCCGAGGGCTTATCCGGGACCGTCACGGCCGTCGAACGGGGCAACTATCGCGGATTGTTCGTCGATGGCCAGAATGTCTCCGGAACGGATCTCGTGCTGCTCGCCGACTCGAAGATGCTCGCCCACGTGCCGCTGCTGCTGGCCGAGGACCCGGAAGTCGCACTGACGGTGGGCTACGGCACCGGGACCACCTCGGGGAGCATGCTGCTGCACGATGTCGACGTCCATGCGGTCGAGATCGAGAAGAAGATCATCGAGGCGGCGCCGCTGTTCAGCGAGGTCAACTACGCGTCCTACGCCGACCCCGATCTCGATATCGTGCTGGACGATGCCCGCAACTACATCGCCACCACGGACGAAGAGTTCTCGGTCATCGTCACGGACGTGACCAACCTGAAGTACAAGCGCAACCCCTACCTATACACCCGGGAATACTTCGAGATCATGCGTGACGCGCTGAGCGCGGACGGCGTTGCCGCCGCATGGCTCCCGGTCGGCGGCCTTTCCTTCAACGACCTGCGCATCCTGATTGCCACGTTCGACAGTGTGTTCCCGCACACCACCGCCTGGTATTTCACGCAGTTCCCGACCCATTTCATCATCCTCGTGGGTACTCCGGAGCCGACGCGGCTGAACCTGGACGGGCTGAGGGAGAATATGGCCAAGGTCGAGCGCGACCTGCGCAGCCTCAACGTCGACAATGTCTATGAGCTCGCCAGCATGCTGCTGCTGGGCGAGAGCGACATCGACTCACTGGTCGACGACGCGCCGATCCACACGGACAACCGCCCGATCCTCGAGTACTCCGATATGGACCTTTACAACGTCACGGATGTTGCGCCCAATCTCGGCCGGCTGCTCGAGTTCCAGCAGGAGGACCTGCTAGCTTACTTTGACGGGAACGAGCAACAGATCGAAGAGCTCGAGGAACATTTCGACCTGTATACCGGCCATTACCTCGACTACGTCCGCTTGTACGAGCGGCAGCGCTGATTCGGGGTGCGGGGTCGGACCTCGATAAACTATTGGTTGTTAACGTATTTCTTGCTCAAAAAGGCCTCCAAAACAGCCTAAACTGTCATTATTGCCCCTGAAAATGCCGTTTTAAGGAATCACGATCGGCCGATGCGTCCCCTAAAACGCTATTTTTCGCACCAAAAAACACGGACGGAGCGCAGATCAAGGGTATAATTCTGATCCGTTTTTCTTTTTAGAACAGAGACTTGTCGCGGTCCGACCCCGGAGTTGCCGCAACCCCGGAGTTGTTGCACCTTGCCCGGAGTTGCCCGGAGTTGCCGCTTCTGATGCTCAACGAGGGCGAGCTCAACGGCAAGCGACTCTTTTCATCGGAGGTGGTTGCCAATATTCGCCGCGGCGGCAGCAAGGAAGCGTTTGCGAAGGCCGGCTACACGACGCTGAAAGGCGGTAGCTACCGCAGCATGTGGTGGCTGTTCCACAACGAGAACGGCGCCTTCGCCGCGCGCGGGGTGCATGGCCAGACAATTTACGTTGATCCGAAGGCGGTCATGGTCATCGTCCGCCTTGCTTCGTACCCGACCGCCAAGAACGCGAAGATTGACCCGACCTCGCTCCAGGCGTACCAGGCGGTGGCGGATTTCCTGCTGGAGCGCGACTGAGCCAAAAGGGAATAGCCCTACCGGCGAAGCACGAGGAACCCCGCCTCATCAATGCAAGGGCCGATCGATAGGCCCAGCTCGGTGATACGCAACGCAATTCGCGGTTAGGGGCGACATTCGCCTTTCCAGTGGCGCAGCGCCGTGCCATCAAAGTGGGCTACGCTATCGGTTGACTCACCCGGTTCGGCGCCGATTTGGACCGGTTTCCGGTCACGTATTGGCGCGTGTTGAATTAGGTGGCATCGCCTGCTTGACGAATAAGGAGACGCGCAAGCAGGCGCGATTTCAGATATAGCGGCTCGCCATCCCGATAATATCGTCGAGTACCTTGCCGTCCTGGTTGAGATCGAACATGGAGGCCAGCGAACCCAGCGGGTTCGGATGCGAACGCGACGTAGCGATTTCGCTACCGGCATTGCTGTGTTTGCTCATCGCACCCATTACCAGCCCGGCGATCACAGGAAGCGCTTTCTCTATCAGCGACAAGTCGATTCCGGTCCTGTTCGATGCTTCAGCGGCGACATTGCGATTGACGCTCTGGTCACCAAAAATATGGCCCAGTATGTTCCAACCGTCTTCTTTCGCTTCCTTGGATTGCAGGACTGATGGATCGTCGAGATAGCGGCCATGTGAACCCGTCTGCAGTGCTTCACGAAAGTTGACGAGGCCTTCATCGGTTGAAGTCCGGTGCTGAAGTCCGCGAAGCATCATGGGAGCGACCGAGTCGATCAGTGACTCCACCTGGTTCCGGTCGAGACCGATGCCTTTGCCGACGGTATCGAGTGCCTTGGTGCCGCCGAATTGTTCGATAAGCTGGCTGATATTCATTGCTATTTTTCCTTTTTTATTGATGTGCTGCAAAACAACTTCAACGTCCATTTGCCCTGCGACGCCCTCATTGGCAAGTTGTCGGCGCAACCGGTCTGCCGAGCGTTCTTCTGTGGATTTATCCTCGGACGGTCCAATCTAGTTTAGCATGGCGAAAAGAAGATGGGACGAAACTCGGAAGAGTATTGTGCGCGCTCCAGTGGTCGTTCACGAAAACAATACTAAATTTTGGATAACAAGAAAAAAGATCGAGTGAAACCAGGGCCGGCCAAATGCTCGACAAGGTCAAGGCCAAAATGCGCGAGCTATCGTCAGGGTGCGTGTGCCCTTCAATAGTGCGCCCTGGGTCCGGGCCACCGATCGGACCGGATTAACTCCGGCCAATCATGAAGATGATGACGGCTTCCAGACGCTGTCGACGTTGATGGCAAAGGTCTTGCTGGCACCGGTATTGACGTCAGAGCAGCTGCCGTGCCAGTTATTTACGCCCGCTTCCTCGCGGTACCAGTCTTCGAGTTCAATACTCTGACGGTCGCAACCCTGCTTCACGGCCTGGTCTTTGACCCACTCGATCAGGTCGCTCGCATTCCATATCGAGCTCTGACATCCGCAAACGCCGAGCAAGGCGGCGACGGCCAGCAGAGCGAATTGCCGGTTTATGCGCCCCGCCAGCCGGGTCCCAGGGCCCTGCGTGCTTTTCGTCACGCTTTACTCTTAGCCGTATCGGGTTCGATCAATGTCCAATATAAGCACAGCGGGGCTGCAAGGAAAGCCATCGCCAGGGAAACTTCGGCATTGTCCCGGCTCTCCGCCAGCCGTATATTCTGACAGCCCATAACGGGGCGGTGACCATCGAACAAAGGGGACTTAGGCGAATGCCCGGACAATGCGCGCGCTTTTCGAATCCACCAATAGCAGTTGCCATGATGCTCGTGGCGCATCTCTGGCTGGTCGCATGCAGCGCATCGGCACCGGCGCCTGAAGCAGCGGATCGTCCTCCGCGCGCCGAAACGCCACGTCAACCGGAGTCTCGGAATCCGCTGGCCGATACCCGTTGGCAGCTGGTGGAATTTCAATCGATGGACGACAGTCAGGGCATCCTGCGGACGGACGATCCCTCGAAATACACGATGACCCTTAACACCGACGGCACCGTGACGATGCGGCTGAACTGCAACCGGGCGACAGGAACCTGGTCGATTCGACCCGCAGCGGACGACGTGAGTGGTTCGTTTCGCTTCGGTCCGCTTACGATGACGCGAGCGCTCTGCCCGCCGCCGAGCATGGATGAGCATGTCGCCGGGCAAGCCGAGTATATTCGTGGCTACCTGCTGCGAGACGGCAATCTGTACCTGAGCCTCATGGCCGATGGCGGAATCTATGCCTGGCAGCCCGTGGCGAGCGCTGTACGTTTTGAGACAACGCCGGATGCGGAGATTGAAGCAGCCATTCGAGCCGCGTCGCACGACTATACAAAAGCGGTCGTCGAAATCGGCGGCCAGGCACGTTACCTCTACAGCAGAGTCGACCTCGACGACGACGGCGATGACGAAGTCCTGGTCTACTTGCTCGGATCGATCTTTTGCGGAACCGGCGGCTGCAACCTCCTTGTGCTGACGAGGTCCGGGGAAGGCTATTCGTTGGTCAATGACTTTCCGACCACCCGCACGCCCGTAATCGTGGCGACACAGCGAACAAACGGTTGGAGAGATATCTGGCGCCTTCGCTCAGGCGGCGGTGCTCCCTCCAACTACATTGCTGATCGATTCGATGGCAATAAATACGCGGACGCCGAGGTGGTCCCTGCCAACGATCCGCCGGATGGCACACCGGTCCTGACCGGAGAATTTGCTTTCGAGGACGGTATCCCGCTACAGCCGGGCGACTGAGCCGAACGGCACGCTAGTCCATTAGCGCGACAACAAATACCCGGTCCAACGTGTCACGTTCGCCTGCAATCAGCAGGCCGGACATCGCCTCGCCGTCACCGATATTGAAAACGATTATCGTCCGGGTTTGCGGATCGTCCAGGGACGCCGTGAGAGCCACCCTGGCCGCAGCGGGGTCCTGCAGCGCATCGAACAGAAGCGGTACGGACGCGGGGACCATGGGGTCGTCGATACTTTGCAATCCGTCGATAATTGTCGGAGGCGGCGACCCGGCGCGTTGGAAGACGACTTTCCAGGACCCGAGCCACGTGGCTTCACCGGCTGCATCCCAGCTTTCGCCGAGGAACTGCCGGTAGATTCGTTTGGCGGCTGCCTCCAGGCTCTCACTATTACCGTTCGCTGCCGGGACGTGGAAGACCGCGAATCCGAATCCGGCGTCGCTGGGGCCGCCGAAAACTGTCTCCAGTTTTTTGATCAATGCCGTTGTGGATTCAGACATGATTTCGCCTCAAGTCGGGTTTGACCGGTTACCGCGTCGTGGCCTGTGCAGGTTGCCGGCACGATCGTGTCGTCCGAAAAGGATATCAGACTATTCCGCCAATACGTCGAAGCGCAACCTGCCTGACGACGCGGTGATCCGGCGCATTGGTGACGGGGAACTCGAGGACGCGGCGACTGCGATCAGCAAGTTCGCCAAGGACATGAAGAAGCCGGTGCGCAAGTACGCTAAAGGAACCGATGAACTGAAGGCCGCAGCCAAGGGCCTTGACGACGAATTGTCGTCGCTCGCTGACCAGAGCAGGACGCTGGCATCGCGCATCCGTAGCGGCAA
>CBFHSG010000015.1:0-92844 GCA_965658465.1 Woeseiaceae bacterium | reverse complement strand
AGACGGTTACATTCCCGAGCATTCCCTGGCGACTTTCGTATCGAGCGCCGCGAGGAGCGTGGGGCACGAGAATATCGGGCTGCTTTGGGCCCCTTCGCTAACAGTCGCCGACTATGGCGCATGGGGGCGCTATGTGCTCTCGGCGCCGACGCTTGGAGCGGCGCTGCGTCGATCCGAACGCATGATGCCGTTTCACTCGTCCACGGACACAGCAACGCTGTACTGCGCCGCCGACAAGGCTGTCATGCGCTACCAGTTTGGACTGCCGGAACATCCTGCCTACACGGATATCGCCTTTCTTGCGATTGGAGCAGTGCTGAGTATTTTCAGATCCTACCTGGGTTCCGGCTGGTCACCCGACCGCGTCCATATCGACCGCCAAAAACCCTGGCACGGCGATGATGCGGAGGCGACATTTGGCTGCCCATGCGCTTGGAATAGCCACCAACTGGCTATCGAATTCGCACCGGAGCTCTTACACACGGCATCGTCAACGCTGGATCGCATACTGCCCGCCACGCCCCATGACATTGCCCGGGAGCGCCAGAATGGCCCGCCGAAAACCTTTACTGGACGGGCCGAAGCCGTCATCAGGATGCAGATCGAAGAGAACCGGGTTTCGATAGAGAACGCGGCCATGGCTCTTGATACTGGCGTCCGAACACTGCAGCGACGCCTCGCGGCCGAGAATGCAAACTTCCGCTCGCTGACCAACCGTGTGCTAATTGCTCGAGCCAAAGAACTGATCGCTGAGAATCAGTTCTCAACCACTCAGATCGCTGTTCATCTCGGCTTTGGCAGCTCAAACAACTTCAGCAGAGCGTTCAAGGCACAAACCGGTTTGTCACCGACCCAGTTTCGGAAGCAACAGCAAGGCTAAGTTCGCGCTATCGCCCGGACAATGACTGAATCGTGAGGCTAAAACTGAGCATACTCAGAAAGCCCAGTGGAATCAGTTGGTTACTTTGGGGTGATCTAACTCGCTGAAAGCGGTGGCCACAGGACCACGGAAATCAAGCGGTTAGTGGTGTGCCCAAATCAGCGACTCCGATTGGGAAGCTGATGTTCTACCATTGAACTACACCCGCTTTTCAGGGAGTTACGCCTCACTCAGGTCTAGCTGAGCGTAAAAGTGAGAGTACGCGCATTCTAAGCGATTTTCCCAGGGCTGGAGAAGTGTCTTTGACTCATGATTCTTGCCGGTGCTGTGAGAATCGCGGTTCTAGCAATAACACCAGGTGCGAGGTCAGGCCGCTGCTGCTTAGGTGATTTCCACGGCTGTTTTTCTACACAAAGAGATGTATACGAGTTTCTGGATGGAACCAACCTGACTTACGATCTTCGTCCGTACTTCTGACCATCCAGGCCGCCTGCAATATTGGCGGGCTCGAGTCTCATGTGCATCGTGCACCGAGCGAGTGGCTTCACATTGGGGATGCAGCAATGACCAACCGAATAACCGCCCTCATGGCCGGCGTTGTCTTTGGCACGCTGAGTTTCAACGCGTTCGCCTGGGATCACCCGGGACACATGACGACGGCCAACATCGCGTTCGCAGAGATCGAGCGTGTACGCCCCGAACTGATCGAGAAACTGGGGCTGCTCTTTCTCGCCCATCCCGACCCCGCCCCCTTCTGGGTGGCCGCGGGCGAAGCCAAGGGCGAGGAACGCGCCCGGCGCATGTTTCTCGAGTGCGCGCGCTGGCCGGACGACAGCAAATTCACGAACAATGATCGGCTGACCTGGCACACGGCACGCTGGGCCGTGCTGTCGAAAGACGCACCGCCCGAGGCGCATGAGGCCGTGGCGGCTCGCAAGGGCAAACCCTGGGGACAGGGCATCGAGGCCCTGGAGCTGACCTACGGCATGCTCTCCAACCCGGAATCCTCGCCCACGGAGCGCGCCTGGGCGCTGTGCTGGATGATGCACGTCCTCGGTGATGTCCACCAACCGATGCACGTCACTGACATCTTTTCGAAGCAATTTCCTGCGGGCAACATGGCCGGATCCATGGGTTACGTAATGGACCCGGTCACCGAGTCACCCATCACCCTGCACATTCTGTGGGACAGCAACGCACTGCGTGTACCGACGCTCGACGCCGTCGGCGGGCACGCGGCGGAATTCATGAAAAAGTATCCCCGTTCCGCATTCCCGGAATTGCAGGCTCATCCGATGAGCGAGCCGGACTTCTTCCGGACATGGGCGAAGGAAAGCAACCAGGTCGCCGTGGACTGGGCCGCCGACCTGGACATGGCCGTCGATCCGGACAAAGACCAGACGTCCGACGAACTGGTCAAGAAGATGGTCAATTTCATACTCAACGGCGTCTCGCCGATTGACGACGCTCCGGACCTGCCTGACGGGTATTGGGATAACCTGCAAATGACGGCGGAACGTCGCATTGCGCTCGCCGGTTACCGCATGGCGGATCTGATCCTAGAAGCGGCCGACGAGATCGAGGCGCAACGGCAGTTTGTCGGCAGGTGAGCGCATAGGCGCAAGGAAAGAACATAGGGAGATGACTGAGATGATCATGCACAGGTTTTTGACGGCACTGGTAGTTATGCTGTTGGCTGCATCAGTAACAGCCTGCGCCCAGACCGCCGAACGGCCGGTCCAGCTAGTGCTACAAATCACGGTAGACCAGTTGCGAGGCGACCTCATCGACCGATACTCAGCGGGTTATGGTGAGGGTGGTTTCCAGCTGCTTCTCGATGACGGTGCGTTCTATGTTGACGCGCACCATCGCCATGCCAACACTGAAACCGTGGTCGGACACGCCACCCTTGCCACCGGTACGGACCCGGCGGTTCACGGAATGGTCGCTAATGTCTGGCTTGACCGCGCGACCGGTGAGCTTATCTACAATATCGAAGACGCTGACTATCCTTTGCTCGGCGAGGGTGGCGGTGTTGATGCGGGTACCGAGATCGACCCGACCCAGGCGCTCGCTACCACGCAGGGCCGCTCGCCGCGCGCGATCCGTACGACGACAATCGGAGACGAGATTGCCCTCTCCATCGGTCCGGAAGCCAAGGTGTTCGGCGTTTCCGTCAAAGACCGCGGCGCAATCACCCTCGCCGGCCATGCCGGCACGGCCTACTGGTTCTCCAAGTCCGCAAGCCGCATGGTTACCAGTACCTTTTACCTGGATGCCTATCCCGACTGGGTAGACGCGTGGAACGCCAAGGGCGTGCCGGCCTCTTACGCGGGCAAGTCCTGGGAACTGCTCGCGAATCCGGACGGCTACCTTTTCGGTGACGCCGATGACCGGCCCTGGGAAGTCGACTTTCCGGGCTACGGCAGGACGTTTCCGCACTCCTTTGGGGATACTGACAACCCGTACTTCACGACGCTGCTGACCCTGTCGCCGGTCGGGGACGAGATCGTGCTGGACTTTGCCAAGGACCTGATGGCCGCGGAGGAAATCGGTTTGGACGACGTCACGGACTACCTGTCGATCAGCTTTTCCTCGACCGACTATGTCGGTCATTTCTTCGGTCCGTCCAGCCTCGAGGCAGAGGACAATCTGCACCGGCTCGATCGCACTCTGGCCGATCTCTTTGCCTATGTCGACACAACGGTCGGGCTCGAAAATACGCTGGTTGTGCTTTCCGCCGATCATGGCGGCTCGGAAGCGCCGGGGTATCTGCAGACGCTGGGTATCGACAGCAGCTATTTCAATTTCGACGATGTCGATACGACCAAAGGCATAGCGGCCTTGAAAGCGGAATTCGGTGTGGCCGAGGAACTGATCGATCAGTTCTTCCAACCCTATTTCTATTTGAATCGTGAGGCGATTGCGGAACTCGGCCTGGACCTCGCAACCGTTTCACGGCGCGTCGCCGAGGAACTTCGGGAACTGCCTGGCATCGCCTATGCCGTCTCGAGTCATGACTTGCGAATGGGCGCAGTCGTGCAGACGTCCGTCACCGATGCAATCCTGGCGAATTTCAACGAGGATCGGTCTGGCGATATCTACGTGGTGTTTAATCCGCAGTGGTTCGTGGGAGAGTTCGAGGGTAAAACGGTAACCGGCTCGCATGGCCAGCCCTGGGCCTACGACTCTCATGTGCCGGTGATCTGGATGGGCCCGGGCGTTCCGGCCGGCCGCATCGGCCGCCGGGTCGAGACAGTCGATGTCGCACCCACGATTTCAGCCTACCTGGGAGTGAAGTATCCGAGCGGCACGCGCGGAAGGGTAATGACGGAAATTATCGATTGATCCTTGCTGCTGTCCAAATTTTCAGATTATGGCGGGATCCGGCACCGTCTATTCAGTGAATCCGAACAGCTCCAGTTGAACTTATCGGAAAGAAGTTCGTGTCTATGACGTTAAAGGCGGCGATGACTTTATGCGTTGCAGTCGCAGTGGTCGTCCTCGCTGGGTCGCCGCTCTCCGCCGAGGAGACTAGCCCTATCCAGAATGGTCTTTTGGCGGACTGGCGTTCGGGGACGTCTACGCAAATCCGAGCCATCACTCCGAGAGTGGCGACGGAGCGCAGGGCGCTGTGCACCGCCGCATGTATCTGACCCTGGACTCCGAATTCACCGACGGTTCACCAACCTAAGCTATTGGAGCTCATTTTTCGTACTCGATCGGGCTGATCCCATCCTGACTCGAGTGCCGTCGTCGTGCATTGTAGGCTTCACTGAACTCCCAGCCGCCGATAAGCCCGTTATTTCAGGTATAAAACCCGCATGGCCTGTTGCTGGTCGGCATCAATTCCGAGGCCCTCCGAAAAATACCTCTCGATACTGCCGTATTGCTTCTCCATTTCATCGAAGGCCGCATCGAGATACTGCTTCTTTACGCCGAGGATTGCCGCCGGTATCTCAGGATCGATGCCGGCAGCGATGAATTCATCGATCGGCCTCCTGTAAGCCGCCAGGATGTATTCATTGCTGCGCAGATAATCTTCGTAGACCGTTTCTTTGGGCACGCCCATCAGCGTCAGGAATGCCGCCGCCGCCCAGCCCGTCCGGTCCTTACCCGTCGTGCAATGAAAAAGCGCCGGCAACTGCTCGCTGTCGCCGAGCTCCAGGAACAGATTCCGATACGCTTCACGCGCACTCGGCAACGTCACAAACTCCCGGTAGGATTCCTCGAAGCCGGCTTCAGCCTTACCGCCACCCAGCGTCTCGTTGGCCTGCTGCGGGTCTGTCATGAGCGCTTCAAGTTGGGCCGGGCCTGCCTGCGGCGAATCCGCCAGAACGTCCAGCCAGACATAGTTGACCCCGCGCGGCAACTCACCCGGCCGATACTTGCGCTCTTCCGCGGTGCGCAGGTCATAGGCGCGCTCCAGACCGAGCATGGCCAGCATCTCCATGTCGTAGGCAGGAATCCTGCTGAGTTGATTGGACCGATAAACGAGCCCTGAACTGATGACTTTACCGTCGCTTGTGGTGTAACCGCCCAGGTCGCGCAGGTTGGGCACCGACTTGATACCGAGAGTCAGGCCGGTCTGGGTGATCTGTCGAGGGCGGAACAACAAGGCGTCCTGCAGGGCGGGAACAGCTCCCCGCTTATCCAGCACGCCGTTCAGGAGCACGTGGCTGATAATCGGGCCGTCATCTTTCATGGTGACCCACGCAATATGATCCATATGACCCTGGGACCTGGCCGGTATCGCTCCGCCCGTCATGCCCATGGTGATGTAGTCGTGCCCGTTGCGCTGTCGGTAATCGTACGTGTGGGTATGCCCTGCAAACATCGTGTAGGGTCGATCTGCCAGCAGCGATTCGATTCTCGCGAAGCCCCCTGCATCGGCCTGCATCCACGGCGGTGAATGCATGAAGGCAAGCGTCCAGCGGACATCTGCATTCTCCGCAAGCACTTTTTCGAAGTAATCCAACTGCGCATCGCTGATGTTTACCTGCCCCGCCCAGTCTTCGAGCTCTCTGACGATCGCACCGGCTTCTGCCCCGCTGAACTTACCGGCCTTCAACGCTTCATATTTTTCGCCGAGTTCCGGACCGGGGTCGTTCTTGGGCGGATCCTCAGTGCTCACCAGGAGAAACAGCACATCCTTGTATACAAAGTGGGAGTAGCTGCGATCAGTCCCGGCACGTTCGAGCCAGACCTGCTCTGATGGATCAAGATTCACGTCGTGGTTACCCGGAACCAGGAACAGCGGCATATCGAGTTGCTCGAGCTCCTTGTCCACTGCAGCCCATTGGGACTTTAGTTCGCTTTCGTCCTCGATATACCCCTCGATGAAATCGCCGACACTGAGCACAAACTCCGGCTGCAGCAGGTTCAGCATGTCGACCGCCACCGGAAATACGCCCGGCCGGTAACCCCCCGCCCGATCACCGATAACGGCAAACTGAAAATCGTCCGGGTCATTCTGAAAGTCGAGGTTCGTGGAAACCCTGGCTGCCTCGTCACCGACGAAGCCATCCTGCGCGAGGGAAACCTGGGAATAGAGGGTTAGCAGCGCTAGACCAACAAGCGCCCTTCCCACTGTACGCCGCGCCGATATGTCATTATTCATCGCTCTTCTCCTCGCCAAATTCTTGAATTTCCCCGACCTGCAAGGATCGAAACGACCAGCAATTATCTCACGCTGATTTCGACTCCCGTATTTCATTTCAACACGGTCGTATAACTAACCAGGAACTGGTCGAAGTCGGTACCGAACCTGGTCAGCCAGCCGACAGCGTAGCCAACCTTGATAGCGTGTCCCTGTCCTAACGGAAACACGAATGTCGTGCCAAGGCGAGAGTTACGTTGCACATCGCCCAGCCGTACGCCGTCGATGGTCTGCCGGCCGCCGGTGAAATAGTTGAAGTTGAGCGATCCCCAGAAGCCGGGGCTGAATCGCCTTATCGCGTGCATTTGGGCGGTGTAGATGGGTTCCTGTTCCTTCTTGCCCGCCACGAACTCGTCGTCGTCGCCGAAGTACAGGGCACCCGCCTCGAACTCGAGCAGCCATTTCGGAGACAGCGGCAGGGTATATCCCAGCTCCGCTTTAATGGCCCAGCGGTTGGCACCTTCGTTAATCAACCGGGTCTCGTCGTATTCACCGGTTGGCGCAATGACCTTCAGGCTGGCCCCGAGAATCTGCTGCGGGTCGGTTCTGAATGCCAGAAACTCCTCGACATTCATCGACGGTGCGCCCATCAGGTTGACGGACAGCGTGACGCCCAGATCCGAAATGCCGGAGAATTTTCTGCTTGCCGGTGTATCCCCTATCAAGCCCTGGGTTTTGCCCCAGACGTAGGGCAACTCCACGATCAGGTTGGACGTGCGCCCCCAAAGGCTCAGGGTTTGCACGTAAGCCAGGAGCCCGGCGTTCAGTTCCGAGTCAACGCCGTACAGGGGAATGGACGGATCGAAGAGCACATCGCCCTCCGCATCGGCGTAACCAATGACGAGCGCCCTGGTGCCTTTCGGCGCCGGCCAGTAAGCACGCGGCGTTAGCTCCTGCGCGGTCGCCGACTGCATCGCGAGCCCTGCAAAAATCAGGACCGCGGCGACGAAAAAACCGGCCACTCGACGCAGACCCGTTGCCGGTCGCAAAATTCGAGCATCAAATTCCGGATACATGGTCATTCTGATGTCCGGTTCGCAAAAAGCGACAGGCGATTTCCAGCCCGTCGTTCTACGGCGTATACCAGATCGGGGATGTATAGGCCCGCTCCTGCTGTTCGGGTTCGATTCCTTCAGGCCGGTCGATACCGCAGAATCTTGCGGCGTAGGATAGTCACGAGACCACAGTCCGGCAGCTCTTTTGCTTTCATCGAGTGAACCGCATCCGTAGCGCAGATTCCATACGTAATCGCCGACGGCCACTCTTGATCGTCATTTGGGCCCTGTTCTCATCGAACAGTCGGCCGCCAGGAATAATGCGCACTCACAGTCCGGCGGTCCTCAGCGTATCTGGTTGATACCGAGTCGAACCAGATATTCATGTACTCGACGAATCCCCGGGCGCCGGGACATCAGAGCGCTGTGGGTTACCACTATTTTCTCGCTCCCAAAGCAGGCGCACAGTTGGGGAACAGGAGGAAATTCGTCATGCTCCGACCGGTTATTACCGTTTCGCTTTTTTCGATCTCCATCGCCTTCGCGGCGGAGCCCATCACCGTTGAGACTTTCGTGCGGGCCGAGACCGACACGACGATCCGCAAGGTTCTCGCAGGAAATGATTTTGGAGAGTTCATTCACATCCGGGCGCCTGTGCCGGTCGAGGACCAGCCAGTGATCCGGATGAACCGGGATACGCTCTACTCCTCGGCGGTGCTCGACCTCTCGAAGCCTGCCACGGTGACGTTGCCCGAAGGCGGCGGGCGATACCAAAGCCTGCACGTCATCAATCAGGATCACTATATGTTCGCGGTCAGCGGTCCGGGCGACTACAGGCTCACTGAAGACGAGGTCGGCACCCGGTATGCCTATCTGATCGTGCGCACGTTCGCCGATCCCGGTGACCCGGACGACCTGGCGGCGGCGCACAAGGTTCAGGACGGGATTGCCGTAAGCGGTGGTGGCGACGGCCCGTTCGAGGCGCCGGACTGGAACCAGGAGCAACTCATGACCGCCCGGATGGCGCTGAACGAACTGGCCAAGCTTGGTGCCAGACCGGAACTGGCGTTCGGGCGGCGTGGCGAGACCGACCCTGTCCAGCACCTTTTAAATGCGGCGGCAGGCTGGGGTGGGCTTCCGCAGAAGAATGCGTTCTATGTAATCGATCGCGTCGCCAGGGACGATGGCACGCCGCACGTGCTGACCGTCGCGGAGGTCCCGGTGGATGGCTTCTGGTCTGTCACGGTATACAACGCGGACGGCTATCTCGAACCGAATCCCGAGGGAATATACAGTTTCAATAACGTGACAGCCGAACCCAATGACGATGGCTCGTTTACGCTACATTTTGGCGGCTGCAAGGACGGGCGAATTAATTGCGTGCCTGTTGCGCCGGGCTGGAATTATGCAGCGCGCATGTATGAGCCGCGCACGGAGATCCTTGACGGAAGCTGGACCTTCCCCACACCGCAACCGGTGGAATGAATCAGCTGAACGTCCGTTCCACGACCTGCCATTGCAGTACACATTGGAGCCAAACATGAAAGTCGCAAACACATTGCCTCTCGTCGCCGCAATCCTGTGCCTCATCGGCTGCGGTCAACAGGACGCTGATGATGCGGCTCCCGACGCAACGCCTCAGGCTGGCAGCATCCCCGCAGTCAATGAAGCCGAAATTGCCCGCGATGCCTACGTCTACGGCTTCCCGATGATCATGAATCTGAAGACCATCTACGACTACGCGGTGAACCGCGATTCGCCGGATTACAAGGGCCCATGGAACGAGGTGGCCTGCGAAGCGCGCCTGTTCACGCCCGCCGATACGGCGGTCGTCACACCCAACTCGGACACACCTTACTGCATGTTCTGGATGGACCTCAGGCGGGAGCCAATGGTTCTTGCCGTCCCGGAAATGGAGCCGGATCGCTACTACAGCGTGCAGTTGATCGACTTCTACACGCACAACTATGCCTACATCGGCACGCGCCCCTACGGCAACGCTGCGGGCAACTACCTGCTTGCAGGTCCCGGGTGGGAGGGAACGGCCCCCGACGGGATCGACGACGTTCTGCGAAGCGAGACTGAGCTGGTATTCGCGGTGGTCCGTATACAGCTCAATAGTGCAGGTGATCTCGATCGGGTGCGGGAGTTACAGGAGGGCCTGGTGTTGCGTTCACTCAGCGAAGTCACTGGCAATGCGCCACCGCCGCCACTACCGGCTCTCGAGTTTCCGAAATGGGTCGCCGGTGCAGAGCGTGACCTCCGCGCATTCGAATATCTCGACGTCGCCCTGGACCTCGTCCCGCCGCATTCGGACGAGGCGGCCCTTCGGCAGCGTTTCAAACTGATTGGGATTGGCGACGACACGGCATTCAATATCGAGACACTCGATGATGAGTCCGCAGCTGCCCTGGCGGCCGGCATGGAACAAGCGCTCGAGACAATACAGGCGTTTATTGCTGCGAACTCGGGCGACCCTTTGATGAGTGCCCGCATTTTCGGCACGCGCGAAGCCTTAATGGAGTCGGCTGCATCCATGGGGCTGCCGGACATCTATCTGCCAAGAGCCGTTGCCGCGATGACAGGCTTGTACGGTAACACCGGCGCTGAAGCACTGTACCCGGCGTATTTCACCGACAGCGATGGCGAGCCACTGGATGCCGCACAACACAATTACCGGATGCGCATCCCGCCAGGCGAGATGCCGCCGGCCAAGGCTTTCTGGTCCCTTTCCATGTACAACGGGAAAACCCAGCTTTTCATCGACAACCCGCTCGATCGCTATCTGCTCAATTCGGCCATGGAGTCGGGTTTTGTTCAGGAGCCTGACGGCTCTGTGGTGCTCTATCTGCAGTCTGAAGCACCGCCAGAAGCCCTCATGCCCAACTGGTTGCCAGCACCCGACGGGCCGTTCTACGCGGTCATGCGCTTGTACCTGCCAACCGACGAGGTGCTACAAGGTGACTGGATGCCGCCGGTGATTACCAAAGAGGCCGCCCAGTGAAAGGCCGGCCGATTGAAATCCCTTGCAGGGATGTCTTGATAACTCGCTACCGAGCCCACGGAAGTACGCGTTGACGACTGCAGCGACCGACAGAGGGGACAGGAGGATCAGGAGAATTCCCCATTGACCGGTCTACGCCGAACCCTGGCCAGGATGTTATTGCCAGGTAATGATCCAGTCGGAACCACAGGCCCGACGGCAAAGTGAGGCTAAAACTGAGCAAACTCAGAAACCTCGGTGGAATCAGTTGGTTACTCTAGGATGACATGACTCTTTGAAACCGGTGGTCAAAGGACCACGGAAATCAAGCGGTTTGGTAGATGGCTGCTTTCAATTCAGAGCAAACTGTCAATCTAAAAGTAGCTTGTTCTCAGGCGACTTTTGCTTTGTGGTCGAATTCGATCTCGACACTCAATCTACCACCCAATGCCTGGACGGCGCTTTGCAGTGTTTGCAATGTCACGGAAACATTGTCCGGATCCAGAAGACGGTCCAAAGCGGAACGACTTGTATCCATTCTTCGCGCCATTTCAGACTTGGAAAGGCCATGCTCAGACATCTCCTGAGCGAGTTGGAAAGCAATGACTCGTTTCACAGCTGCGGCCGTTGCTTCCTCGAGAATTCCTTCGTCCTCGAGAAAACTATCAAAGTTACTGCCTACGTTTTTCTTAGCCACAATTACGACCTCAATTTGTTCAGGCGGCGTTTGGCAAGCATCAGTTCGTTCGCCGGAGTCTTTTGAGACTTCTTTATGAATCCGTGCAACAAAACGATGTTGCCCTCGTCAATCGTAAAGATCGTCCGCGCAATGCCGGATCCCAAATTCGACCGAAGCTCCCAAAGTCCGTCAGCCATCTTCCGAGCCAACGGCATGCCAATCGGCCAGCCTAACTGTAACGTCTTGACGTCCTCACCAATCGCTTTCCGATGCTCGCGGCTCATTCCTTTAAGCCACTCCCTAACGGGCTCCCGACCAGAATCCAGTCGAAAGAACTGAACGGAAACGGGTCGTTCCCTGATCACCTACGGATTGTACCATAAATGGTACATCTCTCAAAACCTCCCAACAGCTTGACGTTTCACCGTGCGACGAATGCGCACGGCGGGCAACATGCAAACTGAGGCTAAAACTGAGCATACTCAGAAAGCCTGCTGGACTCAGTTGGTTACTTTGGGGTGATCTAACTCGTTGAAACTGGTGGTCACAAGACCACGAGAATCAAGAGGTTATCGATGTGACCAACTCAGCGACTCCGATTGGGAAGCTGATGTCTTACCATTAGACGACACCCGCAATTCAACCAATCGTCTTCGTTCAGCTCAGGCAGACTGGCTATTCGTCGACACAACATCGAAGCGCCTCAGCTGAGTGTTCTCTTCGTCTCCCATTGAACTACACCCGCACGATGGTGCCAGCGGTAACTCTGTAACTTATTCTTGATTCAGTCAATAAGTTACAGAGCTACCGCTGGCACCGAAAAACTGACTCAGCCCACGAGCTGTAACAAGCGTCGCAGGCCGATGACTTTGCTCAGCGGCGCGTCGCCGCCGGCCAGCATTTGCTTGCGGAGTTCCCGTGGGCTGTGGCCGTATGCCTCGCGACAGCAGCGTGAAAAATGGAACTGGTTCTGGAACCCGCACATTGCGCTGATCTCGGCGACCTTAAGGTCTGTCCTTGCGAGGAGTAGCAAGCCGTGGTCGAGCCGCAAGTGACGTAGCAGTTCCTGCGGCGTCACGCCAAGTTGCTTTCGACAAACCCGCGAGAAGTGGCCACGAGACACACCGGCTTCGCGCGCCCATCGGTCGATGGGCGGGGGGTATTTGGGCCCGTCGCCCCAGGAACGGCCAAGTACGCGCAACGCGCGCAAGATGACCGGGTGAACGTCGGTGCTAGAAAAGTCGCTGCCGGGTGAGAGGTGGCCAGACGCGTACCACGTCAATGCCTGCGTCAGTGCGATAATCGCTAGCGCCTCACTCTCATCGTCACCGCGCCCGGCCAGCGAGACCGTGTGACGCAATAACGGCCTGAGCACATCGTCGGCAGAGCAGTTCCGGCGCCGCGGCAACTCGGAGTCGAACGGTTCCACGAAGTCGAAATGGACGTACCCGTGCCGTGTAGTCTGGATCGGATCCCAGACCCACACGTCGCGCATACCCGGTGGGCACAGCAACACGCTGCCGGGACGGCAAATCTCGACCCGGCCGTCGAACTCCCAGCGGCATTCACCGCGTTCGACCCAGAGAATTTCGTGGTCTCCGAGCCTGCGCGGGCCGAGTCGTCCGCCCGACGGGTAGTCGGCGAGTCCGCAGTCGTTGATTCGCAATGGGGGCATCGAGATCATTGTGAGATGTTACATTAAGATATGTTTTCGTTGATACAAGGCATTTTGTGTTACAAGAGGACATATATGATGGCGCAATGGCTAACGAGACGTGGTGGCGCGGCGCCGTCATCTACCAGATCTACCCCCGCAGTTTCCTCGACACCAGTGGTGACGGCGTCGGGGACTTGCAGGGAATAACCCGAAAGCTTGACTACGTCGCCAGCCTGGGCGTTGACGCGTTCTGGGTATCGCCGTTTTTCACGTCGCCGTTGAAGGACTTCGGCTACGACGTTGCGAACTATTGTGACGTCGATCCACTGTTCGGCACGCTCGATGACTTCGATGCCTTGGTGGCGCGTGCGCATGCACTCGGTTTGAGAGTCATCATCGACCAGGTTTACTCGCACACGTCGGACGAGCACGCCTGGTTTGAGAAAAGCCGGCAGTCGCGCGACAATCCGAAGGCGGACTGGTACGTGTGGGCCGATGCCAAACCAGATGGCGCGCCGCCCAACAACTGGCAGTCGATCATGGGCATACCGGCCTGGACCTGGGATGCGCGGCGGCAACAATACTACCTGCACAACTACCTTGCGGAACAGCCTGACCTGAACCTGCACAACCCTGACGTGCAACGGGCGCTGCTCGACGTGGCGAGATTCTGGCTCGATCGTGGCGTCGATGGATTTCGTCTCGACGCGATCCACTGCGGCATGCACGATCCACAGCTTCGCGACAACCCGCCGGCGGTGGGCGACGCGCGCGGCGAGACACGTCCGTATTACATGCAGACGCAAAAATACAATATGTGCCACGACGACCTGCCGCAGGTTCTCGAGCGGCTGCGCGAGGTGCTGGATACGTACAGCGACATTGTCACTGTGGCCGAGGTCGGTTCTCCTGATCCGCTGCCCGTCATGAAGGACTACACGCAGGGCTCCAGGCGGCTCCACACGGCTTATGGTTTCAATTTCCTGAGTGCTTCGGAATTGCAGAAGGAATTTGTCGAATCCACGCTGGGCGGCTGGCCGGGAGAATCCGGCGAAGGCTGGCCGTCGTGGGCGTTCTCCAACCACGACGCACCACGCGTGGCCAGCCGCTGGTGCCAGGCGCTCGAGCATGGGCGTCGCGTGCGGCTGATCGCGCTATTGCAGGTCGCCCTACGCGGCAACATGTTTCTTTACCAGGGTGAGGAGCTGGGGCTGACCCAGGCAGCTATCCCGTTCGAGAAGCTGCAGGACCCGGAAGGCATCAACAACTGGCCGCACGGGTTGGGACGCGACGGGGCTCGCACGCCGATGCCATGGCGATCCCGCGAGTCGTTCGCCGGTTTCAGCGACCACGAGCCCTGGCTGCCGGTTGCTGAGGAGCACCGGCCGCTTGCCGTTGATCAGCAAGATAATGATCCGGAGTCGATCCTGAATGTCTTTCGTAGTTTGATCAAACTTCGCAACCACCATCCGGCTCTGCGATACGGCGACCTGGAGTTTCTCGATGCCCCCGCGGACATCCTTGCGTTCACAAGAACCTACGAAGGAGAGACGTTGCACTGCGTATTCAACCTCGGCGATGCCGCCACGTCTTGGGGGCTGGGAAACGTCGTGGTGAGCGCCAGCGCCGGACTGGAGCATCAGGAAATGAGCGAAGAGTTGCCGGCCTGGGCAGGCTACATCGGAGAAGTGTCGAATGGCTGAATGGGACGCGTCAGACCCGTTTGCCGAGGCCCGCCGCGAGCAAGGCGCGATCCTGGGCAATTTCCATGGCGAGGCAATTCCGCTGATCCTGCGCTATAAAGACGTCCGCGCGGCAGCACTCGATTACCCGACCTACAGTTCCAACGCGCCGTTTCGCGTACCGATTCCCAGCGAAGAAAATGTGCGCACTATCCGGCAGTTGCCCATCGAGATGGATCCGCCAGAGCACGCCGACTATCGTGCGATCGTGCAGCCGTTCTTCAGTGCGCCGAAACGGCCCGACATGATCGCGAGGGTCGAAGCGCTGGCGGGCGAGATGCTCGACGACGTCATCGGGGCCGAAGCCGTGGAAATCATGGAGGACTTCGCGCTGCCGCTGCAGTCACGTGCTTTAACGCTGTTGCTGAACATGCCGATGACCGAGGCCGATGAATGGATCAGCTGGGGCCAGCATGTTTTTCATGGCGAAGACGGGCACAGCGCGGAGAAAGGCGGTGTCCTGGATCAGTACTTGCACCGCCAGTTCGATCGAGCCGAGCAAGAGCCGGGCGAGGACTTCTTCGGTGCTCTGGTGCAGGCAGACTTCTGCGGACGACGATTGACGCGAGACGAACTCGTCGGCTTCGCCAACCTCGCGTTCGCGGGTGGGCGCGACACGGTCATCGCGACGGTCTCGCTGGCGTTGGCGCATCTTGCGGCGCATCCAAGGGACGTGGAGCGACTCAGAGAGAATCCGTTACTGATCCGCAGCGCAACAGAGGAGATCGTGCGCGTTGCATCGCCACTGACAATGATCGGGCGGACTTGCCCCCACGATACCAATGTCAGTGGGCTGCAAGTCAAAGCCGGTGATCGCGCCGCTATTTGCTGGGCGTCCGCCAACCGCGACGAGACGGTGTTCGAAGCACCCGAAGAGCTGCGCATCGAACGCAAGCGAAACCCGCACGTCGCGTTCGGAGCCGGGCCTCACATGTGTCTGGGCGCATCGCATGCCCGTCTAGTGTTGCGGTCCTTGATCAGCGGGGTCTGCATGCAAACCGGCGGTCTCGAACTGGTCGACAGCGAGGCGAAATATGAGGAATGGCCTGCCTATCGCCGGCAAACGGGCTTTCATTCATTGCACATTCGTTTTCTTGGCAGGGAAGAATGAAGAAGTTTGCAGCGTCGATGATCCTTGCAGCCGCGGCCACTGTCACCTTTCCCGTAAACGCGCGCGGTGAACAAGAGCCTCTGCCCGTCGGCGCCATTCGTCCCGACGGCTGGATGCTCGAGCAGATGCACAGCGACGTGGAGCACGGGTTTGTTGGCGCACTCGACCGGTTGGTCCCCCGACAGGTAGTCGAGGACGATATCTACGGTCGCGATCGTCTGACGAAGCTCGTTGATCGCAAAGACGTAGGAACCCACACGACGGGTGCGGAGTGGGAGGTGCAGTTCCTGTGGTGGAACAGTGAAACGCAGAGCAACTGGTGGGACGGATATCTTCGAAATGTCTTGCTGACAGGCAACAAGGCGCCGCAGCGAGAGCGACTAGACGCTTATGTTCAGGACAAGCTGGCGACCGCTGACCCCGATGGCTACATCGGAATCTATGGCCCCGTTTTACGCTACGAACACAGTACCGAGAATGGCGAACTCTGGGCCCAGGCTTCGCTCTTCCGCGGCTTGCTGGCCTACTACGAGGCAACAGGTAAGTTGGAAGTGCTGCATGCTGTCAGGGAGGCGGTGGATGTCACCATGGAGGCGTGGCCCGCCGGCGATGCCGAGCCGTTCAACATCGAGAACGCATTTGCGGGTGTCGGTCACGGCCTGATGTTCGTTGACGTGCTGGATGCCCTGGCGCGACTGACGGGCGATGATCGCTACCTCGACTACGCCGCTTTTCTGTTTGATGACTACAACAGGCACGATCTGCCGGAAGCGGATATCCAGCTGGCCAATCTCGATGACCCGGACTACCGGTTCAAAGGCCATGGCGTTCATACTTACGAGCACCTTCGGGCACTCGTGATCGCGGCGTATCACACCGGACGCGCCGACTACCTGGCAGCGCTCGACCGATACCTCGTCAAACTGGACGGTGTCCTGACCGCTGCGGGCGGCCCGGTCGGTGACGAGTGGGTGTTCGGCCGTCAAGCGCACCCGTCTTCGACCGGCTATGAGTATTGTTCGTTGCAGGAACTGTTGCACAGCTACAGCGTACTGCTCGAACGCACCGGGCAGGCGCATTGGGCGGACCGGATCGAGTGGCTGCTTTATAACGCGGCCCAGGGGGCGCGGCACCCTGACGGCCGCTCCATTGCCTACGTGAAGACCGACAACGCGTTCCAGGCCATGGGTCATGTGGACACGAACGACGCGCAGAACGAGGAGCGGGTCAAGTACTCGCCCGCGCACCAGGATGTCGCGATTTGCTGTGCGCCGAACGCGGGACGCATCTATCCGTACTTCGTTCAGGCCATGTATCATCGGACATCACGCGGCCTGAGCGTGAATCTGTTCGGCGCCAGCGAGATGTCAACCACGGTGGATGGGTCGCTGGTTAGCATTCGCCAGGCGACTCGCTACCCATTCGAAGACCTTGTCCGGTTCGAAGTGCATGCGGACACAGCGGTCAACTTTCCACTCAGGGTCCGGGTACCGGGCTGGGCATCTGGTGTCGCGCTCGAAGGGGCCGACTTTGTCCGCCACGGTGACTGGCTTACGATCGAGCGGCGGTGGCAAGGCGAAACGCAGTTCAGTGTCCAATATGAACGCGAGGTGAAAATCCTCGACCACCTGAGTGGAACATCCGCAGTTGCCCACGGGCCGCTCTTGTATGCATTGCCGATTGCGCACGATGAGATTGCGGGGCAGGATTACGGGGAACCCGGCTTTCACGACATCTATGCCAAACCCGCAGTAGAGTTGGTTGCCGAATGGCGGCTCTCGAGTGACAGCGACTTCGAACTCGTCGCAGCAGAGGATAGAATCCCGGGACCATTTGACAGCATTGCCCTCAAGGGCAAGCTCTACAACCAAACCGAAGACCGGGCGGTAGACGTCGAGCTGGTGCCGATGGGGGGCACCGTCCTGAGACAAGTCAGCTTTTGTCCGGTCGAGTAACGTATGGACCAGCATCTGACCAAACGCTTCGCTCTTGCACTTCTGGCTGCAGCTACGCTGGGCGGCTGCGGCGAGCACTCGGGAGAACCGGTCGCCGGCACCGAAGAACCGCGCGGGCCGAACATCATCTTCATCATGGCCGACGATCACGCTTACCAGGCGATCAGCGCCTACGGCTCCGCGCTGATCGAAACGCCCAATATCGATCGCCTCGCGGAACAGGGCCTGCGCTTCGACCAGGCGTTCGTCGGTAATTCCATTTGCTCGCCGAGCCGCGCGACCTTGCTGACGGGCAAGTTCAGTCACGCCAACGGACTACGCAACAATATCAACGTGTTTGACGGCAGCCAGCAGACGTTGCAGCGGCTGATGCGCGAGGCCGGCTATGAAACGGCGATCATCGGCAAGTGGCACCTCAAGTCGGAGCCGACGGATTTCGACTACTGGGACGTGCTACCCGACCAGGGCGAGTACTACAACCCGGACTTCGTCAGCCGCGACGGCACCCGGCGCATCGAGGGCTACGTGACCGACATCACTACGGACCTCGCGATCGGCTGGCTCGAGCAACGGGACGATGCGGCGAAGCCGTTCCTGCTCTTCTATCATCACAAGGCGCCGCACCGTGAATGGTGGCCGCCGCTCGACGGTGCGGACGAGTTTCATGCCGAGACGCTCCCCGAGCCGGACACGTTGTTCGACGACTACTCCGGCCGCGGTCGCGCGGCACGCGAGGCGGAGATGCGCATCAGCGATCACATGGGCCTGACCAACGACAACAAGATAACGCCCAAGAACGCGGCGGCCCTCGGTCACGAGCCGTTCATGGATTGGTACGACGATGCATACCGCCGGCAGTTCGACGAGTACATGAACAAAGCCCAGCGTGAGGCGCTCGATACCGTGTACAGGCCGATCAACGACGAGTTCGTTGCCCGCGACCCACGCGGCGAGGAACTCACGCGCTGGAAGTACCAGCGCTACATGCAGGACTACCTCGCGACGATTCGTAGCGTGGACAATAACATCGGGCGCCTTTTGTCATGGCTGGAAGCCAATGACCAGCTCGACAACACGGTAATCATCTATACGTCCGATCAGGGTTTCTACCTCGGCGAGCACGGCTGGTTCGACAAGCGTTTCATGTACGAGGAGTCGTTTCGAACGCCGCTGCTGATTCGCTGGCCCGGAGCCGTCGAGTTGGGCGCTGCGCGCAGCGCGATTGTGCAGAACATCGACTTCGCTCCCACGATACTCGATATCGCGGGTGCCGACGTGCCGAAGGACATGCACGGCAAGAGCCTCGTGCCGTTGTTCTCCGCCGATGATACGCACTTTCGCGATGCGGCCTACTACCACTATTACGAGTATCCGGGCATCCATGCCGTGAAGCGGCATTACGGCATCCGCACGCAGCGCTACAAACTGATGCATTACTACCACGACATCGATGAGTGGGAGCTATACGACCTGCAGTCTGACGCGGCAGAGATGCGCAATGTCTTCGACGCCCCGGAGTATGCAGACGTGCGCGAGAAGATGACGGCCCTGCTCGCGGAGGTGCAGGCCCGGCACGGCGATTCGCCAGAGCTTGCGCGAAAGTTTCTAGAGACAGACCTGGCGGAACTCGCGGAACAGTAAAGATTTCACGTGCCCGAGATCACCGAACAGGCGATCGGCTGTCCCTACTGCGGGAAGTCGATCACCGTTCTCGTGGTCAACTCGTTACCGAAACAGGAGTACATCGAAGATGTGCCAGGCGTGTTGCCAGCCGATGGTATTGCACGTGTTGGCCGACGCGACCGTGACCGCGAGTGCAGCCAAGCGATCTCCAGATTGCTCGGACATCTTGCTAATCGCAATTACGAGCCCGACCAAAAGAAAGGCCCAGCAAAGGGGCCGACCTTTCGTGTGGTAGCGCTGACGTGATTTCGACCTGCGCCCCACCATCTCGGGGAGCAACTCAAATATAACTGTCAAAAAGACCTTTCAGTGAGAGTAAAACTGAGCATACTCAGAAAGCCTGCTGCAATCAGTTGGTTACTTTTGGGTGATCTAACTCGTTGAAACCGGTGGTCATAGGACCACGGAAATCAAGCGGTTATCAATGTGCCCATCTCAGCGACTCCGATTGGGAAGCTGATGTTCTACCGTTGAACTACACCCGCTAATCAGGGAGTTACGTCTCACCTGGGCCTGGCTGAGTATAAAAGTGAGCGTACTGGGATTCTAAGCGATTCTGGAGCGATCGGAGTATATATTTGACAGCCCGCCGGGATACAGCAAGGCAGGCGTCACAGGTGTGTTGCGCGGGCGCGCTTTGTGCGCTAGCAAGGCCCACTCAATCGCTGATTGTAATAGACGTGCCGTTGTTGGCGGCGTAGTTCCTGGCGCCCTGCTCAAAGAACGTCCGCTGAAGTAAGTATGGCGCTTGAAAAACCCCATCGATTCCTGGGTTTGTGTAAATGGCTCTAGGGGCCACCAGTCGCCACCCTACCGCGAAATACTGTGTCGCGGCTGAGGGCAAGAATGGATCACGACAGGATGAGATCGAGGCCTCGTTCGACGAAAGCGCCGCCTAACCACGAACCCAGCGGAATCAGCAGATATAGCGTAAAGCGCACTAGGGTGGAGTTATCGAAGGGCCAGTTCCTCAGATCTTCAATCGTCGTCTGGTACGCCTTGGCGTCAGCAATGGACAGCCCTTCGCTGGACCCAGATCTCAGAGCATCCCTGGAAGCCTTGAGGCTTTGCCTGCACCACTCAAGCTCCTGTTCCTTGGCGGCCCTGAACTTCTTGCGAATACCGCGCAGTGGCAGCATTAGGCCTATCCATGCCAGCAGGGTGAATACCATCCAAAAACCTACAAGTGCCGGCCAGTAGCGGGATTCTATGCCCAGCAGGGAAATGACCGAGACCATACCGAATACCAGTAGCGCGTTCGTCAGACCCTGGCGAATCAGCGGCTTATACGGCTGCATATCCAGAAGATCCAGCCGCTCTATGCTGTCTGACATACGCGCCAGTCGCGCGGACTCGACCACGATCACGTAGATGAAGCAGCCGATCCACCATACGAAAAAGATGGTTGTTACCCGATGCCAATAGACGGCGTAGTTCCAATCCTCCCAGTTCCATGGGTTTACTGGATGGGGCGTGGTCGCATTAGTAACGCTAACACCTATGGTCAAATAGGTCGCGGCGCCAACCAGGGGAAGTATCCACTTTGAGTGCTTCCCGGCACGATCGACTATCGTATCCCGATCCGGCAGATCGAGAATGGCCGGCGACAAGTCACGCGTCGTTTGGTGCGCCGTCTTCAGAAGGTAAGCATACGCTGTCGCGCAGTATGCGGTGATCAAGATCTGTGTAGCGGCAACCCTAAGCTCGTCTGGCGTCGAGCTACCAGAATTGCCGGCAACAACAAGTCCGACAAAGAATGCAACAAGCAACCCGAGCGCAATCCCGCCTCCAATCAAAATCGGATTTCCCGAGAGCGCGTCATACGCTCTTACAGTCCAGGGCGTCGTATACGACTTAGCCAAGGGTCCGCCGTGAGCCATAACGTATCACTCAACCCATTTTCGTATAGACCCGGGGATCGATGGCCGCGGCAGTGAGCATGCCGCTAAAGAGAGAGCCAGCGATTCCCGGCGTCAGCACATCCTGGCCGGTCAGGTACAGCCCGGGAACGGGTGTGCGTGGCCTGAGAGCGTCGGACATGATCCGCCGCGGAGTGGTTTCGAGACCGTAAAACCCGCCCTTCTCATGGGCGGTGAATTTCGCGGTTGCCAAAGGCGTGCCAAACACGCGACAGACCACCAGCGGAGCAAGCGCGGGAAATCTTTCGGTGAAAAAAGCCATCAATTTGGCCTCGACATCATCCTTGAACGCGGCCCATTTGTTGGAATCCTCGATGCCATCGTCGTTGACGAAATCTGCAACCGTTGACCAGTCAGCCAGCACCATGAATTGACCGGTGTGACGATGTGACGGCCCCGGATCGTGTTTGGCATCTTTGAGGGAAGGAAAGGACACGAACATCATCTGAATCGGGTTCTCCGTGTTCGTCCACAGGCCGTCGTTCGTATCCCAGCTCTCGAAAAACCAGTGATTCGATCGTGTCGCGCCAAGTTTTTCAATGTCTCCTTCGAATCCCAGGAACATCTCGAAGTGACAGATCGAAGGCTTCATCGCCGCAATCTCGACGGCCCACTCTTGCTCGCAGATCTGCCGCGGAAGCAGGCGATCCACCGTTTCTCCGGCTCCGATCGCCGAGACGATCGTCGGCGCTTCGAATACCTGGCCGGAAATCGTCCGGACGCCGATGGCCCGGCCATCGTCGACCAGGATTTCGCTGACCGTCGTCTCAGGACGGGCGCTGCCGCCTGCCGATTCGATCACCGGTACAAGTCCAGCGGCGATGGAACCTGCACCACCAATGGGATAACCGGCTCCCGCGAGATAATGCCCAATGACTTGCGCGTGCATTGCGAAGCTTGCCTGTCGCGGTACGCCACCATATGTTCCCCATTGAGCTGACAGGACAGCAGCAAGCTTGGGATTGGAAATGTATTCGCCAATAACCTCGGACGTCGTGCGGCCGCACCAGCGTTCGATTTTTTTCTTATTCCACCAGCGATGTGCGGAACGGAACGGCTCCGGCATCGAGCGCTCGGCAGATGCGAGGCGAATGGCCTCCTCCCCGGACACAAGTGCTTCGAAATAGGCGTCGATTTCTGAAGCGCTATCGGGGAAACGCTCTTTCAGCTCTGATTTATATGCTTCCGCCGGGCGTCCAACCGCTATTTCGAAGCCGTCCGGGAAATGGATCGTGTCATACACAGTGCCGATCGACTGAAACTTGACGGTCTCGCCGCTCAACCAGTCAAGCACCTTGTCACCCGGTTCATCATCACCAAACATTCCGCAGTAATGAAGGCCGACATCCCAGGAAAAACCGTCCCTCGAGAACGTATGCGTCAGGCCGCCGATCGTCTGTGCTTTTTCGAGCAGCAGTACCTTGTGCTCCATTCGCGACAACGCAGTCGCCGTTGTCATTCCGCCCATGCCCGATCCAATGACAATGACATCAAATTCGTTATTAGAAGACTTCGATTTCATACCAATACCTCCGGAATTACACAGTGACAGAGTCACCAGCTCCGAGAACGCAGCATTTTTTGCCCAACGCCTCTACGCCACGCTTGAATTCCTCGTCGTCAGCTACTGCAATCTTTTTCGTCCACAGAAATGGAACGTTGTAGTGGGTAGGAATGACAACCTCCGGGTCTACCTGCTCGACGGCCTGCAACGCATCGTCCACGTCCATCGTCCAGGTGTTCTGACCGAGGCCACCAATCGGGATCATGAGCACCGTTGGTTGCAACCCGTCCCAATCATTCAGTAGCAACGTGTCGCCGAGATTCAGGACGGTCTTATCCCCAATCGCTATATTGAACCCCATTGCACCTAGTCCGGTGCGTTCTTCCGGGCCGGGTTCCTTTCGAATCCTGAAGCCAAGAAGTGAAACCTCAATTGGGCCGTGCACCGCCCGCACCGCATCGAACGTGACGTCGTCAAGCTCAAGCGAATCACCCACATTGAGCGGGTGCAGGTTGTCAAAAGGAACCCAGGACGTCAGTTCCCTGCCACGAGGGTCGATAACGAGCGTTTGTCCATTGTCGGTTTTCGTAAGCCCAACACCGCAGACGACGTGTGCCCCGGATGCCCGAGCAACGCGATCCGACTGCCAATGATGGTCCGGATCGCCGTGAGTGATGACGATATGCGAGACCGTCGGCCACTCCTCCTTGGGGATCAGGCTCCTGAAATTGAAAAAATAGAAGTACTGGCCGGGATCGATCGCGACCTTCTTGTCGCCCTCCTCCACGAGAAACGCGTTATACAGGTAGTGGGTGATCCTCACTCGACTTGCTCCCGATGGGACGGCGACAATCGCGGAAATGGTCCGCCAGCCGTCGCTGGCCATACGGTTTTCCGAGTACGTCCATGGTCATGACGCTCGCCATGAACTCGATCGGGCCGTAGACCTTCAAGGGAGTCAGCCAGCGCATTGCTCCAACAGTTGCATAAACGAGAGGCTTCGGAATACACGTAATCTTTTCCGGCTGATCGAGGACGCCGAAGGCCAGGCCTGCGATTTCGCGGTAGGTGAATACCTCGGGGCCACCTACATCAATCTGGCTTTCCCTACTTTCCAATGCGCTCGCACAGACTTCGGCAAGATCAGCGCCATGGATTGGATTGATCCGGCTCAAGCCATCGCCAAACAGGTAAACCCGTCCTGAGCGGGCCATTGAAAGAAACTCCTCCATGTCCGAGAAGAACCCCGCAGGACAGATGACTGTGTGGTCCAAAGCCGACCGTCTCAGTTCGTCAACGAACGCCTGCTTGGCCTGAATCATTGCGACGTGGCGCAGCTTCTCGGCGTTCAGGACATGCACGTACATGAACTGCGCAACATCGGCGGCCTCCGCCATAGTCAGGAGATTCCTGTTCGCCTGGTAGTCGACGTCTTTATAGGTCAGTCCGTCTTTCTGACGCGTAATCCCTACCGACGAGAAAACGATGTCGATACTATCGCAGAGACCGTGCAGGGATTTAGGGTTGGCGACTTCTCCTACGAACAGGTCATCCGCATGCTCCTCCACAGAAGCCAGTTTTGCCGCGCTTCGACCGAGCGCACGGACCCAGTATCCCTTTTTCTTTAACGCCTTGACCACGAACTGGCCGAGATACCCCGTGGCACCGGCAACCAGGACCTTGTTCATGTCTTGTACACCCTTGAGTTTCCCTGCCTCACTTTTGAGTATTGTTCGCTTCCGGCGAAATCTGTCAATTCTGGGTTGTACTGACGTCGGCCTGCCGCATAAGAAAGGCCCCCGACAAGGGCCCTCTCGTCGAGTGGCATCAGGCGGCGGCACGCGAGTCGCTGCAGACAGTCCTCGAATGGGACTTCGATAGAATCGTTCTATCCCATGAAGACCTGCTAGAAAATAATGCCAAATCAATGGCGTTAGATGCATGGGAAAAGCCGCCAACCGCGTCCTATTGACTTCTGGGGGTTACAAGCACGAAAAAGGCCGGCCCCAAGACGGGGACCGGCCGATCTTCCTGGCAGGGGGCAAGATATGAACCTCCATCCTCCACTGGCGACCACAGCTCATTCGGCGTTCTCGAATAGGCTCAAATGGGTGAGGCGAAAACTGAGCATACTCAGAAAGCCCACAGGGTGTATAGCTCTCAGCGCCCAATTCGCCATTCTCATGACTCAACCTCATGCTTGAGGACTTTTACGCAATAGCTGTTGAGACTTTCGCTAACTTTCATCGACTCGATAGCCAGTTTTTCGTGAAGCTCTTCACCGCAGCGGAGATTGAATTTTCCGGAATACCTCTTGCCGCCCGTGGCAGGAGGCAATGGCGCATTGTCTTCGCCGTGTATCTCGATCCACTCGTCGACGAGATCACAGAGCTTTTCATACACCTTCTTCTCGTTCTTCCCGTGAATGCCACCCAGTGCAAGCCCTGGAATACGACCAATGAAACACTGGTCTTCCTCGGACCATTCAACGATCTTGAGATACTGATTACTCTTTTTCATTGGACACCAATTCGATTGCTCGCTTTACATCCCGGACCTGGTAATGCTTCGCATCACTTCCGGCTCTGCCAGTGATGGTGATATTCACGCCTTTGGGATGTCGAAAGTTGCGATGACTGCCTTTGCCACCGCGATTCTCGAATCCTGCTTTGGTGAGCTCACGCATCAATTCCCTGACCTTCGGTGGCATACTTTTGTAGTACCACTATGGTACCACTAATGGAAGCGGCCAGTTTTCCCGGTAGCGGAGGCAGGATTGATTGCCATCGCCGCTGCGCGGCTCAGTTATGTCGGCCGGCTGCACCGGCCTCGGAGCGAATCGGCTTAGGCCGATTCTCACCCCTTCGGGGCGCCGGGCGAGCCGGCGTCCAAAACGCTGGCGCGTTTTGTTGCCCTGTTCCGACAACTTGTCGTCGAATTCGCCTAAAGTAGTCCGGTCCGAAATGCTCAGCCACTTCGTGGCCATTTGAAATCTTCCAACTCCGCGAAACAGCCTACTAGAGATCGTTCTTGTAAATTTCGCCGTCTTTCATGATCAGGACGAAGTTCTCATCCGGGTCGCCTACCAGGTCGAGGTTCTCAAGCGGATTGCCGTCGACGATGATCAAGTCGGCATAGGCGCCCTCTTCTATCACCCCAAGTGGTCCCTCCTGGTACGGGTTGCGCGGTCCTGAAAGAGCCAGAAGCTCGCCTGCTGTCGATGTTGCCTGGCGAAGTGCCTCAACAGGTGTGTACCAGCGCCCAAGCTTGGCCAAGAACTTAGCTTGTTTCTCGGCTAGATCCGGATCGAACAGTGCATCGGTACCAAATACAGTCTGGAGTTACCAGAGTTTTGTGGACACTCAGGTCAATATCCTATCACTGTGGTTTCAAATTCCTGAGGACTAACACCGCCTAAATGCTGATGTCGTCGTTTTCGATTGTAAAACGACTCGATGTAGTCTGAGACGTCGGCTGTCGCAAGATCGCGGTTTCTGCATATACGCTTTTTGATGCGTTCCTTCTTGAGGCTGCCGAAGAAGGACTCAGCAACAGCATTATCCCAGCAGTTTCCTCGCCGGCTCATGCTGGGCTTTAGATTGTTGCTGAGACAGAACCGCCGCCAGTCGTCGCCACCATACTGGCTACCCTGGTCCGAATGAATAATCGGTTCTTGTGGGTGACGCTCCTTGACAGCCTTCAAGACCGCGTCCAATACGAGATCCCGGTGAATCGTCTGTCGCGTAGCCCATCCGACGATTTTTCGGGAAAACAGATCCATGACGATGGCCAGGTACAGCCATCCCTCCCAGGTTCGGATGTATGTGATATCTGACACCCAGACTCGATTCGGCTTGGAAACTTCAAAGTTGCGCTTGACGAGATCGGGAATCAGCTCGGCCGGCTTACCTGCAACGTAGCGTCGAGTTCGATACCCTGGCTGCGCGCGAATGTTGTTTTCCCTCGTCAGCCTTGCAACTCGGTGTTTACTGCACGTTTCTCCTGCTTCACGGAGATCCAGAAACACCCGAGGTGCCCCGTACTCGCCTTGACTTGCCGCAAATGAAGCGCGAATCAGTCTCAGTAGCCGCTTGTCTTCTATTGTCCGGTCGGACTCGGGCTTTTTTAGCCAGTCGTAGTACCCGCTTCGCGCAACGCTCAAGAGACGGCACATCATCCGAACGTTGTGCTTATGCTGATTGGCTTTTATGTACTCGTATCTTCGGCGTACGCCTTGATCTCCGCTTCTTCTGGATACTTCTCACCCCCTGTTTTTGGGATCAATGATCTATAGTGTCCATGAAATCCTGGTAACTCCACTTAGCGGACATCGGATCTGGCTGAATGTCCGGTTTTACCGATAGCGGACGCTCGCAAAAAGCACTGGAAGCATCCAAGATCCTGCTTTATTGTAAGGGGTTGGAACGGGTCCGGCCGCCGCCCGTCGGATCGGATGCGAAAACAAAACCATAAAGAACCGTCTAATTCAGCAGGACTAAGGAGAGAGTGATGATACAGAGAACATCTGTTCTGGGCTGGTGCGCCGGCGTTTTGGCGCTGGTGCTGGCAATGCCGGCTTGTGCCCAGGAATCGAAGCCGAACATTCTGGTTATCTGGGGTGACGACGTAGGCCAGTCGAACATTTCCTACTACACCCGTGGCGTCATGGGCTATCAGACCCCCAACATCGACCGGATCGCCGACGAAGGCATGGCCTTCACCGACTACTACGGTGAGCAATCCTGTACTGCCGGGCGCTCGTCGTTCATCACCGGCCAGAGTGTCTTCCGCACCGGCCTCTCCAAGGTTGGTCTGCCCGGAGCGAAGGAAGGCATGCAGGAGGAAGACCCTACGATCGCGACCGTGTTGAAGGCCGAAGGCTACACGACCGGCCAGTTCGGCAAGAATCATCTTGGCGACCGGGACGAACACCTGCCGACCAATCACGGCTTCGATGAGTTCCTGGGCAACCTCTACCACCTGAATGCCGAGGAAGAGCCCGAGAACGAGGACTACCCGGGCGATGTCGTCCTCGCTAACGGCAAGACCTTCCGCGAGCACTACGGACCCCGCGGCGTCATCCACTCCTGGGCCGACGGCAAGGGTGGACAGCGCATCGAGGACACCGGTCCGCTGACGAAGAAGCGCATGGAGACGGTGGATGACGAGACGTCGGACGCGGCCCTCCGTTTCATCCGCGAAGCAGAAGCCGCTGGCAAGCCCTGGTTCGTCTGGTGGAGCGGCACGCGCATGCACTTCCGCACGCACGTCAGCGACGAGAGGATGGCGTGGTGCAAAGACCAGTATCCAAAGGCCGACGAGTACACCTGCGGCATGATCGAGCACGACATGCACATCGGCAAGTTCCTGACGGCGCTGGATGAACTCGGGATTGCCGATGACACCATCGTCTTCTACTCGACGGACAACGGCCCCCACATGAACACCTGGCCGGATGCGGGCATGACCCCGTTCCGTGGCGAGAAGAACACCAACTGGGAGGGCGGCTGGCGAGTGCCCGGGATGGTGCGCTGGCCCGGCAAGATCCCGGCGGGGAGCGTGAGCAACGAGATCGTGCACCACATGGACTGGCTGCCGACCTTCGCCGCCGCCGCCGGCAACGACAGCGTCAAGGAAGACCTGCTGGACGGGGAGAAGCTCGGCCCGCGCAGCTACAAAGTCCATCTCGACGGCTACAACATCCTGCCGATGCTGACCGGCGAGACGAAGGAGAGTCCGCGCAGGGAGATCTTCTACTTCTCCGACGACGGCGACCTGACCGCACTGCGCTTCAACGACTGGAAGGTCATCTTCCTGGAGCAGCGAGCCGAGGCCACGTTCCAGGCCTGGCGCGAGCCGTTCGTGCCGCTGCGTGCGCCGCTGCTGGTCAATCTCCGTCGGGACCCCTACGAACGGGGCATGGTGACTTCCAACACCTATGACGACTGGTGGCTGGATCGGCCCTACCTGCTTCTGCCCGCCGGCGACTACGTTGCGAAGTTCCTCGCTACATTTAAGAAATACCCGCCACGGCAGAAGCCCGGCACCTTCACGCTCGGTGACGCGACAGAGGCCCTGATGCCGCCGGGGAGCTGAGTCTCCATACTTCTGGCCGAGCCCTGTCAACGGCTCATTCGACAAACGTGCGGCGGGAGTAAAGCTCCCGCCGTTTTTTTTGGACACACGGACGAGAGCAGCGAGCACGGGGTAGACTGCCGGATGATGAGGGCTGGCAGGCAATACAATTTCCCAGTGAGAGTAAAACTGAGCATATTTACAG
The DNA here is from genome assembly GCA_965658465.1 of Woeseiaceae bacterium. Taxonomy (GTDB): domain Bacteria; phylum Pseudomonadota; class Gammaproteobacteria; order Steroidobacterales; family Woeseiaceae; genus UBA1847. The sequence goes on along the minus strand of CBFHSG010000015.1, from coordinate 63,797 downwards.
AGCCTTTTGGACTCAGCTGGTTACTCGTGGGTGATCTGACTCTTTGAAACCGGTGGTCACACGACCACGGAAATCAAGCGGTTATCGATATAGCCAACGATGCATATCCGTATTTTGTGGATTTGCACCGAATCCTGAGCCAGATATCTTGATCTTCCTTTGCAGAGACTACTGGCTGCTTTCGATTGCTTTTAGCCGTCGCGCCACAAGCGGTTCCAACCGAGGCAGCAGATTCTTTTCCAATACCCATGCCGACTCAGTGGTCCGTGCAGTTCACCCATACTGACTACGCCATTGACGTATGTACGTCATTGGCGTAGCATTCGTATGAAGCTCACCTTCATCGAGACGCCGGTGTTTACTGAGCTCGTTCGTGAGTTGCTCGATGACCATGAGTATCGCCGGATGCAAGAGCACTTGCTGATTAGCCCGACGGCGGGTGATTTGATGATCGGCACAGCCGGATGCCGCAAGCTCCGTTGGCGAGTTTCTGGGCGAAAAGGCGGCAAGAGCGGCGGTATGCGAGTGATCTATTACTACAGACTGGCCTCGGACCAGATCATCTTCCTGCTGGCATACGATCACCGATCTGTTGATGACTTGACGGCGCAAAAACGACAACTGGCTGACATTGTCAGGCAGTGGAAGTAGAGGTGGAAACTATGGACGACAGACTGTTTGAAAAGCTGATTGAAAGTGCGTCGCAAGCTGCGGAGATCGTGCGTGGCGATCGTAAGCCATCGCGGACTTTCGAGGTAACGTCTGACATTGTCCGGGAAATCCGTAAGAGCACAGGTCTGTCCCAGGAGAAGTTTGCGGGCTTGTTTCGCATATCCGTCGGAACGCTTCGCAATTGGGAACAGGGACGACGTCGACCTGACGGTCCGGCGGCTGCCTTGTTGATTGCGATAAAAAATGACCCGAAGCACGTTGTAGCTGCTCTGAATTCCACAGCGTAGCCTGTGCAAAACAGGCGGTTACATCTCGCATCGGCCTGACTGAGCACAAAAAGTGAGAGTACTCGGATACTAAGCGAATTTAAGTTGTATAGAGAAGAGATCAGAGGCTTTTGCCCCTTCGAGCAACGCGATCAATGGCAATTCTCTTTAGGCCTTCGCCGCGAACCGAATCTTGCGCACCTTCGAGAGATTCGCGGTTTTCTTCGCCTGCCAGAGGTCGTAGTTGTCCTGCATGGCCAGCCAGCTTTCCGGAGACCGGCCTAGTGCCTTGGACAGACGCAACGCCATCTCGGGGCTCACAGCACTGCGCTTGGCAACGACACGCGCCAAGGTAGAGGCAGCGACGCCCAAATTCTCAGCCAACGATCTGATACTCAGATCAAACGGCTCAATATAGGTCGCCCTGATAAACTCGCCCGGGTGCGGCGGATTATGCATAGCCATCAATGATAGTCCTCGTAGTCCAACACATATACGTTGCCGTCACTAAACTCGAAGGTAAGTCTCCAGTTCCCGCTGACCCAGATTGACCAATGGTCCTTTGCCCGCCCTTTGAGCGGATGCAGCCGATAACCAGGCACATCCATATCGTCAATTACCCGAGCAGTATCCAGGGTAGCTAGCTGTAATCGAAGTCGGGCCGCCTGTTTAGCCTGAATACCGGACTTGTTTCCTGTCTCAAAGTAGCGCCGCAGGCCTTTGTGCTTGAACGACTTGATCACCGGCCAAGTATAGCGTGTTGCGCACCACGCAACAATCGCTGTAATTATGAATTTCATCGAAAAATGCGTGATGCGCGCGGCGGTGGTTATCAGAAGCTGATCAACGAAACACTGCACGAAACCCTCGGCACCAGTCAGCATCCCGTTGATGCCAGAACGCTAAGATGAATCGTGCGAGAAGAGCTAAAGAAAGCGGGCTGATTTCCCGTTCGCAAATCGGGGAGTTACGTCTCACCCGGGCTCGGCTGAGCATAAAAGTGAGCGTACTGGGATTCTAAGCGAACCCGGCGAATAGCGAAAAGACATTATCAGGTGTACCGCCCCCTTCATGGGGTGTACCAGATGGGCGAGCTCCACGCTCTCTCCTGATGCGTCATCGGCACCTCGGGTGACATTTCGACACCAAACCGGAACGCATCATATGCGGTCCACCTCGGCGTCGGAATTTCGATCACCCGTGCGTAATAAAACGCCCTCTGAGAGGGATCGAAATCAGGGTCCGTCCAGACTATGCCGAGCGTCGGATCCCCGATAGAGTCGGCCCAGGTGGCCTTGGCGACATCAACCGTATTGCCCACTGGAGCGAGCCGTCCGTCGGATCCGATCTGACGACGGTCGGCATCACCCCACACCACGTCGTAAACCCGCTCCTGCGCCTTGCCGTCCGCGCCGAGCCAGCCTTTGACGATCTGGACGCGATCGAGGTTGCCAGACAGCGGGTCCTTGACGGCAGCAACCAGGAAGGTGGGCGCCTTGCCCTCCGGCGCCGAGGTCAGATCGCCACCCATGGGTACACCCTTGGCATAGCCAATGTCAGCGATATATCGGGTTTCGGCATCGGCCGGCGTGAATCCCCAGCCGCCAAAGAACCGGAGCGTAATTCGAGAGCCCGACGTGCCATAAACCTCGCGACGCTGCATCGCGTCCCAGAGAGCCTCGCGAGTATTTTCCGTCGCCCACGCCGCCACGTAGCCGGCCGAAAGGTAGTGCCATGAGTAGCGTGTCTTCCCGAAGCCCTCTTTCGACACGTGGTCCCACCGGTTGGGGCTTGGCTCCTGCACCGGCAGCTTACCGAAGAAATTGTCCTCTTCGATGGCGGTCAGCGAGTTATGCACATCAGTTGACCCGACGAAACCAAACTTGAAGGGATTGACGCCGAGCGTCTCCTCGAGTTCCAAACCTCGCATCAGCCCGCCTCTCAGATACATTGTTGGCCGCATATCGGCCGACTCGGGCTCGCCCTCCAGCGTCAAGTTGCCGTAATCCCAGCCAGCAACGCCCATGTCCCCGGCGAATTCGTCGATTGGCGACAGCGATGGGTGCGTTTCACTATTGCCTTTCGTCTGAATGATCTCCTGCAGTACCTCGAACCGGGATCGTGCAACTGCATAGTCACGGTCCAGCGGTTGACCGTCGAAGTCGACGAGTTCGAACATGCGCCCGTTCGACAGGTTGCCGTTGTGGGGGATTGCCAGCATCCGCCCGCCCGTCTTCTCCTCGTACCGGGCCATCCACTCCCACAACTTCTCAGGGTCCTCACTCTGCCAGGAAGAAAACGGCAACGCCTGGTCCGCCAGGTCCTTGCCATCGCGATAGACCACAACGCGATGGAGATTGTTGCCGCTCGGCACCGAAGTCCACTCGAAGCCAATCAGTGCAGTGAACACCCCCGGCTCATTGAATTCTTCTGCAGTCTCGGTGTATCGCTCCCAAACTGACTTCATCACCGGCACGACAATCTTTGGATCCTGAACCGGCCCGGGTAACGTCCCCTGCGCCTGTGCAGATACCAGCTCGGTGGCCGCCTTGGCGGCCTCATTGCCTCCCGCTTGCATCATTTGGTTCCAGCGAGCGAGCGTGGGGTCCGAGACAAACTCCGGGTTGCCGTTATAAACCTCGGTTATAACGCCCAGACCCTCCGCGTGATCGGCGATAACGAGGAAATCGAGCGGCCGCGACAGCTTTGCCGGCACGCCGGTAGATGAAACGACTTCCTCGCCGCGTGCGAATCGGTACGATTGCTCCGGCGTCAGGCGGTTGCCCCCCATGAACGCATCGCCCGAGTTAGCGGTGTGGTGGTGTGTGTCACCGAACAGAACTTTTGTTGGGAATTCGCGCCCCGCATAGGGGCTGTAATCTCGCGATCTCGCCCTTGTTTCCGGGGTTATCTCCTCAAGTGCTGTATCACCGTAAGGATCGTAGACAATTCGCGGTTCTTCCTGGGACTGCGCGGATTGCAGCCCGAAAAGTAATAGCAAGATGAACTGTACTAACTGAATAACTTTTAATCTCATAACGTCTAACCGCCTGTTTTGTATCCGGCGACGGCAGCGTGCACTTCGTCGCACGCCGCATTCAGAATCACCGGTCTTTTATTGTTTTGGCCGGGCCGGCAATGCAGCCGTTTCCGAAATATAGCAAGCGAACCGGCGTGAGACTAAAACTGAGCATACTCAGAAAGCCCACAGGACTCAGTTGGTTACTTTTGGGTGATCTAACTCGTTGAAACCAGCGGTCAATGGACCACGGAAATCAAGCGGTTATCGATGTGGCCAACTCAGCGACTCCGATTGGAAAGCGGATGCTCAACCATTGAACTACACCCGCTTTTCAGGGAGATACGTCCCGCTTGGGCTCGTACGAGCATAAGAGAGTGACAGGTATCCCCATCGTTTTCCGATGCATTGCAAGAACTGCAATCATCGAGCACCGTATTGCTGCTGCTACTCGCCCTCGTAACGACCACGAGTGCCGAGGAAGCAGAGCATGGCGAGCATGAAGCGGAACACCCTTACCACAAGCATGTTATCGCCGGCTTCGTCGGGGTTGCCTTCGAGGGCTCACGTGATGAAGGCCTCGCGCTCGGCATCGAGTACGAGCGGCGGCTGAATGCGCGCTGGGGGATCGGCGGGGTTGTCGAGCACACCTTCGGTGACATCGATGCATGGGTATTCGCGGTACCGTTCGCCTATCACCGCGACGCCTGGAAGCTCTACGCGGCACCTGGTATCGAAGACGGGGAACACGGCAGCGAGTCTTTGCTGCGACTGGGCGTTGAGTACGGCTTCCATCGCGGCGATTGGGAAATATCTCCCCAGTTCGACATAGATTTCGTCGATGGCGAAGAGATCTACGTGATCGGCGTGACTTTTGGCCGGGGCCTGTAACAGTCCGTCAAACGTTTGGGCTGCGCTGACGCCGTCGCCGGGTTCGAAATGTCTCAAATGAGGCGGTCTTGGACTTGACTATATGTTAAGAATGGTCAAAATCGTGAGCGTCAGCGACACGTACTCCAATTAACAAACAATAATAAAAGGATCCAGGTCGATGGGCATACTCGATGCATTGATCAAGAACCCCTTCGTCCCCGGCACAGCCTGGCACCGAAATGCCAGGCAGGCACTGATGTGTAGCGGCCTGCTCGCGGCCAGCCTCGCCCTGTGCGTGCCCGCCCGGGCGCAGACATTCACGATGAACGAGGAATGCCGGGCGGGCGTCGCAGCTGCCAGCGCGCTGAATGCAGGCGGCGATCACGCCGGCGCGCTGAATGCGTTTGATGCGCTGGTCGATGAATGCGATACCAGGGACGGCAAGGAGCAGATTCAGGCCGGCCGGGCGAGCGCCTTGAATGGCCTCGGCCGGTATGACGACGCAATCACGGCCGCCAACGCCGCGCTGGAGGCTTCCAAAGACAAGAGCCTCGAAGCCTACTTCGAACGGGCACTCGCGCAGGAAAGTCTCGGCCGGCCAGCCGACGCGAAGGCCGATTATGATCGGGTTATCGAACTGACCGAGAAAAACCAGAACGTCGCCGAGCGGGCGACGATCTACGCGAAAGTCGCTGATATGAATTTCCGGGCCGGTAAGCAAACCGAAGCGCAGTTCTATATGGCGAATGCCATCGAGCTGGATCCCGATAACCCGGATTTCTTGCTGCAACGCGGTGACTGGGCATCCGTCGACGGTGACTACGCACGGGCGCGTGAAGACTACGATCGAGCGGCGGCAATGGCCCCCGACGATGCGGACGTCTTCCTGGCGCGTACCGAGTCGAACCTGCGCCAGATGGAAAGCAAATACGGCACCACGCAAGCGGGAGAGCTCAGAAACAGCATGACGGAAAGTGAAAAGAGCCTGCTCTGCAAGGACCTGAACAGGGCGCTCGAACTCGGCGTGCAGGACATGAAGCTCGACATGTTCGCCGCCCTCACCTGCCGCTAGGCACCGACAACAAAAAAGACAGACCGGAGAAGAAACTGTGAAGAAAACAATCGTCGTGATTTCGGCAGCGGCCGTCATACTGGCCGGGTGTGCGGGAATGAACCGGCAGCAGAAAGGCACGGTCGCTGGCGCGCTTGGCGGCGCGGCCGCGGGTGCGGCGCTTGGCAAAGGCAGTGTATGGGCCGTGCTTGCCGGGGCCGCAATCGGTGGTGCTGCCGGTAACCTGATCGGCAGGAAAATGGACGAGCAGGCGCGCGAGCTCGAACAGGCCGTGCCAACAGCGGAAGTCAATCGCGTCGGCGAGGGCATCAACATGACATTCGAGTCCGGTCTGATGTTCGAGATCAATTCCGCCAAGCTGAGCGACGCCTACAAGGACGACCTTGCCGCGGCAGCAACGGTATTCGAGAAATACCCGGACACCAACATCCTGGTCGAGGGGCATACCGATGACACCGGCGCGGAGGCCTACAACCTGTCCCTGTCGGAGCAGCGCGCCAAGTCTGTTACCGACCACCTCGTCGCCAACGGCATGGACCGTTCGCGTTTCGAAGTTCGTGCCTACGGCGAAACACAGCCAAAATATCCGAATGACAGCGACGCGAACCGGTCGAAAAACCGGCGTGTCGAACTCGCCATCTTCGCCAACGAAGACATGAAGCAACAGGCCCAGGCGGGCACGCTGTAGCCACAGCCGGAAAAATCACGCCGGACACACTTGAGAGCAACACGATGAAACGACAGATAATTTCCCTGGTTATTTTGTGGCTGTTTACGGCCACCGGCTGCAGCTCTCTGGGTGGCAGCTCCGCGTTGATTGAAAGCTTGTCGTCGGACCCGCTGGTGAGCGGCCTGACGAGCAGCCTGGGACTGGACACGAAGCAAGCCGCCGGCGGGCTGGGATCGCTGCTGTCGCTGGCTGAAAACAAGCTGCCGGGTGCCGATTACGAGTCGCTCTCGCGCCTGTTGCCGGGCTCGAGCAAATACCTCGAGGTTGCGCAGGATGCCGGGATACTCTCGGAACCGATCACGGACGTCAGAGGCCTGAATTCAGCGATGGGCGAGCTCGACATTACGCCGAGCCAGGCCAGTCAGCTCGTCGGGCAGGTCAGCGACTTCGTCGGCAAGGCCGGGGGCGAATCGGCGAAAAACCTGTTGCAGGGCCTTGTAAATTAGCTCGCGTCAGCGATTCTCCACGCCTTGCATCAAAAGTTCCACGTAATAGCGGCCCGGACCGTACGCGGCGCCATCGGATGCAGGTGGACATCCTCGACACCACCGGCAGGTTCTCCGGCCCGCCGTGGACAGAAACTTTTTCGCTATGAGCTTGCGCCAGGCGCGCCTCATAAACTGTGTATTTGCTGAGGTTTCTGCCGCCACTGGCCGGGCGTCATGCCACACCAGCCAGCTATGGGACGGCCAGTCCTGCCGATGCGCCCTGCTCAACGTAGAGTGTTTGTGCCGGCAATGCCAGGGTCGTGCCGGTTTCAGCAACTATCTCCAGAAGCTTCAAATTCAGTTCCTCCGAGATGCCCAGATACTCAGCCCAGTTCGTGGTGTCGATATAGGCGTAGACCTCGACCAGCAGCGCGTCATCAGCAATTTCCTTGAACCGGGATCGGAAATTATCCTGCAGGACGCGCTTATGCGAACCCAACAGCTCGCGTATGCCGTCCAGTATGTGCTGAATTTGCTCCGGCGTCGTGTCGTACTTCAATCTCAGGACAGGCCGATACAAGATTTTCCGACGAGCGGAAATATTGTCGATCGGCTCACTCGCCAGACGCGCATTCGGCACCGAAATAACCGTATTTGCGAGCGTCCGAATGCGCGTCGTGCGCAGGCCAATTTCCTCAATCGTGCCGGTTTCGTTGCCGATCCTGCAGAAGTCTCCGACCCGCACCGGTTGCTGGGTGTATAGCGAAATAGCGCCGAATACATCCTCCATGGGCCTTTGCAAAGCCAGTGCCACGGCAATGCCACCGACACCGAGCCCCGCCAGCACCGTTGTGATGCTGATGCCGAGCTTGTCCAGGTAAAAAAGGCCTGCGCCGATAGCGATCACAAGCTTGACTGCATTCGCTGCCGGCCGGAGCAGTAAGGCAGCACCACCGCGATCCTGCTCGAGGAGGCGGTTATTGTAGATATCGCGAAAAAGATTCACGCCAGTGATTAGTAACCAGACGGTCACTATCACCGGAACAGGAGATGCTTGACTTAATGCTCTAGCGGTGTCTCCACGCCCGAGCTCGATTGCAAACCCGTTAAGTGTCAACACGATCGCCCAAATGCCGACTGGAAGGATCAGGAATCTGAATATCTTTCGATGTGAGGGCTTCGCCGGGTCTCCCAACGCACGTCGAATTGCCAGCGCAATCAGGAAGATGATGGCATAAACGACCGCGGCGGCAGCCAATGAAATCACCCACTTGAATAGCTCGTATCCAAGAAAGCTGACATTCGGTAATTTGCGCCGAAACTGCTCGACCCATTCAGCGTAGCCATAGGCATCGTACAGCTCCGGTATCAGGGACACGGTGGCATTGGAAACTTTCCAGATAAACACACCGTCGCCGCGGGGCACTTTCTGCATGTACAGCTGGAATTCCTTATCACGGTCCTCGTCGAGTACCACACCGATCGAATCTCGGTAGTCGGGCAGGCCGTCGTTACGACGCCCATCGGGATGGTCGACCAGGTCTTCCACATCCCGCCAGGTCGCACGCTCGATAATTACGTCCAGACGTCGCGCGAGTTGGAAGCCTGTCAATTCCTGTGCCGTCCCGCGCAGGTTGCGGAGATCGAGATACTCGGCCGCCCTGTCAAAGTCGCCCGCATCGGCGGCGGCGATAAATCCATCCGCACTCCGCCGCGGCGTACCTCGGTTGAACGGATCGGCGGGTGCCTGCTCCGTATCAGCGTCGTCATTAACATCGTCCTGGGCCGATATCGGCATGCTGATCAACGCAAGTACGAGTATGAGCAAGACGGGTCGAAGCGTACTGATTAATCGCATAGGCTGGTTAATTGGCAGCGCATTCTTGCGAGACATGACTGATCCTGCGGTTCTGGACCTCGCTTGTTGTCTCATTCTGCGGCCATCAGGAGACCTTCATTAATCAGAGGATGTACCTACATTCATGTACCGTGGGCGTTCCGGATACGGCCGAATTCAGTCTCGCGAAGGGCTCCAGAGGCCGTCTACTGAATACACATTTTTCAGTTATTCTGCCGCCATTTCCCAGGCGTCATGCCACTCCAGCGCCGGAACGACCGAATAAACGAACTCGCGCGCGAGTAGCCCATTGATGCGCTGATTTCGCCGACGCTGAGTGATGTATTCCGGAGCATCTCCCGGGCAATCTCGAAGCGGCATTCGTCGACGAGTTCATGAAAACTCGTTGCGGAGGCTTCGAGTCGTCTTCTGAACGTGTGGCTGCGCATTGAAAAGAGCGCAGCAATCTGATTCTCGGAGTGATATCCCGTGAGCAACGCCGATCGCAGTACTTTTCGTACCTGGTCGGGAAACGCGAGACTGTAACGGGACTCGAGCGCCTCAACCTGCTTCTGCAGCAACTGCTGCAACTCATCGTCGGCACCGGGCAGGCGAACCTTGAGCCAGTCGCGTGAGAACACCAGGGCATAGTGCTCCGCATCGAAGTAGAGCGGAACCTTGAAGAACTTCCGGAACGCTTCGATATCCGCTGGACGGCGGTGGGCGAACGAAGCCTCATCGGCTCGAAAGTCAGAGCCGCAGAGCGTGCGCATGACGTTAAGCATCATCGCGACCGCACCCGCCCCGGTTTGATCGGTCGCTTCGAGCCCCGGTTCAAACGCGTCATACGTGAGCATGGCCACGTCTTCGTCGACCCTCAGTGCCATCACGGCACCCTGGGAATGCAGATGCAGCAAGTTGACAAGGCTGCTCAGCGCCCTGCCGGCATCCGGCGATGTCCTCATCAGCAAGCCGACGAGGCCCAGAGCCTTGAGGTTCATCCGCTGGCCGACCAGGAGTCCGAAATGCTGGCAGCCAGTTCTGGACACGCATTGTCTGAAGAGCCGATCGCGGGCCGCGTATGTAATCAGATTATCAGGGTCCGCGAACAGTTCCGGGTCGATGCCTGCTGCGGTGAGCACTTCGTCCGGATCAACTCCGAAGTCCTGGAGAACAGCGAGAATCTCTGTAGCACCGCCGACGCGGAGCGTTGCCGGCCGCGGCTGTCGCTTGCGTGTCCGATTGCTCAACTTGGTACCAGCTTGTGGCCTGGGTCCTGCGGAGAATACTAATCGATTTTGTCAATAAATGTGTATCGCGTGGCCACTAATGTGTATCGCACCTGCACCGGCAGTGTTTAACTGAATGTCTGAAACAGGCCAGTTATCCGGAGCACAAGAATCATGACCGAACAAATCAAAAGTGGAATGACGCGGCGCGAAGCGTTGGGTACAGCAGCAGCGGTCGCGGCCGGTGCCGCGTTCGCAACGGTCGGCGGATCGGCGCAGGCGGCTGAAAGCAGCAGGGCCGTCAAGAAAGAAGTCGACGGCAAGATGACGACCACGATCAGCCTGGACTGGAAAGAGGTGTACTACACCAATTGTCCTCTTATATCCGCCAGCAACGTGGACCAAGAACTCGGCTGGACAGCCGAGGAATTCGCAAAAATCGGCGTGGACTTCGCGTATTTCCGCTCCCGCCCCGAGACCGACTGGTATCCGCATTACATCCACAACCAGGAGAACCTGATCCGATTCGGCGGCTTGTTCCCGCCCATCCACGTCAATGCAGACTATCGCAAGACCCGGATGCTGGGGTTGACGCATGTTCCCTTTGAGGGCGGCTGCCTGATGGTGCGCGCGAAGGACAACCTCTACCGGATGAGTGATCTCAAGGGTAAGAAAATCGGCATCACCAAGAGCCTGAACACGCTCAAGAACGACTGGTGGCGCATCCAGGAGCACCAGGGCATCCTGACGATGCTCAAGATGAACGGAATGACCATCAAGGACGTCAAGCTCGTCGACTTCCCGTATCCGGACGACTGGTACGACGATCCCGAGATGCTGATGCCCATGGTCAATCCGAGCTGGTGGCAGTTGAAACGTGACCACAAGAACGACCTGGCTTTCCGGCCGCTGGAGACCGCGCTACTTGAAGGCAAGGTTGATGCGATCTACTCACAAAGCAAGGTCTTCCAGCATATTCAGGAGGCGACTGGTGGGCTCGCAGCAATCGAGGACCTGTCCAGGTACCCGGACTGGAGGCTGCAAGTCGCAAATATCCCGGCAATCATTACCTGCACAGATGTGATGGCCGAGGAGCATCCGGAACTTGCCGTCGCGTTCATGAAAGGCATGATCCGCGTTGGGCGCTGGTCTAACGAACACAAGCGTGCTGCGGCGGGGATTCTCAACAAGCAGACCTACTACCTGGACGAAGAGGACACTTATGAGGGCATCAAGCATGTTGACATGGTGCCCAACCTTTCGGCCCAGAACCTGGCCATGGTAAACATCGGCAAGGACTTCATGCTCGAGCACGGCTACATCAAGAACGACTTCGATGTAGAGAAGTGGGCTGCACCGGAATTCCTGGCTCAAGCCGGTAAGGAGCTTCTTGAAGATGAAATTGCAAAGAAGAAGCTGGAGAAGATTCCCAGCATGCAAGGAAGGGTCGGATAGTCGACTCGTTCAGGACAGCTAGATCATGATATCTATCCGCTCCATCGCCTGGCTCGCCGCAGCGCTGCCCGGTCTGCTGATTTCGTTCTGTGCTTCGGCACAGGACGGATCGGACGGCTGGCGCCATAATCTGTATATCTACGGCATGGGCGCTGCAATCGACGGCACCGCCCAGATCGGCTCCGTCGAGGTTCCCGTCGACCTGAGCATATCCGATCTGTTCGACGCGCTCGAATTTGGAGCGATGGCAGCGTATCGCGCTGAGAATGACGTCTGGTCATTCTCAGCCGATGTCACGTTCATGGGCCTGGCCGGGCGCGATACCACGGAAGGTGGACGTCTGGTGGGCGTCATGGACGTCGACCAGCTTACCCTGATGGGGACTGTCGGTCGGCGCATGTCCGAGAACACCGCGTTCCTGTTCGGTTTTGCCTATTTCGATCTGGGTGTTGATCTCAGGGTGACGAGCACGGGTGGGCTTCCCGTGGATCTCGCCGCCAGCCGTGATGCAGATTGGATAGATCCGACCATCGGCCTCCGCTACAACCGGCCTTTTGGCAACAACTGGTGGCTCAACCTGCGCGGCGACATCGGCGGCTTCGGCGTCGGCTCCGACCTGATGTACCACTTGCTGGCGAATGTCCAGTGGCAAGTCTCGGAGACGGTGGGGATGGTCTTCGGCTATCGGCTGATCGATTTCGACTACGAGGACGGCACCAGCGGCGTGGGCGGAAACTATCAGCGTTACAACCTGACCGAGCAGGGCCCGCTGATCGGGGTGAGTTTCTCTTTTTAGGGAATTACCGTCATGTTGAAGCAATCGAGAGAGTGGTATCGGATTCGCTTTGATACCAATCGGCCATTATTGGCCGTCATTCTGATCGGCATAGCGAGCCTCGCACTGCCGCTGAGCGCCACCGCTGATAGCAACGAGAAGGCGCCTTCACCGCTTCCCGCCGCGAAGCAGACGACGCTGGGTCTGTATGTCACCGCCGCCGAAGCCTACGAGATGTGGAAGGCCGCGCCTGACACGATCACGATCGTCGACGTGCGCACACCCGAAGAGTTCATATTCGTCGGTAACGCGGACATGGCCTGGAAGATCCCGATCGCTACCCAGTCGGATCAATGGGACCACGAGAAACAGCGATTCCCCATGCAACTCCTGCCGGATTTTGTCGAGCGAGTGCAGAAGGTCGCGGAACCGGAGGACACGCTGCTCGTCATGTGCCGATCGGGTGGCCGCAGCGCCATGGCCGTCAACCTGCTGGCAGAGGCCGGCTTCGCAAAAGTCTACACAATCACCGACGGTATGGAAGGTGACGCCGTTAACGACCCAAACAGTATTTTTGACGGGCAACGAGTGGTGAACGGTTGGAAGAATTCCGGGTTGCCATGGACCTACGATGTCAATCCCGATCGGATGGTGCTTCCTGCCTCGAGTCCGGCCGCGAAGTGAAAAAGGAACGAATGATGGATCTCAGGAGTAAAAAAATGCGTTCCAGGGATTTCATTCTCTGCTTGTTGACCGCAGGCGCTCTGCTTTTGCAGGTATCGCCCCACGGTGCGATTGCGGATACGGAGACAACGGTGCCGTCCTCCATTGATGCCAACAACCCATTGGCCGATTTTCGGGCGTTCAATCTCCACAACTACTACATCCCCTCGCTCACCGAGACAGACAACCAAACCGCGAATACCTTCTGGGCCCGGTACGCGCAGCCGTTCGGCAAGTGGCTATTTCGTGGATCGCTGCCAATGCAACGCGTTCCGACGAGCATCACTCAGACCACATCCGGACTGGGCGACGCGAGCGCATTTGCTACCTATCTTTTCGACACGGGCAATCCCGGAATCAGTTTCGGCGTGGGCCCGCAAATCGTCGCGCCCACAGCAAGCGAAGATGCAACTGGCGCGGGCAAGTGGCAGGGTGGCGTGGCGGCTACCTACTTCAACGCAACATCAGCGAAACTGCAGTGGGGCGGACTGGTGACGTGGCAGGCGAGCTTTGCGGGAGACAGCGACCGCGCAGATACGAACCTGCTTGCCGTTCAGCCCTTCGTCATACTCCAGTTGGAAAAGGGCTGGTACCTGAGGAGCACGGCGATTGCCGCCTTTAACCTCGAAACAGACTCGTACCACGTTCCGGTAGGCCTGGGTATCGGGACGGTCATTCCGGCCGGCAAGAAAGTATTCAACGTCTTCGTAGAGCCGCAATTCACTATTCTCGATCGCGGGGCAGGACAACCGGAACTACAGATATTCGTCGGTTTCAATACCCAGTTTGCAGAATAGTCGAGGTGGAAGTCCTCTGTGACTGGTCGTGCAAATCAAAAAGACACAATTTTCATTATGGCTATCCTCGACCGGACGGCTGGTTGGCTGTGACAACTGCAATGAGGGGCCGGGCAGGCTCTGGTTGCTCATTCGCGCGTCTCTCCTTGTTTGCCTGCTGGTACTCCCGACTTCTTCGCTCTTCGCGGATCAGCCCACGACCGATACCCGCCCCGGAATAGCACCGGACATACGTGAGGACGACACCCAACTGAAAATGCAGCACGGCGATTTCGTCGTCGTGCCGATCCCGATATCGAACCCGACCCTGGATACAGGACTGGTCGCCGGAGCCGCCTATTTCTACAAGCAGACCGATGAGCAGAAGAGAGTGCAGCCCGCGTCGGTCACCGCGGTCGGCGGCATGTATACCAGCAACGACAGCAAAGCATTCGCGCTTGGACATCAGGGTTACTGGAAGAGCAACACGTGGCGGTTTACTGGTGCAATCGGCGCCGCCGACCTTCGCCTGTCGCTATTGGGACCCGACGAAGCTTCCGACGGGCAAAGCACCGACTGGCGAATAAACGGTGACTTTGCTTTTGCCAAATTATCGCGAAGGTTGGCGGGTAACTGGTATGGCGGATTTAGCTTGCGAACTGTCAACGCGGAACAAAGCTTCGAAACTTCGATATCGACTTCGGGATTCGATCTTGGGAGCGAGGTGCGCTCGGCAGGTCTAGGCGGGAATATCGAGTTCGACACGCGTGACATGCCGCTCAACACGTACAGCGGCCGGTACTTCAAGGCCGATGCACTTTTTAACGACGATTCACTTGGCAGCGACAACACTTACCAGTCCTATAGCCTGGAACTCCGCTCTTACCATGACGTGAGTGACTCGCTGGTACTGGCATGGGAGGTTCGCGGCTGCAAGCGCGGCGGGGCGACCCCGCTCTGGGATTCATGCCTGGTACAACTCAGGGGATTCTCGGTTACCGACTACCTGGGCAAGGAAACAGCATCCGGCCAACTCGAGGCGCGGTGGCGTCTGAGCGAGCGATGGGGACTGGTCGGCTTCGCCGGTGCTGGCTACGTCGGCGATTCATTTGGTGGCGTTCGTGAGAGCGAACCCATCCCCAGCTACGGTGCCGGTGTGCGATTCATGGTCCTTGCGGCCAAGCGCATCAACCTGCGCATTGACTATGCCTGGTCAACGGATAGCGACGCCATCCATATTGCCGTTGGCGAAACATTTTGATGTGACAACGAATTGAGACACGAGATGAGACAGGTAACCGGTAAGGTTTTGTGGGCGTGCGTTGCCCTGACGATTCCAGTTTGCAGCCTGGCTCAAGAACAGACCCAGACGCTGGGGTCGACGATGGACGTATATGTGTTTCCGGCCAAGGGGCAGGACTCCGCTCAGCAGTCCCAGGACGAGGCGGCATGCTATGAATGGGCGGTGAGCAACACCGGTAGCGACCCGTTCGCGCTGAAGAAGCAGGAAGATTCCAACGAGGAGCAAGCCCAGGCCGAACAGCAGGCGGCAAAGCAAACGGGTCAGGGTTCTGGAACGCGAGGCGCTGTACGCGGTGCCGCCGCCGGTGCCGTAATTGGTGAGATCGCTGACGACGACGCGAGTAAGGGCGCAGCCTGGGGTGCTGCAGCAGGGGCGGTCCGTGGTCGCCGACAAGGTGCCGAGGCTCAGCAACAAGCGCAAGAACAGGCAGAGACCCAGGCGGAACAGCGTGAGGCGGCTACCGAGGAGCAACTGGAAAATTTCAAGAAAGCGTTCGGCGTGTGCCTCGAAGCCAAAGAGTATTTGGTCAAGTACTGATCTGAATTCGGGGAGCCAGAGATGAATATTACAAATTGCAAAAAATCCGGCGTTACACCGGGCCGCCTGGCCCTCTTCATGACGTCCGCAGTTCTTCTATTCGCAGGAGCACCTGGCGCCGCGGCGCAATCCGCTGACTTCGACAGGTTTAGCGTGAGTCTCGGGGTGTTCTTCGCAAGCCGAGATACCATTACGCGACTTGATGGCGATGTTCCGGACAGCGGGACAGACGTTGATCTGGAAAGCGATCTCGGGTTCGATGCATCGGACGCTGTCTTTCGCTTAGACGGCTATTTCCGATTCAATGAGAAACATCGGCTCGATTTAAGCGCCTTCGATTTATCGCGAACGGCATCGAAACAGATCCAGAAAGACATTGAGTGGGATGGCTCGGTTTACCCGATCGACACGGTGATCGATGCCGGACTTGATTTGAGTATATACAAGCTCGCGTATACCTGGTCGTTCATGCGTCGGGAAAAAGGCTATCTCGGCGCGAGCGCCGGCCTGTATGTCGCGGATATAGGCACCTCGCTTGCGGCGGCCGCGATTGGTCAGTCTTCGAGCCGTAGTACGACTGCACCTCTGCCAGTCATCGGATTAAGAGGGCAGTACGACTTCTCCGAAAAGTGGTCATTTCGTGGCAGCGCTGAATTGTTTGCCTTCGAATACGGCGATTTCGATGGCACGTTGTACGACTTGTATGCAGGCCTCGATTACCAGCTTCTCGAGCACATGGCGATCGGGGTCGGTGTGAATAGCGTGGATTTCAATGTTGGAGTAACTAAAACGAACTTCAATGGAGATCTGGACTGGCGTTACACGGGTGGCCTGCTCTTTTTCAAATTCGACTTTTGACGTGTCCTGAAATGTGGACAGATGGAGGTATCGCAATGACACATGACCGGGAAACCAATTTGATTACACGGCGCAGCATGGCCGCTGGCTCGGCTGCGATACTGGCGGGTGGCGCCATGGCGGCCTACGCCGCCGTTGCGACGAACGAAGCGGAAGGATTCAAGGACTCACCGCCGTTACCGTGGGAATGGACGGAACTCGACCCGCTGGAGGCGGGCCGGCGTTCCTATCGCTTCTACAAGGAAAAAGGTGGCTGCGGCACGGCATCATTCCTGGGCATCCTGAGCCTGCTCAAGGAGCAGGTCGGCTATCCGTGGACGACGTTGCCGGACATGATGATGGCGCACGCGGCGTCCGGATTCGGTGGGCACGGCACGCTGTGCGGCGCGTTGGCCGGAACTTCGACAATCATCAACATGGTCACTTTCGGCGAGGAGCGCGACGACTATTTGCAGAACAACCAGATCGTAGACCGGTTGTTCTGGTGGTACGCAGAGCAAAACTTCCCTACTGACCGGTTCGATGACCTGTCGCCGATTCCGGGCCAGGTGCAGGAGCTCGCAATGTCGCCGCTTTGCCACACATCGGTCTCGAGGTGGGTCATGGCCGCTGGAGAGCAAATCGATACGGCTGCGAAGATCGAGCGTTGTGCGAAAGTCTGCGGCGAGGTCGTCTATACGACAACGAGCGCGCTGAATGCGTTCTTCAAGGGCGAGTGGACGCCGCCTGTCTGGCACCCGTCAGAAGATATCGAGCACTGCATCGGCTGTCACGGCCCGAGGAGCAAGACACACCGTGCGCGGCGCTGGAATCAGCAGGGGCACATGGAATGCATGATGTGTCACGAGGATCACGGCTGATCGTGTAGCTGACAGTCTCGGCATGTTGTGACTGACAATGTCAGTTGGATCTGAACACACGTTTCAGTCAATCCTGGTTGCCGCCATTCTCAGGCTGTTCTTTCTCGCCTTTGTCTTCGCTCCGTCACCGCTATCGGCGCAGCCAGATGACGCCGTGCAATACGACGTGCCGGATATTCCCGATTCGTGGGCGGAAGCGCTTCGCTACAAGAACGAGCATTTCTCGGTGGCGTTTCTGTTTGGGACTTTACTTGACTACACAACGTGGGACCAGGATCAGCAGAGCGTCGACCAGGTTGGCAGACAGGAGGATGAGTTCGAGGTCCGTTCGCTGCGGTTCCTGTTCGCGGGAACACTCGACTTCATGGGCCCGTGGTCCTACGTGGTGGCGCTCGAATCCAATCGCTTTGACCAGGCAACAGACAACCCTCGTTTCGCATTGATGGACGCCGCAATGATTCGCCGCTTCGTTGACGGAACCGGGCGATTGGTGATTGGCAAACAGAAGCAAGCGTTTGTCTACGAAATGGTGGGTGACTCTGCCAACTTGTTACAGCATGAACGATTCCTGGGGCCATTCTTTGTGTCCAGGAGCTGGGGCGTCACTTATACACATACCTACCTGGAGAAAAGGCTCGGTGTACAAGTCGGCTGGTACAACGACTGGTTTGAAGAAGGCGGGAATTTCGGGGGCGAAGGCAACCAGGTAGCACTCCGGCTGACCGGTCTCCCCGTCTGGCGCAGCGAAGGCGCGCAGTTACTTCATATCGGCATCTCGGCGCGATACCAGGAAGACGAAAATGGCACGCTTCAGTATCGGGGCAGACCGGGTTCCAATGTCGCTGATTTCTACGTGGATACCGGTAGTTTCGAGGCTGACTATTCGCGGCAGGTGGGACTCGAAGCACTATGGCAGAGCAACAAGCTGACGGTGCTGGGAGAATATGCCAGGACCTGGGTTACAGCAGACGCCGTCGGGAACCCCCAGTTCAATGGTTTCTACGTGGCTGCCAGCTATCTCTTTAATGGCGAACTCCGACCCTACGACACGTCGGTACGTTATAGCCGGAGGGTAATTCCGGGCGGCGGCTGGGGCGCCCTCGAGCCTTTCGTGATGTTTGGACGCGTGGACCTGGATGATGCCGCGTTGAGCGGCGGCAGCATGGAGAAATGGTACGTCGGCCTTAACTGGTGGGCGACGCGTCGATGGAAGATGAGTATCGGGTATGGCGATATTGAGCTTGACCGGTTTGACGCATTGGGCACGACAAATCAGGTCCTCTTGCGAATGCAGTGGATTGGCCCTTAAGGCCACTCCAGAGTTTCTCGAGGAATTGACCGCAATTCCATATCGATCGCTGCGCCCAGATCATTTATATTGAGGAAGGACTATCAGCGGGTGCTATGGAATGGCGAGAATCGACCGAATCAAGGAAGAAATTGGATGGTTGAAAGTCCCATTCGGCCTTTTGGCCGTTGTCGATGCATCCTTGCTTGGTTGGTTGGCCCAATCGCACACGAAAGCAAACCCGGTCCTTGTGGCTGCTTCCACCATTGCTGTTATAGTTGTGAGCAGCGGCATTTTCCAGTTAAACCACATCGCATATCGTCTCTTTGACGATCTCGAGGAAAGCTGACATGGAATGGTTTGTGATAATTGCATTGGCAGCGTTCGTGCTTGCGTGGGTGCTGATTGTTCGCGAAGCCTCTCGCGATCGACCACCCAGGAAGTGAGAGTAAAACTGAGCATACTCAGAAAGTCTGCTGGAATCAGTTGGTTACTTTTGGGTGATCTAACGCTTTACCGATCGCCTGTAACTCTCTACTTCCTCTTGAGTTGGCGGGGAACAACCAGCGCGTGACACATTGATGGCGGCCGCGGCGCACGCGAAGTCAACAGCATCGCCCAGAACATCAGTATCGATTTCGCGATACGGCCGGCTGATTGCGTCGGCTCGGTACAACGAAGCGAGGAACGCGGAGTGGAACGTGTCCCCTGCGCCAACCGTATCGATGATATTCGCAACAGGATAAGACACTTTTTCCAGTTTACGTCTGGCCGTGTACAAGGTTGCACCTCCTCCACCCTCCGTAAGCACCAGCATGCCGGATTCCATTTCCTCGTAAGCACGTGCCGCAGCCCTTTGTGGATCAACGCCAAACTCGAACGGTTCGAGGTCCTCGTCGCTCGCCTTGACGATATCGGCCAGCGGCAGCAACGAGCGGACACCGTCCAGATAGGCTTTCGTGTCGATACTGGCGCGCAGCCTGATGTTGATGTCGAGGCTGATCACAACGCCCTTACCGTGCATCAGGGAGAATAGCTTGCGGATCTTCGGGAGTTGGCTGGGGGTGATGGCGAGGGACCCCGTGTGGAACACCGTCAGGTCGGCCGGCAGATTCGCTTCAATCTCCTCGTAAGCAGTGTCCTTGTCCGCGATACCTTCCCGATACAGTCGGTATGCAGGCATGCCCTCGTTGTCGATCGTCACGAGGGCCAGCGATGTCGGCCACAGGGAACGCCGGGTGATCGGTGTCTCTACGCCTTCACTGCGCAATGACTGATGCAGCTGCTCCCCGAACGCATCGTCCGAGAACGGCGACAGGTAACTGACATCGATACCTTGCCGTGCAAGGCCGATCGCAACGTTGTACGGCGACCCGCCCAGGTGCGGCCGATAAGCACCATCGTCGCCGACGATCAGGTCGATCAGTGCCTCACCCAGTACCGCGACGCTCATGCAATTCCGCCTCTATCCGGCTCAACGTATGCCGGTCGATCTTGTAAAGAAACATCAGCATCCCACCAGCCAGGAAGAATATCGCAGGCAGGACGTTGAACATCAGCCGTATTCCGACGATCGCCTGATCGGTCTGCGCCGCGTTCGCAACGAACCCGAACCCTGCCAGCACGAACCCCGGCAATGCGCCGCCGACGGCGGAGCCAAACTTGAGCGAGAACATCGACGCGGAAACCGTCAGTCCGGCCGTATTCTTCCCGGTCTTCCACTCTCCGTATTCGGCGCAGTCCGTGTACATCGAGAATAGCAGGGTGATGGTCACACCGAACGTCAGTATCCCCAGGCTGTGTACGAGCACAATCAACGCGAACTGGTCTGGCGGAACGAAGAAGCAAATGCCGAGCAATACGGCATGCAGAACATTCACGCCGATAATGAGGTGATGCTTCTCGAATCGCGCCGACAACATCGGTGTAATCAGAGCGCCGATCAGCTGGCCAATCAGCCCGATTGATGTCAGCACCGCGGTCTTGTCGAAAATCCAGAATATCGCGTCGCCGGTATCCTGCACGTAGTACTTGATGTAGAACACGATCGATGCGAACCGGGCAACCAGTCCGACGACAATGACGATCCCGGTCGCTACGAGCACGATCCACGATATGTTTTTCGCCAGTGCAGAGAAGTCTTCACCAATAGTCGCGGTGTGGGGCTTCAGGCGAATACGTTCCCGGGTCGTGGCGAATGTGAACCAGAAGATGGCGACGGAGAGAACCGCAAACAGAACGATCGTCAGGCGAAAGCCGAGCACCTCGTTGCCACCACCGAGCAGGCCAACGAGCGGCGTCGCGAATGCACCGACGCAAAGTGTCCCGAGGGATGCGAAAATAAAGCGGAATTGTGTCGCCTTCGTGCGCTCTGCGGCGACGGGTGAGATCACGGCCAAGAGTGCGGAGTACGGCACGTTGATCGCCGTGTAGGCCAGCATGACGAGGGTGTAAGTCACGTAAGCGTAGATCAGCTTACCGGTGTCGGAAAGATCGGGCCCGAGAAACAACAGATAGCCCAGGATTGCATACGGTATGGCGACCCAGAGCAGGTATGGCCGGTATTTGCCCCAGCGCGAGTCGGTGCGATCCGAGATCAGGCCCATTGCGGGGTCGCTTACGGCGTCGACGATCTTTGTGACCAGCAACATCGTCGCGGCCGCCGCGGGAGAGATGCCGAACACGTCGGTGTAGTAGTACAGCAGGAATAGCCCAAAGAACCCCATGTAGAAGTTCGAGGCCATGTCGCCGAGGCCGTAACCGACCTTCTCCCTGAAGGATAGCGGCGCGGTGTCCGCAGTGACACTCATGTGGCCATGCCCGATTTGGCAGCCTTGAGCAGACCGTCACCGATAGTCCAGCGACGGCGGTTGTCCGACTCTACACAATCGATGGTTGCCGTTCGCCTCTCGAGATCGACGTTCAACTGTGCCATGCAGTGCGGCGACTCCCAGCGCAGGATGAGCTCGCTATCGCCGCATTCCGGCATCGAAAACGTGCCTGCGAAGGCCGGGATCCCGTTCCGGATACGAATAAGATGCATCAGGCTCCGAACCACTGGCCGGTCGATCTCTGCACGAATTTCCTCCGGGGCGTAGTAATGCCGGTTGATGTCTCGACCCACGCCCGTCTTGCCGACGAGCTCCAGGTCGTTCGTACCGGCCAGCAGACCGACATAGTAAACCTGCGGCGTGCCCGGTGCGAAAAACTGTATGGCGCGCGCCAGCAGATAGTCAACGTCGTCGCGGCCGAGCGCGTCATAGAACGTCGAGTTGACCTGGTAGACATCGAGATTCGAGGCCGCGTAGCCGCTCGCGCTGCGACTGGTCTCGCCGGTCTTCTCGTGAACCGTCTCTACGAGGCTGTCGACTGCTTCGTCCGACAGCAGCCCGGCCTGGTCACCTTCCCGCGCGACATCGATGATGCCGATACCGTCATGTGTGTCGAGGACGGTCACGCAATTGCGTGGCGCAATTGCGAGCCATCGCTTGAGTGCATCCGTTTCGCCCGTATACAGCGTATGCAGGACGAGAGGGGGCAACGCAAAGTCGTACACGCGGCCGACGCGAGACGCGATTGCGATCTGCGTCTGGTAGTAGGAATGAATCTCGACAAGTGTGTCGATGCCGAGCTCCGCGGCGTTGCTCGAGAGGGACGCAATGAAATCAAAGGTCTCCGGCAGCATGAAACAGGACGTCCCTCGACGCTTGATCGCATAGCCTGCTGCGTCAAGCCGGATTTCCCGTACGCCGGATTCGGAAAATTTTCGCAGGATCGAATCGAGGTAGTCCCTGCCCTGCTGGCATTCGACATTGATATCGAGCTGCTTGGCGCTGAACGTCGTCCAGAAGTCGATTCGCGTGCCGTCATAGAGAGTGATTTCCGTGAACGGTGTGCCGGGCCGGGGCCGGTAGATTCGTTCAATATCCCGGTGTTGCTCGGGGCCTGGTTGATCGGTGGTAAAGATGTCGTCCTTCTTCAGGAACAGGTCCCAATATCTCGATGCGGTACCGCGCCGCAGGACGTCTTTGAATTGCGGGGAGTCTGCCGATACGTGGTTCACGATCAGGTCCGCCATGACAGAATGGTCGGCCGCAATCCCTGCGATATCACCCCAGTCGCCGATCCTCGCATCAACCGTGGTGTGGTCAACCGGGTCGAAGCCGGCGTCAGCCCCGTCAATCGGATCAAAGAAAGGCAGGATGTGAACGCCGGCGAACAAGCCCTCGAACTCGTTTCGGAGCAGGGATTTCAGGCCGGGCAGATCTCCGCCCAGTCGATCCGCGTAGGTTATCAACTGCACCGGTCTCTCCCGATCAGGTGGGACTCAAGGATCAGGGCGGCAGCGGTTTCGAGCGCTGCCGCCCTGCTACTAACGGTTCCGGGGGATTAGAACCGATAGGTAAGACCGATGGAAGACGAGCGACCGCTCAGGGGGCGGGCCCGGATGATGCTGCCCACGGCGCCTGAGCCTTCTTCGGCTTCGGTGATGACAAATTCGTCGGTGAGATTATTCACGTTGAAGTACGCGGTCAGGTCATCCGTGATGTCCCAGTTCGCGTACAGGTTCACCAACATGTAGGCCTCCTGCTTCAGATCGTTGTTGTCCTGCAGGAAGAAATCGGTAGAACCCTGCAAGACGAGGCCTGCCACGAGTCGATCCATCTGGAACTCGGGGATGATCGTGTAAATGAAATCGGCCTGACGGCGCGGCGTATTGCCGACAACGGTCTGATCATTCAGGTCCTTGCTGATTTCGGCGTCCGTCCAGGTCGCATTGCCGCGAATCGTGAAGAAGTCGCCGATGTCGATATCGCCTTCAAACTCGATACCGGTGGCGTCGTACTCGCGGACGAACGTAAGACCACTCGTCAGTTCGGCCTGCGTTTCTTCGGTGACCGTATCGAAGACCGTTGCAAAGAAACTCCAGGTGCCGCCCGAGTACTTGTAGCCGACCTCGAGCTGCTGCACGTTGTCGAAACCATCAGTCGTGCTCGTGAGGCTACCGTCCGGGTTGAGCGAGCCTCCGACCTGCGTCAGTCGATCCGCAACGGCACGGCCGCCATCACTGTACCGAGCGAAGACCGACGAATTGTCGGTTAACAAGAAGGTACCGCCCAGCGAGTAAGACGTGTTGTCCGCGTCGTAATTGACGTTTGTGACCGCAGCATTGTTCTCGTTCAGTGCACGTACGCCGCCGGCGATGAATCCGGCAGACGTGGCACCCGGGTTTTCCAGCAGCGCGTCGCTGTCGAGACGAGTAATCACGCCGCCTACCACTTCGAACTGACCCACAGCGCCGTTACCGTTGAGGTCGTAAGGCGTGTTTCCACCGCAGCAACCGTCGAGGCGCTGACCGCGTGCTTGCACGTCATCGTAGCGTACGCTGGCATCCAGCGTGATGCGGTCGCCGACGTCAAAGCCGACGTTGAAGTACGGTGCAATCGTGCGGTACTCGAGGTCCCAGTTCCATGCCAGGAAGCTCTGCGTCAAAGCGCCATTGTCGGCGAGGACAACGTCCACGGATGCCCCCGACTCGTCGAGCCCGGCACCAACGGCCAGGTAGGTTATGTTGCGCGAATTCTCTCCTTCGAGCGTCTGCATTCTCGTGTGCCAGCTATTCCAGGAGGTCTTGATCGCCTGGCTCGAGTAGTAGAGGCCGCCGGAAATGTTCAGGCCATTGTCGCCCTCCCACATCAGCTCGAGGTCGTTTGCCATCAGGCCGAGGTCGTGGATACGGGTATCGAACAGGAGGTTCGTATACGCGAGCTGATTGGGATCCGCCGCCTGGCCGTCAATCAGCGCGGTAACGCCGCCCGAACAGTCGATACTTACGCCGCCGACACTGGCATCAGCACACAGCGCCGCGCCCTTGTTGGCAATGGTGTCCGTCCCGCCTGCGAATCCGTCGGTGAAAGGCGAGATGAATCCGCCGGAAATTTCAGAGTTTCGGAACTTGTTGTTGAGTGTTAACCGGTCCGTCAGGTCTTTCTCGAACTCGAAGCCGAGTGCCGAGACTTTCGATTCTATGCCGTCCGATACAGCTCGTGTGACCGGATTACCGAACTGGTCGAAGGTCGTGATGTTGTTGGTCTGTTGCGAATGAGTCGACTGGGTGGCCGCGTCAAAGCCCGGCAATGGACCATACGAGTCACCACTCCTGACTTCAACGGCCGAGGGCAGGTACGTGGTGACCTTGTCGTCGAGGTGCTTGACGTAAAAACGCAGGAAACCGTCGTCGAACTCCTTCGTGACGTTGGCCTTGACCTGACCGCCATTGTCGCCGTTGAACCCGGTATCGCGAACACCTTCGCCATTTCGGTAAAAGCCGCCGATATGATACGAGATCGAATCGCTGAAGTAGCCACCGTATTCGAAGTCGGTGCGGAATTCTTCGTAGTCGAGCCCCAGGCTGACACCGAAGCTGCCTGCGTCGTCACCGCCGGTCTTGCTGATCATGTTGATGATGCCACCGGGCGAGTTACTGGCGAATGTCGAGGCGGAACCGCCGCGGATGCTTTCGATCCGATCAATCGTCCAATCCGCCCGGATCCAGTTGTCGGTGTTGCCAAAGTTGATGTCGCCGTATTCGGCAACCGGCAGTCCATCTTCATGGATCTGCATGTACTTCGAGCCACCGGTTGCGAGCGGGATTCCGCGAATCGTCATGTTGGCGTTCCCGCCGCCGCCGGACGATTCTGCCCGGATGCCCGGGAGGCTCCGGAAGATCTCAGCCGTCGAACGCGGCGCGAGATTGATCATTTCTTCGGCTGGAAGCGCGCTGACCGAGACGCTGGCCTCGAGCTTCGTTGCGCCACCGCGCGGAACGCCCGTCACGATCACTTCTTCAATAATCTCGTCACCGGATTCCTGCGCGCGAGCGTCGATCGATACTGTTCCCAGGAATGCAACGATCGCTGAAGCCGCGGCGACGATGCCCTTTTGATAGTGGGAATTCATTTTCTTGCCCCCTTCTGTAATCTAGAGCTGACTGCGATGATTCGTCGCTCTAAACCTAGGAAATGATGCAATCGATTGCAAGCTTTTGGGAGCGCAATCGATTGCAATATTGTGTAACTTATTGTTAATATTGAACATCATATCAACAAGGCGCACCCTCGATCAGGGCAACTCTCACCGGGATTTGCGCAAACAGGAAGCGAATGCCGAAGAAATCGAAGACTACCGTCACCAGTCTCCAGGACCTCGCCGACCTGGCGGGCGTGTCGCGAGCGACCGCGTCCCGGGCGCTTAACGACAACCCGGTCATCAGCGCCAAGACCCGCAGGAAACTGCAGGCCCTGGCCGCAAAACACGGTTACTCGATCAACCGGCAGGCACGTGATTTTCGGCTGCGGAGGACGGGCGTGATATCCGTCGTGTTCATGTTGAACGTCGAGTCAGGGCAGCACATGTCCGACCCGTTCTTCCTCGACATGCTCGGGGGTATCGCGGATGCACTGGCGGACCATGACTACGATTTGCTTCTCGCCCACGCTCCTGTCGTGAACGTCCTTGATCTGAGGGGAAGCCGTGTCATGCAACAGTCCGATGGCGTCATCTTCATCGGCCAGGAAGAGCAGCACGAACGACTGAACGAACTCGCAAAGGGCGATGGTCACATCGTCGTTTGGGGGTACCCGGTACCGGAGAAGAACTATGTTGTGGTCGGAGGTGACAATTTCGCCGGAGGCTATAAAGCCACAAGACATCTGCTCGAAAATGGTCGTCGACGAATCGCATTCTTCGGCAACACGAACAACCCCGAAAACGCTGCGCGCCACGACGGCTATATTGCGGCGCTCAGCGAATACGACATTGACCCGGATTCCCAGCTCAAGATAGACGTTCCGTTCGAGATGCAACGAGCTCGTGACGTCATAATCAACATGCTGGACTCAAAGGTGGACCTGGATTCCGTCGTGTGTATTTCCGACGTTATAGCACTGGCGACTCTTTCTACATTTCAGGAACTCGGCTTTCGGGTTCCACAAGACATCTCGGTTGTCGGTTATGACGACATCGCTCTGGCCGCGTACAGCAGTCCGCAACTGACAACCGTCCGCCAGAACATTCGTCACGCGGGCCGAATACTGGTTGAGTCCGTGTTGGCATTAATCCGGGGCGAAGACGTGCCGGATACCACACTCGCCAGCGAACTGGTCGTCCGAAAAAGTAGCAGCGCCCCTTGATTTGGTGCCTCTAACTACCATCGGCAAAAAGTGAGGCTAAAACTGAGCATACTCGGATTCCAAGCGATTCGGGAGCAATTAGAGAAGTTATCGTCTGACTCTTTCGTTGCTTTGGCACAGGATTCGCCCTGCCAAATGATCCCAAGCCTTTCCTTTTCTGTAGGTATTCGGCAGTTCCGCCGATCGAGCCATTGGTGCCCATACCTTGGAATTTCGACTGGTCGCCTTAACTTATACATATATTATGCATGTGTTCTATCATGCGTGTTAATGGGATCCGACCAAAGCAAAGTCGAATCTCATCAAACATGAAATCAGCTTTTTCGATGTTGAGCTTGCTTTTTCGATGCCGGATCCATTCTCGATATCCGAGGGTAGAGTTTTAACCATCGCATATACGCATAGGGGCGAACGCATTCGGGTCATCTCAGCTCGACCAGCAACCAAGGCGGAATGCAGAACTTATGAGAAAGGAATACGACTTTAGCAAGGCGAAACAGGGCCCGGTAGCGAAGTCAAAGGGTAAAACGAGGATTACGATCTATCTTGATAGCGACGTTATCGAAGCCTATCGAAAAATGGGTGATGAGCGTGGTCGTGGTTACCAGACGCTGATCAATGATGCGCTGCGCGAAACTCTCAGCACAGGTCAGCGTCCTGTTGATGCCAAGACGCTCAGGCGAATCCTGCGAGAGGAGCTAAAGAAGGCGGGATGACATTTCAGCGCCCTCGCCAGCGTCTTGATCCCGCCCAGACCAGGACACAGTGACTTTGTTGCACCGGCACTTCAAGTCACTGTCCCCCGTCTTTCTCGCACCCATCACGCGCCACTGGTCTCCGCCGAGTTCCGGTCTACTGCTGAATACAAATGATCACGTGACTGATGTTCTTCGCAGACGCCGTGCCGTACATACCAGCCTCGGGGTTCTCCCATACATCGTTAACAGTGGCGGATTTGAGTACCAGCGCATACACCGGCGCATCGAGCGTCCACACGGAGCCGAACCCATCTCCCACCTCTTCCTTGGTGCAGCTGCCATAGCCCCTGCTTTCCCAGTATTGGGGCTGATTCGCCTTCGAGCTCTTTGGCTCGCTGTAGGTGGGCATGCGGTTGACGGTGTCCAGGTCGGCGTGGGGCGTGGCCGTGGCAAAGCCCAGCTCACTTTTCGCGCCATCGGTCGCGGTCGCGTAGACGCCGAACTCATACGGGGTGCCATTCTTCAGCCCGGGGATGGTCGAGGTTAGAGCGGAAAGGAGCGACGGGCCGGAGACCCAGGCGTCGGTTCCCACGGGCCTGTACACCACAGAGTAAAGCAGTGGCCCCGGGTGACCGCCAGCCGCGGGTTCGGGCCAGGACAGTCGCACTTCCCTGTCGCCTGGGGTCGCAGTCACGTCCGGTGTGTCGATGGGGCCGAACGGCGTGTCGGTGACGCCATTGGACCAGAAGCTGTTCACGCCGCGCACGTAGAACCAGTACGGCGTCCCGTTCGTGAGATTATCGACCGTGGCCGTCAGGGTGTCCGGGCCAGGGATATCTATCAGCGGGATCGGGCTCGGACAGTCATTCGCGCCCGACAGGCCCGGATCGGGACCGGTGCCATAGCAGATCTCATAGCCGGTCAGCGGCGGGACTGGGTCCAGCGGCTTGTTCCAGATTAGGTCGATAGCGCTTTCGCGGGTCGAGGCCACCGCCAGATGCGGCGCCAGGTTGAGTTGCACGGCCCCGATATCTCGTTTCCCGTTACCGTCCACCCGGTCGTTGCCCAGCACGTCGAGAGTAATCTCGCTGCCGTCAAAGGACAGTCCGCCGTCAATCACGTCAATCAGCACGCCCGGCATTGCAGCGTCGCCCACCAGGGGGGTGATGCTCTGGGGATAGGGGAGGAAGTCGCGACTCAGGCCTGGATCTTCCGTCAGCAGGCTCTGGTTCTGGAACAGGTCCCGCACGTCCTGCGCGCTTTGGTCGTCCACGGGCGAGACCCACGAATCGTCATCGGCGGTGAAAGCACCACCCTCCGTGGCGTAGTAGGCAAGGCCAGGTAGATCGCCCTCTGGCAAATCAAACGCGCCGCCGTACACAGCGGTTTCAGAGAGGTTGATGGTTCCTCCCGATGCCCGCAGCGGGAGGCCGTTGTAATCCGGGGACGAGCCGTGGAAGCCGGTCACCACGGTCGAGGCGATCAGGTCGATGCTGGCTCCCGGCCCGGCCATGACGCTGTTATACCCGACGTCGCCTTCAAACCCGAAATCGAACACGCTGTTGACGATGGTCGCGTCACTGTCCTCGACCTGTATTCCCCCCGCGTAGATGAATCTCGAGGAGACGATGGTGACAGTTCCGCCCGTCCACAGCACGGCACCGGCTGACAGGTTGTTGCGCATGGTCACGTTTTCCATCACGAGGTTGCCGTTTCCGGCAATACCGCCGGCAAAGGCATAGAGAGAGTCGCCTACATAGACGGCTTCGGCGAATGTGACCGTGTTCGACAGGCTCGAGTCTTTAATAGTCAGGTTCTCGAAGGAGCCCGCGATGAACGCATCCCCCGTTGGCGCGATCGACCTGTTGCCCTCGACAGTGACGTTCTCCAGGGTGAGGCTGACATCGTCCTGCGCTTTCGCGAAATTGTTCAGCTGCTCGCAATTCAGGTTTCTCACCGTGACGTCAATGTCGCTGTTGTCTCCGCCGCGATTCCCGATGCGCAGGAAGCGCATGGCGGGGGTGTTGATAATGGTATCGGGATTGTCGGCGTCGTCGTCATTGTTAATGTCGCCGGCAGTACTGACCCAGGTTGGGCTGCTGAAAACCGTCGACCCGGCGCCATCGATGATGACTGATTCGGTCAGGTGAACGACCCCTTCGCGGTACGCGCGATCATTGGAGGTGAGGTCGATCCGCAAGTCCGGGTCGAATTGGATCGTGTCCGGGCCGGGGGTGTCGTTGGCAAGCTGGACTGCCTCCAGGAGGGATCCGGGACCGGTCAGTTCTTCGGAGGTGACATGAAAGGTTGCAGCGGATGCCGTGGTGGTTGCTATCAGTGTGAGGGCTGCCGCTGTAGCGCACCATAACGCTCGGCCTGCTTCAGCCGTCGGAGAACCGGTTTCAGGTTTTGCCCTTCGCATATCTCTGTCCTCGATAACTTGATATTCGTAACTTTATGCATGATACCAGCCAGATCGAAGACTTTGTGGCAGATCGAGTTTCCGCCTCCCCTTATTGACTCGGGAGAGCCGGTCATACGATAGTCTGCCCTCACCGTCGTATCGCAATCCCGGGAGGGTGCAGTGTTTCGTAGAAAATTTGCGGGTTCTGCCTTGTCGGCCGCATTACTTTCGGTATGGATTCCGGCCTTCGCCGGCTGGGGCTTTAATGGTATGCCATTCCCGAACGCGTTTATACAGGCTGGTGACATAACGCTGGAGTTGGCGTGCGACCGCATGCGCTTCGCACCTGCGAGGTATGAGGATGCCCGGGACATTGAGCGCAAGCAGGGCCTTTCGATCCGCTTCCAGAAGAACGAGGGCAGCGAGGCGGGCGCCTTTCAGGCCGGGCGGGACAATGCCGACATCCGTATCGTCGATAACTTCCCCGTGGAAATCGTCTTTTACGAGAAGGCGGACTACGACTTCGTCCTCGACCAGATCGGCAAGAACGCCGTACTGAATCTTGCCATGATCGACGGGGACGTCAGCTACGGCATCTTTGACCTGGAGGGCTCCGGGGCAGCGATCGCGTCGTTGCGCGCGGCCTGCGGTCGGGGAGCGGCAGGCACCCCGGCACCAGCAGAGGCGCCAGAGGGTGTGGTCTATTGCGGCGGAGGGGAGATCAAGCGCCAGATCGAGTTCAGAATCCTCGAGAAGCCGGCGGACAAGTGGGACGCCCGGGTTACGATCAACGGGGAGACCATTCGCGCCATGACGGCCTACAGCTACTTCGGGAAGTCCGAATCGCCGCCGGGCTTCGTGGTCGCCCTGCTGGGCGAGGACCGGTCGGAGTTTCTCGTCTTCAAGGATGGAAACGAGGACTGGCTGGAGTTCGGCGATTACAGCTATCGTAAGTGCAATTGAGCGTCGCGACGAACAACAGCGCCCGCAGGCGCAACGGAAAGGCGGCGTCTCTCCCGGCGACGCTGGGGGGCGGCGGGCGTCTGTCGACAAGCGCCCCGGGAAAATGGGGGGACAGCAAGTGAAGTCTGTAATTGCGATCGCCGCTCTGGCCGCCTTGCCGCTGGCGGCCAACCCACTGGATCTCACCCAGCTTCCCGCGGCCTTGGCTGAAAAGGTAACTATGGCCCGGCAGGCCTGTGCCAACAATGAGAATGGAGAATTCGCCCTCGAATGGGGAGCGGTGACACGAACAGATCTTGATGGTGATCTTTTCCCCGACTGGGTTCTGGACGAGAGCGCCTTCGCTTGCTCCACCGCCGTCTCCCTGTTCTGCGGGACGGGTGGCTGTACATCGCACTTTCTGATCGGCGGCGTCCTCACCTCGTTTCACAACCAGGGGTGGAACGTGCTCACGTTTGGGCGGAACCGCGTCCTGCTGACGCGTGTGCATGGCTCGAACTGTGGCGGCAATAGCGCGACACCTTGTTTCGTCGCCCGGGCGTGGGATCCGGTGGCGAAGGCATGGCAGTACGTCGGGGCAGGTACCGAGTAGCGGCGCTCGAATGGGGGGACTGGTTTAACAACAGACGACTGTTAGAGCCGATCGGCAACATCCCGCCGGTCGAGTTCGAGGCAGCCTGTTACGAGCAGGAAAACAGTCACGCGATGGCGGCCCGACTCAATCTACGGAACGTAGCGTAATTGGTACATCTTTCAAATCCTGCTGGCAGCTTGCCGTTTCACCGTGCGACAAATGTGTACGGCACGCAACATGCAAACTGAGGCGAAAACTGAGCATACTCAGAAAGCCCTTTGGACTCACTTGGTTGCTTTTGGGTGATCTAACTCGTTGAATGAGGTGGTCACGTGACCACACGTCAGGCCGCAGATTCAACCTCGACGTCCCAGCCAGGGAACAGCAGCACAGCAGGGTGACACTTCAACGCCCTCGCCAGCATCTTGGCTCTCTCCACGCCCAAATTGACCCGGTCGTTTTCGATCGCGGAGATTGTCGACTGCGGAATTCCGCTGATGTCAGCCAGTTCGTTCTGGCTCAACTCCTGGAGCTCCCGCAGTATTCGAACGGATTCGCCAACCGAGACTTCGACGTGGCGCTTTGCCGGAGTGAACTCCCTCATGTCTACTTCCTCCGATAATCGTGTGCGGTCAGTTCAATCACCATGACAAGCAAGCGTTTATTCTCGACCTTGTAAATGACTCGGTACTGGTCTCCCAGCCTCGAGGACCGATGACCCTTCCAATCGCCGCGAAGTGACTCGTCAAAGCGAGAGTACTCGGATTCTAAGCGATTCTGAGGCTATGGGAATTGCATCCTGAATAGCGACGTGCAGGTCCCAAAAAGAGTAATCGCCGGGCACTTCTGTCTCACGCCAGATTGGCGGTGCAATTTCGCGCAGCTCGACTCGAAATCGAAGAACGGACATTTCAATGACTTTCGTACCAGTCGGCATGCTCCGTTATTCACTGATAATCAGGGAATTATGACGCTCTCTCCCGATTCAACCGGAGATTGACGTATGGGGTTCATTGAACTATGCAATGGTTCATTGGGTCATAGCTGATGCAGATACTGGTCCCGATCGGCACCTTCGGGGAGAAGGCGCGGAAACTGCTTGGCAAGGCTGGCTTTGACGACCTGTTGGAGTTTCTGGCCAGGCGCCCCAAAGCCGGGAGGATTATCGAGGGTACCGGAGGATTGCGGAAGGTCCGCTTCGCGCGGCCCGGTAAAGGGAAGAGTGGCGGTGCCCGCGTCATTGGAGACGAACGATGGACGACAAGCTTTTCAAAGAACTCGATGCCAACTTGAAAGAGGCGGTAAAGGTTGCCAAGGGCACCAAGGCGCCGGGGTCCGTCTATATCGTTTTGAAGCCTGCTGAAATCAAGGCTATTCGCACCAGCGTCGGCATGTCTCAGTCTGAATTCGCAAGCACGTTTCGCCTGAGCCTTGATACGCTCAAAGGCTGGGAGCAGGGTAAGCGAAAACCTGACGCGGCGGCAACGAATTTCTTGCGCATCATCAAGGCAGATCCCAATTTCGTCAAGCGAACGCTGGCCGCCTGATTCATTCGAACCAGTCTCCGGTATTTTCGGGGCTTTGGCGGGACTCTGGCGCAAGCCAAGAACCTCCGCCTGACGATACTGCACCCTGCACGTGCTTTATTTCTCAGGCCGGCCTGAGAAGCTTCCCGTAGCGGCCCAGCGTATGAACGGCATTTTCGAACAATATCGTGATATCGAGGACGAAATTGCGGTCGTCGGTAGACAGGTCGCCTTCCGATTCGAAATAGTTGTGGCGGATCTTCGTCATCATTGTGGAGCGATCCTGCGTCAGCATCTCCAGCATATCGATTTCACCCGTCTCCTGGGTATCGAAAGCATCAATGGCCGTCAGGATCATAAAATCCAGGCTCTCCATGATGTGGCCTCCCAGTTCGGTCGCTCGCGCATTGTCGTGGCCCTGCAGGAGCTGGGTCGTTAGCTGGTGAACGGTGCTCTCAAGCGCAACGAGCTGCTCTTCGAGCTTTGTGACCCGGATCAGTTGATCCGATGTTTCCGAGTTCAGGCTGTGCCCCGAAACCTGGGCAAGCGTCTTGCCGATACGGCCGGCGATATGCACGAATGCCGCGTGATAGGCATCCGGATCGTATTTGCCGGGACCGGGCGATGAGTCGCGCACAAAATCGATATACCTGGGCAGGCGTTCCAGTAGCCGGTACTGTTCCTTCTCGATCAGGATCAGCGCGGTCTCCGGTGATTCGGCTGCGCGGTCGTGAAGAAACTGTACCTCGGACAAAACCTCGGCCGCGCTGGGCGGAAACCAGTCCCGGATACGATCGAGAATCGGGTTTCTTAGCAACACCAGCAGCAACGCAGCGCCGAACTGAAAGATGAGAGCTACCGCCACGGCCTGCGAGCCGACATCGGCGCTAAGCCCGCGTGCGGCGGCGAGTACCAGTGGCGCGCCACTGATCACCTCAATGTAAAAGAGCAAGACGAACGCTACCGTTGCCACCGCATCGAAAGCAATTTGAGTCGCGACAACCTGGCGCGCACGCCCATGGGCATGGAACGAGAATATATAGGTAAGGATACCCGTTCCCGCCTGGGCGCCGAACATGGCCATCGCCGTTTCCTCGAGCTCGAACAGGCCCGAGGCTGCAAGGGCAATCATGATCATGATGATCGCCAGGTTCGACTGCACCAGCAGAGTCAGCACCAGACCCAGGACGAAAGCGATCATGTAGTAGTTGTGAATGCTTTGCAGAAGCGGCCCAACCCATTCGGAGGCGGCGTATCCGGCAGCGCCCGCCTTCACGAGATAGAGTCCGTACATGATCATGGCCAGGCCGAAAAGGGCGCCGTAGCCATTAACGAGTCTCTTGGGGACGTGGAAGGTTAATCCCAGCGCCGTTATGCCAAGCACGAACAGTGCCAGCACCTTCAGGCTCACCATCGACGCAAAGACGATCAAGCTGCAGCCGGCGTTCGCCCAGAATACGATCGGCGCGGCCTGCCGCACTTTCATCATGCCGGCCTGGACGAAGTCCGAGAGGATGAACGCAGCCGCCTTGCCGCTCTGGGTAATAAAGCCGAGTGTTGCGCCCGACGTGGCGATACCGACCGAGTTGCCGCTGAGTCGTGTGATGAGCTGCTGGAACTTGCCGCCCGACAGTTTCTTCAGGTGATCGCCTGCAAAGTGAATACCGATCAGGAATATGCCGATTCCGCCCAGCACAAAGGCAGAAAGCTCCAGGGGCGACTCCTTCACTTCTTTCAGCTCGACCGCCGCGAAACCGAGGCCCGAGTAAAATAAGCTTGGCGCGCCGGCAAACAGTGATGTTGTTACTTTTTTCATCGCCAGTCCTACAAGATTATTCCTTCCATCACGAGCTCACTGAGCTGCTCGCTGCGCTCTGCCGAGACTCGTTTGAGAACGTCGCTGAACTCGGGAAACTCTTCCTTTATGCGGTCAAAGTCGGCTCGGTGGAGGACCAGTATCTCGCAGTAGCTGAGCGCCTTGATGGATGCGGTTCGCCGCTCGTCAAGCGTCAGGGACATGAAACCGAAGTAATCGCCGTTCGACATCGTGCCATAAGACTTGTTGTCTGCAGCGGAGATTATCTCCACGGTACCTTCCGCGATGAAGAATATGCTCTTTCCACGGTCTCCTTCATGCGCAATGATGCTGTCGGGTGTATAAGTCCTGGACTCGAGGCTGGTCAGCAATGCGTCGCGCAGCAGGCCCGAGGCATGCCGGAACAGCGGAACGGTCTGACGAATCTCCTCGGTAAGGTGCAGCAGCACTTTCAGGCGCAAAGGCGGTGGCAGGTCATCGAGCATCCGGTTACGGTCGACGCCACGATATCGTTCCCAAATGTGCTCGTAAAAATTGCGCACTTCCGAATTGAGAGTGGCGGGCACTTTCTGTTCACGCAGGAACTCGGTGACCGATTCGATACGTTCCCAGTGACGGTTCTTGGCCGCATTAATACTGTTCAGCAGGGACGCGATGCTGCCGATGATGAACGCATACAGCGATGCGCCCATCAGCATGATGATCCCGGCCAGGACGTACTCGACCGTCCGGCCTGGGGTGATATCGCCATACCCGACCGTCGTCATAGTGGTGATCGTCCAGTAAAGCGATCGGATGTACTGTGAGATCGCATCCCCACCCTGGATGCCTGCCCGAACGACCCAGCTATCCGCGGGAAAACCGCTCGCGAGCGACGAGTAAAACCAGAAACAGGCGAGCCAGTGGATCAGCAGCAGTATCGAGACGAAATACTTGATGACCCGGAGCACCGCGGGGTTGCTCCAGCTGAACGCTTCCCACCGACGCAAAATGACAAACAGCCGCACGATGCGAAGCAGTCTCAAAAGCCGCAGGGCCAGGACAAGAGAGCCGCCGAGAACATGCCCATTGCCGATCAGCACCCAGGCGATCAGGTCAAAAGGAACGGAGGCGACAAGGTCGACGAAGAGCATGCGCCGGCCATAACGCCGCGCACACTGCCTCTTGTCGAAAACCTCAACGCCACGGTCCCGGTATGTCGTAACAAAATTAAGGCCGATATCGATCAGGAAGAACAGATCGATCAGGTAAATGAGCTGAAAGCCGTCGAGCGCTCCAGCCTGGGCAAAGGCGAACTGGTAGGCAACCAGCAAGCAGCTGACAACGATCAGCACCAGGATCAGCGCATCCCAGATCAGGCGCCTTCGCGACAGTTCGCGGATCATACCCGGGCGAGCGCCGCTCAAAAGGAAGCGAGCGCCTCTTCCTGGTCTTTTGATATGGCCAGAATGGAAGAAAATCCGGAAATATCGAACACCTCCTGCACAGTATCGTTAAGACTGCATATCTTGAGGTCGCCCCCGGACGCCTTGAGTTTCTTGGCGGTAGCCAGCAGCACACGCAAACCGGCGCTGCTGATGTACTCGAGCGCCGATAAGTTGATCAGCACTTTCCGGGCCCCGGAATCTATGAGTGCGTTGATAGTGCTTTCCGCGTCTGGCGAAGTATTGGTATCGAGGTGTCCCGTCACTTCGATTACGTTTACATCACCCGTTTCGGTCGTCTTGATTTCCATATGAGTTACCTGTGCGTGCTTGCCAATCAGTCCTGTAACTTGAGCGTCATCGTAACGCTGTTCCTGTTTTTGTGTCTTTGGTAGTGATACTCGTCCATCATCTCCGTGACGAGCAGCACCCCCAGCCCGCCGATTTCACGCTCTTCCAGGGACAACGTAACGTCGGGACCAACGCGGTCGAACGGGTTAAACGGAATGCCGTCATCAGATACCTCGATGAGCAGATGATCCGGATAGACAGCTACGTCGACGCTTATCTCGTGCGACTCATCATCGTCGAAGCCGTAAGAAATAATGTTGTTCAGTAGCTCATCCAGCACGATGCAGACTTTCTGGATGGGCCCTGGGGGCACGTTAAGAGCGAGAGCGAATTCTTCGAATTCGCTGTTAACGCGTCCGATTTCCTTCAGGTCCGCTGCTGCAGACAGCTGCAGTGTCCGGACCTCGCTGGCGTCGGCCTGGGACTCCGCACGGTAGGCGAGAATCGTTATGTCGTCCGCCTGCTCCGCCTCGTCGGCGTAGCTTTCCACATCGTCGATAATTCGGCCGGTCAGTGCCTCAGGTGTATCTGTTGCGTTCCTAACCAACGCTTCGAGCCGCGCCTCGGAATAGAGTTCATCTGCGGGGCTCATCGCCTCGGTTACACCGTCGGTGAAGATCAGCAGGGTATCTGCTCGATTCAATGACGCGCTGTCTTCGCGGAATGCGACCCCCTCGACGGCGCCAATGATCGGGCCATGACGCTGATCAAGACATTCGAGTTCTTCGCCGCGCAATATGTATGGCGGGTTATGGCCCGCATTGGTAAAACGAAATTCGCCGGTGCGGGTATTTACGATAGCGATAAACAGGGTAACGAACATCGACGCGGGATTATCGGCGCTGAGATCATCATTGACGCGCGTGATGATGCTCGCCGGTGACGGGTCATCGCCAGCCTGAGACTTGATCATTGTCTTGGTGACCGCCATGAACAATGCCGCGGGCACGCCCTTGCCCGAGACGTCGCCAACGACCAGGCACAAGTGATCGTCATCGACGAAAAAGAAATCGTAAAAGTCGCCGCCGACTTCGCGAGCCGGTTTCAACGTCGCGTGGAGACTGAATTCGGACCGCTCGGGAAATGGCGGAAACTCGAGCGGGAGCATGCTCATCTGGATCTCCTGCCCGACGTTGAGCTCCTGTTCCATGCGGTCGCTGTGTTTCTTGATAATTGCGTAGGCGGCCTGGAGTTCATCCATGCTGTGTTTCAGCGCAAGGTGTGTACGGACCCTCGCCTTGAGGATGGGAGGGTTGACCGGCTTCGTTATGTAGTCGGCGGCGCCGAGTTCAAAGCCCTGCGCCTCATCGGTGGTCTGCTCCATCGCGGTCAGGAAGATCACCGGTATATCGCGAGTCTGGTCATTGGCCTTCAGGCGCTGGCAGACTTCGTAGCCATCCATCCCGGGCATCATGATGTCGAGAAGTACGAGGTCCGGCTTCTGCTTCTCGACAATCTTCAGCGCCATGGCACCGCTTGTGGCCGCCTTGACGATGTAGTCGTCGCTCAAAAGACCCTTTACGACGTCGAGGTTCTCCGGCGTATCGTCGACGGCGAGAATGGTGGCTTTTTCGGTGGATGAGGCCATCATCAGTTCCTGTCGGCCAAGTGTTTTTCAACGGTCGAAAGCAAGACGCCGGAGTCTACAGGTTTGGTCACGTAGGCGCTCCCGCCTGCCTCGGCAACCTCGGGCTCCACACCGCTTTCCCCGGTCAGGAAGATCACCGGGATGGCAGACGTTGCCGGATCGGCCTTGAGGCGACGGCAAACTTCGTAGCCATCCATACCGGGCATCTGGATGTCCAGCAGGATCAGGTCAGGCGGCTGTTTCTCCGCGATCTTCAGCGCCATTGGACCGTTGACGGCGGCCTTGACCGTGTAACGTGATGCTAACAGGGTCCTGACGATGTCGAGATTCTCCGGTGCGTCGTCGACAGCGAGAATCACGTTTCGTTGAGAGGTTTCATTCACGAGGGCCGATCCTGTCAACCATGTCGTTCGAGAATCGGGCCGAGCACTGCTGCCGCGCCCTCGAAATCATATTGTTCCAGCAACGAACGGATGGCGCCCAGTTCGTCGTGAAGCGCTGTGCCGCCGACCTGCTCGAGAATCCGATCGAGCTCGTCTCCTGCCTCGGTGTCGTATTCATCGATCAGGTTACCCAGCTTCTGCAACTGCTCACCCAGATCAGCCGGCAGCTCACCAGGTTTCTTTGCAGCAGGCCCGGCGCCTGCGGCCGCCATCGACCGGATAGGCTCCAGGATCGCGGTGAGGGCTTCCTCGGTCTTAGCCAGCAGTTCACCGGGGAGATTGTTCGGGGCGTCCTTAAGAGCGGCCTCGAGCTTCGCTGCCGCCTGTTGCACGGCGGTTGCGCCGATCGAGCCGGAGACGCCCTTCAGCGTATGCGCCGCCCTGATTGCCGCGTCGCCATCGCCCGCTTCCACGGCCTCCCTGATCTGGTCAATCGCGGTACCCTGATTTTCCGCAAATTTGAGCAGGAGCTTGCGATAGGCGCCGACGTTACCACCCAACCGGTCGATACCGGCACGGGTATCGATGCCCTCGATTTCCGGCATCGGGTCGTCACCAGCCTCTTGTTTTTCCACGAGGCCAGAGACGTCGCGCTCCCCATGAGGAATCCACTTGAGCAGCGCTTCGAACAACACGCCCGGGTTGATCGGCTTTGGAATGTGCTCGTTCATTCCGGCCTCGAGGCAGCGCTGGCGATCTTCGACTGTTGCATTGGCGGTCATCGCGAGGATCGGCAGGTCCTTGAACTGCGGGTCCTCGCGCAGCAGCGACGTGGCGGTAAATCCGTCCATAACCGGCATCTGGACATCCATCAGAACGCAGTCGTAGCGTTTCAGCGCCAACCTGTCGATTGCTTCCTGGCCATGATTAGCGATCTCCACGCGGAACTTCGCCTGCTCCAGGATTTCCTTCGCCACCTGCTGATTAATCTCGTTATCCTCGACGAGCAGGATCTCCGCCCCCTGGACCGGCTTCAGTGATTCCTGG
The DNA here is from genome assembly GCA_965658465.1 of Woeseiaceae bacterium. Classification (GTDB taxonomy): domain Bacteria; phylum Pseudomonadota; class Gammaproteobacteria; order Steroidobacterales; family Woeseiaceae; genus UBA1847. The sequence continues at coordinate 24,130 of CBFHSG010000015.1, read as the reverse complement.
TCGAAGCCACGGCCGGTCGACATCTTGCGACGCGAGGTTTGAACTTCCGCGTAACCAAAGGCATGCATGATTTCGTCGAACAGATGAGAAGGGCTGACCGGCTTGGTCAGGAACTTGTCGACGTACTGCGCGCCGGGTTTATCGGACATATCGCCGCTGCTGTAGGCAGACACCATGATGATGTGCGGGTCCTTCTTCGGCTTGATTTCCGTCTTTACTTTCTCGGCCGCCTCGGTGCCCGTGATCCCCGGCATCAGCCAGTCCATTACGATCAGATCGAAAGGTTTTTTCGCACGCTTCATCAACTTGAACAGATCGGCCGCGTTAGCGGCTTCTTCTACTTCGAACGAGAAAGACTCCAGGTAGGTTGAGAGAATCTCGCGGGCGGTCGGATTGTCGTCGACAACGACGGCATGCATGCCTCGAAGATCGGGCACGGTATCGAAATGTTTCTCATGCGCGCGCTCGTCAACCCCGAGCTGGAGGGTGAAACTAAAGGTGCTGCCCTCTCCCGGCTCGCTCTCTACCCAGATCTCGCCCCCCATCATTTCCACGAGGCGCTTCGAGATTGCCAGCCCGAGACCGGTTCCACCGTATTTCCGTGTAGTAGACGTATCTGCCTGGGAGAATGACTGGAATAGCCTGCCCATCTGCTCACTGCTCATGCCGATCCCAGTGTCTCTGACCGAGGCCTGCAGCGTTACGCGGTCTTCGTTGCGGCTCTTCACGCCGATGGTGACGGTGATCTCGCCTTTCTCCGTAAATTTGACCGCGTTGTTGGTCAGGTTGATGAGAATCTGGCCGAGCCTGAGCGGGTCACCCAGCAGGATATTGGGCACCTCCGGACGCCGCATGAACAGGAGTTCCAGCCCTTTCTCCTGTGTTTTCACGTTGGCGACGGTTGCAAGGTTCTCGAGGACCGCATCGATCTCGAACGGAATGGTTTCAATCTCCAGCTTGCCGGCTTCGACCTTGGAGAAGTCGAGGATGTCATTGATGATGCCGAGCAGCGATTCTGACGATGCGTGAATCTTGTTCAGATAGTCCTTCTGTTTCACCGTGAGGTCGGTGCGCAGGCACAGGTCGCTGAGCCCGATGATGGCGTTCATGGGCGTACGAATCTCGTGACTCATGTTGGCCAGGAAATCGCTCTTGGCCTTGTTTGCGTCGTCTGCCTGGTCCCTGGCAAGCTCCAGTTCACGAGCCGTTTGAGCGCGCTCCTGCACACGACTGAGTTGATCGCCAAGGTTCGACGCCAGCTTCAGAATCTCCTCGTCCTCGTTTGCGCGGGTCTCCGTAAAATACTCGAGTACCGCAACGGTCTCGCCCCGAACCTTCACCGGGAATGCGAAAGCACTCTTCACACCCAGGCGGCCGGCCAGCTTATTACGTGGGAAGTTCGTGTCCGCAAGAAGATCTTCGATCCACGCCGGCTCCCCGCTTGCAGCCACGCGCCCCGGCAGGCCCTCTCCCGGTGCAAAGTTGGTCCGTTCCGTCAGCTCGACAAAATCCCGGTACTTGAATTCGTCTTCCAGGTACCAGATCCGGGTCGGAACTATCTGCCCGCTTTCGGCGTCGATCGCGTAAACGTGTCCCACGGGCCAACCCAGGGTTTCGCAACTCATCTTCAGGACGCTGGCCATCGATTCCTCGAGTAAGTCCGACTCGGCGGCTACGGCGCTTGCACGGTCCAGTAGCTGTGTACGTTTCCTGTGGAGTTCCCGCTCGGCTTCCAGGCGCTTGCGATCGGAGATATCCCGGATCAAGCCGAGGAATTTCGTCTCCCCGCCGATATCCATCCGGGAGACTTTGAGTTCCAATGGGAACTCCTCACCGTCGTGTCTGCGCCCGTTCACCTCTCGTATATTGTCGACAATCGTCGACGGCCGATCGGGATCGTACCGTTCCAGGTAGTAGTCGTGCTCCAGCGCTACGGCCTTGGGCATCAGGACGCTGACATTTCGCCCGACCGCCTTGTCTGAGGAGATACCGAACATGTCTTCCGCGGCCTTGCTGAATGTCTCGATGACCCCCTTGGGGTCGATAACGATGATGGCATCCGGGTTCGCCTGGACGATGCTGATTACGCGCTTTTCATTTGACTGGGCCTGCTCCTGGGACTCGACCAGCTTCTCCTTGGTCTTCATGAGCGCATCATATTGACCCTCGATTGCCTTCTTCTGCTTGGCCTGTTCCGCTAACGCCTCGTCCAGTTCCACCGTCCGCTCTTTGACCCGCTCCTCGAGTTCGTCGCGACGCCGTTCAACCTCGGCAAATGTCGACTTCAGTTCGACGCGCAATTTTTCTACGCTTCCAGCCAGGTCGCCGATCTCATCGCCACTGGTCCGTTCGACGCTGTCTTCCAGGTTTCCGGCTGTCAGCTTCCTGGCAGCCTCGTCGAGCGATCGCAGCGGACGTGTCAGGGACAGCGACGCGTAATAGGCAAGATAGATGGACAACGCCAGCAGCACTGACCCGACAAGGAGCATTCGGTCGCGCAAGTCACTGAAGACTTCGAAGGCTTCCGCCTCGTCGATTTCGCTCATAATGGCCCACTTCAGGCTCTCCAGTTCGAGCGGACGGAATGCAGACAGGACGGTGACCCCCCTGTAGTCGGGGAATGTCATCGTTCCGGTCTCTCCGCGGTCTATTGCCGCCCGCGAGCCGAGCGTGTCGACCGACTGGAGGCCGATGGCGTTGTCGAGGTTTGCAATGCGCTCGACTATCGAGTTGGGTACGCCAGACTGCTGGATAGCCTCCAGGTAGTTCGCCCGGTCTTCAATCAGGAAGCGCGACTGACTGCGTAACCTGAAGTCGTCGCCGACGAGGTAGGTTTCTCCGGATTCTCCAAGGCCAACGTCATGCCATGCCTGCTTGTTGGTCATGACGTCATTGATGCGGTCCACCGGCATCTGGAAAACAAGGACACCTAAGCGATTGCCGTCGTCACCGTAAACAGGAGAAGCGATGAACGACGCCTGGCCGTTGTACGACGGATGGTAGGGCGCAAAATCCGCCAATTCGATGAAGTCCCTATCGTCCGCTTTACTCGCGGCCCTGAACACGTCGCCAAAGTTTGTTTCTGCATAGGGCCCGGTCAGCAACGAAGTACCGAAATCAACTTCCTTGAAAACCGAGTAAACGATGTGGCCCGTTTCGGGGTCTACGAGGAAGATGTCGTAGTAGCCGAATTTCTCCAGGTAGTCGCGAATAATCGGGTGGTACTTTTGATGAACCCGGCTGTAGTCACTGCCATCGTCAGCGGCCGACAACAAGTGTTTCTCGCCGGTCGGGTTCGGATTCGACGCGAGGTAGAGGTCCTGCAATGCCAGGATTGCCGAACCCGTCGGCCAGAATGTCGAAAGCTCAGCGTGTTCATCAAGATTGGCGTTCAGGCGCGGCAGGAATTCGTTACTGTAATAATCGCGAAGTCGTGAAAATTCCGCCTCCGGGTCCTGCGCCGACGATCCGAACTCCTCTTCAAAACTGTCGAATGCAGCGCGAAATTCCCGCATGGCATCGATGATCATGCGGTCTTCAGATAGCGTCAGAATCTGCCTGCGTATGAACGCGAAATAGTCCTCGATCTGCTGTGCTTTCATTTCACGCACGGCTGTGAGCTTCTCGAACGCCTGCGTCTCGACCGCATCCCTCGTCATAGAAAAGCCGACGAGCCCGCTGACCAACAGGGTTGAGACAGCGATCCCTACAGCAATTCCGAGGATCTTCGTGGAGATCTTGTGACGCCTCATAATCGCAGCTACTCCGGATCCGTTGAATGAAGTTGGCGTACGTTGGTACCACGGAACTCGGCGAGAACGTGCTCCGGAATTTCGTAGTCCTCGACTTCGCCATGCTCGGACAGGTTCAGGCCGACGTCCTCGTGCTCTGCCGGCACACGGAGCGGCGTGATTCGGTCGAGTAATCTCACGGTGATGTAAGCCACGCCGAAGACCCAGACGGCGCACGCCAGTATACCGAGTAACTGTACGCCGATCTGTTCCCCACGCGTCAAGCCGGTCCCGAGAATCTCGAGATTGCCATAGAGCCCGACGGCCAGTGTGCCCCAGATGCCAGCCCCCAGGTGAACAGGGATGGCACCAACCGCATCATCGATCCTGAGATATTTCAGCAGTTCGTCGCCGCCGACGGAAATCATCCCGCCAACCAGCCCGATAAGGCACGCGACGGGGGTCGAGACGGCAAAACAACCAGCCGTGATTGCGACGAGGCCCGCAAGGCAGCCGTTGACAAACTGCGTCACGTTTACGTGGTTCTGAACGGCGAATCCGAGCGATCCGGCGGAGAGTGCGCCGACAGCTCCGGCCAGGATGGTATTGATAAGAATGCCCGGCACGCTATCGTCCAGGGCTAACGAGCTGCCGGCATTGAAACCGAGCAGTCCCACAAGAAGAAAGATGCCGCCAAGGGTTGCCAGCGCCAGGTTTGATGGCGGAATCCGTTGCGGCTGGCCATCAGCATCAAAGCGACCCCGTCGCGGGCCGATGATGATCAATACAGCGAGGGCCACCCAGCCGCCGACACTGTGGACCACGGTGGAACCGGCAAAGTCGACGAACCCGATCGTGCGAAGCCAGCCGTAGTCTTCCCCGACATCCAATCCGCCCCAGGCCCAGTGGCCGAACACCGGGTAGATCAGTCCGGCTATCAGCACACTGATAACGAGATAGAAGATGAGGCGCATGCGCTCCGCCGCGGCGCCGGACATTATTGTGACCGCCGCGCCGCAGAACATCAGCTGGAAAAAGAAGAAGGCGCCAACCATCCTGTTCTGCTCTGAGAAGTCCAGGAAGATTCTGTCAGTGCCGAACCAGCCCCCCTCGCTGAGGCCGAACATGACGCCAAACCCGACTCCCCAGAACACCACGGTCGTCACGCAGAAGTCCGCGAGATTCTTCGCGGCGACGTTGATGCTGTTTTTTCTTCGCGTCAGGCCGCTTTCGAGACAGAGGAACCCGGCCTGCATAAACAGTACGAGGAAACTGCAGAAGACAATCCACAGGAAATCGAGATCGGATCCGCCCTGGATCAAACCGGTCCCCCCATTTCCTGAACCGGGCGACTACTGAGGTTGCGAAATATATCCAATCCTGAATTCTCGGTTTTTATGTGCTCGATCAGGCTCAGTTCGAGCAGCGGTTCGGATTGCTAGGTTTCAGGAGCAAGTATATTTGTCCGGGTGTCCAATATCCATGCGCGCGGGTTAAAAAAATGCGCTACGTAGCGCGTGAATAAAGCAGGCCGTTTTGAAGTAGCCCGGGCCGCCAACGTGGCCCCGCTCGGGTCAATTGCTTGCTCGCGCCCCGCACAGGATTCATTGGCCAGGTGAAATTGTCGGCAATGCGAAATGAACGACGTGATGGATGCCCCTGGAAGGGAGCTGGCCCTGATGGCAGAGGACGATGCAACCCGGGCGCTGTCGGAAATCGCGGTCCAGGGGCTCGACGGACCAGCAACCTGACGCAGCTCGTTGAACGAGTATGACCTAACTGACATTATATACTGCAGATTCTGGGAAGCCTCTATCACATGACGACCTTAATCATCGTTGACGGCCTGACCCCGGTCAATTTCAGCCCAACCGATAAATTCATATCAAATCCGCAAAACCTCGGGCGACAGGAGATCGGACGGCTGGTGGGCCTGGGCAGATCGGCAGGAAGCGGGCCACTGACACGGTTTGTCCAGGTCGCAGCCGATGCAGCCCACGAGAATGCCGAGGAGGTTCGGCTCATATTCGTTACCGATGAAGCAGGCAGCGAACGCTCTGGCGACCAGTCTCTGCTTGACCTGGTGCGCGAATCTGCCCATGGCTTCGATATCCTCGAAGCCGTCCAGGGGTCGGTGCCCTGGCGACGCATTCTCGATATCGCCGAGGCTCTGCCCGGCGATGGTGGCGGAGAGCATACAATCCCGAAACGCGCCTTGATCGTCGGTGCACATACCGAACTTCGTATTACCTCGATCGCAGCCGCCCTCAAGAGCCTGTTTTCTTTCGATAGCGTCGCCGTATGTCCACACCTGGTGGGCAGCGCCACGCGAGAAGCGCATTTTGCCGCGCTTCGGCACGGTTTGCCGGCGTTGGGCGTCGAAGTCTTGCTCGATATTGAGGATGCTGCAACATACGTCGGCATCGATCCAGCAAGGTTTGTCGATCTCGATGTCCAGTCCTGCGTCCTTGGCCCGCCGGACATCGTCGAGCGTCTCGATAAGGACGCACAGGACATGATCAAGCGTCTTTGCATGCACTGGACCGGCGCGTCCCTGCGCACACTCACTGGCGGATTCAGTGGCAGCCTTTTATTTATCGCGGAAGGTCAACAAGGGAAGGCTCGCACCGAGCCAATGGTCATCAAGATAGATAACGCCCCACAGATGCGTCGCGAGCTGGCTGGTTACTACCGGGTTCGGGATCTCGTCGGCAAGCACGTGCCCGCCTTCAGTTTTCCCGTCACCGGTCCTGACCTGGTGGGCATCGGCATGGAATTGGCGGCGATGGAGGGCGCTCCTGAAACACTGCAGGACATGTTCGAGGAGGCTCAGGGAGACGAAAGTGCGAAGGCCTTTCAGGAACGGTTCGAGAAATCGCTGCGAATCCTGACTGAACGTCTCTATCGGAATACGGGGCGGGAAGAGTGGATTGTCCCGTACCGGGAGTTCCAGATGCACACCGAAGAGCAGGTCACCTGGCTCGGCGAGAACATCGAAAACATTGTCGGCAAGGCAAAGGAAAAGAACATTCCGGTCATCGCCGCCGACGCAAACGAGCTGCAGGTTATGTTGCGGCTCGTTTCCAGAAACGAAAACGGCACGACCACCAGCATCTGCTTGTCCCACGGCGACCTCAACTACGCGAACATCATTGCAGACCAGGCCGGCAACCTCTGGTTTATCGACTGGACCCATGCCGGAGACACTCCGGTCGCGCTCGACTTCGCCAAACTCGAGAACGACGTAAAGTTTGTCATGAGCAAGGAATTCAATGCTGATGACATGCCGCGGCTGCGCGTGTTCGAAGATTACTTGCTTGACAACCCTGTACCCGGGCACGCAGAAACGCTGGTCGAGCCATTAGGCTTTGTGAAGTGGGATCTTCGTTACCGCAAGATTCTCGATACTGTCCGACAAATTCGCGAAGTCTGTTTAAAACTCCTGCCGGAGGATGGTTGGCTGGTTTATCGAATAGCGTTGCTACGTTACGCCACCCATACGCTGAGTTTCGATGAATGGCGCGGACGAGGCGAGTGCGGCCCGGTATCACTGCTGCATGCCCTGCATTCCGTTGAAGCGCTGCTGTATCAGCTCGTCGCAGACGATTTTCATCTCCGTATTCGTATTGAAAAGCCGGATGCCTACCCGGACCGCCAGGTCATCCTGATCGACGAAGCACCCTGGGGAGTCGATTGCGATCGATACGATCCACCGTACTTCGTAGCGCCCGAAGTCCTGGCAGCCGAGGGAGCGGTCGAACGACGATCTCACCCGGAGGACTTCGAAAAGGCCGCGGACCTCGCGAATCCGGGCCGCTCGGAGACAACAGATGACATGGGGCGGGCACTGAATCCACGCGGAAGGACGGGGCTTGCCGGGAGAGGCTTACTGAAGCGGTGGGGCGCCAACCCGGGTGTCGCCGCCGTCGTCGTTCGTCGGGCTGCGGATGGAGACAGGTTCGAATTCCTCGTGGGCAAACAAGCGGATCAGCTCGGCGTTTCGTTGCCGCGTGACTTGCTCGAACTGGGCGAATCGGCGGACGACGGGCTTCGGCGGCTTCTGTCAGCGAGCGCCGGAGTAGATCTTGGCGATATCGACACCAATCTGATCTTCGACGACTTCTTTTACGACCTTCGTCAGACCGATCATGCATGGGTTGAACTGGAAGCGTGGCTGGTAGGCCCGGACGAACGCCTTCACGCGGTATCGGCTGGAGCCACAGATGTCTTCGACGAAACTGACTGGTGGCCCCTCGATAACGACGCGATGAACAAGCTGGCTACCGGTGACGCAAAGCTCATTGAAAGGGCTATTGATTGCCTGCGGGCTTCCGGCCAGCTCGGCCACGGCGCTCGAGACCCGGGCGGCGCCACGGAATCATGACCGGCCACCACTCATTGCTGGATGTCGAGATTCGGGCGTTGTCGCAGGAGCTCGAGGGCGGCGATCAAGGTAGACCAAAAAGCGAGAGCGACTGGCTGTTATTCTGCATTCGTTTTGTCTTCGACGCGCTCTGTGACTTGCGGAACGTCCGGTTTTCGGATTTCGCGGGAGAGGTCTCCATCAAGAGGGACGGCTCTCCCGTATCAGCTGTCGAGGAACGGGTCGAGTCGCTATTGCGGCGACGAATATCGGAATTCGATCCAACTGCAGCGGTCGCAGGAGAGGAGCACGGTGGAGAAATTTCCCGTAGCGGCATTTCGCTGGCCATCGACCCGATTGACGGAACGTGGGCGTTTCTCAATCGCGCTGAGACATTTGCAACGACGCTGGCTCTTTATCGGGAGGGAGTTGCCGAGCAGGCGTTTATCGCAAACCCGGCGACCGGTGAAATCGCTTATTCGGCTCGACGCGGCTGCGCTCGACTGCTGCAAATTGGCCTTGCCGGGGAGGCGAGCCGGGGCTATGACCTTCCGCTGCCGCCCCCGCCGACGCCTGGCTTGCTCGTAAACATTCACCCGTGCCGACAAATGGGTCCGGTTATCGCGAAACTCGTCGCTGCCTGGGGAACCGGCAAGGTGCGGTTTGTGAAGGCGACCGGCGGTTCGCCCGTCTGGTCGATGCTCGACGCGGCAAAAGGGGCGTGTACCTATGTCAATCTTTGGCCGGGAAAGCCCGCAGACGCTTTCGATCTGGCTAGCGGCTTGTTGATAGTCAGGGCGGCGGGGGGAGAGGTCATCGACCTGGCCGGGAGCGCCGTATCGCCGATCGGCCATTCAGGCCCGTTCATCGCCGGTACCGACAGCGCCAAACTGCAAGAGTTGGCGGAAATCATTGGCGCGACCGCAGCGATCGGTGATTGAATCGCTGCGGTGCTCGCATCGCTCCCTCAGTGACCCTCGAGGAAATCGTTGCCAGCAGATGAGTGCGTCGAAAACTGAGGATACTCAGAAAGCCCTTTTTGGACTCAGTTGGTTACTTTTGGGTGATCTAACTCGTTGAACTGGGTGGTCACAGGACCACGCAATTCAAGCGGTTATACGAGTACCCAGCTCAGCGACTCCGATTGGGAAGCTGATGTCTTACCAGTAGACCTGCAGCCAGCCAACAACCTTGTTCAGCCGGCAATCCACGGTTGATGTCATTTTCGTGGGGCTGTAGGGATCCAAAAGTTGAGTTTGTCAGGGATTCAGCCTTCACAGCCTTCGAAATGCGCTCGCAAAAGGGCGGTCCATTCAGCCGCTCCGCCGTCGCTCACCTTGAGCAGCCGCAGGCGAAAATCAGTGTACCCCGGGTGATTGGGGGCCGGCATGACGGCATCGACCACGTGCCCGTCCTCGCTGTCCAACCAGAGCCGGCCTTCCTTGCCAGTCGAAAGGTCGATCTCGAAAGCCGAGCCGGTGAGGCGATATTCGTCTGCTACGACGCCGAGATGTTCGCCCTGCTCAACGTGCTCCGCGGTCAGCTCGCCCATCCAGAATAGCGGGTCTGCCACCGACGGGTCTGCCCACAACAAAGCCATGCCAAAGCCAAACCCATCCTTCGGACTATCCAGATGTGGAGTCGCCACGGTGAAGCTCGCCAGGTCGAAATCGAACAGGGTCCAGTTGGCGGTCTCGATCTCGACGTCATTGCGGATCTCCATATCCGGCAATTGCACCAGCATGTCCACCACGCCCGTTTCCGGGTTCAGCGCCAGGAATGCGAACTCGACGTGCTGGGCATCAGGCTGCAGCGCACCCCCCGTGATCACCGGTGCCGAGAGCGTTTCCAGGTCCAGCTCTGCCGTTACCAGCGCTGCGCGGCCGCAGAGTCCGTTTTCCTTGTAGACCTCGATATGAGTGGCGTCACGGCGGAAGACGGTAACCCGCTCGTCCATCGAACCGTCGGTATTGGTGCGTTCGTAGTAATAGACGCGACCTATTGCATCGTCGCTCTCATGATAGGTCCAGGGACTGTTGGCCTGCGCAGAGGCCGCGATCGAGACGGCAGCGAAAGCGGCACCCAGCAAATATCGTTTCAACGACATATCAGTCTCCATTGATCAGATTCAGTGCGGTTTCCAGTACGGCATCGGTGCCGGCCTCGTAATCCGCAAATGTGTAGGGGATGGCGATGTCCGGCGTGCGGAAGCGACGCTGATCATCCGGTGTCGACGTCTGGTAATACTCGCTGGCGTAAATGATCGGCAGCGCCGAGTTCGGCGTGACGAAGATATTCGTCTCGCCATAGTGATTGGGCCGATCGGCCGTTGCCTGGCCGATAAAGCGGGCGGCCGTGCGCTGCTCCAGCGCGGACACCAGCATGACGGCGGCCGAGTGGGTACTCCGGCCGGTGAGTACCATCAGTTGTCCGTCTCGATTGAGTGACTCGCTCTCAGCCACGGCATGCACGAGCCCGTCATTCAGCGTGCCATCACCGCCAAGACATCGGCGCAGATCAATGATCAGCGCGGGTTCGTCCCGGGCCTCCGCCTGTCTTACAGCAGTCTGGGCCGTTTCCGCGAAGGATTGATCTGCACCGTCACCGATCGTGGCAATCTGCAGGTAGGTCGCGCCTTCCAGCTCTGCGATACGGGTTTGGCCATCGAACGCCTGCATCCAGAAGGGCTGCTGCTCAGCCGCGGTCTGCCAACCCTGCTGCCCTGTGGGCCCGCCATCAGTGGTGAATATCCAGTCATACATAGCGCGGCCATCGAGTGCCGTCAGATCAACGGTGCGACTTTCTCCGCTGCGCTCGATCGACAGTGTCGCCTGGTCGCCCGTCGCGATGCCAAGCGCCACGAGCAGTTCGACTTGCATCAGCCACTCCCCAACGAATTCCCGCGCGAAGTTTGTCGCATCCTGCGGCAGAAGCTCCATAACTCGTGCAACAACCTGTTCGGTGGGTACGCCGCCGATTCCGATGACACGCGCGCCGAGAAGATCAGCATGGGCGCCCAAAGCGCCGATGATGTACAGACCATCATCAAACAGCTCGAAACGAATCGGCAACGAAGAGAAACCCGGGCCAGGCGGCAAGCCGTCAAATGGCAGAGGATACATAGGCATCCAGGTGTGACCGTCACCGACCATGGCCACCAGGCGAGCAAAACCGGTGATGCGCTCTGCCCGGCTCAGCTCAGGAAGTGCAGCCCTATATTCCGCGATCGCCAGCTCGAATTCGGCGCGGGGTGTATGGAAATAAGGATTGTCATGTTCGGCATGCAGGACCTCGAGGAAGGCGCTCAGGTCCTCTTGCCAGGGCGCATCATCCTGCGCGGCGCGCGCTATCCCGCCAAACAACAGGACAAGCAGGATGGCGCTTGTGGTAACGAGTCGGGACATCGGATCTCCTCTTTAAACCCTGGCTCGAGTAAACGTGGAACTAGATCCACATCTATTACTGCCCTAGATGAACGTGGGCCTGATTTTGGATGCAAAAAGCCGCAGCCATTTTCCGATGTCAGTGAGAAGCGCCTTGAATCGGCTGGCTAAATCTGCCGATTCAGATAAGCAAAAGAAGAGAGGCTGAAACTGAGCATACGGAATCACAGCCAGACCGCAGGCGGCCAAAGCCGGCCGCCCCGTCTCCCGCTGAATTTGCTTGTCAGCAACGCTTTTTAGCCGGATGATGCCGCACCTTTTTCACCGAAACGAGGGGGGTCCCGAATTGGCTTCCGATCTACCCGGCGCCACAGAGTCGTCCGCCGAGCAGCGTGAATCGCGGCTGCGCAGTATATTCAAGGCGATCACATATCGAATCATCGGCACGTTTACCACGGCAGCTGTTGCACTCGTGGTCACCGGAGAAGCAAGCCTGGCACTGGCCATCGGCGCCGTTGAACCGTTCGCCAAGATTATTATTTACTACCTGCATGAGCGCGCATGGCAGCTGCTGCCGCGGGGCTACGTCCGCCGCTTCTTCCATCGGGGAAAGACCGCATAATCTGTTATGGGCGACGCGGCAACCGGGTGAAATCAGATGTTCCGTATACGACAGGTGCGAGACGCAGTAAGCATCCAGAATCAACTGGCGCTCGCGGCTGTGCTGCGGATTTACCAGGAGGCCTTTCCTGACGACAAAGGCTACAGCACCCGGATAGCCGATCTCCTGAATTTTGCAGGCGAACAGGATTTCGAAGTGATCCTGCTGGTCGCCGAGGGTCACAAAAACCGGCATCTCGGTTTTGCACTGACATTTTATTTCGCGCGCCAGCGCATGGGCTATCTTGACTACATCGTCAGCAATCCCAAGCGCAATGCGCGCGGCTACGGGGCCGCGCTCTACGAGGCCACGTGCGAGATCCTGGTGCAGCGTAAAGCACGCGGTCTCTTCATGGACGTACCGGCCGATGATGCGAAACTGCTGAAAGAGCCACATCGGCTGGCCGCGAACAAGCGGCGGCTGGCATTCTATGAGCGCTTCGGCGCACGACCGGTCACAGGCACCGCTTACGAAAGCACCTCGTGCGAGATCAACAACGGCCACGGCACATTGCTCGTGTTCGATGATCTCGACCGCGGCAAAGCTCTCGAAGGTGCGGACCTGCGCGGCTTTCTGCGCAAGCTGCTACCCGCCAAGGGCCTGGTGCAACCAGACGACCCGAGGCTGAAGGCTCTGCTGAAGAGCATCGGGGACGGCCCGGTCAGCATCCGCGAGCCCGTCTACCTGCAGCCCATCCGTCACCGCCCCGCAAAGTCCGAAGCTACACTGGAGTTCATCACGACCGGCGACGCCCACCAGATCCATCATCTGCGGGAGAAAGGCTATGTCGAGAGACCGGCTCGCGTGCAGTCTATCCTGAAGGGACTGGCAGCCATCAAGATCAAGGAATTCAAAAGCCGCAGTTATGCCGATAAGCATATCCTGCGCGTGCATGAGGCCGACTTGCTGCAGTTCCTCAAGGGCGGAAGAAAGCAGCTCGACTCGGCGCAGCTTCTGTACCCGAGCGTATTTCCCATCCGCCACCCGGACCGCATTCCGGCAGCATGGGACATGCGTGCCGGGTACTTCTGCATTGATACGTTTACGCCGGTGACCGCGAATGCCTACGTGGCCGCGAAATCGGCGGTGAATGCCGCGCTGACCGGTGCCGACCGGCTGCTCAAGGGTTCGCGGCTGGTTTACTCACTTGGCCGCCCGCCCGGGCACCATGCCGAGAGCCGCGCTTTCGGCGGCTTCTGCTATCTCAACAATGCGGCGATTGCGGCTGATCATTTGTCGCAGTCCGGCAAGGTTGCCTTTCTCGATATCGATCACCACCACGGCAACGGTTCGCAGGAAATCTTCTACCGCCGCAACGATGTTTACTTCATGTCGATACACGGCCACCCGCGCCTCTGCTACCCCTATTTCGCCGGCTATGCCGATGAACGCGGCGAAGGCAAGGGCAAGGGCTTCAACCGGAACTACCCGCTTTACCCGGGCGTGGATGACCACGAGTACTGCGAAACACTGTCCCGTGCCCTCAACACGGTGGCAAAGTTCAAGCCCGACTACTTCGTGCTCTCCCTCGGCTTCGACATCATGGCGGGCGACCCGACCGGAACATTCAACGTCTCACCACGTGGCATGTTCCGCATCGGCAAGATGATTGCCGAGACCGGCCTGCCAATACTCGTCGTGCAGGAAGGCGGCTATTCGCTGCGCAATCTTAGGCTGGGGGCTACGGAGTTTTTTCGCGGTATCACACGCTTCTGAGTGAGTGTCCCAATCTACGCAAACTACTAGGACACCAGTGACGCCGGCAGCGCCTGTCGGGACGAGCGCCGCAGGGACGCTGCGCGGACGACGCGCCTGATCGCGAGAACGAAGGCCGCGGTGCGCAGGTCGATGCCGTCCTTCTGCGCGAGGCCCGCCACGTCGTGGTAAGCACGCCGCATGATCTTGTCGAGCTCGCCGACGACACGCTCCTCCTCCCAGCGGTACTGCTGGATGTTCTGGCTCCATTCGAAGTAGCTCACGGTCACGCCGCCCGCGTTCGCGAGGATGTCGGGTATCACCGTGACGCCCCTGGCGGTGAGCCTATCGTGCGCCTCGACGGTCAACGGACTGTTGGCGGCTTCCACGATAATGTCGGCCTGCACGGCGTCGGCATTGTCCCGCGTAATCGCTTCCTCGAGTGCCGCCGGAATCAGAACGTCGCACGGGCAAGCAATCACGTCCGCGCCGTCGACGGCGTCCGCCCCGGGAAACCCGGACACGACGCGGTTCTCGCCCACCCACTCGAGCAGGGCCGGTATATCGATGCCCTTGTCGTTCGCGATGCCGCCACTTATGTCCGACACCGCAACGATGCGCCCGCCGGCTGCAGCGATGAGCCTCGCGGCGTTGCTGCCGACGTTGCCGAAGCCCTGGATCGCGACCGTGACGTCGCCCAGCTTGCGTTCCTGAGACGCCAGCGCTTCCTCCAGCACGTACATCACGCCCCGGCCGGTCGCCTCCTCCCGGCCCAGCGACCCGAACAGGTCGACCGGCTTGCCGGTAACCACGCCCGGGCTGAACCCGTAAAACTTGGAGTACGCATCCATGATCCAGGCCATCGTCTGCGCATTGGTGTTCACGTCCGGGGCGGGTATATCGCGCGTCGGCCCGATGATTTCCTTGATCAGCTCGACGAACGTCGTCGTGATCCGATAGAGCTCCGGTTCGGACAGCTGTCCCGGATCGCAGTTGATGCCGCCCTTGGCGCCGCCGTAGGGGATATTGACGACGGCGGTCTTCCACGTCATGAGGCTCGCCAGGCTGGCCGCGTGATCCTCGTCCATCGTCGGGTGATAGCGCAGGCCGCCCTTCATCGGCCCCCGCGCGCCGCTGTGCTGGACGCGAAAGCCCAGGTGATGCAGCAGGCTGCCGTCGTCCGCCTCCGTAATGATCTCGACCCGTACGACGCGGTTCGGTGTCTCCAGCATGGTCCTGAGCTGAGCGGACAGCTCAAGGTGATTCGCGGCCCGTTCGAAGAACTGGTTGGTGGTTTCGAGCATGTGAGCGGCTCCTTTGGTCCGTGGCTGGCGCTTCGTGGCTACCCGATGACAGAACAGACGCTAACAAAAACCCGGGCTGCTTCCCATAGTTGGAAGCAGCGGTCGCAGTTCACTTCATGATCGTGTTCTTCAGAACGCCTCGCCAATACCGACATAGTAAACCGTCTCGTCGCGCCCGCGAGCGATGTCCAGACGCAGGCTGATGTCGTTCTTCGGTGCCAGCACGAAACGAAAACCGGCGCCGACCGACCACAGGGTCTTTTCCCAGCCAGCGAAGTCCGGCGCGACGCTGCCCATGCCGCCGAAAGCGGTGGCACCGATTCGTTGGGTAAATCGATGACGGTACTCGGCCTGCGCCGCCACCAGGAAGCGGTCGCGGTAGGAACCCATCTGGTAGCCTCGCAGGTCGGCGCCCTGCCCGAAGGCGGGATACAGGAAGAACGGCGTATCCTGCGAGGTGTACTGCGTGGCGATCCGGCTGGCGACCACACCGTTGTTGCCAATGGGCAGGTAGTGGTTCATCGACGCGTCGTAGCGCTCGTAGTCAACATCGGCGCCGATCGCGTCACGGCTTAGCGCGGCGGTCGCGTCGACCAGGAAGCCGGAACGGGGATAGAACTCATTGTCGCGCGTGTCGTACTGCAGCCGCGGTGCAATCGTCGCGAGCGTCAAATCCACCCTCAGAAGATCGGGGTCGAACTCCGGCGGCAGGCTGATGTCCGGCACTTGCGGGCCGAGCTCGGTCTCCGCGTACGTGGCCCGCAGTCCCAGGTACAGATTGGGGGCGATCCGCCGCAATCCCTCCACCAGCGCCAGGTCCATGTCCTGGTCCAGCACGATCGACGGGCCACCCTCGCCGCCAATGCCGAAGTAGTCGTAGTTCATTTCAGCATGGAACAGTGCGCCCATCACGCGCCACCGGTCACCGCCGAAACTCATGCGCTGCAAGAGACCCGCGCCCCAGCTCTCGTTCTCCGCGTAAAAGCCGAACAGGCCCGATATCCACACCTGGTCGTCCGGCGTGGCGAACGACGGCTTGTACATCAGCATGGCCGGCACGCTGATCATCCAGCCGAAAACGGGGTTACGCGACGGCAGTGGCGCGACGACGGGCTCCCAGCTGCGTTGTTTGCCCTCCCCGTCTTCATCGACTGTTTCCTCGAGGTTATCGTCGACATCTCCGAGCACGCCGGATACGCCGGCCTCCGAATCCAGCTCGACGCCACCGACGCTGACTCTTGCCTGTGCAAACGCGGGTGCGCTGAGGGCGCACTGCAGGAATAGCAACAGCAGGGAAACGCGGAGAGCTGAGAATTTCATGTATTACCTGCCGTCTGGCGCCGGTCGACTCGGAATCCGTAGTTTACCGGACAACGAATGTCACAGGACCTGGAGGATCGAGCGATGCTGCGGATGGCGATCCCGGCAGCTCCGTTCGGGAAGCTGACGATTCACCTCGGTTTCCCACAATTTCAGGATACCGCTGGACGGCGTAGGTTCTTAGAGTTATTCGTCCGTCCTGAGGTCCGTTTCAATGACCTTCCGCCCGACGAACGTCTTCCACACAAGATACTCCAGAGGACAAAAAATGAACATTCTTCACAAAAAAGCTGCCGGCGGAATCGCGCTGGCCGCACTCTTTGCACTATCGGTAGGCGCCTCGAGCATTGCCGGCGAATTCAGCTACGACACCAAGGCACTGCCCGGCGCGAAGCCCTGGACATCGCAGGAATTCAACGACGGTCCGGAGAGTTTCCAGTTCGTCATCATCGGCGATCGGAGCGGGGGCCACAACGTCGAGGGCACCTTCGAACTTGCGATGGGCCAGCTCAATCTTCTTCAGCCGGAGTTCGCCATCAACGTCGGCGACATGATCGAGGGCTACAGCGACGACCCGGCGGAACTGAACGCCGAGTGGGACGAAGTCGATGCAATGTTGGCGAGCCTGGAATTCCCATTCTTCCGCACGCCCGGAAACCACGACATCGCGAACGAGACGGCGCAGCAGATCTGGCGCGATCGCTTTGGCGCGACTCGCTACAGTTTCGTCTATGGAGACACCCTGTTCCTGGTGCTCGACAGCGAGGATCCGCCGCGCGAAGCGCCGGAAGGCATCGGTGAGAAACTTGACCTCTACAACCGTCTGCAGGTCGAGGACCCGGAGCTCGCGCAGGAAATGCTGGCCGAGTTCATGGCAGACGAAGCCGTCGTCGCCGGGCTGTCACGGCCGGTCGAGTTCGATGCCGAGCAAATCGCCTTCATAGAAGATGCTCTCGCGAAGAATCCCGATGCGCGCTGGACCTTCCTGTTCCTGCATGAACCCGCCTGGGAAAACGCATCGGACAGCTTCAAGGCGATCCAGGCGATGCTCAAGGGCAGAAAACACACGGTCTTCGCCGGCCATCTGCACTACTACGACTACGATTTGATCGATGGCCATGAGTACATCACGATGGGACCTGCCGGCGCATCGTTCCACCATGAAGGCCCCGGCAATGTCGATCATGTCACCTGGGTGACAATGACCGACGACGGCCCGCAAATCGCCAACATCGCCCTGAAGGGCGTGTTCGACCGCAAGGGGCTCGACCCCTCGTTGTTCGGTGCCTACGACCGTAAGGGACATTAGAACCAGGCGATGTGACGTAAGATCAGCCGCAGGGCCTGCTGGCGACCCCGGACGGTGAACACGTGCCGGGGCCGCCACTGCCCGCTGCAACCATGACCTAGTTCAACACGCGCGAATACGTAACCAGGAACTGGTCAAAATCGGTGCCGAACCGGGTGAGCCAGCCAATGGCGTAGCCAACCTTGATGGCGTGGCCTTTCGCCACTGGAAAGACGAATGTCACGCCGATCCGGGAATTGCGCTGCACATCCCCGAGTTGCACCCCGTCGATAGTCTGGCGCCCGCCGGTGAAGTAGTTGAAATTCAGCGACCCCCAGAAGCCGGGACTGAATCGCCGTATTACGTGCATTTGCGCGGAGTAAATCGGGTCCTGCTCCTTTTTCCCCGCCACGAACTCGTCGTCGTCACCGAAAAACAGGGCGCCAGCCTCGAAATCAAGCAACCATTTGGGTGACAGTGGCAGGGTGTAGCCAAGCTCTCCTTTCACAGCCCAGCGATTGGCACCTTCATTGATAAGCCGGGTTCCGTCGTACTCCCCGGTTGGGGCTATTACTTTCAGACTCGCTCCGAGAATCGCCTCGGGATCGGCACGAAAGGCCAGGTATTCCTCGACGCTCATTGACGGCGCGCCCATCAGATTGACCGACAGCGTAACGCCCAGGTCCGAGAATCCGGAGTATTTTCTGCTGGCCGGCGTATCTTCTATGAATCCCCGCGTTTCCCCCCAAACGTAGGGCAGCTCTACAATCAGGTTGGAGCTGCGCCCCCAGAGACTCAGGCTTTGCACGTAGGCGAGCAGACCGGCGTTCAGCTCCGAGTCGACACCGTAAAGGGGTATGGACGGGTCAAAGAGCACGTCGCCCTCGGCCTTGGAATACCCGACAACGAGGACCTTGGTGCCTTTGGGCGCCGGCCAGTAGGCGCGCGGCGTCAGCTCCTGCGCAGCCACGGAATGCGCGGCCAGCGCCGCAAAGATCAATACAGCGGCGGCGAGAGCGACCGGCAAGACCGGACGGGTCCTGCTACGGCGTATACCAGATCGGTGATGTATAAGCCCTCTCCTGTTGTTCCGGTTCGATCCCTTCAGGCCGGTCGATGCCGAAGAATGCGGCGTCGTAAGTCGTCCAGTTCGGTGTCGGGATCTCGATGACGCGGACGTAATAAAAAGCACGCTGTGATCGATCGAAGTCCGGATCCTCCCAGTGCGCAGACAGGATCGCCTGCCCGATGGCGTTGGTAAAGCTGGCATTCTCGACGTCCACCGTGCTACCTACCTCCCGGTCACAGCGGCCGTCAACAATCGCACGTCCGTCCGAACAGGCGGCATCGTAGACACGCTCGTGGGTCTTTCCATCCTTATCGAGCCAGCCCTTGATAACCTGCAGCCGGTCGAGATTGGCGCCATCGGGATCGCGCAGGGCACGGATAAGGAGCGATGGCTGCTGGCCATCTGGTATGCCCGTGAGATCGCCGCCCATCGGTACCCCGTTGGCGTAGCCGTAAGCCGCAAAATCCGAACGCACCAGGTCATCCGCTTCGAAATTCGGGCCGGCAAATACCCGGACCCGAATGCGCGTGCCCGTCGTTGCGAAGACCTCCTTGCGCTTGAGCGCATCCCAGATCGCCTCGCGCGTGTTCTCCCGCGCCCATACCGCAGCCAGGCCGGACGCGAGCCCCTGGCCGTGGACCTGATCGTCGCTTGGATCGTCCGGCGTAAAACGGCCCGTGATCGGCTCTTCGAAGCGAATCGGATCATCGGTTGGTTCCACCAGGGGCGCCTTGCCGAAGAAATTGTCCTCCTCCGCGGTGGACAAGCCGGTATGTGAATCGGTCGATCCGACCACGCCGAACTTGAAGGGATTGACGCCGAGGCTGGCCTCGTAGGCCAGGCCGCGCTTCAAGGCCTCCCGGGCATACTCTTTCGGCAACATCTCGGGCGTTTTCAGCTCGGGCCCGAAACTGCCCTTGTCCCAGGTACCGTAGTCGGCAAATTCGTCGTTGGGGGAGAGCAACGGATGGGCTTCGCCGTCTCCCTTGATCTGCGTGATCTCGTAGACCGGCTCCCACGTCATGCGCCGAGTAGCGTAGTCGGCGTCGAGCGGGGCACCGGACATAGTTTCGTCGTCGAACATCAGGCCGTTAGACAGGTTGCCGTTGTGGGGAATGGCCAGGAGCTTGCCACCCGTTGCCGCTTCATAGCGCTCCATCCAGGCCCAGAGATCTTCCGGGTCTTCACTGTCGTACGAACCAAAAGGCACGACCTGGTCGGCCTTGTCCTTGCCATCGCGAAAGATGATGTTCCGGTGCAGATTGTTACCCTGCGGACCGGCCGTCCACTCGTAGCCGATCAGCGCTGTGAACGCACCGGGCTGGTTGTGCCGTTCCGCTGCCTCGGTCATGCGCTCCCACATGGTCCGGTCGAGTCCCGTCCCGGCCAGCGGGTCACCACTGTCGGAAAAGGCAAAAGCTTCGGCCCAGTAGAGATAGGCTTTTGCCTGTCCTTCGGGGCTGCCGCCATCGTAGGTTTCGACCAGGCCGCGCCCCCAGTCGCTTGCCTTCAGGATCGGGCTATCCTCTCCCAGCGCTATCGTCAGGCCGAGATTCTCGGCATGGTCCGCCACGACGAGGAAGTCGAGCGGCCGGCTCAGGCGCGCGCGAACGCCATGAGAGGAAATAACGGTCTGACCCTTGGCGAAGCGATAGGCATCTTCGGGCGTGGTGATTGCGCCGGTGAGCCCCGCATCCGCCGAATAGGCCGTGTGCAGGTGCGTATCACCGAACAGGACCTGGTTGGGATAGTCCTCCTGGAGATACGGCGAATACTCCGCATCCGGATCCGGTGCCATGTTGACCAGTTCCTGTGCGGATAAAGGCGCCGCGAGAAACAGCGCCATGAGAGCGAATAGCGAGGCTGGAAGGCGCCGCGCAACGAATTCAGCATGAACTTGTTTATTGGACAGTACGCACAGAGAACCCATTCAGTTTCCCCTCCGTGTCGGTGTTGATACCTGTTTTGTGGCTCGGTTGGGCCGGATATTCTTGATTTTTTCCATATAACCGTAGCAACTACGGCGAGACAATACGTAATCGCCCCCCCGCTCCGTAGGGTCATCGGCAGGCGCAGTGACTGACCTTGCGGGACCGAGGTGTCCAGATCGGCCCAATATCGAAGAATCCGTCATTCAGAACTGCACTCCGATATAGAAGAGCGGGCCGTAGCGCGTTGCCTTGTAAACGCCACGAAGCGACGGCTCCTGGCTCTCCAGGCGGGTCGAGTAGTAATTGAATCCGATGCCAGCCGCAAAATGTTGTCCGAAGTCGCGTTCCAGGCGTACTGAATAGAAACCCATGCTGCCCTCGTAGCGGTCGAACTCGAGCGCAAACGCGCGAGCCTCGCCGTGTACGGACCAGCCACTGGGCAGCATGACGCTGGCGAAAGCGCCGATCGTCGGCAGCGGGACCTCGGTCTCCACCCGAACTTCCTGGCTGGTCTCCTCGGCGAACAGGATGAGGTCGGAGCGCGTGTAATGCAGTCCGGCCGTGACGCCCAGCTCTTTCTGCGCGTCCCGCCACAACGAATAGCCGTACATGAATTGCAGCGTCTCGGAGTCCTGGGAGGTGTCGACCTCCGTGCCGGCCAGAAAGATCTCGTCGCCAATGACCACGTCGCGCTCCAGCACGGTCGACGAGCGGCGCAGGAACTCAAAATAGCTGGCTTCAATCCGATGGTAGAACGCGAAACGCATAATCACATCGGCCTGCAGCGTCGTGTCTCGCTCGGGCACACCGAGCACCGCCTCGATGTCGACCGCGTCTCCGGGGCGACCGTCATCAGCAAAGCGCTGTACACTGCTATCGACGGTGTTATTGAACGCGCCGACCCGTATCTCCAAAGAACTCGGGACACCGACGGCCGAATCATAGTCCCTCGGCCGAAACACATTGGCGTTGTAAGCAACGCCGATCGTAGTCGACCAGAGCCGTTCCTTACTGACGATCGGGCTGTCCTTGATCGGATCATCGAGAAACTCCAGCCCGACTTTGCCGGTAAGCATCCACCGCGAGCCCAGCCGGTAGCCGACACGAAGCGCCACGTACGGGTTGACGGCCGACCCGGGTTCGTACTCCGGGCGCGAAGCATTGGCCTCCTGGGGCTGCACCCCGTAATAGTAATCCGCGTACTTCTCGCTCAGGTATCGGAATTCGACGGACGGGACCAGATACCCCCAGTCAAACTCCCGCGGCAGGGAAAACGCAAGCTCGGCCGTGCCGCCATCGTGGCGGTCCAGTACTTCCCAGTAGGCCTTGAACCCCACGTGCACCGGCAAGCCTCGCCAGCCGATCATCGGCGCCGACTCTATCGTCCACTGCCGCTCAAGGAGCCCCGCCACTTCCTCGTTGTCGCTACTCCCGAGGCCCAGGGTCTGTACCCGCGTCACGAAGCCAAACTCCCATTCGTTGTCGGTAACGTAGCGAACGCCGATATCGCCGTCGCGAACGAGGAACCAGTCCTTGTTGAACGCCGGATTCTGCAGCGCGGTCAGGTACGGATAGACGATGGTCGACGTGTCGGCGCCGACAAACGGATTCCCGGATATCGACGTCGCGACGCCGAGCGCATAGTCGTTGAGGTCTGTGCGCCGCAACGAATCGAGGGCTTCCTGCCCCCGCGCGGGGACAAATACCGCAACGGCTATCAGGCCCACGCACAGCGGGGTAAGCAGAAATTTCGATAGCCGCGTCATCGGTACTAGCCTGGTCATCGGGGACAGTGACTCTTGGTGCCAGGCACCCGTGGTCACTGTCCCCTTTTCGGTTTCGCACACTATAACGCGAATGCCTGTTTGACCTTGCTAATACTCTTCGAGCCTTCCTGCCAGGCGGTGGCGACTTCGTCGGGCATGCCCTCCGTTTCGAGCAGAGACTCGATGCGGCCGACAGCGTCCATCATCTGTCTTGCTTCAGCAGACGCCGGCTTGCCGCTACGGATGCGCGATGCCAGCGTCCTGCTCTGGTCAGCGAGCGACGACAATTCGTCGTCAAGGCCCTTGGCTGCGGCCTTCAGTTCATCGGTTCCTTTAGCGTACTTGCGCACCGGTTTCTTCATGTCCTTGGCGAACTTGCTGATCGCAGTCGCCGCGTCTTCGAGTTCCCCGTCACCAATGCGCCGGATCACCGCGTCGTCAGGCAGCGGGAACGTCGTGCCGTAAGCGCGCGCAAGCTGCTGGAGACTGGATCCGAACACGTCCCATTCGTTCGCACCTTTCATCTGGGGATTGTTTCGTACATAGGAGTTCATGAAATCGGCGCGCTTCAATGTCTCGGTCGCTTCCGCGCTGGCCGAGTAGCTTCCGGTAAACCGCTTACCCAGTTGTTCGATCGACTCGCCCAGGTCCTCGAGGTAGTAACTGACCTGGATCTCCCCGCTCGGGCCGCGGAGGATGCTGCGCTTGAATTTCGAGTCCAGCGCCCGCTCGAACGAGTTGTGTTGCTTCTCGATGGTCTTGGCCAGCGCTTTCACGTCCTTGTCCGACAACCTGGCCATCGACTCTTCAGCCAGGACTGGCGACGATAGCCCGAGAAAGACAAGTGCGCCTAACAGTGCCCCGGTTCGTATGACTGTGTTCATGTCTGATCCCTCCAGGAAATTCTTGGGTCTTGTGTCATGCGGAAAATAAAAACCCGCGGGCATGCTCCGTACGTGCCCTTTTGAATGTGCCCTGCCGTGGAAGTCGGCTACAGCTTCTCGGCCACAGGCGGCTTCCAGGTCTTGTATTTCTCGAGGTCCGGGACATAGAGCCGCAGCTGCGGGCTCAGATCGAGGTTCTTGCGCTCGATGGGCAACCAGTTCTCCTCCGGCACGCCCTCGGGCTTCTCGGCGGCGATGTAGATGTCGATGCCGCCCTCGTCGTCGAGCTTCATGCCGCCATTCTCGCCGACACTGTACTTCTTGCGGTCGTTCGGGATGAAAAAGCCCTGGTCGAGGTCGTAAAGCGTTAATGACCAGAACGCGCCGGCGGGCGGCATTTCGTCCGCATCCATGTGAATCACGTAGTCGTGCATCGCATTCATCTGTTCGCCGTCGGCGGTTGCCACTTGCGGATAGATGGCCTCTTCCTGGGGGATGCCGATCGGCCCAATGATCGATACAGCAAGCACGGCCTCGAGATCGGTTTCCCCCTTGGGCTGGAAGATCCTCGGCTGCAGCTTGTTCATCGTGCCGGTGTCCGTGAGGCTGCCAAGCCACTTACGCTGGATGCGCTCTGCTGCGGCACGAACCCGCGCACCATCGATCGCGTCAGCCTTCGAAGGCTCCCAGGCCTGGCCCGGGGCGATGCCCAGCGGTGCGTACGCGGCCAGCACG
>CBFHSG010000014.1:92197-96698 GCA_965658465.1 Woeseiaceae bacterium | reverse complement strand
CCTTCGCGCGCCTTGTACCATTCCGCCATATAGGATCCCGCACAGCCCATCTCGAAATCCATGCTGCTGGTCAACCCATCGCGCAACCCGAGGGAATAGCCGATCGGCATTTGAAAGTGGAAATGCGTGTCGATGAAACCTGGCGCCACGATCTGGCCGGTGGCATCTATCGTCTTGGCGCCCGTTAGCGGGTTTTTGCTGATTTCAGCAATGCGGCCATCTTTGATACCGACATTGGCAATACCGTCAAACAGCGTTTCAGGGTCCATGACCCGGCCGCCATTGATAACAATATCGTAGGCTTCAGCAAAAACCTGAGACGAAAACGAAGTTGCCAACAACGCAACAAGGGTTAGCCCGGCAAACCGCTTGTGCCCGGTTTTCTCGTTCCTTTTTCTCTGATATAGATTCTCTTTCATCGTATTTTTCCTCTTTGATCAACCATCTTATTTAGTTGAGCTAGCTATTAAGAATTATATAGATCGCGTCCGGCTTGCCCGGAAAGACCTTTTGAACCACGGAATCTTTCACCACCACCACACCGTTCACCAACACGTAAGGAATGCCGGTAGAGGGCAATGCGCCCATGCCTGGCTCGTAAGTACTGTTGTCAGTGACCGTGTCCGGGTTGAAGACGACGATGTCGGCATCGGCACCCACCTGCACCCGACCCTTGGTCCTGAACTGGCTGATACCGCCCAGCTCATCAAAGTACTTCGCGTGCAGGTAGCTCATCTTGGAAATGGCTTCCATCAAAGGCATGTTCTTATCTTCACGCACCATGCGCAGCACCTTGGCGCGGGTACCTGCGCTGCGCGGGTGGACTGACTTGCCTTCATAAGGTGAATCCCAAGGGTAATATTCGAGGTTTTCATCCTGGATCGCCATACCGTCAGAGACGATGACCACTCCTGGCTGAGCCATCCATTTAGCGATGTCTTCAGGAGGGTTGTTGAAAATCAGAATCGATCTGGCGGGATCATTCTTGCGAACGTCCTCATACATCGCCTTATCCCAACGCGTGCCGTCAAGGTTGGAGACGTTCGAATAGGTTATATTCATCTGAGCCATGCTCGACTCTGTGAGAATATCGGTCGAAGCAATGGTACCGCCCGCTGCATAGGGGTAAACCTCACCCCATACTTTGGCCCCGCGGTTTTCTCTTGCGTCGTTGATGAGCGGGATGGTGTACTCCCAGTCCATGTTGCTGTTCAGGTGTGAAGCCAGGAAAGGCGCATCCAAAACCATGGCATTGGCCAACATTTCCTGAACACCCAATTGTCCCCCGGTGGGAGGTCTGACACCCGCAAAGCGGACATGCGCATTCGAAATGCGACCGTATTTTGATGCCAACTCCTGGTATTTATACAATTCGTACTGGGTCACACCCGTGGTCATATAGCCGACTGGAATGCCCACGCCCAGGGCGCCTTGGCGAAGGCCTTCGTCGACCAGGCGCATGATCTCAGTCATCTGCTCTTTGTTGGGCAACGTTGCCGACCAACCTGGCTTGCGTCCTTCTTTCTGGGCGTTAGCGGCAGCGGCACCCACCACATGAGCGAACAGGCCGCCCATGTCATTACCCATAGCCGCTATTTCAGGACTGTCCAGCACCGATAGACGGGCAAACGTTGAGAGCACGACCATGCCGTAGTTGGCCTGGGTTTTTCCCTCGTGATCCGCATACCATTTAGCGATATCACCGGCGCCTGCTTCGAAATCCATCTGGGTGGTCAAGCCATCACGCAAATTAACCTTGCGACTGAACTGGTCTGTCGCGTGCTGGTGACCCTCGATAAAGCCCGGGGCTACGACGTGACCGCTGGCATCGATGGTTTCTTTACCCTTGATTGCGTCCTCGGTGATGATGACAATTTTCCCATCTTTCACCCCAACATTACGCACGCCATCAAAGTTGGTCTCGGGGTCCATGACCCTGCCGTTGTTGATCACGACATCGTAATCGGCGGCCATTGCCGATGTGGCCATAACCAGGGTTGGTACCAATACGCGCAAAAGCCTCGATAGTCTTTTCATTTTCGTTTTCCTATCTAAAAGTACAATTCATGGCCAGGGCCTGCTATTACTTACCCCATGGCAAGTCGACTACCGGGGTTACGGTGAAACGCACCTGCCAATCCTGTCCGAAAGCATCCGCCTGCTTGACGTATTGCCAGTATTGGAGACCGAACTTCCAGGGCCGGCCACCAAGGATTGTGGTCTTGGACACACCAAAACCAACCGGAAGCGTCCAGGGCTCCTGTCCACTGGCCGCCTCGTGGTTATAGGAAAAGGTTGGTGACGCACTGATTTGCCAGCCATCACTGAGGTTAACCGTGTAGAAATACTGTCCACCGGTAATACTCGTTGAAAAACTGTCCTCGCCAGCAACGTCCCACTGATGCGAGACGAGCAAACCGAGCACACCCCAATTGGAAACCTTTCCAACAGCGACCTCGGGGCCCAGCAACCATTGGTCCAGCCCCAGTGCGTCGTCTGTTGCCGTGGGCAAGGTACCCACAACACCACCGACCACAACATAGCCACCTGGAAGGGTTTTGCCCACCGCGGCGTCAAAGCCAATATCCCCAAGTTCGACACCTTTATTATCGAATCCGCCTGCTGTCGGAACGTCTTGAGCAATCACAACCGGCACAGCAGGCCGCAGGTAAAAGTTGGTAGTGTCGCTGATCGGATAGGGAAAGACGGGTTGAAAGGTCACGCGAGTTGCGCTCTGATCAGATGCCCCCGGCAGGTCGCCTTTATACGTAAAGTAGTCGAAATTGAAGTTCAATGCCCCAAGCACAGAGTTCGGATGTGCCAACGCCTTGGCAATCTCGTGGGCTGACGCCGCCTGCTTTATCAAGGGTGTGGGGCTTAGCTCGGTACTCTCTTCTGCCTGGTCTTCTTGAGCAAGAGCGGTAACGCTAAAAGTAGAGAAGACACAGATTGTGATCAGATGGATAAAACTGGATTTCGCGTGCATATTTTGCCCCCGAGCCTTTAGCAGTCGAGATATTCCCTGATGCCACTTTTGCTATCGCACTACCGCTCGCCGGAGGTTCCGGTAACGCTTGGTGGCGGCCAAAGTGGCCGCCACCAAGACGGAGATCAAAAAGAGCACGATTCTTCGCCTCTCCGGACTGGAATGTCACGATCAGTTTGCCTCGTCCACATGCGCAGGGAAGGCACCCGTGAAGTCAGTTGGCATAGGCATACCGGTCGAGAATTCGGCATTCCACGCCTCTTCCGAGATCGGCACAAAGCGGGGCTTGGCTTCGGGTTCAAACCGGATCGGCTGACCGGGGAAGACAGGAAGCAGCTCATCGTCACGCACAACGATCTGACCGTTGACAATCACGGCTTTCATGCCCGTCGAAGGGATAGCGCCCTGTTCGTAGGTTGAATTGTCCGTGAAGGTTTCGGGGTCGAACACCACGATATCGGCAACCATGCCAGTCTGGATCCGGCCGCGCTCCTGCATGAACTTCAGACCGGTATCGCCCAGATGCTTGGCAGCGTTGTAGCTCATGATAGACATCAGCTGCATCATCGGGATGTTGTTTTCCCGACCAAGTCTTATCGTTTTGCCTCGGGCACCAGCCGTGCGGGGATGGGTGCCGCCCAGTTCGTCCATCGGGTAATCCCACGGGGCGTCGTACGGCGTGGCAGCAACCGCATCACTGGCCATGGTCACGCCCTTGAGCGTCAGCCACTTAGGCTCGTTTTCTACGGGCTGCTTGAATATGACGATCGGTCTGGTCGGTTCGGATGCGACGGTGGCCTTGTAGGTCTCCAGGGTATAGTACTCACCCGTGACCGGATCCAGCATGGTATCTTCATAGCGTCTGCCGAATACGTCGATCCAGCTCTCAGGCGCCAGGAACGAAGCATTGATCGTGGTGGAACCCGCAGCGTAGGGATAGACTTCACCCCAGATGTTGTGGCCCTGTTCCTGAAGCTCGATAATCATCTGGTGTGCAAGCCGCCAGCCGTCATTGTTGAAGTGCAGGACGATCGCCGGGGCGCCAAGCGCCACGGCGTTGGCGATGAGTTCCTGCGCGCCGTTGTTCTCAGTCGTGTCGGTGCCGAGCGTATAGCGGGTATGGGCACCGGTCGGGCGGCCATAGCGTGCCCCGACTTTCTGAATTTCGTACATCTCGCGTGAAGAGACGCCCTCTCTCATGTAGCCCACGGTGCTGCCGATGCCGGGTGCGCCAGCCTGCAACCCCTTGTCAATCTCCTCGAGAATCGCGTTGCCCTGTTCCAGGGTCGGACGCGTCGCGCTCCAGCCAGTTTTCGCCCGGGTTGTTAAAGCGGCTACGGGGCCATTTATCAGGTAATCGGCACCGTCTGATCCGTCGATGAACATCGCGCGGGCAAACTCGTGGCTGACCGCACAGCCGTAGTTGGCCTGGGTCACACCTTCGCGCGCCTTGTACCAGTCCGCCATATAGGATCCCGCACAGCCCATCTCGAAATCCATGCTGCTGGTCAACCC
>CBFHSG010000014.1:87993-92188 GCA_965658465.1 Woeseiaceae bacterium | reverse complement strand
ACCTTCGCGCGCCTTGTACCAGTCCGCCATATAGGATCCCGCACAGCCCATCTCGAAATCCATGCTGCTGGTCAACCCGTCACGCAAGCCGAGGGAATAGCCGATCGGCATTTGAAAGTGGAAGTGCGTGTCGATGAAGCCGGGTGCGACCACCATGCCTTTCGCCTTGACGGTTTCGCGACCACTAATTTTCTCTTTGGTAATCGCGGCAATTCGGCCATCCTTGATACCGACATTGGCCACATCGTCATACAGCGTTTCAGGGTCGATGACCCGGCCGCCCAGTATGACCATGTCATAGACTTCCGCGCGGGCGGGAGCTGCCAGCAAAATAAAGCTACACAAACCTGCCACTACGGCTACATTCCTGAATACGGTGGTCATCATGCTTATTTACTCCTTGGTGTCTATTCCTCTACCCACACTTTTTCATCGCCAATTACAGCACTGCGACTCTACGTAACATTGTTCGCGCGCCGGATTGCTTGACCGGGCGCTGCGTCCTCAATGAGTCTGCCTTTACGAATCACGAACTCGCCAGTAACCAGAACGGCATTGGCGCCGACAGCAAGATGATTGGCTCTGGATAAGTCGCTTTGTCAGCGATCGTATTGGGGTCGAAGACCGCAAACGACAGTTGACGCTTTCGCGCTTGGCCATAAGCGTCTGTCACAAACTAGTTGGATTCTGTAAACTTGGCCGAAGAATCGATATCCAGATCTTACAATTTACCGATTGGAACAGTATGAGTGAGACTTGGCACGGCGAGAATATCCTCGGATTTCGAGAGGTTCGCCGCAGACTCCCCATTAAGACAGAGTCACTCACGCAATTGGGTCGCGGGGCTCTCCATGCCGAAGCAACGGTACTTTCGGGGCCTGATGCCGCGCTTTACTATGCACATGTCGGCGGCGTCTCCAGCACGCTGGCGGACCTGAATAGCGAATACACCGGCATAGTGGTTCCTATTACGTGGCGCGGAGAGTTTGTTATTAATGGTGAACTCGTAAGGCCCTCTTCCGTCTACCTTCCGGCGGATGAGACCCTGTTTCAAGCTCATGGCAATGAACGGACGACCTTGGCGGCTGCGCTACCCCGGCAGAGTTTTATTGCTACCGTGGCGGCGCTCGGTGGCGTCACTCCGGATGATGTGCGGCTCGCTGGGGGCGGCATCGAACTGGGGCCTGCCGTCATGGCAAGCGCACGCCGTTCGCTGAAAGAGCTGTTCAGGCAATACGCCGACCCGGCCCATCAAGAACCGTTACCTGCGCACTCAGCAGAACAGCTCACCCGCCGGGCAGTACAAATACTCACCGAGCTTTACCTGCAGGCGCGGCCGGCAAAGCTACCAAAGATTCGCACCGCTACTAAATTGGCAAGGACCGTACGCAAGGCCGAGGAATGCTTTGCGGCAGCACAATCCGGGCCAGTATCGCTTGCGGACCTGTGTGTCGCCGCCGGCGTCAGTCAGGGCACGCTTTATCATGCTTTTACGGTTATGTGCGACTCATCGCCGATGGCCTATTTCAAGAAACGGCGCCTCACTGATGCCCGACTGGCGCTTCTGTGCAGTGCGCCGGAAACGCGCCTCGTAAAACGCGCCGCTCTCGGAGCAGGATTCACGCACCTGGGTCGATTCTCTAATGAATATTACCAATTGTTCGGCGAGTTGCCGACGACCACGCTCAACCTGCGTTCGCGCTAATTCCGGCCTCGCCAACTCCTCCTGGAACTTGCGAGAGCTTTAAGAATTCAACATTCCAATTTATTTCACAGGTCAGCGGCTTCCCGCAGTGTTTCTGACGACGCCTGGGGTTTGCGCCATTCCAGTACCGTCACCGTGAGTGCCGGAAGCATCGTTAGAGAAACCACGGCTGCCCCGAGTATGCCGAACAGCACGATAGCGCCGACGCCCCGATACAGTTCCGTACCGGCGCCCGGCATGAACACCAGGGGTGACAGGCCGCAGATGGTCGTCAGCGTGGACATGGCAATCGGGCGGAAACGCAATGCGACGGCTTCACGAACCGCGTCACGGGGACTGGCGGCGCCCTTTTCCATGATCCTCTTGGCCTGGTCGACGATCAGGATCGGGTTGTTGACGACCGTCCCCATGAGAATCAGGAAACCCAGCATCGAGATCATGTCGAAGGGCTGGTGCAGCACATCCAGCCCGATCAGGGGCAACGCCGAGCCCACGGCGTTCATCAGCGCGAGACCGACGATGCCGCCCGCGATGCCCAGCGGGATAGTCGTCATGATCAGCAGCGGGTAACCCCAGTGTTTGAAAATAGCCACCAGCAGCAGGAATACGATGACCAGAGCGACCGGGTAATTCGCCGCGAGGGCCGCCTTGGTTGCGTCGAGCTGGTCGCTGGCACCCGAAATGGACACATTAACGCCCGCCGGCATCGCGCCGCTCGAGATCAATGCCCCGATAACGTCCTGCCGGACGATTTCCACGCCAGTCTCGAGCGGCACCGAGGCCGGCGGAATGATGTTCAGCGTCACCGTACGCTGGCCGTTGATGCGCCTGACTGTATTGGTATCCACCGTTTCCCGGATGCCCGCCAGCGCCGACAGTGGCAGCACACTGCCTTGCGGCGTGTACACAGGGAGCTGCGCGAGCGTGTCGAGACTCGCCGCGCCACCTTCGCTGCCGAACAGGTAGATGTCGATCTTGTCGTCCTCGAGGAAGAACTCGTCGACGAATGCGCCGTCCGTGAGTGCCGCGACGGTGTAGCCGATGTCACCGGCACTCATGCCGACTTCGCTCGCGCGGTCCCAGTTGGGCTGCACTTCGACCAGTGGCTGCGCGAGTGTCAGTGACGACGGGCTGGACTGGATTCGCGGGTTTCCGAAGACCTCCTGGGCGCGCCGGTAGGTCGCCAGCGCAACCTCGTAAATGACGGCAAGGCTCGGACCCGAGATGTCGAGGTTGATGCTGCGCGTGCCGCCGTCATTGCTGGTGATGATCGAACCCCTGGCGGCGAAAGCGCGCATGCCCGGGTACGTCTCGTAGACGCCGGTAATCGCGTCCATCAGCTCGTCGATGTGCTTGTGATCCACGGGCTCGGAGATGATGCGCACGCGCCCGGCGTTGATGCTGAGGTTGAGATACTTGATGGCCGGCACGCTGGTTTCGCCGCGCTCGAATCGCTTCGGGTCGTCGCCGACGAATTGCAGGAAATAATCCTGGATCTCGAGCCCGATCGTGGCCATGGTCTCGAGGTTGTAGCCCGGCGGCGCACTCATCGAGGCGAAGGTCTTCGGCTCTTCGCCTTCGGGCAGGTATTCCGCCGCCGGCGTCAGGAAGAAGATCACCGCGAGACTCAATAGCACCGTTGTTGCAATCGTCGTTACACGTCGCCGCGGCGTGCTGATGAGCGACTCCACGCGGCCGACCACCGCATCGCGAAGGTTGGATCCGGCGGGCCTTCCGGTACCACCGAAATCGAGCCGTGCACTGGCAGTGGGGATCAGGGCAATCGCTACCAGCATCGATGCCATGATCGAGGCGGAAATTGCGATGGCGATATCGGAGTACAGCTGCCCTGCTTCCTCGACGATGAAGAGCACGGGCGCAAATACGAGGATCGTGGTCAATGTCGATGCCAGTACCGCCGGCCAGACGTTGCGCACGCCCTCCACCGCGGACCGGAAACGGTCCAGCCCCCGCCGCCTCGCAAGCTCGATGCTCTCGATGACGACGATGCTGTTGTCGAGCGTCATGCCGATCGCAAACGCGATGCCTGCAAGCGAAATGACATTGAGCGTACGACCGGTAGCCAGGAGCCCGATGAACGCGGCGATAGTGCAGATCGGTATGCCGATGATGCCGACCAGGGTCGCGCGCGCAGAGCGCAGGAACAGGTACATCACGAGCGTGGCCAGCAAGGCACCGAGCCCGAGGTTGAACCACACGTTACGGACAGAGGCTTCGACGTAGCCGGCGTCTTCCGCGATCAGGCCCATCTCCATGCCTGCCGGCAGCAACAGTTCCTCGTTCAGCTGTTCGACGGCGTCGAACATCGCGTACTTGATGTCGATGACGTTCGAGCCCGCCTCGCGGCTAACCGTGAGAAACAGGATCGGCTTGCCGTTGACGAACGACAGGCTGTCGATTTCGAAATGGTCGAGTTCGATTTCCGCGATGTCCGACAGGCGGATGATGGCGTCCCCTCGCCTGTCTACG
>CBFHSG010000014.1:85069-87897 GCA_965658465.1 Woeseiaceae bacterium | reverse complement strand
ACGATCAGGTCGCGCAGCTGGTCGACGTCCTGGAAGCGTCCGACGGTGCGCAGCAGGTAACGCCGCTTGCCGGAATCGATCTGGCCGCCGGATACGTCCTGGTTACGCCGCCGGATGGCGTCGCGCACGGCCGTGATCGTGAGACCGCGATCGGCGAGCCGCGCCGGGTCGAGGAGGATGCGGATTTGCCGTTCCGCGCCGCCGCGTATCGATACCTCGGAGACACCCGGTACGTTTGACAATCGCGTGCGGACGTTGTCCTCCATGAAGTCGCGCATCATGTCCATGTCGAGCTGACGCGGATTCCCCGCCAGCGGCGAGATGTAGAAGTACATGAACGAGTTTGCGGAGAACGAACTCGCGTACACGCGCGGCTCGTCGACATTGATCGGGTATGACGGCACCTGGTTCAGCGCATTGTTCACGCGGATCAGCGTCTCGGTGATGTCGACGCCGAACGGGAAGTCGAGTTCGATCTCGGCGGAACCGCTCGACGCGGTTGCTTCGAGCCGTTGCAGGTTCGGGATGGTGCGCAGGTATTCCTCCTGCTCGATGAGGATCTCCTTCTCGACGTCCTGCGGGGTGGCGCCGGGCCACGATGTCCGCACCGATATCGTGCGTACCTCGAGATCGGGGATCATCTGGATGGGGATGCGAAACGCCGCCAGCACACCGAGCACGGTGAGGATCAGTGCGCCAACGGTCATCAGCAGCCCGTTGCTGACGATGACTCCGAAGAGTCCCTTGTCGGCGTCCGCTGTGTTCACTTCAGTAGTACGGTTTCGCCGTCACGCAGGGCTTCGTTGCCGCGCGTTACCACATCGAGACCGGCATCGAGACCATTGCGCACCTCGACGAGCCCGTCGAATTCGATTCCGGCATCGATGCGCTTTTCGTGCACCACCGGCTTACCGTCCTCCGTCTGCACGATCCACACGGTCCTGCGGCCGTCCGGGTACATCAGGACGGCGTCCCGCGGCACCACCACGGCCTCACGGCCGGTATCGATCCTTATGGCCGCACGGGCCGACATGCCGGGCGTGACCGGCAGGCTGTGCTGCGCATCGGTGACGACCCGCAGCAGGAACGTCCTGGCACCCGGGTCCTTGACCGGGACGATCGACTGCACGCGTCCGGCCACCACTTGGTCCGGCACGGCGTCCAGCGTCAGGTCGATCCGTGTCTGGTCATCGAGCCGCGCGTAGTAGCTCTGCGGTACGCGGAAATCGAAACGCAGCCCCTCCGTTGCAACGAGTCCCACGAGGCCGTCGCCAGGATTCACCCATTCGCCGACCTGCGCCACGCGCTCGCTGACGACACCCTTGAAGGGCGCTCGCACGTCGTGGCGTCGCAACACCGCCTGCTGTTGCCGGGCCGCGGCAACAGCCGCTTCGAGCCCGGCTTCGCCGCGAGTGACCTCGGCGCGCAGGGATTTGATTTCGGTCTCCGCGATGCCGCGCTGTGGCCCGACTTTTTCCGCTTCCTGGAGGCGGCGTTTCGCATCGTCGAGCGCGATTCGCGCCTGCGCCTGCTCGGCGACGGCTCGCTCGAGCGTCAGGCGTGCGAGTTCGCTGTCGAGGGTCACGACAACGTCGCCCTCCTCCACCCGGTCACCGGCGTCGACCAGTGTCTTTTCGACGAGGCCGCCAATGGCGGGCGACAGTACCGCGGATTGCGGCGACGTGACCGAGCCGCTGACCGTGACGATCTGCACGACGGTACGGCGTTCGGACTTCGCCGTCTCGACCGGCGATGCGGCGTACGCGCCTGCCGTGATGAAAACGCAGACGATAGGAACAACTGCCGTGACGGCAAGACGGCCGATCATCTGGTGTCATCTCCGGTAAGCAGTGCTTCCAGTCCGTTGCGAGCGAGCGTGCCCCAGCGCCGCCCGAGCCTGCGAATTTCCGCGGCGTTGCTGACCCGGTTCGACTCGATCATATCGGATTGCTGTTGCGCCGCCCGGCGATCGACGGCGCGCAGGTAGACGG
The DNA here is from genome assembly GCA_965658465.1 of Woeseiaceae bacterium. Lineage (GTDB taxonomy): Bacteria > Pseudomonadota > Gammaproteobacteria > Steroidobacterales > Woeseiaceae > UBA1847. The sequence continues at coordinate 85,906 of CBFHSG010000014.1, read as the reverse complement.
TGTTGCTCATGGAGCCACGCACCTCGAGCACCAGCGTGGCCTCGCCGACACTCTCGATAAATACGCGGGGCTGGGAGGCCGCCTGCGGCGGCACCCGTGACACGACATCGAGCAGTGCAACGCCGATCTGCAGCACGTCGGGCGCGGGTTCGTCGACGACCTGGTAGACGGTGCTGCCCGAGACTTCCTCGGCGAATGCCTTGCCGATCTCAGCTTCGAAGTAGGCCTTGGTCTCTTCGTCGAGCTGGAACTCGCGTAGCTCGGGCGCCCGCGTCCGCGGAGTGCGCCGCAATGCCGTCGTCGCATCGGACGGTTCAACGTCCCGGTAGGAGATGCCCACCGGCACGAACAGGACTTTCCGGTAACCGGTGATGTCGATGCCCGGTCGTGCCCACACGCTGTCCATGATCGTGTCGTCCACTCTCACCAGGCCGTCGAACGTGGTCTCGGCACCCTCGCCCGACTGCAATTCCGGCGTCGGTGTGGTCGCGCAACCCGCCAGCGCGCCAAGCCACAACACCCAGAGTAACGATCTCCCGTTCATTTCACTGTACCCATGCAAAAACGTATCATCGGCCCATTACGGCGTTCGCCCGCACAGGGCGGAAGGCGTCGACGACGTACACGGCGGCCACACCGTACAGCGTCGCCATCGCGAACATGAAGAGCCGCGACCAGAATGCCACATCGGCACTGCTGCCGCTCGCGGCATCCATGACCGCGGGCGCGAGGATAACGATCATGGTCAGGTACGCATACGACCAGGTGCCGGCTTCGGCATGCAGTCCCTTGCCCTGGAAGATCCTGCGGCCTAATAGCAGGCCGGCAAGGGTTACG
>CBFHSG010000014.1:0-84974 GCA_965658465.1 Woeseiaceae bacterium | reverse complement strand
AACGAGAAGTGCGTAGATCGACAACGCCGGAACGACGCGCAATATATTCCAGCCTACGATGGCACCGATACCGCCGAAGATCGTGGACATGATCAGCGAGCGTCCCGCGAGACGGGCGCCCTCGTTCGTCGCCTGCTGGCCCATCGAAGCCACCTTGATCATGACGGGAACATAGGACGTGCTGGCTCCCGAGAGCATGAACCAGAATGCGATGGGAAAGACGATGACCAGCGATCGAAACGCGCTCCAGCGCGCATCTGCGAGGTCCGGCCGCGCACCATCCTGCGGTTTGTCCGGCGCCGGGAATCCTCCGGCCATCGAGTCGGGCAAAAGCGCATGAGCGATCCAGACAAACAGGATGCCGATAACGGCGTTCATTAGCAGGCCGCGTATCAGCATCAGGGTTGCGTCCACGCTCACGGATCCGACCGCCGTGCTGAGCGCGATACCCATCGTAATAAACGTACCGAGCACCGGCGAGCCGCCCTTGGCGGTGAAGTAAAAACTCCAGTACAGCGCAAGCACCAGCAGCAGCAGGCCGACCAGTTGGTAATCGAGGAGCCAGGGCAGCAGCAGCAGGCTCGAATACATTGACAGCGTCATCGCCGCGAGAATCAGGATGCCCTGCTTGAGTTTCAGCGCGGGTAGCGGCAACGCGAGTATGAACAGAGTAATCACGGGCGCGATGAACGAGAGATCCCAGCCGACCGCCTGCGATACCCACAGCGACAGCCCGGTACCCGCCGCCAGCCGCAAGATTCGAACGTGCGCGATCTCCATACCGGGCGTCAGCGGATGTAGGTCAGGATACTGAGCAGGTGCATCTTCAGCCAGGCGATCGAATTGAACAGGAAGCCGTTGCCTGTATAAACGACGACGGATGCCTGGGCGCCCACGCGTATTCCCTGCCGGTCCTCCGCACCGGGTAGTTCAAAATCCACCAGCACTGAAAAACGTTGCGAGTCGCGCAGCCACTGGCGGTCATTGGATATGGTTGGCAGGCTGCCGAGCGGCGCCGAGTCTACCTTGACGCCGAAACCCGTGGTCCGGATCGTGCCATCGACGACTTTGCCCGGCAGCGCGTCGAAGACGATGTCCACTTCGTCGCCCGGCTTGATGTTGCCGAGGTTGTTCTCGGTAAAGTCGGCCTGCACCCAGATGTCCTGCGACGCGAGGAAGGTCATCAGCGGCGCGCCGGCCTGCGCGAAGTTGCCACGATCCACGCGCACGTCGGTAACGACGCCGTCAACCGGCGCCGCCACGGAGGTGCGTAACAAGTCGAGCTGCGCCTGCTCGAGGCTGGCCTGGGCCTGCAGGATCCGGAAATTCTGTTCGCCCGTTTCGCCGAGATCCTGGCGGGCGCGTTCGAGGTTCGCTTCGGCCGCCTGTACAGAGGCCCTGGCAGCCGTGTAGGACGCTTCCGCCATCTCGACACGGCGGTCCGAGATCGCGCCCGGGTCCTCCTGCTTGATGCGCCGCAGACGCACCACATCCTGCTCGGCACGTTGCAGGTTCGCTTGCGCCGACACGACCTGTGCCTGTGCCGCATCAATGTTTGCGGTCGATGCGCCCGTAGCCTGGCGGGCCGATTGCAGATTGGCCTGGGCCGTTTCGACCGCCAGTTCGTAGCGTTCGCGGTCGATCTGCAATAGCAAATCGCCCGCTTCGACAAACTGGTTGCTTTCCACCGCTACGTCGGTGACCGTTCCGGAGACTTCAGGCGCAATGGGAACGACGAGCGCGTTGACGCGAGCCTGCGTCGTGTACGGCGTGACGCGGTCAGCGACGATGTAATAGATCATCAGCACGCCACACAGTGCGAGGATGATGAGTGTCCATTTGCGCACCGGGTCCATCGGCGGCTTTGCGGTCGCGTCTTCCGATTGTTCGCTACTTTCGTTGCTGGTTTCGTCGGTCATCTGTTTCTCTTATTGTCGCGCCGGAGGGTTGTCGAGCACATCGCCCCAGTTGGTGCGCTCCTTCATCTGCTCCCGCGTAGCCTCGTCGATGTAGTCGGTCAGCCCGGTCAACTGCCACCCGCCTCCCAATCCGCGGTACAGAGCCACGAAACTGCGCACCACGTTGCCCCGGTTTGTCGCATATCGTTGCTGCTGTCCGAACAATGCCTGCTGCGCCTGCAGGACTCGCTGGTAATCCGCAAAGCCTTCCTGGTACCTCAGCAGCGACAGTTCGGCGGATCGCTGTGCGGTGCGCACGCCTTCGGCCAGGATGAGAGCCTGCTTTCTCGCGCCGGCCAGTGCCGCGATTGCGTCTTCCACTTCGCGCGAAGCCTGGATGACGGTTTCCCGGTATGCGATCAATGCCTGCTGCAGGCGAGCATCCTCGACCCTTACGTTGTTGCGGATGCGGCCGTAATTGAAAAAAGGCCATACGAACGCCGGGCCAATCGAGTATCCGATGCTGTCCGAACTGAAAAGTCGTTCTACTCCGCTCTCCCCGGAACTCGTGGACGAACTGCCCTCGGACGTTGAGACCCCGAGTTGCCCCGCCAGGGTGAAGCTCGGGTAAAGATCCGCCTGCGCAACGCCGACCAGGGCATTCTGGGCCAGTGCCTGCAGCTCCGCGCGACGCACGTCCGGCCGCTGCCGCAGGAGATTGGCGGGGATGCCCACGGCAACCGTATCGGGAATCTCCGGCAGCGTGCCCTCACCCTTCAGAATGTCGTCGACGTGTCCGGGATTGCGCCCGAGCAGCACGGCAAGCGCGTTTTTCAGCTGCTGCAGCGTCGTCTCGAGGTCAGGGATGACGGCCGCCGTGCCGAGCAACTGCGTCTTCGCCTGCAACGCATCCAGTTCCGAGCTCGAGCCGTTGCGATACAGCACCTCGGTGATTTCGTAGCTCCGCTCCTGGATCGCATAACTCTCTTTTGCCAGGCGGAGCTGCTCCTCGGTTGCGCGAATCAGCGCGTAGACGTCGGCAACCTGCGCGGTCAGCAGGACCAGTGCTTCGTCGTAGCTTGCGATCGAAGCCAGCAGGCCGGCATCCGCCGCCTCGATTCCGCGCCGGAACCGTCCCCAGAAGTCGATCTCCCAGACAACGCTGGCGCCGAGGTTGAACTCGGTGAAATTCGTATCTGTTGTCCCGGTGTTGGGCGTTGTTTCGCTGACGCCGATTGCCGCGGCATTGCCCGCCAGGACCTGCTGCTGCGGATACTTCGAGCCGACGGCTATGTTCAGTCTTGCCTGTGACTCGAGGACACGGAGACCGGCGATCTCGAGCGTGTTGTTTTCGCGGCGTGCGGTCGCGACCAGTTCATCGAGTACCGGGTCTTCGAGCACACGCCACCATGCCTCGAGCTGCGCAGCGTCCGTTTCGAAAGCGTCCAGTTCGGCATCGAGCCAGTCGGGGTTGACCGGCACCTCCGGCCGTACGAAGTCCGGGCCGACCGGCGCGCATGCCGTCAGCAAGGCAGCAAAGAGAGCCGGGAGCAGCGCGATTCGGCTGCGTGCCGGCATCCTAGCTCGTTTCCGGCGTGGGCTCGGGTGCATCCGGCGCCATCCATGCGACCAGTAGTTCGTAGCCGAGCGCCAGGACCACCGCACCGATGAACAGCCCGACGATGCCCGACATGATCGCGCCGCCGATGGCACCGATCAGGATCACCAGCATGGGCGTGTCGAGGCCACGGCCGAGTAACATCGGCTTCAGGATCCCGTCGAGAAAACTGACCAGGAGCGAATAAACCAGGAAGACCGTCGCGGGAACCGGGTCTGCAACAGAGAAATACCAGAAGGCGATCGGACCCAGGACCAGGATTGGCGGCAGCTGGATGATCGCGACGACGAGCACGGCGCCGGCCCAGATGCCGGCCATGGGAATACCGGCCACCAGCAGCCCTACGGCCGCTGCCAGCGCCTGGATCACCGCGACGCCCAGGACGCCCTTCACGACGCTGCGGATGGTCAAGATCGACATGTCGGTGAAGCGGTCGCCGTTAGCGGTACCCACCAGGCCCGTAATGATCTTGCGGGAAACCTCGTAGCCACCTCTTGCCTGCATCAGCAGTGCCCCGGCGATAATCGTTGATACGACGAACTGCAGGACACCGATGAGCGTACCCGTCCCGAAACTGAACACCCGCTGTCCCAGGGCACGCAGCTGTTCCGCGTACTCCATGGCCGTGGCCTCCAGGTTTGCTGCCGCGGCCGACCATATTTCATAGGTCTTCTCGCCGATGACCGGCCAGTCCGCGACGCCGGGGTTCGGCGGAGGCACGGTCAGCGTGCCGGCGCGGAGATCCTGGCCCAGCGTCTTGAGCCCGCCGAACGTGGATTCGCCGAGGATCCACGTCGGCACCAGGATAATCGCAAGGCCGATGAGGACGAAGATCACCGCCGAGGTCTTTTCGCGGCCGCCGAGTCGGGCTGTAAGCGATACGTGCAGCGGGTAGACGGCCACGGAAATGATGACCGCCCATATGACTATGCCGAGGAACGGCTTGACGATATTGAAGCACCATAACAGCAGCACGAGTAACGCGCCGATTTGCAGGAACGACGCCCTCGCGTTGGCAAGAAATTTCTGGTCGACCTTCGAACTGTCTGCGCTAGTCATCAGCGCCTCCCGGGGTTTGATTGCTGTGAGTCGGCTTCGAGATTATTTTGAGCGAAGCCTTGCCATGATTTCTGCACGACGGCGAACATCAGCGCCGTGGACCAGCCGACCAGCAGGATGCCGTTCAGCGCCTGTATGCCGCTGAGCAGTCGCCAACCCTCGCTCAGGGTGATGTCGCCGTAGCCCAGCGTCGTAAACGTAACGAAAGAGAAGTAGACGGCCATTTCGAAATCGGCGAGTTCGCCGACCGGGACAAGTGTCTTGTAGACGCCCGCCCATATCATGATCTCGAGCGCATGCAGCGCTACGAGCATTACCGCCGTTTGGCTCAGCGCGACCAAAGTGTTCCGCGACCCCCACTGGCCGCGATCGTCGAGAAATCGTCTGGCCAGATAGCGCACCAGGTACGTCGTACCCAATGCATGGATCACGACCGTTATCGCGACGAGTACCGCTCCAATAAGACTCAGCTTCAGCACGTCAGCCGTCCGGGAGCGATCGTCATAGGGTCCCCTTTGTTCTTGGCGTTATACGGAGATGGCCGGCGAACATTCTAGCGCCATCCGTTATGCTTGTCCCATGCTCATACGGTGGCTGCCACTTTTTATCGGCCTGGCGCCGCTCATCGGCGTCCACACCGCCTACCTGATCGCGGTCGACTACGGCTACCTGCAGCTCTGTATCCCTTACGTGGACGGCTGCACGTCAATCAGCGGCACGGGCCGCTACCCGCCCGCGAGCTTCCTGTTCAAGGCCGTTGAAATGGCCATGGCGGTGGCGCTCCCGGTCTTCTGGTATTTCTCCGTCAAGTGGCTGAAAGCCCTGGATCCCGGCTGGCACAGTCACGCCGTCTGGTCGATATTCGTCAGCGGCGGGATCGGTGCGCTTGCCCTGATTGTCTATGTCACGTTCCTGGGCACCACGGAGCCGTTTTACGAGTTCATGCGCCGATTTGGCATCTATTTCTATTTCCTGGGTACCGTCCTTGCGCAGCTGTTCCTGGCCGTGTCGTTCCGGGGCGTCAGCAAGGGTCTTGGCGACCGCGCTCTGAGGCGGATGGCGATGATCATGCTCGTCCTGTGCCTCATGCCGTTTGTGCTGGGCATTCTGAATCTCGTGCAGAAATCGGTCTTGCCCCACGAAACCGCCGACGCACTGGAAAACAGCATCGAATGGATCGCCTCGCTGATGATGCAGGCGTACTTCTTCGTGGTATTTTTTTCGTGGCGGCGTACGAGTTTCGCCGTAGCGGTGATCGCGGCCCCTCCCTCGAGAGACCAGTAAGCCCGTTCAGGGTGCGCTCTTGGTGGCTCTGGCTGCCTTCAGGTCGTCGTCATCATCGGCATCGGGGGCGAGTGAATAGTCGAGCACGCCCGTTGCAATCATGTCGGTCGATGCCTGCGCGACCGAGAGCTCGGTTTCCACTTCGCGAAGCTTCACCTCGGAACGAACGCTTTCTTCTGCGCGCTCCGATAACTCCGCCCGCAGTTCGCGCGTCTTCATCACCGAATCCCTGAGGTCTCGCTTGAGTTCCTCGACACGACGTTGTTGATGGCTGATGACCTTGTCCCGCTTCTGGATATCGATATTGGCTGCTTCCAGGTCTTTCTCCAGTTGCTCGGCGCTTTCCCTGAGCTGCCCCACCTCGTTCTGGGCGATTCGCAGTTCGGCTTCGAGTGACCGGATGCGGTCGTCTCGCGGATCGCGCTTCCTGGTGCGAGTCAGCGATCCCATGCGCGAACTTATCGATGCCAGAACCCACCCGAGCAGGAAGGCGCCCACGGTCATGAGGATCAGGTTCTGCGGAAGTTCGACAAACATCGGCCTATGATCATTCGCTTTCCGAAATTAGAAAAGGACGGAGTTCTCAGTATGTACAGGCGTGAAGCGCGCCAAGGCCTTCCTGTCTCGGCCAAATGTGACGTCAAAGCAGCAATATAATTACTTTAAAAACAGTATTTTATCGCTTTTTCTTCAGGTAGAAATGTACTATCGCCTGCACCAGTATTTCACGCCCTCGGCGTCGAGGAATGCCTCGGCATTATCAGCTTCCAGCATCGCCAGCGTACTGAGCATGCCGGCCTGTGTGCAGGTGTCCGCGGCCACGGTAACGGACCGCGGTGCGCCCTCGACCGGCCAGCCGCTCCTCGGGTCCAGGATGTGGCTGTAGCGCACACCGTCTTTCAGTAGAAACCGGCGCGAGTCACCGCTCGTCGCAAGCGCGCCGGTCGCAATCTCCAGTACCGTTTGGCTATGGCGCTTGTCCGCGGCCGGCACCGGCTCGATACCCACTCGCCATGCCTGCCGCTCCCGCGGTGCACGCGTAACCGCGAGGTCGCCGCCGAAATTCACTACCGAACTGCAGGCCGCGGCCTCCCGCAGCTTGCCCGCCACCCGGTCCACGGCGTATTCCTTGCCGATCCCGCCCAGGTCGATCTGCATCCCCGCCTGCAGCCTGAAGACGGGCCGCTGCCACGAGACCTTCTCCCAGCCGACCCGCTGTAACACGTCTTTGACCGCTTGCGGCTCCGCAAGCCTGTCGCCGCCATCGAAGGTCCACACCTCGCGAAGCACGCCGGAGGTGATGTCGAAGCGACCGTTGCTCAACGAGTGAAGCGTGTCCGCGAAGTCGAGCAGCGACGCCGTCTCGTCGTCGACCGTTACCGCGCTTCCCCGAGATGCATTGATGCGCCCCACGACATTCCCGGGAAGGTAGCGGCTGAACTTGTCTTCGATGCGCCAGGCCTCATCGGCCGCGATCCGCGCCAGGCGCTCGGCCATTTCGAGGTCAACCGACTCGATCAGTATCTCGCAGGGGCTGGCCATGGCATCGAAACGGCCGATGAGGCAGTCCTGCCCGCTCTCGACCAGAACCGTGCGACCCGGCTTCTGCCCGGCCAATACGGCTACCACCCGAACTGATAACTGAACTGCAGGATGATGGCGTCCAGGTCCGGGTAGGTCTCGCGCCCGACCTGGTTACCGACGAGCAAACCACCGGGAATCGTGCCGCTCTGCCGGTAAAGTTCGGCGCGGACACTCATTTCCTTGCCGCTGCGAGTCTTCCAACCGTACTTGAGACCGGCCGTGATCGCGTCGAAATTGCCGAGGCGGTAGTCCGCCGAGGCGTAGGCCGGCAGCTCGACGCCGTCGACGAGGCTGATCGTGTAGAAATCGGCTTCCGACTGCGTATAGAAACGCAGGTGGGGCTCGAAATAGCTGCGCTCGCCAAGTGGCCAGCGCAGCCGCAGGTCGAGCGTATGCGAATCGATTTCCCAGTCGTCGGTCATGTAGCGGTAGGAAGCATCCAGCACCTTGCCGCCCATGTAGTACTTGGCCTGCGTGTAAAGGCTGTGTTTCGTTCGGTCGTCGGGGCGTCTTTCGAAGCGGAATTCGTGCGACGGCCCCTCGGCGCCGGGAGCCGGCAAGCGGGTGATCGTATCGCCGCTCGCGCCGTCGACGAGACTCAGGATCTTGTATGGATCCGTCAGGTAGCCGCTCGAATTGCTGAGCGAATAGTTCACCTGCACGAGCAGGTTGCGGGAAATGACCTGCGTCACGCCGAGCACGGCGTCGACGACGTCCTTGGTCTCTGTGCCCGTCTTGTTACCGGTGTCGCCCACATCGAGCATGGGCGCGAATGGAATCGGCGTGCCGCCGACCGGATCCCATTCGTCCCGGGCGATGGCAAGTCCCGCGGAGACCGTCGTATTGCGCTGGTTGAAGTCCCGGGACAGGCTGCCGTTGAGGCCGAGGTGAGTGTAGTCATACTCGAACGAACCGCTGAATCCGACGCTCGTGTTCCACAGGCGGCCAATCGGCTGCTCCCAGGCAGCGGAAAGCGCGACGCGCGTATCCTTGAAGGTATCGTCCAGCGGCAATTCATTGGCCGGGATCGTGTAGGCGGAGCTGCCCGATGGGCGTGTGAAGGTCTGCGGCACGCCCTGCCGAATGGCGCCATTGGGCGTCGCGCCCGTCAGTGTGTCCACCGTCAGGCCGAGCGTCAGGGCGCGATCGTCGACAAAGTAGCGCTTGCCGAGGATATTCAGGCTCAGATCCTGGACCCGGTCGTTGTCCTCGCCGTAATACAACAAGGCGGTGTTGAAATCCCAGTTCGGTTCTTCCCGGGCCTGCACCGGGGCCGTCGGCGCGGAGCCCAGCAGGCTGCAGGTGGCGGCTGCGAGCGTGGCCGATACCGATTTTCTATTGTCCGTCATGCCGGTATCCTCAGTTACAGCCGCAACCGCCGCCGCCAAAGCCGCGGCCGCCGCTGGAGGCTTCCTTGCTGAAATAGATGTGATCGTCGATGGCGGCTTCTACGGGGTCCGTCGTGAGCTGCATCTCCTCCCGCGCAAGGATGTCGCGCTCCCAGGGCTCGACGCCCATGGACGAGCATCCGCTCGTCAGCGCAAGCACTGCAGCGATCCCGAAAACCGCAATCCGTGGTCTATTCATGGTCTGTCCCCGATGCCTGCAGCGCCCCGACGATCAGCGCTTCGTATTCGCCCTGCTGTTTTACCTTGAAACCCATGTGTCGCGCCGCGATCTGTCCATCGCGGCCGATCACGTAAGAACTCGGCATCGCGACGACACCGTACTGCCGGGCGAGCTCCTTATTCTCGTCGTAGACGATGGTGAACTCGGCCGGGTATTCCTCGAGAAATCTCGCTGCGTCGTCCCGCTCCATGTCCAGGTTCACGCCGACGATGACGAGGCCCTGCTCCGCGTATTTGCTGTGCATAGCGTTGAGCCACGGGAACGACCGTCGGCACGGTACACACCATGATGCCCAGAAATCGAGCACCACGACCTTGCCCGCGTATTGCCCGGGGTCGAAGGTCTCGGACGCCGCAACCTGCGTCCAGGGCAGTAATGTGAGTTGCGCCACGACCAATGCGGCGAGCCAGGCCCGCATCGTCCCGTGCCTAAGGGAATCAAGCTTCATTCGAAATCCAATTTTTGACCAGTGACTGGAACCTGCAGCATGGCTGCATTGGCTGTTAGAGAGAGATACGAGGATTATCCTTCGCCGGATCGAGCCGATTGTTGCTCTTTTTTCTTCACGGGGAGTTGAGCCCGCGGATCCGGTCGGGGAAATCCGTAAAAAGGCCGTCGACACCGAGTTGTGTGCAGAAATACCGCACCATGTCCTCGAAACTTGCGAATCCCGGCGCCAGGTCGTCAGCCCTGAAGGTGTAGGGATGCACGAGCAGCCCGGCTTTATGGGCGCGCTCGGTGAGCCCGGAGGAGCGCGGCGGGTTGCCCCGCGCGCCGGGCGTGTAGAGCTTGTTGACCCATGGGCCGATCGCGTCCGCGGTCCGGGCGAGGTCGGCCAGACCGGTGTCGCTGCACAGTGCATCGTAGTCCGTCGCAGCCTCTCCCCAGCTGTTGTCACCGATGAGCTGCACCAGCCGCATCCTGCAGCCGAGTTCTTCGCGCAGCCGCACGACCTCGTCCGCATCGAAACACTGCACGAATACCGGGTCGTCGGGCCCCTGGTAACCGTGTGCAGCCAGCACCTCGAGCATCGCAGGAGCCAGGTCGATTCCCTGCTCGCGGTGCCAGGCGGGGCGCTTGATCTCCGGGTAGATGCCGGCGCTCCCACCCGTAGCACGGTTGAGGCCTGTGACAAACTCGAGCTCCTCGGCCAGCGTATGCACGCCAAATCGGCCGCTGTGGGGCGGAAATCGGTTCGGGTATACGGGCACCCCGCTATCGTCCAGGCGTTCCGTGACATTGAGGGTGCGTATCTCGGCGAGGTCGAAATCACGAACATAGTAGCGGCCATCATCGCGTGTCCGCGCCGGAAACCGGGCCGCGACGTCCGTTACGCGGTCGAGATGGATGTCATGCAAAACAATGAGCTGGTCGTCGCGTGTCGCAACGACGTCCTGTTCGAGATAATCGGCGCCCATCGCATAGGCCAGGGCCTTCGCCGGCAAGGTGTGTTCCGGCAGGTAGCCGGAGGCGCCGCGGTGTGCGATGATGGCGACCATGTGAAGAGACCTTAAAAATATATCATAAATGTTTGTTTATTCGGTTTTTTCACCATGTGCATCCCAGCCCGGGAAGTCGATGGTTTCCCACCGGGCTGTGTCTTCCCCGCGGGCCTGCCGTTTCAGGGCGTCGACGATTTCCCGGTCATTCCACTCGATATGCTCTTTGACCCGCTCGACCACCGCCTGTGGGGTTTCCAGCAGGCCGCCGAAGGGCCGGATGGCGATCATCGGTTTCAGGTTTGCGTCCGCGGCATCCATCAGGAAACGGGCCAGGCTTTCTTTGTCCTCGTAGAGGCTCGGCAATACAATGACGGCTTCCGAATTCTTGATCTGGGCGATGAGTTCTTCCTTGATGGCCTCGATGCCCCCCGATTCCGGTACGTTGTCGGGCTTGCTGACATTGAGGTAAAAGAAGCGATCGACGCTTTCGAGAAACTCGAACACCCGCAGGTAGTCATCCGTTTCGTGGAATGCATGGGTTACGAACACCCGGATGGGATTGCTTTCGGACACGATTGCCTCCGTTAGTGCGACGATAGTGACGATTCTAGCCAATTCGAACCCGTATCGTGAGACCGCGATCACGTCTGCAGGATTCTGTTTCCATGCCCGCGGCGTTTCGGTATCGTAGCGACGCGCATGCGACTCCTTCTCTACAATATACGGTACGCTGTCGGCGGCGGTGCGAGCATGCACATGCCACTGCCTGGCGCCGGCTACGTGCTCGGCAACCAGAGCGTCCTCCCGGAGATCACACGATTTATCAAGGACGTCGATCCCGACATCGTGGGACTCATCGAAGTCGACACGGGTTCGATCCGCAGCCGCATGGTGAACCAGGCCGAGAAGCTGGCTGGTGACCTGTGCATGAACACGTCCTATGAGACCAAGTACGGTTCCAGGTCGATCAACCAGGTGCTGCCTATCGTGCGCAAGCAGGGTAACGCTTTCATGGCGGCGCAACGTGTCCACGGCGAGAAATTTCACTATTTCGACACGGGCATCAAGCGACTGATCATCGAGCTCGAGATGGAGGAATTCGCGGTATTCCTCGTGCACCTGTCGCTGAAGTACCGCCACCGGCATCTGCAGCTGCGGCGCCTGCACGACCTGATCGAGGTCACCGAGAAACCGGTAATCGTTGCCGGTGACTTCAATACGTTCTGGGGCGAAAACGAGATCTACCTGTTCATGCGGGCGGCAGGGCTAAAATCTGCCAACGTCGAGGGACTGCCCACCTACCCGAGCCGCTCGCCGCGCAAGGAACTCGACTTCGTGCTGTACCAGGACGGCATTACCGTAAACAGCTTCGAGATTCCCGACGTGAGGCTCTCGGATCACCTGCCCCTCATCTGCGACTTCGAGGTGAACAAGACATCATGACGCTGAAACACTGGAAATCGGAGACCGGCGACGACGGTATCGTCTGGCTGTGTATCGACAAGGCCGATGGCGGTGCCAACGTTCTTTCCGGGGAGGTGTTGGAAGAGCTTCACCAGCTCATCGAGCCGATGGCAGAACAGCCGCCGAAAGGCGTCGTGATCCATTCGGGCAAGCGCAACGGCTTCGTGATGGGCGCGGATATCAACGAGTTCACGAAGATCGAGAACCCGGAGCAGGCCTACGATTTGATTCGGCTTGGGCAGAAGGTCCTGGATCAGCTGGAGGCCCTGCCCTGTCCCACGGTGGCGGTCATCAACGGCTTCGCGCTGGGTGGCGGGCTCGAGCTGGCGATGGCCTGCGACTACCGGGTTGCGCTGGAGACCGACAAGCGCATTCTCGGCCTGCCCGAGGTTCAGCTCGGCATCCATCCGGGATTCGGCGGCACGGTTCGCGCAGTCCGGATTGCGGGCGTCCGCCCTGCCATGCAGTTGATGCTGACGGGCAAGCCCATCGCCGTCAGCAAGGGACGCAAGATTGGTCTCGTCGACAGGATCACCGATGCGGATGGCTGGCGCGATGCAGCGCGGGCGCTGATTGCGTCCCGGCCGCCGAAACAGCAAGCGCCGCTCGTCGAACGGCTCCTGAACCTGTCCATCGCCAGGCCGTTCATCCGCAACGTGCTTATCAAGCAGGTTGCCGGAAAGGCGCGCAAGGAACATTATCCCGCGCCCTACGCGATTATCGAACTCTGGTCCCGCCACGGCGCGTCGACACGCACGGGCTACGAGGCCGAGGCGCGGTCGATCGCCGAGCTGATGTGCACGAGCACCTCGCGCAATCTCGTGCGGGTCTTCTTCCTGCAGAACAAGCTCAAAAGCCAGGGCAACAAGTCCGCGAGCAAAGTTTCGCACGTTCATGTTGTCGGTGCGGGCGTCATGGGTGGCGACATTGCCGCGTGGTGCGCGCTTCGTGGCCACACCGTGACGCTGCAGGATCGTGAACAAAAGTACATCGACCCCGCCATGGAGCGGGCGACGAAGTTGTTCGGAAAGCGCATCCGTAACGATGCGGATCGTGCGGCCGCGACGGAGCGGCTGCAATCGGACGTCGAGGGTGCCGGCGCGGCCAGGGCCGACCTGGTCATCGAAGCGATATTCGAGAATCTCGAGGCCAAGCAGGCCCTGTACGAGGCGTTGCAGGAAAAGATGCCAGCCGGGGCACTGCTCGCCACGAACACGTCGAGCATTCGTCTCGAGGACCTGCGCGTCGGCCTCGAAGCGCCGAAGCGTTTCATCGGGCTGCACTTTTTCAACCCGGTTGCGCAGTTGCCGCTCGTCGAGGTCATTCGCTGCGAGGACACCGAACAGGAAGCCCTCGACATCGGTTTCAGTTTCGTCAAGGGCATCGGCAAGTTGCCGCTCGAGTGCATGAGCTCGCCGGGCTTCGTTGTCAATCGCATACTCGCGCCTTACATGGCCGAGGCAATGGAACTGGCCGAATCCGGGGTGCCGCTCGTCGAGATCGACCGCGCGGCCGAAGCATTCGGCATGCCGATGGGACCCGTTGAGCTTGTTGACAGCGTGGGTATCGACGTCGCCCTGCACGTCTCCAAGGTACTGGGGTCGGCGATGAACCGGCCGGTGCCGCAAAAACTGGCCGACATGGTCGAATCCGGCCAGTTGGGACGCAAGAGCGGCCAGGGCTTCTACCGCTGGGAGAACGGCAAGGCCGTCAAGCCCGCCGCCGACGGCAGCGGCTCAGGAGATGACATCCAGGACAGGCTGATATTGCCCATGGTCAACGAAGCGGTCGCCTGCCTGCATGACGGCGTGGTCGCCGATGATGACCTGCTGGACGCCGGCGTGATCTTCGGCACCGGCTTTGCGCCGTTCCGCGGCGGCCCGATCAATTATGCGCGGGAACGTGGGGTCGACGACGTCGTAGCCCGTTTGAACGAATTCACACAACGCTATGGGGAGCGGTTCACACCGCACGAAGGCTTTTCGAAAATCTGATCACACTTTTCAGCCGGGGTCTCCGCAAACTGTGCGCCGCTTCACGCTGCGTGCAGCCGGGTGTATCGGAAGTCATTGAATAGAAGGTAGAATACCGGCGTCTGGACGATTGTAACGACGCCGCACGGCAACAGGACATCGAATGACAAACGAGCCGGTAAGCACCGCGCTACTGCAGCAATTCTCGCCGCTTGATGGCCTCAAGCGGGACAACCTCGCGGCGCTCGCCCGCAAGGTGCAGGTGCGTGAATTGTCCCCGGGCCAGGTGTTGTTCAAGGAAGGCGATACCGAGAAGCGCACGATATACATCGTCTCCGGCGTCCTGGAACTCCAGGAACAGGGCAAGACGGTCGAGACCATAAGCGGCGGCAGCGATTCGGCCCGCAATCCCGTCTCCCCGATCTTCCCGCGGCGCATGTCGGCGAAGGCTCGCGACCGGGTGCAGTTCATTTCGATCGACAGCGATCTGCTGGATGTCATGCTGACCTGGGACCAGACCGGTACTTACGAAGTCTCCGAACTCGCGGGCGAAGACGATAACGGCAGCGAAGACTGGATGACGATGCTGCTGCAGACCAAGGCGTTTCACAAGATTCCGCCGGCGAACATCCAGGCGATCTTCATGCGTATGCAGCAGATCAATTACAAGGCCGGCGACGTCATCCTCAAGCAGGGAGCCGAGGGCGATTATTTCTACGTCCTCACGCGCGGCAGCGCGCTCGTTACCCGCGAGACGCCGCTATCCAAGGATGGCATCAAGCTCGCCGAACTGCGGGTTGGCGACACGTTCGGCGAAGAAGCGCTGATCTCCGACGCCAAGCGCAACGCGACGGTGACAATGCTCACCGACGGCGGCGTCATGCGCCTCGGCAAGGAAGATTTCAAGAAGTTGCTCAATGAGCCGATGCTGGACTGGGTGGATTTCGACGAGGCCCAGCAGGTCATCCAGGGCGGCGGGCAGTGGCTCGATGTGCGTCTGCCGAGCGAGTTCGAAAATCAGCACCTCGACAGCGCCGTCAACATTCCCCTGTACTTTATCCGGCTCAAGCTCAATACGCTCGACCAGAGCAAGAAATACGTCGTTTGCTGTGATACCGGCCGGCGCAGCTCAGCGGGCGCCTACATCCTGAGCGAACGCGGGTTCCAGGCCTACGTGCTGCGCGGCGGCATCAACAAGGAACAGGGCTGATTCAGTTCTTGCAGGAGCGCGCCTGGGCGCGCGATCGCGGTTCGAGAACCGCTCCTACAGGTGAGCCCGTCGTTACATGGTGTGCGTGGGTTTGTCGCCGCCGAGGGCGCCGGCGAGATAGGTTTCGATCTTTTTCTGCGTGTTGCCCTGGTCCTGGTCGCTGAACTGCACCCCGATCCCGGCCGTACGCTTACCCTGCGCGCCTTTCGGCGTCATCCAGATCACGGTGCCCGCCACGGGGATTTTTTCGTCCTCGCCCATCAGGTTCAGCAGCATGAAGACCTCGTCGCCCAGGCGATAGGAACTGTTGGTGGGAATGAACAAACCGCCGTTGATCACGTACGGCATGTACGCCAGGTACAGCGCGCTCTTGTCCTTGATCGTCAGTGTCAGCAGTCCCGGTTTGCTCATTTCTCTACCTCTGGGCCGGCATCAGCCGAATACTACCCAAGTCCGTGTCCGATCCGGCGTCAGCGAGGCCCTCTGCCCAGTCAATCAACAGTGATTCCAGCGTCAGCTGGACGTTGTACGACCCTTTTGGCTGGCCCCGCAGCCGGTTGATCCTGTCTAGATAACAAAACAGGTTTCGCCTGTCCATGCGCTTCAGCACAGAATCGTCAATTGCCAGCCCGGGCGCCCGATCACGGCCGCCGGCGAGCGCGAGCGCGCCCTGCCGCAGCTGTCGCGCCAGCCAGTCGAGGACAAAACCGGCCTCGAGCTTGCTCCAGCGTTCCGCAACCTCGATCGGGGACAGTTGGCCCGCCCCGACCCCTGTGAGTTCGCGGCTCATGGTCGCGAGCGTATCCAGGCTATCGAGCGCACCAATTGCCGCGAGCGGCGCGTTACCGGCGACCCGCAGCGCCTCCGCCCAGCGGGCGCCGGGCTGCAGCCGGTCCAGCCACGCCAGTCCCTGGCTCTCGGCAGGCGGCGCGAAATCAATACGCTGGCAGCGGCTGAACACGGTCGCCGGCAGGCGCCCGTTGCGGTCCGCCACCAGGATCAGCAATGCGTCGCCGGGTGGCTCCTCGAGCGTCTTGAGAAGACTGTTGGCCGCGCTGTTCGTCATTGTATTCGCCGGCTCGATCACGGCCACCTTGCCGCGCCCTTCGTAGCTGGTGAGCTGCAGATTGCCGACCAGTTCGCGAACCTGGTCGATGAGGATCCCCTGCTTGTCTTCCGGTGGCTCCAGCCAATGCAGGTCCGCGTGTTCGGGCCGCTCGAACGGAAACTGTGGCAGCGCGGGCTGTTCGCCCTGGCCGAGGCGTCCGCGGGCAATCCAGGCCGCGGCGGCCCGCTTGCCGACACCGCGTGGACCTGCCAGCAGCACGGCGTGCGGAATCCGGCCGTGTCGTACCCGATCGAGCCACGCCTTGGCGAATTCGCTATGCCAACTAATATCCATAAAAACCAATATTTTATTTAATATATTTAAGGTTAATTATCGGTAAATAACGTGGCCGCAATTTCGCGTATTGCCGCCTGCACGGTGTCGAGTTCGCGGGAACAGTCCACGACCCTGAACCGTCCCGGCTCGGCCGCCGCAAGCTCGAGGTAGGCCTGCCGTACACGATTGAAGAAGTCCGCCTGCTCGACCTCGAAGCGGTCCGGTTCCCCGCGCCTGCCCGCGCGTTGCAGAGCCGTTTCGACCGGCGCATCCAACAGGATCGTCAGGTCGGGCTGCAGGTCGCCGTGAACGAAGGTCGCGAGCCATTCGATACTGTCGCGCGGAAACCCCCGGCCGCCGCCCTGGTAGGCACGTGTCGAATCGGTAAAGCGATCGCTGATAACCCAGCCGCCGGTCTCAAGTGCCGGGCGGATCGCGTTGTTCACGTTGATCGAGCGGGCCGCAAACATGAGCAGGAGTTCGGCAACGTCCGGCAGCAGTTCGTCGCCGTGTTCCTTGAGGATGCTCCGGATGTCTTCAGCGATCGGTGTGCCGCCCGGCTCACGCGTTTTCATGACCGCATGACCCTGCGCCTCGATGAGGCCCGCGAGAAAGTCGATGTTCGTGGACTTGCCGACCCCCTCGATGCCCTCGACGGTGATGAATTTTCCCCGTTGCACGCTACATTCCCTTGTTGCGATTGCTGCGCAGCCGCTTCAGGTATTCGGCAACGGCCGCATCGTGTTCGGCCTTCGTCTCCGAAAACTTGTGGCTGCCGTCGCCCAGGGCGGTAGCGACGAAGTAGAGTTCCTTGCCGGGCGCCGGGTGCAGCGCGGCGCGAATCGCATCCCGACCCGGCATCGCGATCGGCGTCGGCGGCAGTCCACCACGCGTGTACGTGTTATAGGGCGTATCGGTCCGCAGGTCCCGTCGCGTGAGATTGCCGTTGAAACCCGGCCCGATACCGTAGATCACGGTCGGATCGGTCTGCAGCCGCATGCGTTTATCGAGCCGTCTTGCAAACACGCCGGCGATTCGCTGACGTTCGTCTGCCAGTGCGGTCTCCTTCTCGACAATCGACGCAAGGATGAGCGCCTCGTAAGGCGTTGCGACCGGGGCATCCGGGTCACGCTTCGGCCACTCTTCATCCAGCACCGTTTGCATCAGCGAGTAGGCCTGTCTGAGCAGCTTGCGGTCGCTGGTGTTGCGGGGGAAATGATAGGTCTCGGGCAGGAACAGACCCTCGGGGTGGTGCGTATCGGCGCCCAGTTCGTCGAGCAGTGCAGACCAGTCTTCCTCGCTCATCTGCGCGTCGATATGCGGATGCGCCTGCAGTTCACGCAGCAGATCCCACTGGTTCCAGCCCTCGACGATGGTGAACGAGTACATGAGCACGTCGCCGCTCGTGAACTGCTCGAGCAGGCCGGCTGTCGTGGTACCGGGCTCGATGAAGTACTCGCCGGCGTGCACGGAACCCGCTATGCCCGATACGCGCGCGTAAACGCGCAGCAGCGCGGGATGAGCGATGATTTCCTCGTCGGCGAGGCGCTGGCTGACCGTGGCGAACGGCGTGCCGGGCGCGATCTCGAAACTCGTGCCTTCCCCGTGCACGTTCACGGGACTATCGAGAAACCGGTTCATGTGCCAGATTGCCGCGGCGCTGATGACGATCATTGCCACGATCACGATGCCGAGTATCTTGGCGAATGGTTTCAAGCCGGCCCCTCCACGATGCCACTCTCCCTGAGTAGAGCCGCGAGCCGCCCGAAAGCCTCCCCGGGTGTCCAGGTATGCTTGCCGCAGCGCCTTGCGGGCAGGATGCCGACCTGGCTGTTAGTGATAAACACGCCGTCAGCCGCCCACAATTCGGCAACGTCGACGTCACGAACATGGCAGTCGATTTCCGCCCTGTCGAGCAGGGCGAGGACGTGGCGCCGCATGACGCCGGAAACGCCGCAACGGGTTATAGCTGGTGTTACCAACGCATGGCCGAAGATGAGAAACACGTTGCTCATGGTACCGCAGATGACGCGGCCGCCAGTATCCAGTGTAAGGCCCTCGAATACCGAATCGTCGCTCCATTCGTTGCGGGCGAGCACCTGCTCGAGGCGGTTCAGTGTCTTCATGCCAGCCAGTTGCGGTTGGGCCGCGAGGCGCGTATTACAGAGCCGCAGGTCGATGCCGTCACGGTACCAGGAATCCGGCAGGCGCCGCGCATCCGTGAGACCCGTGAGCAAGGTCACAGGCATGTCGCCGGCACGGCGATAGCCCCGCGGCCCCTGCCCTGCACTCAGGATGATCTTCGCGACGCAACGGGTCCTATCTACCTGTGCCTGGTCCAGTGCGGCCTGCAGCGAGGAACGCAGCGACCCTTCAGTGGGTACCCCCAGGCCGAGGCGCCTCGCCCCGGTTTGCAGCCGTTCGACATGGTAGGTCCAGAGCCGCGGCGCACCGTCGCGGACCGCAATTGTTTCGAAGAGCCCATCGCCATACTGAACGGCACGATCGTCTGCCGAGAGCGTGTCGCGAGCTCGTCCATCCAGAAACCACTCCGTCATACCGCAAGCGACCTGAGCATGCCCTCGGCTTTCGCACGTGTCTCGGCCAGTTCGGCGCGCGGTTGCGAGTCCGCCACGATGCCGCCTCCGGCCCGCAGGCTGAGTGTCCGGCCCTGCAGGACCATGGTGCGTATCAGGATATTGAGATCGAGACTGCCGTCGCGATTCAGGTAACCGAACGAACCCGTGTAAGCGCCGCGAGCGACGCCTTCCAGCTCGTTGATGATCTCCATGCAGCGGACTTTCGGGCAGCCCGTTATGGTGCCGCCCGGAAAGACGGCGCGGATGGCCTCACCGGGCTCGATACCATCCCTCAGGCGACCCCTCACATTGGAGACGATATGGTGCACGTGCGCATAACTCTCCAGCGCCATCATCTCATCGACCTCGACCGTACCGGCCCGGCAAACCCGGCCGAGATCGTTGCGTTCGAGATCGATCAGCATAATGTGCTCTGCCCGCTCCTTGGGGTTCGCGAACAGCTCGTCGGACAGCCGGTTGTCATCGTCGCGGTCCGCCGCGCGCGGCCGGGTTCCGGCGATGGGCCGCGTCGAGGCGACCCCGTCACGAATCTCCAGGAGGCGCTCTGGCGAAGACGAGATGATCGCGCTGTCTCGCCAGCGGGCAAGGCCGGCAAACGGCGCCGGGTTGGCGCTGCTCAGCGCGGCGTACAATTGCGCTGCATCGCATTCGCCCGCAAAGTCCGTCGTCCAGCCGCGCGACAGATTAGCCTGGTAGATATCGCCGGCGGCGATGTACTCTTTCGCCCGCGTTACGGCTTGCAGAAAGCGATCCTCATCCTCTTCCCGTGTGGTACCGGCCGGTGCCTGCTCCGCAGTCGGGCGGTCATTGCCGGCCGCGTTCCGGACGTCGCTCATCACCTCGTCCGTGTCGATCAACGCGCCCGCCTCGGCGACCAGCCAGGTTTGCCGGTCGGCGTGGTCATGGACGATAGCGGCCGGACACCGCACCGCGAATGCGGTCGGTAGGGCCTCGTCCGCAGGCAAGTTCAGCACGGGCTCTATTTCAGCGGCCAGTTCATAGCCCAGGTAAACGAACCAACCGCCGCGGAAAGGCAATTGCGACGCGTGACCATGCCGTTGTTCGTGTCGCCACCAGTCGTCAAGCGCGGCGAGAAAGCCCGGCGAACCGCGCGTGTGCCTGCCGTGTAATTGCCCGTTTCCTGAAAGTTCGAGCGACTCCCCCGGGAACGCGAACAGGATATCGTAGCGGCCGAGCGGCGGCCGTGTAACGGTGCTTTGCAGGAGAAACGGGTATCGCTGCGGTGCAAGCCGGTGCAGTTCGAGCAGGTTGACCGGCTGTGCCAGCGCGCAGACCTGCAAATCATCGTCCGTATTCCGCCCGTACACGGCGGCAAGCTCAGTCGAAGGCTCGGAAGATCAGGCTGCCGTTGGTACCGCCGAAACCGAACGAGTTTGAAATTGCCGTCGTAATGTTCGCGTCGCGAGCCTCGTTGGGGACGTAATCGAGATCGCATTCGGGGTCCTGGTTGTCCAGGTTGATTGTCGGCGGTACTACCTGATCCCTGATGGCGAGGATGGAGAATATCGCTTCGACGACACCGGCGGCCCCCAGCAGGTGCCCGGTCGTCGATTTCGTCGAACTCACCATCAGCGTGTCGGCAGCGTCGCCGAATGTCCTGCGGATACCGACGGATTCGCCAATGTCCCCGGCCGGCGTCGAGGTGCCGTGTGCGTTCAGATACTGGATATCGACGGGATCGATACCAGCGTCGCGGATCGCGGCGCTCATGCACTTGCGGGCACCTTCGCCATCCGCGGGCGGCAGCGTAATGTGGTAGGCGTCCCCGCTCATACCGAATCCGATGAGTTCGGCGTAGATGTTCGCCCCACGGGCCTTCGCATGTTCGAGTTCCTCGAGCACCACGCAACCGGCACCGTTGCTCAGTACGAAACCGTCGCGATCGGCGTCCCAGGGACGGCTTGCAGCGGCAGGATTGTCGTTGCGCGTGGACATCGCGCGAGCGGAACAAAAGCCGGCCATTGCCAGCGGGGTTGTCGCGTACTCGGAGCCGCCGGCCAGCATCACGTCGGCGTCGCCGTGGACGATACTGCGGCCCGCGAAACCGATGCAGTGCGTCGACGTCGCGCAAGCGGTGACGATGGAGATATTGGGGCCGGTGATGTGCTGCAGGATACTCACCTGGCCGGACGTCATGTTGATGATCGAGCCGGGTATGAAAAACGGCGATACCTTGCGCTGGCCGCCGGCAAGCAGCTTGTCGTGATTGTCTTCGATGAACTTGATGCCGCCGATGCCCGAGCCCATCGCCACGCCGATGCGATGACCGTTGTCCTCGCTTATCTCGATGCCGGCATCCCTGATTGCATCGACGCTGGCGGCAACGCCATAGTGAATGAAGGGGTCGTTCTTACGCTGTTCCTTGGGGGTAAGGTACTGGTCGATGTCGAAGTCTTTGACACTGCCGGCGATCCGCGTGGGATAACTGCTGGCATCGAAGTCCTCGATTGGACCGATGCCCGAGTTGCCTTCACAAACATTGCGCCAGGCATCATCGAGCCGGCTGCCCACCGGCGAGACGATGCCCATTCCGGTGATGACAACGCGACGTTTGCTCAATGTAATACCGTGTGAGTTCGGCGGAACCGCCAGAGAGGAAACTGTGAGAGAAGCGCGGCGACGATAATGACTGTCGCCGCGCCCGATCGATCAACTGTCGCTGGAGCGAGCGGTAACAAAATCGATAGCTTGCTGTACCGTTGTGATCTTCTCGGCTTCCTCGTCCGGGATCTCGGTCTCGAATTCTTCCTCGAGGGCCATGACCAATTCGACCGTGTCGAGCGAGTCAGCGCCGAGGTCATCGACAAATGAAGCATCGTTCGTTACCTCGTCTTCTTTGACGCCGAGCTGCTCTGCAACGATGCTCTTAACTTGTTCTTCAATACTGCTCATAGTGGTAGCTTCTCCTGAGAAGACTCATTCAAAATCTCGCCACGGCGCACGCATCCTGTGTCACCGAGCCGTTCATGCCTTTCCTGGGCGATCCGTGTGCCGCGCCCTCGATTGCCGGGCAACCCCGCCGAACCGGCGGTAAGTCCTTGATCTAACAAGGTGCTCCCTGTCCGTGGCCCGGTATTGTATGTGAATCCATAGTGGCAATCTATACGCTTGGCGCCCGAATTTTCTCTGGACTCAGTCCATCAGCATGCCGCCGTTCACGTGCAGCGTTTCGCCGGTTACGTAAGCAGCCGCCTCCGATGCCAGAAACAGCACCGCATTGGCGATATCCTCGCCCTCGCCGAGCCGGCCCAGCGGTACCTGGTCGAGCATGGCGTCGCGCTGATCGTCAGGCAACACGCGTGTCATGTCGGTGTCGATGAATCCAGGCGCGACCACGTTTACTGTGATATTGCGCGAACCAATCTCGCGTGCGAGCGACTTGGAGAAGCCGATGACGCCCGCTTTCGCAGCTGCATAATTCGACTGCCCGGCATTGCCCATTACACCGATGACCGATGCGATGTTGATGATGCGGCCCGTCTTCGCTTTCATCATCCCGCGCAGGCATCCCTTGCAGAGACGGTAAACGCCGCTGAGATTGGTCGTGATCACGTCGTTCCACTCGTCGGTCTTCATGCGCATGAGCAGGTTGTCCCGCGTTATGCCTGCATTGTTCACGAGGATGGTCGGCGCCCCTTCCTGTCCCCGGACATCCTTGAGCGCCGCTTCGACCGATTCGTCGTCCGCAATATCGAGCACGATGCCCCTGCCGTGCTCGCCGAGTGCTTCACTGATTGCTTTCGCGCCGCTCTCGCTCGTCGCCGTGCCGATGACGGTAGCGCCTGCGCCGGCCAGCGCGGCTGCGATGGCGGCGCCAATGCCACGGGAAGCTCCGGTAACGAGTGCAATTTCACCGTCGAGTGCCGCGGCGCTGAAGAGACTGCTCATAATCGTTCCTTTAATGCATTGTTGATAGTTGCCACGGCCGCATTGCGGTCGATGCGGGGCATTATATAGGCGCCCTGCGCCCTGCTCTAATCAGCGCCGCGGCGACCAGCACGCCGCCGATGACCCCGTAAAGGTGTGCATCCACGATGACGGCACCGCCGGAGGTTCCCTCCGAGCCGGGCAGCGGCCCGGCGAGCTGCTCCCAGGCGAGCTTCCCGGCGACGACGACCGCGAGGATCGCCGCTTCGCCGCTGCGTGCGGCCAGACCCGCCACGATGCCTGCCGCGAGCATGCCGTGCAGCAGCCCGGACAGCCCCACGTACCATTCGAGCGACGGCGCACCGAACCACAAGCCGAGGTCGATGGCGGCGATCGATCCCGCCATTATCCAGAGCCACTGTTTCCAGGTGTATGCCCGCCCGACGAGAAACCAGACCAGTACGAGGCCTGCAAGGTTGAGGACGGTATGGGACACGCCGAGATGGACCAGGTGGCCGGTCAGCAGCCGCCAGAGCTCGCCGGCGGCAATGCCGGAGCGGTCGAAGCGCAGCCACTCGCGGCCCGTGTCGCCGGCCAGGAGCAAAATCAGGGCGCCCAGCACGAGGATGCCGGGCACCAGCCATGCGAGCATTGGCAAGGCGCCGAGGCGTGTTTCCTCGCCTTTGCTTAACCCCATGTTTGGTATACTGACGTTTCAACAGATAGCGAGTCAATTTCGGCCGGCCCCGCCGGCCTTCGCGATACGGCGAAATCCTCTGGAGCATACCGTGAGTACAGACACAAGGCAGCGGCGCAGTTTTCAGCGCCAGCGCGGTTTTACCCTGATCGAGATCATGGTGGTCGTGATCATTATCGGTATTCTCGCGGCAATCGTCGCGCCGAACGTCATCGGGCGCGTGGACGATGCGCAGATAACGAAGGCCAAGGCAGAGATCTCGAACATCGAAAACGCGATGAAGTTTTATCGTCTCGATAACTTCCAGTACCCGACGACGGAACAGGGCCTCGAAGCGCTCGTCACCAAGCCGGCCGATCCCTCGGTCACCAACTGGAAACCCGGCGGCTATCTCGACCGCGTGCCCAATGACCCCTGGGGTAATCCCTACCAGTATTTGAATCCGGGCAACAATGGCGAGATCGACATCTACACCCTCGGGCGTGATGGCAGGCCTGGAGGTGAAGGCATCGATGCCGACATCGGAAACTGGAATATCGAATAAGGCTTTCGAAGGCCGGCCGGCGACCATGCGCCTGCACGGACGGAGCGGCGGATTTACGCTGGTCGAGATCCTCGTCGTGATCGTGATCATCGGCATTGTCATGTCGATCGCGATCCTGTCCATTACGCTGGCAGGCGGCGACAACCAGTTGCGTGACGAAGCACAGCGCATCGTCTCCCTCGTCGAAGTCGCCAGGGACGATTCTTTGCTGCAGGGCCGCGAATTCGGGCTCGAATTCATGCAGGACGCCTACCGCTTCGTCGAATTCGACCCGCTTACCGGTCAATGGAGCGAGATCATCGGCGACGATACCCTGCGTCTGCGGGAGCTGCCCGAAGAGCTCGAACTCGAGCTGTTCGTCGAGGACAGGCGCGTGACGTTGAAAAGCGATCCCGCGAGGATGTCGGCCGAGGAGGAAGAGCGTCCCGGCATCGAGCGCTACGCGCCGCATGTCCTTATCTATTCGAGCGGCGACATGTCCCCGTTCGAAGTGCATTTCGTGCGCCGCATCGATGATGGCCTCATCGCGGTGCAAGGCGACATGGCCGGAGTACTTGAAATCGTGATGCCGGAGGATCTGATGTGACGCGGCACCTGCGCAATACCGGGTTCACGCTGATCGAAGTGATGGTTGCGTTGGTTATCGTGTCGCTTGCACTGGCCGGCGTTGCCGCCAGCATGGGCCAGATGATCGATACGGCGAACACGATGCGCGATCGCACATTCGCCAGCTGGATCGCCCAGAACAAGATAGCCGAAATGCGTCTCGCCGGCGTCATTCCCGAGGTCGGGGAAAGCAGCGGCGAAGTGGATTACGCGAACACGAGCTGGGCGTGGACCGCGAACGTTTCCGAGACCGGCGTGGAGAACCTGTTGAAAGTCGATGTCAGCGTCTCGTACGCCGGTTTCGACGATCGCATTCGCCAGGTGACCGGGTTTATCGGCGAGCCGGTTGCTCCGGGGCAAAGCAACCTCGCCTGGAATGCCGGGCAGCCCGACGGGGGTCAGGAGCAGTGAGCATGCGGGGACGCAATGGCTTTACGCTGATCGAGGTGCTCGTCGCCCTGGCGGTTTTCGGTGTGCTTAGCGTCATGGCGTACATGGCGCTCGGGCAGACCTTATCGAACGCCGACCTTCTCGGTGAACGCATGGTTCGGCTGGAAGCCATTCAGCGCACCATACGGTACCTGGATTCGGATCTCATGCAGGCGGCACCGCGTCCGGTCCGCGGATTGCTCGGTGATGGCTATGAGCCTGCGATACGGTCGAGCTTTGGATCCGAGTACGCGCTGGAAGTGACTCACGGCGGCTGGACCAATCCGGCGGGTCTGCCGCGAGGCACGCTGCAACGCAGCGCCTACCGGATCGAGGACGACGAGCTGATCCGCTATCACTGGCGCGTGCTCGACCGCACGATCAACAACGAGCCGATCGATACCGTGTTGCTCGACGGCGTGGAGAGTATCGAATTCCGCTACCTGACGACCGATGGCGAAGGGTCGGAACAGTGGCCGCCCGCGAACGTGCCCGGTCCGGCCGGGTTTCGGCTGCGGCCGCGTGCCGTCGAAGTGGTGCTTACCCTGTTCAATGAAGGCGAAATCCGGCGCCTCGTGGAGGTTGCGCCGTGAAGCTGGCCGCCCGGCAACGCGGCGTTGCGCTGATCACCGCGATCCTGATTACGGCGCTGGTCAGCAGCGTGGCGCTGAACCTGGCCTGGGATAATGCGCTGGACATGCGGCGCACCATGACCCTGCTCTACCGTGACCAGGCCGTGCAGGTAGCCGTGGGGGCCGAGAGCTGGGTTGCGTCGATCCTGCGCGATGATCTCGCGGAAACCGAAACCGACCACCTCGGCGAGATCTGGGCCAGCGAGCTGCCTGGGCTGCCCGTTCAGAGCGACGCGGTACAGGGTGAACTCTTCGGCGACATCGAAGATCTCCAGGGGCGCTTCAACGTCAACAACCTCGTCGACCAGAATGGCGAAGTCGACGAACTCGCCCTCGAGCAGTTCCGCCGGCTGTTGCTGGTACTTGAACTGGACCCGCGCTTCGCGGGGATCGCGGCCGACTGGATCGATGCGAACCGCGAGGCGGGATTCCCCGACGGGGCGGAAGATGCTATTTACACCGGCTTCATTCCGGCCTACCGGACGCCGAACCTGTCCATAACGCACGCAACCGAGTTCGCCGCCCTCGAGGGCATGGACAAGGAGAGCTTCGATATTCTGGGCCCGCATATCGTGGCCCTCCCCGGCCGCACGGGCATCAATGTGAACACCGCGACCGCGCCGGTGCTGCAGTCGCTGGACGAAAACCTGTCGGCCTCCGATGTCGAAAGCCTCATTTCAGAACGCGAGAATGGCGGTTTCGCGGACATGCAGAATACGTTTTCGACCCTCGTGGCGCCCGAGATACTGCCGCAACTCGAGGAAACGACAAGCTATTTTCAATTGAGGTTGGTCGTCCAGATTGCTACCGTTCGCATCATCTATTTCAGTACGCTGCAGCGCGGGGCAACCGGACAGGTCGTGCCGATCCTTCGCAGCCTGGGAACTACGTAACGATGGCAGAATTTCTGGTCATTCGGCTTGGCGCCAATGAGGACGCCCCGGCCAGCTGGATCGCGGTCGACGACGCGGGAACGCGCCGCACGCCGCCTGTCGTCGGACCGCTGGCCGAAGCATTGAAGGACGTGGGCAACCGCGAGGTCATTGTGCTGGTGCCGGCCGGCGAGACCTCGACGCTCACCTGCGACCTGCCCGCCAAGGGTGCACGGCTGCGGGCGGCGTTGCCGTACGCGCTCGAGGAGCAGGTAGCGGACGAAATCGAGAACCTCCACTTTGCGCCCGGGTCCCGCCGCCCGAGCGGCAATCTTCCTGTGGTTGTTGTCGCTGATGACAACATGAACCGCTGGCTGGAACGACTGCAGGAAGCAGGTATCAGGCCCGCGCGGATGATTCCCGAGGATCATGGCCTCGCGTTCGTGCCGAATACCCTCAGCCTGCTTGTGGCCGAAGACCAGATCGTCTTTAACGACGGTGCGGACCTCGAGTTCGTCATGCAGGGCGTGACTCCGGTCGATGTACTGACGGCCGCCGGTATCCTGGATGACGAAGGCGGCGCGGACGAGGCGCAAGAGGCGTCGACGCACCTGCTCGTCTATTGCGAACCGACGGACGAACAGCTTTTCAGCGAGGACTGGGACCGGCTGCGGCAACATCTCGACAGCGTGGATATCAATCTGCTGCCTGACGGCGTCCTGCCAAGACTCGCCGTCACTGTCGCCAGCGGTACCGGCGTCAACCTGTTGCAGGGTCCGTACGGTGAAAGCACCGATGTCGGCGCATTGTTCCGGCCGTGGCGGTACGCGGCGATGCTGCTGATCGCGCTGGGCGTTCTCGGCGTCGCGGGCAAGGCGATCGATTACTTCCGCCTGACATCCGAAGAAGCGGCGCTGAAAGAGCAGTTCACGACCGAGTATCGCAAGATTCGGCCCGACGATACGCGCGAAGTGATGGATCCGCTGGGCACGGTAACTTCGATTCGCCGCAGCCTCGGCAGGCCCGGCGCGGCAGCCGCGGTGTTCCTGCCGTCGCTGCAGCAACTCGCCATGGCCGTGCAGGAAAACAAGGACGCCGAGATTCAGGCGATCAGCTACCGCGCCGGGGTCATCGACGTACGATTGACGGCTCCCGATGTCGCGACACTCGACCGGATCGAGAAGAGTGTCAGCCAGTCCTCCCGTTTCAGCGCGTCGATCCAGTCGACGGACCGCGTCGGTGAACAGGTCAACAGCCGTATCCAGATACGCGAGGCAGGATCATGAGAGACTGGTTCGAATCCCTAGAAGCCAGGGAACGGCTGTTCGTCGTTATTGGCACGGTTGTCGTCTTGATCGCGCTCCTCTGGGGGCTGCTCTGGACACCACTGAACAAGGGGCACCGCGAAGTACAGCAGCGCGTTTCCACCTGGGAGCGATCGCTGGCTGAATTGCGCCCGCTGGCCTCGATGCCGCAGCCGCAGAACGGATCGCGGCCTGCGCCCGGCGCCGGCGCGGCACAGTCGCCGGTCGTTATCGTGGACTCCACGTTGCGGTCGCACAGTCTCGGGCAGCCGAAGCGCAGTCAGCCGACGCCGAACGGTATTCGCGTCGAATTCGAGAACGTGGCGTTCGACAAGCTGGTCGTATGGCTGGGCGATCTCAGTTACCAGTACGGCCTGGAGGTGCAGGCCGGCAGCCTGTCGGCGGACACGTCCGGAGCCCCGGGACGCATCAACGCGACCCTTACTCTCGAACGGTCACTTTGACGGTTAGCCGCAAAACGCTGCTGTTCGTCGGCCTGCTGACCTTCGTCGCAGCCTTCATCATGCTGTTTCCTGCGCGGGTGGCTTACGACTGGTTCGCACCACCGGCCGTGCAGTTGAGCGGCCTTGAAGGCACGATCTGGTCCGGATCCGCCGCCGGCGTGTCGGCGGCAGGACTGTATCTCCGCGACCTGAAATGGCACCTGCGCCCGTTGCGTCTTGTAACGGGCAAGGTCGCGGCGAGCATCGAGGCCAGCCCATCCTCGGGATTTCTGGAAGCCGATATCGCGGCCGGGCTCGGCGGCGATATTACGTTTGCAAACGTCAACGGGTCGATACCGTTGCGGGATTTTGCAGCGATTGTCCGCGTACCCGGCCTTGCCGGTAACGCCAGCGTGCAGTTCGAACGGCTGCGGCTGCGCGACGGACTGCCGATTGCCGCTGACGGTACGCTGGCCGTCGCCGACCTCGTAGCACCCATGGTCGACCCGTCATCGATCGGCGGCTACCGTGCCGAGTTCTTCACCGACGATAATGCCGTTGTTGCAAGTATCGAGGATGTGAATGGCGTATTCGATCTTGCCGGCAGCCTGACCGTTTCAGCCGACCGCAACTACCAGTTTCTCGGCAAGGTGGCGGCAACGGACAACACGTCGGAAAAACTGCGGCGGCAATTGCGCTTCCTCGGCTCGCCGAATGACCGCGGTCAGCACGATATCCGGCTCGAGGGCCAGCTCTAACTCCCTGCATCGACCTCGACGAAGGCCTGCAGAAGGGGGAAATACAGCGCGCAGCGCACGTCTACCCCCTTCCAGGCGCGGTAAAGCATCGCATAGCGTGCAAGCTGTTCTCGATAGCGATTCGCTTCGGCGCTCAGGAATCCCTCGAGGTTGCCGCCTTCGTGCGTGCTCGTCTTGTAGTCCACGATCCAGTGCGTGCCGTCGTCATCGACACGAATGCGGTCGAGAACCCCGGATTCCACCCCGCCCCCGACGACGCCGCTGAGCGCGAGTTCCGCGTATCCGCGGCCGCTCAACAACCAGCGGCCCCGCTTATCCTCCCGCACCCCCAGAAGTGCGGCGTCCACGCGATTTCGGATGCGCGCCATCGTTTCTCCCGGCGCAACCCCGAGTTCGCGCAGCCAGCGGTCCGTGGTTTCGGCGAGCCGTTCGTCGCCGAGTGCATCTGCGCCGCTGCCTGTTTGCGCCGCGAACTGCAGCCAGCGGTGCACGATCGTGCCCGCGATTCGGGCTTCGCCACCGACCCAGTAATAGTCGACGGCACGCGCATCGCCGACTGTCTCCGGCGAGCCACCCTGCCCCGGCACAGCGGCAACCTCGGGCAGTTGCCACGCCGGTTCGAGTCGTCGCCGTTCTGGGTGCAGCCACTGATCGACAGCCGGCCCGGCCGACACTTCCGGCTGCGGCTCGAATGCCTGCTCGAACCGCGGCTCGACGGAAGGCCAGAGCAAGCTAAGCAGGCTCCTGGCATCCGGCGCGCGCCACGATTCTCCGTCCGCGCTCACGCCCGTGTGACCCAGCAGGTGCAGGCTCTTTCGAGCACGCGTGCAGGCCACGTATAGCAAGCGTCCCACCTCGTGGCGATCCTTCTCGGCCTCGGTCAACTCGATGAAGCGGTGGATGGGATCGTTTTCGATTTCGGCGCGCCGCCCGACCGGGCTGATGATCTTTTCTTCGTCACCGTGCTCCCCGGGCAGGTCGAACCAGCTGAGAACCGCCCGGTCACTCGACCGCGGTATACGTCCCAGACCGTAAAGCAGCACGTGATCGAATTGCAGGCCCTTGGCACGATGCATGGTCATAACCTGTAATCGCGCGGCGCTGTTGTTCGAGACGCGCTCCAGGTCCAGTTGCGCTTCGAGTTCAGCCACGTCGTGCAGCGTGCCCGCTATCTCCAGTTTTTCGAGGACGTCCAGGTAGCGATATACGTTCTCCACGCTGCCTCCACCGTCGAGCATTGCCGGTCCTCCGAGCGTCAGCCACGCCCGCTCGACTCGCTCGCGTAACGACGCCGATCGGGATGCCGTTCGCAGCGATTCGAGCACCGGCATCGCCCGTGTCAATGCAGTGCGAGCCTTACCCGATATTGCCTGCAGCCGTGTTTCGTCCTGCAAAAGCTCCCACACCGTGCTCTCCGTATCGTTGACCACGAGCGCATGCAGATCGCTCCAGTCCCAGCCGAGCCATGGCGCGCGTAACAGGGCGAGCCAGGCCAGGCGATCGCAGGGATGGACGATGGCGCGCGTCAGCGCCAGCAGGTCGATGATTTCTGGAAGGTCTGTGAGCCGGTCGATGTCGACGGCCTGGTAATCGATTCCGGCCGCTCGCAGGCGCGGCAACAGCGCAGCGAGCTGCGTTCGCCCACGAACCAGCACGGCCATGTCGTCGTCCGGGTTCTGGGCGAGCGTCTCGGCGATGATCCGGCAGCCCTCTCCGGCTTCCCGGGCAGGGTCGGCGCCAAACAGCGGGTAGACCCTGCAATCGCCTTCGTCGCTGAGCGCAGGTACCGCCTCTGCGTAGGACACGGCTCCGCGAGCCGGATCGTCTGCAGCCGGAAGGACCTGCGCAAAAACCGTGTTGAACCAGTGCACGAGGAACTCGCCAGAACGGAAATTCCTGCGCAACAGCAGGCGCTCGAGGAACAGCCCGCCAATACCCGTCCGCTGAGCCAGGAGGAACTGCGCGACTTCCGCGTTCCTGAAGCGGTAGATCGACTGCATGGGATCGCCGACGCAAAACAGGGTGCGGCCGTCGCCGGGCTGCCAGCCCCCCGTCAGCGCCTCCAGCATCCGGTATTGAGCCCTCGAGGTATCCTGCATCTCGTCGACGAGCAGGTGCCTCACCTGGTAGTCGAGTAGCAGCGCGATATCGCCGGGACTTTCGGCTGAACCGAGGGCCTCGTCGGCGGCCAGGGCAATCTCGATGAAGTCGCTCACCCGATTGGCACTGAACAGCTGCTGCAGCTCCGCGACCGCCATGGGCAACAGGCGAAACAAGGCAAGCAGGACGGACCATTGTTCATCCGGGTATCTGGCCGGTGGCAGCGCACGTATACCGTGCAGAAGCCCCTGCAGGCCCGGGGTCCGGGACGCGGCCTCGATCACGTCGTACAGTGCCGCTTTCTGGCCGTCGTCACCGGGAGGAAAGCCGTCGTTCACATTGACGCGTTTACGCCAGCCGCCGCCTGCCGTGAGCAGGAGCGTGGCGATGCCGCGCCAGGCGTCGAGGGCATCGGCCGACGCTTCCGGCAGTGCAGACAGTTCCTGCAGCGCGGCCACGGGATGCCCGGTTTTGTCAGCAACGCGAAGCTTGTCCGCCGCATACCTCGCCAGCGGCAACAGGTCCGGCAGCAACTCCGGCGGGAATACGTCGCGTAACTGCTCAAGATGTCCATCGACGACCTTGCGCAGGTTCGCCTCGAGCGTCTCGCGCAGCGCGGATGGATTGTCGGTCTGGCCCGTGCCGACGAACGGCAACCACTGGTCGCGTGTCTCGAGCATTCTTGACAGGTAGCCGACGTAGAGCGAGGTATTGTTGTCGAGGTGTAGCAGGACCTCGTGCAACGCGTCGCACAAAATGCCCGGCTCAGTGAGCCAGTCCAGCGTTGCGGCGGCGGCCGCGCGGTAAAGCGCCTTGACCTCGGCGTCGTTGGCGACCGTATTTCCGCTTGCAGCGGCCCCCGTGAGCGGCTGCATCCGTGCAACCGACGCATTGAGCGCATCCAGCGTCTGTATACGCATACGCCGGGGATTGGCGACGAGTTGCCAGTTGAGCAAACGATCGCGCTCGAGTGCCGCAGTAGCGGCGTCCGCCGTGATCCGTTCGTGTGGTGCCTCGGGGAGCTCGTCGCGCTGTGATCTCAGCAGTGCCTGCAGCACACGGTATTGCATTTCTGCGGCGGCTTTGCGTGTAAACGTGATGGCAATGACTTCCTCGGGCGATTCCACCGTGGCGAGCAGCCGCAGGTAGCGCTGAATCAGCAACTCCGTCTTTCCCGAACCGGCTGGTGCCTGAACGATGAACGAACGCGTCACGTCCAGCGCGTCTTCGCGAGCCTGCGCGTCAGCGGCGAGCAATGCGGCATCATGCGTCACGGCGAATTTCCCCGAAACGCGACAGGATGTTCAGCGGCCGTGCGTCGCGCAGCGTCTGCCAGTAGCGGATGCGAACGTCGCCGGCGGCAAATTCCCCCGCCGCGGACGCGACCGCCTGCGTCCAGCGCTCAAGCGCCTGTTGCCAGTCCTCGGCGCCCATGTCCTCGCGCCCGCATGCGTCGAGAGCGGTCTCGCGACTGTCGATGTTGTAAAAGCCCAGGGCCGCCACCGGGTCCGCGACCGCCATCGCGTATACGAGCAACTGAGCATCAACAGGCTCCCCGCTACCGTCGAGGAATTTCCTGCGGCCACCGGTCTTGTAATCGAGGATCGCAACGCCACCGTCATCCAGTCGATCGATACGATCGATGCGCAGGCCCAGCCGCACACCATTCAGGTCGATTTCCGTCGACAGTTCCACGTCGCGGACGCTGAAGCCCTCACGCTGCAGGTCGACGTCGACAAGTTCGCGCAATAGTCGCACTACGCGCTGCCGCTCCAGCGCAAACAACTCCTTCAGCACGCCGTCGGTGTGGCGTTCGTAACGCCGGAACGCCCGGTTCACTGCGGCGTCAATACGTTGTCCGATATCCGCGTCCATCCAGCCGCCAATATCGGCCTGCGACGGCCGGTCTGCGTACAGGTGAAATGCGGCGCCATGAATCAGGTTGCCGCGGAGTATCGGCGATAGCCCGGGGACTATCGGCCGCAACGTGGAAATACCCAGGCGTCCCTGCGCAAACGCGCTGAAGGGTTCGCTCATCTGCCATTGAATCACGGCGGCGCCGGCCGCCAACGATTCATCGGCAGACACGCGCGGAACCGGGTCACTGTGCAACGTGCCTGGCGCTGCCCGATCGCAGAGTTGCAGTGCATGCCAGCCGGGGTCCTTCGGTGCGCTGCTTTCGGCCACGTCCTTCAGCAGCGCCGTCCGGGTTTCGATCGCGTCGCCGCTGCGAGAGGGATAACTGCAGACGCACGAACCGGCGCTGCCCAGCAGACGATCGACGACCCGTTTCGCGTAGGCCGCAGTATCGTCGGGATCGGCGTCGGGCATACCGTAGTGGCGCTGCAAGCGTCGTGAAATGAGCGCCAGCGGCCGCCCCGGCGGTGGCCACTGGCTAGCCGTAAGACCGGCGATCCACAGTTGCCCGAATTCCATGCCGGCAGCCTCGAGGGGACCGAGAACCTCGACGACGGCCCCTTCCCGTTCGGGCTGGAATAGCGTGTCGGCAGCCATCGCGCGCAGTTGTCCTGCCGCATGCCCGAGGGTCATCCGCGGCATGACCAGTTCCAGTCGTGCCAGGTCGTTCAACAGGTCGCGCCAGCGGTTAACGAGCTGGAAATCGGCGCTGTCGAGCGCTGCGGCACCCGGCCATCCGAAATCGTCCAGCAGCGCGTCGATCACGGCCGCCCACTCTGCCGGGGAGGCCTCCCGCCTGCGCGGTTGTCCGATCCTGGCGAACGTTGCGAGACGTGCCAGCCAGTCTGCGGCGTCACCGCAAAGCTTGCGTTCGGCGAACGCAAGCAGCAGTGACTCGGGCGTCCAGTCCCGGTCCGGCAGGCGCCGTAGCTCGAGTTCCAGCCGTGCTCGCCCGTCCGTGCCTTCCAGGCCCAGGAACGGAGTTCGCAGCAACAGACTGATATCCCTGCCGCCGATCGGGCTGTGCGTCCAGCGCAGCAGGAGCAGCGCAATCTCGACGGCCGGGTAATCCTGCAGCCTCCGTCCGAAAGATATATTTGCGGCTTCGCGATGCGGCTGCGGAGCGTATTGCCAGCCGGGCACGAGTCCCTCGCGCACCAATCGGCCCGCGCGATCTGCATCCTGCTCCAGCCCCGAGACGACGATCCCGATGCGCGCGTCGGGATTGCGATCAAGCTGCGTGCGCGCCCATGCACCGGCCGTTCGCAGCTCGGCGTCGGGATCCTCACAAGCCAGGACAGTAACTTCGTTCGTCGACGATCCGGCCGGCGCCTGCTCTATACGGGTACCGCGCTCTCGCAGGGCCGCCAGGAGACCGTCGGCTTGCGGCGTCAGGCGGTCGAATCCGGCTAACCACACTCGCTCCGGTACCGTCAGGGTGCCTGCCTCGACCGCAGCCGTAACTGTGCCGCCGAGCATCGCGTCATCGATCCAGTTCTCCGCCACAAGGCACGCGCGGTAACGCGAAGCGGCGGTTGCAAACAGGCGCTGGTCGCGACTGCTTGCTGCAGCTACGCATTCGTCGAACGGGACCCGCCACTCGTGAAGCCGCTGCCACGCATCGCGTGCATGCCGCGTCAGGTTCGCGATGTTGACCAGCGGATCGTCGATCACCTGGCGCAGGATCCGTTCCCACAGGACCCGGCTCTGGTGCGGGTTGAGCCGCGCCGGCCGGACGTCGTGCCCGGCAGAGGCCAGCAAACGGCTCTGCCAGTCGGGCCAGGCCAGGATGACCGGGGTCAGCCAGGCCGTCTTGCCGTTCGCGATCTGCCCGGCGTTGAACTCCGAGGTCAGTCTGCGCGCGAGTCGCCGACTCGCGGTGACTACCTGGGACGTTTCGTCGCAGACCTCGGGTAACCAGCCATGCATGGGTCAGGCGTGCTGCACCAGGACATCGTCGATGCGATCGAAAACCGTGTGCAGCGTATCGGGGTCGGGCAGCGTGGTTATCCGGAAGTGATCGGTATAAGGCGTATTGAAACTGCTGCCCGGAGCGACGAGCACGTGCCGCTTCTCGAGCAGTTCCAGTGCAAACTGCTGGTCGTCGAGCTTGCCGTCGAACCGCTGATGCAACCTGATGAACGCATACATTGCACCCATCGGTGCAACGAGACTCAGGTACGGACTGCCCGCCACTCGCTCGATGATGCGCTGCCGCGACTGGTACAGGCGGCCGCCGGGCTGCACCAGCTCGCCGATGCTCTGGAAACCGCCGAGCGCCGTTTGTACCGCCCATTGTCCAGGCACATTGCTGCACAGCCGCAGCGCTGCGAGCAACTCCATGCCATGAATGTACTCGCGTGCACGTTCGATATCGCCGCCGAAGACGCACCAGCCGACGCGATAACCGCAGGCGCGGTAGACCTTGGACAAACCCGAATACGTGAGGCAGACAACACCGTCTCCAGCCAGCGTTGCAAACGGGATGAACTCCGCGTCGTCATAGACCATCTGGTCGTAGATCTCGTCGGCGAGCACGAGGATACCGCTCTCCGCCGCGATGTCGGCAATCTCCTCGAGCGTCTCGCGATCATAGACGGCGCCGCTCGGGTTGTTCGGATTGATGAGCACGATGGCGCGCGTGCCGGCGGTAATCTGCTCACGGATCTTCGCCGGGTCGGGCATGAAGTCGTTCTCGGGGGCGCAGTCGTAGTAACGGGGCACGCCTCCGTTCAGGACGACGGCCGCGGACCAGAGCGGGTAGTCGGGGCTGGGCACGAGAACCTCGTCGCCCGGGTTGAGCAGGGCTCGCAGTGACAAATCGATGAGTTCGCTGACGCCGTTACCGACGAACACTTCGTCAGCGCTGATATTCTGGATACCGCGATTCTGTTGCTGCATGACCACCGCTTCGCGAGCGGGAAAAATGCCTTTCTGATGACAATACGCTTCGGCCTGGCCGAGGTTCTCTATCATCGCGAGCCGCATGGTCTCAGGCGTTCTGAAACCGAACAGGCCCGGGTTGCCGATATTCAGCGATATGATCTCGTAACCACGCTTCTCGAGTTCGTTTGCGTGATTGGCGAGCTGGCCGCGAATCTCGTACTTGACCTCACCGAGCGCGCTGCTCGCGGCGATGTTGCCACTCGTTCCGTGGCCTTGGTTCAGGGTCGTAACGTTCAAATCGTACCCGCTTTCTTGAGCTCAGAAATTGTCTTTGCAGAATAGCCTAACCAGTCCGCCAATACTTCCCCGGAATGTTGCCCGAGCAGCGGCGGCGGCGCGCGGTAGCTGACGGCATCCGAGGAGAATTTCACCGGATTGGCAACGGTCGGAAGGTCGGCATCGTACGGGTGTGTAACGGCCCGGACGAGTTCGGCCTCCCGTGCATAGTCGCTCGAAAAGACCTCGCCGATGTCGTTGATGGGGCTGCACGGCACGCCGGAGGCGGCGAACTCGCCCGTCCAGTGCGCCGACGACTCTCGCGCAAGGGCCGTGCTCATCAGGCCAACGAGTTCGGCACGGTTTGCGAGTCGATCCTCGTTGCGCCGGAACCGCGCATCTTCTGCGAGTTCCGGCAGGCCACAACGCCGCATGCAGTCGGCAAACTGGCGGTCATTGCCGACCGCGATCATGATGTAGCCGTCCGCGGTGGGAAATGCCTGGTAAGGGACGATATTCGGATGCGCGGTGCCCAGCCGCCCGGGCACAACGCCGCCGACCAGAAAGTTCATGGCCTGGTTCGCTAGCCAGGCAACCTGGCTGTCGTACAGCGGCACCTCGATCGACTGGCCGCGGCCACTGGCGGAGCGCTCGTGCAGCGCCGCCATGATCGCCGTGGCCGCGTACATGCCGCACATGATGTCCGCGATGGCGACGCCGACTTTTTGCGGCTGACCGCCCTCTTCCGCCGCGCCGCCGGTTATGCTCATCAGGCCACCGGCAGCCTGGACCATCGCGTCGTAACCCGGTTCGCCCGCGCGCGCACTCGCGCGTGAAAACGCGGAGATGGTGCAGACGATCAGGCCCGGGTTCGTCTGTCGCAGCCGTTGCGGTTCCAGCGCCCAGCGTTCGAGGGTTCCTGGCTTGAAGTTTTCCACGATCACGTCCGCCTTGTCGGCGAGCTCGCGTACCAGCTGCTGCCCCGCCGTGGATGACAGATCGACGGTCACAGAGCGCTTGTTTCGATTCGTGCCGAGAAAATAGGCGGACTCGCGTCCGGAACCGTCTGCCGGTTCCTGCAGCCATGGCGGACCCCAGTGCCGGGTATCGTCCCCCGCACCCGGCCGCTCGACCTTGATGACGTCGGCGCCGTAATCCCCGAGTAACTGCGTGGCCCACGGGCCCGCGAGCACACGCGAAAGATCGAGTACCCGGATCGCTGCAAGAGGGCCGCTCACGCGCCAGCTCCGGGCATTAAAAACCCGGCCAGCGGTGAAGCTGGCCGGGCGGGTCCGCACGGAGATTGCGGATTGCGTGACCAACATGCCCGCTGTGTTGGGGGCAAGTCAGTCCAGCTCTTCAACCTCGGCGCTCTCGACATCGTCTGTCGCCGGGGCGGGTTCGATGGCCGGTTCTTTTTCTCCGAACCTGACCAGTAATGCGTCGTATTCTTCGGGCGTCAACTGCCTGATCGCCGCTATGCGTATGCTTTCCGGGCCCAGGCCGTCATCGACGATAATGTCGTCGAAGCGACCGCAAACCCGACCGCTGGTGGAGCGGAATCCAATCTTCCACGATGCTCTCAGACCCACCGCCCGGCGACTCAGGGTGAGGTGGTATTTCTTATTGCCGTTTGCCGTGACTATCAGGTTGGCATCGTCCAGTACCCGATAGTCTCGGATAGTCCTCGACGAGATGCAATCCGGGCGCGGCGATGCGCCGCCGGGTTCGTCCCCGAGCGAGGGCTCGGAGGACCCCGCACAAGCTAATAAAGTACTAGAAATACCTGCAATAAATAATTGTTTTAACACTACTAAATACTTTTCATCCGCTGGAAAACCGGGATCGCTGCGCGCGTTTTCCCGGTGACGGCGGCACCCCTCCGCGGGCGCCTTTTCAGGCATTAAGTTTACGCGGGTTCCGCAGATTTCGCGGCCGCATTTCTACCTATTGTCCGTCCCCGGAGGCGATCGGCCTCGACGGGTCCCGAATCCACTCGCTCCACGAGCCCACGTAGACGCGAGGCTCGCTGTAGCCCGCCAGGAGCCCGGAAATCGCCAGGTGGCAGGCGGTGACGCCGGAGCCGCACATTACGGCCCAGGGCGCGCTCTCATCCGCGCCGAGCACGGGCTGCAGGCAGCGGCGCAGCGAGCGTGCGTCCCGCCACGTGCCGTCTTCGCTCAGGCAGGCGCTGTACGGGAGGTTTTTCGATCCGGGGATATGCCCTGCCTGCGTATCGATCGGTTCGGCCTCACCCCGAAACCGGGCCGCGTCACGAGCATCGATCAGCGAATAATCGAGGTTTGCGGCGATTTCGTTCGAGGTCAGCACACGCGCCGCAACCGGCGATGGCTTGAAATAGCGGCGGGCGACTGGCTGTATGCCGGGTTCGAGCGGCAGCTGTCGCGAGCGCCACGCCTGCAGTCCGCCATCCAGCACCGTAACGCGCCGGTGACCGAGCCAGCGCAGCAGCCACCATGCGCGGGACGCAATTGCGCCACTCGAGTCGTCATAGACAACGACCCGCGTGTCGGCATCGATCCCGAGCCTCGA
This sequence comes from Woeseiaceae bacterium, assembly GCA_965658465.1. Taxonomy (GTDB): domain Bacteria; phylum Pseudomonadota; class Gammaproteobacteria; order Steroidobacterales; family Woeseiaceae; genus UBA1847. The sequence continues at coordinate 45,924 of CBFHSG010000014.1, read as the reverse complement.
AAACGTCTCGGCCGCACGCTCGATTGCAGGCAACGGGTGACGGCCGGTGGCCGCCGTCACCGGACCCGACAGATCCTTGTCCAGGTCCGTGTAGACCGCGCCGGGAATGTGTCCCTCGAGCCAGGCCTCACGACCCGCGTCAGGCGCCACCAGGTCGAAGCGGCAGTCCAGGATTCGCAGCCGCGGATCGCCCGGGCTGGCCGCCAGTTCGTCCGCGCCGGTCAGCAGGCTTTGTCTTGCCGGGACGCTCACTTGTCAATACGCGTATCTCACGGGTACACGTCTTGTACACCCCGCTAGCGTCATAGACAATAGCGATCCCGCCCGCCGGCGGGCGCCCCCCGGCGAGCATACGGAAGCAAGGGAGATAGTCAGGTGGAAAAGATTCTGGTGGGCCTGAAGCGCGTCGTGGATTACAACGTCCGTGTACGCGTAAAGGGCGACGGCAGCGGCGTGGAAACGGAAGGCGTCAAGATGAGCATCAATCCGTTCGACGAAATCGCCCTGGAGGAAGCATTGCGCATCAAGGAACGGGGCGATGCCACCGAGGTGGTCGTCGTGTCCATTGGCTCCGGCGAAGCGCAGCAACAGCTTCGTACCGGGCTCGCGATGGGGGCCGACCGGGCTATCCTGGTCGAGACGGCTGAAATGCCCGACCCGCTCAGCTCTGCCCGGGCATTGCTCGAGATCGTCAACCGTGAGAACCCCGAGCTCGTTATCCTCGGCAAACAGGCTATCGACAACGACAACGCCCAGACCGGGCCGATGCTGGCCGCGCTCTGGGGCCGTCCCCAGGCGACTTTTGCATCCAAACTCGAGTTCAGCGGCAATAGCGTGCGCGTGACGCGAGAAGTGGACGCCGGCCTCGACGTGATCGAGGTAGACCTTCCCGCGGTCATTACCGCCGATCTGCGCCTCAACGAGCCGCGCTACGTGAAGCTGCCCGACATCATGAAAGCCAAAAAGAAGCCGCTGGACCAGGTGCCACTGGCCGATCTTTCGGTTGCGGACAGCCCGGCCATCGCTGAAACGGCTTTCGAACCGCCGGCTGCCCGTGAGCGCGGCATCATGGTGGACGACGTCGCCGGTCTCGTCGGCGCCCTGAAAGACAAAGGACTATTGTAATGGCCAGGATACTCTTGATTGCCGAACATGACGGCGACCGCCTGAACCCGAGCACCGCCAAGTGCGTTGCCTGCGCGGCCGAAATCGCCGCTGCCGACATCGACGTCGCCGTTTTCGCGGAATCCCCGGCAGGCATCGCGGGCGAAGCGGCGAGCCTGGAAGGGGTCAGCCGGGTGATCAGCAGTGAAAATGCGGCCTACCGCGGCGGACTGGCCGCTGTACTGGCGCCGCAAATCGTTGCGTTGGCCGGCGATTACGACTACGTGCTGGGTCCGTCCACGACCTTCGGCAAGGACCTGATGCCGCGCGTGGCCGCCCTGCTCGGCGTGAACCAGATCAGCGACATCATGAGTGTGGAGGGTGAGCGCACCTTCAAGCGCCCCATCTATGCAGGCAGTGCCGTCGTGACCGTCGAGGCGCCAACCGGCGTGCCCGTCGTCGCCACGATCAGGACCGCATCCTACCGCGCCGTGGGGACGGGTAATTCAGCGCCCGTGGAGCCCCTGGAGATGTCCGCGGACGTGCCGGACCACACCCGCTTCGTCGCAAGCGAGACAGGTAAGTCCGACCGGCCCGACCTGCAGTCGGCAGCGCGCGTAGTAGCGGGCGGCCGCGCCCTGGGGAGTGCGGAGAGTTTCGACCTGATTTACAAGCTCGCCGACAAGCTCGATGCAGGTGTCGGCGCATCGCGGGCAGCCGTCGACGCCGGGTACGTGCCGAACGAGATGCAGGTAGGCCAGACCGGCCGCATCATTGCGCCGGATCTCTATATTGCGATCGGTATTTCGGGCGCCATTCAGCATCTCACCGGAATCAAGGATGCCGGTACGATCGTCGCGATCAACAAGGACGAGGAAGCGCCGATATTCGAGGTCGCTGACATCGGGCTGGTGGGCGACCTGTTCAACGTCGTGCCTGAGCTCACCGACACGGTCGACTGAACAGTTGCGGCGCCCTTTCGGGCGCCGCCGTCAAAAGCGCTAGAGGGCCTCCAGAATCGCCTCGGCCTTGCTGACTTCGAATTGGCCGGGTGCTTCGACCGCTACCTGTGTCGCGGTGCCGTCGTCCACGATAATCGCGAAGCGCTGGCCGCGCATCCCCATGCCGAATCCAGTGCCGTCCATCTCGAGCCCGAGCGCGCGTGCATAGTCGCCGTTGCCGTCCGCAAGCATCATGACCTTGTCACCCACGCCGCGGTCCTTGCCCCAGGCATCCATCACGAACACGTCATTGACCGCCATGCAGGCAATCGTGTCGACGCCCTTCGCAAGTAATTCATCGGCATGGTCTACGAATCCGGGCAGATGGTTCATTGAACAGGTGGGTGTGAATGCTCCCGGCACCGAAACCAGCACGACTTTCTTGCCCGAGAACAGGTCGTCGGTGGATATCGCGCCGGGACCCGATTCGGTCATAACGCCGAATGCGCCGCTCGGCATCTTGTCTCCTGCTTGAATGGTCATTCAGTTCTCCTGTATTGATCGTATGGCGAGGCCGCGGATCGGCCCGTTTCGAGCCCGGAATGATAATCGCTGCCACTGCCGGAGTCATGCGCAGCCGTTTATTTTCGGCAATCGCCGATGTCGCGGGGGCTCCCCAGAACGTATAATGCTGCCGCGCCTAAGGAGGAGACATGGACTTTTCACTCACTGAAGATCAGCAAATGATTCGCGACGCGGCGCGCGAATTCGCGCAAAACGAGATCGCTCCCGTCGCGGCCGAGTTCGATCGCAGCGGCGAGTTTCCGGAAGCGACGATCAAGGCAGCCGCAGAACTCGGTTTCATGGGCATCGAGATACCGGAGGAGTACGGTGGATCGGGCCTCGACCCGATCAGCTACGCCTTGGTCATGGAAGAAATATCGGCCGCGGATGCGGCCCACGGAACCATAGTCTCGGTCAACAATTCATTGTTCGGCGTGCCGTTGGTCGAATTCGGCACTGAGGAGCAGAAGCAAAAATACCTGGTCCCGGTCGCATCCGGCGAAGTCAATGGCGCTTACGCCCTGACCGAACCGCAATCGGGGTCCGATGCTGGCTCCATGCGTGCGAAAGCCGTGCTGTCGGATGATGGCAGCTATTACACGATCAACGGCAAGAAGTCCTGGATTACATCGGGGCCCGTCGCAAAATACGTCGTATTCTTTGCGCAGACGGTCGGGGCCGATGGCGAATCGGCCGGCATCAGCGCCTTTATCGTCGACGCGGAGGCGGAAGGCTATCACCGCGGCAAACTGGAACCGAAACTCGGCATCCGCGCGTCAGCAACCTGCGAGATCGAACTCGAAGACTACCGCTGCCCCGTCGGGGACCGTGTCGGTGACGAGGGCCAGGGATTCAAGATTGCAATGATGGTGCTGGACGCCGGGCGCGTCGGCGTTGCGGCGCAGTCGCTCGGCATCGCACGGGCCGCCTACGAGGCGTCGCTGGAGTACTCGCGGGAACGCAAGGCGTTTGGTTCTGCTATTGGCAGCTTCCAGTCGATTCAGAACAAGCTGGCCGACATGCGCATGCGCATCGAAGCATCGCGACTGCTCGTGATGCAGGCGGCGTGGGCGAAAGCACAATGCAAGAAGACCGGCCAGAAAAACACGCTGAATGCCAGTATGGCCAAGTTGTTTGCGTCCGAGACCGCGATGTGGGTCACGCACCAGGCTGTCCAGATTCACGCCGGTATGGGCTACAGCAAGGAATTGCCGATCGAGCGCTATTTTCGCGATGCGAAGATCACGGAAATCTACGAAGGTACCAGCGAGATTCTGCGCATGGTGATCGGCCGCCTCGAGACGGGCTTACGGTAGCTTTAGGAGCGCGCCCCGGCGCGCGATCGATGCCGGATCGCGCGCCGGGGCGCGCTCCTACGGTTGACTAGTAGTCGTTTTCGGCAACGTGAACGACGAGCCCGTCGAGTGAATCGTTCACCTCGATCTGGCAGGTCAGCCGGCTGTTCGCCTTACGCTCGAACGCCGCGTCGAGCATGCTGTCTTCCATGTCGTCCATGGGCGGAATCTTGTCCAGCCATGCTTCATCGATATAGCTGTGGCAGGTGGCACAGGCACAGGCGCCTCCGCATTCCGCAACTATGCCGGCAACGTTGTTGTTGATGGCGCCTTCCATTACCGAGTAGCCATTTTCGACTTCCACGTCCTTGCGGGTGCCGTCCGGCGAGATGTACGTGATCCTGGGCATCGGGCTCTGTTGTCCGTTTTTCAAAGCCGCGAACTATAGGGGCGTTGACCTGTCGAGGTCAACGCCCCCGATTCATTTCAGGAGCGGCTGCGGCGCCTGAGCGGCGCCGGACGCGTCAGACGCGGTCGGCCTGCTCGCGGCGTGCTTCGACTTCCTTGCGCTTCTTGTTCGCCGCTTCCTGTGCGAGGCGAATCTGCTCATTGCGCTCGACGTCGGCGTTAATTACCGAAATCCACTGCTGAGCGACCTTGCGTGAACGCGTTGACTTCGACGCTGCGCGGAACGCTTCGATGGCGGCCTGGTAACGGCGCTTGTTGTACAGGCACATGCCGAGCGAGATGTGTGCATTATCCGGGTTTTTCAGCCCGCCTTTCCGCAAACCGGTCTGAACGGCATTAATGCACTCGTCGTAATTTGCGAGATTGAGGTAGGTATTGCCGAGGCGCACATCGAGTTCGCCGTCATCGCTGAGCCTGGCGGCCTCCTTGAGAGCGGGTATGGCGCGCTCGTCCTCCATCGACAGCATCCAGGCCTGCGATAACAGGCGGTAGTTCTTCGCATTCTTGGTAACCCGGCCGGCTTCCATTTCCTTCTCGAGCAATGTTGCGGCCTTGTATGGCACCTCAGCCTGCATGAAGAGCTGCGCCATGGTCACGAGTTCGGATTCCTTCTCCAGCATGCCCTGGTCGTGCGCGGCAGCGTAAGAGGCAATCAGGTTGTTGTCTTCACCAAGTTCGGTATAGGCGCCGGCGAGCGAGAACCAGTAGCGTTTCTTCGGCCAGTTTTCGAGAAGAATTTTCTGGATGTCGCGAACCTCGCTGTATTCCTCTTCCTGGAAATACGCAAAATTAAGGAGTACGTACCAGTCCTCCTTGACGGGCTTGTCCCTTTCCCGGGCAACACGCATGGCGTTCTCGATCGGCTCGATCATTTCGTTGTAGCGCTGCAGCTGGTAAAGGTTTTGCGCCTTGAGGATAAAAGGCTCGGCCGCCGGGTTACTCTCCAGCGCGAACCACCTGTCGAGCGTGCTGAGGGCTTTCTGGTAGTTCTCTTCCATCGTGTAGAGTTGGGCGAGCGTGTACATCGTCTGCTTGCCCATCTGCGGTTCGAGACTCGGAATCGCAACCATCTTCTCGTACGTCTTGATCGCGTTCGGAATATCTTCCATGTTGTAGTAAACGAAGCCGATGTAATTAAGCACGTTGGCCTGCTCGTACTCGGTCAGCTTGTCCGGGTCGTACAGACTATTCAGCGCTCGCAGGGCACCCTGGTAGTCCTTCGCGTCGACCTGTTCCTGCGCCCTCTCGATTTTCTCGTAGACCTCTTTGCTGACAGCCTGGGCCTGCTTGGTCTTTTGCGCGTCGCGTTCCGCGCGCTCGTCATCCTGTGCGAATGCGCCGCCCGCAGCAAGCACCGTCGCAATCACAGCGAGACTGATTTTCGGGGTAATTCGGCTCAATATGCTCATAGCGAACTCGTTCCTATTGGTCGTTTGATCCCGCCCGGTATTCGATGATCCTATTCCTCGATCTTGAACGTGATTCGAGTCTTGACGTTAGGTACTTCCACCGGCACGCCATCCACGACGCGCGGCTTGTATTTGAATTTGAGCACCGCCCTTATCGCAGCGCGCTCGAACAGGCTGCTGGTCGAGAACATGACGACCGGATCCTTGACGGTGCCCGTCGGTGTCACGGTGAACGACATGTCCACGTAGCCCTCGAGCCCCCGGGAGAGCGCCCTTGCCGGGTAAACCGGCGCCACACGAACGATCGGAAGATAATCGCCCTCGGCAATATTCATGCCGCCGGGCCCGCCAATCGCCGTCTCTGACGCAACCTGCGGCGGCGCGACGTTGATCGTCGGCGCCGAAGGGTCGATGTTGTCCATGTCCTGCGGCGGCGTCTCGGGCGGCATCTCGGGCGGCTTGGGCGGTTTCTCGGGCGTAAAGTCTTCCGTGTTAAGTGCCTCGTTGCGCTTCACGCGGACGAACTCGAGCTTGGCGCGATCCCTGGGTTTGGTCAGCGCCTGCTTGCCCGTGGCAATGAGGACCTGCATGAGGAACAACAGGCTCATCGTCACCACGACTCCGATTACGATCGAAAATGCGTATCGGCCATACATCGTTCAACTCTCCTCTTTATGGGACCCGTTGTCTGCCCGTTTTGTTCCTAATCCTTCAACGCGGCAATCGCCACGTTGGTCACGCCTGCCTGCTTCGCGGCTTCCATCACCACGACCAGCATTTCGTTGGTCGATTCCTCGTCCGCCTGGATCACGATCGATCCTTTCGGATTCTCGGCATGGAGCCGTTCGATCATTCCGCGCACCGCATTGGGCTGGGTCTCCCGACGGTCGATCCAGATCTCGTCGTTTGCACTGATCGCAATAAGGATCGCCGCATCGTCCTGCGAATCGGCCGAGGGCGCATCCGGACGATCGACGTCGATCCCCGCCTCCTTGATGAACGATGCTGTCACGATGAAGAAGATGAGCATGATGAAAACCACGTCCAGCATGGGCGTCAGGTTGATCTCATTCTCTTCCTCGTCAGCGCCAAACAGCTTGTCTTTACGCATGGCTTTATCCTTTGTTGATAGGCCGAGCCGTCAGTCAGCCGAGCCGTTCAGCTCGAGCTGTCCGCGATCGAAATATTGTAGACCCCGGCCTGGCGCGACGCGTCCATGACCCAGACGAGCATCTTGTTCGTCGACTTCTTGCTGGCCTGGACTACGACCGATCCCTCGGGATTCTCTGCGTGCAGGCGCTCGATGTTGGCGCGAACAGCTCGTGGGTCGATCAGTCGGCGATCGATAAAGATCTGATCGTCCGCCGTGATCACCACGAGTATGTTCGCGTCCTCGGGCTTGGTCTCCGTAACCGGAGCGTCCGGCCGGTTAACGTCGATTCCCGCTTCCTTGATAAACGAGGCCGTGACGATAAAAAAGATCAGCATGATGAACACGACATCGAGCATTGGCGTGAGGTTGATTTCGTTCTCTTCCTCTTCGCCGGCGCCAAATGAAAAATCATGTTTGCGCATGGTCGTTTTCCCCTAGTGATCCATGGTCAGCGAGTCTTCCAGGAAGTGCACTTCATGCTGTGCACGACGGCTGAGTATGGTGACCAGCAACACGCCTGAGAGTGCGCCAACCATACCGGCCATTGTCGGAATCGTCGCCTGCGACACGCCCGCCGCCATGGCCCGTACGTTACCTGAGCCGGATACCGCCATGACCTGGAATACACTGATCATTCCCGTCACGGTGCCGAGCAGCCCGAGCAAGGGGCACAGCGCCACGAGGGTCTGAATCATCGGAATATTCCGGTTGGTATCGATACTGAACTGCGAAACGAGCAGTTCGCGTATCTGGTGCGCGTTCCAGGAACGGCGCTCCGGGCGCGATTCCCAATCATCGTGAATCTTCTGCGCGAGGGCCCTCATCGAGGTGCGGAAATAGAGAATCCGCTCCACGATGAGAACCCACATCAGAAAGATCACGACGGCTATCCACCGTAATACGGGGCCACCGAGCTCCATGAAGTCGCGGATGGCCTCGAAACTGTCAGTTAGCCAGAGCATGGACTCTCTCCTAGTGCGATGCCTCTGAATGCTGGGCGACGAGCCCTGCGCTCTGCGACTGGAGAATATTGATGACCTTGCGGCTCTGACCGCTGACGATCGTGTGCAGCAACACCATCGGGATCGCGACTACCAGGCCGAGAACCGTCGTCATGAGTGCCTGCGAGATACCGCCGGCCATCATCTTCGGATCACCGGCACCGTAAAGCGTGATCACCTGGAACGTCTTGATCATGCCGGTAACGGTACCGAGCAGACCCATCAGCGGCGCAACGACCGAAATGACCTTGATGAACAGAAGGCCCTTGGTCAGGCGCGGCATCTCCTTCAATGCCGCCTCGCTCAGCTTCAGCTCGATCGTTTCCGTGTCGGCAGTCCTGTTGCTCTCGTAGGCAGCCAGGACACGACCAAGCGGGTTGTCCGTGCTCGCGGTATCGCGCTTGAGCTGCGCAGCCACCTTGCGGCTATCGTTGGAGAGGCCGATGAACCGCACGATTGCAATCAGGAGGCCGATGATACCGAGGCCGATGATGCAATAGCCCACGATACCGCCCTGGTTGATGCGATCCTTGATCGTCGGAGATTCGACGAGCAGCGCCAGGATGCCGCCCCGGGTGATGTCGACACCGAAGGTGACCGGCGATTGCTGAGCCGCTACGAGGTCCTGCGCAGAGTTGGTGTAACGCGACTGTTCCGGTTGTCGCTGCAACTCGCTCACACGCTCGGTGCCCGCGTCGTACTGCAGGTAGCCAACCGGACCCGCAAGGTTAAACGCGCCTACACGCGCGACCGGCATCTGCGTTTCTTCGCCGTTTGCGAGTGTGACCGTGTCCTCGAAGCGCACGATCTTGCCGGTTTCCGTGATCTGCCGTTGCAGTTCGAACCAGAGCTGCTCGATGTCTTCGATCGACGCCAGCGAATTCGCGCCCGCCATCTTGCTGCCGAGCTCGACGAGGAAGGCCTCGCGGTCCGGGAACTGAACGTTCGTCAGCGAGGTGGCAAAGCGGCCCTGGGCATCGCCCGCGACTGTCTGCAGGACGCCGAACAGTTCCTTCATTGCGCCCAGGCGCTCGTCGAGGGCAGCACGAGCGGCAACGATCTCCGCCTGCCGGTCTTCGAACAGTTGCTCGAGCCGCTCACTCTCACTCTCCTGGCGGTTGCGCTCGGCGCGCGCCTGGTTGAGCAGGTTCTGCTGCTCGTTCTTGCGGCGAGCGAACTCGGCTTCGCGCTGGCGTGCTTCCTGCGAGTCACGCGACTGTCCCTGCTGAATCAGCTTGAGAAGCTGCTGCATGCTGGGCGCGGCGTCCTGTGCCTGAGCACTCCCGGCTCCGAATACCAGCAGACCGGCAGCAATAATTGTTGTTATGCGTTTCATTATTGTGCCTCCGTCGGAGCACTAACCGGCAACAGGATCAGTTCCGGTGCAATCAACTGATTGGCAATACGCAGGCCCTTGCGAACCTCGTTGCGCGCGTCATTGTCCAGCACCCACTGGCGGTTTTCGTTATCCCAGCGGCCCGTGATGTTGGTGTCCTCGGACTGGAAGTACAGCCCGATACGGCCAACGCGGAGCATGTTGTAGTCGCGGGTCGTGCCGTCTTCGAGCGTAAGCGACTGCTTGTAGGGCTCGATCGTGCTGCCGTAGTCCATTTCGATCTGGAATGCTTCCATGACCTTGCGGAATTTCTCGGCAACACTGACGTCGGAACGCTCCATGATCTCTTTCAGGTTCTCGATTCGATCGGTGCGCTCTTCCATGAGGAACGGAATATCCAGCGCGACCGACTGCTCGATGCCGTCAATCATGCGTTCCATCAGCGGGAAGATCTGCCTGTTGATGACATCAACCTGATCCATCGACAGCGCGATGTCCTCGAGGACTGCCCCCTGGCCCTCGGTTTGCGCCGTCATGAGGCGGTTGTAGACCCTGAGGCCGTCGATTTCCTTGTTTATAGCCCTGTACTGGTCTTCCAGCGAACGACTCTGTTCAACGACATTGTTGATTCGTTCCTGAGATTGTTGAGCCAGGTTTAACCGCCGCAGCTCAGCCTGCAAGACCTGATCGACGGATTGGGCGAAAACGCTGCCGGATAGGGTGACGACTGCAGTTGCAAGAACTGCAATACTCACGCGCCGGCTGCTATTTATGCACCGTTTCATGGACGCTCCTTAAAGGTCGTTTTTGTCTAATAATTTTTTGGAGAGGGATGCAACGTATCCGGTGAATACCTGCACAAATAAGACAGGCACCGCCTGCTGCGATCCTGCCTGCGCTCGCGGCCCTCTCCACCTTCGCCGCGGCAATGAAATCTCGGACCCTTATGTTCTCTGCTCGTTGTTGGCTTCCCGGTGCGCTGCACACCGGGTTCCCCGCCTATTATTTCCGTTATGACTTCAGGTCCTGAAGCTCCGGGCGCCAAGAATAACATAAGACTCGTGGATCGCCAGCCCAGGGGCAACATAAAGCCGGCGACGCTGCCAGCATCATCGGGATTGCGATCAGGCAAACGACAGCAGCGCCTGTCGATCATGGATCGGTCGACGCCCAGAGGCCCGGGTACGCCGTAACGGCCGGCGACTTTAGTAACACAAGTAACTGAATTTACGAAAGTTGACATCCACCAGGGCTTGCAACATGATCCGCGGCATGATTATTTTGCGCGCACGCTGGGTTGCCCGGGACCAACTGCCTGGTTCGGAACTTGCGCTCGTACTCCTTACAAGGGGACATGGCGGGTAGCGCGATCCTGACAACGGAAAACGTAAGCCCCGCATCCGCCACGGATTGTGGGGTTTTTTTTGACGTGCACGACTCGAGGAAGCGAAACAATGAAGATGTATTCAGAAGCGGATGTCGACGCCACGTGCCTGGCAGACCGTCAGGTTACGATACTGGGCTATGGCAGCCAGGGGCGTGCTCACGCGCTGAATCTCAAGGACAGCGGCTTCAACGTAGTCATGGGCCTGCGGCGCGATGGCGCGAGCTGGGCCCAGGCCGAAGCCGACGGTCTCACGGTGATGGAACCGGCGGAAGCGGTAAACAATGCCGCTATCGTGGCGTTCCTGACGCCCGACATGGTCCAGAAAAGCCTTTACCGGTCTGTCGTGGATAACATCCCCAGGGGCGCCGCGCTCCTGTTCGCCCACGGCTTTGCGGTGCATTTCGGACAGGTCGCGCCACGCGACGACCTCGACGTCGTGCTGATCGCGCCCAAGGGCCCGGGCGGGCTCGTGCGGCGCCAGTATGAAGAAGGACACGGCGTGCCCTGCCTCGTGGCCATCCACCAGGATTCGACCGGTGATGCCCTGAAGCTCGCGCTGGCGTATGCCTCGGGGATCGGCGGCGCCCGCGCCGGGGTCATCGAAACGACGTTCGCCGAGGAAACCGAGACCGATCTCTTCGGCGAGCAGGCCGTTCTCTGCGGCGGCGCCACGGAGCTCATCGTTGCGGGCTTCGAGACGCTCGTGGAAGCCGGTTACCAGCCGGAGGTCGCGTATTACGAAGTCATGCACGAACTCAAGCTCATCGTGGACCTGCTGCACGAAGGCGGCCTGCGCAAGATGCACAAGTTCATCAGCGACACGGCCGCGTACGGCGACATGGTCAGCGGCCCGCGCGTGGTGGACGAAAATTCACGCAAACAAATGAAAGCGGTTCTCAACGATATCCAGGACGGTACGTTCGCCCGCAACTGGATTGCCGAGAACGAAGCCGGCATGCCGGAATTCAAGCGCATGATGAAAGCCGACCTCGAACACCCTATCGAGAAAGTCGGCGCGGAGCTGCGCGGTCGCATGGACTGGCTCGAAGAATAGACTGGATCGATACATCGCCGGAGGAAGTACACATGTCTGCTGAGCGTGTTCGCATTTTTGATACGACATTACGCGACGGAGAACAGGCGCCGGGTTGCAGCATGACGCTCCGGGAGAAGCTGCGCGTCGCAAAGGCACTGTCCGAACTCAACGTGGATATCATCGAGGCAGGATTTCCGGCCGCGTCGCCGGGCGACTTCGAGTCCGTCAAGGCGATCGCCGACGAAAACTTCGGCCCCGTGATCTGCGGCCTCGCCCGCTGTAATCCGAACGATATCGAGAAAGTCCATGCGGCAGTCAAGGGGTCGGACCGGCATCGCATCCATGTCTTCGTTGCAACGAGCGCCATCCACCGCGAGCACAAGCTCAAGATGGCCAAGGAAGAGATCATCAAGAGCGCCGTCGGCGCGATCAGCATGGCGCGCGAACTCTGCGACGACGTCGAGTTCTCGCCCGAGGATGCGTCGCGGACCGAACTCTCCTACCTGGCGGAAGTCGTCTCGGCCGCAATCGAAGCCGGCGCGACGACAGTTAACATTCCCGACACAGTCGGGTACACCGTCCCGGCGGAGTTCGACCGCCAGTTCCGCTATCTGAAGAAACACGTGGCGGGCATCGACGACATTACGCTGTCGGTCCATTGCCATAACGACCTCGGCATGGCGGTCGCCAACAGTCTTGCCGCAGTTACCGCCGGCGCGCGGCAGATCGAATGCACGATCAACGGCATCGGCGAACGCGCCGGCAACTGCAGCCTCGAGGAAGTCGTGATGGCGCTCAGGACTCGCGCCGAGTTCTTCGACCTGGAGACGGCGATCGATACTGCCCGCCTCTACCCGACGTCGCGTCTGGTATCGAGCATCACAGGCATGCACGTACCGCGCAACAAGGCCATCGTGGGGGAAAACGCGTTTGCGCACGAAGCCGGTATCCACCAGCACGGCATGCTGCAGCACGCGTCCACCTACGAGATTATGCGGCCCGAGGATGTCGGCATCAGCCGCTCGAACCTCGTTCTCGGTAAACACAGCGGCCGCCACGCGTTTCGTGACCGCGTTCGCGAACTGGGTTTCCACCTGGACGAATTCGAAACCAATCGAGCATTCCAGGAATTCAAGAAACTGGCCGACCGCAAGAAAGACGTCTACGACAGCGATATCGAGGCCATCGTGATCAATGCCGACAGCATGTCGCCGGGCCCATGGCTGCTGGCGTCACTGCAGGTCAATACGCTCACGGGCGAGGATGCCCGGGCCGGGGTCAGGTTGCGCGGCGAGAGTGGCGACGAGGTGAAGGGCGATGCAAAGGGCGACGGTCCGATCGCGGCATGCTTTCATGCACTCGAGAAAGCCACCGGTGTCGACCTCGTCCTGCGGAACTTCGAGGTGCACAGCACCTCGGTCGGTGAAGATGCGCAGGGCGAAGTCACGGTGACGGTCGAGTACGACGGCACCAGCTACCGCGGCCATGGCACCAGCGTGGATATCGTGGAGGCCGGGGCACGCGCGTATCTCGAAGTGATCAACCGGGTACTGCGCCGGCAACAGAGTGATGCCGCACCGCGTTCGGGCCCGGACAGTGCTTCCCGCGCGACGATCTGACGCTGCCCGGAGCAATACCCGTGTCGGACAACAAGACGCTCTTCGAAAAGGTTTGGACCGAACATGTCGTCGTGCCGGAAACGGCGGAGACGCCGGCTGTCATTTACATCGACCTGCACCTTATCCATGAAGTAACGACGCCGCAGGCGTTCTCGCTGCTCAGGGAGCGTGGTCTTGCCGTCAGGCGACCGGACCTGACGCTCGCCACCATGGATCACTCGACCCCGACGACGCCGGTTACGAGCTTTCAGGACCTCGCCGTCGTCGGTGAAAGCGCCGCCAACCAGATCCGGCAAATGGAAAGCAACTGTCGCGACTTCGGAATCGACCTTTACGGGTTCGGCAGCGAGCATCGCGGCATCGTGCACGTCATCGGGCCGGAGCTCGGCGCCAGCCAGCCGGGCAAGACTATCGTCTGCGGCGACAGCCACACCAGCACGCACGGCGCTTTCGGCGCCCTCGCCTTCGGCATCGGCACCACGGAAGTCGGACACGTGCTCGCCACGCAGTGCCTGCTGCAGCGCAAGCCGAAATCGCTGGCCGTCAACGTCTGCGGGCGCTTGCCGGACGGCGTAACCGCCAAGGACGTCATCCTCGCCATCATCGGTGAGATCGGCGTCGACGGCGGGACCGGTCACGTCATCGAATACCGCGGCGATACGATTCGTGCGCTCGATATGGAATCGCGCATGACGATCTGCAACATGTCGATCGAGGCCGGCGCCCGGGCCGGCCTCATCGGCCCGGACGACATAACGATCGAATACCTTGCCGGCCGGCCGCGAGTGCCGCAGGGCGATGCCTGGGATGCCGCGGTGCGCCACTGGCAGAGCCTGTGCAGTGACGACGATGCCGAATTCGACACGTCGGTATCGATCGATGCCGCGGCGCTGCAACCCATGGTCACGTTCGGAACCAACCCCGGCATGGTCGTCGGCGTCAACGAACCCGTGCCGGACGCGCGTGATGCCAGCTTTCGCAAGGCGCTCGATTACATGAAGGTCATCCCGGGCAAGCCAATGTCGGAGAACCCCGTCGACGTCGTCTTCGTCGGCAGCTGCACCAATGGACGATTGTCGGATCTGCAGCAGGCAGCGGCAGTTCTCGAGGGCCGCAAGGTGGCGGACGGCGTTCGCATGCTCGTCGTGCCCGGTTCGCAGCAGGTCAAACAGCAGGCGGAGGACCTCGGCCTGCACCGGATTTTTGCGGAGGCAGGTGCGGAATGGCGCGAGTCGGGTTGCTCGATGTGCCTGGGCATGAACGGCGATACGGTGCCCTCGGGCCAGCTCAGCGTCAGTACCAGCAACCGGAATTTCGAAGGGCGCCAGGGCATCGGCGCGCGCACCGTGCTCGCGAGTCCCGCCACGGCGGCGGCCTCGGCGGTCATGGGGCGAGTCACAGACCCACGCAGACTGAGCTGACAGGCCGACCATGGATGCACTGACCACCCTGCGCTCACGAACCGTTGTCCTGCCGATTCGCGATATCGATACTGACCAGATCATACCGGCACGGTTTCTCACGACGACGACACGGGAAGGCCTAGGCGAGGCGCTGTTTCAGGATCTGCGCTACGACCAGGATGGCGCAGAGCGTACGGAATTCCCGCTCAACGATCCGGCTGCACGCGACTGCCGGATCCTGGTAGCCGGCAACAATTTCGGCTGCGGCTCATCCCGGGAGCATGCGCCCTGGGCGTTACTCGACTACGGTTTCAAGGCCGTGATTTCGACCGAATTCGCCGATATTTTTCGCAATAATTCTTTGAAAAACGGTTTATTACCAATCATTGTTGATCAAGATACTCATGACTGGCTCGTGGCCCATCCAGGCGTCGAACTGCACGTCGACGTCGAGGCGTCCCGGCTGCAGCTACCCGACGGTCGCGCGGTCGAGTACCCGATCGATGCGTTTGCGCGCTACTGCCTGACCCAGGGTATCGATCAGCTCGGTTACCTGCTGAACCAGTCGGACGCTATCGCGGCATTCGAGGAGACGCGCCCGTGGAAGCCCTGATCACGGTGCTCGCCGGCGACGGTATCGGACCCGAGGTCGCGGCGGCCGGCCGAGCAGTCCTCGAACGGATCGCCGCGCGCCACGGGCATCGATTCGAATTCAGTGACCAGCTGATCGGCGGCGCCGCGATAGACGCCGTCGGCGACCCCCTGCCCGCAGGCACGGTAGCGAGCTGCAAGGACAGCGACGCCGTCCTGCTCGGCGCAGTCGGCGGGCCGAAGTGGTCGGATCCCAACGCACCGGTGAGGCCGGAACAGGGACTGCTCGGACTGCGTTCGGTTCTCGGGGTGTTTGCAAACCTGCGGCCCGTCACGATCTATCCGGAACTTACCGCGGCATCGCCGCTGCGGGCCGAGATTCTCGAGGGCGTGGATATAGTGGTTGTCCGCGAACTCACAGGCGGCATCTACTTCGGCGAGAAGACGCGCGACGAATTTTCCGCGAGCGACCTGTGCCAGTATCACACGCACGAAATCGAGCGCATCGTGCGGGTCGCGGCACAGCTTGCGAGTAACCGCCGCGGCAGGCTCTGCTCGGTCGACAAGGCCAACGTCCTCGAGACCTCGAGGCTGTGGCGTGACGTTACCGACCGCCTGATGGCCGCTGAATTTCCGCAAATCGAACTCGAGACCCTGCTGGTCGATGCCGCGGCGATGCATCTGCTGAGCCGTCCGGCCGACTTCGACGTGATGGTTACGGAAAACATGTTCGGAGACATCCTGACCGACGAGGCCTCGATGCTCGCGGGCTCTCTCGGCATGCTGCCCTCCGCTTCACTCGGCGAGACCACGCGCGGTCTCTACGAGCCGATCCACGGTTCGGCCCCGGATATTGCCGGCAAGGGGATCGCCAATCCCTGCGGCACGATCGCGAGCGTTGCCCTGTTGTTGCGCCACAGCCTCGGCCTTACCGAAGAGGCCGCAGCGGTCGAAGCGGCTGTCGCCAGTGCTATTTCGCAAGGATGCCGCACCGCGGACATCGCCACGCCGGACGACGATACCGTGACCACCGCGGCGATGACCGAGGCCATTCTCGCCGCGCTGGATTGAGGTTACCGCCGGCAACCTGCCTGGTATTCAGTCCTCGCTTTGCCGAAACACCGCCCTGACCGCTTCTTCAGGCATTTCTGCCACACGAAACCCGGAAGCGCCGATGGCGGTTTCCGCGGCCGCCATCGCGTTGACGATGGCCTCTTCCGTGGCCTGCACGGCGGCGGTAAAAACCGTGGTCAACGCGTTATTCGGAAATACCGAAACCTCTGCAAATTGCGACTCGTCGATGCGTCCCCCGTTGGCGGTGGAGAACGCAACGAAGATATCCCCCGAACCAGCCGTGCTGACGGCGCCGAGGCGTCCCAGTGCCAGCGATGGACGCTTGGCGACGCGCGCAAGCTGGTGCGGCAGCAGAGGTGCGTCGGTCGCAACAATCACGATGATGGAGCCGTCACGGGAAGCCATGGACGCGGGACGATCGCCGGTTTCGCCGCAATACGGATACCAGTCGTTGTGGCGCTCGATGCTGCGGTCGGTGAAGCAATGTTCGCCGACCGGGAGCAGGTGATCGACACGCTGCCCGCCAAGCCGGAGGTCGTCGCCATCCCAGTTGTAATTGCACTGCACCAGTACGCCGAGCGTGTAGTCCTGCCCCCCTGAGGCGAAGCGCCGGGAGGCGGTTCCGATGCCGCCCTTGAAGCCGTTGCAGACCATTCCCGTGCCACCGCCCACTGCGCCCTCGGCAACCGGCCCGCTCCGGGCGGCGCTCATTGCCTCGAGCGCGTGCGTGCGAGTGACGTGGAAGCCGTTGATATCGTTCAGCGCCCCGTCATAGGTTTCCGCGACCACGGGGGCATGCCAGTCAGCTGACCATCCTTTCTTCACCATCCACTCGACCGCGGCGTCGCGGACCACTCCTACGCTGTGAGTATTGGTTATGGCGACCGGCCCGTCGATGATCCCGCGCTCCTCGAGCCAGGTTGTGCCCGTCATTTCGCCGGACGCATTGAGCGTAAACCAGCCGGCGAAGACGCCTTCGGTGGAATTCCTGCCGCGAGGATGAACAACCGTTACGCCGGTGCGCACCGGGCCGCTGCCGACGACCAGTTCGCCCTCGCCGTCGATCAGCGTAACCTGGCCGATCTCGATACCGGGCACATCGGTGATGGCATTCAGCTCACCGGTAACCCCGGAAAACGGGATACCGAGATCGCGCGCTCTCGCAACATCGGCGTTCGAAGCGCCTGCGGCAACTGTGCCGCCGAGAAGCACCATGGCGCAGAGGCCGTTGCGCAAGCCGATTCTCATGGGGGTCTCCTTTGCCATCCGGGTTCGCTAATCGTCAGCCGACCGCCGCAACGGGTTCCGGACCCGTGGCCGTCCTTGCCGCCTGCAGTGCCCTCAACACGTCGTCGACCAGGTCTTCGCTCGACTCGAGTCCGACCGACAGCCGGATCAGGCTCTGGCGGATGCCTGCTTCCGCCAGCGCTTCAGGACTGACCGGTGCATGGGTCATCGACGGCGGGTGGCAGACGAGACTTTCGACGCCGCCCAGCGATTCGGCCAGCGAAAAGTACCTGAGTTCGTCGACGAATGCGCGCACCGCCTGTTCACCGCCATCGATCTCGAAACTGATCATGCCGCCGAAACCACGCTGCTGGCGCCGTGCGATGGCATGTCCGGCATGGGTTTCCAGCCCGGGGTAGTAGACGCACCGCACGCCCTTCTGATCAACGAGCAGCCGTGCGAGCAGGCCTGCGGTCTCCTCGTGCTGGCGCATCCGGACCTGCAGGGTACGCAGGCCGCGAAGCGTCAGGTAACTGTCGAATGGCGCGCCGGTGGCACCAATGCAGTTCGCCCACCAGGCCAGCTCATCGGCCAGTTCCCGGGTCGCGGCAACGAGGGCTCCTCCGACCACGTCACTGTGGCCGTTGATGTACTTGGTGGTGGAATGCACGACGATGTCCGCCCCGAGCGCAATGGGTTGCTGAAGCGCCGGCGACAGAAACGTGTTGTCGACAGCGTAGATGGCCCCGCATTCCCTGGCACGTGCGGCAACCCTGGCAATGTCGACGATCCTCAGCAACGGATTCGACGGGGTTTCGGTGAGGATCAGTCTCGGCTTGCGCGCGCAGGCCCGGGCCAGTGCCTCATCGTCGGTCTGGTCGACGAACAGGACGTCGAAATGGCCCTTGCGGCCGAGCGCCTCGTAGAGCCGGTACGTGCCGCCGTAGCAATCATGCGGCACAACGAGCAGGTCGCCCGGCTGCAGTAACTGCACCAGGACGTTCAGCGCCGCCATCCCGGACGCGGTTACGACGGACCCCGCACCGCCTTCAAGCGTGGTGAGCGCCTCGCCGAGTGCATCGCGGGTTGGATTGCCCGAGCGCGTGTAGTCGTATTCCCGTTTTTCACCAAAGCCGGCAAAGGCGTAGTTCGACGAGAGGTGTAACGGCGGCACCACGGCCCCGTATTGCGTGTCCGACTCGATGGCGGTGCGCACGGCGCGCGTTGCCCTGGAAGCTTCTGAGGTCATTTTCGGTCTCCGCTGAACGTTCCAATGTCAAAACTTCTCATCGGAACCCTGCGGAGCGCGCAAGGGAGGGGTGCCGTGCCCTTCAGCGGTAAACGTTCGCCAGCGTGCTGCAACGACACTCATCTCTCGGAGGCATTACCTCCGCAGGAGTTGGCACCTTTTCAGGATGGTTAGTCCTGAAGGTTGCCCCGGCTTCAAAGGGCCTTTCCCTCAGCCGGTCTCGATGAGTAAGGGCGAGTGTAGGGGTCGAAACATCGGGCCGTCAAGTGAATCGATGGCTCTTTGAGCGATAAATTATTTGTTTCATCAGTAACCTGGGGCCGCCTTCCGAGGCATTGAAATAAAGCCTTGCCAGGCGGGGTAAGGTGTATTAACGTATTAACACGTTAATACATTGGTACGCGCATGAAACCCAACCGACAAGACAGCGACACCCGGCAGGCCCGCGCGGAAGAGGCCTTGTTTCGTGCAATCGTGAGCCTGAAAACGACCCGAGAATGCGGCAATTTCCTGCGCGACCTGTGTACGCCGGCGGAACTCCAGGCCCTCGTGGACCGCTGGCAGGTCGTCGAACTGTTGCAAGAGGGCCTCCCCTATCGCCGCATTCACGATCTGACGGGCGTCAGCGTCACCACCATTGGCCGCGTAGCCCGTTTCCTCACGGACGGCTTCGGCGGTTACCAGGCGGCACTCGATCGCACCGGCCCACCGGGCGGCAAGCACTCACACTAAGGAAGAACTCCATGGATAGCAGAAAGCAGCGCATCAAGATTGCGGTGCAAAAGACCGGCCGCCTGACCGACCACTCGCTGGATTTACTCGAGCGCTGCGGGCTCAAATTCACGAAGAGCAAGGACCAGCTGTTCTGTTTCGGCGAGAACATGCCGATCGACCTGCTGCTCGTCCGCGACGACGACATACCGGGGCTGGTCGCGGACGATATCTGCGATCTCGGCATCGTCGGGCTGAACGTCGTCGAGGAGAAGCGCCTCGGCCGCGAGTACGAGGGCCGCGAAACGCTGTTCGATCGCGTCTACGACCTTGATTTCGGACACTGCCGGCTGGCAATCGCCGCCCCGGAAGAGACCCCTTACACGGGACTTGAGTCTCTCGAAAATAGCGTAATAGCAACCAGTTATGTGTCATTGTTGAGAAACTTTCTGGAACGCAACGCGATTGACGCAAAGATCGAGTATTTCTCCGGTGCCGTCGAGATAGCCCCCAAGCTCGGCAAGGCCGACTTCATTTGCGACCTCGTGTCCACGGGCAGCACCCTGGGCGCCAACGGACTCAGCGAGCGGGAGGTGCTGCTCGAGAGCGAGGCGGTGATCATCCAGACCCGCGCCCCCCTGCCGGATGACAAGCAGGAACTCGTCGGCCGCATCCTGCAGCGCCTCGACGGCGTTTTGCAGGTTCACGAGAGCAAATACATCATGCTGCACGCACCCCGCAAAGCCCTTGCGGAAATCCGCAGGCTGTTACCCGGGAGCGAAGCACCGACCGTCATTCCCCTTGAAGGGACCAACGACAGGGTCGCCGTGCATGCGGTATGCCGGGAAAACGTCTTCTGGGAAACGCTGGAAAACCTGAAAGCGGCGGGTGCGAGTTCACTGCTCGTCCTGCCCGTCGAGAAAATGCTGGTCTGAATCATGACGATACGACGTGCTCAATGGAAAACCCTCGATGCCGCCGCACGGCGGTCGTTCTTGCGCCGGCCCGCGGTCGAGGACGATGCCGCGATTCGCACGGCGGTCCTGGAGATTGTCGCCGACGTGAAAAACGGGGGCGACGACGCGCTGCACGCGCTCACTGCCCGGCTCGACGGCGTCGAGCTTGCCGACCTGCGCGTGTCCCCCGAAGAAATGGACGCCGCAAGTGCAGCCATGCCGCCGCAGGCCATCGAGGCTATCGATCTCGCCATCAGCAACGTGCGGCGTTTCCACGAAGCGCAGATGCCGCCATACATCGAGGTCGAGACGATGCCGGGGGTACGCTGCGAGCGCGTGAGCCGCGCGATCGACGCCGTCGGCCTGTATGTGCCGGCCGGGACAGCGCCCCTGCCCTCGGCGGCCGTGATGCTCGCGGTACCCGCGGTCATCGCGGGCTGTGGCACGAGAATTGTCTGCACGCCGCCGCGGCCGGACGGTCGGGTGGATCCGGCGGTCGTCGTCGCGTCTGTGCGCGCGGGCGTCACCGACATTTTCAAGATCGGCGGCGCGCAGGCGGTCGCGGCGATGGCGTACGGCACGGACAGCGTGCCGGAGGTGGACAAGATCTTCGGCCCCGGTAACGCGTGGGTCACCTGTGCAAAGTCCGTCGTGTCGGCCGACCCGGATGGTGCCGCAATCGATATGCCGGCCGGCCCATCGGAAGTGCTGGTGATCGCGGACGACACCGCATCCGCCGAATACGTCGCGTCCGACCTGTTGTCGCAGGCCGAGCACGGAGTCGATTCGCAGGTCGTACTCGTTACGACCAGCGAGCAGCTGGCCGATGCCGTGGAGGAGCAGGTCGAGGAACAACTGCGGGTGCTGTCGCGGGCCGACATCGCGCGTGGCTCGCTGCAGCATGCCCGGGCGGTGATCGTCGATACACTCGACATGGCGGTCGAGGTAAGCAACCGCTATGCCCCGGAACACCTGATCCTGCAGTGCCGCGATGCGAGGGCACTGGTGCCCGCGATCAGCAACGCCGGCTCGGTATTCGTGGGTGAATGGACGCCCGAGTCCGTCGGCGATTATTGCAGCGGCACCAACCATGTGCTGCCGACCTATGGTTATGCGCGCAGCTACAGCGGCCTGAGTCTCGACCAGTTCATGCGCGGCATGACCGTGCAGGAACTGACCCGCGACGGCCTGGAAGGCCTGGCGGAGGCCGTCGTGACGCTGGCCGGCCTCGAGGGACTGGATGCCCACGCCTCCGCGGTGATCCGGCGGCTGCGAGTGGAATCATGACGATCGCCGAGCTTGCGCGACCGGAACTGCGGGCGCTGCGTCCGTACGAAGCGGCGCAGCAGGTCGAAAACACCATCCGCCTGAATGCCAACGAGGCACCCTGGAGCAGCACGGCAGATCATTTTCGCCGCCCTTTGAACCGTTATCCGGAGATTCGCCCCGGGCGCCTCGCAAAGGCGTTAGGCGACTATTTTGCGTGCGACCCGGAACGGCTGCTCGTGACACGCGGTACCAGCGAGGCCATCGACCTGCTCATTCGCGCATTCTGCCGTGAAGGTAAGGACAACATTGTCACGACGGCACCGACGTTTTCCATGTACGGCCACTACGCAGTCGTGCAGGGGGCGGCGCAGCGAAACGTGGATACGCGCCCCGAGAACGACTTTGCAGTCGATATGGACGCGCTCCTGGCCGCCTGTGATCGCCAGACGCGGTTGATATTCGTCTGTTCGCCCAATAATCCGACGGGCACGCTGGTTCCGCGCATGGACCTGGTCGACTTGCTGGAACGACGCGGTGATCGATCAGCAATCGTTGTCGACGAGGCCTATATCGAATTTGCCGACGTGCCGTCAGCCGTCGAACTGCTCGACCGCTATCCGAACCTGGTCGTGCTACGGACTTTGTCCAAGGCACTCGCCTTCGCCGGAGCGCGCTGCGGTGCCGTGATGGGGCCGGTCGAAGTGATACGAATACTCAACGCGATACAAGCGCCTTACGCCATGTCGACGCCGGTCGTGGAGTGCGTCGAAGACGCTCTGCAGAGCGCTGCCCTTGACGAAGCAAGCGGTCGCATCGCGGCGGTCGTCGCAGAGCGCGAACGTCTCATGGCAGCCATGTCGTCGTTCGGTTTCGTGGCCACCGTCTGGCCCAGTGCTGCGAATTTTTTCCTGATCCGCGTCGCCGATAGCACCGCCGTGCTCCGGGACGCCCGCAAAAAAGGCATCCTGTTGCGCGACTTCGGCAGCAGCCTGCCGGGCTGCATCCGCATAACCGTGGGTAGCCGGTCGGAAAACGATCGGCTGCTTGCACTGTTTACAGGCATCGCAGGCGGTGACGCATGACGACAAAAGTGCTGTTCATCGACCGTGACGGGACCCTCATCGAGGAGCCTCACGATAACCAGGTCGATGCCCTCGAAAAGATTCGCTTGGTGCGAGGCGTGGTTCCTGCCCTGCTCGAACTGGCAGACCACGGTTACCGCTTCGTCATGGTCAGCAACCAGGACGGGCTGGGTACGGAGTCGTTTCCGCTCGAGCAGTTCGAAGTCTGTCACGAACACGTCGTCGCATTGTTCGAGTCGCAGGGGATTACGTTCGATGAGACCTTCATTTGTCCGCACCGGGAGGAAGACGGCTGTGAGTGCCGCAAGCCGCGCACGGGATTGCTAACCCGGTTCCTGGCCGGCAACCACCTGGACAGTGCAAAGTCCGCCGTGATCGGCGATCGCAGCACCGATCTCGAACTTGCCGAACGGCTCGGGCTGCGCGGGTTTCTCGTCGACCCGGATGCATCGTACGAGACCAGCTGGCCAGGCATCGTTACTGCGCTGTGCACGGGCGCCCGGAGCGCGGAGGTCGAACGAGCGACGCGCGAGACGACCATCCGGGCGCACGTCAATCTCGATAGCGGCGGCCGCATCGACGTGCAAACCGGCATCGGTTTCTTCGATCACATGCTGGAACAGATCGCGAAGCACGGCGGTTTCAGCCTGGTGCTGAGCTGCGACGGCGACCTGCATGTCGACGAGCATCACACCGTCGAAGACGTCGCGATCGTACTCGGCAGCGCATTGCGGGACGCGCTCGGTGACAAACGCGGCATCGGCCGGTACGGCTTCCTCCTGCCTATGGACGAAAGTGCAGCGACGGTTGCACTCGACCTGTCGGGGCGCGCCAGTTTCGTTTTCGACGCGCCCTTTCCGCGCGAGGCTGTCGGCGAGATGTCGACCGAAATGGTAGGCCATTTCTTCCGCTCGCTCGCGGAATCCCTCGGTGCCGCGCTGCACATCGCGGTCAGGGGCGAGAACACGCACCACATGGTCGAAGCCTGTTTCAAAGGGGTCGGCCGCAGCCTGCGCCAGGCGATACAGCAGCAAGGCGCCGAGCTGCCGACGACCAAAGGGACATTGAGCTAGTGAACCCCGCCGTTGCCATCATCGACAGTGGCGGTGCCAACATCGCGTCGCTGCTGTTCGCACTGGAGCGGCTCGGTTACGATGCCAGGCTGACGACAGACGCAGATTCGATCCGGAGTGCCGACCGGGTCATACTGCCCGGCGTTGGCGCCGCGGCCGATGCCATGCAGCGGCTGCGGGACAGTAGCCTCGTGGACGTGATCCGCGGTTTGCGACAGCCGGTACTCGGCATCTGCCTCGGCATGCAGTTGCTTGCCGATGCTTCCGAGGAGGAGGATGTCGATTGCCTCGGCATCATTCCCGGCACCGCACGGCGGCTGCAGGTGTCCGACGGATTCCCGGTACCCAACATGGGCTGGTGCCCGGTCACGAGCGTGACGCAAACACCGTTGCTGGAGAATATCGACAACGGCAGCTATTTCTACTTTGTTCACAGCTACGCCTTGCCCCCGTCGGAATTTACATTGGCAACGGCACGCCATGCCGATGCGTTCTCTGCCGTGATCGGGCGGGCCAATTTCATGGCCGCACAGTTTCATCCCGAACGATCCTCGGCCGATGGTGCGCGCCTGCTGCGGAACTTCCTGGAGATGCGCCCGTGAAGATCATCCCGGCTATCGACCTGCACGAGGGCAAATGCGTGCGCTTGTATCAGGGGGACTTTGACCGGGTCACGCATTACAGTGATCAGCCGCTGGATATCGCCCGGATGTATGCGGCTATGAACGTGGACGATCTGCATATCGTCGACCTCGACGGCGCGCGCAGCGGCTCGCAGCAGAACGCTCTTGTAGTCGCTGGTCTGTGTGCCGCCACGCCATTGTCCGTGCAGCTCGGCGGCGGAATCCGTGAGGGCGAGCGCGTCCGGCAATGGCTCGACAACGGCGTAGCGCGCTGCGTGATCGGAAGCGTTGCCGTGACGGAACCGGAACGCGTCGGCGGCTGGTTGGATGAATTCGGAGCGGATCGCATCGTGCTGGCGCTGGACGTGACCATCGACGATACGGGTCCAATACTCGCAACGCACGGCTGGACAAAGTCGAGCGGCCTGGCCCTGTGGGAGCTGATGGACCGCTATGCATCGATTGGCGCGAAGCACCTGCTATGCACCGATATCGGACGCGATGGCGCGATGTCGGGACCGAACTTCGATCTGTACACGCAAATATTGCGCCGCTACCCGGACGTTCGCCTGCAGGCATCCGGTGGCGTTCGCGACATAGCCGACATCGAGAGGCTCAGGGAAATAGGGGTGCCCGCGGCCATTACGGGCAAGGCTTTACTGGACGGCAAGATCAGTGCCGCGGAGGTGAACGCATTCCTGCAAAGCGCATAATTCCCTGCCTTGACGTACGCGATGGCGTCGTCGTAAAGGGCGTGCAGTTCCGCAATCACCGGGTTGTCGGAGAGATCGTGGAGCTCGCACAACGCTACCGCGACGAGGGCGCCGACGAACTCGTGTTTTACGACATCACCGCGAGTCCGGACGGACGTTCGGTTGACCGCGCATGGGTCAGCCGTGTCGCGGCCGTGATCGACATTCCGTTCTGCGTTGCCGGTGGAATCCGCAGCATCGCGGACGCCGAGGACGTACTCAACAAGGGTGCAGACAAGATATCCATCAACACGCCGGCGCTTGAAGACCCCGAACTCATCACCCGCCTCGCGCGGCGCTTCGGCACCCAGTGCGTGGTCCTGGGGGTCGACAGCCGCGAGCAGGACGGTAGCTATCACGTTTACCGGAACACGGGGGATCCGGACAAGACGACCGCCGCGGAGCGCGTGACGACGAACTGGATCCGGGAAGCACAGGAACGCGGCGCCGGCGAAGTGGTGCTCAACTGCATGAACCAGGACGGTGTCCGTCGAGGCTATGACAACGAACAGCTGCAAATGGTCCGAAGCGTATGCAACGTGCCGCTGATTGCCTCCGGCGGCGCCGGGGCGGCCGAGCATTTTTGCGACGTCTTTCGTATTGCAGATGTCGATGGCGCGCTCGCCGCCAGCGTCTTCCATAGCGCGGAAATAGACATTCGCGACCTCAAGCGCTATCTCGGCGCCGAGGGAATCGACATACGACCGGCAGGGGTACAACGTGAGCAATAGCGACCTCGCCTTCCTGGCGACACTGGAAGCGGTGATCCGGGACCGCCTCGAGAATCCCGCGGCCGGCAGCTACACGGCGAGCCTCGCCACGAGCGGCCGGCAGCGCATTGCGCAGAAAGTCGGCGAAGAGGCCGTGGAACTGGCGCTCGCCTCGGTCAGCGACAATCGTGAAGAGATCATCGACGAGGCGGCCGACCTCGTTTACCACCTGCTCGTGCTGCTGCAAGAACAGGACCTCGAGTTGGGCCACGTTATAGCGCGCCTGCGGGAGCGTCACGGCGACAAATCATAGGTGCGCTGCTAGGGAGAGGACGGTTCGTTGAGTGCGAGCGCCCTCTGGTAGGCCGGCCGTGCGAGGCAGCGATCGGCATACGCGCCGAGCGCGGCGGTGTCGGGCAGCATGTCGAACATGCGCATGAACACCACGCTGGACCCGAGCATGACATCAGCGGCCGTGAACGTTTCCCCGAGTATCCAGCGCTTGCCCTCGATGCCGTGCTCCAGGGTCTCGAGCATGAGATCGAAATCGCCCCAGCCGGAGCGATAGCGGTTGGTTTCCACGCCGTTGAATTTCTCGGACATGGCCGGCTCGACGACCGCCGGCGTGTACATCAGCCAGTAGAGAAACTTGCCGCGGCTGTCGTCGTCAATGGCCGGGGCCAGCGTTCCGGGCGCGTAGCGGTCGGCAACGTACAGGCAAATGGCTGCGGATTCCGACATCCTGGTGTCGCCGTCGACCAGCGCAGGCACCTTACCCATCGGGCTGGCTTCGAGGAACTCGGGCGTGTTCCGGCGATCCGGGTTCTGTACGTCGACGAGTTCCCGCTCGTAATCGATGCCGGCCTCCTCGAGCATCCAGAGCGCCCGCGTGGAGCGCGTCTGCGGCGACCAGTAGAGTTTCATGTGTGAACTCCTCGACTCAGATGACGACTTCCGGGGCAACTTCGCGACGATTGTACTGCGAACTCATTACGTAGCCATATGCACCCGCGTTCGCGATGAGAATCACGTCACCCTCGCTCGACGGCGGCAGCAACCGATCGGTTCCAAGGCGGTCGCCGGTTTCGCAAATCGGTCCGACAATGGTGGCCGTTTCGCTGGGTGCCTCCCCTGCGCGTGTCAGGTTGACGATCTCGTGATACGCGCCGTAGAGCGCGGGCCTGATCAGGGAATTCATGCCCGTTCCTACCCCAACATAGCGCATGTCGCCTTTCCCCTTGACCTGCGTTACGTGGGTCAGCAGTACGCCGCCACGTGCCACGAGATAGCGTCCCGGCTCCAGCCAGATTCCGTATTGGGGATAACTCTCGCGAACCTCGGCAAGCAGCTCATCCAGCCGCCGCAGGTCAAAGGGCCGGTCGCCCGGTTTCTCGGCAACGCCAAGGCCACCGCCCAGGTCGATGGCCTCGACCTTCGGGAATTGTTGAGCGATGCCGACGAGCTGCACGGCAACACTGCGCCAGGCCTCCGGATCCTGCACGCCACTGCCGCTATGTGCATGGATACCCACAACGTCCACGCCTGTCGCCTGTGTCAGCCTGACCAGTTCGTCAACCTCGAACAAAGGCACCCCGAATTTGGAATGCACACCCGCCGTTTTCACGTGTTCGTGATGACCTCTGCCCTGTCCCGGATCCATGCGCACGAAAATCCTGCGTCCCGTGAACAGCTCGGGCCATGCCTGCAGCGGGTACAGGTTATCGAGAGTGACCAGGAGCCCCTGTTCCATCGCCCAGGCATATTCCTCGCGCGGCGCAAAGTTGGGTGTGAACAGGATCCGGTCGAGGTCGAGACCCGGTATGACTTGCTGTAGCCATTCGACCTCGCCGGGCGAAACACACTCGAAGTCACAACCCTCTGCATCGAGCAGGCGAATGAGATCGGCGTTGAAGTTGGCCTTGACCGCGTACAGGACACGGTCGACATTCTTTAAACCCAGCATTACGCGCGCGGCACTACGCACGCTGTCCATATCGTAAACATAGGCATTGAGTTTGTCGGTCGCGATGTCGAGCAGTTGTTCGCGTTTCTTCATCCACCACACGTCTGGCGCATGCGCCACCGCGGTCTCCGCCCGAAAGAGTTGCTCCCAGCTGGCACCGAAGGCGGGACTGCCCCCGGTCTTGCGAATAATGGATGAATGCAGCTTGCGAACGAGCTTGGCACCCTGTTGCTCGTCGATCACGAAGCTCAGGTTCAGGTCATTTGCGGCCTGCGACATGAGGTGGATGCGTTCTTCTTCAAACACCTCGAGCGCGGGCGCCAGTCGCGACAGGAACGTCCGGATTTTGCGTCCGACCAGGCTGACTGCCGAACAACGCATGATCAGCCTGACATTGCAGAGCGGCTCGAGGTCTGCGACCAATCCTTGAAGGATGTCGTCGCCGGGCTCCCCGTCCGGCGTGTCGATCGACACGGTAACGTTCGTCTCGGACGTCGAAACCAGGTCGACCGATACGCCGTTGTCGCTGAAGACCGTGAATGCACGCGCCAGGAAACCGACTTCGTGCCACATGCCGACGCTGTCCATGGATACCAGCGTAAGACCATTACGCATGCATATGCCCTTGACCTGTGGTTCGACTTCTTCGGTGACCGAAGAGATCACCGTCCCATCGAGTTCGGGATTTGCGGTGCAGCGAACGAACAGCGGAATCCGCAACGGGCGCAACGGCGGCAGGCAGCGCGGATGCAACACCGTGCTGCCGGCGGACGCGAGCTCTTGCGCCTCGTCGTAATGCAGCGCCACCAGCAGCCTCGCAGACGGCACCACGCGGGGGTCAGCCGTGAACATGCCGGGAACGTCTGTCCATACTTCGAGGCGCCGCGCCTGCAGTTTGGCCGCAATGTAGGCTGCCGACGTATCGGAGCCGCCACGCCCCAGGAGCACGGTCTCACCCTGCAAATTGCGCGCGATAAAGCCCTGCGTAAGGATGACCTTGCCCGGTCCGGCCATGCGGTCCCGAAGCGCGTTGTCCGGTGAATGATCGCAAGTCGCGGACAGGTAGCTGCGGCTGTGGCCGCGATTGGCCCGGCCCGTGCTCACGAGCATGTCCCGCGCGTCCATCCATTCCGTCGGTATACCGACCCGGTTCAGGTACGCCGCTCCCAGGCACGTAGACATGAGTTCGCCCAGGGCCATGATGCGAACCCGGACGCGAACGCTCACTTCGCGGACCAGGCGTATGCCGGCAATCAACTGGTCGAGCTCCTGGAGGTAATCATCCAGGAGGGCGGGACCGTCCAGCTCCAGTTCCCGGGCAAGATCGTAGTGACGCTGCCGGATTTCCGCGAGACCGTCGGTCGAACCGCCGGATGCCGCGGACTCCAGTAACGCGGCCAGGGCGTTCGATACGCCCTGCAATGCCGAGTGCACGACAACCGGCTTCAGGCCCTCGGCAAGCCTGTTGCGAACCAGCTGCCCAATGGTCTCCCAGCATGCCCCGGACGAAACGCTGGTGCCGCCGAATTTCATTACGACCCATTCAGAAGCCGCTATGTCGGGTGACGCCCCCAGCTCGCCACTGGCTTCGAACCCTGCTTCCTTCATCATGCCATTGCCGTTTTGTGCCCCTCACCGGGACAAAAAAAACCCGCCAGGAAATCCTCGCGGGCTCGTTGACAGCGTCCGGACTTTATCGCTAGCCGGTACTGCCGCCATTGGCGCCCGCGCACCTCTGGCGCGCCATTTGTTTTATGAGTTCTTGCGCGTTCGCATAGGGAACGCGTCGGCACTTTACGCGGGCGTCGGAAAAGATCATCGGCAAAGTACAGCGAACCTTTCGGCAAAGGTCAAGTAGAGCATCGCTAGTCGTCCCACTCCGGAGGGGTTGTGACGGCGCCCTGTGAGGCCGAGGAGACCTCAGCGCGATATTTTGCAAGGGCTCCGCGCTGCACGGCCGACGGAGGACGCTGCCACTGCTCGCGCCGCCGGGTCATCTCCGAATCATCGATTGCGACGTTTATCTGCTTGGTTTGCGCGTCGATCGAGATGGTATCGCCATCCTCGAGGAGCGCGATAGGCCCACCGAGCGCTGCCTCGGGAGAAATATGACCGACGACGAATCCATGGCTGCCGCCGGAGAAGCGGCCATCGGTGATCAGCGCGACGTCAGCTCCGAGACCCTTGCCCATGATCGCGGAGGTCGGCGACAGCATCTCACGCATGCCCGGCCCGCCTTTCGGCCCCTCGTAGCGTATGACGATAACGTCGCCGCTCTCGATCGAATTATCGAGTATGGCCTGCAGCGCTTCTTCTTCGGCATGAAAAATCCGTGCCCTGCCCTCGAACCGCAGGCCTTCTTTACCGCTGATCTTCGCAACGGCGCCTTCAGGGGCAACGTTGCCGTACAGGATTGCGAGATGACTATCGGGTTTGATCGGGTTGTCGAAATCGCGAACGATCTCCTGGCCATCCGGGTAGTCCTCGACGTCGGCGAGATTCTCGGCCAGGGTCTTGCCCGTGACGGTCATGCAGTCGCCATGAAGCAGCCCGCGGTCGAGCAGCCGTTTCATCAGCGGCTGGATGCCGCCAATGGCGATCAGTTCCGCCATCAGGAACCGACCGCTGGGCTTCACGTCCGCCAGCACCGGAACCCTGGCGCCGATACGCGTAAAGTCATCGAGCCCGAGGTCGACGCCAGCTTCACTTGCCATGGCGATGAGGTGCAGCACGGCGTTGGTCGATCCGCCAAGCGCGATGACGACGGTTATTGCGTTCTCGAACGCTTTCCGGGTCATGATATCGAGCGGTTTGATGTCGTTCTCGATCAGGTACAACACCGCCGCGCCGGCTCGCCGGCAGTCTTCCTTCTTGTGCTCGGAAACGGCTTCCTGCGCCGAACTGTTCGCAAGGCTCATTCCGAGCGCTTCGATCGCCGATGCCATCGTGTTGGCGGTATACATACCGCCGCACGCGCCGGGGCCGGGAATCGCGGTCTGTTCAACCTCCAGCAATTCGGCCTCGCTGATCTTGCCGCCGGATAATGCGCCGACCGCTTCGAACACGGAAACGATGTCGCGACGATGGGCACCGGGCCTGATCGTGCCGCCGTAAATGAAAATGGCCGGGCGATTGAGTCGCGCCATTGCCATGACACAGGCCGGCATGTTTTTGTCGCACCCACCGATCGCCACGAGGCCATCGAAACCCTCGGCGGCCGTCACGGCCTCGATCGAATCCGCGATAATTTCGCGGGACACGAGCGAATAGCGCATTCCGGGTGTACCCATGGAAATGCCGTCCGAGACGCTGATCGTGTTGAAGACGACACCTTTACCGCCTGCTTCATCGGCGGACTGTGCAGCTTCCCGCGCAAGACCGTCAATGTGCATGTTGCACGGGGTGACCATGCTCCAGGTCGACGCAATGCCGATCTGCGGCCGCCGGAAGTCGTCTTCAGTAAAGCCGACGGCACGAAGCATCGCCCGGCTTGGTGCGTGTTCATTGCCGTCGACGACGACGCGTGAGTAGCGGCGTAATTCCTTCTCGCTCATACGGTGTGCTCTGCGGTTTCGGGACCCCCAACCCGGGGCCGTCTGGAAGTCTAGCAATGAATGGCGGCAGGCCCTAGTCGTCGTCGCGGATCATGACGGCGACACGATTGTGCACGCCATCCTGTTCGGTCGTGTTCTCCGTAATCAGCTCGACGACAAACGCCTCGTCGCCCTCGACTTCCGAGTCCTGAACCAGCGGGATGAGGATTCGAGCGGAACGTTGTCCGGGCCCAAACACGACGAATCCGTTGCCAGGAGGAAAAAAGTCTTCGCTCGCGGTTGCGGTAATTTCGAGCACATCGGTGTTTACGACGAGCCGCGTTTCGTCCGGGTTGAAGCGCACGAGATCGACCTGCACGGCCGGATCGCGTTCGCGCACGGACACCTGGCTCACGGCAAAGGCCACGGTGTTTGACGGCAGTCCCGCTTCGAAACGCCGCTGATCGTCGTCTTCGAGAACAAGATCAATCGTAGCCAGCGTGAGTGCAGCGGTATCGGCCTCGCGAATTCTGAGCGTGGACAACTGGTCCGCTTCCCGGCGGGTATCCGACGCCATCGCCAGTGTGACCCGGGCCGTGGCCTCGCCCGCCAGGAACTCCACGTAACCGCCGTTGGAGATTTCGAACTGCCCCGAACGCCACGGCGAGCGATTACCGCTGAATCCGACTTCCTCGAGTCTTAGCGTCATCGGCAATTCAAGCGGCTCCGCGCGGACGATTTCCACGATAATGGCCGGCCCGTCTTCGCGAAGCGTGACCGATTCCGCCTGTGTCCGGAACGACGCCGGGTTTATGAGGATTTCGACGTCCGGCTGAACCAGTTCGGTCAGATCGATGAGTTCCAGCTCCTCCGCCACGCTCGCCTGCGGCTCGGCAAGCGGGGTGCTGCCGCCCGGTTCGGGTTGACCATCCGCCGGCGCCCCGACGACCGTCTCCTGTGCCGGCGACGCTGCCTGAACCCTGGTCTCGACGGCCGGCGACACGGCGTCCGTTTCGGGAATACTCGCGGGCAGAACAGTGTCAGCCGCGGGCGGCGGCATCATCCCGGTTTCTGTCAGCGCCTGGCCGACCCTGTGCCGGATTTCGTCGAAAATACCGAACTGGTAACCAGCGACGCCGAGCAGCGAGAGCAAGGTGACGAGCGCGATGACCCATTTCGCCGAACCTCCGCTCTCCTCGAATTCGACATGCCTGGAAACGTCCGGTGCGACCGAGCTCTCGGTCGGTCTGTAACCAAGGGCCTGCAGGAAACCGGTCATGGAATCGAAGCGCGTGACACGCGCGTAGGAAAGCGCTTTGCGGATCGCGGTCCACTGTTCATCGCTGATGCCGGCGAGGCGCTGCGGCGTCATGCCCGCTTGCGCGGCCTCGGCCGCGTTTCGTGGCCCGAAAACCCGGTATCCTGCGACGAGTCGGTACAACAGGCAGGCCAGGGAAAATACGTCGTCCGAAGGGACGGGGTCTTCGCCGGTGAGTACCTGCATGCTCGAGTAAGCAGGCGTCAGCGCCCCAAGCACCGCCGGATCGAAATCATCCGCGGCCGCCCTCTGCCGCTGCTGGACCCTGGCCACGCCGAAATCGAACAGCTTGGCGTCGCCGCTCGGCAGGATCATGATGTTGCCGGGTTTTATGTCCGCATGAACGATGCCGCAACGGTGCGCATATTCCAGCGCCTTGCCGATCTGCCGGACGATGCGGAACGATGTTTCGAAATCGATCTTCCTGCTGTCGGGCGAATCGAGAATCTCCGCCAGCGTACGGCCCTCGAGCCATTCCATGACGATGTAGTAAAGATCCTCATCACGATCGAAATCGATGAATCGCACGATATTCGGATGCGTAAGGCAACGGCTCTTGGCTGCCTCCTGCTGCAGGGCACGGAGCGCAGAGCCGTTCCTGGCGAGCTGCGGTGACAGGACCTTGATCGCGACCCAGGGCTGCTCTGACCTCGCCTCCGCGAGACGCCGGTCCAGGGCCTTGTACACCACCCCCATGCTGCCGCCCGACACACGCTCCTGGAGCACAAACCGGTCGCGCAGGACCGAGCCTACCTGCACCCGGTCATCGGCGTCGTCGGCTTCGAACACGTCCGTTGCGATGACGTCCGTTTTGCCGAACGGATCGTCATCGGCCGGCTCCTCAGCCTCGGTGTTGCTCGTCGGCACCTGTTCCGTGACGTAGCGGTCGAGCATCGACTGGACGAGCTGAAAGGTCTCCTTGCGCAGCGCGCCCGAATCGAAGCGCTCCTGCAGCACGCGCCGGATTTCGGTCTCGCTGCCGCCGCTCGCCTCGAGCAGGCGGCCGATGGCCTCCCTGATCTCGCCCAGCATCTGCACTTCGTCTTCCTTGCCGGCAAGACGGTCTTCGAAGCTCGCCAGCTGGTCAGAGAAAGTGACGCGCAAGTTGTCGGATTCGGCACTCATGTTTCATCAACATCAAGAAGAGCCCACCAGCTCATTCCACATCTCTCCAATGTTATCGTCTGAATCAAGGATACACGCGGAACTGGTCGTCAGATTACCTTGCCGGGATTCAGCAGGCCTTTCGGATCCAGCGCCTGCTTCAGCCGCCGCATCAGCACAAGCTCCGTGCCCCCGCGGTACTGTTCCAGCCACGCCCGCTTGGTCACACCGACACCGTGTTCCGCGCTGAAACTGCCGCCGAGTTCCGCCACGAGATCGTACAGGGTTTTCGTGATCAGGCGCACCCGGCCCGCGTCGGCAGCGAGTTCCTCGGGCACCGTCAGGTTGTAATGCAGGTTGCCGTCGCCGACGTGGCCAAAAATTACCGGCCTGACCGACGGTTCCAGTTGCTGCAGCCGCTCAGCGGCGCGCTGCAGCAACAGCTGCATGCGCCCGACCGGGACCGAGATGTCGTGCTTGATACTCGGCCCCTCGTATTTCTGCGCCTCTGAAATTGCATGACGGACACGCCAGAGCCCCGCCGCTTCGGCGATGTTCTTCGCGATCACGGCATCGACCAGCAGACCGTCTTCGAAGCCGTCCGCCAGCAGTCCCTCGAGCCTGTCTTCGTCATCGCCGACAGCGATGTCGGTCAAAACGAACCAGTCGCCGGAGGGTTGGAACGGCAATGTGGCACCGGCGATGTGCCTGTCAACGAGGTCGAGCGCGAACTTTGAAATCAACTCGAACGATTCGATGCGGTCGCCAAGGCCTGCGCGCATTCGAGCAAGCAGAGTTACCGCCCTGCCGGCATCCGGCAGCGTAACCAGCAACGTGGTGGTGTCCTCCGGAACCGGGTGGAGCTTGAGGGTGGCGGCGGTAATTATTCCGAGCGTCCCTTCACTGCCGATGAAGAGTTGCTTGAGATCATATCCCGCGTTGTCTTTATGGAGGGATCGCAAACCGTCGATTATGCTGCCGTCAGCAAGCACCACCTCGAGACCGAGCACCTGCTGACGCGCATTGCCGTAGCGGATGACATTGATCCCGCCGGCGTTGGTCGCAAGATTGCCGCCGATCTGGCAGCTCCCTTCTGCACTGAGGCTCAGCGGGAAGTAGCGATCGACGGCGCGGGCCTGCTCCTGCAGCGTGGCCAGGATACAGCCTGCCTCCACGACCATCGAAAAGTCCTCCGCGTCGATTGCGCGAATCCGATCAAGCCGCGACAGCGACAGGATCAGCTGTTCGCCGGACTCGTCCGGTATCGCGCCACCACAGAGGCCCGTATTGCCGCCCTGCGGCACGATCGCGACGCCGGCGTTCGCGCACAGCTTGACCACTTCCGAGACTTCTGCGGTCGTGCCCGGCGAAACCATGGCCAGGGCCCGTCCATGCAGGACGTCTCGCCATTCCGTTACATGCGGCTCGAGCGCCTGCTCATCGGTAATACAAGCCGTCTCGCCGACGATGGCTACCAGGTCGGCGATCAACCCCTCAGTCTTCGACAATGGCCTGCTCCGCGAAAGTGCTCCAGTCGATGTTACTGCCGCAAAAGACCAGGACGACGCGCTTTGCCGCCAGCTCGTCGCGCAATGGCCCCATGAGGGTTGCCGTCGATGCCGCACAGGCCGGCTCGACCGCGAACTTCATGCGCTGGAACAGGAAGCCCATCGACTTCCGCAATTCAAGATCATCCACCTCCACGAGGCGATCGA
This sequence comes from Woeseiaceae bacterium, assembly GCA_965658465.1. Classification (GTDB taxonomy): domain Bacteria; phylum Pseudomonadota; class Gammaproteobacteria; order Steroidobacterales; family Woeseiaceae; genus UBA1847. The sequence goes on along the minus strand of CBFHSG010000014.1, from coordinate 10,258 downwards.
CATTCGAGCGGCAGAGCTCGAATGAGTACGGCAGCGCATACGGTGCTCCGAGGCTGTCCGCGATGGTGCGCACCCGGTCGATCGCCCGGGGCTCCCCGGCGTCGAAACTCAATCGCATCGTGTTAGCGCCCGCGGGTTCCACGCCGATAATCTCGACGGACGGACGCACTTGCCTGACCGCGTTGGCGATGCCTGCCATGAGGCCACCGCCGCCGATGGGCACAATCAGCGCGTCGAAGTCGTCGAGCTGGTCGCAGATCTCGAGTCCGAGCGTGCCCGTGCCCGTCGCCACCGCCGGCCCTTCGAAGGGGTGCACGAAATAACGGCCTTCTTCCTGTTCAATTCGCCTGGCAACCTCGAACGCCTCGTGAATATCCTCGACCACAACCACCTCGCCGCCATACGATTCGCAGGCCTGCAGCCGATAGGGGTTGGCGGAACCCGTCATCACCACTTTCGCGGTGCTGCCCAACTCCCTCGCGGCGAACGCGGTGGCAATGGCGTGGTTGCCCGCACTGACAGCCGTGACGCCCCGGTCCAACTGCTCACGAGACAAGCCGTGGAGGTTGGCGAGCGCGCCGCGCGCCTTGAATGTACCGGTGCGCTGCAGGAATTCCAGTTTGCCCCAGACCTGCGTGTGGTTTCCCAGCTCGAGTTCGATGCCGGCGCAACGCATGAGCGGGGTGGTCCAGATGCTGTCGCCCAGTGAAGCCCGCAGGGCGCGAATCGCATCGATTTTCGGTGCGGCGCCGGTCATCTGCGAGCGCGGCCGGCGTCGGCGCGCCTTATGTCAAATGCTTGTTTCATACGCCTTTGCCCGGAACCGAAAGTCCTTTTCCTTCAAATGCTTTCAGATAGAACTTGCGCTGTATCCGAGACTGCATTAGTTTGATTCAACGGTACCCGGTCAGTGAATGCCAGCCGCCACGGGGAGTCAAATTGGTCGCTGGCCCATTCCTGCAAGTCGGTACCGCGGTGACACGCGAACTCTATTGAATAACACAGTCGCGCGAAAGTCGCTTCGGGCATAAAAATGGAACTAGACAATCTGTCTCAATCCGGTATCCGGCGTATCGCCGATTATTCGCCGTACCTGGATCAATTGGCGGGCCTCGCCCAGGAAATGGGGCTGCGGCAACGCAGTAACCTCATTCATCTGGAGCGCAGCCTGCACGAACACTGGTCGCTCGGGCAGAACAACCTACTCAGCTGGGCCCCGCTCGACGAGGGCATTCTCGTCCTGGTCCTGCCGCATTATGCGATCGCGGAGCTCACCTCGACGCAGCCGGGTTCGAGTCCGCCGCGCGTATCGCCGGCCTTCATTACGGAATTGATATCGGGCGACCGCCAGCTCAATTTCGAGCAGATGCAGAAGGTCGCACGGCTGCTGGAAGTCAAGCCGGTGTACATACCGCTGCGGCAGCCACTGTCCGGACATCCCGTCGAATCCCAGATCATAGAAAAGATGATCCGGCGCTACGGTATCAGCTACATCGCAAGCCGGGCCGTCACGCTGTTCGACATCGTGGGCTTTAGCTTGCTGACGCCATTCGAGCAAATGACACAGCTCAACAGCCTCTCGTATTCGTTGAATTCGGCGCATGCGAAGATGCTGGAACAGGAAGTCAGTATCAACTTCGCACGTTCGTCGAGTGGCGATGGCTTCTATGTGTGGAATCGAGACGACGGCCTGGAAGCCAACGTGAACCTCTACCACTTTATGCACATCGTGCTCGCCGACAATGCAATTGCGCGCAGCAAGGCGGCATCGAAAGCCGTGCCACGATTGCGGGCCTGTTTTCACGTCGGCAGTTGTTACGAGTTCCACCAGGCCGAAGGTCTGAACCCCACCATGCACGACTACATCGTGGGCGATGTCACTATCGAACTCGCCCGCATGATCGAAGCGGCGCTGCCGGGGCAAATCCTGGTCGGCGAGTTTCTTGCCAGTCACTCGAAGCCGAACCCGGACCCGACCGATACCCAGGCGCACATCGATGCGGTGTCCTTCCTGCAGCGCGCCCAGGGCAACCTTGCCATGCTCAGCGGACTCGAGTTCTCCGGGGAACGGGTCACGGCGATCAAATGCTACCTGACGGGCGAAAAGATGGGCGGCGGCCAATTCAGTATTCGTCGCCTGACCATCAAGGACAAGCACGGCCTTTCCCGCGTTGCGTACAACGCCAAGGTAAACATCTACCGCGAGCACACGCCGCCCATCCTGCTGGGCATCGAAGACCGCAAGCTCCCCGAAGCGCGGCAATCCGCGTAGGCGGGACACTGCTCGGGGTCTTGTAGGAGCGCGCCCCGGCGCGCGATCGCGGTTCGAGAACCGCTCCTACAAGCTCGTTGGAAACTCTTTGAATAAATGGTCGGGGCGGGGAGATTCGAACTCCCGACCCCCACAACCCCATTGTGGTGCGCTACCAGGCTGCGCTACGCCCCGACCGGAACCCGGAATCGCGCGCCGAGGCGCGCGCCTGCAGGGGTGGCAATCTTACCTGCCACCGGGAATTTAGGAAAGCGGGAAATTAACGACGCAGAATCTTAAGAACTTGTTCAAGCTCTATGCGTAACTGCTTGATAATTTGTTGGCTTTGCGAAACGTCCGACTTCGCCTGATCGCCCATCAGGCGCTGCCGCGCACCGCCGATGGTGAAGCCTTCGTCGTACAGCAGGCTGCGGATCTGCCGGATAATGAGCACATCCTGCCGCTGATAATAGCGACGGTTGCCCCGGCGCTTTACGGGCTTCAATTGTGGGAACTCCTGCTCCCAATACCTGAGGACGTGCGGTTTCACCGCACACAAGTCGCTCACTTCTCCGATGGTGAAGTAACGCTTGCCAGGAATTGGTGGTAGTTCGTCGTTATTCCCCGGTTCCAGCATAGGCTTCGACGCGTGCTTTTAGTTTTTGTCCGGGACGGAATGTGACAACTCGGCGAGCCGAGATCGGAATCTCTTCGCCCGTTTTCGGGTTCCTGCCAGGACGTTCTTTTTTATCGCGTAGATCAAAGTTTCCAAAACCGGAAAGCTTGACCTGCTCCCCAACTGCTAATGACGCGCGCAGCTCTTCAAAGTACATGTCGACAAGTTCGCGTGCTTCGCGCTTGTTGAGTCCAAGCTCGTTGAACAGCGACTCCGCCATGTCTGCTTTTGTCAGTGCCATTGTTGCTAGTCTCTTAATTCTGCGCCGAACGTGTCGCGCAATTTTTGCACTGCCGCGGCTTGAGCGGCGTCCGCGTCATCGTCAGTAAGGGTGCGCGATGTTTCCTGCAAAATCAAGCTTATTGCAACGCTTTTTAGCCCAGCTTCTATTCCCGGGCCCTTGTAAATGTCAAAAATCCTGACATCCCGCATCAGTTCCGGAGCCGCCGCCCGCACGGCCTGAACCAGTTGCTCGCCCGAAACCTCGTCTTTTACCAGGACGGCAATATCCCGGCGTATGACCGGGAACCGTGACACCGGTTTAGCGGTGGGCGCGGCCGAAGCAAGTGCCTGCTGTGCATCGACTTCGAAAACATACGCGTCGCGTTTCAGTTCGAGGCGCTTTGCAACGCGCGGATGAAGTTTGCCGATGATGCCGATCGTGTCATCGCCGCGAAGTACCTTAGCGGCCTGGCCGGGCTGCAACGCCGGGTGTTCGAGCGGCCGAAATGTCACATTGGACGCATCGCCTGCCAGTTCCAGCAAGGCGACCAGGTCGGCTTTAATATCAAAAAAATCAAGGGCTTGTGACGCTACGCCCCACTGCTCAGGCATCGCCGTGCCGCTGGCAACGGCTGCGATTCTTACCACTTCGTCAGGCGCTTCAAGCGTGCCGTGGAACGACTTGCCAATCTCGAACAGGCGCACCCGATCCTGTTGCCTCGCGATATTCGCCGCGGCGCTCGACACGAGACCCGGCAACAGCGACGAACGCATGACCGACATTTCCGATGAAATCGGGTTGCTGAGGACGAGGTCCGAATCGGCGCTGGCGAATGGAGTGTTACTGCGTTCATCGATAAAGCTGTAGGTGATTGCTTCTTCGAAATCACGCGCAACGAGGGTCGCCGAGACCCGGTCCATGTCCACGAGGGAATCGGTCACCGGCCTCAGGGGCGACGCCGCTACTTCGGTTGTTTCGGGCACCCCTTCGTAGCCGTGAATCCGCACGATTTCCTCGATCAGGTCCACTTCCGAAGTAATGTCAAATCGGTAACCTGGCGCAACGACCTCCCAGCCATCCTCGTTCTCACTGACCGCGAGCCCGAGGCGCGTGAGCACGCCCGCAACGACATCGTCGGCGATGTCGAGACCGAGCAACTGCGAGACGCGCGAACGCCGCAGCTTGATCGGTTCGCGCCGCGGCAGGTGTGACTCTGAAGCGTGGTGCTCCAGCGGCCCGGCCTCGCCACCCGCGATCCCGAGCAACAATTGCGTTGCGCGTTCGACTGCGCGTCCCTGCCCTTCGAAATCGACGCCGCGTTCAAAGCGCAAAGACGCATCGGTGTGCATGCCATAGGAACGTGCCCGGCCGGCCATGAATGCCTGGGGCCAGAATGCCGCTTCGAAAAATACGTCGGTGGTTTCGTCGCTCACCGCAGTGCTCAACCCGCCCATTATTCCGGCCAGGCCGATAGCGCCGCTATCGTCGGCTATTACCAGCGTGTCGTCGTTAACGACGACTTCCTTTTCGTCGAGCAGCGTGACCTCTTCGCCCTGTTCCGCAAGCCGCGGCCGGATGGCCCCCTGCACGCGTGCCGCATCGTAGGCGTGCAGCGGCTGCCCGAGCTCGAGCATCACGTAATTGGTGATATCGACGACCGGAGAAATGCCACGCAGGCCGGCTCGGCGCAGGCGCTCGAGCATCCACGGAGGCGATTTTGCGGCGGGATCGATGTTGCGGATCAGCCGGCCCGCAAAACTCGGGCAGCCCTCCGGCAGCGGAATCTCGACCGGCACGGTGTCTTCGATGGTGGCGGCAACAGGCTCGACGTCCGGGGACTTCAGGGGGCTGCCCGTAAGCGCGGCAACATCCCGGGCGACGCCCAGCACGCTGAAGCAATCGCCTCGGTTCGGCGTGAGGTCCAGATCGAAGACGGTATCGGGCAGCCCGAGATACTCGACCAGGGGCATCCCCGCCGGCGCATCGCCGGCCAATGCCAGGATGCCGTCGGACTCTTCACCGAGCCCCAGTTCGACCGCTGAACACAGCATGCCGTTGGAAACGACACCGCGAATCTTGCTCTTGCGCAACTTGATCCCGTTCGGCAGCGTGACGCCGGGCACCGCCAGCGGACTTTTCATGCCCGCCGTTACGTTCGGGGCACCGCAGACCACGTCAATCGTGTCCTTGCCGCCGGCGCGAACCTTGCAGACGCTGAGGCGATCGGCGTCCGGATGTTTCGCAACTTCCAGGACTTCGGCAACGACTACGCCCTCGAGACCCTGGCCTTCGACAGCCACGCCGTCGACTTCGAGGCCCAGCATGGTGAGTTGATGCTCGAGCGCCTTCGAATCGAGATCCGGATCGACCCATTCACGCAGCCACGACTCTACAATCTTCATCGCGTTTACCTGAATTGCCTGAGGAAGCGCAGGTCGTTTTCGAAGAACGTGCGCAGGTCGGTCACGCCGTAGCGCAGCATGGCGAGCCGTTCGATGCCCATGCCGAACGCGTACCCCGTGAACTCTTCAGGGTCGACGCCGGCCGCCTCGAGCACGTTCGGATGCACCATACCGCAGCCCAGGATCTCGAGCCACTTGCCCTCCTCCCACAGCACATCCACCTCTGCAGAGGGTTCCGTGAACGGGAAATAGGACGGCCGGAAACGCAGTTCGGCCTTGCGCTCGAAATAGGCCTCCACGAACTGGTGCAAAACGGCTTTCAGGTTCGCAAAACTGATGCCACGGTCGACAACGAGGCCCTCGACCTGGTGGAACATCGGCGTGTGCGTCTGGTCCGAGTCACACCGGTAAACGCGTCCCGGCGCAATGATGCGTATGGGCGCGCCCTCTTCCACCATCGAACGAATCTGCACGGGCGAGGTGTGCGTGCGCAACAGCCGTCCGCCGGGGAAGTAGAAGGTATCGTGCATGGCCCGCGCAGGATGATTCTCGGGAATATTCAGCGCGGTAAAGTTGTGGAAGTCGTCCTCGATCTCGGGACCCGAGCGCACGCCAAACCCCGCATTCCTGAAGATTGATTCGATGCACGACATGGCTCGCGACACGGGGTGCCGTCCACCGACCGAGTAGCCGCGGCCGGGCAGCGTAACGTCGACGGCGTCCTTTGCCAGCCGTTCCTCGAGCGCCGCCGATTCGAGCGCTTCGCGACGCGCGTTGATGCGCCCGATGACTTCCTGCTTGGCGCGGTTAATTTCCTGCCCGGCAGCCGGGCGCTCCGCGGCCGGCAGCTGACTCAGCGACTTGAGCCGCGCCGTCAGCTGGCCTTTTTTGCCGAGGTAGGAAACCCGGACCGCGTCCAGCGCGGCCAGGTCGCTGGCCGCATCGATTTCCGACGCGGCTGCTTCAACCAGCTCACTCAGTGCCTGCATCGTGTCAGATCCCGGGGCGAGTATGCCTCGTCCGGCCTGGATTCAGCTCTTCGGTGCGAGGGCAGCTTTGGCCTGGTCGGCAATCGCTCCGAAGCCCTCCGGATCGTGCACGGCGATGTCGGCGAGCACCTTGCGGTCGACTTCGATTTTGGCCAGGTTCAGGCCGTTGATCAGCCGGCTGTACGACAGGCCATGCAGGCGCGCGGCCGCGTTGATGCGGGTGATCCACAACGCGCGGAACTGGCGCTTGCGCTGCCGCCGATCGCGATATTCATACTGGCCGGCCTTGATGACGGCCTGTTTCGCCGTCTTGTACAGCTTGCTGCGAGCGCCGTAGTAGCCCTTGGCTTCCCCGAGGACTTTCTTATGGCGTGCTTTGGCGGTTACGCCACGCTTTACTCGTGCCATTTCTCAATCTCCTCTTAACTGTAGGGGAGCATGCGGCGCACGCTCTTAACATCGGCATCAGCAATCTGCTCGGTCGAACCGAGATGACGCTTACGCTTGGCCGGTTTCTTGGTAAGAATATGATTGAGATGGGACTGGGCGCGCTTGTAGCCACCCTTGCCCGTCCGGCGGAAGCGCTTGGCAGCGCCCCGGTTGGTCTTCATCTTCGACATTTTGTCGTCTCCACTTTAGTTGGCCATGCCACGTACCGGACCACCCTTCGATTATCCGGCCGCTGCAGGCGGGGACAGCCCCGGGGCGCGAACCCCTGGGCAACACTTACTTCTTTTTCGGTGATATCACCATGATCATCTGCCGCCCTTCCATCTGCGGCATCTGCTCGACAGAACCGTATTCCTCCAGATCATCTCTGACCCGCGCCAGCAAATTCGCGCCCAGTTCCTGGTGCGCCATTTCCCGGCCTCTGAATCGCAAGGTGACCTTGGTCTTGTCGCCCTGCTCGAGGAACTCGATGAGCTTGCGAAGTTTGACCTGGTAGTCACCCTCTTCCGTCCCTGGACGGAATTTGATTTCCTTTACGTGTACCTGTTTCTGCTTGCGTCGGGCCGACTGGGCTTTCTTGTTCTGCTCGAACAAGTATTTGCCGAAGTCCATGATCCGGCAAACCGGGGGTTCCGCCGTTGGCGCAACCTCGACAAGATCGAGGCCCTCGTCCTTGGCCAGTTGAATGGCCGCCGGGACCGACATGACCCCTTTCTGTTCGCCCTCCGAGTCAATAACCCTGACTTCGGCGGCATCGATCTCCTCGTTTCGCCTAACGCGCTTTGTGACTGCGATCCCGGTGTCCTCCTCAAACCAACAGGTAATCCCGACCGCCGCCAGGTGGCAGTGGCACGGGAACGCGATTCTATATAGCCCCGGGGCAAGAAACAACCGGGGGAACCCCGATTTTTTCAAAGGAATCAGTCATTTTGTTGCAAAAAGGGGACAGTGACTTAAAGGGCCACGCGAGAAGCTGAAACCCCGTGTGTGCCCGGCACTTTAAGTCACTGTCCCCATAATCTGGTGGGCGATGCGGGTTTCGAACCTGCGACCTCCACGATGTCAACGTGGCGCTCTACCCCTGAGCTAATCGCCCTGTTTGCCAATAATTCTACCGAGGACCGTGCCCTCGCTCGAACCCACCTGCTACCCATGTGCCAACGGGTGATGCGGTGGGTTCTTTACACTTCCCCTGAGCTAATCGCCCCAAAATACTAAAGCCGCCCGTCGCGGCGGGCGGCATACGATACTGAAGCCCCTGCTATGGCGCAAGACCTTCAGCCCGCTTTGAGGTCCGGCAAACCCAGCCCTTCCTGGCGGATGCGACGAATCTCGTCCCTGAGGCGGGCTGCCTCCTCGAATTCGAGGTCCCGCGCATGCTTCAGCATCCGCTTTTCGAGCTTTGCCGCCTTCTTCATCAGCTGCTCCGGGGACATGGACGCATACGCGCCGGCATCCTCTGCCGCGCGCCGGCGAGCCCCTTTCGACGCCGGGTACGTCGCTTCCATGATGTCCGCCACCTGCTTGACGATCGTCGCCGGCGTAATTCCATGCGCCGCGTTGTGCGCGAGCTGGCGCTCGCGACGCCGGTTCGTCTCCTCGATTGCCCGCTGCATCGAACCCGTCACCTTGTCGGCATACAAAATCGCCGTGCCGTGGATGTTGCGCGCCGCCCGGCCGATCGTCTGAATAAGCGACCGATCGGAGCGCAGAAAGCCTTCCTTGTCAGCGTCGAGAATCGCGACCAGCGAGACTTCCGGCATATCGAGCCCCTCCCGCAACAGGTTGATGCCGACCAGCACGTCGAAGGCACCGAGGCGCAGATCGCGGATGATCTCCGTCCGCTCCACGGTGCCGATATCGGAATGCAGGTAGCGAACGCGCACCTGGTGCTCGCCGAGGTAGTCGGTCAGGTCCTCGGCCATGCGCTTGGTCAGGGTGGTGATCAGAACCCGCTCACCGGCAGAGACTCGCTTGCGAATCTCGGATAGAACATCGTCGACCTGGGTTTTCGCCGGTCGCACGACCACTTCCGGGTCGACGAGGCCGGTCGGGCGTACGAGCTGTTCGACGACGTTGTCCGCGCGCTCGGTCTCGTATGAGCCCGGTGTAGCCGAAACGTAGACCGTCTGCGGCGATAGCCGCTCGAATTCGTCGAAACGCAGTGGCCGGTTATCGAGCGCCGACGGCAGGCGGAAGCCGTACTCGACCAGGGTCTCCTTCCTGGACCGGTCACCTTTGTACATGCCGCCCAGCTGGGGCACCGTGACGTGGCTCTCGTCGATAATCAGCAGCGCATCGTCCGGCACGTAGTCGAACAGGCACGGCGGCGGTTCACCGGGCGCGCGGCCGGAGAGATAGCGTGAGTAGTTCTCGATGCCGGAGCAGTAGCCGAGTTCCTGAATCATCTCTAAATCAAATAAAGTTCGTTGCTCAAGTCTCTGAGCTTCCAGCAATTTCTCGTGTTTACGGAGGTAGTCGAGGCGCTCCCTGAGCTCGACCTTGATCGCCTCGCAGGCCTTGAGCAGGGTCTCCCGCGGCGTCACGTAATGGGTCTTGGGGAAGACCGTCAGGCGCGCCACCCGGCGCGTCACCTCGCCGGTGAGTGGATCGAAATACGACAGCGACTCGATTTCATCGTCGAACAGTTCGATGCGCACGGCGTCGCGATCCGATTCGGCCGGAAACACGTCGATGATATCGCCGCGGACGCGATAGGTACCTTGCGAGAAATCGAGTTCATTGCGCTGGTACTGCAGCTCGGCCAGCCGCCGCAGAATTGCACGCTGATCGATGCGGTCACCGCGCACGAGATGCAGCACCATGCTGAAATAGGCCTCCGGGTCGCCAAGGCCATAGATCGCTGAGACCGTCGCGACGATAACCGCATCACGGCGCTCGATAAGCGCCTTTGTCGCCGACAGCCGCATCTGCTCGATATGCTGGTTGATGGAGGCATCCTTCTCGATGTACGTGTCGGAACTGGGGACGTACGCCTCCGGCTGGTAGTAATCGTAATAGGAAACGAAGTACTCGACGGCGTTCTTCGGGAAATACTCGCGCATTTCGCCGTACAGCTGTGCTGCGAGCGTCTTGTTGGGCGCGAGAACAATCGCGGGTCGCTGCACGCGTTCGATGACGTTCGCCATCGTGTAGGTTTTGCCGGAGCCGGTGACACCAAGCAGAATCTGCCGCGCCAGCCCGTCCCCAAGGCCCTCCACGAGCGCCTCGATCGCCGCGCCCTGATCGCCGGCTGGCTGGTAGGCG
>CBFHSG010000013.1:56202-109649 GCA_965658465.1 Woeseiaceae bacterium | reverse complement strand
GCAGGAGCAGGCCGGCCATGGCCAGAACTGCACCCAGGCTACCGGTATTGTTTCCCGGTCGCCCGCGGTTTGAGTTGAAGATTTGCCGTTGCATTACGCCCCCCAAAATTTGTCTATTGGTGCCTGGCTAAGAAAGAACTGCTTATCTGACTGGTCCATCGGTGGTCACGGGGAACGGTCAGTTTCCGAAGAAATAGCGGAGACCGATTTCCCAACGAGGACCAAGCTGAATAGCTCTTAGCACCTGACTTTCATCAAGGCTATACAGGTGTTGCGTCTCGTTCGTGACATTGATCCCGGCAAGATACGTCGTGATGTTGTCGCCGATGTGATAGGTGACGTTCAGATCCAACTGCCCATACGCCCTTGTATTCTGGGGATTGGTCGTCGTGCCCTGGTCCTGGCCAACACCGCCAAGGAATTTGTCACGCCAGTTGTAGGCAAGACGAACCTGCAAGTTTTCACCATCGTAGTAACCGATAAAGTTTGCCGAATCACTGAGTCCATTCAGAACGAACTGTCCTTCGAGAGAGTTGAAGGGATCATAGGCAACGTCGGCATCAACGATCGTCGCATTGACAATGAAACCAAATCCGGAGTCACCAAGGGCGTGTTGAAGATTCAACTCCCAACCATCGACCTTTGCGGTTTCCTGGTTTACGGGCTGGGCCAGGTCAAAGACGATCGACGGGTCACCTTCCACGCTGACAATCGTGTCACCGTCGACTGCCGGATTGTCCTGGTAATTGTCCAGGATGTACCGACCAACGGCCGTGTAGTTGTTCGGATCGATGCCGCTTTCGGCAACCGCCTGGTCCCAGAGCGCACCGCCAATGATGTTGGGAATCTCGAACAGGGTGTCCGACGACCGGCCGGTGCCGATGAAGTTATCCACGTTCTTGTCGAAATAGCCGATCGACAGGTAGCTGCCTTCTGCGTAATACCACTCGAATGAGAAATCAAAGTTCTCCGACTGAATTGGAACCAGGCCGGGGTTACCCGCAGAGGCCTGCGGCCTCGTGTTGGGGAAGAACTGCGTGCTGTTCGGGATCAACCCACCCTTGATGTCATTGTAGTTGGGGCGGGTAATCGTTTCGCTGAGTGACAGGCGGAAGACGATGTTCTCCCAGGGCTCGATATCGATGTCGAGATTCGGCAGCGTTACATCGTAGTTGCCTTGCACGTCCGTGAAGCCTTGAATCGGGTTGCCGTCCTCATCCAGCGCTTCCGTGATGTTCAGCTCGTTACCCGCGTTTACCCACGAAGACCCGTCATAAATCGTGTTCAATGCGGCAGAGGTTATGTCCGTCTCTTCGTAGCGAACACCGAGCCGGACATTGGTTGGCATACTGAAGACGTCGCCGCCCCAGGAATACTGGAGATAGATCGCGTCGGTCACCTCCTTGGTCCGCTGGTCATTTTCCCAGGCGGTGGAGGCGCAATAGCCGGTGCCGCAGTCACCCACGTCCGCGTAATCGAGACCATTCTGCGCGTACCACTGCTCGCCCCGGGCCTGGAGATCAGCGAGGCTGGCCGTGAAAAACTCCCTCTGCAGGCGAGGATCGTCGTGACCGGACAGTTCGTCGAACTGGTTTTCGATGGTTGAGCGAACCACGATATCCGAGATGAACCCGGGCTCGGTCAGGCCGCCCCAGTTGTCGAGCTGGACATTACTCGTTGCCGATCGGTTGTTGACTTCTGTTCTTTGCACACCGAAATCAATAGAGGACTGGTCCGTAAAGTCGAACGACCCGGCAATCTTGGCCTGCTCGAGGTCCATCCGGGCGATCTCGTTGCCGAAGACGCTGCCGGTGATGAGCATGTCGTCCGCGTACAACGGGCGATTTTCTTCGCCCCCGGAATTCAGGTCGTTTGAAAAGACCGGCAATGCATAACCGGTGATAAAACTCTGGCCCACCTTGTTGAAGGTTGCCATCGAAATCAGCGCGCTCGTGCCGTTCGGGCTGTTGGCCCCTCTTTCGGCCGTGGAGTCATGATAATCGAATTCGAGCATCAACCGATCGCTGAGCCACCACTCGAAATTGAGGCCAATGGATTCGGTCAGGTTCGTCGAGCCGTCTTCACCCGTGCCCATGGCAAAGTCATTGAAATCATTGGTCTCGGTGTAGATGGTAGGGGTGGCGATCGGTCCGTCGGTCCATTGACTGGATTGAGACAGGGCCGCCGTATTGGAGAACCAGGCGGAGAGATCGCTGTAGGAACGTTCCAGGTCGTACTCGGCCCGGAGGTAATCCACTGTTGTCGTAATATTCTCTGTCGGTGCCCACTGCAGCACGACCTGGGCATTGGTCCGTTCCTGTGAGTATTCTGCCATGTTGTAGGCAACCGACTGCGGAATCGAGTAATTCTCGTCGGGTGAGGTCGGCCGGCCGATATTGTTTTCGTCATTCGGTACCCTGGCGTCGACCGTACCATCCGGCAACGTGTCATCCCCCGGTCGCGTAAACCAGCCGTTGACGACGCCCGAGTTGACGCCGTTGTTCCTCTCCTGAATGCTACCCGTGATGGCGATGCCGACCGTGTCGTCGAGGAATTGGCCGATGTAGATGCCCGAGATCTCAGGGGTTACCGAATCGCCGGTGCGGGTCGATGTGTCCGCGACGAGCCTGCCCGCGAGACTGAATGTCGGCTCGCCCGTCAGCGGCCTGGGTGTCGAGATATTGATGGTGGAGCCGACACCGCCCGACGGCACATTGGCCTGGCCCGTCTTGTATACCTGGACGCCTGCTACGGCTTCCGATGCCAGGTCGGCGAAGTTGAACGAGCGGTTGATGCCATTGTGGGTCGGCATCTGGCGGCCATTGATCGTGACCAGGTTGTACTCGGGACCAAAGCCACGCACGGTCACCTGGCTGCCCTCACCGCGCGTTCGATCGATCGACACGCCGGTGATTCGCTGCAACGACTCTGCCAGGTTCGGATCGGGGAACTTGCCGATATCTTCGGCAGAAATCGCGTCCACGACGCCCGTCGACGAGCGCTTGACGTCCATCGAACGCGTCAAGCTACCGCGGATACCCGTCGTGACGATTTCCTCGATGACTTCATCACCTTCCTGCGCCATGCCCGGTGACGCAACCGCTGCGCCCAGTGCCAGCGCAACTCCCGCGGCCAAAGGTGTCTTGTGGAAGGATGGCTTGTGCATTGGAACCCCCTAAATGGTTTGCAGTTGTTGGCTGCATCGTGGAGCGGCGCGTTCTGGAGGCCGTTCCGTGTTCGAAACTCATTACTTCCCTGACAGCGGTCCCCTCTCAAAAACATGACAACGCTGTCAGAATGCATTTATAATTCATGCTGACAGCGCTGTCAACACTAATTAATATCGAACGGTTGCTGTACCTTCGAGGCGTTAATCCTATGATATGTCTCGAAAAATTATTGAAGTTCGGGGTGACGAGAAACTATCCGTGCCAATGAATCTGTCTGTACCTGACCGAATTCGCGGCGCCTGGGAGGGGCGGATTTCAGGCTGTTTGCTCGGTAAACCGGTCGAGGTTCTCTCGTTCAGGGAGGGCCGCGAAGGTCTGGTGTCCTACCTTCGTAAGGCCGGTGCATTCCCCCTTCGCGACTATGTCCCTGCCATCGGAGGCACGCTCGTGGAACGGCTGGGCCGGAATTGTTGCCGCGGCCACATCCGCCGGTCGGAACCCGACGACGACATCAATTACACCGTACTCGCCCTCATGCTGCTTGAGGACAAGGGTACGGGCGTGCAAACCGAGGACGTCGCGCGGGCCTGGCTGCGGCTGTTGCCCGCAGGTATGACCTGGACGGCCGAGCGCTGGGCTTACCGCGTATTGCTGGACAACATGGCGGACGAGTTCGTCAATGGTGACACGCCCGGCTTCGATCTCGCCTTGTGTTCGGAGAATCCCTATAACGAATGGATCGGCGCCCAGATCCGGGCCGACCTGTATGGCTGGGTGTTCCCGGGCCGCCCGGAGCTCGCTGTCGAGTTCGCCAGCCGTGATGCGTCCTTATCGCACCGGGGCGAGGGCGTTTACGGGGCCTCGTTTGTGGCAGCGCTCGCGGCCGCGATACCGGCCAGTGTGGATCTGGCGGATGCGATCGATACTGCGGTCCGTTTCATACCCGCTGACAGCGCAACAGCATCTGCCGTGCGTCTGGGCCGGGAGCTCGCGGGGTCCGATGACGCCGTCGATCGCCTGCATGATAGGTACAGGGACCTGTCTCCGGTTCATAGCGTGAATAATCTCGCGGTGGTTGTATGGGCGCTTTGCGCATCCGAAGGTGACTTTTCGGCGGCCATCGGCAACGCGGTGGCGGCGGGCTGGGACACCGACTGCAATGGCGCGAGCGTCGGTGGACTGTTCGGACTGACCGGCAAGCCAATACCCGAATCGTGGACGCGGCCCTGGCAGGGTCGGGTGGGCGTTAGCCTCGCCGGATACTCCGAACTGCCCCTCGACGATCTGGTCGAGCGCACAGTAGCGGTGGCGAGGACACTGCAGTGAGGTTCCCGAAGGCGGCTTTCCCGGCATTGCTTTGCGGCAGCGTGCTGATCGCTGCTGCGCCCGCTATGGCAGACCAGACGCACTACGCGGACCGCAACCAGTATCTCGCGCCCCGGTCCGCGGAAGCGCTGGTCATCGACGGTGTGGCTGACGAGGCCGTATGGCAGGCCGCCGAGTGGCACAGCATAAACCACCGGTGGCTGGGGCCCGAGTATTCCGCGGAGGACTTCAGCGGGCGTTTCAAGGTTGCGTGGAGCGAACAGCGGCTCTACGTGCTGGTGGAAGTCGTCGACGACATCCTGTTCGACAGCCACCGCGACCCCCTCGTGCAGTACTGGGACGACGACTGCGTCGAGATCTTCATCGACGAGGATTACTCGGGCGGTGACCACCAGTACAACCACAATGCCTTCGCCTACCACATGTCCCTCGACAACCAGGCGATCGACATGGGTACCGACGAGCGACCGCACAACTACTCGCATCACGTCGACAGCCGCTGGAAACAGACAGGCGACAAGGTCGTATGGGAGTTTGCCATCGACATATACACCGACGACTACGTCGACGGTGCCGACGACAACGCGCCGGTCGCTCTTTACGCCGGCAAGGTGATGGGGCTCATGCTTGCGTACTGCGATAACGACGGCAGTGAATTGCGCGAGAATTTCGTCGGATCGGAGTCGGTGCCCGACGGGCCGAAGGACCGCGGCTGGATTGACGCCGGTCTGTTCGGTGAACTGCAACTCGTGGATACGGAATAAGAATATGCAACGAGCAGTAAGGGCAGGTTACAGGGCCGGGGAATCCGTTTCCGGAGAATTCGTGACCTTCGGGGACGAGCGCTACTACGCCATACGGAATGTCGACGCGATGGCGCCGTTCTTCATCAGTGTCATTTCGAGCGCCGATCACTGGCTCTTCGTATCGTCCACCGGCGGACTAACCGCGGGCCGGGTCTCTCCCGAAACGGCCCTGTTTCCCTATATTCCGGTCGACCGCGTTCACGAGAGCTTTCCGCATACCGGACCGAAAACCCTGTTGCGTGTCAAGGCCGACGGGGGTCAGCAGCTTTGGGAACCGTTCAATCGCGAATGCGAAGCGCATTTTGCGGTCAGCAGGCACCTCTACAAGAACATGCTCGGCAACAAGCTCTGCTTCGAGGAAGTCAATCACGACCTCGATCTCGCCTTCCGTTATACGTGGATGACGAGTGACCGATTCGGCTTCGTGCGTCACTGCGAGCTTCAAAACACGGGCGGGCGACCGATGCAGATCGATGTGCTCGACGGTCTGCAGAACATTCTGCCGGCAGGGACACCGCTGCTGGCACAGACCAATACCAGCAACCTGGTTGACGCCTACAAGTGGACGGAACTGGATGAACCGACCGGGCTGGGCGTCTACACGCTTTACTCCGGGGTATCGGACCGGGCGGAGCCCTGTGAATCGCTGCGGGCAAACACGGTTTTCGCCATCGGGCTCGAGCATTACCGGGTATTGCTCTCCTCAGAGCAGCTGGAAGCTTTCCGCGCAGGAGCCGACGTCGAACAGGAGGCCCATAAGCGGGGCATTCGCGGCGCCTATTTCGTCAGCGCGTCCATCGAGGTACCACCCGGCCAATCGCAGCATTGGCAGCTCGTGGCCGACGTGGAGCAATCGCAGGCCCGGGTCGTCGCGCTGAGAAAGCGGCTACAGCGGGAAGCCGATATCTCGGACAGCATCGCCGGCTCCATCGAGTTGTGCGACGACGAACTGGCACGAATCATGGCCGCGGGTGACGGCTTCCAGGTATCGGCACAGGAAACTGTCAGTACCCATCATTATGCCAACGTGCTGTTCAACATCCTGCGCGGCGGCATATTCGACGATCAGTACAACATCTCGGCGCAGGACTTCTCGACGACCATCCGGCACTTCAACCGTGCCGTTTATACGCGAAATGAAGCGTTGCTCCGCGGCCTTCCGGACACGCTCGACTTCAGTCAGCTGATCTCGACGGTCCGGTCGCACGGCGACCCGCAACTCGAGCGGCTCTGCTACGAATATCTGCCGATCACGTTCGGGCGCCGCCACGGCGACCCGAGTCGTCCCTGGAACCGCTTTGCCATCCGGCTGAAAGACGAATCGGGTAACCGGCTGCTTTCTTACGAGGGCAACTGGCGCGACATCTTCCAGAACTGGGAAGCACTGACCTTCAGCTATCCGGAATTCATCGAGAACGTGATCGCAAAGTTCGTCAACGCATCGACGGTTGACGGTTACAACCCGTATCGCATCACCAAGGAGGGTATCGACTGGGAAGTCGAGGAGCCCGACGACCCCTGGAGCTATATTGGCTACTGGGGAGACCACCAGATTATCTATCTGCTCAAACTGCTGGAGCTGTCTGAACAATTTCACCCGACTCGCCTCACGCAATTGTTGCACCTGCCTGTCTTCAGTTACGCCAATGTTCCTTACCGGATCAAGTCCTTCGAGGACCTGCTCGAAAACCCGAAGGACACGGTGGTATTCGATCATGCGCTTGCGGAACGCATCGAGAAGCGGGTCGCCGAGATTGGCGCCGACGGCAAACTGGTGCAGAACGGCGATGGCGAGGTTTACCAGGTTACGTTGTTCGAGAAATTGCTGGTGCCACTGCTCGCCAAGCTGGGCAACTTCGTGCTCGGCGGCGGAATCTGGCTGAATACGCAACGTCCCGAATGGAACGACGCCAACAACGCCCTGGTCGGGCACGGCCTGAGCATGGTGACCCTTTACTACATGCGGCGCTACGTTTGCTTCCTGCAGCAGCTCATCGCGGCGGAATCGAGATCGGTCAACCTCTCACGCGAAGTCAGCGAGTGGCTTGGCGATACCGCCTCTGCCCTGGAGAGCGTCCGGCCCTTGCTCGTGGGTCCCGTCAGCCCCGAGCAACGATTCGAGACACTGCAGGAGCTGGGGCTGGCGGCGAGTGGCTACCGCGAGACCGTTTACAGGCAGGAAGGATTTACCGACAAGGTGAAGCAGGCACCGGATACCATCCGCAAGATGCTCGATGACGCGCTCGCGGCGATCGACCAGAGCATCAGTGTCAACCGGGGCGTCGACGGACTCTACAACGCCTATAACCTGCTGGGCCTCGATGCCGACGCCGCCGAGGTCGACACGCTCTATCCCATGCTGGAGGGCCAGGTCGCGGTTCTGAGTTCGGGAGCGATCTCGCCCCGGGAGGCCTGTTCGCTGCTCGACGCGCTTTTCAAGAGCGATATCTATCGTGCCGACCAGCATTCGTTCATGCTCTACCCGGACAGAAAGCTCCCCGGCTTTTTCGAAAAGAACCGCGTTCCCGAAGCCGACGTGATGGCTGTCCCCTTACTTGCACGCATGGTCGAGGCCGGCGATGACCGCATCATCTCGAAAGACGCGGAAGGCACCTGTCGTTTCAATGCGGACTTCAGCAATATCGGCGAGCTCGTTAGTCGCCTCGATGCGCTGCAGGCTGAATACGGTGACGCGGTTGATGCCGCGCGCGATGAATTGCTGAAGCTTTACGAAAAGATATTCAATCACCGTGCTTTCACGGGACGGTCGGGCGCGATGTTCGGCTTCGAAGGCCTCGGCAGCATTTACTGGCACATGGTGTCCAAGCTGCTGCTGGCGATCCAGGAAAACTTTTTTTCGGCGCGCGCGAATGATACTGACGAAGAAACCTGCTCGCGACTTGCTTCACTCTATTATGCCGTCCGGGATGGCATCGGCTTCAACAAGACGCCGGTCGAATACGGTGCATTCCCGATGGACCCTTATTCACACACACCGAAACATGCCGGCGCGCAACAGCCTGGAATGACGGGGCAGGTGAAGGAAGAGGTCCTGACGCGTTTCGGTGAGCTCGGTGTACGCGTTCGCGAAGGAGCCGTGCATTTCGAACCCGGGCTGCTGCGGGCGGTCGAGTTTTCCGACGAGCCTCGTTCATTCCGTTATCTCGACGTGCGAGGGGACTGGCAGGAGATGCAGGTACCCGCCGCCGCGCTGGCTTTTACCTGGTGCCAGGTGCCGGTTGTCTACCGCCTGCAAGAAACCGCTGATCCGGCGCTGACGCTGATGTACGAATACGGGAGGACGGAGACGCTGTCTTCACTTTCCCTGCCGGATTCGGTGAGTGCCGAGCTGTTCCTGCGCAGCGGACACATCCGGCAAATCGACGTTACCCTCAGGCCCGGAAACCTGCTGGCGGATTGACAGCGCTGTCAGATCAGAGTGTAATCACAATCTTACCGGGGGGTGAAGTGCGCAGTTTTGCGCACGTGGTCTGATATACATGCCGAAAGTCACCATAGACGATGTTGCGGAGCTTGCGGGCGTCTCGATAAAGACCGTCTCCCGCGTAGTCAACCAGGAGCCTAACGTCCGCGAGGCGACGCGAGCCAGGGTCGATGCGGCGATCGCGAAACTCAATTACCAGCCAAACAAGGCTGCCCGCAACCTCGCGAGCCATCACTCGCATCTCATCGGCCTGATCTACGACGACCCCAGCTACTACGAAACACCGAGTGCCGGCTACGTCATTCGGATGCAGCAGGGTACCCTCAGCGCCTGTCACTCGAGCAATTACGAGCTGCTGATCCACCCGTGTCAGTACAGAAAAAAGGAAATCGGCAAGGAGATCAAGACACTGATCGAACGGGTACGCCCCGACGGGATCGTGCTTGCCGCGCCGCTTTCAAACATGCCGAAGATCGTGCGCGCTATCGAAGCAACGGGGACGCCGCTGGTAAGGCTGTCGCCAGGTACGCATAACGGCAAACAGCTCTCGGTGGTCACCAACGATCGGGAGATAAGTGCTGAGATGACGCGTTACCTCGCATCGCTGGGTCACACACGGATTGCCTTTATCACGGGTCACCCCAGCCACAAGGCGGTCGGCAATCGCTACCTCGGTTACCGGGACGGTCTGGAACAAAGCGGCCTGAAATTTTCGGAGCACCTCGTCGCGGCGGGCGACAACTCGATCGGTTCCGGCGAGGAGTGCGCTGTGCAGCTGCTCGAGCATAAGGATCGCCCCACAGCCATATTCGCGGCGAATGACGACATGGCCGCCGGCGTCATTCGCGTAGCCGACCGGCTGGGCATCAAGGTGCCAGAGGAGTTATCCGTCGCGGGCTGTGACGATATCGCACTTGCCCGCCAGGTCTACCCGGCGCTTACGACCATAAACCAGCCACTCGCGGCAATAGCAGAACGCGCGGCAGTGGCGCTGATAGCTTCCGTTCGGGGCAAGCGGCCGCTGCTGGGCACCGAGATCGTGCCCGCCTCGCTGCGAATCAGGGAATCGACGGGACCGGCGCCGGACTGAACCCGTTGTCAGTCGCGAGCGACGATCAGGGCTCGCCCGAGTAGACCCTTACGTAATCGACTTCCATGGTGACCGGAAATTCCGTGGCCGCGTTCGGTGCGCCCGGGAAGTTACCCCCGACGGCGACATTGAAGAGAACGTAAAACCTCTCGTCGAACGGGGCCGGGAACGGTGCCCCCGTCGTCGACCAGGAATTCTGCGTCGAGTAAAGAATGTCGTCGACGTACCAGCGCATCTCGGTCGCATCCCACTCCAGGGCGTAGGTGTGGAATTCCGCGGTGGCGTCGGTCGGCACCAGGTAATCGTTGCCGGCGAATACGTTCGCAGGAGACTCACCACCGAAGTGAATCGTGCCGAAGACCGTGTTGCCGCCGGTACCGCCCAGGTTGACGGCTTCGACGACGTCGATCTCCCCCGAGGCTGCCCAGCTGCCGTAGACATTGTCCTGCGGCAGCATCCAGAACGCCGGCCAGATGCCCTGACCTCCGGGAAAGCGTATGCGCGCCTCGATGCGCCCGTATTTGAAAGCGAACCGGTCGCGGGTATTCAGGCGCGCCGACGTGTAGCTCTTGCCGCCCGCGGATTCCTCGCGGACGGTTATCACGAGCATACCGTCCCGGAGCTCCGCGCTGTCCTCCAGGTACCACTGCAGCTCGTTGTTGCCCCAGCCCGGGATGCCGTACTGGCTGCCATCGCCGCTCTCGAAGAACCAGACCTCAGGATCGAGTTGCGCGGCATCGAATTCATCGCCCCACACCAGCGTCAGCGTATCGCCGGGCGACACTGCGAAGTTGTCCGCCACCGTCAGTGTCGGATCCGAGATGTTTACATTGCCCGTCGGAGTCGGCGGCGGCGGTGGGGGTGGAGGGCTCACGACAGGCGGCGAGCTCCCGCCACCTCCGCCACACGCGCCAACGGAAATCGCCGTCAGCAACAAGAATGCGACTCGCAGGAAACCCGTATGCCGTTCGTTCACAGAATCTACCTCGTACGACTACGGCGACATGCCTGAAGCCGGGCGATCCCTGAACACGAGCTTCGGCGTCCTGTCGACGAAGAACAGGCCCCAGTGTTTTTCGGCGCCAAACGGATCATTCTCGTCGCCTTTCCACGGCTCATCGAACGCTTCGAACCAGAACAGGGTCGTGTTCGTGTCTGCCGCCCAGTCCGCCAGTTCCTGAAAATACCGCAGCTGGTCGGCCTCGTTCGCACGCCCGCCGAACTCGGTCGCTGTCGTCGCCCAGCCCGCCTCCAGAATTGCGATCGGCTTTTCAGGAAGCGCCGCGCGCACGCCCTCGATATTTTCGATCGTGTATGCCAGCGCCTCGTCGATCGGTTTGTCTTCCCAGACCGGGTAAGTGTGCACGCCGATGAAATCGACTTCGGCCGTGAGCGGCGCGCCGTCACGCTTCCACCATTCGTAATTGTCCGCGACGGTTACCGGCTGCTCGATAGCCCCTTTGACCTGTCGGACGTATTCGATGACGCGATCGAGCGGAACCATGTGATCGTTCCAGTCAACGAGCGCCTCGTTGCCGACGTTGACAGCAACGACGATGTCGTCGTACTCGTTGGCCAGCTCGATGCCCCGTACGATCTCTCGCGCATTCTTCAGCGTATTGGCCTGGAGCTTCGCATCGGGTATCGGCTCGTCCAGCCAGGGACAGCCTTCGTGATTGCTGATTTCCGCGTCGAGCCAGATCCCCAGCAACACCTTCATGGCGATCTCGTGTTCCCGGATGAGCCTGAGCGTTGCCGCGGTGTTCTCGCCCGAGTCATACATGCGGATCAGCCCGAACCCGTGGTCGACCAGGATTTCGAGGTCCTCGAGGATCTCGGCATCGCTCGGGTTCACGGCGCCGTTGCCGCGGTCCGGGTGCTGGCCTTCCCTGAAACCGGAGTAGGCGACAGCGAGCGTCTCTCCGGCGACCAGGTCTTCGGGGGATTGCCGGTACGCCGCAGCGGGTTCGTCACCCTCTACGAGGAACGGGATATTTGCGTGTGCGGCATGGTCATTGCCGTCATAAGCATACGCGAAGAGCCTGTACTTGCCGGGCGGCGGCGCGGTTACCGTGGGGCTCGCAGCCGTGCTGTCCGACAGGATTCCCTCCAGGTTCGGCAATCGCTCTTCGCGGTCGCCGCCTGCCTTCTGCGACTGGCTCTCCGGCTTGACCTCCCAGCGATACGTCAGCGGGTCACCCTCGGGGTCCACGACGTCGAAGACCGCATCATAGGTGCCACCGGCCGCGAGCACGGCACTCTCCTTGTAGCTCTTCCCGTCGAGACGAATCGCTTCGACACGCGGCGCCCGGTTTGCAGGCCACTCGCCCGTCCATATGCGATGCATGGCGTCCGCGGCCTCGGTCAGCTCGCCGCGCTGGGTGAGCAAGCCGAACCAGGTCGGCGTACGCTCCTGCTTCTGGCCCCAGAAGAACACGTACGAGCCGATTAACTGGCCTTCGAATTCAGAGAGAACGTCGTTATGGGCCCGCAGGAACACGTCGGCTTTTTCCGAACTCGTCAGCTCGGTCGGTGTTCCCCATGACGTGGTCTCCATCTCCCAGTAACCGATCGTGCCCCATTCGGTCATCATGAAGGGCTCGTCGAAACCCGTTGCGGCAACCAGGTCGGGAAGGCCGAACAGGCTGCCGTACATCTGGAAACTGATGAAGTCTATCGCCGGCGCCCGCGCCTGGATCTCGGCGATGACGTCCGGCTTGAATCCGGAAATGGGCGTCGTCACCGGGTGATTCGGATCCAGTTCATGGATCATTTCCGCGACGCCGTTGACGGCGTCCCAGACGCTCGGGTTGGTATAGCTGTGGTTGAGCTCATTGCCCACCAGCCAGAACAGCAGGGCCGGGTGATCCCTGTATTTGAGGACCTCTTCCCGGAGAGGCTCCAGTTGCGCGGCAACGGCGTCCGGATCGTCGTAATCGAAGCCGTGACGCTCGGCCGTCATCGACAGTCCCAGCGCGACGGTCACGCCATTGGCATGAGCCGTATCCAGCAGTTCTTTCGTGTCCTGGTAGTGGTTGTCGGTGTTCCACGTCCTGATGGAGTTACCGCCATACCGGGCAAAACGCTCGATGTCGTTCCTGGCCATGCCCGCACCTTTCACGGTGTAAGGCTCACCCCCGCGCATCAGCACGTAGCCGTCCGCCATCTTCGCGATTTCGACTTTGATCGGGGACTCCGCGTCTTCTGCCTTGGGAGAACATGCAGTCATCAGGATAATTAACGCTAAAGTTATCAGGTGTCTCATATCAGTCTTTGATCAGGATCGTTTCGAGTTCTTCGAGCGAGCGCCCCTTGGTCTCCGGCAGGATGCGCATGACGAAGGCGAGTCCGGCCACGGCAAACAGCCCGTAGATCAGGAATGTTCCCGCATTGCCCAGCGTCTCCAGCTGCCACGGGAAAATAAAGGTGACGAGGAATGCGACGCCAGAATTGATCAGCCCGACGAATGATATAGCAACGCCCCGCACACGGTTCGGGAACAGCTCCGAGAACAGGACCCACATGATGGGCCCGATGGACACCGCGAAGCTTGCGACGAAGCCGAGAATTGCCAGTAGGATCAGCGTCGGATTCATCGAGATGGCGCTGCTGACGAGTTCGGATTCGAACTGCTTGTAGGTGCCCTCCCCGATGGAACCGAACAGGGCCTCGCGAAACTCCGTATCGCTGTCGTAAGTGGTGTCAACGATGTGCGCGATCTGCTGGCGGTCGATTTCCGCCGGCAGCGCATCAACCGCCGCCTGGTCCAGCCTGTAGGTGGCGGATCCGAAGCCCCAGGCAAGCGTCAGCATACAGACGGCGATTCCGGCGAGGCCGAACCCGAGCAATGGCCGGCGGCCTAAGCGGTCGATCAGCGCCATCGCCACTATCGTCAGGGCCACATTCACGAGACCGACGAGCACCGCCTGCATGAACGACGCGTTCGTCCCGATCCCGGACTGCTCGAAGATAATCGGCGCATAGAAAAATACAGCATTGATGCCGGTGATCTGCTGCAGGATGCCGACGGAAATTCCGATCGTCATGACCAGCCGCAGGGACGGATGCAGCAGGGTCTTCGGCGAGACACGGCCCAGGTCGCGCTCGGCCTCGATGGCCTCTCTAATTTCATGAAGACTGGCCGCCGCACGTTCCCTGCCGCCGACTCGTTCGAGCACGGCGAGCGCCTCGCCATCCCGGCCGTGCAGTGCAAGCCAACGCGGGCTCTCCGGCACGAACAACAGTGCGACGAAATAAAGCACGGCGGGCAACGTCTCGATGCCGAGCATCCAGCGCCAGTTCCAGTCACCCAGCCTGAGCGCCTCGACCCACGCTGCACCCGACTCGCCCAGCGTCAAAATCAGGTAATTACTGAAAAACGCCACGGAGATACCGATGACGATGTTGAGCTGGTTGAACGACACGAGCCGGCCGCGAGACTCGGGCGGCGCCATCTCGGCAATGTACATGGGCGCGATGATCAGCGCGGCGCCGACGCCGAGCCCGCCCAGCATGCGTGCGATAACGAGCCAGAGAAAATTGGGCGCCAGTGCCGAAAGCACTGCCGACAGTGCAAACAGTATTGCCGCGAGCCTGAGAACCGGGCGCCGGCCGATACGATCACTCAGCGGGCCCGACAGCATCATCGCGAGCGTGGCCGTGAGTGCCAGCGACGACACCGACCAGCCAACCTGGATCTTGGTGAGCGAGAACTCGACTTCGATGAAACCGACGACGCCGGAGATCACCGACGCATCGAAGCCCATTAGGAATCCACCGAGCGCGACGAACAGCGCAATGGTTGCCATGTACCGGTTAGAGGAACTCATCGGTGGTGTCGAAGTCAGTCGCCGGCGACAACGCGGAATTCGGTGCGCAGCCCGGTGTCGGAACTACCGCCGATCCACGCATGAAAATCGCCAGGCTCGACCATCAGCGTGTTGTCACGGCCATAGAACGCAAGGTCGTCGGTGTGCAGTTCGAAGCTCACGGTCACCGTGTCGCCCGCATCGACGCGCAGCCTGCGAAAACCCTTGAGTTCCCTGACCGGGCGAGTCACGTTGCCGACGAGGTCACGCACATAGAGCTGCGCCACCTCGTCCGCAGCGACGTCGCCGCGATTCGCGAGCTCGGCGCTGACGGTAATCGTCCCGCCCACCGGAATTTCTTCAGCGCTGACCCGAATGTCGTCGTAAACGAAGTCCGCGTAGGAGAGGCCGAATCCGAACGGAAACAGCGGCGTATAGCCGGCGTCGAGGTGGAACGCCGTCATTCCAAGCGAGGTCTGCGGCGCGTGTGCGTCGATGTCATCGATATGCACGACCTGCTCCGGCGTCGGCGGCTTGCCCGTATTTTTCTGGCTGTAATACATCGGAATCTGTCCCACCATTCGCGGGAATGTCGCCGGCAGCTTCCCGGACGGCGACTCGAGACCGAACAACAGCTCGGCAATCGCCGGGCCGCCCATGGTCCCCGGGTGCCAGGCGAACAGGATTGCGTCTACGTTGTCGATGATATTGGTCAGCGTCAGGGGGCGCCCGGCCATGATGACGGCGATGACCGGCTTGCCGGCTCCGCGCACGCGCCTGACGAGTTCCGCCTGCGCGCCGGGGAGGTTGATGTCGGCACGCGAATGCGCTTCTCCGGAAAGTATCGACTCTTCACCGAGAAACAATAGCGCGGCGTCCGATCTCCCTGCAGCGGCTACGGCATCGTCGAAAGGCGCCGTCGACTTGCTGCGGCTCGTTTCCATTGCCCGCACGTACTCGATATGTACGTCATCGCCCGCCAGCTCACGGATTCCCTCGAGGGCCGTTACGCTGAGTTCCCGGTCGCCGTCGAATATCCACGTGCCGAGTTGCTCATACGGCGCATCGGCGAGCGGCCCGATAACCGCGATCCTGTCGATACGATCTTTTGACAATGGCAACGCGCCGTCATCGTTTTTCAGCATGACGACGCTTTGCAGTGCCGCCTTCTTCGCGGTGGCAAGCGCCTCCGGATTCGCGATCTCGGGAAGCGCTTCGGGATCCGTGTACGGATTCTCGAACAGCCCAAGCCGGAACTTTGCGTGGAGTATGTTCGCAACCGCGGCGTCGATCACGTCGATGTCGAGCGCGCCTTCTTCGACCAGGTCGGCGAGGTGTGCTGCGTACACGCTACCCGCCATGTCCATGTCGATCCCGGCCGTGGCCGCCGCCAGGGCCGAGTCCCTGTCGTCGGCGGTCAGACCGTGAACGGCCAGCTGGTGAATGGAATTCCAGTCGCTGACAACGAATCCATCGAAGCCCCATTCATCGCGCAGGACCTCGCGCATCAGGAACTCGTTAGCGGTCGCGGGGACACCGTTCAGGTCGCTGAACGACGCCATCAACGTTGTGACTCCCGCATTTACTGCGGCCCGGAACGGCCTGAGATGCACGTTGCGAAGCTCGTTCTCGGGGATGTTGGTCGTGGCATAGTCGCGGCCGCTTTCGGCTTCGCCGTAACCGGCGAAGTGTTTCGCACAGGCGGCGATCGTACCGGGCGCCGAGAGATCGTCGCCCTGGAATCCCTCGACCATCGCAATCGCAAGTTCGCTCGCGAGATACGGGTCCTCCCCGGGGCTTTCCGCGATCCGGCCCCAGCGGGGGTCACGGGTAACGTCGATCATCGGCGCAAACGTCCAGTTGATACCCGACCTCGCGGCCTCGCGCGCGGCGACGCTCGCCCCCTGTCGCACGACGTCCGGGTTCCATGTTGCGGCCTGGCCAAGCGGTATCGGCATTACGGTCTTGAAGCCGTGAATAACGTCGCGGCCGATGAGCAGGGGGATACCGAGGCGGCTTTCCTCGACGGCGATGCGCTGCAGTTCGTTTACCGTGTCGACGTCGACCTGGTTGATGATCGAGCCGATACGGCCCGCTCGCAAGTCCTCGCCGAGTTCCTTCACGGGATCCATGTCGCCCGCGTGAAGCTGGTTCATCTGGCCGACTTTCTCCGCCAGCGTCATCCGCGCGAGCAATTCGGCAACGCGCTCGTCAATCTGCGCCGCGGCGCTCGCAGGTACAGCAATAGTCGTGGTCATGGCGGACCCCAGCAACAGGCCGCAGAGCATGGTGACGCGCCCGGGCCAGTTTTTTCTTGTTTGTATCCTGGTGCGGTGCATCAATACATTCCCGGCCGCAATCGGTGCGAGCGGCGAATACTCGTCGGCTTCGGTGACAACCCCCCGGCAGCCATCCCCGGATCCGAACTCGTCTTTTCTTGCACCGGAAAACGCGACAGCTGCATCGATAAGTGCTGTTCTAGCAACGTTTGACAGCGCTGTCAATATAGTGGACGATTGCCACGCCATGCAGCACTACGAAACAGCGCCTGAAGACAGAATTCCCTTTCACAAGAAGCTGGTCTATGGCTCCGGCGCTTTCGTCAATAACCTGCTCGCAGATTCCATCGGCAGGATGGTGATTGTTCTCAATCTCGGCCTCGGCATGAACCCGGCACTGGCCGGCCTGCTCGCCGCCCTGCCACGGCTGACCGACGCGATCACCGATCCCCTGATGGGGTACATCTCCGACAACACCCGCACGCGTTGGGGAAGGCGGCGGCCCTATATATTCTTCGGCGCAATCGCTGTCGGTATCGTCTTCGCCCTGCTCTGGCAGTTACCACCCGGCAAAAGTGAGTCATGGTACTTCTGGTATTTCCTGGTCGGCTCTTTTCTCTTCTACCTCGCCTACACGGTGTTCGTGACGCCCTGGGTAGCACTCGGCTACGAACTGACACCCGATTACAACGAACGCACGCGTCTCATGGGGACGCAGAACTTCATAGGACAGACCGCGTACCTTTTTACACCCTATCTCCTGGCTATCATGAGCAGCAAAGCCTGGGCTAACGATATGGTCGAAGGTGCTTCGCGCCTCTCGATCGTCATCGGCGCGGTCGTGATCATCATCGGCATCATGCCCGCGATCTTCCTTCGGGAGCGTTACAAGGAGCTCGCCATCGCCGAGGGCGAGTCCGCTACGAAGCTCGCAGGCAACGCAATACTTCGCAATACCATGGAGTTCTTTCGCGGGTTTGCGGAAACACTGAAGTCGAGGGAATTTCTCAAGCTCTGTGCCGCGACCTTCCTGGTCTTCAACGGTTTCATACTGATCGCCGCTTTCCAGTCCTATGTCATCATCTATTACGTGTTCGCCGGTGACACGGAGACGGGCTCCGTCTTCGTCGGACACTCGGGGCTATTGCAGACCATCTTCGCGTACGTTTCCATCGTCATCGCGACCTGGCTGGGCACGAAGTTCGGAAAACGCCGGGCCTTCTTCGTGACCACCGGTATCTCGATCGTTGGTTATGCCCTCAAGTGGTTTTGCTATACACCGGACCAGCCCTGGCTCGCGCTTGTTCCAGCGCCGCTCATGGCTTTCGGTCTCGGCGGCCTGTTCACCCTGATGCCATCGATGATCGCTGACGTCGTCGATATGGATGAACTCAAGACCCACCAGCGCCGCGAGGGGATGTACGGCTCGATCTTCTGGTGGGTCGTTAAACTCGGCATGGCCGTGGCGATAGCGGGCGGCGGATTCCTGCTGAATGCGACAGGCTTCGACGTTGCCCTCGAGGGCGCGCAGAACGAGCGTACGCTGACACTCATGCGATTCT
The DNA here is from genome assembly GCA_965658465.1 of Woeseiaceae bacterium. Taxonomy (GTDB): domain Bacteria; phylum Pseudomonadota; class Gammaproteobacteria; order Steroidobacterales; family Woeseiaceae; genus UBA1847. The sequence continues at coordinate 91,163 of CBFHSG010000013.1, read as the reverse complement.
TCGACGCACTGATTCCCTGTATTGCCTCGGCAATAGCGATATGGGCGATCGCGACGTTTTCGATTACGGAGGAGAAAGCACACGAGATCCGGCAGGAACTCGAGCGCCGGCGCGGCACCCCCGACGCCCCACCACCCGCACCCGCCTAGTTTCGGCCCAGGCGCTCGAGCAGCGCGTCCTTTACTTTCGGCGACACGAATTCGGACACGTCACCGCCGAGCCTGGCGATTTCGCGCACGAGGCTCGACGAAATGAAGGTGTAGGTTTCCGGCGGAGTCAGGAATACGGTCTCCACTTCCTCGGTCAGGTGTCGGTTCATGGTAGCGAGCTGGAATTCGTATTCGAAGTCGGACACCGCGCGTAACCCGCGGATGATGACAGACAGGCCGTTGTCGCGCGCGAAATCAACCGTAAGACCCGTATAGGAAGCAACCTCGACACCGTCAATATCCGCGAGAGCCGACCGGGCAAGCTCGACGCGTTCCTCGAGTTCGAACATCGGCGCCTTGCTGCCCGTGTCCGAAGCAATGGCGAGCACCACGCGGTCGAACACCTTGACCGCTCTCTTGATGATGTCTTCATGACCCAGGGTTATCGGGTCAAAGGTTCCCGGATACATGGCTGCTGCAGACATCCCCCCTCCTCGTAACGCTTGCATACGTCTGCCGGCGAGTATCGCACACTACCTGCGTCGACTAGGAGCCAACCTCCACCAGCACGTATCGCACATTGCCCGCCGTCTTGTCTTTCAGCACCCGCCAGCGGTCGGGGAGCGGCGTCTCCGCCTTGCCACGGTCCTGTTCGAGGTAGACCCTGCCGCCCGGGGCCAGTATGCCGCACTCGTCGATCAGCCTGCAGATATCGGCGAGGCGGTCATCGGCGAACGGCGGGTCGAGGAAGATGATGTCGAACGATGCAGGTCGGGCGTTTCGGACATAGGCCGTGGCATCGCCGCAATGAATATTCGCGCCTGATGCGTCCAGAACCCGCGCACTTGTCTCGAGTGCTTTCACAGCGCGAGGGGCGTTCTCCACGAACACCACTGACGCAGCTCCTCTCGAGAGCGCCTCGAATCCGAGCGCGCCGGTACCCGCGAACAGGTCGAGACATCGGGAACCCTGGATGAGTGGCGCGAGCCAGTTGAACAGGGTCTCGCGCACTCGCTCCGAGGTCGGGCGCAAGCCCGGCACATCCGCGATATCCAACAGACGACTGCGCCACTTTCCCGCTACAATACGCAGCCGTCCGGGTCGGGACTTTTTGTTTGCGGGGCCGGGCTTTATCGTCATCGTTCCCTCAGCGCCCCTGAGCAGGGGCCGGTTCCGGACAGTTTAGGCGATTTCGGTCGCCGGGTATTTTAAGACGCAATGCTTGGGAAAAAGGACAAACCCGCCGAAGGCCAGGGATTCTTCAAACGCCTGCGCGCCCGCCTCAACCGGGGCGACAGCTGGCTCACCTACGACCTCGCGAACCTGGCCCCGGGCGGCAAGATCGACGAGGACGCGCTGGAAGAACTCGAATCGATGCTGGTCATGGCCGACGTCGGCATCGACACGACCACGCGCATCATCGAGGACCTGCAGAAGCGGCTCGCGCGCAAGGAACTCAAGGACCTCGAGTCACTGCGCAACGGGCTGCGGCACTCACTCGTCGATATCCTGTCACCCGTCGAACAACCGCTCGACATCGACCCGCAGCACAGGCCGTTCGTGATCCTGATGGTCGGCGTCAATGGCGCCGGCAAAACGACCAGCATCGGCAAGCTGGCGCGACGGTTCAAAGACCAGGGAATGTCGGTCATGCTCGCGGCTGGCGATACCTTTCGCGCCGCGGCGGTCGAACAATTGCAGGCGTGGGGAGAGCGCAATGACGTGCCGGTCATCGCACAGCAGAGCGGCGCGGATCCCGCCGCGGTGATATTCGACGCCTGGGAGGCGGCCAGGGCGCGCGGAATCGACGTGCTGCTCGCCGACACCGCGGGACGGCTACAGAACCAGCAGGGGCTCATGGACGAACTGGCCAAGATCCGCCGCGTCATCGCACGGCGGGACGATACGGCACCGCATGAGATCATGCTGGTGCTCGATGCGAGCCAGGGCCAGAACGCGCTCATACAGGCCCAGAAGTTCCACGATGCGCTCGGACTGACGGGCATCACCGTGACAAAGTTGGACGGCAGCGCCAAGGGTGGCATCCTGCTGGCTATCGCCAATGCGCTGCAGGTGCCCGTGCGGTTCATCGGCATCGGCGAGAAAGCCGAGGACATGCAGCCTTTCGTCGCCGATGAATTCGTCGACGCACTCCTCGCCAGCGGCGGACAGGACTGAGCAAGGCACAGATGATTCAGTTCGAAAACGTGACCAAGCGATTCCCAGGCGGCCAGGAAGCCGTATCCGGGTTGACGCTTTCCGTCGACAAGGGCGAGATGGTCTTCGTTACGGGGCACTCGGGCGCGGGCAAAAGTACGCTGCTCAAGCTGATCGCGCTGATCGAACGGCCGACCAGCGGCCAGGTCATCATCGACGGGCAGAACACGCGCCGCGTGCGCCGCCGCAAGATCCCGGGCTACCGCCGCCAGATCGGCATGGTGTTCCAGGATCACAAACTGCTGTACGACCGCACGGTTGCGGATAACGTTGCATTGCCGCTGATCATCGCTGGCCTTAGCCCGCGCGATGCCGGCAAACGCGTACGCGCCGCGCTCGACCAGGTCGGCCTGTTGCACAAGGAAAAGAAGAACCCCGAAACACTGTCAGCAGGCGAACAACAGCGCGTCGGTATTGCGCGTGCCATCGTCACACGGCCCAAGTTGCTGATCGCCGACGAGCCGACGGGCAATCTCGACCCCGACCTGTCGCTCGAAGTCATGCGCATCTTCCGGCGCTTCAACGAGGTCGGCGTTACGCTGTTGATCGCGAGCCACGACATCGCGCTCATCGACAAGCTCGGCTGCCGCCGCATCGAGCTCGAGGAAGGACGACTGCAGCACGCGGAGGACGATGACGACATTGTTGCGGACTTCGACGTGGACTACCCACCGCACGGAGGCGACGACGCATGGCAGTGACACGCCATTCCGACGCGGTGGCGCCGCTGCGTTCCTCGGGCCCGGTGACCATCTGGCTGGGGCGCCATGGCAGAACCGCGACGGCGTCGTTCGGCCGGCTCGTACACCAGCCGTTCGCGAGCCTGATGATCATTCTCGTCATCGCGGTGACGCTTGCGATCCCGGCCGCGCTCAACCTCGCCATCAAGAACTTCGCCGCGATCAGCGCCGGCTGGGACGATGCGCTCGACTTCTCCGTGTTTCTCGATACCGGCGTCTCCGTCGGCGACGCGGAAGCGCTCGCCAGCCTGATATCGCAACGCGCCGACGTGGACGACGTGCGCCTGATTACGGCGGAAGAGGCGCTGGCGGAATTCAAGGAGCAATCCGGCTTCGGCAGCGCGCTCGATCATCTTCCGGACAACCCGCTGCCGCATACGCTCGTGGTGCGGCCCAGCGCCGCCAACACGCCGCAGTCGATGACCCTGTTGCGGGAAGAACTCGACAGCCTGCCGGAGACCGAACTCGTGCAGGTCGACACGGAATGGGTGCAGCGATTCCACGCCATACTCGAAATCGTGCGGCAGGCCATCATGATCGGCGCCGGCCTGCTGGGTGCCGCGATAATCGTGATCATCGGCAATACGATCCGGCTCGAGATCCAGAACCGCCGCGATGAGATCGAGGTCACCAAGCTCATCGGCGCGAGCAACGCCTTCGTGCGCCGGCCGTTCCTGTGGAGCGGCTTCTGGTTCGGTCTGTTCGGCTCGTTATTTGCCCTGGGGCTGGTTCAGTACGGGCTTTACCTGCTGCAACCGACGGTCGCCCGACTGGCCGGCCTGTACCAGAGCGGTGTCACCATGCTCACCCTGGACCTCCGGGACGGCCTCCTGATCGTGGCCGTCGGCGTGGGCCTGGGCCTGGCCGGATCCTGGCTGGCCGCGGCCCGCCACATGCGCTCGATAGAGCCCAAATAGCCGTATTTTCCGGCCGCGCGAGCCAGCGCATGCGACATTGCGTCGTGGTGGCCGCCGCCACGGCGGATAATTCGTAACGAATTGTAACCTACTGCTTTAAAAAGTATTTTTTTCTGGCATTGTGGCGGAACGTTCGTGTTAGTTAGCACTCTAACAGGGCGAGTGCTAAAATCAGGTTGCAAGAGGGAGAGAACGAAATGACCACAGCTGTAGCGCTTAAAAATCAGGAGCTAATGCTGGCCGGACCGGTCGGCAGCCTCGACGCCTATATCCAGGCAGTCGGTTCCGTGCCCGTGCTCAGCAAGGAAGACGAGCAGGCGCTGGCGATTCGATTCCGCGAGGAAGAGGATCTCGACGCGGCGCGCGAACTCGTGCTGGCGCACCTGCGCTTTGTAGTACACATTGCGAAAGGCTATACCGGCTACGGACTGCCGCTCAGCGACCTGATCCAGGAAGGCAACGTCGGCCTCATGAAAGCCGTCAAGCGTTTCGACCCCGGTTACGACGTACGCCTGGTGTCGTTCGCCGTCCACTGGATCCGTGCCGAGATTCACGAGTTCGTGTTGCGCAACTGGCGTATCGTCAAGGTCGCCACCACGAAAGCTCAACGCAAATTGTTCTTCAATCTTCGCAAGGCGAAGAAGAACCTCGCGTGGCTGACGTTTGACGAGACGCAGGCCGTCGCCGAAGACCTCGGCGTCAGTCCCGCGGAAGTCACCGAGATGGAGAAGCGGCTTCATGCGCGCGATGCGATCTTCGATCCGGCCCCGGATGCGGATGATGAGCGTTCGTTCACGCCGGCCGCTTACCTGCCGAGCCCTGGCTCCGACCCCGCGAAGCTCGTCGAGAAAGCGGACTTCAACGACGATGCGTCCGAACGCATGGCTGCCGCCATACGGACGCTTGACGATCGTAGCCGCCACATCATCGAGAGCCGCTGGCTGTCCGAAAATAAATTGACGCTGCACGAACTCGCCGACGAGTACGGTATCTCGGCGGAACGTGTGCGCCAGGTCGAAGCCAACGCGATCAAGAAAATGCGAGCCTCGATGGCGGTCTGATACCCGGCCGAAGCAATACCGAAAAGCCGCCCTCGAGGGCGGCTTTTTTTATGTAGGGCCGGATCGACACCTACCCTTGCTGTAGGAGCGGGCCCCGGCCCGCGAACAATCGCGGTTCAAGAACCGCTCCTACGGCAATAGAGACCTACGCATAGACCTTGCGCCGGTAGTGCACCCAGCCACCATCCTCGACCCCCAGCGGATCGTGGTGCGTCCAGTGCACCAGCCCGCCCAGGTCGTTCCACTCGTAAATGCCGCGAAACCTTATCCGGTCGCCAAGTGACAGCGGTATGCGGTCGGCGACGTCGATGTTGTGGGCGATGAGCAACGTCTGCCGGTTGCTGAGCTGGATCACGAAGCGCTGATGGCGCGATCCGTCGTCATCGTCGGACAGCAACCGCCGGACGAATCCCGTGTCTTCGATCCAATTGCCCGTATCGGCTTTCGCATAGGCTGGCGGCATGGTCGCTCTTCTTTTTGTTGTTGCCGGGCAAAGGAAAGCAGTGCCAGCCGTCCCTGGCTGGCGCGCTCCCCTGTTTCTGTGACGACCGCCTCCTAGCCGGCGGTTACAGGCACCAGTGTTATCTCGACACGCCGGTTGAGCTGGCGCCCTTCCGCGGTCGAATTGTCGGCGATCGGGTGATGCTCGCCCATCCCGACGGAGATGATCCGCTGGTCCATAATGCCCTGGATGTAGAGGTACTCCCCTACCGTGTTTGCGCGGCGTTGCGACAGCTGCATGTTATAGGCATCGCTGCCGGTGCTGTCGGTATGGCCGGCGACCTCGACGACGGTCTTGTCGTACTCTGTCAGCACCTTTCCTACCGAGTTCAGCACGCCGAAGAACTGAGGCCGTAGTGCAGCGCTGTCTGTATCGAACGTGACATTGCCCGGCATATTCAGCGTAATGTTGTCACCCGCCCGGGTCACGCTGACACCCGTACCCTGCAGCTCGGCGCGAAGCTCGGCTTCCTGCTTGTCCATGTAGTTACCGACAGCTCCGCCCGCCAGGGCGCCGATGCCGGCGCCGATCAGCGCGTGCTGGCGACGCTCCAAGGCGTCATCGCCTGACATCAGGCCCGCTACAACTCCGGCTGCTGCACCGATGAGCGCGCCTTTTGTCGCTTTGCTCGTCTCGGATTCCCCGGTATACGGGTCGAGCGTCTCGCAGCCACTAACAAGAATCGCGGCAATGCCCACGATCGCAAAAAAGGATTTATTTGTCTTGCTGCCCATAGCGAAATCTCCCTGAAATCCTCGCGTCTGAGTGTACAGGATGAAGCGTAGCTCTCCGTGACTGAACGCACACTTAACCCGCCCGTTTATGGTCAAATACCGCCCATGATCCGGGAGCAGCAATGACCGACAGCGACGGCTGGCTCGAACGCTACGGTGAGACCCACGCCAACCTCACCTACCCGGCTCTCTACTGGGCCGCGGTGGCCATGGTCGTGACGGGGACGGTCGGCCTGTTGTGGTCGCTTCCGGTGCCGGCACAGTTCTACGAAATATCACCGCTTTTGAACTGGGGCAGCGCCTTCCTGATGGCTGCCGCCGTCTACTATTTCATCATTTCGCTGTCGATCGCGATCGGGATGCTGCCCTTCATCCTCGGTGTCGCCGCAGTCCAGTTGTGGCTGGAGCAGTCACTGTATTCACACCCGCACGTGGCCGGCGGACTGCTGGCCGGAGGCACCATCGGGCTGTGGCTCGGTCATCGCAACGAGCCCGGCCTGCGTCCCGTCCTCCGCGACCTGCAGCTCATGATGATCGGCCCGGCGTGGCTGCTATCCGCGCTGTACCGGCGACTCGGCATACCGTTCTGAGCATTGCCCCGTGACCGCGATCGATCTGCCGCGCGACCGCGACGTGTGGCGCATTGCCGCACCGATGATCCTCTCGAATATCTCCGTGCCGCTGCTCGGCATGGTGGATACCGGCGTCGTCGGGCACCTCGAAAGCCCCGTCTACCTGGGCGCCGTCGCCATCGGCGGCACGATTTTCAGTTTCCTGTACACCGGCGTGAATTTCCTTCGCATGGGCACGACCGGCATCGCCGCGCAGCGTTTCGGCGCGGACGATTTCGACGGCCTGCGAGTATCCCTCGGCCAGGCGCTGATCGTCGCACAGATCATCGCCTTCACCGTGATCCTGTTGCAGTGGCCGCTCGGCCAGGTCGCAATGAAGCTGCTGGGCGCCGAAGCGGCTCTCAGGGAGCATGCCCTCGAGTACTTTTCCATTCGCGTCTGGAGCGCGCCCGGCACGCTCGCTAATTTCGTGATGGTCGGCTGGTTCCTGGGTCTGCAGAACGCGCGCGTTCCGTTGTTGATATTCCTGACCATCAACCTCACCAATATCGCGCTCGATCTGCTGTTCGTGCTCGTACTCGGCATGAAGGTGGATGGCGTGGCGCTGGCTTCCGTGATCGCCGAGTACACCGGGCTCGCGGTCGCGCTGTTGTTTGCCGTGCGCGAGCTGCGCAGCAACAGCGGTCACTGGCCCATGGACAAGTTCGTGAAGCTACGCGAGTACGCGGCGTTCTTTGCGATCAACGCCAACCTGTTCGTTCGAACCATGGCGCTGATGTTCACGATCGCGTTTGTCACTGCGCAGGGCACGCGAATGGGCGGCCTCATACTCGCCGCGAACGCGATCCTGATGCAGCTGCAGAACCTCACGGCGTTCGGTCTCGACGGACTCGCGCACGCTGCTGAGGCGCTCGTCGGCAAGGCCGTCGGACAGCGGCGCCGGGAAGCACTCGAACGTTCCGTGACACTGTGCCTCAGATGGTCGTTGATCTTCGCGGCCGGGTTCAGTGCCGCGTATTTTCTGCTCGGCCCACACCTCATTAACGTGCTGACCGACCTGCCCGCCGTCCGCGAGACGACGTTGAGGTACCTGCCCTGGATGATCGCGTCGCCGCTGGTGTCCGTCTGGTCGTTTCTGTATGACGGTGTCTACGTCGGCGCAACGCGTGCACGCGAGATGCGCAACATCATGGTCTTCTCTGCGTTCGGTGTGTTCATTCCGGCCTGGTTCGTACTCCAGCCCTTTGGCAACGACGGTCTGTGGCTCGCCTTCCTCCTGTTCCTGGCGAGCCGTGGCATCGGCATGCACATCGGTTACCGGCGGAGCGTCCTGCCTACCCTCCCGTAGGAGCGCGCCTGGGCGCGTAAAGATCGGGTCGGACCTCGATAACTCACTGAATCAAAAGAGTATTACGGAAAAACTCCCGCAGAATTTCGCGTAAATCGGTTGATTTCGGTGACGAAATCAGCGCTTCAGAGATGCTGCTATTTGCCGAGACCAGCTAATAGAGGTGAAAAACGAGCACAAAAACCGCGATTTAGCGGATCTATTTGCTCGATATTCGGGGACAATTCTTTTTATATCAGAAACTTATGGTGGTCCGACCCCGAAATCGATGAACCCATTGAGTCATGGCCTAATGCCAGTCCCCGTACTCCTCGACCCGGTCGTCATGCTCACCACTATCGTAGGTGCCCCGCAATACCGGCGGCCGTGACCTTAATCCGTCGTGCATGCCTAACCAGTAGGCCGCCAGAGTCAGCAGAATGACGAGGCCCAGCGTGGTCATGTCAGGCGCGCCGATACGGCAGAGACAGCATCGCGAATCCGGCGCAGATGCCGCGCCAGGCGAGATGTTTCGTGCTGCGAATGCCGTGTTTCCTCATACATGCCGCCGAAATAGTGCCAGTCGTGACTGACCCAATCCGCGATCTATTTCACATATTCCAGCAAAAGCGTGCCCCCTGTCGCGATTCGGAAACCGCTCCTACAAGTCCTGAACCGGCGGGCCTTTCAATTCGACCGTGTTGCCCTCCGGGTCCGCGACATACATCGACGGACCGTGCCCTTCGGCCCCGTAGCGTGAGCTCACCCTTCCAGGCTCCACTCCATGGCTCTCGAGGTGTTCGACGAGCGCCGATTCGTCGAAGGCCTCCATACGAAAGCACAGGTGGTCCATGTTTCGCCCCTCGCGCCCGGGTGCCGCGCCGCCGGCACGGCCGAGCTCGCCGTCGACCGGAACCAGGTCCACCAACGAACGGCCGGCGCGCAGCTGAACCAGGCCGATGTCGTCCCTGCGCCGCTCGATAGTGCAGCCGAGGACATCGCAGTAGAAGCGGAGCATGCGATCGAGATTGCTGACGCGGAGTACGACATGATCGATGTCGCGGATACGAATCGTCACGGCCGTGCCTCCGCGGCGGCCTCGCGCAATACGGCTTCCTCCGCGCAACGGCTACGGACGGTGCGACGTGCCCACACGTACGCGCCGAGCCCGGAAACGACATTGGCAATCGCGTAGGCGGCGAAGATTCCGGCGATGTCGAAGAACTGCATCGCGATGAGCGCGACCGGTATGTACAGCACGGCTATCCGGCAAACGCTGATGACGACGCCCGGTAGCGGATAGCCGAGCCCGTTGAACGACGCGTTCATGATCATGACCATGCCGTAGGTACCGTAGCTCACCGGCACGATCAACAGGAACATGGTCGTGACCTGCCGTACGCTCTCGCTGTCGCTGAAAAGGCCCGGCAGCCAGCCGGACATCGACGCGAGCAGGCCCGCAATGACGAGGCCGCTGCCGATACAGAACGCCGTGCACATCCACAACGCGCGCAGGATGCGCTCTTCCTTGCCCGCCGAGAAGTTTTGCCCTACGAAGGGGCCGATGATCGCCGACAACGCGTAGTACATGACCAGCATCATCGACTCGATGCGGCTCGCAACGCCGAAGCCTGCCACCGCGTCCGGTCCGAAGCGGGCAATCATGGCCGTAACCATCGCGGCCCCGACGGGCACGACGATGTTGGTGCCCGCAGCCGGTATGCCGACGTGCAGGATGTCCCGCCACGACTGGCGCAGCTCGCCCGGGTCGGGCTTGTTGAAACTCACCATGTCCAGGCGGTACCGCATCAGGTACAGCGTGCCGATAAAGATCGAGGCGCGTGCCAGCAGCGCGGCCATTGCGGCACCGTTCAGGCCCATAGCCGGAATTGGTCCCACGCCGAAGATGAGTATCGGGTCGAGGATAACGTTCAGCACTGCCGCCAGAATCATCAGCATGCTCGGCAGGCGCGTGTCGCCCGTCGCTCGCATGCTCGCCATACCCACCATGCCGACGACGATGAAAGGTACGCCCAGGTAGAGGATAGTCATGAAGCCGCGGATCAGCGGCATCAACTCGTCAGGCGCTCCGAGCAGCCGAAACAGCGGACCGATGGTGAGAATGCCGATCGCGCTGATGATCGCCGTGACCAGGAACGACAACAGCAGGCTGTCGGTGGACAGCCGACGCGCGCGGCGATGGTCGTCGGCACCGATCGCGCGGGCCACGACCGAGGACGTGCCCGCTCCGAGCCCGATCGCGACGCTGGTAACGATCATGAGAATAGGAAAACCGAAGCTGAACGCCGCGAGCTGCGCATCACCCACCTTGCCGATGAACCAGGTATCGATGAGGCCCTGGGCCATCATGGTCGCTATGCCGAAGAGCACCGGCACGGTCATGTCGACCAGGTGCCTGCCGACCGGTCCTTGCGTAAGCCTCGGCTTGGGTGAGTTCATCGGGCAAGGTTATCATTGCGACACGCAATTAAAATGGGCGGCCGGAATGAAGTTCAGGCATGAGATCGTCATCGACGCCGACCAGCAATCGGTATGGGCCGCCTTCGACGACCCGGGGAATATGAAGGCGTGGCAGCCGACGCTGGAGTCATTTACCCGCAAGAGCGGCCGGGACGGTCAGCCCGGTGCCGTTGCCGAACTGGTGTACGACGAGAATGGCCGCACGGTTACGCTCATCGAGACCGTCACGGAGCGGCGCGAGCCGCATTTTCTCGCCGGCACCTACGAGTCGGATGTCGGCAATGCCCTCATCGTCAATCACTTCGAGGATGCAGGGGATAAACGCACGCGCTGGGTCATGTACGGCAACCATTCATTCAAGGGCATCTTCCGCTTCCTCGGCATTTTTTTCGCGGGCGCGATTCGCAAACGTAACGAAGACCTGATGAACAACTTCAAGCTGTTTGCGGAAACGAAGCAGGCGGAGCGCTCCGCATGAGCTGGAAGCAACTCGACTCGCGTACCGTTTACGAGAACCCGTGGATGGAAGTCCGCGAGGACCACGTCATCAACCCCGGCGGCGGTGAAAACCACTACGGTTACGTGCACTTCAAGAATCGCGCCATCGCGATCGTGCCGTTGGACGACGAAGGCAATACCTGGCTCGTTGGCCAGCAACGCTACACGCTGGCCGAATATTCCTGGGAGCTGCCCATGGGCGGCGCGCCGCTCGACGAGGAACCGCTCGATGCAGCGAAACGGGAGCTGAAGGAAGAGACGGGGCTTTCCGCCGCCCGCTGGTCGGAGCTGATGCGGCTGCACACCAGCAACTCGATCACGGACGAGGTAGGCATCGTCTACGTTGCCGAGGGACTGACCCAGGGCGAAACCGAGTTCGAGGAGACCGAGGATCTCGAGATTCGGAAGCTTCCGCTTGAAGCGGCACTGCAGATGGTCAACGATGGCAAGATCACCGACGCCATCAGTGTCGCCGCCATCCTGCGCGTTGCGGCACTCACAAAAGCATCCTTGCGGTGACGACGTAACGCATCGGCCCGCCTGGCTCCAGGGCGTCGAAGGGATAACAGGTAATGAGGCTCAGAACGCTGTCCTCCGTGTCGAGCAGCAGGCTGCTGCGCCGGGAATCCACGACGTCGATGTCCATGACCTGGTAAAGGTGCGACTCCCCGTCCACCGTCTCCACCGCCAGCGCCTCGCCAACTGCGAGACGCTGCAGGAAATTGAAATGGGTGTCCCTGTGTCCCGCGATCACGGCGTTGCCACGCTGGCCCGGCATCGCGCTCGCGCTCAGGTGGCCGGGCCCGAAAGCCAGCGTGCGCCCCGATCCGCCAGCAAGAACGATCAGGTCTATGTCGCCGCCGAGCGCCCTGAGCCTTGCAACCGGCCAGGTATCCGCCCATGGCCACGGAGCGGGCCGCTCGCTGCCTGCCTCGGCACGCTCCCATGCGCGTTGCATCAATTCCTGCGCGAACCAGGCCTTGGCGGGAATGTACGCGCCTTCGCCGAGCTGCCAGAATCCGAGGCATAGCACACAGGCCACGGCCCAGCCTCCCGGCGTCCTACGCCAGCCGCGCACGGTTGATACTCCGGCGCAGCCTGCCCGCGCCGAGCAACAGCAACGCGGCGAGTAGCAGCGTCAGTCCCCGCCGCTGCAGCACGGCCGCGTTGCTTGCGGTCGCCGGGAACCCGAATATCGCATTCATGCTCTGGCCGTACGGCAGCAGGTTCGGCACCTGCTCGCGGGCGAGCGGGTCACCGCCGGCGCGCGCCGGTGTCTTGTCGACGGCGACGAGGCTGGTGTAACTGCTGACGAGGTGGTGGCTGATCGCTGTGTCGATGACCGCTTTACGGGTTGCCGCCGGATCCGCGCCTCGCCGCTGCTCGTCGTGAAGCGCAGCGATTCGCGCCCGCGCCCAGAGCGCGCCGATGCCGGGATGGTCGTCGGCGCTCTCGAGCGGCAATTCCGTCGCCCACGCCCCGACAGCTGAATCCCCGCTGACGCGAACCGCGGAGCCCGGCTGGAACGGTCCCGACGCCCGCGCCCTGACGGTCACGGGCTCGCCGAGATACAGGTCGGGCACGACCTCGGGATAGGCCTCCGTCACTGCGCCGCCCGGCCAGCTGACGTCTATGTTCGTGACCTGCGGATGCCCGAGCTTGTCGAACAGGCGATCCATCTTCTCACCGACTTCGTGCAGCGCACTGACGACGACGAAGGCGCCCCGGCCGAGCTCCGCCGCCTTGCGCATGAACCAGCTGTTGGGCGCGGAACCGATACCTACGGTGAAGAGCCTGGCGTCGCCGAGATGCGTCTCGATCATCCCGAAGAGTTCGTCTTCGTTGCCGACGCTGCCGTCGGTGATGAACACGATCTGCCGCAGGTGGGTTTCCGTGCTCGCCGAATCCAGCGCGAGTCTGAGGGCGGGCCGCATCTCGGTTCCGCCGTTTGCATCGAGGCCCTGTATGAACCTCCGCGCATGCTTCAGGTTGGCGGCATCCGCGGCAACGCTCTGGTGGTATAGCGCCCGAGTCGTCGAATTGAACTCGATGATGTTGAAACGGTCGTTGGCACCGAGATCCTCGAGCGCACGCTCGAGGGCCTGCTTCGCCTGGGCGATCGAATTGCCGTGCATCGACCCGGACGTGTCCACGACGAAGATCAGTTCACGCGGCATCGTGAGGGTCGCGTCCTGCGCGGCATCGGGCGGCATTACCATGAGCAGGTAGTGGGGCTGGCCGGCAACGGTTTCCCTGAACACCATTGCCCGCGGCACGGCCGAGGGCCGTGCCCGCCAGAGCAGCTCGAAGTCATGATCCATTGGCACGGCGGCGTTGGACAGCAATACCGTGTAACGGCCCCGGTCCTCTGAGACCTCCACGGGGTGATATCGGCTTGCGACGATTTCCAGTGGCAGACCGGCGTCGATGCTGGCGCGTAGCGAGATCCTGTGATCTTTGGAAGCTGTCACCTGTGGCGGCGTAATGAGCGAGGCATCGCTCACCCGTGTCGTGTCGGGCGACCAGCCACTGCCCTGTCGGTCGGCAAGCGCCGCGCCGGGTATGTAGCGTGGCGTCAACGTCATGGGAAAGCGCAGGGCGAAAGTGCCATTGTCATAGTGCAGATCCTCGAGGTATTCGATCTCTACGATCACGCGTTCCCCGGGCGCAATGTTCGCCACGGACGTCGTGAACAGGTTGGGACGCTGCTGCTCGACGAGGCTGGCTTTCTTGCCCTCACTGCGTGCCCGCTCGTACGCTTTGCGCGCCTGTTCCTTCTCGCGTATCTCACCTTCGATAAAGCGCTCACCGACGTGTAGCCGCATCCGGTCGACGGCCGCCCTGTCCGGCAGCGGGAATACGTAGACGCCCTCCGTCCATTCGTTGCCGTCGTTCCGGAACTCCTGCCGCACCGAGACGCGGGCAACGAGACCGCTGACGTTCATCGTGACGTCCGTGTTCATCCGCGTCGCGGTCGTGAACCCGGCCTGCATTTTCAACAGCAGGGTGCCGGACTGTATGTCTTCCGGCGACAGCTCCTCCGCGTTGCCGGCCGGCACCCACAGCCAGGCAAGCGCAGTGGCGATCATCATCAGTATTTTTTGTTGTGACATTCCGCATCTCCCGGCAGCGCTACGATGATTGGAACAAGCCAATACGTCGCGTCGCGGACAGCGGCATGGCAATGCACCGGCGTAATGTGGCAAATTGTGGCGTGCTCCCGAGGAACTCGAATTGACCAAGCGCATAGCGATCGTCGAAGACGAAGCAGCAATCCGCGACAACTACGCGGCGGCGTTTCGGCGCGAGGGTTACGCCGTGGAGGCGTACGAGTCACGCGCACCCGCGCTGGAGGCCTTCGCATCACGTTTGCCCGACCTTGTCGTCATCGATATCAACCTGAAGGACGACGTGGAAGGCGGCTTCGAGCTGTGCCGGCAACTTCGCGCGCAGTCCGCCGATCTGCCAATCATCTTCCTGACGGCAAGGGACAGCGAGTTCGACGCGGTATCGGGGCTGCGCCTCGGTGCTGACGACTACCTCACCAAGGACATCAGCCTGCCGCACCTGATGGCGCGTATTGCAGCATTGTTCCGCCGCCTCGACGCGATGCAGAAGCCGCAGGCGGAAATCGGCCGCATCACGCGCGGCAGCCTCGAGATCGATACCGACAGGATGACGGTCCAGTGGCGGGGCATGCCCGTCGGCCTTACGCTGACCGAGTTCTGGCTGGTCCATGCCATGGCGCGGTACCCGGGGCACGTGAAAAACCGCCAGCAGCTCATGGATGCGGCGCAGGCGGTGCTCGACGACAACACGATCACTTCCCACGTAAAGCGCATTCGCCGCAAATTCCAGGCGATCGACGCAGACTTCGGCTGCATCGAAACCGTTTACGGCATGGGCTATCGCTGGATAGCGGACTGACCGCAAGCGTCCTATGAACCTCAAGCGGCAGTTGCTACTGGTCAGCCTGCTGACACTCGTACTGCCGTGGGCAGGCTGCGAATTCATTCGCGAGACGGAGTCGGCGCTGCGACAGAGCCAGCAGCAGATGCTGTCGGGCACGGCGAGTGCCGTGGCGGAGTCGCTCGAACGGTACCCGGAAGAATTTCCCGTCGGGCCCGGGGGCAACGCGACGCCGGCCGACCAGCTTTACGGGCATCGCCTCGACACCGAGCCGTTGATCGATGGCTACCTCAATGACTGGTCCCTGCCACCCGATTCACTGCGGCAGATGAGGGGTGCCGACGGGCCGATCCGGTTCGTAGTGGGCCTGCACGGTCGTTATCTCTACTTGTACGCGGCCGTGACGGACAACGAAGTCGTCTATGCGTCGCCCTCTGCAATCGCCATCGACGACGGTCCGATTTACGCGGACCGCGTGGTATTGGTCAGCGCAAACCCGCCCATGGCCAGTGACACGCTCATGTTCGCCGCAGAGGCGCCCGGCCCGGTCATTGCCTGGTTGCGGAGCTCGTTCGGGTTCGGTCCCGAACCGACGGTTCAGGCGCGCTGGCAGGATGTCGCCGGTGGCTACCAGGTCGAGGCCCGGATCCCGGTGAACTTGCTCGGAACTCACCTGGGTATCAACGTCATCAATACCGCCAGCGAACGTGAGGCCGGTGTCCGCAGCGCGAGTTTTGCCGGACAGGTACCCGGGCCGCTCGTCACGATATCGCCCGACCT
Organism: Woeseiaceae bacterium; assembly: GCA_965658465.1. GTDB lineage: Bacteria > Pseudomonadota > Gammaproteobacteria > Steroidobacterales > Woeseiaceae > UBA1847. Next base: position 75,276 of record CBFHSG010000013.1, on the reverse strand, counting down.
CACCTTGCTGGCGGAAAAACTGGTGCAGCCGGGAACGCGGATGCTCATAACCGACCGTAACGGCTGGCGCATTGCGTCCGTTGGTGCGCCCGGCGCGGCGGCACAGCCGTCGCAGGGGGCGGTCTCGAACTGGCTGCGGATCGCTTACAAGACACTCGTTGAGCCGGGCACGGAACCCGCGTTCGCCGAGCCCGATCCCAGCGGTCGTGAGCACCAGCCTTACATTGCGGCAGCCCTCAACGGGCGCAGTTCGGAGAGCTGGTTTCGCAGCCTCGACAGCGGCAGGGCCATTGTCGCCGTCGCCGAACCCGTCTCCGGTAACGGCAGCACGATCGGCGCCGTCGTGTTGCAGCAGGGCACTGACGCGATTCTCAGCCTCCGGAATGAAGGCCTGGCCCGTTTGATGAACGTTACGATCGTCGCAACACTGCTCGTGGCCGCCGGCCTGCTCGGCTACGCAACGTGGTTGTCGCGTCGTATCCGGCGGCTCAGCCTCGCCGCGGAAGACGCAGTCGAAGGCGCCGCCATCCGGACCGCGCTTCCGAGCGCGGAGTCGGGAGACGAGATCGGCGACCTTTCGCGGAGCTTTTCCTACGTGCTCGGGCAGCTTGCGGACTACAACGACTACCTGCGCTCGCTGGCCTCAAAGCTGTCGCATGAACTGCGTACGCCGCTCGCCATCGTCACCTCGTCCCTCGAGAACCTCGAGCACGAGGGGCTCGAAGGCGCGCGGGCCGAATACACCGCACGCGCGAAGGATGGCGCCGACCGGCTGCGCCGTATCCTCAACGCGATGAGCGAGGCAAGCCGGGTCGAGGAGATCATGGAGCATGCCGAGCCCGAGGCGTTCGATCTCGAAAGCGTCGTGGCGCCCACCGTGGACGCCTACCGCGACGTCTACCCCGAGCGCCGCTTCGAATTCGACTGCGCAAGCCCTGCTACGACGATGCGCGGCTCACCGGAACTGCTCATCCAGATGCTCGACAAGCTCGTGGACAACGCCGCTGATTTCAGCGGCAAAGGGGAGGTGATCAGGATCAGCCTGACCTCTGCCGATGGCGGGCTCGTATTGAGTGTCCACAACCCGGGGCCGCCTTTACCGGAGCGGATGCGCTCGCAGCTGTTCGATTCGATGGTCTCCGTGCGCGCCACGGGCAGCGACAAACACCTCGGCCTCGGGCTCTACGTGGCAAGGCTCATCGCCGAGGGTCACGGCGGCCGGATCACGGCCGGGAATGTCGAAGACGGCGTCAGGTTTTCAGTAATCCTGCCGGTCGCTGACGCGAAGCTGGCTAAGGTTGGTCGAGAATAGCAGTCCGCCACCGTAGTCCGTGCTGCTGTCGGTGAGGCCGGTGAACGCATAGAATTCCACGCGCCATGCCCTGCTCAGGCGGAACGATGCAAAGCCCGAGAGTTCCTGGACGTCGTCGATGCCGCTGATGGACGATTCACGGTAGTCGAAGTACATGCCGAGCATCGTGCTGTCGGACGCCAGCCAGGCGCCGCCAACGGACGCAATGAACACGTCGTTCAGATCGATGCCGGGCGGATCGCCACGCAACCGGTAGCCGGCCGTGCCCTGCACCGAGAGCCTGTCGAAGAAACGATAGGCATCGAATTGCAGCGTGTAATCGTTCTCGCCGGTGCCGAGACCCTTCGTCTCGTCCGCCGTTGCGAACTTGATCTTGCCCGTAACGTCGACGACGAAATTCGCATTGTCGCTGACATACAGGTCGTACAGCGTCAGTGCGCCTATCACGTCGCCGAAACCGCTCTCGGTAACGGTCGCGCCGCTACCGGGGAGAGGTTCCGTGCCGGGATCCGTGATAACCGTGTCGTCCGGCGCCGTGACGCTAAGATACGGCGCCGTAATCCGAAAACCGATGCGGTCGACGCCGATACGAAACGTGAATGGCACGTAGAGTTCCTCGATGTCGTCGGTACCGCCGTATTTGCCGGTGCTGTATTCGACGCCGGTCGAGAATCGCAAATCGGCCCCGGCATCCTGGGCTGCGCCGTCTGCGCTTGCAAGCACGAACGCGGCGATTGCAACCGTCGCAACTATCGGCATTGTTCTTCTATCCGTTTTCATTTCGGATTCCCCTGTTCGAAACGGGACCGGCTTGCGCCGGCCCCGACTGCTTCTTCCGCCTTACTCGGCTTCTTCGATTTCGCCACCATCGTCGATGACAACGCCCTGCGCTTTCGCGCGAGCCTGCATCTGTTCGCGATGTTGCGCTTCGAAACGGGTTTTCTTTTCAGGATCGGACTCGACCAGGCGAAGCTGCTCGCGATACTGGTTCCGCTCCTGGACGGACATCATTTCATGACCGTAGATGTCTGAATCGGGGCCATTTCCCGTACCCGGCACGTGAATCTGCTTCTGCTCCTGCACCTGCTTCTGCTCCTGCTTTTGCTCCTGGGCTTGTGCCCCTTCATAGGCAGGCGCCGTGGCAGGCTGATGGGTACGGTCCTGATCACGGATGCGATCACGATCGGTCTGGCCGCGCTCGACCTGGGCGCGCTCCTGCGCGCCGGCTCCATTGCCACCACCACCCGGTCCGCGTCCCTGCGCAAAGCCGTCAATGGGCAAAAGAACCACGGCAGCGGCAAGAAGTGCGCTGTATTTCAAAAAGGTTCTCATGGTAGTGCTCCTCTGTTGCGTTCATTTAGTAAAACGACGGGGAGCGCTTCCGGTTGACGATGCCGGCATAGGTACTTTCCGAAGCGCGTCAGTGAGGCGGGCGGGCACGCGACCGGGGACTTGGTATCATTCACGGCAGCAATCAGGTTGCCGCTTCCAGAAGACGGCGAAGGAGACAGACATGGCTAACGAGGGTTACCACGAGCCCGTAGAGGAACTGAGCGAAGAAACGCGCGACATGCACCGCGCGATTATTTCATTGATGGAAGAACTGGAGGCCGTGGACTGGTACAACCAGCGCGTCGACGTATGCAAGGACAAGGAGCTCGCCGCGATCCTGGCGCACAACCGCGACGAGGAAAAAGAACATGCCGCGATGGTGCTGGAGTGGATTCGACGTCGTGACCCGAAATTCGACGGGGAGCTGAAAGACTACCTCTTCACGACCGAGAAAATAGCCCACGAGTGAGTTCGGCAAGGGTGCTCAACTGGCTGTCCACTATTTCTTCGGCGTCCCCGGTCCCGCAAGAAACCAGATAATCAGACCGAACAAGGGAAACAGCCCGACGAGGAGAGTCCACAATATTTTGCTCCCGGTGTCGGCGCTGCTGCCGAAGATCTGGACCAGCGCGTAAACCACGAGAGCAAGGTGTATCAGTGCCCAGAAGCCGAGTTCGCTCATCAGGTTCTCCTCAACTGTGGCCACCGAATTCGGGGCCGCTGCGCGTTATTCGTCGCTGCAATTACTACCCGGCGACTTTGACAACTTTTTCGTCAGACTCGACGCTTTTCAGCGGCTCTTTCTGCGAGACCGAACCATCCCAGTTCATATCGATGGAGCCGTTGAACTGAGCGCCCTCATCCATTACGAGGCGCTTGCAGCTTATCGTCCCCTCGATCACCGCAGATGAATACAGGTGCACGAGTTCGTGGCCGAAAATCTCACCTTCTATGCTACCGCGAACCTCAATGACGTTGCCGATGATATCGCCTTTGACCTGTCCCTTCTTGCCGACGGTAAGATTTTTGTCACTGCTTGTGATTTTTCCTTCGACTTCACCCTCGATGACCAGGCCTTCGTCCGCCGTAATCTCGCCCGTGAAGTGCATGCCGGGACCGACGTAGGACACGCTGCGCGTAGCGAGTTGCTGCGCTGGTGCTTCGGGCTCTTTGTCTTCTACTTTGGCTTCAATCGTGGGTTCGCTCTGTTCAACATGGTCATTTCTATTGTTCTTAAACATTGATTCCTCCGTTGATACCGGCGACAGGCAAATGCCAGTGCAGTCTTATTCTTGTTAGATGTTGTTGTTGTTATTTGTGACCGTCGCAGAACCGGCTCAGTTTATTGTTTGCGGATATTACCGGCCCGCTTGAATCAATCGTCTTCTGAAACTGTCGCTAATTGGAGACGTTTTGACATATCCCACGATTTTTTCAGATCGGTCAAAGCAACGTTTGGCCCCAGTTTGCGGGAAGGCGGCCCCCTGGTTGCTCGTAGCGTTCTCGGTTTCCAGTGCCATCCGTGGACTATAGCGACCCCGCAACACCGGACCGTCTTCGGTAACCGGAATGCCGTCCTCTATTCGCATATTCAGGAATGGCCGTCAGATCTTGCCATTGACTCTATCCCAGAACTCCTCTCGATGATTCGTGCGCGGAAAGTCTTCATCTGGAACCGGCGTTCCCAGGAAAGCACAGAGCGGCTCCCATCCCTGCCTGACCTCGAAGACCAGCAGTTGACGGGCGGGGATTGCCTGCCTGACTGCGTCGTTGTGTGCTATGAAAGCATTCATCAACCTATCGTGATCAAGGTCAGGAGGAAAACCGGTCCTGGCGATTACGTCTTTAGCCATGTCAAGCCATGCCCTCATTTCTTCAGGCGCCTGATCTCTACCTTCAAGCAACTTGTAGATCGTTGCAGCAAAGCTGCTCGCCCATTTTTCCGGATCGCGTTGAGTCAACACGAACTTTGCAGAGGGAAATTCCTTTGCCAATTCGCGAAAGAAACAGGCAGTGGGCCAGTCCACTGCGCTCCGGTAACCATCATAGATCTGTGACCAGTCTGGCTTATCGGCGACCGCCGCTGACCACAGCGGCACATGCCGCGGCATGTCGTGGAGAACTTCCTCCATGTGATGGCACGGACCCAGTCCGAGCCTGTTAATTGCGAGTTTGAGTGAATATGTGCCGGTTCGTCCAACGCCAGCTCCAATTACCTGTAAAGCCATAGCTTCCGCCTTCAGTCATGGATGTTCGCAATGTGGGGGATACGGTCACCAGACGCCGAGATACTTCGAAATACCCTTCGCCGCTTCGCGGCCTTCGAAAACAGCGGTAACCACGAGGTCGGAGCCGCGCACCATATCGCCGCCCGCGAATACCTTCGGGTTCGTCGTCTGGAACGGGTGGTCGCCGAGGGTCGCGACACGAACTCGTCCGCTCGGCAGAGTTTCGATACCGGCTTCCCCGAACCACGCCGGCGGGTTGGGCCTGAAACCGAAAGCGATGATCACCGCGTCGGCCGGCAGGATCTCCTCCGTGCCGGGTACGGTTTCCGGCCGGCGGCGCCCGTCGGCACCCGGCTCGCCGAGCCGCGTCTCGATCACTTTGACGCCCGTAACCCGGTCGCTGCCAACGATCTCCAGCGGCTGGCGATTGAACAGGAAGTTGATGCCTTCTTCCTTGCTGTTGCGGACTTCGCGCCGTGAGCCCGGCATGTTCTCCTCGTCGCGGCGATAGGCGCAGCTCACGCTCGCCGCGCCCTGGCGGATCGCGGTGCGATTGCAGTCCATGCCCGTATCACCGCCCCCGAGCACCACCACGTGCTTGCCGACCAGGTCGACGTAGTCGAGCGAGTTGTCGTCGATGTCCATGAGCCGGTTCACGTTCGAAACGAGGTACGGCAGCGCGTCGTAGACGCCGTCGAGTTCCTCGCCCGGAAAACCGCCACGGACGGAGGTGTAGGTCCCCATGCCGAGAAAAACGGCGTCGTACTCGTGCAGGAGCTCTTCGAACGGCTTGTCCTCACCGACACGGGTATTCAGCACGAATTCCACGCCCATGCCTTCGAGAAGCCGGCGCCGCTGACGCACGATGTCTTTCTCGAGCTTGAACGGCGGAATGCCGAACGTGAGCAGGCCGCCGATTTCCGGATAAGCGTCGTACACGACTGAACGAATGCCCTCGCGCGCGAGTATATCGGCGGCGGCGAGCCCGGCGGGCCCCGCGCCGACGACTGCAACCCGATTGCCGGTATCGATAACGTTCGACATGTCGGGCCGCCAGCCGAGCTTGACGGCTTCATCGGTGATATAGCGCTCGATGTTGCCGATGCTGACCGCGCCGATGCCGTCGTTGAGCGTGCATGCGCCCTCACAGAGCCGGTCCTGGGGGCACACGCGGCCGCAGATCTCGGGCAGCGAGTTGGTCTGGTGGGAAAGCTCCGCCGCTTCGAACAGCTTGCCTTCCTCGATCAGCGCCAGCCAGTTCGGGATGTAGTTGTGCACCGGGCACTTCCACTCGCAGTAGGGATTGCCGCAGGCAATACAGCGGCCGGCCTGTTGCGCAGCGTCGGCGCCATCGTAACTGTCGTAGATCTCGCCGAAGTGGCGCACGCGTTCCTCCGGCGGCTGCTTCTCCGGATCGCGCCGCGGCACCTCGAGAAATTGCAGCGGGTGCTTAGCCATTGAACCGGGTCGCGAATTGGATCGCGCGTCGAGACGCGCTCCTGCCGTCAAGGCCAGCCTGTAGGAGCGGTTCTCGAACCGCGAACGATACACGGCAGCCGTGCATCATGCCGCCTGCCTCAGGGATTCGATCAGCGAACCGAGCTCGGCCGCCTTTGGTTTGACCAGCCAGAACTTCGGCAGGAACGTACGGTAGTCATCGAGGATCAACTCGCCCCACTCGCTGCCGGTCGCTTCGATGTGCGCCATGATTAGTCCGCGCAGGTGATGCAGGTGCGCCTCCATGCTCTCCGGCGATACGCGATGAATATCGATCAGCTCGTGGTTGTAGCGATCGACGAAGTCCCGGTCGATATCCAGCACGTAGGCGAAGCCGCCGGTCATACCCGCACCGAAGTTCACGCCGGTGCGACCGAGGACGACGACGACACCGTCCGTCATGTATTCGCAGCAATGATCGCCCGCACCTTCGATAACCGCCGTCGCACCGGAGTTGCGCACGGCGAAACGCTCGCCCGCACGGCCGGCAGCGAACAACTGGCCGCCGGTCGCGCCGTACAGGCAGGTGTTGCCGATGATCGCCGTCTCCCTGGCGATGTAACGTACGTTTTCCGGCGGGCGAATCGTGATACGGCCTCCCGCCATGCCCTTGCCGACATAGTCGTTTGCGTCGCCGACGAGATTCAGGTTCAGGCCGGCCACGTTCCAGGCGCCGAAACTCTGGCCGACCGTGCCTGCGAGCTGGATGTCGATCGGTGCGTCGTGCATCCCCTCGTTGCCGTGCAGCCGGGCTATCTCGCCCGACAATCGTGCGCCAATCGTGCGATGGTAGTTGCAGACCTCGAAGCCGAAGCGGCCGCCCAACTTGTTACGAATTGCATCGTGCGTCGCTTCCAGCATCGCTTCAGCCAGTTCACCCTTGTCAAAGGGCTCGTTGCGCTCTTCGGTACAGAACTGCGGAACGTCTTTCGCGACACTCGCGTCGGACACGATGGGCGACAGGTCGAGTCGCGCCTGCCTGGCGGTCAGGCCCGGCTGCAGTTCGACGAGGTCCACCCGGCCGATCAGTTCATTTATCGACCGCACACCGAGTTCCGCCATGCGCTCCCGAACCTCTTCGGCCACGAAACGGAAAAAGTTGATGACCATCTCGGGAAGTCCGACGAAGTATTCGCTGCGCAACACGTTGTTCTGCGTGGCGACACCGGTGGCGCAATTGTTGAGGTGGCAGATGCGCAGGTATTTGCAGCCGAGCGCGACCATCGGCGCCGTGCCGAAGCCGAAGCTCTCGGCGCCGAGAACGGCCGCCTTCAATACGTCCAGCCCGGTCTTGAGCCCGCCATCGGTCTGCAGCCGTACCTTGTGGCGCATGCCGTTCATGCGCAGCACCTGGTGCGCCTCCGACAGTCCGAGCTCCCACGGGCTGCCTGCATATTTCACGGAGCTGAGCGGGCTCGCACCGGTGCCGCCGTCGTAGCCGGAAATCGTGATCAGGTCTGCGTAGGCCTTCACCACGCCGGCCGCAACCGTGCCCACGCCGGGTTCAGCCACGAGCTTGACGGAAACCAGTGCCTCCGGATTGACCTGTTTGAGATCGAAGATCAGCTGCGCCAGGTCCTCGATCGAGTAGATGTCGTGATGCGGAGGCGGCGAGATCAGCCCGACCCCGGGCTTCGCGTAACGCAGCCGTGCGATGAGTTCGTTGACCTTGTGGCCCGGCAGCTGGCCGCCCTCGCCGGGTTTCGCGCCCTGGGCGATCTTGATCTGGATGACTTCGGCATTGACGAGATACTCTGCCGTCACACCGAAACGCCCGGAGGCGACCTGCTTGATCTTCGACACCCGTTCGCTCTTGTAACGTGCCGGGTCTTCACCGCCTTCGCCGGAATTCGATCGTGCACCGATCCTGTTCATCGCGATCGCCAGTGCCTCGTGCGCTTCGGGCGACAACGCGCCGAGCGACATGCCCGCGCTGTCGAAGCGCGGCAATATGGCTTCGACCGGCTCCACCTCGTCGAGTGGTATCGCGGGGCCCGCCGATTTGAGATGCATGAGGTCTCGCAAGGTCGAAACAGGCCGCCCGTTCACGAGTTCCGCGTAGGCACGATACCGGTCGTAGTCCCCGGAGCGGACCGCCGCCTGCAGTGTCGCGATAACGTCCGGGTTATAACAGTGGTACTCGCCGCCGTGCACGTACTTCAGCAGGCCGCCCTGCGTGATCGATTCGCGCGGTTCCCAGGCCAGGTCCGCAAGCGCCTTCTGGTCGCTCAACAGGTCATCGAAGCCCGCGCCCTGGATACGCGACGTCGTGCCCGTAAAGCAGCGGCCCACAACCTCGTCCGCGAGGCCAACAATCTCGAACAGCTGCGCACCGCGGTAACTGGAAATCGACGAGATGCCCATCTTCGACATCACCTTGAACAGCCCCTTGCGGATGCCGCGCCGGAAGCTGCGGCCGAGCTGTTGCTGCTTGTCGATATTGCCGCGCTTGGCGATGTCGTGCAGCGACTGGTATACGAGGTACGGGTATACGGCGGTTGCGCCATAGCCGAGCAGGCAGGCGAAGTGGTGCGGGTCGCGCGCCACGCCCGTCTCCACGATGATGTTGGCGTCGCAGCGCAGGCCCTTTGCGACCAGGTGGTGGTGGACCGCGCCCGTCGCGAGCAGCGCATGAACCGGCAACTTGCCCGGCTCGAGGTAGCGGTCACTCAGCATGATGATGAACCTGCCGCTCCTGACCGCTGCTTCGGCCTGCTCGCAGATCTGTTCGAGCGCGTCCTGCAGCGACAGCGTGTCATCGACGTTCAGGTCGACGAACTGGTGTTCGTCAGCGTACATGTCCGGCCCGAGCAGCTGCCTGAGCTTTTTCTGCGACAGCACGGGTGAATTCATTATCACCTGCCGGGCAGCCTCCGGCCCGATGTCGAACAGGCTCGACTCGCGGCCGATGGCCGTCTGCAGGGACATCACGATGCGCTCGCGCAGCGAATCGATCGGCGGATTCGTGACCTGCGCGAATTGCTGCCGGAAATAGTCGAACGGCGATCGCACCTTGCTCGAGAGTACCGCCATGGGCGTGTCGTCGCCCATCGAGCCGACCGCCTCCTGCTCGGCTTTCGCCAGGACCGCGATCACGTCATTGAGTTCTTCGCGGCTCACGTTGAACATCTTCTGGTACACCGCAAGCGTTGCCGGCTCGAACGGTTCCGCGGCTGTGTGCGTATCGATCAGCTCCGAGTCGAGGTAACGGACACCCTGCTTCAGCCACTTCTTGTACGGCGCGCGGCTCTTCAGCCGGTCGTGAATCTCGTCGGTATCCAGCAGCCCGCCGTTGACGAGATCGACGGCAAGCATCTCGCCCGGGCCGAGGCGGCCCTTCTCCACGACATCCTTCTCATCGTAGTCGTAAACCCCGATCTCCGATGCAATCGTGATGTGGCGGTCTTTGGTGATCACGTAGCGCGCCGGCCGCAGCCCGTTTCGATCCAGGCAGCAGGCCGCGTAGCGCCCGTCGGTCAAAACGATGCCGGCCGGCCCGTCCCAGGGCTCCATCTGGCAATCGAAGAATTCGTAAAAGGCGCGCACTTCCGGATCGATATCGTCGACGGTTTGCCACGCCGGCGGCAGCAGGATGCGCATCGCCTGCAGCACGTCCATGCCACCTGCGCGCAGCACCTCGAGCATATTGTCGAGGCTCGACGAATCGGAACCGGTGAGCGAGATGATCGGGTTCAGGTCGGAGATGTCGTCGAGCTTGTCGGAACGAAAATTCTTCGCACGCGCCTGCGCCCAGTTTCGGTTGCCCTGGATGGTGTTGATCTCGCCGTTGTGCGCGAGAAAGCGAAACGGCTGTGCGAGGCGCCACTCGGGCAGCGTGTTCGTCGAGAAGCGCTGGTGGAAAAGACAGACAGACGACTCCATTCGCGGGTCGCGCAGGTCCGGGTAAAAGTCCGGCAGCGCCGCGGGCATGATCATGCCCTTGTAGCTGATCGTCACGGACGACAGGCTCGCGATATACGTTTCGCGATCGTCGAGGTGGTTCTCGGCGCGGCGCCGCGCCAGGAACAGGCGCCGGTTGAAACGGCCGCGCTGCATGCCTTCCGTCGCGTTGACGAACACCTGCTCGATGCGCGGCAGTGTCTTGAGCGCAACCTCGCCGCACGCCGACGGCTCGGTCGGCACCTCGCGCCAGCCGGCCAGCTCGAGACCCGATTCCCGAATGGCCGTCTCGATCACGGCACGCGCTGTCGCCGCGGCCGCCTTGTCGTGACTCAGGAATACGGTACCGGCCGCAAAACGATCGGCGAGCGTGAAGCCCAGTTCCTTACCCACCTCGCGCAGGAATCGAAACGGAAATTTGATCAGCAGGCCGCAGCCATCGCCGGTCTTGCCATCCGGGGCAACGGCACCGCGATGCGTGAGCCGGGCCAGCGCCGAGATCGCGGTCTGCACGACGAAGTGACTGGGCAGATCGTCGAGATTGGCGATCAGCCCGAATCCGCAGCTGTCGCGCTCGAACGCCGGGTCGTAAAGCCCTGCCGCACCTCGTTGTACTGATCGCTCTGCCATAGTCGCCCCGGGAATCGCGTCGCGCGCTCCCGCTCGAGTATTTTTATTGAGATTGGGTGGTTGTCAGCGACCAACCCGAACGATCAAGTATATGTCAGGCACTGCGGGCCTCGCGAGTGCGCTGCAGCAAGTTTATCGAAAACAGATACTTAAGGCCTTAATCGGTGTCCGCGCGTAGCGCCGCTTTCATGGTTACGCGCGTAACCATGACGCCACGCTAATCGTCGCGGTCGGCCGCCAGCTCGGCGGCATTCAGCCGAATCGAGCCCTCGTTGCGGAACGCAACCGGGTTGGCAAACGGCACATCGATGGCGAAGCGGCCCTCGAGTGCGTACGGAATGTCCCGGTAGATGCCGTCGCGAACGATGAACATCAGCTGCGGTGCCGTGCGCATGAGGTCGACGTCCACGGTGATTTCGAAATGGCTGTCGCCTTGCGCAGGCACGGTGAATGCGCTCTGCGTTTCGCCGCTCGCCAGGCGCAGACCCTGCAGCTCGACGCCGTACGATACCGAGCGCACGGGCAACGGAAACGGATTGGGATTGTCGACGTCGAATTCCAGTATGAAGGTCTGGCCGTCGAGATCGATATCGGTAACCGCAACGTTGCGCAGGCTGACGGCAGGTTTTTCAACGATTACGCCGGTACTTGCGCAGCCTGTTGCGACACAGGCGACCGCGCTCAACGCAATGTTCCTGAAACTGGCAGCTTCCATCATGGCAACCTCCTATCGCAGCTCATTGCCGACATCGTTCCAGCGTCCGCTGACGAGCAGCCACTCATCGCTCGCCTTTTCGAGTTCGAGCTCGAACTCCCAGGCGTCCGCGTTGAATCCCAGCGCGGAGTCCGTGGTAGCGCCCATCGCGACCGTGAGCAATACCTGCGCCGCCGTATCATCGTGGATATCGATGTCGTCGATACTGACGAGCAGCCCGACGTTTTTGGCACGCAGGAAGTAGTAACGAAACAGGTTCTCGATGTCGCTGCGGGAATTGCCGCGCGCATCGCTATAGGTTGGCGAGATCATTTCTACGAGCGCGCCGCGATCTTTGTTCTCGGCGGCTTCGTGACCTCGATCAACCCAGGCGCGAAGCTGTTGTTCCGCGCTTCCGGGAGAGCCGCCACACGACGCCAGGCCCGTCGCGAGCAGCGCGGTCAGGATAGGGCGCCAGGCCGTAGCTCCGGCTGGCGCCCGGATATCGGTTGCCTCGGCCATCATCTGCTAAAGTCTACTGATAATGTCGACAGCAAACGGCGGGGGCGATCCGAATTGTGACGCAGTTCCCGGTTTGCTGGCGGCCCTGCGGGATTTCATGCGGGTTCGACCCGGTAGCGGAACACAATATGTCAGTCAAACTTCTTTCCGAGAGCAGGGGTGCCACCATCACCGACGAAGACCAGGCCCGCATCGACGCCATCCTCGCGTTCTGGTTCAAGGAACATGCGCTCAGCGCGCCGCAGATCGACCGCCGCATGGACATCTGGTTCGGCGAAGATTCCGCGTTCGACCACGAGATTCGGCAGACATTTTCGGCGGATGTGGATAAAGCATCTGAAGGCAAGCTCGATCACTGGGCCGACGAGCCTCGTGGCCGGCTGGCGCTGATCCTGTTACTCGACCAGTTCCGCAGGAACATCTATCGCGGTACAGCCAAGGCCTACGAAAAAGACAAGGCGGCGCTGAAGCTCTGCGTCGAGGGCGCCATGCAGAAGAAGGACCGCGGGCTGACCCCGATCCAGCGCGTGTTCTTTTACATGCCGCTACAGCACGCGGAGTCGCTGAAAGTGCAAAGCAAGTCCGTGGAGCTGTATACGCGGCTTGCCGAGGCCGTTTCGCCCACCTTGCAGGAGACCTTCCTGACCGTTGCGCAGTTCGCCGAACTGCACCGCGACATCATCGAGCAATACGGCCGTTTTCCGCACAGGAATGCGCTGCTCGGCCGCGAGAACACGCCCGAGGAAGACGAGTATCTCGCGAACGACGCCCCGGACTTCGGCCAAGCTTAGAAGTTAGCGACAGTGACCCAAAGTGCCAACACCAACATGGCCTGGCAATTTGAGTCACTCTACCCTTAGTGGGTGCAGCTCGCTGATCGCTGCGCTCGAGATTCGCGCATAGCGCCAGGTCAGCATGACAGCGGCAACCGACAGGCCTGCAACGAATCCGCCCCAGATATAGTTGGGTGGCAATTTGTAGGTCACGGCCGCGAGGTAGGCGAGCGGAAACGCGATAATCCAGTAGGCGAAGATGTTGACCGCCATCGGTATACGCGTGTCCTTGTAGCCGCGCAGCGCGCCGGCTGCGCCGATCTGGATGCCATCCGCCACCTGGAATACGGTTGCCATCAGCAACAGCGATATCGCAATCCCTTTGACGACCGGGTCCTGCGTGTAGATGCTCACGACCACGTCGCGGAACAACAGCAGGAAGGTGGCGGAACAGGCCATGAACACGGCGCAAACGAATATCCCGAAGCCGCCGGCGAAGCGGGCATACTCGAGATCGCCTTTGCCAATTGCGTAACCGACGCGAACCGTGATCGCCGAGTTTATGGCCAGCGGTACCATGAACATTGTCGATGCGAAATTGAGCGCGATCTGGTGCGCGGCGGTGATCGCCGGCCCCAGGGTGCCCATGAGGATCGACACGGCATTGAACAAGCCCGCTTCGGCCGTGATCGTGATCGCGATCGGCACGCCGAGAAAGACGATTTCCTTGAGTACGCTCGGGCGCATTGGCGACAACCGCGAGAACAGGTCGAGCGGCTCATACACTTTGCTCGAGACCATGTAGGTCGCCAGTATGATCGCGATGATCCACATGGTGATGCCGCTCGCCAGCCCGCAGCCGACTGCCCCCATGGCGGGCGCGCCAAGCTTGCCGAACATGAAGACCCAGTTCAGGAACACGTTGCATGCCAGCGCGAAGATCGACGTATACATGATCGGCTTGGTGTAGCCGATGCCCTCGGTCGTGAATCGCAATGCGAGGAATATGAACATTCCTGGACCGCCCAGCGAGATCATCTTTACATACCCCACCGTCATGTCGCGGAACGCGACATCGATGCCGATCGCGGCCAGCGCCGGGGCCGCGAGGAACCATGCGAAAAACAGGATGGGAATAGCGAGGAATATGCCGAGGTAGACGCCCTGCCGCGTATAACGCCCGATGAGCGCCTCGTTGCCGGCGCCATGGTGCCGCGAGGCGATGGGCGATATCGCCATCAGCACACCCAGCACGAAGGCGAAACCCAGGAACCAGACGCTGCCGCCCACCGCCACGGCGGCCAGCGATTCCGCGCCGAGCTGGCCCGCCATCACCGCGTCGGTGAACTGCATGCCCGCGACCGACAGGTTATTGATGATCAAGGGCCACGCGATGCTCAGGAGCGCCGTGGTCTCGCGCCCGAAACGTCGGACTTTTTGCTGCATTTGCATCTGCCGTGGCTGCCGGAATCACCCGGCCGGGTTGTCGTGAGGCGCAGAAGCCCGGGCACCGTGCCGAAATTTGCGAGGCCCTTCTACGTTCCACTCGGTCAATAGTGTAAAGTTGCTTCGCGTTCGTGTGAAACACTCTCTCCGGAGGCTCTATGCTTCACGATGGTCGTTCCGTCCGGGTTGCCGTTGTCGGTGCCTCGCGTATCCCCTTCTGTCGCTCACATTCCGTCTACAGAAAGTGCACCAACCAGGACCTGATGGCGGCAACCCTGCAGGGGCTCGTCAACAAGCTCGATTTGCGCGGCCAGACCATGGGCGATGTCGCCCTGGGTGCCGTCATCAAGCACTCCCGCGACTGGAACCTCGCCCGTGAGAGCGTGATCGATTCGGGGTTGACGCTGCGCACGCCGGGCATGGACCTGCAGCGTGCCTGCGGTACCAGCATCGAAGCGGCGATCCTCATCGCCAACAAGATCGCGCTGGGCCAGATCGACTGCGGGATTGCGGGCGGCACCGACACCGTCAGCGATGCGCCCATCGTATTTCGCGACGAATTCCGTCATATCCTGCTCGACGTTCACGCCGCGCGTACCGCGATGAGCCGAATCGCCCCGTGGTTCCGGCTGCGTCCGAAGCATATCGCGCCGCAATTTCCGGGCGTCGTGGAGCCACGCACGGGCCTGTCGATGGGCGAGAGCATGGAGATCACGGCGAAGAAATGGGACGTGCAGCGCGAACACCAGGACCAGCTCGCCCTCGCGAGTCACGTTAAGGCTGCTGCAGCCTACGATGATGGCTGGTATGAAGACCTCGTCGTGCCTTTCATGGACGCCGAGGAGGACAACAACATCCGCCGCGACACGACCTTCGAGAAACTGCAGAAACTGAATCCCGTATTCGACAAGTCGGCCGACGGCACCCTGACGGCGGGCAACAGCACGCCGCTGACCGACGGCGCCGCTGCCGTATTACTTGCAAACGAAGACTGGGCCCGCAAGAAGAACCTGCCGATACTCGCCTACCTGACGTTTGCGAAGGTATCCGCCGTCAATTTCATCAATGAAGAAGGTCTGCTGATGGCGCCGGCCTACGCGGTCTCGGACATGCTGAAGCAGGCCGACCTCAGGCTCCAGGACTTCGATTTTTACGAGATTCACGAGGCGTTTGCTGCACAGGTTATCGCCACGCTCAAAGCCTGGCAGTCCGAGAAATTCTGCAGGGAAAACCTCGGCCGCAACGCGGCAATGGGGCCGATCGACCTGTCCAAGCTCAACGTCAAGGGCGGCAGCGTCGCGATTGGCCATCCCTTCGGCGCGACCGGCGCCCGGGTCGTCGGCACGATGGCGAAACTGCTCAGCGAGAAGGGCTCCGGACGAGGGTTGATTTCCGTCTGCGCCGCCGGCGGCATGGGCGTAACCGCGATCATGGAAGCCGCATAGCCCTCACTCCACGACTCCCCTCTCCCAACGGCGCACTGACGAATCACCCTGTCAGGCGCGCCGGCGCATTTCTCTCCCTCATGGCTCGCTTCGCTGTGCTTTACTTCGGTCGAAAAACGCCCCGGCGCGCCCGTTCCGAGCGGCTGCATATGGCAGAGACCGGTTCGGGGTGTCTGTCGACGAGGCCTAAAGCGAGCGCAGCGAGCAGCCCGGAGACAGACACCCCGGACCGGGCTCCTTGCCACGTCGCTAAAGGGCGAGGAGCCACGCAGCCGTTTTTTTGCGATTCAGGGGTTGCGGGAGCGCTGGATGGCGTCGAGCGCCTTGTCGATACGCTCTTTCGCCTGCGCCGTTACGCCTCCACGCTCGTATTCGTCCACGACGAACGACTCGAACCTGTCGACAAGTTCGTCCATGTTCTTGACCGCGAACTCGTGTTCGCGCCGCACTTCTTCGGGTGCGTTCTCGTAGGCCTTGAACAGGTCGATCCAGAGCTCGCTCTGCTTGCCAAGACTGACGAGCTTGTAAAACTGCGGCCCGGGCCGATCGTTCTCGCCGCTGACGAGGCTCCAGATACCGGCCACCAGCGATGCGGGCACGAGCAACAGGTCGCGAAGCCCATCCACGAGGAGTTTGGCCTGGAACACGAACAGGTCGCGTATCAGGGTCCAGCGATCGGGGTAGTCGCCTTTCGCTTCCAGGGTGGGTTCCATCGTCGATAACCGTTGTAAATGTGAGTCGGGACAATAGATTATAGCGGCAACGGCAACCCTGCGGCGGTGGAACGCAACGGGTCTTTGCAGTAGTGTTACGGCGTTCGCACACGGGCCTCCAGTTATATGTCGATCTTCCAGTCTACTCCCGAATATGAGCACGGCAGTCCCGAGTCTCTGGGCGTGCTCGTCGTCAACCTGGGGACGCCCGACGATCCTTCACCTGGCGCCGTGCGCCGGTACCTGCGGCAGTTCCTGTCCGACCCTCGTGTCGTCGAGATACCGAGACCGATCTGGCTGATGATCCTGTACGGCTTCATCCTGCCATTCCGGCCGAAACGTTCGGCCGAGGCGTACTCGAAAATCTGGACCGATGAAGGTTCACCGCTCCTGCTTATTTCCGAAGACATCACGCGGTCGCTGCAGGACAAGCTGAAGCAACGTTTCTCCGGGCCGGTGCACGCGGCGCTCGGAATGTCCTACGGCAAACCCTCGATTCCGTCGGCACTCGACAGGCTGTACGCGGAAGGTGCGCGTCGTATCGTCGTGTTGCCGCTTTACCCGCAATACTCGGGGACTACGACAGCCTCCGTGTTCGAAGCAGTGACAGCAGCGCTATCTAAGCGACGCTGGGTTCCCGAGCTGCGCTTCATTAATCACTACCACGACTCACCCGGCTACATCGCGGCGCTGGCGGCCAGCGTCCGCGACTACTGGGAACAGCACGGGCGCGGCGACCGCTTGCTGTTGTCGTTTCACGGCGTGCCGAAGCAGACGTTGCTCAAGGGCGACCCGTACCACTGCCAGTGCCAGAAGACTGCACGCCTGCTGGCGGATGCACTCGAGCTCCCTGGGGACGAGTGCATGGTGGCTTTCCAGTCCCGCCTCGGCAAAGCGGAGTGGCTGAAGCCTTACGCGGACAAGACCATTGCGGAACTCGGCCGCGGCGGCCTCGAGCGCCTCGACGTTCTCTGCCCCGGATTTGCCGCTGACTGCCTGGAGACGCTCGAGGAAACCGCGATGCAGAATCGCGAGATCTTCCGCGAAGCGGGCGGCGGCGACCTGCACTACATACCGGCGTTGAATGCGCGTGACGACCACGTCGCCTTCCTCGCGCGCCTCGTGGAGAAGCACTCCGGCGGCTGGCCGGAATCATCGCCGGACTGGAGCGAAAGCGAAGCCGCGCGGGAACGCGACAAATCACGCGAGCGCGCCCTCGCCATGGGGGCGGAGCGTTGAGCGGCATTGGCCGTTTTCTCGAAGTTAGCGTCCACTCGAAGGACGTTGTCGAATCCCTGCTCTGGTACAAGACACTCGGATTTGCCGAACTCGAAACCGCGGATGTCTACCCACACAAATACGCGGTCGTCAGCGACGGCGTCCTCTGCATCGGCATTCATGATCGCGAATTCGAGTCCCCCGCGATCACTTTCGTACAGCCTGACCTTGCGCGGCATGCACGCTCGATGGCCGATCACGGTTTCGAATTCAGCTTCATGCACCTGGGCGAAGAGCGTTTCAACGAGATCGGCGTCAACGACCGCGACACGCACCTGATCACGATCGTGGAGGCGCGGACTTTCCACGGCAACGACGAGGACGACAACGATTCCGCCTGCGGTACCTGGTTCGAACTGACCTTGCCGGTGCGGGACGCCATGCATGCGGCACAGTTCTGGGGGCCGGTTGCCGGCTCGATCCTGAAAATGCGTGAAGAACCCACGGTACACATGCGTTTTGACGCAGGCGGCATCGCCCTCGGCCTGTCGGAGAGCATCGCACTGGAAAGCCCGTCGCTGTGTTTCAAGTGCCAGGACAAGGAGGCACTCAAACACCTTATAGAATCCCGCGGCCTGGAGGTGAAAGAGTTTCCGGGATTCGAGGGCGCATTCATGGTGCTCACAGCGCCCGAAGGCACGCAGCTGTTCCTGTTCGACGAAGACTTTCTCGGCGAACCCATCGAGGTTGACGAAGACGTCGACCCGAGCGAGGTCGAGGGCAGGTTCCACTGAGCGCCGGACGCTACGCGAGTTCGCGCAGTAATTTCATCGCCTGGCCCATGTACCCCGAGCCGAAGAGGTTCAGGTGATTGAGCACATGGTAGAGCTGGTAGAGCTTCAGCCGCCGTTGGTGTCCCTGCGCCATCGGCCAGCTCTCCTCGTACGCGCGGTAAAACGCGCGCCCGAAGCCGCCGAACAGCATCGTCATCGCGATGTCGGATTCGCGGTCGCCATAGTAGACGGCCGGGTCGAATATAACCGGAACGCCGTCCGTAACACCCCAGTTGCCGCTCCAGAGGTCGCCGTGGCACAGCGACGCCTGCGGCACATAGCCTTCGAACAGGTCCGGCAGCCGGCGTTCGAGACTGTCGCCGAGTGACTGGAGTTCCCCGGTGTACCCGTTTCGCGCCGCAAGATCGAGCTGGAACCGCAGCCGGTGCTCGCGAAAGAATTCGATCCAGTCGTCCGTCCAGGGATTGTGCTGCGGCGTCGGCCCGATCGTGTTGTCACGGTGCCAGCCATGTTGCTGTTTCGTACGCCGATGCAGGTTGGCAAGCTGCTCGCCGAACGCCGCCTCGACCG
>CBFHSG010000013.1:14544-56103 GCA_965658465.1 Woeseiaceae bacterium | reverse complement strand
TCGTCGTCGCACGCTCGAAGCGCAGATGCTCTATAGAGATGAATGCTGCACCATCGTCGATGCCGCAATCGATGACCGCGGGGACACGGATCGCGTTGGCGGCGGCCAGCTCGCGCAGCCCCTCGGCTTCCGCCTCGAACATGGGAAGCGAGCTTGCGGGTCCCGTCTTTACGAAAGCGTCGTCAGCGCCCGGCATCGTCAGTAGCGGCTGAGGTCGGACACCCGTTCGGCCTGCCGCCTCAGCGCGGTGCCGATGTTGGCTTCGTCGAAGAGAGCGTTGATAGCACCAAGGTCCGGCATCGAGCGGCGCAAATTCGTCTCGGGATCGTCCATCGGCGCATCGCAGGCGATGCCCGTGAGCTGCCGTGCGAGCATCGCGGCGTCGCGGTGAGTATCCAGTTTCGCGCCGAGCGTCTTCGCGCCGCGCACCGCCACTTCGTGAATACGGTCAAGATTGTCGTAAATGTCGTCGAGCGTGCCGAAGTGCGCCAGCAGTGCCGACGCCGTCTTCTTGCCGACACCCGGCACGCCGGGAATGTTGTCGACGGCGTCCCCGGCCAGGGCGAGAAAATCCGCGATCTGTTCCGGCCGGACGCCAAAGACGTCGAGGATATGATCGTAGCCGAGCTTGCCCTTGCCCGCGAAGTCCCAGAACACGTCATCTTTCATGAGCAGCTGCGTGAGGTCCTTGTCGCGGCTCACGATCGTGGAGGGACGGCCGGCACGGCGGCCATGTTCGACGAGCGTGCCGATGAGGTCATCGGCCTCGTAGAGGGGGTCGGCGCAGTTCATGAGGCCGAGCGCACTGACGAAGCGCCTGCACTGGCCGAACTGGCGCTTTAGCTCCTCCGGCGCGGGTTCCCGGTTCGCCTTGTACTCGGGGTAGATGCTGGTGCGGAAGGACGTGGTCAGGCTTTCATCGAACGCGACGGCGACGTGCTCGGGGTTGACCTGTTCGATGAAGTCGCCCAGGAACCGGGCGAAGCCGTAGAACGCGTTGACCGGGTTACCGTCGCCGTCGACGATGTCGTCGGGCATCGAGTAATAAGCCCGGAATACATACACGCTCGCGTCGATCAGGTACTGCATCGGCAGAGTATAGCCGAGCACCGAAATGTGCGCTGTGTACGAGACATCCGGCGCCCGAATGTCCACTATTCAAGAGACTTGTCTACCGTTGGGTGATCGCCATGCTAGTGCCCGACTGGCTCTATTCCCGCATCCCGCACATCTGGCTGTCCATCGGCGTGCTGTTCCTGTTCATCGGCCTGGCGGCCGGGCCGGGCTTCCGCCTGTTCTACGCCTACCTGCTGTTGGGCCTGGTCTGCCTGTTCCGGGCCCTGTACATCTACCAGGCCCGGCGGCGCTTTCACCGCCGCAAGCGGGTTGCGTTTCTCCACGAGACGCAGGTATTCCATCGCACTAAGGACTAACCGATTCGGTCATAACTGATCGTGATAGCAGGGTACCGGGAGGCGGATTATCCTGTCCCCGGGGGAACGGTATTGCGGGAGAGCCGCATGACACGGGTGTCCGGGATCATCCAATTGCTCATTGCCCTTTCGGTCGTCGGCTTGTTCGGGCTGATCTATCCCGGCGTTATGGCGATCGTCGCGACCGGAGTGGCCCTGGTGTACGTCGCTGTTGCCCTCGGCGCTCTACGCGGCAACCGCGTGGCGGGGTGGGCCGCATTCGTGTTCAGTCTCGCGACGGCTGTACTGGCCACGGCCGCGGTGCTTCGCTTCATTGGCAACGGATTCAGCTACCCGTCGGGTAACTTCGAACTGCATGACGGAGTTTACTGGCCGCCGTATGCGTTCCTCGCTATTGCGATTGGTGCATCGCTCGTGGTCGGCCTGCAACTTCTCGCCGCGCGCAAACGTCACGACAAGCTTCAGTCGTGAAAGTGGGTATCGATGACCTCTTCACCCGAGAACAGGTGATCGGTCAACCGCGCGTGCAGCGGACTCGAACGCGGGATGTGCGCGAGCAGGTACTGCATCTGGTCGGCGAGCACGCGCCGGCCCTTCAGGTAAATGTATTCCGCGTAGGTCGGCGTGAACGGCACGGCGATGAGTTCCATCGCGGCCTGTTCGGGCGTGCGCCCGCCCTTGTAGTTGTTGCAGCGGCGGCAGGCCGTCGCGACGTTGTTCCAGGTGTCGCTGCCGCCGCGTGAAATCGGCGTGATGTGATCGCGGGTCAGGTCGCGCGTCGGGAAACGCATCGCGCAGTAAAGACACAGGTTGGCGTCGCGCTTGAACAACGTCCGGTTGTTGAGCGGTGGCACGTACTTGTCTCGATTGCGTGACAGGCTCTGGCTGGTGCCATGTGTCGCGATGATGGAGTTGACGTCGATCTTGCTGCGGCGGCCGTCGAACGAACTGTAACCGCCGAATACCGTGTAAAGCAGTGTGCCGCAGTCGTACGCTACCTGCTCGGCGTGGTAGAGACGCACCGCTTCGCGGTAGTCAATCCACTCGAGCGGCATTCCGGCAACGTCGGTTCTGAGAACCTGTTGCGAGATATCGGATGCGACTCCGGCCAGCATAGACACACCTTGTCGAGCTCAGGTTGCGCCGCTTGCGGCAACACCGCAGGCGGCGTAACGCTAGTTTGCCGATTCCCCCCCGAAAATCAACAGACAGCGTCTGTCTATTGACGATTATTCGAGAAGAGTGTGACTGCTTTATGACAACCGCTCAGAGCGCCTTCAGCACCTCGTCCAGCGTCTGCTTGGCATCGCCGAACAGCATGCGCGTATTCTCCTCGAAGAACAGCGGGTTCTGCACGCCAGCATACCCCGTGGCCATGCTGCGCTTCAGCACGATCGACGTCTTGCCTTTCCAGCACTCGAGTACCGGCATACCGGCGATCGGGCTGTTGGGATCGGTGAGCGCCGATGGATTGACGATGTCGTTGGCGCCGATGACGACCGACACGTCGACGTCCGGGAAGTCGTCGTTGACCTCGTCCATCTCGAACACGATGTCGTACGGCACCTTGGCCTCCGCCAGCAACACGTTCATGTGACCGGGCATGCGCCCTGCAACCGGGTGGATGCCGAAACGAACATTCACACCTTTCTCACGCAGCTTCTGCGTAATTTCATAAACGGTGTGCTGCGCCTGTGCGACGGCCATGCCGTAACCGGGGATGATCATGACTTCCTTGGCGTTCAACAGCAGTTCGGCGGCTTCCTGGGTATCGATAGAGACGACCTCGCCCTGGTCCTCGCCGCCGCCCGCGGCAGCCGCGCCGCCACCGGTGCCGAAGCCGCCGGCAATTACGTTCAGGAACTTGCGGTTCATCGCGCGGCACATGATGTAACTGAGGATCGCGCCGCTCGAACCGACGAGCGCGCCGGTCACGATGAGGAGGTCGTTGCCGAGCATGAAACCGGTCGCCGATGCGGCCCAGCCCGAGTAGCTGTTGAGCATCGAGACGACGACGGGCATGTCCGCCCCACCGATCGCCATGACCATGTGGATGCCGAACAGCAGCGCGATAATCGTCATGATGACGAGCGGGATAATACCGCCCCCGGCTACCGACTGCTGGACGAACTGGTAACCGAACCAGAACGCGCCGAGCAAAAGCAGCAGGTTCAGCCAGTGACGCGCGGGCAACAGCATCGGGTTACCGCTGATGCGACCCGATAATTTACCGAACGCGATCACGGAGCCCGAGAACGTCACCGCGCCGATCAGGATGCCGAGGTACGTCTCGACGTCGTGAATGGTCAGTTCGACGCCGGCATAGTGCGACAGCCGCTCCGGATCCATGAAGTTGGCAAAGCCGACGGCAACCGCGGCCAGGCCGACCAGACTGTGCAGGATGGCCACCAGTTCCGGCATTTGTGTCATCTGGACGCGCCGGGCGGCGATGAGACCGACGCTGCCGCCGAGCACGAGCGCCACGATCATTAGCCCGAAGTTCTGCGTGACATCACCCGCCAGGGTCGCAACGAGTGCAATGGCCATGCCGACGATGCCATACCAGTTGCCGCGCCTTGCGGTCTCCTGGTTCGATAGTCCGCCGAGGGCAAGAATGAACAGGATCGTCGCGATGATGTACGAGACCTGGATGATTCCTTGGTTTACGTCAAACATCACGACCTCACTTTCTGAACATTTCGAGCATGCGGCGAGTAACCGCAAAACCGCCAAAAATGTTGACGGAAGTTATCAGTACGGTGCCTACCGCGATCCACTTGATCAGGGGTACATCCGAACTGATCTGCAGCAGTGCGCCGATCACGATGATGCTCGAGATTGCGTTGGTGACGCTCATCAGAGGCGTATGCAGGGCCGCCGTCACGTTCCAGATCACCATGTAGCCCACGAAACAGGCCAGCACGAAAACCGTGAAGTGCGCCATGAAGGACGGGGGCGCAACCGCGCCAAGCCCGAGCAGTGCCAGGCCCGCGACGATCATGCCGATGATCGGGCCCATGACACCCGGCTTTTTCTCTTCCTTCGGCTCCGGTGCGGGCGCCGGCGCCGCTTTTGCCGGAGCAGCCGCGGATATCTTCGGCGGCGGTGGCGGCCACAGCGTTTCGCCGCCCGTACAGACCGTGGCCCCGCGGACGACTTCGTCTTCGAGGTCCAGGACGAGGTTGCCGTCCTTCTCCGGCGTCATGTCCGTGAGCAGGTGCCTCAGGTTGGTGCCGTAGAGCTGGCTGGACTGGGCGGCCAGCCGGCTCGGCAGATCGGTGTAGCCGATGATCGATACGCCGTTGCGAACGACCACCTCGCCGGGCTCGGTGAGCTCGCAGTTGCCGCCCTGCTCGGCGGCGAGATCGACGATCACGCTGCCGTCTTTCATCGATTCGACCATCTCCGCGGTGATCAGCTTCGGCGCCGGCTTACCGGGGATCAGGGCCGTGGTAATGATGATGTCGACGTCTTTGGCCTGCTCGGCAAACAGTGCCATCTCGGCCTTGATGAATTCGTCGCTCATGACCTTGGCGTAGCCGCCTTCGCCGCTGCCGTCTTCGTCTTCGAAGTCGAGCATCAGGAACTCGGCGTCCATGCTCTCCACCTGCTCCTTGACTTCGGGGCGGGTATCGAAGGCCCTGACGATCGCGCCCATGCTCTTCGCGGCGCCGATCGCGGCGAGGCCCGCGACGCCGGCACCGATGACCATGACCTTGGCGGGCGGAACCTTGCCCGCCGCCGTGATCTGGCCCGTGAAGAAGCGCCCGAAATGCTGCGCCGCCTCGACGACCGCCCGGTAGCCGGCGATGTTCGCCATCGAGCTCAGCGCGTCCATCTTCTGCGCACGCGAGATTCGCGGCACGCTGTCCATGGCGAGCGCGGTGCCGCCGCTTTTCGTCAGCGTTTCCAGGAGATCCGGGTTCTGCCCCGGATACAGGAAACTGATCAGCGTTTGCGAGTCCTTCAGTCCTTCGGCCTGGTCACTCTCGGGCGGTCGGACCTTTAGAATGATGTCCGACCCGGACCAGATGTCGTCCGCAGAATCGGCGATCGTGCATCCCGCCTCCTGGTAGGCCTCATCCGCAAAGCTCGCCGCAGCGCCCGCGTCCTTCTCGACAACCACGTCGTAGCCGAGCTTCTGCAGCTGGCCGGCCACTTCCGGGGTGGTTGCGACGCGCCGTTCTCCGGGATGCGTTTCTCTCGGTACACCGATCTTCATTCATGGCCTCCGATCATCGTGCCGGTAATGGATGGGGGGGTACTCTATCAATAATGTCAGGCACATCACAGATTTACGGTGTCTCGGAAAACCCCTAACCCGGCCCGAAAAAAAAGCGCCCGGGCGGGCGCTTTCCTGTCGAATCGATGTCTATCGAGGGCTAGCCGCGCCGATCACGCTGCATCCGGTCCCGCATACGCTGACGCTGCTCCGGCGACATGTCACGGAATCGCTGCCGCAGACTATCTCGCTGTTCGGGCGTCAGGCGATGAAAGCGTTCACGCAGCTGCTGCTGCTGTTCGGGGGAAAGCTCGCGATAGCGCTGATAGTTCTTACGAATCCGCTGGCGCTCGTCGGGCGGAAGGCCCTGGAACTCTTCCCAGCGCTCGCGAATATGACGACGCCGATCGTCCGGCAGCTCCCGCCAGCGTGAGAAACGCTGCTGTGCCTGCTCGCGCTGCTGCGGCGTCATATCGGCCCAGCGCCCCGCACCGCGCGACAGGCGCATCTGGCGCTCCGCCGGCAGTGAATCCCAGCTTTCCGCAAACCGGTTCAGTACCTGCTGCTGTTCCGCGGACAGGGAATCCCAGGCCACGCCGTGTTCGTCGGCAAACGCAGCTGTACCGAGCAACATCGCGACAACTGCAGTAACCGCGAAAATCATTCTAGCTTTCATGCTCGTCCTCCGTCGATTCTTCACCTTCCGGTACGGGATCGTTCCGTTCTGCGGACTCGGCATCTATCTGGTGCTCCACGATCAGCCATTCTTCGTCCGACTCTTCCCAAAGCCCAAGGTACTCGACAAACTCCATATCCGGCTCCTCGGCTTCCGCGGCGAGCACCGTGCCCGCGGCGCCGAACGCGAGAACCAGCAGCGCGTTTCTGCATGTGCTCCTAGCCGACATCGCTATCCGAATCCAGGTTCGCCGTGTCTATCCAGCTGTAGAACTCGAGATCTTCCAGCATGTCGAGGCTGTCCTCGCTCAGCATGATTTCGAAATCCGCTGCACTGCCCGCCGCAGGGGCGCTCTGTTCGACAGGTGCGCCCTGCCAGACGAGGACCGCGACAACAGCGGCTGCCGCGAGGCCGCCGGCCGGCACCCAGCGCGCCCACTGGCCTGCAGGGCCGGCACCGCGGACTTCCTGTAACGCCTTCTGACGACCCTGGTTCAGCTGCGAAAGCGTCGCCGCATCGAGCCGCTCGACGCTGTCGTCGAACAGCGCTTTTGCCTGACCCGCCAGGTCTTTTTCATCCATCGGCTTCTTCATTGCCAGTGTTCTCCCAGTACTTCCCGGAGGGTATGCACCGCCCGGGAATAATGTGTCTTCACGCTGCCCTCGCTGCAGCCCATTGCAACCGCCGTCCCGGCCACATCGAGGCCTTCGAACGTGCGCAGCATGAACGCCTCGCGCTGCCGTGCCGGCAGCTCTGCGACGGCGTGCTCCAGGGTCTGCATGGCCTGCCTTGCCTCGATTTGTTCGTCGGGCGTCCGTCCCATCGGATCGGGCGCCTGGGCAACGGGGTCATAGTCGTCATCCGCCGCTGAAGAACGGCCGAACCACACCATGACGCGGTTCCTGACCATCTGCCGCCGATGCCAGTCCCGAATGCCGTTCTGCAGGATGCGGTAGAACAGCGGCGTCCACTCTTCCTCGGGCCGGCCCGCGTAATTTCGCGCCAGCTTGATCATCGCGTCCTGCACCAGGTCGAGCGCTTCGTCCCGGTCGCGCACCGCGATCTCTGCGAAGCGCAACGCGCGGCGTTCCACTCCCGCAAGGAACTGGTTGAGTTGCTGTTCGCCCTGCAGCGTCCTCGCCTCTTTCGGTTGGTCGCGGCTGCACGATACCGCAAAAATGCCGGCACAGGCGCTCATCGGCCGCTGCTCCCTGTTACAGGCGATTGCTCGTTCATCGCGAACTCCTCTTGACTCCCTCAGGAGGTCATCTAACTTGTCGCTACAGAAATAACGCCTGGTCTCGCGGTTGGTTGACAGGGTTATTCGATTTTTCGCGCCGGACCTTATGTCAATAAGATATCGGTGCGCTCCCTTAATCCTCTGTTTTCACAGGAAGTTCGTGGACAACGCGCCGGTTCTCAAAGTCGCCATCAACGTGCCGCTGTCGCGCCTGTTCGACTATCTGCCGCCAGCCGGGGCGAGTTGCCCGCCGCCAGGCACGCGCGTGCGCGTGCCTTTCGGCAGACAGCGGCAGATCGGGTTGGTGGTTGCCCACGCGCGTGGCAGCGATGTGCCGCAGGGCAGGATGCGCCATGTGCTCGAAGTGCTCGATGACACCCCGCTCTTGCGCGATGAGGACCTCTGGCTCATTGGCTTCACGAGCGACTACTATCATCACCCCGTCGGCGAAGTCGCGGCCGCCGCCGTCCCGGCACTGCTGCGCCAGGGCAGGCCGCTAAACCCGTTGCTGCGCCACGCCGCGGCAACCGATGCGGCACGCGGTGTCGACATCGAGGCGCTGGCGAAAAGGGCGCCGCGGCAGGCCGAACTGCTCGAATGGCTGCTCGATGCGGGCGGCAAC
The DNA here is from genome assembly GCA_965658465.1 of Woeseiaceae bacterium. Classification (GTDB taxonomy): domain Bacteria; phylum Pseudomonadota; class Gammaproteobacteria; order Steroidobacterales; family Woeseiaceae; genus UBA1847. The sequence goes on along the minus strand of CBFHSG010000013.1, from coordinate 47,910 downwards.
GGCATCGACGTGGAAACGCTCGCCGAGCAGATGCCGGCATGGCGGCGCAGCTTCAGGGCGCTGGCGGGCAAGGCGCTGGTCACGGAGTTCGAGATGCGCGCCGACGACCCCGAACCGCTGCGTCGGCGCGAGGCAGTGACCGGCCCGCAGCTCAACCGCGATCAGCAGGCGGCCCTCGATGAAATTCGCTCGGCAACGGGGTTCCAGGTAAGCATCCTCGACGGCGTTACGGGCAGCGGCAAGACCGAGGTCTACCTGCGCCTGATCAGCGAGACCATCGCTGCCGGCAGGCAGGTGCTCGTGCTGGTGCCCGAAATCGGCCTCACTCCCCAGCTGGTCGCACGCCTGCAAGACCGGCTCGGCGTCGAGCCGGCATTGTTGCATTCGGGACTGTCGGACCTCGAACGGCTGCGGTCCTGGCGGCAGGCACGCAACGGCGACGCAAAACTGGTCGTGGGCACGCGCTCCGCGGTGTTCACCCCGATGCAGAATGCCGGGCTCGTGATCGTCGACGAGGAACACGATCAGTCGTTCAAGCAGCAGGAAGGCCTGCGCTATTCCGCGCGGGATCTGGCAATCGCGCGTGCCAAGCATCTCGACATACCGATCGTGCTCGGCTCGGCGACGCCGACGCTCGAGGTCCTGCACCACTGCGAAACCGGCAATTACTCGCATCTCAGGCTGCCGCGCCGGGCGGGCACGGCGCAGCCGCCGCAGGTACGGATCGTGGACCTGGGACGTGTAGCCTCGACGGAGGGATTGAGCGAACCGCTCGCGCAGGCGATCACGCAGCACCTCGCCGGGTCGGGACAGGTGCTGATCTACCTCAACCGCCGCGGATTCGCGCCCACGCTCATTTGTGCCGGCTGCGGCCACGTTGCCGAGTGCTTACGCTGTGATTCGCGAATGACCGTGCACGCGAAGGATCGCCGCCTGCGATGCCATCATTGCGGCAGCGCGAGACCGCTGGACGAACATTGCAGCGAGTGCGGCGCGATCATGCGGCCGCTCGGCGAAGGCACGCAACGGCTCGAGGATGAACTCGTGCGCCGGTATCCGGACCGGCAGGTCATGCGCATCGACAGCGACAGCACGCAGCGAAAAGGCGCGATGGACGAAGCGCTGCAGCGCGCGACCCGGGGTGAGGCCGATATACTCGTGGGCACGCAGATGTTGTCGAAGGGACACCATTTCCCGAAGCTCTCGCTCGTCGGTATCGTCAACGCGGACCAGGGTCTCTTCGGTACGGACTTTCGCAGTGACGAGCGTCTTGCGCAATCGATCATCCAGGTGGCCGGGCGCGCTGGCCGCGAGAGCCGGGTCGGCGAAGTCATCATCCAGACGGCGTTTCCAGCGCACCCGTTCTGGAAACGCCTTATCGAGGGCGGCTACTCGCGCGTCGCCCATGACGCCCTTGAAGAGCGCCGCGCGGCGAACTGGCCGCCGTTCTCACGGCTTGCGCTGCTGCGTTCCGCCGCCACGCAGCGTAACGACGCTCACGCCTTCCTCGAGGTCGCCGCAGGACTCATCGCCGGGCTCTCGAAGGGCCGACTCAGGATATTCGGTCCCGTGGACGCCCCGATGGCGCGCCGTGCCGGACGCTATCGCGCCCAACTGCTGCTGCAGAGCGCTGATCGCCGTGCGCTGCATGGAGTGCTGCGCGAATTACGACCGACGCTCGAAGCGGACCCCTCTGCTCGCAAGGTTCGCTGGTCTATCGACGTCGACCCCGTCGAACTCTTCTAGTGCCCTGTCCGGGCGCGACAGCAGATAACCGGGTAGAATCGCCGGCTGTTTACCGAGTCAGCTCCTGAAAAGCGCTTCAGCTCAATGAAATCCTCGATAGCGAACTTCCTCGACGACGCCCTGTCCCGCCTGCCCGATCTCGCCGACGCGGCAGGGGACCTTGCAGTCGAGAGCACGATCGAACGCACCCGGGACACCGCGCACGGGCACTTCGCATCCAACATCGCGATGCGGCTCGCGAAGCCGGCACGCCGCAGCCCACGCGACCTGGCCGCCGCCATCATCGAGCAGATCGCCGAGACGGACCAGCTGGAGAAGGTCGAGATCGCCGGCCCCGGCTTCATCAATTTCTACCTGAGCCCGGCCGCCTTTCATGCAGAACTCCAGACGGTGCTGGACAAGGGCGAGGATTACGGGCGGCATGCCCCGAAAGCAGCGCCGCGCATCCTGCTCGAGTTCGTCTCCGCGAATCCCACCGGGCCCCTGCACGTCGGCCACGGCCGGCATGCATCGTATGGCGCCACGGTAGGCAACCTGCTCGAGACGACAGGATTCCCGGTCTCCCGCGAGTACTACGTCAACGATGCCGGCCGCCAGATGGACATCCTCGGTGTGAGCGTCTGGCTGCGCTGGCTGGAAGCGCAAGGCACGAGCGTTCCCTTTCCCGCGGCGGGCTACCGGGGCGACTACATTCGGGATATTGCCGCGGCGATCAACACCGACGGTATCGATGCCGCAGACGCGGCCACCGTGCTGGAGGGCGTACCTGCCGATGCCCCCGACGGTGACAAGGAAACACACATCGGGGCCCTGATAGCGCGCGCGAACGAATTGCTCGGCGAAGACGGCTTTGACCGGATACGGCAGCAAGCACTCGACAGCATTCGCGACGACATCGAGGACGACCTCGAAGAGTTCGGCGTCACCTTCGATCGCTGGTTTTCCGAGCAGAGCCTGACGAAAAGCCACCGCATCGACGATGCGCTCGCCGTCCTCGAAGAGCGCGGCATGCTGTACAAGAAAGACGGCGCCACCTGGTTTCGGGCGAGCGATTTCGGCGACGAGAAGGACCGCGTGGTCGTGCGCGAGAATGGCGCAAAGACCTATTTCGCATCGGACATCGCCTATCACTTCGACAAACGCGAGCGCGGCTTCGACCGCCTCATCGATATCCTGGGCGCGGATCACCACGGCTACGTGACACGCGTGAAGGCGGGGCTCGAGGCGATGGGCTACCGGGCCGAAGACCTCGAGGTACAGCTCGTGCAGTTCGTTGCGCTGTACCGCGATGGCAAGAAGGTCCAGATGTCGACGCGCAGCGGCGAATTCGACACCTTGCGACAACTGCGATCCGAAGTAGGCAATGACGCGGCGCGATTTTTCTATGTCTCGCGTTCGAATGACCAGCACCTGGACTTCGACCTCGACGTGGCCAAATCCCAGTCGAACGACAATCCCGTGTATTACATCCAGTACGCGCACGCGCGGATCGCGAGCGTATTCCGCCAGCTCGAAGAGAAGAATTACCGCTGGGAAGGTCCCGACCGCTGCGCCAACCTGGCGCTGCTGGAAGAGCCGCAGGAGCGGGCGCTCATGACGACGCTCAGCCGGTATCCGGAAGTCATTGACCTGGCGGCAAGCAATCTCGCACCACAGCACCTGGTCCATTATTTGCGCGACCTGGCCAATGACTTCCACACTTATTACAACGCGCATGTCTTTATTGTTGGTGAGGACGCGTTGCGCGACGCGCGTCTCACCCTTTGTGCGGCAACCCGCCAGGTGATCGCCAACGGCCTCGGCATCCTGGGCGTGTCCGCGCCCGACTCGATGTAATGGCAAAAAAACGCAGTAAACGGCGCAGGAAACCCAGCCAGAAGCCGGAATATCCGGGCTGGGTCTGGATGATCTTCGGGCTTGCTATCGGCCTTTCCGTCGCATTCGCGATCTACGTTCGGGACGGACAGCCAGCCACGCCACCTGCCGCGGCCCGGCAGCCGGCGAGCCTCGAGAGCGCCATCGAGGACAACGGCGAAAAGCCGGGCGCCGCGGCGAGCGAATCGGTGGAGGAGCCGCAGGAAAGCCGCTTCACCTTTTACGACATGCTGCCGAATTTCGAGGTCGTCATTCCCGAACAGGAACCCGACGTAAGAAAAGACGTGGAACCGCGTGCGGTGGTGACGCCGGGCCTCTATATACTGCAGGCCGGTTCGTTCACCCGCTACGAGGATGCCGATCGGCGACGCGCCGAGCTCGCACTGCAGGGCATCGAGTCGACCATCCAGCGCGTGACGATCGACGACAAGACGTATCACCGCGTGCGTATCGGCCCCACGGAAGATCTGGACGAACTCAACATGCTGCGCAGCCGCCTGCGCAGCGCGAAGATCGATGTCATCCGCATTCGACTCGGTGAATAGTCTGCGGCATCTTCTGGCCACACTCGCTGTGGTCGCGCTCGGTGCCTGCTAGACGAGCGCACCGGTCACGCCCCCTCCGCAACCGGCAGTAACGGAAACGGCGCCCCCCCGCGGAACCGGCAGCGCCGGTCCAGCGGGTCAGCACCAGGATCAGCATCGCCGCGGTCGGCGACATCATGATCGGCACGGATTACCCGGAGAACCGCGCATTGAACATGATCCGCGGACTGAGCATCGAAGACTTCGGCAACCCGGGCCTGACCTTCCACGCCGACGGCCGCATCACTCCAGCCGAACGACCTCCCGTAACGCGCCGCACGTTTCCCGATGATGCACCGTAGGAGCGCGCCTCGGCGCGCGATCGCATTTCGAGAACCGCTCCTACGGTAACCCTTTGCCGAACGCCTGCGATTAGTCGTCGGTGCCAACCGATTTGAAGTCAACGCCGAGTGAACGCAGCTTGCGGTACAGGTGCGTTCGCTCCATGCCGACGCGTTTCGCCAGCTGCCCGACCTTGCCATCGCACAGCACCAGCTGTTGCTGCAGGTAAGCGCGTTCGAACTGTTCACGCGCTTCGCGCAGCGGAAGCGCCAGCAGGTCCTGCTTGACGAGCGGCTCGTCTTCGGCCGCCGCCCCGGAAACCTCCGCTTCGACTTCTTCCAGCGAAATATCCTCATCGGAGTCCGACATCAGCAGGCGGCGTACCAGGTTCTTGAGTTCCCGCACGTTGTCCGGCCAGGGGTAGTTCCGCAGACGATTCTGCGCCGCTACGCTGAAGCGTCGAAACGCGAGCCCCTCCGAATCGACCAGCTTGTCGACGTAATAATTGAGCAGTTCCGGCACGTCTTCCGAGTATTCCCGCAACGGCGGTACACGCAGCATCAATACACCGAGACTTGCGACGAGGTCTGCGCGCAGTTCTCCGGAGCGTACTTTGTCTTCGTAGTCCGCCCGCACCGTTGCCAGTATTCGCGCATCGAGTGGCACGGCGCTACTACCGCCCTTCCGAGTAAAGCTGCCGTCCTCCAGTACACTGAACAGAATCCGCTGTGCTGCCGTACCGAGGTCCGTCAGTTCGTCGATGATCAGCGTACCCTCGGCGGCTTTCTCGAAAGCGCCCATCTGCACTTCGCCATCCTCTTCGCTGCCGAGCAGGCTCTCTTCGACGTTCTCGGCAGTCAGCGAAGCCGCCGTGATGTTGATGAGCGGACCATCTGCGCGGCCGCTGAGCGCGTGCAGGTAACGGGCGAAGGCGCTTCGACCCGTGCCAGGCTCGCCACTGACCAGCACCGTGGCTTCGTGCCTCGCATATTGCTTGACCTTGTCTCGCAGCGCCTTCATCAGGGCGCTGCGCCCGACGGGGGCGAGCAACGGCGGCAGGGTGCCGCGGGCTGCACTCGCTTGCCTGCCCGCCGACTCCAGCGCGCCCTCCACGGTTCGCAGGAGCTTCGCGAGTGACAGCGGTTTCTCAACGAAATCATGTGCGCCGAGCCGGGTTGCCTCCACCGCCGTGTCAACCGTGCCATGCCCGGACATGATCACGACCGGGCACTTGAGGTCGCCGTTGTCGGACCACTCGCGCAACAATGTGATGCCGTCGGTATCGGGCATCCAGATATCGAGAAGGATCAGATCGAAATTATCGTCGCTGCGCGCCGACCTCGCCTCGTCGGCATCGGCTGCCACGGTTACGCCGTAGCCCTCCTCCGACAATATTTCCTGGATCAAAGCACGAATGTCAGCTTCGTCATCGACCACGAGCACCTGCGGATTGCTCATGCTCTTTCCCTCCTCTTTTCAGTACGGTTAGTTCCCTTCGCGATCATCGCCTCACGCGCCGCCTCGTTGATCGGCAGCCTGATGCTGATGGCCGCACCTCCGTCTTTGCGGTTTTCGGCAAGAATCGTTCCCACGTGCTCCTCGACCAGTTTCTTGACAACGGCGAGTCCGAGCCCGGTTCCCTTGGGCTTGGTCGTAACGTAGGGATCGAAGACCTGGCTGATGTCGCCGGTATCGAATCCCGGCCCGTTGTCTTCGACTTTCAGCTGCGCGAATTCGACACCACTGAACTCGGCAGCGCTCGCATGCACGTCGATCCTCGGCTCGGGCGTCTGCTCGAGCGCCTCCAGCGCATTTCGCAACAGGTTGTGCAGGATCTGGCGCACCCGGCCCTCGTCGGCTTCGAGCAACGGCATCGTCGGGTCTGACGTAACGACGATCTTGACCTCGCTTTCCTGCGACCGGTACAGATCCACCACTTCGTGAACGAGCTTGTCCAGATCGAAGCGATTGATTTCCATATCCGGCGCGCGCGCGTAGTCGCTGAACGCGTTGACCATTTCTTTCATGGCCTCGACCTGCTGCACGATCGTGTGTGTCGCACGATCGAGAATCTGGGCTTCTTCGCCGGACATCTTGTCGAGATACTTGCGGCGCAGCCGCTCGGCGGACAGCTGGATGGGCGTGAGCGGATTCTTGATCTCGTGCGCAAGGCGCCGCGCCACCTCACCCCACGCAGCATCGCGCTGCGCCTGCAGCAAGCCGGTAATGTCGTCGAACACGACCACGTAACCGCCAGCCTGGTCGCCTTCGCCAGGCAGGGCCGTGCACGCGCAGGTCAGCACGCGCCGACCCACTTCACCACGCAATACGATTTGCTCGCGCCACTCGGTTTCGCCGGCGTCGAGGTGGATACGCGCCACGTCGACAAACTGGTCGAGCAGCGGTTCGTGGCGCGCGATATCGGGCAGATACTCACCGACACGATTCTCGAGGTCCACGTTGAGAATGGCACCGGACGCCTGGTTCGCCGTGCGAATGCGTAAATCCGGATCGATCGCGACGACGCCGGTCGAGAGCCGCGCAAGTATGACCTCGAGGTTCGCACGCTCCGCCTCGACGAGTGCCTGGCTGAGGCGCGTCTCACGCCGGGCTGCCGCCAGTCGCTGAGTCATGTCGTTGAAGGAGTTAATGAGAAAGCCGATCTCGTCGCGGGAAGGCGATGGCAGTCTCGTGTCGAAGTTGCCCGCAGCGACGGCGCGCGTGCCGGCGACGAGATCCTGGATAGGGGCCACGAGGCGCCGCGACAATATCAATGCACCGTAGATTGCCGCCAGCAGGGACAACATCAGGACCACGGTCAGCGTCAGGGTAAAGGTCACCTTGAGGCCTTCGCGCAAAATCTCCAGGCGTCGATAGCCGTTCTGTGACGCCTCGACGCTGGAGGCCATCCGGCTTATTCGCTCCGTGACGGGAAAGTGCGCCTGCAGGACACCAATGGGCTCGTTGCGGCCGCGTACCGTGAACAATATGGCCGTGCGAATTTCGTAGGCGCCGCTCTGGGCGTCCTCCAGGCTGACGTGAACCGGGTTCACCGTCGTCAGCATCTCCATGATGTCGATCGGCGGCCGTGGCAGCGAGGCGGTGGCCCGGTCGGAACTCGTCGCGAGAATCTGCGCGTTATTGCCGAACAGGGTCATTTCGCTCGCGCCCGATTCCCGCCGCAACTTGCTGAGTTCGAACACGAACTCGCGCTCACTCACCGTCGCCAGCCGCCGCGCAATCTGCCGGGTGGCAAGCAGATTGTCGCGCTTCTGGACTTCGAGGACGGCGCGAACTATTTCAATGGCGTTGCCGAGGCCCGCCTCGATATCGACGTCGAACCACGAATCGATGCCGCGATTGATGTACTGGACCGCGAAATAGAAGACGACGATCAATGGCAACACGGCGAGCCCGACGAACATGCCGACCATGCGTGTCTTCAGCCGCGCCCCGGGGACGTTTTCACGATAGTCGCGCAGCAGCCGAATCAGGTTGCCGACAAGAAGCACGAACAGCAGGATCGCGCCGGCAATGTTGACGCTGATCAACGTGTTGTGAAGACGATCGAAGTCCGCGGAGTTCTGCGCGGTAATGCTGAGCAGGAACAGCGCAATGAGCGACAGCAGCACGCCGGCCACCGCGAGCATGCCGATGAAGGCGCGCTTTAGTGTTCGAGCTTCCATTCGTACCATTCGCTCTTGAGCTGCCACTCGTCACGCCAGAAGAAAAGAAGCCGCAACGGTGCCGAGTATTGCTCCGTGGCCAGCAGGGCCCGGAGCCTCACCCGGTAGTCGCGGTCGGGGATCAGGAGCGACTCATCGATAACCGGTAATCGCTGGATGCGGCCGAGGTTGTTGAGCGCCGAATACAGCGTCGCGAACGAGTCCTGGTTGCCCGTATTCAGGTTGCGAACGATGTAACGCTGGCTGATCGGCCGGTATTCGAGTTCGAAACGGAATGCGAGTTCGGCGTCGAGGGCGTCGAGATAAAAGCGCCGCGACCGGATGACCTGCATCTGCAGTTCGATCGTGAGCGGCACACCGCTGTTGAGTGCATTCAGCGCTTCGCTGGAGAGCACGAGCTGCAACCGCGCATCGAGCATGTGAACGCCGCCGACGAGCTCCGTCGAGGCCGATCGAACTTCGAAGTACCCGACTCGCTCCACCGGGTCCTGCGCCAGGGCGACACCGCCGAGCAGCATCGCGACAGCGCCGATGATTACACTGCGTATCGTCCCGCCCAGCCCCTGGTCTCTTGTTGTCGACATTGATGCTCAGCCAGCCCTCTCGAGGCAGGCGTAATAGAAACCGTCCATGTCCGCGGTACCCGGCAGAACCTGGAATCCACACGCCTTGCGCTGCATTAGATCGCGGATGTTGTTATTTTGCAACGCATCATCCTCCCGTGCGTCCGCCGTCGCCTCGATAAACGGTCGCAGCACCGCGTCGTTCTCGGCGGCAAGCACCGAGCAGGTTACGTACAGCAGCCGTCCGCCCGGCGCCAGTAGTGGCCAGACACTGTCGAGCAGGCTGCGCTGCAGGCGTGCGAGCGACTCGATGTCCGCGGCCCGGCGCAGCAACTTGATGTCCGGATGACGGCGAATGACCCCCGTTGCCGAACACGGCGCGTCCAGCAGGATGGCATCGAACGCCGTCCCATCCCACCATGCCTGTGGCGTTGATGCATCGCCACACAGGAGCGTCGCGGACCGGCCCAGCCTGTCGAGATTGTCCGCGACGGCTTGCAGCCGATTTTCGTCCCTGTCCAGGCAGGTCAGATCGATTTCCGTGCCCCCGAGTTCCAGCAGGTGCCCGCTTTTTCCACCCGGCGCGGCGCAGGCGTCGAGTACGCGCCGGCCCGTTCCCCGCAACAGCCAGGGAGCGGCCAGCTGCGCCGCGGCATCCTGCACGGAGACGAGACCGTCGGCAAAACCCGGCAGCTCCTCGACGGGCGCCGGCTCAGCCAGCTGCACCGCACCGGCAATTGCATCGAAGGCCTTGGCCTCGAGCCCGGCTTCCTGCAGCGCCCGCACATAGTCCTCCGCCGTTGCACGGGAGGCATCCACCCGCAGCCACATGGGCGCGCGGGCGTTATTGGCCGCGAGAATGGCATCGCCGTGACCGGGCCAGTCATTCCGGATCGCGTCGATCAGCCATTGCGGATGATCATGCGCCGCCTCCGCCGTGTCGGGCACCGCCGATGCGATGTCCTCGCGCAGGAAGCGGCGCATCACGGCATTGAGCAGCCCCGCGAGCTTGGGCCGCCGCAGCAATCGTGATGCCTCGACGGTTTGCGAGACCACCGCGTGATCGGGGATGCGGGTTTCCGTCAGCTGGTAGAGACCGATCGCTAACAGCGCGTTGATAACGCCGTCCTTCGCTTTGAGGGGCCTGTCGAGGAGCTGCCCGATCCAGAACTGCAGGCGCCAGTAGCGCCGCAAAGTTCCGTAGCAAAGCAAGCGCAGCAATGCGCGATCCTCTCGGGCTACCCGCGCCTCGTGGTTCGGCAGAGCCGTGTCGAGCGATTTGCCCGATGTAACCACCGCGTCGACGACGTGCGCCGCCGTCGCCCGCAGTCGTGCCCCCTGGCGATTGTCGGACATACCGGTCAGCTGAGCCGCCGGCCGGTCATCGCCACGGCGGCAGCAAACTCACCCGCGGTAACCGGGCGTTTGCCGGGACGCTGCAGGCTGTCCAGCCGCAGTGCATCCCGGCCGCAGGCGATGACGATGCCGTCACGACCGGCAGACATGACCTCACCCGGGGCCGCATTGGCCGCGCTGCCCACAACGCCCGCGCGCCAGCACTTGACCGGCATGTCGTCGAGCAGGAAGAAGGCGCCCGGGACCGGGTTGTACGCACGGACCCGTCGGTGCAGCGCTTCCGCCGGCTCCTGCCAGTCCAGCCGTGCGTCCTGCTTGCTGATCTTGCCCGCGTACGTCGCCCTGGCATCGTCCTGCTCGACCGCGTCCAGCGCATTGTTCACGATGGCGTCGAAATGGCGCACGAGCAGTTCGCCGCCGAGAGCCGCAAGGCGATCGTGCAGCTCGCCCGCGGTTTCTTCCGGGCCGATCGTGACCGCCTCCTCGACGTAGACCGGCCCGCAGTCCAGTCCTGCGGTCATCGCCATGAGACTGACTCCAGTCTCCTCGTCGCCGGCGAGTATCGCGGCCTGGATGGGCGCCGCGCCGCGCCAGCGCGGCAGCAGCGAAGCGTGCACGTTGAGACAGCCCTTGGCCGGGATATCGAGAACGTTTTGCGGGAGGATCAGCCCGTAGGCCGCCACGACGAGGACATCCGGTTCCAACGCGGCGATTTGCGCAACGACTTCCGGATCTTTGAGCGTGGCCGGCTGCAACATGTCGATGCCCTGCTCGAGTGCGAACTGCTTGACCGGGCTCGCGGTAAGTCGCTTGCCGCGCCCGGCCGGACGGTCCGGCTGTGTCAGAACCGCCAGCGGCACGATACCGGCGTCCGTCAGTGCGTGCAGCGACGCGAGCGCGAATTCCGGCGTACCGGCAAACAGCACTCTCGTATCGGTCATGTCGCGGTTTCGGCTATCGGTGGGCGATGATCAGGCGACTACGGCGGCGGCCTGGTGGCGCCGCTCTTTTTCCAGTTTCTTGCGAATACGGGACCGCTTGGCCTCGGAGAGGTAGTCGACGAAGAGCTTGCCGTCGAGGTGATCGATCTCGTGCTGTATGCAAACGGCCAGCAGGCCCTCGAATTCACCCTCACATTCACGGCCTTCCCGGTCGAGGTAGCGCACGCGGATATGGTCCGCGCGTTTGACCTCCTCGTAGTACCCGGGAACCGACAGGCAGCCTTCCTCGGTGACGGTCACGCCGTCTTTCTCGAGGATCTCGGGATTGATGAAGACATGCGGATCGCTCTTGTCCGAGGACACGTCTGCCACCAGCAGTCGCCGGTGAACGTCGACCTGCGTCGCGGCGAGGCCAATGCCCGGTGCCGCATACATGGTCTCGAACATGTCGTCGACAAGCGTCCGTAACGCGTCGTCGACCACGTCCACGGGCACCGCCTGCTTGCGCAAACGCGGGTCGGGAAATTCCAGAATATTCAGTTTTGCCATAATTCGCCTGCAGCAATTTCCGGGTTCGTCGGCTCAATATGACCCGTGAAGGACATAATTATTTCACCGTGATCTTGCGTAAAAACCTATAAAAAATCTCTAAATGTTTGACTTAATTGAATAAGTTTCACAAAATGCGGCCAATCAGACGGCGTCTCCGAGCGCTTTTTGCGCCGGAAATGTGACGTGATTGGCAGCCGTGGCAATGCCGGAACGACATATTATAGCAATGCCGCGACCGGCCCGGTTTGAATCCGCAAAAATGGAGCACCCGCGAACTATGGTCCCCCGCACACAAAGCCTGAACACCCTCATTCGGCTCACCGCTGTTGCGCTGGCCGCCTTACTTGCCGGCTGCTCCCTGAACCCGTTCGCGGGCGACGATGACGATGCGGCGGTTCCGACACCGGCGGCCGCGCCGCCGCCCAGCTACGACAACTCGTCGCAGTCGTCGGTTGCCGAGTACAGGGGCCCGGTCGTCGAGCGTGTCAGCCAGCCGGTAGCGCTTGCCGACAATCATCCCAACGAGTACGTCGTGCAGGTTGGCGATACCCTGTGGGACATCGCCGCGACGTTCCTGAAGGACCCCTGGTTCTGGCCGGAGATCTGGCACATCAACACCCAGATCGAAAACCCGCACCTTATTTATCCCGGTGACGTCCTGGCGCTCGTTTACATCGACGGTCAGCCGCGCATTACGAATGTGCGCGCTTCGACGTATCGCCTTTCGCCGCAGGCCCGGGTGTCGCCGATTACCCAGGCGGTAACCAGCATCCCCTATGAAGCGGTGTCGGCATTCCTGTCAAGCGGCGCGGTACTCGAGAAGCGCGAAACGGATCGTCTGCCGTACCTGCTGGAGACGCGCGGCGACCATCTCATCGCAGCAGCCGGCAACGTAGTCTACGCTCGCGGGCTGGACGACGCTCAGCTCGGCTCGCGCTACAACGTCGTCGAAATCGGCGAACCGCTGATCGATCCCGATGACAACAAGCTCATCGGCTACCAGGGCAAGTTTATCGGTGAAGGCACGCTTCGCCGCACGGGCGACCCGGCATCGGTGGCATTGACGGACACCAGCCAGGAAGCGGTCCCCGGCGACAAGCTCGTTCCGGAGTCGGTGGATGTCCCGCTGAACTTCTACCCGCGTGCGCCGAGCAGCCCCATTGACGGCCGCATTATCTCGGTCGTGGGCGGCGTTACCCAGATCGGCCAGTACCACGTGGTCGTACTGAACCGCGGCACCAGGGACGGGCTCTCGGTCGGCGATGTCCTGACCGTGTACCAGACCGGTGAAACCGTGAACGATCGCTTCGGCGGCGGCAAAGTGCGCCTCCCCGACGAGGAAGCCGGCACGCTGATGGTGTTCAAGGTTTACGACCGCATCGGCTACGGTCTCGTCATGGAAGCCACCCAGGCGATCCATATTCACGACACCGTGCGCAACCCGATCTGACCGGGATTACGCGAGGATCTGAAACACGGCGCCTGCGGGCGCCGTTTTTTTGCGCGTTGCGCAAAGAATGATCGTGCCGCGATGTCGCGGCGTCGCGGTATCATTGGGTGACGTTGGGCCATGATCCGGGATTCGCAGTGGACGAGAACGAGTGGTTGCAGCAGGAAAACCACTATCGGGTCAGACTCGGCGATGACGCGTATCCGGAACTCCTTGCGGGCATACCCGGTCCGCCCGAACAACTGTATATCGTCGGCGACCCCGAGATTTTACACCTGCCCGCACTCGCGATCGTCGGCAGCCGCAACCCCACGAGCGGCGGCGCTCAGAATGCGTTCGAGTTCGCCCGGCATCTCGGCCGGACGGGCTTCTGTATCGTCAGCGGGCTCGCGCAGGGCATCGACGCTGCCGCGCATCGCGGTGCACTGGCGGCGGGCACGCCGACGGTTGCCTTCCTCGGCCACGGCATTGATCGCGTCTATCCGGCGGCCAATCATGCGCTCGCCCGGGAGATTGCCCGGCACGGCGCGCTCGTCAGCGAGTTTCCACTGGGCACAGCGCCAAACAGGACGCTCTTTCCGCAGCGAAACCGGCTGATCAGCGGCCTCAGCCTCGGTACGCTCGTCGTCGAAGCCGCGCGACGCAGCGGTTCGCTGATTACCGCGCGCCTGGCCGCGGAGCAGGGAAGAGAGGTCTTCGCGATTCCGGGCTCTATACATAATCCGCTGACCCGCGGCTGTCACCAGCTCATCCGCCAGGGCGCAAAACTGGTGGAAGCGGCCGACGATATCGTTGCCGAGCTTGCGCCGCTGGCGGGGCACATGCTGCAAACGGTTGATGCAGCAGAGCCACTCCGGGAGGCGGCCGGCGACGCGGACGAGGAGTATGTAAAACTGCTCGAAGCGCTCGGTCACGACCCCGTAAGCAGCGACGAAATCGTCGCGCGTTCCGGATTGACGATTGATCAGGTTTCCTCCATGCTTCTGATCCTGGAGCTAGAAGGAAAGATCGAGAAGCTGTCCGGCGGACGCTACTCAGTACTGAGCTAGATATTTGGTGAAACGCCAGCTACCAAGGGAGCCGCTCCAGGCATGAAAGAAAACGTACTCGACGTATTGATGTACCTGTTTGAAACATACGTCGACACCGATGAAGAACCGGAACCCGATCAGAACGAACTTCGTGGCGAACTGGCGAGCGCCGGCTTCGGCGATGCGGAGATCGACCGCGCACTCGACTGGCTGGAGTGTCTGACAGAAGATCAGGAAGACCTGATCTTCAACGCCCAGACGGCACGCGGAACGCGCGTCTACAACAGCATGGAACAGGAACGGCTCGACGTTTCCTGTCGCGGCTATATTTCGTACCTGGAACAGATCGGCATCCTGTCGCCGGCACAGCGCGAAATCCTCGTGGACAGGCTGCTGGCGCTGGATGCGCCGGATATCGACGTCGAACAAATCAAGTGGGTCGTGCTGATGGTGTTGTTCAGCCAGCCGGGACAGGAACTGGCTTATGCACGCATGGAAGACCTCGTTTTCGAAGAGAACACGGGGGCCGTTCACTAGCACGAACTGAACCGGTTTCGCAGCGGGCCGGGGTGCCATTTCTTGACACGCTGCGACGAAGTATGTAATTCAACCGCGGCACTGACCGCGGTTTTTCATTCTATGTCCAAGAATCTTGTCATCGTCGAATCGCCCGCCAAGGCGAAAACCATCAGCAAATACCTCGGCAAGGATTTCGAGGTGATGGCGTCCTATGGGCATGTTCGCGACCTCGTCCCAAAGGAGGGCGCCGTCGACCCGGACAACGAATTCGCAATGAAGTACCAGGTCATCGAGCGCAGCGAGAAACACGTCAATGCAATCGTGCGCGCCCTGAAGAAAGCCGATGCGCTGTATCTCGCGACGGACCCGGACCGCGAAGGCGAAGCCATTTCCTGGCACCTGATCGAATTGCTGAAGGAAAAGGGCGCGCTGAACGGCAAGCCCGTGCATCGCGTCGTCTTCTACGAGATAACCAGGAACGCCGTCCAGGAAGCGGTCGAACATCCGCGGGATCTTTCCGGCGACCTGGTGGGCGCGCAACAGGCTCGTCGCGCGCTTGATTATCTTTTCGGCTTCAACCTGTCACCGCTCTTGTGGCGGAAGGTCGGGCCGAAGCTCTCGGCCGGTCGTGTACAGAGCCCCGCCTTGCGCATGATCGTCGAGCGCGAGCTCGAGATCGAGGCCTTCAAAGCGCGCGAATACTGGTCCATCGAGGCCGACCTCAGCAAAGAGAAGCAGCCGTTCGCATCCCGACTCGTCGCCTACAAGGGCAACAAGGTCGAGCAGTTCAGCTTCGAGAACGAGACGGCAGCGCGCGAAGTCGAGACGACGTTGCTCGACGCTGCAGGCGGCAAACTGAAGACGATCAGCGTCACCAGGAAGCAACGCCGCCGCAATCCGGCAGCACCGTTCACGACGTCGACACTGCAGCAGGAGGCGTCGCGCAAGCTCGGCTTCAACACGCAACGCACCATGCGCACTGCACAGCGGCTCTACGAGGGCATCGAGCTGCCCGGCGAGGGCAATGTCGGACTCATAACCTACATGCGGACCGACTCGGTAACGCTTGCAGAGATCGCGGTGAGCGAAATACGCGACGTCATCGCGGAACGCTACGGCAAGCAGAACGTTCCGGACGAGCCGCGCCAGTTCAAGACCAAGTCGAAAAATGCCCAGGAAGCGCACGAAGCCGTGCGGCCGACCTCGGTGGCACGCCATCCGGACGATCTCAAGGGCGTGCTCGAGGATGACCAGTTCAGGCTGTACTCGCTGATCTGGAAGCGCACGATGGCCTGCCAGATGGTGCCCGCCGTTTTCGATACCGTTGCGATCGATTTCGCCGCGGGTCCGGAAGCCGACGGGCACGTGTTCCGCGCGAACGGCTCGGTGCTCGTCGAGCCAGGGTTCATCGCCGTGTACCAGGAGGGCAAGGACGACGCCAAGGATGACGAGGGCGATCGGCTGTTGCCGGACATCGAGGAAGGCGAGATCGTCAACCTCGACGAACTGCGGCCGGAACAGCATTTTACGGAACCACCGCCGCGCTACACGGAAGCAAGCCTCGTCAAGGCGCTCGAGGAATACGGTATCGGCCGCCCGTCGACCTATGCGAGCATCATCGCAACGCTCAAGAACCGCGAATACGTCGAGATGGACGGCAAGCGGTTCCTGCCGACGGATATCGGCCGCATCGTCAACGGTTTCCTGACTGATCACTTCACGCAGTATGTCGATTACGATTTCACGGCACGCCTCGAGGACGACCTCGACGCGGTATCGCTCGGCGAGAAGGAATGGGTGCCCTTGCTGGACAACTTCTGGCGCCCGTTTCACGAGCTGTGCGAGGAGAAGGAAACGTCGGTCACACGCGAACAGGTTGCGCAGGCGCGAGAACTCGGCACCGATCCGAAGACGGGCAAGCCCGTCACGGTGCGCATGGGCCGCTTCGGACCCTTCGTCCAGATCGGCACCAAGGACGATGACGAGAAGCCGAAGTTCGCGGGGCTCCGGCCCGGCCAGAAAATGAACGACGTCACGTTCGAGGATGCGATGGAGCTGTTCAAGCTGCCGCGCCAGCTCGGGGAGACGCCGGACGGCCTGCCGGTGTCGGCCAGCATCGGGCGCTTCGGCCCATACGTGCGTTACGGCGACAAGTACGTCTCCATCCGCGGCGACGACGACCCCTACACGATCGAGTTGCCACGCGCGCTCGAACTCATCGAACAGAAGAAGATCGAAGACGCGAACCGGATCATCCAGGACTTCGAGGAAGAGGGCATCCAGGTCCTGAACGGCCGCTACGGGCCGTACATCACGAACAAGAAGAAGAACGCGCGCGTACCAAAGGACCGCGAACCGAAATCGTTGACGCTCGAGGAATGCCAGGAACTGCTGGCCGCCGCCCCGGAACGGGGCCGCCGCGGCAAGAAGAAGACGAAGAAGAAGACGGCAAGCGAGGCCGCCCCGAAAAAGGCGGCCGCGAAGAAGAAAGCGGCAAAGAAGAAGACCAGGAAGAAAACCGCGAAGAAAAAGCCCGCTAAAAAGAAGCCGGCTGACTAGCGGATCAGCCACGTGACGATGGCGGCGATGCGAGCTTGCGACGTGCTGCTGGGCGGCGGCGTCATCGCGTACCCAACCGAGGGCGTATTCGGCCTGGGATGCCTCCCCGACGACATCGACGCCGTCGCGAGAATCCTCGCGATCAAGCAACGCAGCCCGCTTAAAGGGCTCATACTCATCGCGGCCCGGCCCCGGCAACTCGAAGACTGGATCGATCCCGCCGTTCGCGGTGCCCTGCCGGAGCCGGACCCACAGCAACCCGTGACCTGGATCGTGGCGCCGGCGGCACGCGTGCCGGCGATCGTGACCGGCGATAATCCCGGTCTCGCTGTGCGTATCACGACCAACCCGGTTGCAGCGGCGATCTGCAACGCCGTGGACATGCCGATCGTCTCCACGAGCGCAAACGTCGCCGGCAGGCCGGTTGCACGCAACGCTTTCGTCCTGCAGCGCCATTTCGGGCATCTTGTAGACTATGTCGTCCCGGGCGAGTGCGGGCCCGCCAGCGGACCGTCGGAGATCAGGGAGCTTGCAACAGGAAAAGTGGTGAGGCCGGGACGAACATGAGCGACATCAATCAGGTCAAAAGCTACCTGCAGTCACTGCAGAACCAGATCGTCGCCGAGCTGGAGCAACTGGACGGCAAGGAGCGTTTCCATCGCGACGCCTGGGATCGCCCCGGGGGCGGCGGCGGCGAGAGCCGTGTACTCAAACGCGGCGGCGTTTTCGAGCAGGCGGGGGTGAATTTCTCGCACGTCTTCGGCGAACAGTTGCCGCCGTCGGCGACGAAGTCCAGGCCCGACCTGGCCGGGCAGGGATTCCAGGCGATGGGCGTATCGCTCGTGTTGCATCCCGAGAACCCTTACGTGCCGACGACGCATGCGAACCTCCGCTACTTCATCGCGGGAGCGGAAGACGAAAACCCCGTCTGGTGGTTCGGCGGTGGCTTCGACCTGACGCCGTACTACCCGTTCAAAGAGGACGTCGTCGCCTGGCACGAAGCGGCCAGGGGCGCCTGCGACCCGTTCGGCGAAGAACGCTACCCGAAGTACAAGCAATGGTGCGACGAGTACTTCTTTCTCAAGCATCGCAATGAAACGCGGGGCGTCGGCGGGCTGTTCTTCGACGACCTCAACGACATGGGCTTCGACCGAAGCTTCGAATTCGTGCGTTCTGTCGGTGACACGTTCATGAAGGCATATGCACCCATCGTCAGGAAGCGCTGCAAACACCGGTATGGGGAGAGGCAGCGGGAGTTCCAGCTTTATCGGCGCGGCCGCTACATCGAGTTCAACCTGATCTACGACCGCGGCACCCTGTTCGGATTGCAGTCGGGCGGGCGGACGGAATCCATTCTCATGTCCCTGCCGCCCCGGGTGCGTTACGAGTACGACTGGCGCCCCGAGCCCGGATCGCCCGAGGAATTGCTGTACACCGACTACCTGCGGCCGCGCGAATGGCTGTAAATCTGCGCTTTTTAAGGAGATTCACGAATCCGGCGCCACCATTTGCGGCCACCGGGCATCGGACAGCGTAACCACGACAAGCGGCCGGTGACCACCGGTCGCGATGCGCGTAGGCCGGGATTTTTCTTTTGCCGAGGTGAGTGGTAACGTCCAACGCTTCGAAGCGCGCTGCGACAACCATCGCCTGAGCGCGCGGGTGAAAGCGGGTGCTCGATAGCGCCGTAGCGAGCAGCGATGTCCTGGATAAATGAAGTCGAAGTCAGCGAAGCCGATGGCCGCCTGGCCGAGATATATAAAGAGCTAGTCGAAAAGCGCGGCAAGATATCCAATATCCTCAAGGTCCACAGCCTCAATCCCGAGGCGATGTCCGGTCACCTGGACCTCTACATGACTCTGATGTTCGGCAAGTCCGGACTGAGCCGCACCGAGCGCGAGGCGATCGGCGTCGTCGTCTCTGCGGAGAACGATTGCGCCTATTGCGTCAACCATCACGCCGCAGCCCTGCGGAACTTCATCGACGACGAGGAGACGCTGGGCATGCTGGCGACGGCGGACGGTCTCGAAACGCTGGAGCCGCGCTTGTCCAACATCGTGCGCCATGCCCAGAAACTGACGTCGGCGCCCGAAGCCATGACCGAATCCGACCTCGGTGAGCTCCGGGCCGTGGGCCTCGACGACCGGGACATCCTGGACCTCACACTCATCACGGCGTATTTCAATTTCGTCAATCGGCTGGTGCTCGGCCTCGGCGTCGAGTTCACGGACGAGGAAATCGCGGGCTACCTGAACGACTGAAACGGCTTTCCCCTGCTGGCGGCGCTGTTCCGGAATGTGGTAACTTCGTTAAAAATCCACCACTTTGGAAATTTTTCTTAAGTAGGTTAAGAAAAACCCCCGGCCGCCGGAACTTCCGTGAAACTGACAACGCTTCTCACCGGTCTATTCCTCTCGCTTTGCGCCGCCAGCGCAGGCGCGGCGAGCGATTCTCCGTTGCGCGACGCGGGCATTGCGCGCGGTTTGCAGCTCGCGGGCGTCGACGACCCGGAGGCCCGCAAAGTCTACATCGTGCAACTGCGCACGCCGTCGGCCGCAGAGTTTCATTCGACGCTCTACAAGACCAGCACCGCGGCGCCCGTGAGCAAGGTGTCCCGACCGCGTATCGACAAGGCCAGCCCCGCGATCGCGAACTACGCCGAGAAGCTCAGTGCGGAGCAGGACGCGTTCATCTCGCGTACGGCGCCCGATGCACGGAAGATCTACAGTTATCGCTACGGCTTCAACGGCTTCGCTGCCGAAATGACCGCCGCGCAGGCGCACAAACTCGAAAACATGCCCGAGGTACTGCACGTCTGGGAAGACGAGATCCGGCCGCTGGCGACCAATTTCAGTCCGGGATTCCTGGGCTTGTTCGACACCGACGGCGGACTGCGCGGCCCTGAGGGACTGGACGGCGACGGCATCGTCATCGGCTTCATCGACAGCGGAGTCTACCCGGAGCACCCCGCACTGTCGGACACGCAGGAAGCCGATCGGCCAAGCATGTGCCGCAGCACATGGGCCGACGTCTCCTTTCTCGGCCGCTGGCTGTGCCGCCGCTTCGACAAGCAGGAAGACAAGCTGGTCTTCGAGCCGCCGGAAGACTGGAACGGTATCTGCGAGACGGGTGAGAGTTTCGATGAGACCCACTGCAACAACAAGCTGATCGGGGCCCGCTATTTCATCGCCGGTGCCGAGAACTCCGGGCCGATCGATGCGGGCGAGATTCGCTCGGCGCGCGACGTCGACGGGCACGGTACGCACACGGCAACGACGGCCGCCGGCAACCGCGCGCAGGCGTCCATCTTCGGCACGCTGATCGGCGGCATCGAGGGCATCGCGCCACGGGCACGCGTCGCCGTGTACAAGGCCTGCTGGCTGCGGCCCGGTGACACGCGCGCCAGCTGCAACACCTCCGATCTCGCAAATGCTATCGACAGCGCCGTTGCCGACGGCGTCGACATCATCAACTACTCCGTGGGCAGCTCGATGCTGCAAATCACGGCACCGGACGATATCGCATTGATGAACGCCACCAAGGCCGGCGTCCTCGCGGTGGTTGCGGCGGGCAATGAAGGGCCCAATCTCGGCACGATCGGTTCCCCGGCCGGCGGGCCCTGGGCCATAACGGTCGCCGCCTCCACGCGTGACGGCGAAACGTCGGTGGATGCGATGCAGATCAACGAGCCGCCGTCGATCGCGGGCAAATACGCCGTCAAGGAAGCCAATTTCACACCGCCGCTGCTTGACAGCGATCCGATCGAAGCAGCACTGGTGCTCGCCGATGACGACGACGATGCCAGTGGCACGGGAACCACGGCAGACGCGTGCGAGCCGCTGATCAACGATACCGAGATCGACGGCAATATCGCCTTCATCGAACGCGGCGGCTGCAACTTCGACCTGAAGATCCAGAACGCGGGCGATGCGGGCGCCGTTGCAGTGGTCGTCTACAGCATCGCGGGCGATCCCATCGTCATGAACGGCAACGCCGCGCTGGTCGACATACCCGCCGTCATGATCGGCCAGGCGGACGGCAACCTGATCATCGCCGAAATAGAAGCCGGCAACGAGGTTACGGCCGTGCTCGAAAAGAGCCTGCTGCTGACCGAGCCAGAGACCGGCAACATGATGGCGACGTTTTCGGCGCGCGGTCCCGGCCCTGTCCGCGACATTGTGAAGCCCGACGTCACCGCGCCAGGCGTCAATATTCTCGCGGGCTTCACGCCGGAGACGGCGAACTCGATGCCGGACGAGACCTTCGCCTATCTCAGCGGCACCTCCATGTCGACACCGCATGTCGCGGGCGTCGCGGCGCTGCTCATGCAGGCACGGCCGGAGTGGGGTCCGTCTGTCGTCAAGTCCGCGCTGATGACCAGCGCGCGCCAGGACCTCGTGCAGTCCGACGGCGAGAGCGTCGCCAACCCCTTCGACTATGGCGCCGGGCACATCGTACCGAACGCGGCACTCGACCCCGGTCTCGTCTACGACGTGAGCGACGACGAGTTCGATGCGTTCGCCTGCGGCTTCGACTCGCCTGCAGTCCCGGAGACACGCTGCGACGAACTCGAGAATGCGGGCGTCTCGTTCGCGCCCGAAGATCTTAACCAGCCCTCGATCGGGCTGGCAAGACTGGCGAACGAGCAGACGGTGACACGGCGCGTAACCAACGTCAGCGAAGAATCCCAGACCCTGGTGGCCTCGGTCGCGGCACCGCCCGGGATCGCGGTTACCGTCGTCCCGTCGAGTCTTTCACTCGGCCCCGGCCAGACCGCGACATTCGATGTTTCCTTCGTGTACGAGTCCGGGCCGCTCGACCTGTGGCGGTTCGGCGCGCTCACCTGGACCAGCAACGATCACTCGGTACACAGCACGATCGCCGTGAAGCCGGTATCACTGACCGCTCCGGCCGAAGTAACCAGCTTCGGCGGCAGCGGGTCGGTCAGTTTTCCCGTGGAGTTTGGTTATACCGGCAGCTACGCGCCGGGCGTTCACGGGCTGCGCCTGCCGCTCGTCATCAACGGCTTCGTCGACAACGACCCGACCAAGACGTTTACGTTCCGGTCGGGGGCCGGTGTGACCGCGCATCTCGTTGACGTGCCGGCCGAGCAGCTGTACCTCAGGTTTTCGCTGTTCGACGCCCTGACGGACGGTGACGACGATCTCGACCTGTACCTCTACTATCAGCCGGGCGTCTGCAACCCTCTCGATTTCCGTGGCACCCGGATCACCGAAAGCGGCGGGCCGACCGCAGAAGAACAGGTGAACGTGTTCAGGCCGCCGGCGGGCTGTTACGGCGCACTCGTGCACGGTTTCGAGACCGACCAGGTCAGCGGCGGGCCCGGCGCAAATTACACCCTGCTCGCCTGGGCCTTCGGGATTGTGGACGACCAGGGCAACATGACGGCGTCCGGGCCACCGCTTGTCACCTCGGGCTCGACAGAGACCATCACGGTCAACTGGGCGAACCTGGTGTCCGACACGATCTACCTCGGCGGCATTTCCCACAACACGCCACAGGGACTGGTCGGAGTCACCCTGATTACGATCGGCAACTAGCTGGCGAGCGCCGTTATCGCCGGGTCTTTTTGGCGAGCTGCGCGCAGGGACGGTAACGAAAACAGCCGAGCACGTGATCGTTTACGAGGCCGGTCGCCTGCATGTGCGCATACATGATCGTGCTGCCGACAAACCGGAACCCGCGTTTCTTGAGGTCCTTGCTCAGCACATCCGACTCCGGCGAGGTTGCCGGCACGTCGCTGTCTTTCCTGAACTTGTTCTGGACAGGTACGCCGTCGACAAAGCCCCAGATATACTTGCTGAAGCTGCCGAACGCTTCCTGCACCTCGATGAAGGCCTGCGCATTGGTGACCGCGGACTCCACCTTGAGGCGATTCCTGACGATGGCCGGATTGTTGAGCAGCGTTTCGATGCGCTTTTTCGTAAAGCGCGCCACCTTTTCGACGTCGAAGTCGGCGAAGGCCTTGCGGTAACCGTCGCGCTTGTTGAGGATCGTGGACCAGCTCAGTCCCGCCTGTGCGCCCTCCAGAAGCAGGAATTCGAACTGCACCCTGTCGTCGCAGACCGGTACGCCCCATTCCTTGTCGTGGTACTCGATGTAGTCGAGGCTGACGCCTTCCGCCCATTTACAGCGCGTGATCTTTTTCGCCATCCGTGAAATCTAGCAGGGCCCCTGCAACCGCGCAGCCCCATTTTTCCGCTCAAACACCCATTATCGGTAGTACGGCTTCAGGAGCGCTTCCTGAAGCGCGACCCGATCGCGGTTCGAGAACCGGTCCTACAAATAGAAAAGCCCGCGCTGATGCGCGGGCCTCTCTTCGTTCTTGCGTCGATCAGTCTTTCTTGTCGCCGCCGCAGGAGCCTTCGCCGCACTTGCCCTCGGAGTCTTCCTTGTCGCCGCCGCAAGAGCCTTCGCCCTTTTTGTCACCACCGCAGGCACCTTCGCCCTTCTTGTCGCCGCCGCAGGAACCTTCCCCGCACGCGCCTTCGCCTTCCTTGTCCTTGCCTTCCTTGTCGCCGCCACAGGAACCTTCGCCTGCGCTGAGCATGTATCCGGCGCTGAGCGCCGACATGGCAAACGGGTTATCGACAGTGTCTGCGTTAGCAACGCCGCCGAGTGCGAATGAGCTGGCCAGGGCAGCACCTACAGCCAGTGCAACGGGTTTTACGACTTTCTTTTCTGACATGACTTTCTCTCCTAGTTGTTTGCCCAGGGCCGGGCATGGGTTTTCCAGTAACAAAGGGCGTCAGGTGCTCCAGGTCACTGAATTCACTACATTTTGCTGAATCGTGTTGAGTTTTTCATTGCGCTCGCCGATGATCGCGACGCTACCGTTTCCAACCGGCAGGATAACGCCGTTGATGCTCTCACCCTCGATCTTGACGGTATCGTCGATCGTTTCGTCGGGCAGCAACAATATCGTCACGGGACCCTGCTCTCCCTGGATGACCAGGTGGGGTATCTTTTTGCCGTTGATCACACAGGTCTGTGCATAGCTGATCAGGCCCGCGTCGTGGTTCATCTGCGCCACGTCTGCCGGCACGACCCTTGCGAGCCGCCTGTCATCAACCGGCTCGTCGGTGACGCGCAGCGCGTAGGGTTCGTGGTCCAGGTGAGCTACGATTTCATCCGCAAGTGACGGATAGGTGACATTGGTGCCGAACATCCGCAGACCGACGAAGGCCGCCAGCACGAGCGTTGCCGCAATGGCCATCCATACCGGCGCGGTGGAGCGCCGGCGCGCCGCCAGGGGCACCACGCCCGCGGTATCGACATCCGGTAGATCGGGCATGCGAAGTTCGGGCACGCTGATGGCGAGCGCACGGCCGATCTTCCGCTCGAGCGCGCGCAACTCGTCGCGGTACGCCCGGCAGTCGGCGCAGGCAGATACGTGAGCCTCTCCGCCATCGTAAGACGGGTCCGCTCCAATTGCCTCTCTGTAGTCTTCGCAGTTCATCAGTTTCACGATTCCGATTGCCCGAAGGCCATCTCGTTGTCCATTTCGTCTTTGAGCTTCGAGCGGGCCCGGTGCAGGCGCGTCAATACCGCACCCTGCTTCAGTCCCATCAGCTCGCCGATCTCCTTCGTGCTGTAGCCCATCAGGACCTGCAGCACGAGCGGCTCGCGATAGTCGTCGTCAAGCCTGTAAATCGCATCACGCATATCGTCGAGTTCGTGGTCCGGCTCGTTGGCCAGCAACGCTTCCTGCGACGGCGTCAGGTCATCGACATCCACCGTTTCGAGACGGCGGCGTTCGAAATGCCGGGCGTTTTCCCGTCGAACGATGGTCAATAACCAGTGCCTGGCAGCCGCTTCGTCGCGCAGCGAGTCCAGCGACTTCCAGGCCCGCAGCAGCGATTCCTGAACGACATCCTGGGCGACCGTCCTGTCCCGGCTGAGCCAGGCGGCGAAGCGGTACATATCCTGGTGGAACGTACCCACCAGTTTGTCGAATCTCCGACGCCTGGTTGTTCCGGCATCACTGCTATTCATACGAGTTGACCCGCCCCGTCGCGTTTTTATTACCGATTCTGCGTAAATCTGTGATTAAGGCGTGGAAACACTGCCTAAATACAGGGAAAATAAAGCAATCTTTTTATCATCAAGATTAGCTATGAGTACAGAAGCCCCCGGTCAGTTCCCCCGAGTTCGAATGCGCCGGACGCGCCGCACGGCCGCGCTGCGCCGCCTGGTGGCAGAGACCGGGCTGTCCGCCAGCGACCTAATCTACCCGGTTTTCGTTCTCGATGGCCACGATCGTACCGAACAGGTCGAGTCGATGCCCGGCGTCGAGCGCCGGAGCGTCGATCTGCTGCTCGATACGCTCGACGAAGCGGTGGACCTCGGCATCCCGGCCGTCGCCCTGTTCCCGGTCATCGACGCCGACAGGAAAAGCCTCGATGGCGCCGAGTGCGCCAATCCGGACGGCCTCGTGCAGCGCACTGTGAAGGCGATCAAGGACGCTCATCCCGACCTTGCCGTGATCACGGACGTCGCGCTGGACCCGTATACGACGCATGGCCAGGACGGCATCATCGACGACGCGGGCTACGTCATGAACGACGAGACGGTCGCGATGCTGACGCGGCAGGCGCTGTCGCATGCGGAAGCCGGCGCCGACGTGGTGGCGCCGTCCGACATGATGGACGGCCGTATCGGCGCAATACGCAGCGCGCTCGAGGCAGCCGACTACCGGCATACGCTGATTCTGGCCTACGCCGCCAAGTACGCATCCTGCTTCTACGGCCCGTTTCGCGACGCCGTCGGCTCCGCCGCCAATCTTGCCGGCGGCGACAAGTCCACATACCAGATGGCGCCGGAGAACAGCGACGAGTCGCTGCGCGAGGTTGCGCTCGACCTCGACGAGGGCGCGGACTTCGTCATGGTAAAACCCGCGATGCCTTACCTGGACATCATCCGCCGCGTTCGCGACCGTTACGGTGTGCCGACGTTCGCTTACCAGGTCAGTGGCGAATACGCGATGCTCAAGGCCGCAGCCGGAAACGGCTGGCTGGACGAGCGCAAGTCGGTGCTCGAGGCACTGATGTGCATCAAGCGCTCGGGAGCGAGCGCCATACTGACCTACTTCGCAATGGATGCGGCTCGCTGGCTCGGTGAGTAGGTATACTGGCGACTGGATAATCAGCCGGGGCAGGTGCAGACGGTGACCATTGACCGCTATGGTGTCATGGGCTACCCGGTCGCACACAGCCGGTCGCCTGTCATTCACCGGCTTTTCGCGCAGCAGACGGGGCAGGATCTGCGCTACGAGCTGTTGCGCGTGGCACCCGAGAAACTCGAGGAAGCCGTACGCCAGTTTCAGCGCACCGACGGCAAGGGGCTGAATATCACCGTTCCCCACAAGCGCGCCGTCTTCCGCCTGGTGGATCACCTCAGCGAGCGCGCCAGTGCCGCCGGCGCCGTGAATACCCTGACGTTCCGGAATAACGAGATCCACGGCGACAATACCGACGGTATCGGGCTGTTGCGCGACCTCGTGGTCAATCTCGGCGTGACCCTGGAGGGCGCCAACATCCTTATCCTTGGCGCCGGAGGCGCTACCCGCGGCATCGTCGGCCCGCTGCTGGAGATGCGGCCACGTAGCGTTTGCATCGCCAACCGCACCGTGAAGCGTGCGGAGGACCTCGTCGAACGATTCGGCAGCCGCGGCCCGGTGAGCGCCAGCAGTTTCGACGCGGTCCCGGTATCGGAGCCCTACGACCTCGTTATCAATGCTACGTCGGCCGTCCACGGCGGCGAGATGCCGCCTTACCCGGAGGGCGCTATCTCACCCATTACGTTCTGCTACGACCTCTCGTACAGCCTGCATCCGACACCGTTCTGCGCGTGGGCACTCGAACACGGTGCAGCGCATGCCGTCATGGGCTGGGGCATGCTCGTCGAGCAGGCCGCCGAGTCGTTTCATATCTGGCGCGGCGTGCGCCCCGACACCAAGCCCGTGCTGAAGCAGATCTCGATCACCGCATAGTCACGAATTCTTCCGCGCTCGTCGGGTGGATCGCGACGGTATCGTCGAAATCCTTTTTCGTTGCGCCCATCCGGATCGCGACCGCGAAACCCTGCATCATTTCGTCGGCCCCGTCGCCGATGACATGGCAGCCGACGATACGCTCGTCGTCCCCCGCCGTTATCAGCTTCATAACCGAGGCCTGCTTCTTGTCGCCGAGCGCGTAGTACATCGCGGTGAAGCGCGCCAGGTAAACCTTCACCGCATCGCCATACTCGGCCCTGGCCTCGGCCTCGGTCATGCCCACGGTGCCCATCGGCGGATGGCTGAAGATGACGGTCGGGACCAGGCGGTAGTCGAGGTGGCGGCCTTCCATCCCGCCGTAGATTCGATCGGCGAGGCGACGGCCGGCGGCGATTGCCACGGGTGTGAGCGCCTGCGCACCCGTAACGTCACCGAGGGCGAAGATATGCTCGACGTTGGTCGCCTGGAATTTATCGACCGGTATGAAGCCCTGCTCATCGGTCTTCACGCCCGCCACGTCCAGCGCGAGCGTATCGCTGTTGGGCTCGCGGCCGATGGCCCACAGCACGCAATCGACGGGGCCGAAGCGGCGTCCATCTTCACTGGTCATGACGAGACCGTCGTCGTGTTTTTCGACGTTCGCGGGAATGACGCGGGTATCGAATCGGATGCCACTGTTCTGCATCGCCAGCATGACTTCCTCGCCCAGCATTGCATCGAAGCTTCGTACGATGCCGTCCTTGCGCACGACGATATTCACATCGCTGCCGAGGGCATTGAACACGCCCCCGAGCTCGACGGCGATGTAACCGCTGCCGGCGATCAGGATACGCTGCGGCCGTTCCTCGAGCGTAAAGAAGTCGTCCGAAACGATTCCATAGCTGGCGCCCGGAATGTCGGGCACCATCGGCCGGCCGCCCGTGGCGATCGCGATTCGCTCCGCGCGGTAGTGCTCGTCACCGACCGCCAGCGTATGCGAATCCACGAAATGCGCGGCCCCCTGGATATGCTCGACACCGCGCTTGTCGAGGTTACGCTCGTAAATGCCGTTCAACCGTGTGACATAATCGTCCCGTCGCTTCTTCAGCGCGGCCCAGTCGTGGCCATTGACGTCGATATCAAAGCCGTAGTCGGCGGCATGCTCGAGATGGTGCTGCGTCTCCGCCGCGTACCACATGACTTTCTTGGGTACGCAGCCAACGTTGACGCATGTGCCACCCAGCGGCCCGTACTCGATGACGCCCGCGCGCGCACCATATTCCGCGGCGCGCTGCGCGTGCGCAAGCCCGCCGCTGCCGCCACCGATTACCAGTACATCGTATTCCCCAGCCAAATCCTTACTCCTTCCGGTGCCGTGCTAACATCCTGCGCCGGAACAGGATATCAGCAACGTCAATGAGCAACCCACTTCTGGATACTTCGTCACTGCCGCGCTTTGCAGAGATCGCTCCCGAACAC
Organism: Woeseiaceae bacterium; assembly: GCA_965658465.1. Classification (GTDB taxonomy): domain Bacteria; phylum Pseudomonadota; class Gammaproteobacteria; order Steroidobacterales; family Woeseiaceae; genus UBA1847. Next base: position 19,293 of record CBFHSG010000013.1, on the reverse strand, counting down.
GTGCTTCCGGCCCTCGAGCATCTCATCTCCGCTCACCGCAACAGGCTCGACGAGCTGCTGGACAATGCCACGGACCCCGACTTCGATTCGCTCGTTCTGCCGATCGAGGACATGGAACACGAGCTGTCGCGCGTCTGGTCGCCGGTCAGCCACCTGCAGGGTGTGCTCGGCTCGCCCGAGTGGCGCGAAGTTTACAACGCCGCACTTCCGATACTGACCGAGTACGGCAGCGAATTGTCACAGAATGTCCGATTGCAGCAGGCCTATGCCCGGGTGGACAGCCGCTTGCCCACCGACTCCAGCGAAGCGCGGCGAAATGCCGTCGCCCATGCGCTGCGGGATTTCCGCCTGGCGGGTGTGGATCTCCCCGACCAGGAGAAGGCACGCTTTCGCGAGATCATGCAGTCGCTCGCGGCGATACAGGCTGACTTCGACCACAACATCCAGGATGCCTCGGACGCCTGGGCCCTGCCGGTGGACGATGCCGCCGAGCTCGAGGGATTGTCGGCGCAGGTGCTGCAGCGCGCCGTCGCGGAGGCTGCGAAGCGCGGCCGTGAAGGCTGGCTGCTGACCCTCGACTTCCCGACCTACCACGCCGTCATGACGCACGCCGAGAACCGCGGTCTGCGCGAGACCTTTTATCAAGGCTGGGTAACGCGGGCGTCGGACCAGGGCGCCAACGATGAGTGGGACAACAGCACGAACATCGACAAGATACTGGCGCTGCGCCACGAGGCTGCGAAGCTCGTCGGTTTCGACAGCTATGCGGACTATTCGCTGGCCACCAAGATGGCGGAATCATCCGGGCAGGTCATCGGCTTCCTGCGCGACCTCGCCGCGCATTCACGACCGGCGGCCGAAGCCGAACTCGCCGAGTTGCGCGAGTTTGCGGGCATGACCGTCGAACCCTGGGACCTGTCCTTCCTGCTCGAGAAACTCAAGCAGCATAAACACTCGATCTCGAACGAGGTCCTGCGGCAATATTTTCCTGCCGAAACCGTGATGAGCGGTCTTTTCGAGCTTGCCGGCAGGCTCTATGGTGTCAGCTTTTCGCGCGACCCCGGCATCGTTACCTGGCACGAGGACGCGCGATACTACCGGGTACATGACCCGGATGGCGACGAGGTGGGCGGCTTTTACACCGACCTGTTCGCACGCAGTGGCAAGCGCACGGGCGCGTGGGTGGACGACTGCGTAAACCGCAAGAAACTGTGCGGTGCGATGACTCAGCCCGTCGGATTTCTCGTCTGCAATTTCTCACCGCCAGACGAAGGCGGACGCTCGTTACTCACCCATAACGACGTGGTAACGGTGTTCCACGAGTTCGGCCACATGCTGCATCACCTGCTGACCCGCATCGACTACCCGAGCATCGCGGGCATCAATGGTGTGCCATGGGATGCCGTCGAGCTGCCCAGCCAGTTCATGGAAAACTTCGCCTGGAGCTACGAGGTGCTCGAACGCTGCTCGGCCCATGCCGAAACCGGCGAACCATTGCCGCAGGATCTTTTCGAGCGCCTCGAAGAGAGCCGCCATACCGGTGCCGCGCTCGCGATAATGCGCCAGATCGAGCTTGCGCTGTTCGACATGCGCCTGCACACCGAGTACGACCCTGCGGCGCCCGGTGCCGCACTGGCGTTGCTCGCCGAGGTGCGCGACGAAGTCTCGCTCGTCCGCCACCCGGACTACAACCGCCTGCCGCAGGCGTTCTCCCATATCTTCGCCGGCGGCTATGCGGCCGGGTACTACAGCTACAAGTGGGCCGAGGTGCTTGCGGCCGACGCGTTCGCGGCGTTCGAGGAAAACGGCATTTTCGATGCCGAAACCGCCGCGCGCTTTCGCCGCGAGATCCTGGAGATTGGCGGCAGTCGGGACTTCATGCAGGCATACGTTGATTTTCGGGGAAGAAAGCCCACAATCGACGCCTTGCTGCGCCAAAGCGGTATCCTCGCCGCATGAAGATAGCGACCTGGAACGTGAACTCGATGAAAGTGCGCCTGCCGCACGTTCTCGAATGGCTCTCGGCAACTGACCCTGACGTGCTGGTGCTGCAGGAAATCAAGCAGCTGACAGAATTGTTCCCGCAGGACGAGCTGGCCGCGGCGGGCTACCGGTCGCTGGCCAACGGCCAGAAAACCTACAACGGTGTTGCCGTAGTCAGCAAGGAAGCGCCGCAGGACCCGGACCTGGAGCTGCCCGGTCTCGAGGATCCGCAGCGGCGGGTGCTGGCGGTGACGATCGGCGGCGTGCGCGTCATCAACCTGTACGTGCCGAACGGTTCCGAAGTCGGCTCGGAAAAATACCAGTACAAGCTGGGGTGGCTGCGCGCGCTGCAGAACTATCTTGCGGCGCAGATGGAAAAATACGATAACCTCGTCGTGCTCGGCGACTTCAATATTGCGCCTGCCGACGAGGACGTTTACGACCCGGAGAAGTGGGGGGAGGCAATCCTCTGCAGCCCCCTGGAACGCGCCGCGCTCGCGGAGTTGCTGGACCTCGGGCTTACCGATGTATTCCGGGAATTCGACCAGCCCGAAAAAAGCTTCAGCTGGTGGGATTACCGTGCCGCCATGTTCCGCCGCAATGCGGGTCTGCGCATCGACCTGATACTGACCAGCGACCCGATGACGAAGTGCTGCACGGCAAGCTATGTCGACAGGGAACCGCGGACGTGGGAGCGGCCGTCGGACCACGCACCGGTGGTGGCGGAGTTCGAGTGCTGAAGCTCGGCGCGGCACCCGGTCATGCCGCCTCGTCGGATTTTACCGACATGACATAATGTCGAATAACGAGCGGACTGCCCGCGATGCGATGTGTATGATTGAGGGTGCAGCGCCCGACTGTGCAAGGACCCGCTTTGCTGTCAGGAGGACGGCATGACCGACCTCGGACGCAAGCGTACAACGGGCGATACGGCCAACAACAAGAAGAACAGTATCGTGTCCCAGGATCGCCGTAACAATTACGACGTCACCAACACCGTGCAGGTCAGCAACCCGGCTGATGTGCGCAACGCCGTGTGGAAGCTTTATTCGGAAACGTTTCCCGGCGCGCCTTTCGACAAGCTATGGCTCGCTTTCTACGATTTCGAACGGCTGTTCAGCGGGCGCTATCCCGGCTACCTGGGTTGCGACACGACGTATCACGACGTGCAGCACACGCTCGATATGACGCTCGCGCTCGCGCGCCTCGTCGCAGGTTACGAGCGCAGCGTCGACGCCTCGGAGCGCCTGGGACCGGAGCGCGCACGTATGGCCATCATAACGTCGCTATTCCACGACTCGGGATACATCCGTCACAAGGAACGCGACAGCGAGTTCGTCAACGGTGCGGAGTTCACGCTGTACCACGTGAGCCGCAGCGCCGATTTCCTGCGCCGCTACCTGCCCGAACTCGGCCTGGCGAAAGACGCGGGCGTCGCGAGCATGATCGTGCATTTCACGGGTTACGAGGTCGACCTCGACGACATCGAGCTCGACGACCCGCGCGATATCATCTGCGGGCACCTGATCGGCACGGCCGACATGATCGCGCAGATGGCCGATCGCTGTTACCTGGAGAAGTGCCGGGACCGGCTGTACAAGGAATTCGTGCTCGGCGGCGTCGCCGTCGAAAACTCGAACCCAGGGGAATACATGGTGCGCTACAAGTCGGGGCAGGACCTGCTGCAGAAGACCCCCGTCTTCTATCAGCAGGTCATGCGCGACCGGCTGAACCTGAAGTTCAACCGCGCCTACCGCTATATCGAGATACTTTACGACGGTCACAACCCCTACATCGAGGCCATTCGCAACAACATCACTCATCTCGTGCGCATCATCTCGACGGGCAGCTGGACGCTGTTGCGCCGCGATCCACCCTGCTTCCTGGGCGTAATAGACGCCGCGCATGACGTCGAGAGCTACGTATCCGAGCAGCTGGCCGCTCTGACCGGCCGCGCTATCGAGAAAGACGAACTACTGATGCCCGTGTGATCGGGTCTGTTGCTGCCACGCCCGGTAAGCCGCGTACTGTATCCGCGATAGCCGGCGGTTGGCATAGAACGCCGCGACGCCTGCGGCCGCAAGCGCGTAGATGGCATCGGCGGGCGTCATCACTTCATCGAAAAAAACCGGCCAGGTGAAGCTCGTAGCGGCCCGCAGGACCGTCAGCGTGCCTGTGCCTAATTCGGCTGCCGTGAACGCGGCGGCGACGATGACATTGCCGGCCAGCGCACCCACCACGGCGGCCACCGCGGCGATCACGGGAAATCGCCAGTCGAGACCGCGGCCCGCGCGGCGAACTGCGAGGCCGATGATCAGTCCCTGGACCACGGTCATCCAGGGAAACAGTCGATCCAGGGCCGTGGACAACATCACCCAGACGACACTGAAAGCAACGATCGCGAGCAGGGCCGCGAGGACCGCGCCGCGGAACGACTGGGCTCGAACGAGGCGCGCCCCGGCCGCCGGATCCGGCTGCGCGGCACGCTCAGGGGAATGCCGCTTCGGTAAGCGCAGCACCTGCTTGCGTTGCTCTTCGCTCATCGCGGGTGTTGGGGTTCCTGACGGGCGGGGATGGTAGACTGCCGGACCTGCAATCCTGCAAAGATACCGGAGGCAGATGTCATGAGCCACCTGTTGCACCGTGCCATCGCGGTCGTACTGTTACTCGCTGTCGCGCCCGCGTTCGCGCAGGAGGCTGCGGACATCGGCGCAAAAATCCGTGACACCCAGGCACTGGTCGCGAAAGAGTTTCGCCAGATCCTTC
>CBFHSG010000013.1:10095-14445 GCA_965658465.1 Woeseiaceae bacterium | reverse complement strand
TTGAAGAAATGATGCTCACGGACGCGGAAAGCAAGGAATTCTGGCCGCTCTACGAGCGCTACAGCGCCGAGAAGCGCGCCATCAATGAGCCGTACTTCGCAGGGCTGATCGAATACGTCGATCGCTACTACAATGGCGATCTCGCCGACGCACATGCCGAGCGCCTGATGGGCACCTATTTCGACGTGCACAAGGCTATCCTGGGGAAGCGGCAGGAGTACGTGAAGAAGTTCGGCAACACAATGAGTACCCTCAAGGTCATGCGCTTCTTCCAGCTCGAAAACAAGGTCCAGGCCGAGGTCAATGCCGCTCTCGCGGTATCGATCCCGCTGGCCGATCCGCGCTAGGCGCACATGCGAGCGGCCCTCTATCGAACATTCGGCCCGGCCCGCGAGGTCCTGGAGCTCGGTGATGTCGATACGCCAGCCCCCGGGCCCGGCGAGGTACTGGTTCGAATGCACACGAGCGGCATCAATCCGTCGGACGTCAAGAAACGCGCAGGCGCGTTTCCGGACTTGCTCGACGACGGTTTCGTGATTCCCAACAGCGATGGCGCCGGCGTTATCGAATCGGTGGGGGAAGGCGTCGACAAGAACCGCAAGGGTGAGCGGGTCTGGGTATTCCAGGCGCAGCATGAACGGCGCTTCGGCACGGCCGCGGAATACGTGGCCATCAGCAGTAACTGCGTGCCGCGCCTGCCGAAGGAGGCCGGCTTCGACGTCGGGGCGTGTCTGGGTATCCCGGCCATGACGGCACACCGGGCCGTGTTCGCTGACGGTGAGGTCGAGGGTCAGACGCTACTCGTCATGGGCGGCGCGGGTCGTGTCGGTCATTACGCCGTGCAGTGGGCTCATCGGGGCGGCGCAACCGTCATCGCAACGGCGAGCAATCCGGACGACGAGGCCGCCTGCCTGGAAGCCGGTGCGCATCACGTCGTCGACCATCGTGCGGAGGATTTCGCCCGCCAGGTGCTTGCGGCGAGCGGCAACGCACTGATAGACCGTGTCGTCGACCCCGAGTTCGGCACCAACCTGCCCGTATCGGTCGCGGTTCTGAAGGTCGGGGGCACGATCGCGGCGTATGGCTCGGCCCGGGAGCCGGAGCCGGTGCTGCCGTTCTACAGGATGATGTACAAGGACCTGACCCTGCATACGATCATCGTCTACGCCATGCCGGATGGCGCAAAAGATCATGCGGTGGCAGACATCAACAGTGCGCTGTCCGGCGGCTGGCTCAAGCATCGAATTGCGCACACACTGCCGCTCGATGACATAGCCGCCGGCAACGAGGTCGTGGAAACCGGTGATGCGCGTGGCGGGGTTATCCTCGTTATTGACTGAGCGGCTTTTGCCGACACAAGGGGGGCACCATGCGCGTATGTTTGAGAACCGGGCTCTATGTCTGGCTTATCTTCGCTGCCGCCGCTGCCGCAGCCGGGGACGACGAGGCATTCGAGCCCGTCGATCTGCCGCCGGAGCTTGCCCAACGGCTCGACGGCCTTCCGGTGGAGAAGATCGAATTCCTGCGCGGAGAAGACGCACTATTCTTCGCTGAGCGCCACGACATTCTGTTCGCCCGCCTCCGCAACAAGTCAGCCGAGCAGGTCGAGGCTTACATCGACGCGATGATGCAGGTGAAGGAGCTCCTGAAGTTCGACCCGGAGCGGGACCTCGAGTCGATTCCGCTCAACACGGCGTCCGATGATTTCAATTGGTTCCGGACGCGGCGGCCGCCGGCGTTCGACACGCCGCGGGAACCGGGACCGATCAATGTGTCCCGCTACCTCGGCTCCGGTCCGAAACAGGGCATCCCGACCTTCTTCAACCTGCCGATTGCGCTGACGCCGGCCGACCTGAAAGCGGGCGACGTCGAGGTAGCTATCATGGGTGCGGGCCTCGACACCGGCAGCGGCTTCAGGGGTGCCGCCTACGGTCCGCGTGCCGTCCGCACCGGGGTGGTCTACAAGGGGCAGGGCATGGTGACGTCGCAGCACATGCACACGATGGTGTCTGCGTTCAACGAACTCACGGTCGTCGACTACGGCGACATCGGCATCGACAGCCTCAGCCTGGAGCGCAGCGTGCGCCACATCCGCGAGATGGTAAGGGAAGTCGCGGCGACGGGGACCATTCCCATGATCGTGGGAGGCGATCACGCGCTGATGTACCCGGACGTCGCCGGTATCGTGGACGTCTACGGTGCCGGCAACGTTGGTGTCGTGCACTTCGACGCGCACTACGACGCCGGGCGCAACTACGACCACCTGCTCTCCCACGGCCAGCCGGTCGCCCGGCTCGTCGAGGAAGGGCTGGTGCCAGGCGAAAACTTCATCCAGGTCGGGCTGCGCGGCATGTGGCCCGGCAAGTCGGGCTTCGAGTGGATGCGCGAGAACGGATTCCGTTATCACACCATGGCAGAGATCGAGGACAAGGGCTGGGAGTTCGTCATGCAGCGGGCGATCGAGGAAGCCAGGGAAGGGCCGAAGTACCTGTACATATCCTTCGATGTCGACGTGCTGGACCCGGCGTACATGCCGGGCACCGGCACGCCCGAACCGGCTGGCCTCACGACCCGGGAAGCGTTTCCACTCGTGCGCAGGCTTTGCGCAGAAACCAACGTCGTGGGATTCGAGCTCGTGGAGGTCAATCCCCTGGTCGACCCGGGCTACACTACCGCGCAGAACGCCACGCGCATTCTGCGCGAGTGCCTGAACGGCATCGCGATGAGAAAGCGCGGCCTGACCGAAGAACATTACCTCAGTCCGCTGACGACGGACCACGGGCAGGATTGATACACGGGAGGGTGGCGATGATCTTCCGATTACTGTTGATAACATGCACCGCATTCCTTGCCACAACTGCGCACGCGCACGGTGGCGTCGACGAAGCGTCTGCCCGTTCGACGTCAAATGAACAGGTGCAGAATCGCGGCGCTGGCAAGGACAACTGGTGGGACAAGCTGCCGCGCCCCGAATGGTCGGCCTTCGAGCGTATCGACCAGGACCAGGACTGGTTCGAGGTTTACCGGATCGCGGACGGCATTTTCGCGATCTACGAACCGGGGCAATTCGAGGAAGTCATCTCCTTCCTGGTGACCGGGGAGGACAGGGCACTGCTGTTCGATACCGGCCTCGGTATCGGCGACATGAGGCGCGTAGTCGAGCAGCTGACCGACCTCGATATCATCGTGCTCAATTCACACACCCACTACGACCATATTGGCGGCAACCACCAGTTCGAGACGATCTGGGCCCGTGACACCGACTACACGCGCGGGCGTGCAGCGGGCAGCCCGCCCGGGGCCGTGGCCGAGTTCCTTAAGGAGGGCTGGGTCTGGAAACAACTGCCCGACGGCTTTATCGCAAAAGATTTTCGTAGTCGCCCATTCACGATCAGCCGTTTTGTCCATGAAGGCGACGTCATCGACCTCGGCGGCAGGCAACTCGAGATCCTGAACACGCCCGGCCACGCACCGGATGCCATCTGCCTGCTCGACCGCGAAAAGCGGTTACTCCTGACCGGCGATTCCTTCTATCTCGCACCGCTGTACACGCATCTCGAAGGGTCCGACTTCCTCGACTACGCGAAGACAGCCGGGCGCCTGGCGGGACTGGCCGATGACATCGACGCCGCGCTCACCTCGCACAACGTACCGGTCGTCGCACCGCGCTACATGACGGCGCTCGGCGAAGCCTTCGCCGCGATCGAGGATGGAACGGCCGATGATTACGTGATGACCGACGGCTTGCGCGAGTATCGTTTCGACGGCTTCTCGGTCATCGTCGATGCCGACAACCCGGTTTTCTTCGCGTGCGAGGACAACTCAACAATCGTGGCAGCTTTCGTTCCAGGCGAGCCGCCAACGGTGCGTCTTGGACGAGGCGACGCGTTAGTGGTCGCACGGCAGGTGCGTGCCGCATCGGGCGCAAAGTACGCGGGCGACGGCGGCGTCACGTTCTGGACGAAGGGCGACGAGGCCATGGTGGAGTGGCCAAAGGGCACGCGCTTCCATTGCCGGGTACGCTGAACCCGGATCGGTGCCAGGCATGCACATATTTTAGCCTGTTGCGGCGACGGACAGCCGGCTTCGGTATACTGCTGACAGCTTTTACTGTACTCCCAAGTGGATTTTGACTATGAACATACGCAGCGCAGCTTCCTCCATCGCTTTTGCGGTTCTTTTCCTCTTCGCCCAGGCGGCCGTCGCAGAAGTCACTCGCTTATCGGAGCCTGTAGAGGTTACGGACGACGCCGAGGTATTCGGCGCGCCGCTCGACGCAGATGCCCGGTCGGCATCACTGCAAACCCTTCTCGACAACCCCGCCGACTACCTCGATACGTCCGTTCGGGT
>CBFHSG010000013.1:0-9998 GCA_965658465.1 Woeseiaceae bacterium | reverse complement strand
GTGGAAGCGAGGATCTCGCAGGTCTGCCAGAAGAAAGGCTGCTTCATGATCGCGTCTGCCGGTGACCGGGCAGTCCGTATTTCGTTCAGGGACTACTCCTTCTTCGTTCCCACCGACACGAGCGGCAAGACGGTGACGCTCACCGGCACGCTGGTCGAACGGGTGCTGTCCGAGAAGCAGGCCGCACACTTTCGCGAGGATGCGGGCAGCGACACCATCCAGGCAGGCAAGGTTTACGAAATCGTTGCAGACGCCGTAAGCATTCCCCGGTCCTGAGGGCCGTGAGCCGCAGGTCATGCGCACGAGCTGGTGCGGCGGATGGGCGCGATCCGGGGATGAGCGGTTGAGGTGGAATCACCCTGTAACGCTATAACGGTCCCGCCGCATCCTCCAGGCTATCAGGCGAGCGCCGCTATCAGCATGACGGCCGTCGCGATAAAGCCGACGCTCCAGATCAGCGACCGCACAAGGTAGACCCCGGAAGCGTAGGCAGGCACATACAGAATGCGTGCCCAGAGATATGCCCAGGCACAGTATTCGGTCAGCTGGCTGCTGGCCTCGCCAAGGGTGACGACCAGCACAGCGATGGTGAACAGGATCAGCCCTTCGAAGTGGTTGTCTAGCGCTCGCTTCAGCCGGCCAGCAACACCGGTCGCCTGTTTTTGCTCATCGCGATTGCCGCCTGTGTAAGCGACGCCGAGTTGCCAGTTTACCGGTATCGCCATGATGATGAACTGCACGAACTGCAGCAGGGCAGCGTATCCGAGTACTTTGAGTTCAACGGGCATTCGACAGGTTCTCCTCGAAATGTGGCACGAAAGAATATAGTGCCTGTTTCTCGCGAGCCTCGTCTAACTATCGATCCTGCGCCTCTGCTCGGGCCCTTTCGATGCGCTTTGCGTGCGGCCTCAAGCCCCTGGCAACCCATTCGCTGAACATGGAATCGCTCTGCCACCAGGACTGAGTTGGCTTGGATTGTTGCTACGAATTCACTATCGGTCCACTTTCTGCTTACAATCCCCGCTGATCTGGCGAACTCGGAGTGACGGCAAGATGGAAGATCTGGTACCTCGTGTAGCATCGTTTGTAGTGCCCCTGCTGCCCGGGTTCTTTCTGGGGTTCCTGCTGGGTCGATTTGCCCGCAACGCTTTGGGGACAGCGCTGCTGATTGCCGGTGGTTTGGCTGGAGCCGTGTTTCTGCTCGGTCACTTTGGTGCTGATGTTTCGATCGTAAAGGACTGGCTGAGCGCGGGGTCCAGTTGGGCAGGTGAGCAACTCAGTACGATGAAACAGTACCTGGCCGCAATTGTGCCGCCGATTGCTGCCCTGGGATTCGGTTTCAAGTTTGGCTTCGGTCGAGGTTAGGGGCGTTGCGGCGTGCTCTGCCAGGCCCGATAGCTGTTGGTGTCGTTGTTTGTCTGCTGCTTGTTGCACCGCGACATGCGCTGGCGATTGATGGCGACGCGACGTTGGCCCTCGGCCTCAGCAAGATATTTACATTTTTCTTTCTGACGCTGGGTCCCAAGGCGGTTATCGGTCCTTTCGCTCGCAACACCGCTACTCTGGAGACCGCGACGCGACGAAGAGTGGCCCTGGCGACGACCGGCATCTCTCTACTCTCTATTCTCATCGCCGCAACAATCGGTGTGCGAGTGCTGCACAACTGGGGTATCTCCACCGGGGCGTTACTCATCGCCGCCGGTATAATCCTGTTTCTAATTGCGCTGGACTCGATTCGAGATAAGTACCAGCCACTCGACGACAGTAGAAAGGTTGCTGCTGCCCCCCAGGTATCGGTGCGCAGGATGGCCTTCAACCTGGCATTTCCCTACGTGGTATCTCCGTTTGGTGTCGCGGTGGTTATTCTCGTTCTGACCTCACGTCCCGCTGCTGTGCCGATCGAACCAATCCTGGCCATGCTTGGCGGCATCATGCTGCTAAACCTGATTGTCATGCTGAATGCGCATCGAATCGCCACATCCGCCTACATCGCGCCGATCTTTGCCGTCCTTGGCGCAGTACTCGGCGTGTTGCAGGCCGCGCTAGGTGTCCAGGCTGTCCTGGTTGGCCTCAGGTTGGCGAGCGTTATTACTTAGTGTTGCTGGCGCTTACCTGGACTGGCGGGCCGACACTTGCAATGAACCTTTGTCGTCACGCAGCTCCAGCCGATCGCCCTCGATACGATAGACAGTGCCGCGTTCGAGGGCCTTCAGGAAGCGTGTTTCCTGGGTCATGATGTCCCCCGGACACAGTTTCCTGGTTGACGCAGGTTTGCCGATACTGATCGCTCGGCCATCGGCGGAGTAACTTGAATGATAGCGGTTGCACCCCGCCGATCCGGCAAGACCGCCAGCATCGTCAAATTCCAGCGTCAACGAAGTTTCACTGGCTGTGCCGACGACAGCCTTGCGGCCATTGTTGTAACCGGTGACGGTCCATTGTGTGCTGGCAAGGTCCTGCGACCGGGCATTGAAGCGTGCGAGGAGCTCGCCATCCTCGTCGACGAGCAGCAAGTCGCCATCCTCAAGCCTGCCGCCGCGTGCGCGTTGAAGCGCATCGGTGAATCTCGATGCCTGCTGCATGATCGGGTCCGGGCAGGCCATCATCGTGCCGGCCAGCTGGCCGATGCGGATGCCATCGTCCTCGAAGGAGTAAGTCCCACGAAACCGGTTGCAGCCGTCGGTGCCGGCCAGCTGCCCGTCCTCGAATGCGAGCGTGATACTCAGCTCTTCGAGAAGATCCTCGGGTGGCAACGCCTTCAGAACCCAGGCACTGCCGTCGAGCGATTCAGATGTGAGGTCCGAAGCCATCGCGGAAACAGGGTTGATCAATAGCAGCGCAATGAACGCCGTCCGGAATGAAAGTCGCACACAATTCTCCATTTGTCATGCTAGTCAATCTTGCGAAACCTGAGGACTTCTGAGCCGTTGCCGTCCAGCAGCTTAAGCGTCAAGTCATTGCGATGCCAGCTCGCAACGTTCTCCAGAGCTGCTGACCAACGAGCCGTTACGCTGCCATCGTCGCAATCCGGCTGGGCGGTTCCGCTCGTCATTGGACCAAGCTGCAGCTCCTGCGGGCCGATGTGCAAGATTTTGCCGCTGAACTCGCCGCAGCCCGTGTTGCCAAGGTAAGCGCTGCGCGTGACATTGAACTCGATATAAGGGTGCTCCGGCACACTATCCGGGCCGTAGTCGCCGCTGCCGGGATCGCCTATTTGCAACAGGGCCCAGATGTCATGGATTGCCAGACGCGGATCCGGCATCTTGTCGATGACCTCAACCAGGTCGAACTGAATCGACGACGCATCCGCGGGCACCTGCTCCGGTGGCAGTGGTGTTTCGCGAACGCGCAGCCGATAGAGGTAGCCGGGCCTGTATTCGAAGCCCCGTATTTCTGAGTAAAAATTCTGCCACTTGCCGTCAGGCTGATCGTCGCGCCTGACCTGCAAACAACTCATTGGCGCTACGCCGACGCAAGGCACGCGATAACTGTTGACCTCAAGAATCACTTCGTTAGATGGCTCCATGGAATGGACCTTGCACGCTGCCAGCGCGCCTGCAAATATCACGGCGACTGCGAAGCGCAGACCGCGAACTGAACAAAGGAAGTTTGACTGCAAGTTTGGTTCCGGTTAAGTGGCGAAACGCATTCGAAGCCGACATTATGCTGGAGAAGGGCATCATAGTGCGAGACAGGGTGGCGAGGCCATTCGCCGCTTCCGTTTGTTCCCCACTCGTGGGCGCCGCTACCGAAAGGAGACGGTCGCCTGCTCTAAGGTAGAATAATGGGCTATGACCCCTTGCCTGCCGGTCACGAGAATCAATGTTTACAAAAGCCCTTAAAGGACAGTACAGACCAGATTTCCGATGGGAGCTTGAAAGCCGCACAATAAGACTTCATGCCCGTTTATGAAGGGTATTTCTGGCCTCGACATCCCAGACGCCATGACGGTGATGCCGATAATTCCTGAAGGTGCTTAACCGAACGCGAGGAGCGTACGTGCGAAACCAAATACTCTTGCTATCCGCGTTACTCTTGCCGGGCGTGCCAACCTGGGGACAGACCGGCCCCGACGATCAGCCTTTCGGTATTGGCCTCGAGACCGGGGGTGTATGGTTTTCGAGAAACGACATTCGCATCCCGAGCGACACGGGCACTGAATTCGATATGACGAAGATAACGGGATCGGGCCCGAATTTCTTCGGGCGACTCGACGGTCACTGGAATATCAACGACAAGCACGGTTTGCGCATGGTTCTCGCGCCGCTTGAGGTGTCGGGAACCGGTGACCTGCCGGAAGATACGCAATTCGCGGGAGAGGCCTTTCCCGCTGGTCCCACAGAAGGGGCCTACAAGTTCAACACGTACAAATTCACTTACCGATACACCTTCGTCGATAGACCCAGCTTGCGCTGGCGAATCGGTTTTACAGCCGTGGTTCGCGATGCCAACGTCGAGCTCAGGCAGGGTGACCTTCAAGCCAACGACGATAACGTCGGCTTCGTGCCAACGCTGCATCTGTCGAGCGACTATCTTTTTGCCGAACGTTGGATGCTGCGTTTCGACTTCGATGGTCTCGCCGGCGGACCTGGAAGGCTCTTCGACATTGCGCTCAAGCTTGACTATGCGGTCACTGATAACTGGCGCATCGGAGGCGGTTACCGCACGCTCGAAGGCGGCGCCGACACCGATGACGTCTACAGCTTCGGATGGCTGCACTATGCAGTACTCGACGTTCGCTACCATTTCTAGGGTTGGTGCTCCACAGAAATTGGCGTCGCGGCGGATTAGCTTGACCGATGCACAATGGCCCGATGGCACGTAATTCATGCATAGCCGCGGACTGGACTGCGAATAGGCTGAATGAGTGGACTGATCTGCAAGTCCATAGTCGTCGTCTGTGGTTTCACCGACTGCTCGGGGCCGCTCTGAGCCGGTGATCTGGAGAGTTTCCTGCCGGCCCCTGGGTACCTGGCCCCAGTCAGTTCAATTCTTGGCTATCGTCTCAGAACGGCTAGAAGCAGTCCTTGACGCTATACGACGTTTAACGAATCCAGCCTAATTGAGGCAATTGTTCCTATCTTCGCACCCAAGGCGACAGCCGGAATCAGAACACTGCTGGGTAGACTCCAAACTATGTAGTCCCATAGCGGACTTCCAGTGATGGAGCCGAGGTAGACTGAATAACCTGTAACTGCCAACCAAGTGAGAGTAGCCAATACCGCCGCAGGAAAGACGAAATCACTTTTTGCGATCCATCCTCATATTGCGAAAGACACCAAGGCAAGCAGCGACATTCGTCCCAGCGCAACAGATAATTCTGTTGAGGCGAAGGGGATAGACCGATCTAACAACAGAAAAATGGCGACAGACGCTATCAGTCCAACCCCAATTCGAAGACGATTTCTTTTCATAGGCTGTTGATTATCGAAGGGCTGCAAAGGGCCACAGGCGGAAAGTATAGCCTGAAAATCCTGGCCGGCAGCTTCCGAGGGCGTAGCGGCCATTCACGCTGAACTAGGGCGACAGGCGCAGTACGGCCAGGAGCGGCCGCTGGGAGTTCCGACCGAATACGGCTTGCGGTTAGTTTCCTGTCTTCAATTTGTAGAGCGTGCTCGCGGCAAGTACAGCCACTAGAAAGCCGATTCCGAGATGCAAATAGTCACCGTCCCGAACGCCCTCGACGACAAGAAACAGCCCCATTAGTATCAGTCCTGGCTGTGAAAACATTGAGCTCCCTCCCACCGAGTTGAACGGCTGCTATTAGTTAGTCGCCGTCATTGTAGCTCAACTGAAGTAAGCGGCTGGTTCCGGCCAGAAGCGGAAACATATAGAGATCAATCCGTAGACAATTGATCGTGAGAAATCGGCTCGACCCCTCGTTCTGGCTTCAGACCAAAGCTGACGATAGGCCTGTGCTGGTCAGACGCGCATCGGCAAAGAAGGGCCGCAAAGCTTTTGCAGCCCTTCTGGTGGCAGAGACCTGACAGTCACTCCGTGATTGTGCCTGTAAGAGTTCCCTCAGCTACGTCGTACAGTCCGAATTCAGGCGGCAGGAACTCATACGGAACGGGGAACGGCGTGTACGTCGGGACGACCTCTTCGCCCATGAAGTGCAGGCCTTCAAGTGTTTCACCGTAGCCCTTGCCTACGAGCCTGAATTCGCCAACCCAGAATCCCATCTCCGCGAATTCCTGGTAACTGCGTTTGCCATTCCACGTGCCAAACCAGTATTCACTGGCGTTGGCTACCAATTCTTCAGGAAACGGCCCGAGCCGATTGCACGTATAATCTTCACCGATAACGCTCGATGGCACGATTGTCCACGTCCCGCCCACTGGCCCCGTGGATTCGGCATCCCAGTTTCCCCAAATTTCGTAGAAGGCGATACCGGTCATACGAGAATCGCTCGCAGTTACGCAGCCCCAGAAGACCGCGTCGCGATAGTGCAGGCGACCGGTGTTCGAGTTCGCACAAAACGGCATACCGACTGTGTCGAAGGCCAGTTCGCCGCCGGGGCACGTAATCGTACCTAACGATATTGGGTTCGATATTGCCCAATCATCCTCTCCGAGAATGTCTGTGCGCTTGACGCCCGCGTCGGCGGGAGGGCCCGAAAGGGCAGGAAGCGAAAGCAGTAACAGGCCTATACTCAAGAGAAACGTTGCGATGTTCTTCATGAAGGTCTCCTCAATGTAAGCTCCTTCTTGCGCCGCCCGGTCTTTGCTCACGACAAGATCAGAGGCGCATACCCATTGCAGCGGAAGCCCGGCGATCTTGGGGTCCTTCGTCGCGTCGCAGAAGGCGTGACGGAGGAAGCGAGGACCCGTGGCTTTGCGTCTCCAGCTTTCCCTGGATTTGCCTTTATCGCGGTATGGATTGTCCGCCTATGTCTAGCAGTGTCAATTCTGGGATGTACTTAAACTGGATTAGTCTGAGTTTAGATAGCGGAAATACTAAGGTCCGGTCTGGGTTCATCAACTGCCTGTCGGCACTCATTGCGACGACAGGCTCCAATGCGGACTATTCTGTTGAAAATCTCCGTTCTGAAACTCGTCGATTTTTCATTTGCGAGCTAGGACTGATTTCGTATCGCAGATACGAGGAGGTAGTGCGATCCCCATGAAACACCTCCTGGCGCAGCTCAGCGCGGCCAAACCAGGCCAAGGCTTGCGCGCAGGATCAAAGAGGATCATCAAAAACTCGAACAAGTTCATGTGGTCAATTCGATCTCTCTAGAAGTAATCTTGTTGATTGCTGTAACCCATGACCCAGAATGAACCCAAAATACCGCGCGTCCGTGATGGATCATCAACCGCCGGCCATCAACAATCGCGACAACGGACTCCTATGCAAAATATACCGGCCCTTCGATGGTGTTTCCGCTGAAGCAACCCATGCGAGCGGCGGCTCTTGCAACAAGCAGCCGTTCACTCAGTTACCCGGAAACCGGCTCAAATCGGCCATGAGCGATTGTTTCGTTCGAGGCCAACAGTCACGGCTGCCGTTTCAGCAATGTCCGAAGGCCAGCGAATGGTGTATGGGTAGATAGAGGCTCCGATCCTTCGCCTGGCACAACAGCAGGGCTTCCCTCGGTAATCTGATAACGCGCATGCTCATTGTCATGACAATAAAGACAGAGCAGCTCCCAGTTACTGCCGTCCTTTGGATTATTGTCATGATTATGGTCCTTGTGATGAACCGTGAGCTCCCGCAGATTTTCGCCGCTAAACTCACGGCCACAACGCGCGCATATCTTCGGGTATAGCTTCAGAGCCTGCGCCCGGTAGCCCTTCTCGCGTTCCGCGCTCTGGCGCCGAGCCATCTCAACAATCCTATCCCCAGCCTTAGTGTCGTGACGTATCTTCTTCGGAGACATGCCTGCACCCTCGATGTCTCGGCTACTAAAACGAGCCGACGGCACAACTGGTGGTTCCAACTTCAATAGCCCAAACTGACCGGCAGTTTCGGGCCATCAACCGCCGGCCGCCAGCAATAGCGACGACCGACTCCTAGGCGAAGTATACCGGCCCTTTAGTGGTGTTTCCGCTGACGGCGTGCCCTTTGGGTAAACATCCGATGCGAGCGGCGGCTCTTTAGGAGAGCTGTCCTTTGCGTCGCATTCTCAAAAACTTCAGTAGGCGGCCAAGAAGAGCCGATGGTGAGCCTTATCAATTGACCCGATTTTCTGGGGCCAGGCCAGTTGGCTGACAAAAAAAGACCCCACCGAAGCGGGGTCGTTGGTAACGTCATCTCAAAGTGCCTATCGCACACTCTTATCGTGCGAGGTCACCATCCTATGTCTAGATAGGCTCCTCAATTACGCACTTATTCCATTCCGGGAGCTTTATCTTTTCGCAAATAGGTAGCGGTGGGTTCGTATCCGAAAATCCTTCAAATGAGACAGTGCAAAATGACTGACATTCTTTGGTTTCGGGGTTCAGAAGCGAGACCTCTCTAGCATTGCAATAGGCCTCATCCTCCTTAGAGCAAGCCGTCTGTGTGCAGTCGATACGAGCGGGTTTGCTCCCCTTCGCGTATCCCCCCTTTACTGAATACTTGACGAAATTATCGACAATGCGGTCGCATGACGGATCCTCGTATTTCATCTTGCCTTTACAATCTTGAGCTTCACAAAATGCTATGCACAGCCCGTGTCTCGCGCCTTGACCCTCATATTTAATGCAGGATTCTTCCATTGCGGGCGTTTCGCCATCCGGTGTCTGAGCCAATACCGCCGGTGAAAACGCTAGCAACGCGGCTGCTGACAGCACAAATCTGATAGTTGTGGAAATCATATTGTCTCTCCTCCTAAGAGTTGCCAACCTCTTCATGCGGCAGCCCGGCGATCTTGGGTCCTTCGGGGAGTGGACGGAGGATACTCGAAGGAAGCGAGGACCCGTGGCTTTGCGTCTCTGTCTTTTGGCAGATTTGCCTTTTTCAACCAGTTTTATGTGGAGGCAGTCTACGCTGCTCTCAATAGTGGATTTTACTTAGAGTAGCCAAGGATTAGGAGGGATGACAACCACGACCCATAACAGAACAGCGGCTAATAGCGGCTCGTTGGCACGACGAAAAAGGCCCCGCCAAAGCGGGGCCTGTCGATAATAAGATCGGCTCTTTCCAGTCGTCGCTGTAATCTACCTCGTGATTATGGAACCACAACGGTTCCCTTGAGGGTTCCTTCATAAGCGTTCATTTCCACACCGGCAGAGAATCCCTGACCGACATTAACCCACGTTCCGGATGCGCCTGCAAAACGTCCGGTACCACCGGTTATTACCCCTCTTGCCTCAAAATCGACTACGAAAGTCGAAAGGTTGAGGCAGAGAAATGCTTCTGTAGCCTGGTAAAAGAGCATGGACCCGTCTTGAAATGTCTCGACATACGTCTGGGCAACAAGTCCCGCCCGCAGATCGCAACCGTCGACGAAATAAGGCGCGAAATCGGTGAATTCGTTAAATGAGTCCACTGTTGCTTGGCCCGGCCCCCCTCGCACATAGAAATTCCCGTGACTTGCAGTCCTCCCGTCACCGTTCGTATCAACCATGGTTGGCAGGCTGTTACCGGAGTACCGCTGATTGAGAGTGATCTCACCCGCTTGGGCCGCAGCGGACAATATTAGACATGCACAAACGAAAGATATGAGTGGCAATTTCATGTCGTCTCCCCTTTTTAAGTTGATTGAATCGCAGTCGTGCGAATGTGGGCAGCCCGGCGATCTTGGGGCCCTTCGGGGAGTCATCCATGGCTTCTCGGAGGAAGCGAGGACCCGTGGCTTTGCGTCACCAGCTTTGGCTGGTTTTGCCTTTATCGGATGTAACTATGCTTTATCCGCTCGTACACGAATCGCGTCAATTCGGGAATGTACCTAAATTGGACTTGGTCTGAACGTAGACCGGAAGTATACCAATGTCCGGATTGGGTCTAGGCTGTGTGAAAACTACGCGCCCAGTATAATCGGATTTTCCTGTCGAAGGAGATGTCATGAGCGGCTT
>CBFHSG010000012.1:98161-135557 GCA_965658465.1 Woeseiaceae bacterium | reverse complement strand
GCGCAGAACTTGAACTCGGGAATCTTGCCGAAGGGGTCGAGTTTCGGGTTCGTCAGCAGGTTCGCGGCGGCTTCGGTATAGCAGAACGGAATGAACACCATGCCGTCCGCCACCTCGCGGTCGAGGCGCACGCGCAGCGTAATCGACCCGCGCCTTGTTGATACGCGAATGAATTTCCCGGGCTCGAGTTGCAGCCGCTCGATGTCACGCGGCGACAGGCAGGCCACGGCTTCCGGCTCCAGCTCATCCAGCGTTTCCGCCCGTCGCGTCATCGCGCCTGTATGCCAGTGTTCGAGCATGCGCCCGGTCGTCAGGATCATCGGGTAATCCTGATCCGGCATCTCGTCCGGCGGCGTGAGCTCGGTCGGGACGATCCTGGCGCGGCCGGTCTTTGTCGGGAAGCCCGCAGCGAAGATGATGTCGTTGCCCGGTTCGTCCGGCGCATCGCAGGGGTAGGTCACCGCGTCCTCGCGCTCGAGCCGCTCCCAGGTGATGTTGGCGAGCGACGGCATAATCTCGGCCATCTCCGCGAAGACGTCTCGCGGGTGACTGTAATTCCAGTCGAGCCCCATGCGCCGCGCTATCTCCTGTGTAACCCACCAGTCCTGGCGCGCCTCACCGGGCATCGGCACGACTTCACGCGCGAACTGGATCTGCCGGTTGGTATTGGTGAACGTGCCGGTCTTCTCCGGGTGCGCCGACGCCGGCAGCACGACATCCGCCTGCCACGACGTCTCGGTGAGGAAGATGTCCTGCACCACGAGATGCTCGAGCTTCGCAAGCGCCGCGCGGGCATGCGCCTGGTCCGGATCCGACATTGCCGGGTTCTCGCCGAGGATATACATGGCCCTGATATCGCCGGCGTGGATTGCGTTCACGATCTCGACGACGGTGAGGCCGCGCTTCGGATCGAGCGCCGTTCCCCAGAAATCCTCGTACCGCTTGCGGTTGCCGTCATCCTCCACCGACTTGTAGTCGGGGTAGAACATCGGGATCAGCCCGGCATCTGACGCGCCCTGCACGTTGTTCTGGCCGCGCAGCGGATGCAGGCCGGTTCCGGGGCGGCCGACGTGCCCGGTGACGAGCGCCAGCGCGATCAGGCCGCGGGCATTGTCGGTGCCGTGCACCGATTGCGAGATGCCCATGCCCCAGAAGATGATCGAATTTTCCGAGCCGGCGTAGAGGCGCGCCACCTCGCGAATCGTCTCCGCCTCGATGCCGCATACCGCCGCCATCTTCTCGGGCGGAAACGCCTTGACCCGCTCGGCGAGTTCCTCGAATCCCTCGGTGTGGGCCTGCACGTAGCCCGGGTCGTGCAGCTCCTCGTCGAGAATCGTGTGGATCATTGCGTTCAGCAACGCCACGTCCGTGCCGGCCTTGAACTGCAGGTTGTACGCAGCATGGCGACCCAGGCCCTGGCCGCGCGGATCGGCGACGATAAGTTTCGCACCCTGCTTCGCCCTGTTTTTCAGATACGTGGCGGCGACGGGATGGTTCTGCTCCGGACGCGCGCCGATAACGATAATGCAGTCGGCGTCTTCTGCCGCGGTGAACGGCGCGGTGACGGCACCCGAACCGATGCCCTCCATGAGCGCTGCAACCGATGACGCATGGCAAAGCCGCGTGCAGTGATCGACGTTGTTGGTGCCGAATCCGGTACGCACCAGCTTCTGGAAGAGATACGCCTCCTCGTTCGAACCCTTTGCCGAGCCGAAGCCGGCCAGGCCGGACGGGCCGTTCTCATCGAGCACCTTCTTCAATCCCGCTGCCGCCCGGTCGAGAGCCTCGTCCCAGCTCGCCTCCCGGAAGTGCGTCCATGGGTTCGCCGGGTCGAGCGCGAGCGCACCGTCCTTGGGTGCGTCGTCGCGGCGCAGCAGTGGCTGCGTCAGGCGCTGCGGGTGGGTGATGTAGTCGAAACCGAAACGGCCCTTCACGCACAGGCGCTGTTCGTTCGCCGGGCCGTTACGACCGTCGACGTAGAGGATCCTGTCGTCCTTGACGTACGCGCGGGTCTGGCAGCCGACACCGCAATAGGGGCATACCGTATCGACCTGGCGATCTTCGAATTCGCGGCGCGTACCGGCCTCGTCCAGGAGGTTCGCTTCCATCAATGCGCCGGTCGGGCAGGCCTGCACACATTCACCGCAGGCGACACAGGTCGAATCCCCCATCGGGTCGTCGAAGTCGAACACGATCTTCGCGCCGTGACCGCGGTGCGCCATTCCGATGACGTCGTTCACCTGCACCTCGCGGCAGGCGCGCACGCAGAGATTGCAGTGAATGCAGGCATCCAGGTTCACCGCGATCGCGACGTGGCTGGAATCGCTGTCGATTTTCGCCCGCGCTGGAAAACGGCTGTCCGTCACGCCCATCGCATCGGCCCAGGCCCAGAACTTCGACTCGGGATCGGGCGCCGATCCCCGTGAAGGCTGGTCCGCGACCAGCATTTCCATGACCATGCGGCGGGCGCTTTTCGCTTCGTCCGAAGTGGTGTTCACGACCATGTCCTGCACGGGTTTGCGGATGCAGGAGGCAGCAAGCACGCGCTCGCCCTTGATCTCGACCATGCAGGCGCGGCAGTTGCCGTCCGCGCGGTAACCGGGCTCGGGCGCGTAGCAGAGATGCGGGATCACGGTGCCCTGGCGCTGCGCCACCTGCCAGATGGTTTCGTCCGGTGACGCCTCGACCTGCCTGCCGTCCAGGGTGAAAGTGATCTTTTGGGTCACGACGTCTCCTCCGGAAAATACTTGAGAAGACACAGCAACGGATTCGGTGCAGCCTGTCCGAGCCCGCAGATCGAGGCCGAGGCCATCGCGGCGCTGAGTTCTACCAGCAGTTTTTCATCCCACGCCGGCGCAGACATCAGCTTCACTGCCTTCTCGGTGCCGACACGGCACGGCGTGCACTGGCCGCAACTCTCGTCCTCGAAGAAGCGCATGAGATTCAGGGCTGCATCCCTGATGCTGTCCTTGTCCGACAACACGACCACGGCCGCAGAGCCGATGAAGCCGCCGTGCTCTTCCAGGGTATCGAAGTCGAGCGGGATGTCCGCCATGCTTGCGGGCAATATGCCGCCCGATGCGCCGCCTGGAAGATAGGCCTTGAAGGCATGTCCGTCCGCCATGCCGCCACAATACTCGTCGATCAGTTCCTGCGCCGTGATGCCGGCCGGGGCAAATTTCACGCCGGGTTCCTTCACCCTTCCGGAGACGGAAAAGCTACGGCGCCCCTTGCGCCCGTTGCGGCCCTCGCCGGAGAACCAGTCCGGGCCCCGCTCGAGGATGTCGCGCACCCAGTACAGCGTTTCGACGTTGTGCACGAGTGTCGGCCGCCCGAACAGGCCTGCCTGGCTGGGGTACGGCGGCTTGTGGCGCGGCAATCCGCGCTTGCCCTCGATGCTCTCGATCATCGCGGATTCTTCACCGCAGATATAGGCGCCCGCACCGCGGCGCAGGTGGATCGCGCGATCACCGTTAAGTCCTTCGCGTTCCAGGTCCGCGACGGCCTCGAGGAGTATCTTGCGTATCGCCGGGTATTCGTCGCGCAGATAGATGTAGATCGACTCGGCGTCAACGGCCCACGCCGCGACCAGCATGCCCTCGAGGAAGCGGTGCGGATCACGCTCCAGGTGGTAGCGATCCTTGAACGTGCCGGGCTCGCCCTCGTCGGCGTTGACCGCCATCAGCCTCGGCCCGTCTTCCTGGCGCACGAAATGCCACTTGCGCCCGGCGGGAAACCCCGCGCCGCCAAGACCGCGGAGCCGCGAGTCCTCCATCGCGCGGATCACGTCGTCGACCGAGCGGGTGCCGTCCAGGCAGTTGCGCAGCAGCGTGTAGCCGCCGTCTTTTACGTACGCATCGAAGCGGATGTGTTCCGGAACTTCGGGATGATGCTTGCCGCTATGTACGACTGCGGCAACCATACCGTTATCGGCATGGTCGACGTGGCGGTGCCCCACCTCCGCCACCGGCGCCGTGTCACAGCGCCCCATGCACGGCGCCCGCACGACGCGCACATTCGTGCCGAGTTCGGCGGGGAGCGATTCGAGCAACGCGTCGCCGCCGGAAAACGCACAGGTCAGGCTGTCGCATACACGCACCGTGACCGGCGGCGGCGGCGTCTCGCCGTCGAGGACGATGTCGAAGTGCGCGTAAAAGGACGCGACTTCGTAGACCTCGGCCATGGACAGCCGCATCTCCGCCGTGAGCGCCTGCAGGTGCGCGGCGCCCAGGCATCCGTATTTGTCCTGAATGAGGTGTAGATACTCGATCAACAGGTCACGATCCCGCGGCCGGTCGCCGAGCAGCGCAGCAATCTGTTCCCTCGCCGCGGGCTCGAGCTGGCGCCCCTTGTGAAACGCGGGCGAACGCCGCCGCCCTGAGCCGGGCACTATCCCACGCTGGCTTGAATTATTTGTACCGGCATCAGCCATCGCAGCAATGTAGGTTACCATCCGCATCGGCGCAAATAGGGACAGTGACTTCAAGTGCCAGGCCGGAAAGCCTGGCACTTGAAGTCACTGTCCCCTCACAGCATGAACGATAGCATTGTTGCAGTGCCCAGGAAGGAGACAAAGCCGGCCACATCGGTGACCGTCGTCAGGATGATGGATGACGCCGTCGCCGGATCCTGGCCGAGCCGGGTCAGGACAATCGGCACCAGTGCACCGGAAATACCGGCCGCCACCATGGACATGACCATCGCGACGGCGATCACGAGGGCGAGCCCCACGGACTGGCTCCACAGCCAGACAGCGGCGCCGCATGTCAGGGCAAGCGCGAGCCCGTCAACGATCCCGACGCGAATCTCCTTGCTGAGCACGGGGCGCCATTCCCGGGTGCCGATTTCCCGCAGCGCGAGCCCGCGCATCGTGACGGCGAGTGCCTGCGAGCCGGCATTGCCTGACTGTCCGGCCACCACGGGCAACAGCACCGCCAGGGCCGTGAACTGTGCAATCAGGCTTTCGAACACGCCGACCACCGCGGCCGCGAGGAATGCTGTCAACAGGTTGATGTGCAGCCACGGCAGCCGCTTCCTGACAGAGAACATCGCGCTCGACAGGGCCCGCTCATCTTCGCTCGCACCCACCATCTTCTGCATATCGGCCATCGCCACGCTCTCGATGGCTTCGAACAGGCGCTGGTAACGGACGATACCCAGCAGCCGGCCCTCGACATCGATCACCGGCAGCGAGTCGACCCGATAGCGCTCGAGTTGTTCGACGACTTCCTTGCGCGGCGACGTGACGGAAACACTGCCTTCGAGCGATTCCAGCAGGTCGACGAGTTGGGTGTCAGCGTCGGCCATTGCCATCGACTGCATATCGACTTTGCCGACGAGTTTGTTGGCGCGATCCACGACGTAAACGAACCGCATCCGTTTCGCCCCCGAACGGCGCAGCGTCTCGAGCGCTTCGGCAACGGTCATGTCGGTGCGGATCGTGTCGTACGGGCGATCGAGCAGCCGGCCCGCCGAGCCCTCGTCAAATTTCTGCAGGCGAAGCAGGTCGCTTCGAATTGCGCGCGGCAGGGACGCGAGCAGCGCATCCCGATCCTTGCCCGGCATGGCTTCGAGCAGCGCGACCGCGAGCCGCGGCGGTGCCTCACGCAGCACACCATTCTGCTGATTCGCATCGAGCGACCGGAATACCGCCGCGGCGTGCCCGGTTGTCAGATAGTCGAGGCAGGTCGCCAGTGTGGCGGGCTTCACGCCGTCAAACAGGCCCGGCAGTTGCCCTGGCTTCAATGACTCGATCAGGCGCGCGGCATCGATGGGCCTTTCCGCAAGGTACGCTTCCTTGAGAATGCCTGCGAGCGCCGTCATGTGGGCCGCTTGCCAAGCACAGCTTCGAGGATCTCGCCGAGCGTATGCGTAATGCCGTCGGCGAGTTCCAGCAGGAGGATAGTTGTACCCTGTCGCGATGGCGACACCCGGCTTGCGGCGCGCAACACCGAGGCGCGCGACAGTGCACCGAGAATTCGCTGCTTGTTGTCGACGACAGGCAACCAGTTGTGTTCCAGCCAGCCTTCGTGCTCGGCGGCAGCAACGACCGGTGTTTCCGGCGCAATCGGCAGGATGTGTTCGACGTGCTCACTCAGCCGCTGGCTGGAAAGGCGTTTGCTCATCAATTGCCATGGCTTCAGCACGCCGGCGTATCGCCCGGCGGCATCGACAACGACTATGAGAGGCAGCTCGTCCTGATCGACATTGCGCAGCTCGTTGATCGCCTCGCTTACCGGCGTATCGATGTCGATGCGCAGGAACACGTCCTCCACATAGAACCCGGAGCTATGCCTGGGATATTGCTGGTGCCGCATAAGCCGCCGCTGTAGCTTGCGATTCCCCAATTTAGCAATCAGAGCGATGCGTCGTTCGCGGCGCATTCGGCTCAGCAGCATGATCGCGTCGTCAAAGGGTGCGTCTTCGAGCCAGGTCTGAGGCGAGTGCTCTTCGGAGTCGAGCAATGCCCGCAGCCGGGCTGCGGGCAAGCGCGCGGCAATCGCCGCGATCGCCTCGGTCGGCAGTGACATGAAGACAGCCGAAATCTGTTCGTCACTCCCCTGCCGCAGAGCACGCGCGAAGGAGTCGGGGAACTGCTCCGCGAAATCGGCCATGACGGGATCGGCTTCAGTCATCTTCTGCTACCCGTGGCATGCGAAGAATGCCATCTTCGGCAAGACGTGCCGCCGGCACGGACGCGATACCTTCTTCGGTCGCAATATCGATGCCGGTGTTGTGGATGTCGACGATGTTGCCTTCGATGCCGTCAATCCTGACGCGTTCACCAATGGCGAGTCGGGACAACTCCCGCCGCGCGAGAAGATTGGCGACGTGCTGACGCGCCCCCAGGCTGAAAGCAAGCATCAGGCCGGCGCTGACCGTGCCGACGAGGATGAGCACCAGCCGGGTCACGAACGATATGTCGACATTGACGTGTTGCAGGCCCATCACGACCGCGACGACCATGATCGCGAGATACAGCAGGCGTGGCGCAGCCGATTCGCCTGACCAGCCCCCTCTCAGTCGTGCCAGCATTTGCGCAGCGAACAACCCCAGCAGATGGCCGGCAACGATAATCGAGAAAGCGACGAACAGTTTCGGCATGAAGCCGAGTACGGCATTCAGCAAATCCGGCAAGTCGCCGACGCCCATCACCCGCAGTGCCAGCAGCACGGAGCCGGCAACCAGCAGCCAGAATACGAATACGCGGGACAGCCGGACCAGTCCGGGCGGAATCAGGCCTTCCTCCGTCGTCGTCAGCCGTGCCGCACGCCGGTCGATGGCACCCAGCAGCGCGCCGACGCCGAGGCTGGCCAGGCGCGCAATGACGATCCCGCCCACCAACGTGGCCAGCGCGAGCAGCTCGGGCCGCGCAAGGAGATCGAGTGGTGCCATCGTTTCTTCCATTACACGTCCTTTCGTGAAGGCGGTTGACGACACTATACAGCGTTATCAGACTGTGCCAGCCATTCACGGGCGCCTGGTGGCAAGCCGGTGAAACCGGCTATTGATGTCACTATCCCCTGTTCGATGCCACGATTTCGAAAACGATCTCGATGTCTTCGGCAACGCGAAGCAATCCGCCAGCAGCGCTGAACGGCGTCAGGCCGAAGTCGCTGTGCTGCACGGTCATCGATCCGGAGACTCTGATCGACTCCGGTTCGATATTCAGCTCTGCCGGTACGATGTAGTCGAGTGACATACCGTGCACGCTAACGGTAACACCGAGTTCCGCCTGCGCTTCCTGCATCGACCGCAATCGCACGCTGGCCGTGGCCCAGGGAAACAGGTTCGACTCGAGCACCTTGTCCTGCATATTGCGGGTCGTGCCTTCGATCGCGGACTTCGGGAGGTCCGGCTCCAGCCCGAATTGCTCACGGTAGACAGGGTCGTCCACGATGAGTTGCTGCAGCGGCAGGCGCAGGTCGGCCCGCGACTTGCCCGGGTCACCGCTGAGTAGCACCAATCCCTCCACGTCCGCGCTCGCAATCACGTGATCGTGGCCGGCTGCCTTCATCGCGCCGTCGCGCCCGGTGCGTATGTATACCCGCGACCGTTGCGGGTCGACCTGGTACACCGCCTCGCCTTGTCGCGCTGCGTCGCGATAGATGCGCTCCGGGAGGGGTGGCGCACTCGTGTCTTCGGGTACCCATTCCGGCTGTGCGCAGGCGGCGAGCAGCGCCAACGGCACAAGCGGCGGCAGGAATTTGCCAATGCCGCACAATTTCATTGTCGCTCGAGGTTCACATCGAAACTGACGCGAACCTCCGTGCCGATGGTGTCGCCACTTTCCCATTCACCGCTGCCGACCCCGAACCGCGTGCGGTCGATGACGACCACGCCGCTCATTTCCCCAAGACCGCCCGACTCGCTCCACTGGAATGGCACGGTTATCGGTAGACGGATGCCTTTCAGATCGAGATGACCTTTGGCGACGTAGCCGCCGTCCGCTCCAGGCTCGATCGAATCGCTCGTGTACGTCGCGACGGGATGCTGACTCACGGCGAACCAGTCGGCACCGACGATGGCCTCGTTGATATCGGGGTCGTCCATGTCCGCACTCGCGAGGTTCACGGCGACTTCGAGTTCGCCCCCGGCGACGCCGCCGTCGCGGGTATCCAGCCGCACATCGAATGCGCCGAAGCGGCCGGACAACGCCTCACCTTCCCAGGTGGGCTGGAACAGGAGTTCTCCCTCTCCCTGCATGCGCCACTCGTCGGCGAACGCGGCCGATACTGCCAACATCGAAATCAATAAGCTGGCGATTCGTTTCATGGTCAGTCCCTGCTGTGCCGACGCGTCAGCATGCGGCGCAGCACGTCATCCCGCAACAGGAAATGATGCCGCAATGCGGCGGCAATGTGCGCGATGACGACAACCAGCAAGCCCATCGTCAGCACCTCGTGAACTTCGGCGGCGGTTTCCTGCAAGGCGCGATCGGTTGCGATGAAATCGGGCATTGGCAAAAAAAAGAAGGCCTTGAAGGGCACCCGAGAGGCGTCGCTGACCCACCAGCCCGACACCGGCACCGCAAATATCAGCGCGTACAGCACCCAGTGGGCAATCGACGCGAGCCTGCGCTCCCAGGCCGGCGTGCCAGCCGGCATTACCGGTGGCGGGTTACCGAGGCGCCAGGCCAGTCGCAGCAAAGCAAGCACAAGAACCGTGACGCCGATCGACTTGTGCCAGACGAAGAGGTCGAGTTTCGCCGGCGTGAGCTTCATGTCCTCCGCGACACTGCCGATGACGAACTGCGCGAGGATCAGCACCGCGATCAGCCAGTGGAACCCTCGCGCGACTTCGCCCCACGTATTCTCGGAGTTGCGAAGCTGAATCGTCACGCCGCGTAGACGGCGACGGGCCCACCCAGGGCATCCAGATTCGGTTCGATGCCGAGGCCCGGTTCGTCCGATGCCTGCATTCGGCCTGCCACGCGCTGCGGGGCGCCCGTCGCGTTGCGGACCGTGACATAGCTGTTGAAGTCGGTCGCCGAGAATCGCAGCGACTCCGGCGTGGAATGCGCCAGGTGGGCGATCGCCGCCGTGATGATGTCGCCGCCCCAGCTGTCCTCGATCGTCATCGGCAGGTTCAGTGTCACGCAGAGATCGCGGATCTGGCGCGCCTTCGTCAGGCCACCGACCTTCGATATTTTGAGATTGATGACATCCATCGCGCCGTCGTGATGGCCGCGCATCAACGCCTCGATGCCGTTGATGTTCTCATCGAGGATGAACGGCAGCGCGGATTTCCGCCTGACCGTCAGGCAATGCTCGTAGGAGCGACACGGCTGTTCGATATAGACGTCACGATCGCGAACGGCATTGACGACGCGCAGCGCGTCGTCGACCCGCCAGCCTGTGTTTGCGTCGGCGACGAGGACTTCACCGTCCGTGAGCACATCAGCCGCTGCATGTATGCGCTCGATATCGTCTGCCGGATCACCGCCGACCTTGAGCTGGAACTTGGTGTAGCCGTCCGCGCGATGCCCGGCAACATTCTCTGCCATTTCACCCGCCGGACGCTGGCTGATTGCACGGTACAGCGCGACACTCTCTCCAAACCTGCCGCCGAGCAGGTCGCATACCGGCTTGCCGCAGACTTTACCGAGCAGGTCCCAGCACGCCATGTCGATGGCGGATTTGACATACGGGTGTCCGAGCAGCGCACGGTCCATGAGCTGGTTGATGGGGCCGATCGCGGTCGGGTCTTCCCCGATCAGGGTTGCGGATAATTCAGCGATGCCGGCGCGCGCACCCGGACCGAAGGCAGGCAGGTAGAACGGGCCGAGCGGACACACTTCGCCATAGCCCGTCAGGCCGGCATCGGTGGCCAGTTCGACCACGGTGCTGTCGAATACCTCGACGTACTTGCCTTCCGACCACGAATAGCGGCCTTCGACCAGCGGCAGGTCCACCTGGTACACGCGGATTTCAGAAATCTTCATGACTCGAACTCGACCAGCAGGTCCTTCGCATCGAACTGCTCGCCGATCCGTGCAACAACGCGCTTTATCGTTGCATCCCGTTCCGCTTTGATCGACGTCTCCATCTTCATGGCCTCCATGGTCAACAGCGTATCACCCCGCTGCACCTCCTGACCGACCTCGACCGAGATTGTCGAGATCACGCCGGGCATCGGCGCGCCGACGTGCGCCGGATTGGCACTGTCTGCCTTTTCGTTTTCATGATGTGCCGACTCCGAGCTGCGATCCTGGATCTGTACCGAGCTGGGCTGGCCGTTGATCTCGAAGAACACTCGCCGATAGCCGCGATCGTCCGTATCGCCCATGGTCAGGTAGCGAATCACCACCCTGCGCCCGTCCCCCATCGTCGAGACGATTTCCTCCTCCGGCCGCATGCCGTAGAAATACACGTGCGTCGGCAGAATGCTGACGTCGCCGAACTCTTCGCGATGGCGGCGAAACTCACTGAAGACCTTCGGGTACATCAGGTACGACGCAAGATCGAAATCGGAAACGGGGTGCTCGTGGCCCTCGTTGAGCTTGCGGCGCTCATCTTCGAAATCGACCGCGGCGAGCAGGGAGCCTGGCCGCACGGTGATCGGCTCGCGCTCCTTGAGCACTTTCTGCTGCAGCGCTTGCGGAAACCCGCCCGGTGGCTGGCCGAGTTCGCCCGCGAACAGCGAGACGACCGACTCGGGGAACGCGATGTCCGTATCCGGGTCGAGCACATCGCCGATACTGGTATCCGAGGTCACCATCATAAGGGCCATGTCACCGACAACTTTCGACGACGGTGTAACCTTGACGATGTCACCGAACGCCATGTTTACGTCGGCGTATGCGCGCGCGACTTCGTGCCAGCGGCTGGCAAGCCCGAGCGACGCGGCCTGCTCCTTGAGGTTCGTAAACTGTCCGCCCGGCATCTCGTGCAGGTAGACTTCCGATGCGCCGGAACGGATATCCGGCTCGAATGCCGCGTACTGCTCGCGCACCTGCTCCCAGTAATCGCTGATCAGTCGCACGCTCGCGAGGTCGATGCCGGGGTCGCGGTCGGTGTTCTCGAGCGCGGCGACGATCGCCCCGAGGCACGGCTGTGACGTCAGCCCGCTCATCGAATCCATGGCGGCGTCGAAGGCGTCGACGCCCTCCTCGACCGCCGCGAGCACAGTCGCCGCGGCGGCGCCGCTGGTGTCGTGCGTGTGGAAGTGTATCGGCAGCCCCACTTCCTGCCTGAGCTCCCGGATCAGCACGCGCGCCGCAGCCGGCTTGAGCAAACCCGCCATGTCCTTGATGCCGAGTACGTGCGCGCCAGCCGACTCGAGTTCTTTCGCGAGATCGACGTAGTAGCGGAGGTCGTACTTGCTGCGCATCGGGTCGAGGATATCGCCGGTATAACAGATGGCGGCTTCCGCGATCTTGCCCGTCTCGCACACCGCGTCGATCGCCACCCGCATGTTTTCAACCCAATTGAGACAATCGAAGATGCGGAATACGTCGACACCCGCCTCCGCCGACTGTTGCACAAAAAAGCGCACGACGTTGTCGGGATAGTTCGTATACCCGACGCCGTTGGACGCGCGCAGCAGCATTTGCTGCATCAGGTTGGGCATGGCCGCCGACAAATCGGCGAGCCGCTGCCAGGGGTCTTCGTTCAAAAAACGCATCGCGACGTCGAAGGTCGCGCCGCCCCACGACTCCACGGACAGGAGCCTTGGTAGCAGCTGCGAATAATGCGGCGCTATACGCAGCATATCGACCGAACGCATGCGCGTTGCCATGAGCGACTGGTGCGCATCGCGAAACGTCGTATCCGTGATTAGCGGGACCTTGCTGCGCTTCATATGCTCGGCGACGGCTTCGGGACCGTCCGATTCGAGCAGCTGCCGCAGGCCGTCGAACGGGCGTTGCAGCTCGATGGGCGGCGCCGCCGGCTCCCGCAGCGCTTTCGGCTGCCTGCGCCCCGCGACCTGGGCGTTGCCGTTTACCAGGACCTCACCGATGTAGTGCAGGAGCTGCGCACCATAGGCAGCATCGGGCTTCAGCTGCAGGAGATACGGCGACTCGTCGACGAATCGCGTGTTGTAGTCGCCCCCGATGAACCGCGAGTCCGCTATCAGGGCGCTCAGGAATGCGAGGTTCGTCTCCACGCCGCGCACCCGGAATTCACCGAGTCCGCGCAGCATCCGGTCCGTCGCTTCCGATTCCGATACGCCGGACGCCGTGATCTTGACGAGCAGGCTATCGTAGTGGCGCCCGATGACCGCGCCCGAGTAAGCCGTGCCCGCATCGAGCCGGATACCGGGGCCGGCCGGACTACGGTAGGCGACGATGTGGCCGTAATCAGGGATGAAGTTATTGCGCGGATCCTCGGTCGTCACGCGGCACTGGATAGCCGCGCCGCGCATCCCGATGTCGTCCTGCGCGGGGATGCCCGACGATTCGACGTCGCCGATGCGGGCGCCAGCCGCAATGCGAATCTGCGACTTGACGAGATCGAGGCCCGTGATCTGCTCGGTAACGGTGTGCTCGACCTGGATGCGCGGATTGACCTCGATGAAATAGAACTCGCCCGTGTCCACGTCCTGCAGGAACTCCACGGTGCCGGCATTGCAGTAATGCACCGATTGCGCCAGCCGCACGGCCGCGCCGCAGATTTCGTCACGCTCAGCCTGCGACAGGTACGGCGCGGGCGCCCGCTCGACGATTTTTTGGTGCCGCCGCTGCACCGTGCAGTCGCGCTCGAACACGTGGACGACCTGGCCATGCAGGTCGCCCATGATCTGCACTTCGACGTGCCGTGCGTTTCGAACGAGTTTCTCGAGGTAGACCTCGTCGTTGCCGAATGCCGCCGCGGCTTCACGGCGTGCCGCTGCGACCTGTTCGAGCAGGCCGGATTCGTCCTCGATGACCCGCATCCCGCGGCCACCGCCGCCCCAGCTTGCCTTGAGCATGAGCGGATAACCGACCTCGCCGGCAAGCCGGGTAATTTCCCTGCCATCGTCCGGCAATGGCCTGGTTGCCGGCATGACCGGCACGTCGGCCTCGATAGCCAGCGCGCGCGCTTCGACCTTGTTGCCGAGCCGACGCATGATCTCGGGCGACGGCCCGATGAAGGTAATGCCGGACTCGGCGCAGAGGTGCGCGAAATCCGGATTCTCGGAGAGGAAACCGTAGCCGGGATGGATCGCATCCGCACCGGACAGCTTCGCGATCCGGATAATGTCCGCCATATCCAGGTAGGCCTCGATCGGCCCCTTGCCTTCGCCCACCCGGTACGCCTCCTGCGTGCTGAAGCGATGCAGAGTCAGGCGGTCCTCGGCCGAGTAGATGCCGACGGAAGGAATGTGCAGCTCATGCGCCGCGCGAAAAACGCGTATCGCAATCTCGCTGCGATTGGCGACGAGGATCTTGTTGAACATTATCTTGTCTGGCGAGGCTGTGCAGCCATTGAGAGTGCCACACTCACCGCCACTGGCAACGGTTACGAATGAGACAAAACGCTAGGGCAGCTCTGCCAGCATCTCCATTGCCGCTTCGCGGACCGACGCGTTGTCGCCGGTTTGCATCGCCCTGGTCAGTGCCTCCCGGGCTTCATCCGTATTGCCGAGCTGGCTGTTCACGTAGCCCAGCGTCAGCCAGATGCGCTGGTGTTCCGGGTTCGCGGCCACGCCCTCGTTGAGCGTGCGCAGCGCTTCGTCCGCGCGTCCGCTATAGAACAGGGTGAGTCCGAGGTTATTGTGGATTTCGACATCGTTCGGGCTGAACGTCAGCAGCTGTTTGTATAGTTCCGCCGCTTGCGCATATTGCCTGTTGGCGAAGAACTCTTCGGCCCGGCGATATATTTCAGTGGGGTCTGCTGGCGCAGTCTCCACCAGCCCGGGAGAACTGAGCCGCGAGATGTCCGTTGCTGACATACCGCCAGACCAGCCGGTTGGTGACGAGTTCGTTACCCGTGGGTGGCCGGCGACCGGCTGCGGGTCGGGCTTGTAGTATTCGCGCGTGAACGCGAACACCACCAGCCCGAAGACGACCTGAAAGACGACGAGAAGGGTCCAGAAACGTTTGTTGCGATCCATCGATTCCGCTGCTTTCGAAACTGAAAGTGCGGAATATACACGATCCCCCGCGTTCATCCGACGCAAGTGCGATTCGGATGTATTCAGACCGGCGTTGCCGGCCTCAGACAATCAATCGGCTAGTGAACCTCTGCCGGCTTGTGCCGATTCAGAATCTCCAGGACCTCGGCCCGCGTCGCATCCGGAACCATCACGCGAATCTTCCGGTGCTCCTTGTCGACCTTGATCTTTTCGTTCGGAATCCCCGTTGAGAGAAGATCATCTTCGACGTTCGTAATTGTCCTGACGTCCTTATAGGTTGCTACCAATGCTTCGGTCATTGCTTTCTCCTGTCGCAACAGCCGCTCAGCGAGCGCCTGCGCATGCCGGACAGGCTCGACTTTCTCCTGCCTGTCCTTAGTCATAGATATTGATGCGCGAGCCCGGTTTTCAAGCTGCAGCATGCGGCCTCAGAAAAAGGCCATGCCTGCGCAGCATCTCGTAGATAGTTGCACCCTGCAAAATATCGAGCACCGCGTGTGCGACGATGGGTAACCATATCGAACCGGTTGCAACGTAATAAATGCCGAAAGCGAGCCCGACCAGGCCGGCGCGAAGCGCGCCGTTCGCGCCCTGGTAAATGTGCCCCAGGCCAAACACCGCCGACGAAAAAATGACCGCGAACCACAGCGGCATGAAATGGGTGAGATACCAGAGGATGAATCCCCTGTAGACGATCTCCTCGACGATGCCGGCCGTAATCGATACGCCGACAAAACCCTGCAGTTCACGGGCGTTGTGCGGGACGAGTTGAACGACGCGGCCCAGTGATTCCAGTTCTTCGGAGGCCTCGGTGACAGCCAGGCCCCTCGCACGCCGCCAGGAGTAGAGCAGAACTCCGATCAAGAGCACGAGCAGGGCTGTGCCAACCCAGAATCCCGGACCCACGGGTAACGCGAAACCAAGGTCCTCGATCGGCCGGCCGAGCGTAAGCCACGCGGCAGCCAGTACTGCCAGAAATAGCCATTCGAGCAACACCGTGTGGCCGTAAAAGCGGAATCGGTCAACGCATTGGCCGGCTTTAACGCGTGCATCGATGCGTCGAGCCTCGATGGCGCTGACAATAGGCTGTACGACGAACAGCAATAATACGAGTACGTGATCGACAAGATGCATAGGTTTCGCTAACCTGATTATTCACTGAATTGTGAATAATATTATTCACGTTTCCATGAATAATCAAGGCACCGCTACCAGGATCGAGAGCTTTTATGAAAAAAATTTATAAAATCAAGGATCTGGAGCAGGTTCGCCTGCTGTCCGACCCCTTGAAGCTGCGCCTGCTGCAGGCTTTTGCCGAGTCACCCAGGACAACCAAGCAAGCCGCGGCCGAGCTGGGCGAGACGGTCACCAAGCTGTACCGGCACGTCGACGCCCTGCACGATTCCGGTCTGCTCGAGGTTGTCGGCGAAAAGCAGAAACGGGGCACGATTGAACGAACCTTTCGGGCCATCGCAAAGAGATTCGAAGCGGATCATTCCCTGTTCAGCGACGAAACGGGGGATGAGGGCCCGGACGCAGCGCGCGAGTTACTTCGCGCCAGCGAGGCGGAAATCCTCCAGGTGCTGGCAAACGCCCCCGAGAACGATGAGGAACCGGCGATCGTATTGCGGTTTCGAGGAAGAGCCACCCCGGAAGAGATCGCCGAGCTTCGGGCGACGCTCACAGACTGGATCGATTCGATACCGAGTTGCGATAAATCACCGGCCGATGGAACGAAAGAATTTGGCGGCCTGATTGCTTTCTACCAGACAGACTGATTTTCGTCGTCATGGCGTCGCTGCGACTGGCGACCGGGCTGTTCCCGCAGTAAGGTGCTTTTTTCAGGCTCCGGCTGAGCACCAGTCTATGAAACTCTGGTCCGAGCTAAAACGCCGCAACGTACTGCGAATGGCCGCGTTGTACCTGGTGACAGCGTGGCTGATCCTGCAGGTGACGGAAGTCCTGTCGGGGCTGATCGGGGTTCCTGACTGGGTGGGCCCGGTGGTCCTGACGATGCTGGTGATCGGCTTGCCGATCGTGCTCGTCATTTCATGGTTTTTCGAAATCACCGAATCGGGGATCACCCGCGACCCCGGCGACATAGAGGCGACGCCGGCCGGCGGCCTGACCGGCCGCCAGTTCGACTTCATCATTATCTCCATACTGGCAGCAGCGCTCGTCGTGTTTGCGGCGCTAACGTGGTGGCCGGAAACCCCGGCGGACAAATCGATCGCGGTGATGGCCTTCGACAATATGAGTGACGATCCGGAGCAGGAGTATTTTTCGGACGGCATTTCCGAGGAAATCCTGGGTATGCTCGCGCAAAGTCCGGGATTGCGCGTCATTTCACGGTCTTCATCGTTCTCCTTCAAAGGCAAGCCGCTCGATTTGCCGACGATCGCGCGTCAACTGAATGTCGCGCACATCCTCGAAGGCTCCGTCCGCAAGGCCGGAAACCGGGTTCGAATCTCGGCGCAGCTGATCGAGGCACACTCTGACCTGCACCTGTGGTCGGAGACGTATGAGCGGGAACTCACCGCGGCCAATGTCTTTGAAATCCAGACACAGATCGCAAACAGCATCGCCGACGCACTGAATTCCGTGCTGACAACGGAGAGCGAACCCGAGCCCCGGCGTGCGCCGACACGAAGCCTGCCGGCGCTCGAGGCCTATTTGCTCGGTAAGCAACACCTGCTTCAGCGCTCGAAGCGATCCCTGGCCGAGGCCGCAGATTATTTCGAAAAGGCAACCGAGATCGACCCGGAATACGCGGCCGCCTGGCTCGGGCTTGCTGACGCAAAGCTGCTACTGACTCACTACGGCCACATCGAGTTGGAAAACGCGTTACGGGTTGCCGAGCCTGCCCTTCAAAAAGCGCTGGACCTGAATCACCGGATGGGTGCCGCCTACGCATCCCTTGGATTGATGCGCAATCTCAAGGGCGACCGCGAAGGTGCCACTGAAGCACTGTCCCGCGCGATTAACCTGGACCCGAACGATGCCAAGGCCTATCACTGGTACGGGGACATGCTCATTTTCAACTTCGGCGATCCCGCTGCCGCAATCCCGTTGCTGCAGCAAGCTCGGAAGCTGGATCCACTATCGCCCGTTATCATCGTTACGCTTGGCGAGGCGCACAGTACCTCTGGCAACCTGGCCGAAGGGCTGCGTCTGTACCGCAAGGCCCTTGAGATCGATCCTGGCTATCTCACAGCCTACAGGTTGCTTGGTCTGGCGTACCTGTCCCTGGGGGATCTCGAACGGGCCGGGTTATGGCTGGACGAGGGAGTGCGGAAAGGACCCGACGAGTTCAACGCACTCTTCGGCAAAGCGTTCCTGTATCGAGCCCTGCAAGACGAGGAGAATGCGGTGATGATCGCCCGACTACTGCAGTCGCTGGTTCCGGGGAACAACGTTTCGCTGGTCACACTGGTGAGCTTCGGCCGCGACCAGGAGGCTATCGAGTTTGGTGAAGCCGACTGGCCGGGATTGTCCTGCGAGAATGGGCCCTGGGTGGAGCGCCGTAATGTATTCCAGGCGATGAACCTCTCGCTCGCCTATGAGCGCACGGGCCGGATTGACTGTTCCCGCGCGTTACTGGATGCAATTCTTGCCTTCATCGAGGAGCGAGGCATCAATCCTCGTGCATTCGGCTTCCTCGATGCCGAAATTTATGCCCGCCAGGGAAAGGTCCAGCAGGCACTGGCGACGTTGCGTGCCAGCGTCGAATCCGGAATGCGTGCACAGTGGATGACGCAGGTCGAGCACAGTCCGCACATGAAACAGCTGCACGACAATCCTGAATTTCATGCCATACGGGACATCGTTTACGAGGACCTTGCGCGGCAGCTCGCCGCGGTCCGCGAGATGGAGGCAAAGGGAGAATTAGCGCCGCTTGCCGATTGATCGAAACGATGGGGGCGTGACGGCTACGACCGGGCGCAGGCACACATCGACACAGTGCCGAAAACCCTGCGTCACCTGTTCGTCACCGGCCCCAGCGCAAGCCGTCCGGTTCAATGCCGACCGGTATCTTGCGAACGATGGTCCCGGTGTCGAGATCGATCTCGGCGACGGCGTTCTCTCGCGGCAGCGATACGTACGCTACCGCCCGGTCCGGGTGTACCAGCAGATTGAGCGGCTGACCGTCGAGCGGGTAGCGCTTCGTGAGCTCATAATTACCGCGGTCAATAGCGATCAGTTCGGCGGAACCGAAGCAGGCCACCAGCACCCGGCCGTCGTTATCCGGGCTCAGCGCAATCGGGAAACCGCACAGGCGTTCCGTGTGAGCCACCACCGTCGCCGCTGCCGGATCGACCACCGATACCGTGCCCTCCCAGGCGTTGCCGATCCAGAACATGCCCGCGACTTCGGTAATCCCTTCGCTGCCGCCGGCCAGCTCGACGACGCGCGTGCGACCCGTGTCGATGTCGATAAGGCTGACAGACCCCGAGTCGGTGTTGGTGGCGGCGAGCGTCCGCGATCGCGGCTCGAAGCTCAGCACATGAGTGCCTTCCTGCCGCGTATCGTATCGCTGCACGACCTTGCCGTGCTGCAGCTCCACCTCGAGGACCGCTTGCTCGTCCTGGCAGGTTACGAAGCCGCGGTCTCCCGCGATCCAGCTCGCATGCGGTCGGGCGCAGTCATCGAGCCGTGTCTCCAGCAACACTGAAGCATCGTGAACGTCGATCAGCGTCATTCCCGAATTGAGTACCTGTTGGAACGGCGGCCGTTTGCTGACTCGACCTGCGTGCGGTTCCGGGAATTCACCGAACCCGGTCGCTATTACTCGCCCGTCAACGAGATTGGATAACAGGTGCGGTCCCTCGCCCGTCGCAACCCGTTGCGTTATCTCGCCGCGCGCGAGATCCACGAACGCCACGTCGTGGGACGAACGGTTTGCGACGAGCAGAGGAGGCGCATAGGAGGAGCGCAGCGCACGCCTGATGGGCTGCCATTTCGTCATGAGGTTCACAGCCTTGCCGCCGATCGGTGCCGACGTGTAGTAAAGCGTATTTCCGTCCGGATGCATTCGCGGCAGCAGGTCACTACCTGTGCCGTTTAGTTGCGACACCGGCATCGCCGCGGTCCAGCCTGCCGGCGTCTTCCAGCTGTAATAAAGGTCTCCCGGCACGGAGACGTTGGTCGGTCGCGACGACGCCTCGAAGAGCATTTCGCTTTCGTCGGCTGCCACCCACAGATTCCACTCGCCCGTCCTGCTGTTGACCGCGGCACCCAGCGGTTCCGCCGGACCGAAGCCGTCGCCGGAATGCCTGGCCCGGTACAGGTCGCCCTGGCCCGGACCACCGTCGCGAGCCGACGCGAAATACAGGGTGCCGGACGCAGTAAGGACCGGCGAGTATTCGTCAGCGTCGCTGTTGACATCCAGACGCTCGAGAGCGCCATCATCGGACAGACTGTATCGCCAGATATCACCGTCGCGACGGTCGTCACCCTCGAAAGCCGGTCGATCCGATATGAAATAGAGCCAGCGGCCGTCGGGAGACACGTACGGATCGTCGTCGTTGAACGCGCCCGAGAACGGCACCGCTGCCGGCTCGGACCAGCCGCCATCTTTGAGCCGGGACACGAGGATGGTGCGCGGGCTCGTGGCATCGCCGCCCCAGACGCCGTTCCAGGCGGTCCAGTAAGCGGTCTTGCCGTCCGGCGAAAACACGAGCCCCGACTGGTTCTCGAAGTCGCTGTTGAAAACCATGGGGACCTGCGCCTGGGCTGTCGCCAGGGCAAACAGGGTCGCTATTATCGCGCGTTGAAAAGAATTCATTCTGGATAGACCCCTGTGTCATACCGGCGGTTCCGCATTGCGGCGCCGCCGTTGCTGTCCTCCTGAGAAACAGAAGGAACAATACCTCGGCCGGTACCGAGGTGTCCCAGGAGGCAAACTACATCAGCGCAACGATCAGCAACCGGGGCGCGTTCACGCGCCCGTTATATTTCCGCTAGAATCCAGCTACGCTTGACTCAGGGTCTTCGCGACCACAGCTCAACGGAAATCGTCATCGTTACTACCAATCCAGCGGCCGAAGGCAAATCGGCGCCTTACGATGCACCTGCCTGGGCGTGTGCGATGCGCCGCCTCACTGACTACCTCGTCTGCGATTTCCTGGGCGGACCGCGACCATGGAAGCTCGCATGGGTCGTCAACTTCCAGAAGGCAGGAACGTTTGCATTCCTCCTTGCCCTGATTGCCTGGTACGGAAACACCTCAACCGCGGCGTGGATATATACGGCCATGCAAGGTAGTTACGGTCTCGTCTGGATCCTGAAGGACACTGCATTTCCGGACCCGAGCTGGCAGCGGCGCATCACGATCGGTGGTGGCGTCAACGCCTTTCTGGGCGTGCTGGGCTGGTACTGGGTGTTCGGCTGGCTGCTGATCTCCGGCGTCGCCCAGCCCGACTATCCGCTGCCCGACTTTGCCTGGTTCTGCCTGTGCATCAGCCTCTGTGTCACCGGCTCTGCAATCATGATTGCGGCCGATGCACAGAAGTTCTTCACGCTCAGGTTGCAGAGGGGGCTGATCACCGACGGCATGCACCGCTACGTGCGCCACCCCAATTACCTTGGCGAGATCATGATTTACAGCAGCTTTGCGATGATGGTCTGGCACTGGCTGCCTGTCGTCGTGCTCGCAGCCATCTGGCTCGGTCTGTTTGCCGTCAACATGGTCATGAAAGAGGCCAGTATGTCCCGCTACCCCGAATGGGCGACATACAGGCAACGGACCTGGTGGCTGATACCGTTCTTACTTTAGGCTTCCTTCCGCCAACCAGGCCTGCGGATACCGCGCCGGAATAGATCAGGTCACGCCTCTTTTGCTGGCTGCGGTGCTTGCTACCGGGGACAGTGACCTTAATTCCCGGACCTTCAGGGTCACCGTCCCCATTTGGAAATTGTCACTTCTGCAGTTCTTCGCGGACCAGGTTCGCCAGTTGCTCCTGGCCGAAGCTGGGCAGCTGCCGGCCATTGACGAAGTATTCCGGCGTCGCGACCACTTTCAGGACCTTCGAGTCCGCCACGTCCTTCTCCATGCGCTGGAGTACTTCGGGCGAGTTCATATCGGCTTCGAGCTGCTCGACATCCAGGCCTACGCTCGCGATCGCCGGCAATACCCGGTCGGGCTGCACGACATGGTTCTGCACCCACTGCTGCTGCGTGGCGAGCAGTGTTTCCAGGGTCTCCCAGTATTTGTCCTGGTTGCGGCTCGCTTCGAGAATCTTGACGACGTAATCGACGCCGTCGTGGAACGGCACGTGGCGAATTGACAGGCGAATTTCGCCGGGCACCTCGGCCATCCAGCCCTTGACCATGGGATAGAACAAGGCACAGGTTCCGCACGCCGGATCCAGGAACTCGACGATGTGCACCCTGGCGCCGGCATCGCCGACCGTTGGCGAATGCTCGCTCGCGAGGGCGGCTTGCCGCGTTTCGTCCCCGGCCGGCGGAGACTTCGGGTCGCCGCACGCGGACAGGAAGGTTGCAGCTGCCAGGGCCGCGACGGCCAGGGTAACGAAACGGATGTGATTGTTGCGGGCTGCCTTGGTCATTTCGGCTCCGTATTCCTCGCCGCCAATGACGGCCTGTTGATGAACGGCCGAT
The DNA here is from genome assembly GCA_965658465.1 of Woeseiaceae bacterium. GTDB lineage: Bacteria > Pseudomonadota > Gammaproteobacteria > Steroidobacterales > Woeseiaceae > UBA1847. The sequence continues at coordinate 113,378 of CBFHSG010000012.1, read as the reverse complement.
TTTGCCAGATCGGGCAGGCTTCTGCCGGTAATCAGCGATCCTTGACCCGGAGTTCGACGCGACGGCTCTGGGCGAGACCGTTCGCGCTCAGGTCGGACGCACCGTCGTGCGATTCGCCATAGCCGCGCGCGCTAATCCGCGCCGCGTCGACGCCCGCCTGTTCGAGGTAGTCACGCACGGCCTCGGCGCGACGTTCGGAGAGCTTCATGTTGTAGCTCTCGGGGCCGCGTGAATCCGCGAATCCGGCAATGTCGACCTTCACGTCGGGATGACGCTTCAGGACCGAAGCCGAATCATCGAGCATGCGTTTCGCGGTAGCGAGGAGCACGGCAGAGTCGAAGCCGAAGTAGATGTTGGCGAGCTTGACGACCTCGCAGCCCATTGCGTCAACCTTTACGCCGGCAGCCGTTCCGGGGCACTGATCCCGGTCATTGGGAACACCATCCCCGTCGCTGTCCACCGGCTCGGCAGGCACGACGGCGCGGGTATCCGGTTCAGGCTCGCTGACTGCCGCCAGGGTTGCCGCGGAACCGCCGCCGAAGTTGTACTGTATGCCGAGCGTACCGATCTGGTCCGTCAGGGAGTCGTCGCTGTCGAAAGCATGCCGTAAGCGCCACTCCGCGCGCAGCGACCAGGGACTGTCACCAAAATTGATTTTCAGCCCGAGCCCGCCCGTTGCGGTCGCGTTGTTCGCTATTGAATCCGCGGGCGGCAAGCCACCGAAGTCGGGCGTGCCCACATCGGCCCGCAAGTAACCGAGTCCGCCGATGACGTACGGCGAGAACCGGCTGTCCGGAAGGAAGTTGCCGATAACGTTGAAACCCAGTTCCAGGTGGTCCTGGCCTGGGAAACCGTCAATATCGTGATAGCCGAACAGTCCTTCGAGCGAGAGGTGCTCACTCATTTCCCTGCCAACCTGGAGCTGAGCGCCTGAAAAGGAATCATCGATCTTTCGATCAGGATCATCGTCGGTATAGGCGATTGACGGCGCCACATACCAGTCGCCCTCCTCGGCTTGCGCAGCCAGGAAAGCCACGAGAAATAGTGCGAGAGTCGCTGTCTTGAGTAGTCGGGTCACGTCACTCGAATTCGCCTGATCGTGAGAATACGAATGTAGACCACCCGGTCAGGCAGAACTGTGAGGCGAATCACGTGCCGGAATCCGGGTAATCCGGGGTCGGACCATCACAAGCAATTGAAATAGCTATCATTTGCCGCCCAAAACCCTAGCCAAATCGGCCTTAACTTGCGCTTTTGGCGGGAGAAATGCATTGCTTTCGGCTCCGAACTTCCCGTCGTTGTGCCAAAGCTCGCGTTTTTGCAGCCAAGAACGCGTGTTTAAGACCCCAAACAACCCACTATGGGAATAGGTTTCATATACAAGTCAGAAGGTTACGAGGGTCCGACCCTATTTCTAGCGACCCTATTTCTAGTGCGGTGACTGTTTCTAGTGCGGCGGGAATCCGAACCATTGCGGGAACACCACCAGGATAGCCAGCACGATCATCTGCAGGATGATGAACGGCATGACCCCGTAGTAGATATCTGTCGTACGGACTTCGGGCGGCGCGACACCCTTGAGATAGAACAGGCTGAACCCGAACGGCGGCGTCAGGAACGACGTCTGCAGGTTCATCGCGATCAGAATCGCGTACCAGACCGGATTGATGCCCAGGGCGGCCGCGATGGGCACCAGAATCGGTACGACGATGTAGGAAATCTCGACGAAATCGATGAAGAAGCCCAGCACCATGATCGCCAGCATGGACAGGATCAGGAATCCCCATTCCTCGCCTGGCAGGCTCGTCATGAAGTCCTCGACGATATAGTCGCCGCCGGTGTAGGTGAAGACCATCGAAAACGCGGTCGCGCCGATCAGGATCGCAAAGACCATAGCCGTGATCTTGACGGTTTCGAGCGAACTCTCCCAAACCATGCGGACCGAGAAGCGGCCGTAGAACGCGGCCAGCAGGATTGCACCGACTCCGCCGACCGAGGACGATTCCGTCGGGGTGGCCACGCCGGTCAGGATCGAACCGAGCACCAGCACGATCAGCACGAGCGGCGGCACGACCGCTTTCAACGCCTGAAACACCTGGTGGCTTTTCGAGCCCGTCATCTGTTCGAGCCGAATCGGCGGCGCCTTGTCTTTCTTGATCAACGCGATAATGACGATGTAAATGATATAGAAGCCAACCAGCGACAGGCCGGGCCATAACGCTGCCTTGAACAGGTCGCCGACAGGCTCCTGAAAGACGTCACCGAGGATGATGAGAATGATAGACGGCGGGATGATCTGGCCGAGCGTACCGGCGGCACAGATGGTCCCGGTAGCCAATCGCTTGTCGTAGTTGTACTTGAGCATGACCGGCAGGGAGATGACACCCATTGCCACCACGCTGGCACCGACGACGCCGGTGGATGCCGCCAGCAATGCACCGACCAGGATCGTGGATATGGCGATGCCGCCACGAATCTCGCCGAACAGGAAACCCATCGATTCGAGCAGGCGTTCGGCGAGATTGGATTTCTGCAACACGATGCCCATGAAGATAAACAGCGGGATGGCCATCAGGATCGTGTTATTCATGATTGACCAGATGCGATGCGGCATCAGCGCAAAAATACCCGGCCCCTCGGCCAGCAGGCCGAAAAACACTGCAACCCCGCCGAAAGTAAACGCTACGGGAAAGCCGAGAAGCAGCAGCAACAGTGCAACGGCGAACATGATGAGTCCGATCATGGCTACTTGCTCCCTTGCTGCCGCCCGGCATACATGACGAAACGAACAGGAATCGCCGCTGACATTACAGGATCTCCGGGCGGCGTTCCGGCGGCTCTTCGAGCCCCCGAAAAATGTTGATGTTGTGGAGAATGAATCCGGTCGCCGAGACCACCAGGAACACGAACGAAGCCGGGATAACGAGCTTGATCAGCCAGCGATACCGCAAACCGCCCGGGTCACCGCTGACCTCGCCCGAGTTATAGGCCTCCTGTACGTACCAGACAGAACCCTCGATGATCAGCACGCTCAATGGCAACAGGAGCAGCAAGGTCCCACCAATGTTGACGATGGCCTTCCAGCGCGGCGAGAAACGATCGTACAGTACGTCGACTCGAACGTGGCCGTCTTCTTTCAGCGCATAGGCGATGCCGAACAGGAATACCATCGCAAACAGGTGCCACTCCATCTCCTGAAGGGCGATCGATCCGGTCTTGAAGAAGTAGCGCATGATCGCGTCGTAGAAGACGTTGATGAGCATGAGCAGGTTCAGAATGCCCGCGATCCAACCCATTACGTCGGAGAAACGATCGAAGATTTTCTCGAGCCTGAAAAGCATAGGGTGCCCTTACATCAGAGCCACGGACTCCCGGCCGAAGCCGGGAGCCCGGTCCGGACTATTCGAGATTGTCCGTGAGATACGCGTAGTCGGAAATCACGGTCCACTTGCGCGCCATCTTCATGTAGGCGTTCTGTGAATCGAGGATTTCCTTGAACACCGGATCATTGGCTGCGGTTTCGTTCAGCAGCTCCTGGTTGATGCGCTTCATTTCGGCAATGATCTCGGGCGGGAAGGTATGGATCTTGACGTCCGGATAGTCCTTCTCGATTGTCGCCCAGTTGACGGCGCTGTCATGGTAGGAGCGTGCATACATGTCATAGGCCGCGAACTGCATGGCGGTCACCAGGATCGCCTGCAGGTGCGCAGGCAGACTGTCGTACGCTTCCTTGTTCACCATGAACTGCAGCTCCGTCGCCGGCTCGTGCCAGCCCGTGTAGTAGTAAGGCGCAATCTTCTGGAAACCCATGTTGAGGTCCAGGGAAGGCCCGACCCACTCCAGCGCGTCGATGGTGCCGCGATCGAGTGCCGTATAGAGCTCGCCCGGAGCGATGTTCGTGACGACGACACCCAGCTTCGACAGGACCTCGCCCGCAAATCCCGGGATGCGCATCTTGAGGCCCTGCAGGTCGTCCAGCGTATTGATTTCCTTTCGGAACCAGCCGCCCATCTGGTTACTGGTGTTACCACCGGGGAAGCTGTAGACGCCGTGCTTGTCATAGACTTTCTTCATCAGGTCCATGCCGCCGCCGTAATAGAACCAGGCATACTGTTCAGGGGCGATCATGCCGAAGGGCATGGTGGAGAAGAACATAGTGCTGGCGTCCTTGCCCTTCCAGTAGTAGGAGGCTGAATGGCCCATTTCATACTGGCCGGCCTTGACCATGTCGAGGACGCCAAAAGCCGCCTTGTGCTTGTTCGACGAGTCGATGCGGATTTCCAGTTCGCCCCCTGACATCTCCTTGACCATATCGGCCATATTGATGACCGCGTCGCCAAAGATCGGGAATCCCGTCCCCCAGGTCTGGGCCAGTTTCCAGACAATCGTTTCCTTCTCAACCTGGCTTTCTGCCGGCGCTGCAGCCTGCTGTTGCTGCGGTTTCTCCCCACAAGCCCCCAGAGCAAGCAAAGAGAGCAGCACCGCCAGGCCGGTGAGCGGTTTCATAGCATGCTTCATCTGTTTCATTGCTTTTCTTCCTTTCAGATAGAAGGAGGGGAAATTCTAGCGCGTTCGGGCAGCAAAAGCGCCGCATAACGCCGTTCGATGCTCACAGCGGGTACAATTCGGTGAAGAAGAGGCCGAATAATCGGTCCGGGGAGGGGTCACATGAGCAAAGTCGGTTACAAAGCCCTGGTCGAGGCCGCCGAGGCACGTATTCGAACCATTTCCGCCGAAGAGGCGCTCCACAAGCAGGGCTCGGACGACGTGGTCTTCGTCGACTTGCGGGACGTCCGGGAGCTGAAACGCGAAGGCGGGATTCCCGGCGCGTTCCACTGCCCGCGCGGCCTGCTCGAGTTCTGGATCGACCCGGAGAGCCCTTATCACCACGCCATCTTCGCCGAGCCCAGGGAATTCGTTTTCTTCTGTAACCTTGGCTGGCGGTCCGCGCTCGCGGCCGACATCGCCCAGCAGATGGGCCTGACCACCTGCCATATCGACGGTGGTTTCGAAGCCTGGAAAGCGTTCGGCGGCGAAGTCACGCCCGGAAAAAAATGACGGGCCACGACACTCCATCGCCCTGGCCGCCGGACCAGGATGCAACTATCGTGTTCCTGCTCGACGCACGCGATGACTTCGAGGCCGCGCTGCTGCGGGACTGGGTCGAGTCCGGTAAACCAGAGGACGTTTCCGGCTCGCGGTACTCGTTTGTCGAACTTTCGGGAAACCGCGCAGGCGATTGGCTGGCCGCCCTGCCGGATCAAAGCGATGCCGTCTGGTTGCAGCCCCTGCGCATCGCGTGGCTACCGGCTGCGGGCAGGCGCCGCGACCGGCCCCTGCTCGATTTCTTTTACGGGCGCATGGCCGAACCGGGCAGGGCCCGGCGGCGGTGGCTCGCGAAGCACCGGCCCGAGCGACTCGCCTGGATTGTCGGCGACGGCGCTTACCTCGATGATTTGCGCGGACGGCAGGCCGAAGCCGCTGTCGGCGACGATGCGTTTTTGGAGTTTGCCAACAACCAGGCGCTGATCGCGCTGGAACGCTCGGAACGCATCCTGCGCGGCGCACGCTACAAGGTGCCCCGCATCCTGCCGGGCGATGTGTTTGCCAATCCGGACTTCCGCAACCTGATGGCCAATATTGCACAGCAACGCGATCGTCCCGTGCACGACGTGTTCGCGCAGGCCGAGCGCTACCTGCGCGAAATGGCGGCAACGCAGACACCGTTCACGCTCGAGATGATCAATGCGCTGTATCGAACCGCGGTCCGCAGCCACCACGATGCAGCAATCGACATTAATGAAGAGCAGCTGCAACGAATCGCAGAGACGATTGCGACGCGCCCGGTCATATTCCTTATCAGTCACAAGTCGATGCTCGACACGGTGGCGTTGTCGCTGGTGCTGTTCGATGCCAACCTGCCACTGCCGCTCACTTTCGGCGGCATCAACCTCAACACGCCGGGCCTTGGCGCACTCATCCGCCGCAGCGGCATCATTTTCCTGCGGCGTTCGTTCCAGGACAACGAGATCTACAAATCGACGTTTCGCCGCTACATCGACTACCTGATCGAGAAGCGCTTTTCGCTGTTGTGGGCACTGGAGGGAACGCGCTCGCGCACCGGCAAGCTGCTGCCCCCGCGATTCGGCCTGTTCAATTACGTCTTCGAGTCGATACAGCGGACGCGGCTTTATGACGTGACGTTTATCCCCGTCAGCGTCGCCTACGACCAGATCACCGAAGTCGAGGACTACTCCATAGAACAGCGCGGGCAGAAGAAAGAGCCGGAAGGGATCACCTGGCCGCTGCGGTTCCTGCGGCGCGGGCGCTCGCGCGGCCAGATACACCTGCGGTTCGGCGAAGGGCTGACCGTCAGGGAGCTCGTCGAGACCGCGGAGCTCGAAGCCGGCATCGACGACGAGCGCAAGCAGACGCTCGTCGCAACCCTCGCTTTCGAAGTCGCCGTGCGCATGAACGCCGCGACCCCGATCACGGCCACGGCAATCATCACGCTGATCCTGCTGGCCGGCGGCAATCGCGCGCAGAGCCTGGCCGAGATCCAGTCTCTCGCCCGCGCGGGTGCGGCCCTGATCCGGCGACGACGCCTCGAAATCGTCGGACGCTCGAACTTCCAGGATGCCGATGCCGTGCTGGCCACGCTCGCCGAACTCCACGAGACCGGTATCGTCAGCTACCTGGACGAGGGCACCGAGCGGCTCTATACGATTAGCCCCGACCAGCACCTGAATGCCGCGTACTATCGCAACACGGCGATTCACTACTTCATTCTCGATGCTTTTGTCGAGATTGCGCTCCTGGACGCGGCGGCCGCTTCGGATGACCCGGTCGAGGCCTTCTTCGCACGAACCAGCGAACTCAGGGAACTCTTCAAGTTCGAGTTCTATTTTCCACGCCGCGCGGAATACCGGCGGGAGATCGAGAGGCGCGCTAGCGAGCGGTTCGAGGACTGGGAAACAATCGTTCGCCGGGACGAAACAGCCTTACGCGACGCACTCGATGCGGTTCAGCTGCTCGTTGCACACGCAGTCCTGCGTTCTTTTGTGGATGCGTACCGCATCGTGGCAAGCGTGCTCGAGGATTGCGGCGACGAAGCCGTCGATGACGAGGGCAACTTCCTCACGCAATGCCTGAAGACCGGCAAGCAACAGCTGCTGCAGGGCCGCGTATTCTCGGCCGAATCGATTTCGAAATCGCTGTACCAGACCGCGCTCAGGCTCACGAACTACAGGGGGCTGCTCGCGGCCAACCAGGCCGCGCAACGCGGGGCACTGCACCGCGAATTCCGTAACATCAGCGACCGTCTCGACGAAATACTCGCCATCACGCTCGCCAAATCCTAGGGCCACTTTGACGCTCAACGCATGTACGCATTCCTGAAGCAGAATTTCCGCTGGATCGCGGGTGGATTCCTGCTCACCTATTTCTCCAGTTTCGGGCAGACATTTTTCGTGTCCGCATCGATCGCCGAGTGGCAGGCCGCGTTCGACCTCAGTCATGGCGAATTCGGCCGCCTGTACATGTTTGCTACGCTGGCCAGCGCAGTGTGCCTGCCATTTCTCGGCCGGCTGGTGGACGTCGTGCCCGAGCATCGCAGCGTACTGCTGGTGATACCGGTCCTTGCCGCGGCAACACTGATGGCCGCCTATGCGCCGTCCGTTGCCGTTCTTGCCCTGGCGATCTTTCTGCTGCGCCTTTTTGGCCAGGGCATGATGACGCACATCGCCCTGACGGCGACGGGACGCTGGTTCGCATTGCAGCGCGGCCGCGCCGTGTCGCTCGTCGTTCTCGGCCACCAGGGCGGCGAAGCGACACTGCTGCTGGCATTCACAAGCCTGGCCGTCGGCTACGGTTACCAGGCCGGCTGGGTAGCCGGTGCCGCCGCGCTGATGCTGATCGGCCTGCCTTTCGCCTACTGGGCGTTCCGCACGCCGCGTACCGCCCGCCACCACCTGGACGAACACGGCGAACTGCCGCAACAACGCCACTGGACGCGCGCCGAAGTGCTGCGCGATCCCATCTTCTGGATCTTGCTGACCGGCGTGCTGGCGCCGCCCTTTATCGGCACAATCATTTTCTACCACCAGGACTACATGACCGCGTTGAACGACTGGCCGCCGCGCTACTACGCGATGTCGCTCTCGGTCATGGCGCTGACGACCATTGTCTTCGCCCTGCTCGGCGGCGCCATCATCGACCGCTTCCGTGCCACGACCGTGTTGCCTGTTTTCCTGTTACCGCTCGCGGCGACCTGCTTCGTGTTCGCGAGCGGCGGACCGGCCGCATCCCTGCTCGTGGCCATGGTGCTGCTCGGCATGAGCTACGGCTTCTCGTCCACGTTGTTCGGCGCCGTCTGGCCCGAGGTATACGGCACCGCGAATCTCGGCTCGATTCGCTCGAGCATCGTCTCGGCCATGGTCTTCGCGACGGCGGCAGGACCCGGCCTGACCGGCACGCTGATCGATCGCGGCATACCCCTGCCGGAACAGATGACATGGTTCGGCATTTACTGCCTGCTTGCGGCGCTGGCAGTGGGTTTCGCATCAGTGCGGCTGCGCGCGAGACATTTTCGTGCACGGGCCGGTATGACTTAAAGTAATAGCAGGGCGTAAACGAAGGAAGCGAAGATGCAGCCAGAAATGAAGCTACTACCGATCTTTACGATTTTCGTCTCGCTTTCTGCCGTTGCCGAAGAGCGCATGGTATCGAGCCTCGGCAGGCTGGAGCCCGAAAATGGCGTAGTACAGCTCGCCGGGCCTTCCGGCGGCGGCATGACGGGCGCCGTAATCAAGACGCTGCAGGTCGCCGAGGGAGACTGGGTGGAGAAGGACCAGGTTATTGCCCGTCTCGACAGTTACGACCTGCGCAGCGCGGAGGTGGCGCGACTGAACGCTATTGTCGCCAACGCACGCAGCGAAGTTTCGAGGCAGAAAGACCTGGACAGGTCTTCGCTGACCAGCAAGGTCAAGCTGGACGAAGCACAACTGCATCTCGACATTGCGCTGGCCGATCTTGCCGCCGCCAAAGCAAGCCTCGAGCTGGCGGTGGTGCGCGCCCCCCTGCGCGCCCAGGTTCTCGAAATACATGCCTATCCCGGTGAGCGGGTCGGGCCGGAGGGCATTATGGATCTCGGCCGCACCGATCGAATGTATGCTGTTGCCGAGGTCTATGAAACCGATATAACCAGTGTAAAGGTCGGCCAGCTTGCAACAATCCGGTCGCCCGCAATGGCCGGGGAACTGACCGGCAAGGTGGAGCGGATCGCGCTCAAGGTGGGGCGGCTCGACGTGGTTGGCACAGACCCTATCGCCAAGACCGATGCGCGGGTGGTCGAGGTGTTCATCCTGCTCGATGACAGTGAGGTGGTATCCCGCTTTACCAACATGCAGGTCAAGGTAGAGATCCAGCCCTGATGTTCGGTTCGATACCGCTGGGCTGGCTGCAGCTGAAAGCGCAAAAATTGCGTCTCATTGCCGCGATCATGGGCATCACGTTCGCGGTAATCCTGATCTTCGTACAGCTCGAGTTTCGCGAGGCACTGTTTGTCAGCGCGGTCCGCTATCACACGGCGATGGATTACGACCTGGCCATGCTGAGCCCCAAGACCGATTTCATGGTTTCGTCCAAGCAGTTCCCGCGCAACCGTCTCTACCAGGTGCCCGGCATCGAGGGGGTCGAGTCAGCGACCGCGGTCTATATGCGACTGGTCAGCTGGCGTAACCCGGTTGAACCAGCGAACGCGCGCAACATCCTGGCAATCGGCTTCGATCCGGTTGAGCCGGGATTCGAACGGTTGCTCAGCGCCGAGCAGATGGAGGCAATCAGGATTCCCGACCAGGTGATTTTCGACCGGCGCGGCCGCGACGAATACGGTCCCGTCCGGGAGTTGCTGGATGCGGGCCAGCCGGTCAGCGCCGAGATCAACGATCGCCGCGTCGCCATCGCCGGCATGTACGAGGTTGGGACGTCCTTTGGCCTGGACGGCGGAATCATCACGTCCGATCTCAACTTCCTGCGGATACTGCCTACCCGCCAGAAGTCAGCCATCGATTTCGGTCTCATCAAGCTGGAGCCGGGTCAGGATGCGGCGGAAGTACAGGCGCGGATTCGGGCGGCGATTCCGCAGGATGTGCGCGTACTTACCCGCAAGGAATTCATGGACCTCGAGATCCGCTATTGGAACAAGACCACGCCCATCGGCTATATCTTCGCCTTTGGCGCCGCGATGGGCCTGATTGTCGGCCTGATCATCGTCTACCAGATACTGTTTGCCGACGTGCAGGATCATCTGAAGGAATACGCCACCCTCAAGGCCATGGGTTATACCCACGGCTACCTGCGCAACGTGGTCTTGCAGGAGGCGATCATACTCGCCGTGCTCGGCTTTCTGCCGGGGATGGGGATCGCTCATCTCGTGTTTACCGAAGGGGCCGACGCGACGCGGCTGCCCCTGGAGATGAGCCTCGAGAGCGCGCTTTCGGTGTTCGCACTAACCGTGGCGATGTGTGCCGGCTCCGGGATGATGGCCCTGCGCAAACTGCGGGCCGTCGATCCCGCGGAGGTGTTCTGATGGGGTCCGACGCACGGATCGCCCTCGACGATGTGTCCTACTCGTACGGCAAGGGCGCCCTGGAAAAGCAGATCCTGTTTGATATCGGCACCCGCATCGATGGCGGCGAGATTGTCATACTGACCGGGCCGTCCGGCTCGGGCAAAACCACCTTGCTCACCCTGATCGGCGCGCTGCGATCGGCGCAGAAAGGCAGCGTCAGGGTGCTGGGCCAGGAACTCCTCAACGCCGGCGAGAAAACACTGCTCAGGGTACGGCGGCGAATCGGCTATATATTCCAGACCCACAACCTGCTCGACAGCCTTACCATTCACCAGAACGTGCAGATGGCACTCCAGCTCGGCGGCATCAAAGGAAAGGATGCGAAGGACCGCATTACTACGGTGCTGCAGCGGGTCGGTCTGGCCGAGCACGAACACAAGTTCCCGGCTGAGTTGTCGGGCGGACAGAAGCAGCGCGCGGGCATCGCCCGGGCGCTGGTCAATCGCCCGGAGATCGTGCTGGCCGACGAGCCGACCGCATCGCTGGACAAGCAATCCGGCCGTGACGTGGTCAGCCTGATCCAGGACCTGGCGCGCGAGGATGGCTCGGCCGTAATCCTGGTGACCCACGACAACCGCATTCTCGATGTTGCGGACCGCATCCTGCATCTCGAAGATGGGCGCATGAAGTCATTGAGCGAGGTGGTTTCCGAGGGCACCAGCCGGATGCTCAACCTGCTGGAAAAACACGACCCGCAGTCGGCAAACTACCTGGCCACGTTCTCCTTCGCCCTAGCCCGGGTCGCTTACGCCGACAGCGAGGTCAGCGACAGCGAACGGGACGAAATGCGCCGCATACTGCACGAGGTGGCCAAACTGGAGCCCGCCGAGGTGGAATTCATCATGGAGTTGTCGATGATGCAGCGGCGTGCCAGGTCCGGCATGGACAATCGCATCATGAACCCGGCGCTCGACGAAACCCGTGCGGAGCATTTTCTGAATTCACTGTACGCCATCGCTCGCGCGGACGGCATTACGACCAGCGAAGAGCTGGAAGAAATTCTGGCAATAAGCGCGGAATTCGGCCTGGCAGGAAGAACGTCGGATTGACGGTGCTAATCAGCCTTTATCGGCAGGTTGTTTCGACGTTGGCATGACGAGGTGGACCCGTCCTCGCCGGCCTGCCCGGCGTTCATTCAGCTGGAAAACCAGTTGGCTGACCGCCTCCTTCACGCTTTTGAGGCTCCCTTGCCGGTATCCACGAATCTTGTTGGGCCCCTGCACGATCACGTACCTGTGCCAATTGGAACCGTCCATGTCGGGCGGCGGCTCCGTGGGTCGTACCGAAACAATTTCGTAGTGTTCTTCAATCATAGGGGAGTATGTCTGCAGGGCATCCGGAACAAAATGAATTATAACAGCTAAACCTGCCCCGGCCGCGCCGGATTCCGGTATCTGACGTCGTTATCTAGCTGTTATTCGCGTATTTGGTCAGGAAACGGTCCAGGTTGTTCGCGAATTCCTGTTTATCACGCTGGCTGTAAGCGCTCGGGCCGCCGCCCATCTCGACGCCGCTCGATCGCATGGTGTCCATGAAATCCCGCATGTTGAGTTTCGCGCCAATATTCTCACGGGTGTGTAACTCACCGCGCGGGCTCAACGCATGCCCCCCTTTTTCTATGACTTCGGCGGCCAGCGGAATATCGCTGGTAATGACCAGGTCGCCGGCATCAAGCCGCCTGACGATCTCGTCGTCAGCCACATCGAAGCCTTTCGGTACCTGTAGCGTAGTGATGTTTTTTGACGTCGGTACGTTCAATGGCTGATTGGCCACCAGTGTCAGTTGCACACCCGTCCTGTCGGCCGCCCGGAAGAGAATGTCCCGGGCTATTCCCGGGCAGGCATCGGCATCGACCCAGATTCTCATGTCGCCTGCTCCAGCTTCTCGCTCGCTTCGAGCCACTCCCATTCGAGCGACTCGAGCGCCGCTTTGATCGCAGCCTGGTCCTGGAGAAGCTGCATCATCTCGTCCTTCCGATCCGCATCGGCGTAAATTGATTCATCGGCGAGACGCTCCTCCAGCTCCGTCAGTCGGGCGCGACTCGCGGCAAGCTCTTTTTCCACGTGCCGAACCCTGTCACGGAGTGGCTTGAGGCGCTGCCGCAGCTGCGCTTGTTCCTGCCGTTGCTGCTTCCTGTTCACATTCCCGGCAGGCGCGTCTTGCCACCTGGCCGCGGCCTGTTCGAGCTTTTCTTCCTGCTCCCTGAGCCAGGCCGGGTACTCGTCGAGGCTGCGACTGAATCGATCGACAATACCATCGTGAACGATGAGGAGTTCGTCGCAAACACTTTTCAGCAGATGGCGATCATGGGAAATGACAACCAGTGCACCGCTGTACTCGATGAGTGCGACGCTCAGGGCCTGGCGCATCTCGAGGTCGAGATGGTTGGTCGGCTCATCGAGCAGCAACAGGTTCGGCCCCTGGCGGATCATCAACGCCAGTACCAGCCGCGCTTTCTCACCGCCGGAAAACGGTGCGACCGGCTCGAAAATTCGTTCCCCGCCGAAGCCGAAGCGGCCCAGGTAATTGCGAAGATCCTGCTCGCGATCATCGGGCGCGTACATCCGCAGGTGATCGATCGGACTTTGCTCGGGCCGCAACAGTTCGAGCTGGTGTTGCGCGAAGTAGCCGATCTGCGTGTCCTTGCTCAGAACGCGTTCGCCCCTGAGCAACGTGCTGCCTGTTGAAAGTGCCTTGACGAGTGTCGACTTGCCGGCGCCGTTGACGCCGAGCAGACCGATCCGATCGCCCGCGCCGAGCTGCAGATTGATATCGTCGAGAACGACCTGGTCGCCGTAGCCAACCGCTGCGTCCGTAAGCCCCAACAGGTGCTGCGGCTGCTTACGCGGCTCGATGAAATGAAACCGGAACTGAGAGTCGACGTGGGCGGGGGCGATTTGTTCCATGCGCTCGAGCATCTTGATGCGGCTCTGTGCCTGGCGCGCCTTCGTGGCCTTGTAGCGAAACCGGTCAATGTAGCTTCGAATGTGTTTGATCTGTTTTTGTTGTCGAACGTACATCGCCTGTTGCTGGGCGAGCTGTTCGGCACGCAGGGTCTCGAACTGGCTGTAATTTCCGGAAAACAGATTGATCGACTGGTTCTCGATATGCGCAATGCGGGTACAGACCTGGTCGAGAAAATCCCGGTCGTGCGAGACGACGAGCAAAATGCCCTCATATCGCTGCAGCCAGCGCTCGAGCCACAGTATGGCTGGCAGATCGAGATGGTTGGTCGGCTCGTCCAGTAACAGGATGTCCGATCGGCACATGAGTGCGCGCGCGAGATTGAGCCGCATGCGCCAGCCACCGGAGAACGTCTTGACGGGTTTACGGTAGTCGTCCGCCGAGAATCCCAGGCCATGCAGCAGCCTCGACGCGCGCGATTCGGCGGTAAAGCCATCGATGGCCTCCATGCGTTCGTACAGGAGGTGAAGGTCCGGCTTGTCGGCAGCGGCCTCGCCCTCGGCAATGGCAGCCTGCACTTGTCGCAGCTCGCGGTCGCCATCCATGACGTAGTCGACAGCGGAACCGCTTCCGTGCGGGCTTTCCTGCGCGACGTGGGCGATTTCGTATCGCGGGTCCAGGACGAGTTCGCCATCGTCCGGTTCCAGCTCACCCAGGAGCATTGCAAACAGCGAGGACTTGCCACAGCCATTGGCGCCGATTACGCCCATGCGCTGCCCGGCGTGGACCTGCAGATTGGCGCCCTCGATCAGGACTTTCGGGCCGCGGCGCAACGAGATATTTGTGAGGGCGAGCATGTCCGCCGGGATTATAAGTCACGCGGATTCCCGCGCCATGCCCTGCGCGCCGCAATCGCGATACAATTGCCGTTCCCGGAACGCGCCCGAGCTCCCCGACCCCAGGACATGACTTCTACACCGATCCGCGGCGTACTGGTGCCGCTCCTTACGCCGTTCAACGACGACATGACGATCGCGAGCGATCTCTACGTCGCGCACGCCCGGCGGCTGCTCGACCAGGGCTGCGCCGGGCTGGTGCCTTTCGGCACCACCGGCGAGGCGCTCTCGGTCGGCATCGACGAACGCATCGACGCCATCAAGGCGCTCATCGACGCGGGCATCGACCCGGCGCTGATGATTCCGGGAACGGGGCTGTCGAACGTCGCGGACACCGCGCGGCTGTCCCGCGCCTGCCTGGACATGGGCTGTGCCGGCGTCATGACGCTGCCGCCCTTCTATTACAAGGCGGTGAGCGAAGAGGGCCTCTACCGGCATTTCGTGCAGCTCGTCGAGGCCATCGGCGAGGACACCCGCATCTTCCTCTACCACATCCCGCCGATCGCGGTCGTCGGTATCCCGGTAACGCTCGCGGCACGCCTGCACGCCGAGTTCCCGACGCAAATCGTCGGCATCAAGGACAGTTCCGGCGAATGGGACAACACGCGCGCGTTGCTCGGCATCGACGGGCTCATCGTCTACCCGGGGTCGGAACTGCCGCTCGTCGAGGCGCTCGATCTCGGCGCACCGGGTTGCATTTCGGCGACGGCGAATATCAACGGCGGCGCCATAGCCCGGCTCATCGACGCCTGCTTCGAGGGTGACTCGGAACGCGTGCGCGAACTCC
>CBFHSG010000012.1:64066-98063 GCA_965658465.1 Woeseiaceae bacterium | reverse complement strand
CACGCAGAAGTGAAACGCTTCCGGCTGCTGATGCAGGATTATGCGCCGATCCCGGCGCAAAAGCGGCTGCTTGCGCTCTCCACCGGCGACGAGCGCTGGGCCAGCGTGCGGCCGCCGCTCATCGAGATGCCTGAAAAACAGGGGCAGCAGTTGCTGAACACGCTGCGTCGCGAATTCGATCTCGAGATTGCGGCGGCTTAGGGGGGCCGTGCCGGCCTCACGTCAAAGGGCGATGGCCGCGTAGCCGACGTAAGCGATAGCGGCCACCGTTGCGGCGATGACCGCGTAAGGCAACTGCGTCAGCGCGTGTTCCATCACGTTGATCCCGCTGCTCTGAGCCGACAGCACGGTCGCATCACCGTAAAAGCAGGCGTGGCTGCCGAAGGAACTCGCCGACAACAGCGCGCCGATCGTGAGCGCGGTCGGCACGTCCATTGCCGCGCCGAGCGGCATGACGATCGGGATTGCGATAGCGAACACGCCCCAGGACGAGCCCGTCGCGAACGATACCAGCGCCATCGTCAGGAACACGATGACCGGGTAGAAGAGTGGCGACATCAGCGGCTGCACGGACTCGATGACGTACTGCGGCAGCCCGAGCTGGTCGTTCACGGTCTTGAACATGAAAGCGACGACGACGATCGCGAGCGGCGGAATCATGATCTTGAAACCGTCCAGCACCGCGTCCAGTGCTTCGAAGGCGCCGAGGAGCTTCATTATGACGACCAGCGGTATGGTCAGCGCCAGGGTCGCGATGATGCCGCGCAGCAGGTCGATATCGAAGTACCAGGAGAAGCCGATGAGCGCGAACAGCGGCACGAGGAACACCCAGATATTGCTGCGTGGCTTGCCGTCTTCGTCGACCGGCCCGTCGACGACGTCGATCTGGTCCACGGGCTCTATCGCGATGATGCCCTGCTGCGCGAGTTCCTCGGCGGCTTTCATCGGCCCGATGAGCGGAAAGCGCCCGGTCGCAACGAGTGGCACCAGCAGCAGCGCGATAATCGGGTAGAACATAAAGGGAATGCCGGAGATATACATCATCATGCCGTCGCCAACCGCGGCGGCACCGGTTGTCTCGAGCACCGCTGCGAAGAACACGGCCCACGTCGATATCGGCACGAGCACGCAGGTCGGCGCGGCCGTCGAGTCAACGACATAGGACAGCATCGCACGCGATACCTTGAAGCCGTCGGTGACCTTTTTCATCGAATTGCCGATCGCGATCGCATTCAGGTAGTCGTCGATGAACAGGACCATGCCGAGAAACCACGTAACGAGCATCGACTTGTTGCGCGTGTTGGCGTGCTCGGCCATCTTGCGTGCGAAGGCGGACGCGCCACCGGTCTTGATCAGGATGTAGATTAGGCTGCCCATGAGCCCGCAGACCATGATGACCCAGCCTATGGTCTCGTCCTGCATGACCTCGAGCATGATGTCGGAGAACGTGCTTACCACCGCGGTCGGGTCGAGCAACAGGATACCGATGACGACGCCGACCAGGAGCGCCGCCACGGGCCGGTGCGTGAGCACCGCGGTCGTGATGACGAATACGGTCGGCAGCAGGCTCAACAGGCCGTAATGATCCACTGGCACCCCCGGGACGGTTTCCGGCATTGTAGGCAGGCCGGCGCAACGTTGGGAAGCGATTGGCCTCCATCGGTCCGTTTGGGATAGGCTCCACTACTCTTCGTTGGGAATGCAAACTATGGCCAAGCGCAGCTGGTCGATCGACTCGCTGGTTCTCATATTCTCGTTCGTCGTGATCGCCCAGCTGTTGTCGTACGTCGTCTCGCAGGGCACGTTCGAGCGGATGCCCGTCCCCGATAACCCACACCGCACAATGGTGGTCGCCGGCACTTACGAAACGGTTGCCGCGGACGAACACGTAACCCTGGCGCCCTGGTATTCACTGATCGGCGTCACGAAAGGACTCGCGAGCGCGCAGGACATCATCTTCCTGATCTTCATCGTCGGCGGCGTAATCGAGGTCCTGCGCAGGAGCGGCGCTATCGACGCGGCGCTCCACGGCGCCGTCGCCCGTCTCGGACACAGCCCGTGGATACTGATCGCCGGCTGCTTTGCGATGTTCAGCCTGGGGTCGTTCACAATCGGCATGGGCGAGGAGTACGTGCCGCTGATACCCATCATCGTCACCATGTCGATCGCGATGCGCATGGACGGCGTCGTCGCGATGGGCATGGTCTGGATACCTTACGGAATCGGCTGGGGCTGCGCCGGTATCAACCCTTTCGGCGTACTGATCGCGCAAAACATCGCCGGCGTGCCGCTGACCTCGGGCTGGGAGTTCCGCGTCCTGATGATGCTCGCGTTTCTCGCGCTGGGCTTCCACCACCTGTACTCCTACGCACGGCGTGTGCAGCGCGACCCGTCGCAGAGCCTCGTTGCCGACGTCGACTACAGCAATGGCTTCGACGCGCCGCACGACATCGAGATGAGCAACAGCCGGATCGCGATCCTTGCCGTGTTCGTGCTCGGTCTCGCCGGCTTCGTGTGGGGCGCGGCAAATAAAGGCTGGTACATCGAGGAACTCAACGCAGTGTTCCTCGGCATCGGCCTCGCGACGGCTCTCATTGCCCGCATCTCGCCATCCGAGACCAGCCGGGTCTTCCTCGACGGCGCTGCAAAAATGACAGCGCCGGCGCTGATCGTCGGCTTCGCGCGGGCGATCGCGGTCGTGCTCGAGGACGGTCAGATCATCGACACGGTCGTGCACGGCGTTGCAGGCCTGCTCGAGGGGATGCCGCCGGATGTCTCCGCCGTCGGCATGCTGCTGGTGCAGTCGTTGTGCAATTTCTTCATCCCGTCCGGCTCGGGACAGGCATTCGTGACGATGCCGATCATGTCGCCGCTCGCGACGCTGACCGGCGTGCCGCAGCAGACGGCGGTGCTCGCGTTCCAGTTCGGCGACGGCTTTACCAACATGATCGTGCCCACCAGCGCGCTGGTAATGGGCGCGCTGGCGCTCGGCCGGGTGCCCTACACCGCCTGGTTCCGTTTCATCGGGCCGTTGATGCTGAAGATCTTTGTGCTCGCCGCCGCGTTCCTCGTGTTCTCGGTGCATTTCGGCGACAGGGTGGGACTTTGAACGGCAGGGCGAAATACAGAGCGGAATAGCGACCGTCGCCCGGGAGATCGTGTTTATAATCGGTCGAAAAGACCGGGGAATGCCATGGAATACCTCATGATCATTGTGCGGACCATCGTCACGATCGTCGTGATTGCGCTGGTAGCGCACTTCGCCAACGACCGGCTCGTCAAGCACTTCGAAGGCAAGCCCCACATGGCCTTTCGGCTGCAACTCATACAGCTCGGCGGTGTCCTTTTTGCAATCCTCGCACTGATCCTGTTTCTGCCGCTCGACGGCGAACTTCGCGGGCAGCTGCTCAGTCTTTACGGCATCGTGATCAGCGCAACCATCGCATTGTCGTCCACGACGCTGGTCGGCAACGTCATGGCGGGTATCATGCTGAAGACGATCAAGAGCTGCCGGCCCGGTTACTACATCACGGTTGGCGATCATTTCGGGCGGGTCACCACCATGGACCTGCTGCACACGGAGATACAGACGGAAGAGCGCGATCTCACGACGCTGCCCAACCTGTACGTTGTCAGCAATCCGCTGCGGGTGATGCGTACGTCGGGAACAGTGTTGTTTGTCGAGCTCTCGCTCGGTTACGACGTCTCTCGCCACGAGATCGAGAGACTGTTGATCTCGGCGGCAACGGAAACCGGTCTCGAGTCACCCTTCGTACAGATTCGCGAACTCGGCGACTTCTCAGTGACCTACCGGATCTCCGGTCTGCTCACGGAAGTGAATCGACTGCTTGACAAACGGCGGGAGCTGCGCAGTCGCACGATGGATTCCCTCCATACCGCCGGCATCGAGATCGTGTCGCCGACGTTCATGAATACACGGAACTTCGACACCAATGAAAAATTCATCCCGGAGGTCGAAGCGGTCGTGGAATCGGTCGACAACGGCGCATCGACCGACGCGCTGGTTTTTGACAAGGCCGAGGAAGCAGAGTCGGTAACGAAGCTCCGCGAAATGCTGGAAGCAGCGCAGGAGCGAATAAACGTGTGCAGGGAGTCGGCCGCCGACACGAGCAAACCGGATGCGGCCAGCGCGGCCACATCGGAGATAGAGATGCTGGAGCGAAAGGTCGAGCGGCTGACAACATTGATCGACCGAAAGGAAGCGAAGATCTCGGAAGAATAGCGGATCCGCCGTCGCTCCCGGCTGACGGGAGCTGCGCGAAAAATGTCCCGCTGCCTACCAGGCCCGGGTCTGAACCCTGCCTGTCGTCGTGTCGTACGAGCAGATTATCGTGGTATTGACCTGACCGCTGCGCGTGCCCAGCGTTAGCTCGATGTAGTTGCCGACAGACCTGACTCCGAGCTCCTCGCGGACGGAGAGCCCCTGCGACTGCAGGCGTTGCCTGCAGGCATTCCTGGCCTGGTCCACACCACGCCGATCATCTGATCCGTACGTCGGCGAGATCTCGAATACCCCTGCGCAGCCCCTGTCGACCCACAATATCGAGCCGGCATGGCCCCAGCTCTGGCCTTCGACGCATTGTGACCGGCTGGTCCTGCGAGCCAGTCGGGCGACGGCGTTACCGCGCGTCCGGCATTCCTGGCGCCTGAATCCGGTCGAAGCGCAGCTCAGCGAATACGTTTCCCACAGCGGCGTGATCTTGAAACGCCCCCGGCAACCGCGGTCAACCCAGAGGACAGACCCCGTGACACCGAACGTATTGCCCTGCACACAGGATGATTTGCTGAGTTGCCGTTCCAGAATTGCCATCGATGGGGCACTGCGGAGTCGGCACTCGCGCCGCCGATTGTTAACGGATTCGCAGCTAATGGAATACGAGGCATCGTCACCGTGCGCCGTTTCGGGGAAACGGCTCACGTTGACGGAGTACAAGCGCCCGGAGCTATCGAAACGGCAGTCACCCGCGTGGCCGCTACTACTGGTCCAGGCAAGCGTGCGCTGGGCCGTTGTGGAGCGTGCCGTTTCGGCGCTGACGCGCACGCTGGACGAAGCATTGACAAGAACCTGTGCAGCATCGGAGCAGGCTTTCGTGGCATCCTGAGCCTGGACGAGTGATAGCGGCGTTGTCGCAAACAGCACCACGAGGACACGGATGCTGCGTGCGAGCGTCATTGGCGTCGGTCTTTCGTGCATCTGGAAATTCCCTGGTTTTCGTGATTCCAAGAGGCTCGGACTGGCTGATTATCGCCAACTGCGGACGAAGTCGCCAATGCCGGGCGTCACGGTGCAGTGGCCAACGTCCCCGTTCTCGCCCTACAATTGGCAGGGAAAACATCAGGACGAGCATCGCAGACGAACCGCTTGCCCGACCATTTCCCTGGTCCATCACCAAAAGAAGAGGTATCAACAATGACGGCAACGACCAAGAAGTTCGACGACGGGGCGTCGGAAACCCCGATGACCGACAAGGCACAGCACCTCGCGGAAGAAGTCCTGGACTCGGCCGCGGAAAAAGCCGGCAGCTTCGAGCGCAAGCTCCGCGACGAAACCGATCGGCTGGGCGAAGAGGTTGATGAGCGTCGGCGCGAGGTTAGCGATCGCCTGGACGAGACTCTCGCCGAAGTAGAAAGTTACATCCGTAAACGCCCGGTCGCCGCCGCAGGCATGGCTTTCGCTGCGGGTGTGCTCGCGACGATGATCATCCGGCGCTAGTCGTGGTGCAGGAACAGAACTCGTCACTAGCGGCGGACGACACATCGCAAGCCGGCATGCCGGGCCTCTTCGTCGGCTGGCTCGGTGCAATCGGCGAGCGGCTTCGAACGGGCGTGGATCTCGCGTTCGCCGAAACCCGGCTCGCGATCAGCACATTCATGCTGATGATCTTCCTGTCGATACTGGCAGCGGGTGCACTGCTGTTCGCATGGGCCCTGCTGGTGTTTGCGGCCGCGCAGTGGCCGATATCCATGGGCTACTCACCGGTGGGCGCAGCACTTATCCTCGCGATCGGGCACGTCCTTGTCGCGTGGGCACTGTGGCGTTTCGCGAACGCACTCGGCCACAACATGGATTTCCCGGAGACGCGGCGATTGCTGCGCCCCGCGACAGAATCCGCGGAAGAGCCTGCGCGCCATGACAGCTGAAAGGGCGAGCCACAAAGCGGAGGTCGAACGACTCTCGGAAATTGCCAGACAAGCTGTCGCACGCGAGCGCTCATGCCGTGCCGGCCTGTCTGCGCGCGGACGGAAAGTGGCGAAGGCAGGCAAGATCATTGGCCTGGTATCGGTAGCCGGGCTGGTGCTCCTGTCTGTGGTTCGGCGGCGCAATGATCACGACGAGCAAGGTGCCGACGGTGAACATCATCCCGGCGTCCTGGAACGGGCTGGCGACCGCATTCTGACCCTGGTGCGGTGGGGCGTTACCGCCAGCCACCTCTGGACGATCGCGTCGACGCCGCGTCAGGGCCCGCCTGTCGCAGAAGCGGTTCAGGACGGCTGATGTTACGCAAGCGACGAAGACATCCGGTAATGGCTATCGGTCGCAGGCTGGAAAATCGCCGCGAACCGGTGCTGCGAGGGAAGATCGATGCAAAGCTGGCGGTGCAAATGAGCCTGCTGGCCCTCGCGATCCTGTACACGATGTACTTCGCCAGTGCGCTGATCGTCCCGATTATTGCCGCCCTCCTGCTTTACCAGTTGCTGCACCGCCCGGTGCGGGCGCTGAGCCGGATCGGCGTGCCGCTGTCGGCGAGTTCCGCGCTGGTGCTGGCGGGGCTGCTGGCGCTGCTCTCAACGGGCGCCCATTTCCTGGCCGAACCGGCCGAGCAATGGCTGCGTGAGGCCCCAACCTCCCTCGGCGAACTCCGTCGAGAGCTGCAGCGAACGGCCGGTACGCTCGACGAACTGCGTGAACTCGGCGAGGAAATCGACGAGCTGGCGACGATGGGGGAAAGTGACCCGTCAATACCGATGGTACAGATCCGGCCGCCCGGGCATCTGCAGGCCGTTACCGGCTCGCTGCCCGGCGCTGTGGCCGGAGCGCTGCTGGCTTTCGTGACCTGTTTCTTCCTCCTCATCCAGGGCGAATCCCTGGCGCGCGCAATCGTCGTGCTCGGCCCGACGCGAGTGTCCCGCCGCCGGATCAGCAATATCATGCGCGGCGTCACTGCGCAGGTATCGACGTACCTGAGAACGGTGACGATAATCAATATCGGGCTGGGAGTCGTGGTCGCACTGATAATGTATGGCCTCGGCGTGCCGCACCCCGCGCTGTGGGGCGCACTCGCAGGCGTGCTGAATTTCGCGCCGTATGTCGGGCCGGCTGTCAATGCGTTCATCCTGGTGGTCGTCGGCCTGACGGCCTTCGACACGCTCGCGCAGGCACTCATCGTGCCTGCCGCCTATGTACTTGCCAGCACATTCGAGGGCATGGTCGTCACCCCCCTGATTCTCGGTCGCAGAGTCCGGATCGGATCGCTCTGGGTATTCCTGTCGGTCGTCTTCTGGGGCTGGATGTGGGGAGCAATCGGCGCACTGATGGCCGTACCGCTGACTGCCTGTATTCTCGTTATCTGGCAGTCGTGGCGTGAGACGGATCCGTTTCGGTCGCATCTCGTTATGGACCCCGCCGACGCCGTCTCGTGAGCAAGTACCTGACGATCACGCTGATCGGCGGGATCCTCGGTGCCGCCATACTCGTCGCGTTGCTGGTCATCCTGTGGCCGCCGGGCATGCTGGTCGGTTCGCTGCTCGTCAGCCTCCTGGTCATGCTTGCCCTCGCGATGTTCGTGCACGTCATCGAGCGCCGCCACTTCAGGCCGACCTGGCGGATTCGGCCCGAAGACGCTGAGGGCCTGTCGGAGGCCGAACTGGCCGAGCTGCGCATGAATGCGCTGGTCGAACGCGAGCAACGCCTCGAACTTCGGGAACTCCAGCTGGCACGTCAGACCCGTGCGCTGCAGATTGCCAACGAAGACTATCTCGATGTGCTCGAGGCCGACCCGCCGGCGGAAGAGCTTGCGATGCTGGTCGAAACCGATCGAAAGCTCATCGCACTGATCGAATCCGAGAGTCAGCGGGCCTTCGATCGGGTGCTCGAGAACCGTTACGCCGCTGAGCACGGCATCAATACACAGCTCATATTCGAGGATACGCGCGCGTTCATCGAAACGGTCGCACACCTTTACCGTCCCGACACGGAAGACCCGTTGTTCGAGACAGATATCGAGCTTATTGCCAAAAGCATGAGCAGCGCCGCACTGCATCTACTCGTCGTTATCGACGGACTGCCCATGAACCTGAAATCGTATAACGCGGCGACCATGTACCGTTTGATCCGGCGGGGCGCGTCCTACTACGGAACGTACAAGGCGTTTCGGCCGTACCTGGAGCACGGACTGAACGTCCTGCAGGCAGCGCGGCTGGCGATCGGCATGAACCCCGCCGCGGTCGGCGCCGCCTGGGCCGCAGGCAAGCTCGCGACCCACGGCGCCCGGGCGATCGGCGAGCGGGTGTTGCAGCAACGCGCGCTGCAGTTGCTGAACGACTTCATCCGGGTTATCGGCTTCGAGGCCGCGATGATGTACGGCGGTGATTTTCGGCATCGAGACGCGAACTGGGTGCTCGGTGCGCTCCTCGTCAATCTCGAAGTCAGTCGCGGTGACGATCTCGGCGGCCGGGATGCAGCGCTGGTCACGCTGTGCAACCTTGCGCTGCGCCACGAGTTCGACCGTATTCGGCTCCTCCACCACCTGGCAAAGCTCAAGTCGATCGATGTCGCCCGCGTACTTCCACAGGTCATCATGACGCGCATGGAGCGCGAGGACACGGCAACCGTCCTGGTGCAGCATTGCCGGAAGACCGGCGTCGATTTTGAGGAAAGTGCGATCATGAAGTGGCGAGAAACAGCAGAAACGACACTCGACGTCAGGCTGGATGTGCCCGGCGAGCGACGCCAGCACGATCGCTCTCCCGGGCTCCGCGGTCGCCTGGGGAATGTCGCCGCTCGCCTGCCTTTCCGACGGCGAAAAAGCAGGACAGACGATCGTGGAACCGACGAGCCGGAGTCGCCGGATACCTGAATCGACTCTATGTGTCGCTGTCCTTGACGCGAATGACGAGCAACGTCCGATCGCCGCGAATGCCCGCCGAGTAGTCGCCCAGCTCACCGACGACCGTTTCGATCAGTGAAGCAGCGTTTCCTCCGCCGCTCGCACGAACAGTTCTTTCCAGCCCGTCGAGCTGATACCGCTGGCGGTCATCCGAGAGCGCATCGAGCACACCGTCCGACGCCAGCACCAGCAGGTCGCCGGGCGCCAGGCGGACTTTGTGCAATGCTGCAGCATCGACGGCTGCTCCGATGCCCAGCGGTGTCTCCGCCAGGGCAATGCGTTGCACGTCATCGCCCCGGCGGTGCAGCAAATCGTCCCAGCCGAAGCCCAGTACAGTGAGGTCACCGCGACCGTCGAGCCGCAGAAGGCAGGCATGCAGCGGACTCATTTCCGGCCGTTGTTCGGCGACGAAGCGGTCGAGCCGGGCAGCGATCGCCGCGAGGTCGGCGCCTTCTGCCGCAGTGGCAACACGAAATTCGGCGCACAACTGCACGCCGCCAATCGCCGCCGCCAGCCCGGTGGCCGAGAAATCGAAGACGGCCATCACGACGCTGCCGGGTTGCCCGTCCTCGCCCGGTTCGACAGCAACGGCATCGTAACTCTCGCCCCCGAGCTCCTCGGCCGGATCCTGCCACACCTGAATGTCGACACCGGCAGGCGCCGGTATCGTCGCCGGCAGATTCTGGTCGCGGATCGAACGCGCAACCCGCAGATCCTCGCGGGCCGATGTGAAGGATTGAAGCGCGCTGCGCATCCGCTCGAGCGTCGTCGACAGGTGCCTGATTTCCGTGATGTCCGAGTCGACGGCTTCGCCGGGCTCGAAGTTGAGCCGCTGCATGCGCGTACCCTGCTGTGTCAGCGCCTCGACCGGCTCGGAGTAGCGATGTGCAAGCCGGTAACCTCGTCGGACAGCCAGCAGCAGCACGAGGCCCGTTACGATCACAACAATGAGATTGGTATTCGGAAGACCGGCGAGCAGGTCACGCTCGGGAACGACGGCACCCACCCAGATTTTGTCGGTGGTCTCGAGTTTCGACGGCGCTATTTCGCCCCACCAGGTTTCGCCCTCGTGGGGAAATCGCAGTGGCCGGCGCACGTAGGTGCGGTCCTCGGCAACGGCATCGTGCACGAAACTCGCGACGGGACCACCGAAATTGTCCGGCGGGCTCAACACGAACTGGAGCATCGCTTCGTCGTTTTCGAAGCGGTCATCGGCCGGCAGGCCGATGATGGCCAGCCCCTCCGGGTGTGCCGGGTTTCCGCGCAGCACGAAAACGCGGCCGCGCTTGCCAATCCTGAGCTGCGCTGTGTAACGGCTGATGTCGGCCAGCAGGATGTCGAAGCCGATAATGACGATACGCCCGGTGCTGCTTCGATGGGCGAGGCTCGCGGTGATACCCGGCTCCTTGCTTGTGAAGAACCGGTACGGAGGCGTCCAGTGGATACGGTCACGAAGCGGCGCAGCATCGCCCAGGCGTTCCAGCTTCTCGAGCGCGCCGATAAACCAGGGGCGAACGCGCGGATCGTATTCGAACACCTGTTCCTCGGCAGGCCGCGGGTCCTGGCTAGTCCGCCATTGGCGAACGATGGCAAGGTTGCCGCGGCTTGCAGGCTGGCTGAGCCGGCTGTACCAGCCATCATCCGTTTGCCAGAGCATGAACTCGTCGCCATTGCCGTGCGAGTACATAATCGACGACACCTGTGGCAACTCATTGATGAGCGGCTCGAAATAGGCGTCGAGGTCCGCAAATGGGAAGTCTTCGAATTCGCCCGTCTTCGTACGTTCCGCTGCGATCTCGATCTCGGCAAAGATCGGCTCAAAGAAACCCATGATCCGCGCGTCGGTCGTTGCAATAACCTGGTCGGTCAGCGTCTCGGATAGCCGCGCGACCGTCTGCTGAGTCGCGAACAGCGATATTGCGAGCATGATCGCGCCAAGAACAGCGACCCCGATGGTCAGGTTAATCAATAAGCTGCGCTTGAATGGAACGGCTTTTGCTGCCATTTTCAGGCTGCCCTGTTTTTGAATCGATCGATTCAGTCAATACTATAAGCAACCCGATCACTTTCGTAACTATTCATGCAAACCAGCACCCGATCCGAATTGTCCGCGTCCCCACCTCTGAGTGAAGACGCAGGATTGCCGAACCCGGTTATCGTCATCCCGGGCGTGCTGGGGTCGCGACTCGTTGCGGATTCGGATTCCGCCGCGGTCTGGGGCGAGTGGCGGCCGGGCTTCAGGGACCCCGCTTCCGGAGCGGGTGCCCGGCTTTTCGGACTGCCGATGGAGATCGGGAAGCCGCTGGACAAGCTGCGGAGCCACAGCCACGTAGACGGTACCCTGGGTGTCGTCCGCGGTTCCGTGGTCGGCGTGCCCGTGCAAATCACGGCGTACGGCAGCGTCATGAGTGCGCTCGGTGTCGAGAGCCATGCTGACACGTTCTCGACGGAACGGCAGGCCGCGGAAAGTGCTGCGGCATTCGAGTACAGCTACGACTGGCGCCGCAGCCTGGACGAAAGCGCGATCGATTTCGAGGCTTTCCTGCAGCGCGTCACGCGTTTCCTGCAGGTCCAGCGGCAATCGCTGGAGCCGATCCGATTCAACGTGGTTGCCCACTCGATGGGCGGCCTGCTGCTGCGCTATTTCCTGCAATTCGGCAGCCAGCTGTTGCCGTATGACGGTGAAGGGCCGCGGCTCAACTGGGACGGGGCGGCCTATATCGACAAGGCCATCATTATCGGCACGCCGAACGCCGGCTCGCTGAGAATGATCGAGCGGCTCGTGAAGGGCATCCCGGGTAATCCGCTGCATCCAACCTACGGACCCGTGCTGGTCGGCACCATGCCCTCGGGATACATGCTGCTGCCGCGGGGCCGGCATGCGCCCTGTGACGACGGCGATGTCGATCTGCTGGACCCGGACTTCTGGCTCGGGCGCGACTGGGGCATCACGGCGTCGTGGCTCGACGAGGAGCGGGCGCGACAGATGCCCGGGATCGATTCGCCGGGCAGGCGCCTCGAAGTCGCCGAGGACCATCTCCGCAAATGCCTGCGGAACGCACGGGTCTTTCAACTGGCAATGGACCAGCCGATCGAATGGGTACCATCGAACCTGGAGTTCCACCTGTTCCTGGGGGATGCCAACCGCACACCTTCGCGGTTCACGGGTGCACGCGGCGACCGGAGCGTGCGCTGGACCCGCAACGATCCCGGCGACGGCACGGTGCTGGCGAGCAGCGCGCGACTGGACGAGGCGGATGGCAGCTCACCCATACCCTGGGCGAGCATCTCCACCTCGAGGAGCAGCCACATGGGCCTCCTGACGGATCGCGAGCTGTTGCGCGGCGTGATGGCACTGCACAGTGGCATGCTGCCGGCCTGAGCGCCGGCGCGGGCCAATCGACGCTCAGAGTTGTCGTTTGATCGGCAGGATACGCACGAATCCGACCTTGAACCGGTCCCACCAGGTCGACTCGGGCTCCTTGTCGTAGATGCGTTCTTCTCCGTCGTCGAAGGCCCGCCAGCGCAGTTCCCCATTCTCGTCGAGGAAGACCTCGTAGGCCTGGTCACGCATATGTGACTGGACGTAATCCGCGAATCGCAGCGCCATCGCGTGATTGTCGATCAGTACGCCCATCTCGGTATTCAGCCAGGCGGAACGCGGGTCGAAGTTAAAAGAACCGATGAACACCTCGGTGCGATCAATGAGGAAAGCCTTCGTATGGAGCGTCGCCTTCGCGCCACTCGCAGCAACCAGCGTCGCGCCCTCCATCGTGGCATCGGGACGAACTTCAAAAAGCTTCACGCCCGCCTCCAGCAACGGCTTTCTTGACGGCGCATAGCCCGCGTGCACCGAAAACTGGTTGTTCGCGGCGAGTGAATTGGTGATGACCGTGACGTCGATCCCCCGCTCCCGGACCGCAACCAGCCGCTCCACGCCGGACGCAAACACCTGGCCAGGTGATGTGTCCGCCGTATCGGAGAGCGAATAGGATTCTGTTGAATACTCCAGGTAATGCGGCGAAGACGGCAGAATCTACAAAATTCGGTGGTCGCCGGCCCGCATACGCGCAGCGCCGCTAACGGGATTACAATACGGCTGAACAGGGAGCAACCATGGCCGATTCGAATTTCATCATCGACATCACCCGGGAAAACTTTGCACAGGTCATGGAGGCCTCGTTCAAGGTCCCGGTCCTCGTGGACTTCTGGGCCAGCTGGTGCCAGCCCTGCCAGGTCCTGATGCCGGTCCTCGCGAAGCTCGCCGAGGAATACCAGGGCAAGTTCCTGCTGGGAAAACTGAACACCGAGGAGCAGCAGGAAATTGCTGCACAGTTCGGCATCCGCAGCATTCCGAACGTGAAACTGTTCCGTGACGGCCAGCCCGTCGACGAGTTCCTGGGCGCGCTGCCGGAGAAGGCGGTACGGGAGTTTCTCGACCGGCACGTGGCGCGGGAGTCGGATGCGAGCGTGCAGCAGGCGCGAGAGCAGCTCGCCGCCGGCAACGCCGACAGTGCGATCGCCCTTCTGAACGAAGCGCGGGAGGCCGATCCGGACAACCCGCGGGTCAGCCTGGCTCTCGCCGAGGCGCAGGCGGCCACAGGCGATGTCGCCGCCGCCGAGGCCACGTTAGCCAGCCTGCCTGTCAGCGAGCAGGATAAGCCCGAAGCCGCCTCACTGCGCAGCCGCCTGTTTTTCGAGGGCCAGTTGGCAGGAGCCCCCGATGCAGCTGAACTCGAGACAAGGCTCGCGGCCGACCCGGACGATAACGAGTCCCGGTTCCAGCTTGCACTGCGCAAGGTTGTCGAGCAGGACTACGATGCGGCCATGGAACTGCTGCTGGAGCTCATGAAGAGAGACCGGGGTTTCGGAGACGACGCCGGCCGCAACACGCTGTTGAGAGTGTTCGAACTGCTCGGCGACGACCCGCGGGTAGGCACGTTTCGCCGCCGCATGGCGAGCTTGTTACATTGACGGCGGGGCCGCCTGTCTGGCCGAACCGCGGTTGTCGGATTCCTCTGATTCGTATAGGTTTTCGGTGACCGCAGCGCAAAACAACACCTGGCAGCTGCTCAATTCATTTGCTTAAGGACTTCCGTCATGAAGGTAGTGACGCGCCACACCATTACATTGTCCACCATCCTGTTCCTGGTTCCGGCCGCCGTTAACGCAGATATCCTGCACCTCAAGAACGGCGACCGGATCACGGGCGAGATCAAGCGTATCTGGGATGACGCGGTAACGATCGAACCCGAATATTCGGACGAGTTCGAGGTCGACCTGCCGCTGGTCGAACGCATCGAGTCAGACCGGGAATTCGAGATCGAGATGCCCGACGGCACCGAAGTTGTCGGCAGGATGCAGGGCGCTGATGACGACGGCAACCAGATCATCGAGATTGATGGGGAGCCCGTGTCGGTGGCATTGAGCGCTCTGCGCGAAGTCGAAGAGCCCGAAGATTTCTACGACTGGGAGATGCTCGTCGATTATTCATTATCCGTGAGCAACGGCAACACCGACAGCCTGAATTCAAGGCTGTCAGGTGCGGGCATGTTCAAACACGGCGATCACCGGCATATGGGCAAGGTAACGCAGATCCGGGAGGAGCTGGACAGCCTGACAACCAAGGACCAGTCGTTGATATCCTATACCTACAACTGGTTATTCAACGACCCCTGGTTTTTCGCCGCAACCGGGCAACTGGAGCGCGACCCGATCAGGGATCTGCAGCATCGTATAACCGCCAGCGCCGGTATCGGCCGCGACATCTGGAACGATCCGGACCGATTTCTCAACGTTCAGCTCGGCGCGGGTTTTACGGAAGAAGAGATCGGGCTCGATAAAGACACGAGTACCGTGGCGGCATGGTGGCTCAGGTTCCGTCACGACTTCTTCGGCGACGATCTCCAGCTCTTTCACGACCACAGCATCGTGGAAACGATCTCCGGCCGCGACAATACGGTCATCAAGACCACGACCGGTTTTCGCTACGAAATTACGGACCTGCTGTATCTCAACATTGCGCTCGACTGGGATCATGAATCACAGCCCGCCGGAACAGCGGAAAAGACGGACACCACCTTCTCGATTGGGGCGGGACTCGAGTTCGACTAGCTGGTCGAGCGGCCCGATTCTTGCCCTGTTTCCTGGTGAGTGCCCGTCGGTCGTGATGCAACGCGCGTATTATGAGAATGTCTGACTTTTTGCAGGAGCTCCTCGTGAGGATGACAGGAATAATTCGAACGATATGCATGTTATGGGTCAGCGGCCACTATCTGGTTGCTCCGGTCGCAGCCCAGGAAGTCATCGTATTCGGCGGGCCCGAAGACGCAAAGCAATGGCTGACCGGGGAAGGTTGGTGGGGTGAAGAGAAGCACGGTGAGCAGCTCACGGTACCTCGGGCGATTATTACGGGTATCAACCCCAGCTGGCGACAGACGGCTCAGGAACTAACGGTTCCCGACAAGAAGGAAGTCTTTTATCGCTTCATGTTGCCCCTGGTCGTGCATGCGAACGGTATGGTTCTCGATCGTCGCGCAAAGCTTGCGAGCGCTCGCCGACAAATCGAGGCTGGCGAGACTATCAGCGAAAATGAGCTGCAGGAAATTCGCGATGGTGCTGTTCTTTTACGCGTTCTGAGCCAGGAAGAGGCGGACGCGCTGACCGCGGACGGCTCGCAACTGGTTGATGTCATCGACGAGTTGCTCTATCGACTGGACGTAATTCCGGCGGGTCTCGTGCTCGGCCAGGCAGCCTACGAAAGTGGTTACGGCACGTCACGATTCGCCGTCGAAGGCAATGCGCTGTTCGGCCAGTGGACCTACGGCGGTCAGGGACTAAAACCGCAGCAACAGCGCAAGCATCTCGGTGATCACCGGATCGCGAGCTTCGACTGGCCGTTCGACAGCGTGCGCGGCTACTACATCAATTTGAGTTCTCACCCGGCTTACGAAGATTTTCGCAAACTTCGCGCCGAGCTCAAATCGAAAGGTGAGCCACTGACGTCAATGGCTCTCGCCGACGGGTTAATTCGTTACTCAGAGCGTGGCCAGGAATACGTCGATACGCTGAAAAGTATCATTCGCGTCAACAAGCTCGACGTCGCGGACGATGCCGTTTTCAGGGACGAGCCGCTGCGTTTCCTGGTTGGCGCCGGGGACCCGGAATCGGCGGAGGCGCTCCGCGCTGAGATAGAAAGACTTCGTGCTTCGGGCGAGCTTGACGAAATCGTTGAACGAATGCGACTGGAGTGAGTCGGTGCAGGTATCAGGACTGAATGAGCGACCAGCGGGGCGATCGGATCACCCCGCTGGCCGATCAGCTATTGCGTGCTAACGGTTATCCTAGCCGAGTCGCCGGCGAATTCCGTAAACCACAAGACCGAGGCTGGTCAGCAGGCCGCCCAGCATACCGATCAGCGGTAACGGGCTGGCGGTCTTGGGCAGCATCGCGACCATGTCGCTCTCGCTCTCGCTCTCGTCAGCGCCAGCCGCCATCATCGGTGTGGCCACGGCAACGGCAGACGCGGTAGCGAAATCGTCGCTGTGTGGAACGTGCACCTCCCAGCGACCTTCCGGCAGGTAAACGTTGAGCTCCTGCCTGGGCATCAGGTCGCGGTACCGGTACTGCCGTCCTCCAATCTCGACGCGCGCATCCGCGGGCATGTTGAATGAATAGGTATCGGTCTTGCTGCCATCAGGCAACTTGAACTTCGCGTAAACCGTGTTGCCACGAACGCGTTGGATTTCGGCGGTGAACTTGGCAAACTGGCCTCCGTCGCGCTCTACAACGGCAAGGCACGCCTCGTTTGCACGCGGGAAACGGTCCATGGTCTGGCCGGTGAAGTCGATGTCATCGCAGGTAACCTGTGCCTGAGCAGGCGCTGCGGCAAGCCCTGCCAGAAGCAGGGTGCTCGTTAGTATCAGGCTTGTCGTTTTTCTCATTGGTTGCTCCTTCGTTAAGGTATCTGGCTTTGTTTAGGTTATGGTTCTGTCCTGGCCTGTGGCCAGGCTTGACATCTGTGGCTGCCCGTTTTCAAGCACGCCGCGCACGATGTAACGTTTCGGCGCATTGCCGACGAAATAGAATGGGTAACAGGTGACCAGCGTGACCGAAGGTTCTGGCGTCGGTGCCAGCACGTGGACATCCTCGGGGTCGACGATCGTGATCTCGCTCACGCGGTAGGTCAGTGAGCCATCGAGTGTCGCGAGCTCGATCACGTCACCTGACTTCAGTTCCTTCAGGCCACGGAAGAACCCGTCGCGATGTCCCGCGAGACCAACGTTGCCGCTGGTGCCGAGTTCCGCGGTGCCTTCGATCCATCCCGCCCCACGGTTCAATACGAGTTCATCCGTGCCCTTGAATACCGGGACGGTCAGATCCAGTGACGGAATCCGTATCAGCCCGGGCGGCGCACCGAGCTCGGCAGCTTGCGACTCGAGATACCTTGCTTTTCGCCCGGGCGACCAGTCCTGCTGTTCGGGAATTTCCGCAAGCGCCTGCTCGCGAAGTTTGTCGAAGGCGGATTCCGCCGCCCACGCACCATGCCTTGAATCGACCGTCGCGATTGCAAACACAAGGAGGCAGGTCAGTCCAAGGATGGTAAAGCCAGGTGCCAGCACGCGGAGTAAAGCACCGGCGTACCGCTGTGGGCGCGTCGAAGTTAGGATTGGGTCACCCTCCGTAATCCGGAGTATCTTTTCTTGTAATTATCCGTTCAAGTCTAACAGAATTCACCGGATTTCGCGTATTTTGACCATGGCGGTTACAAAAAGAAACATTGGCGAGCCAGCCACAGGGTTTCCCGCAAACTCATCGCCAATATTGTACAGTCTGAAAACTTTTCGAAGCCGCCGTTAGTGCAGCGATGGCGTTGCTCGGTGGCCGGCATACTGCTGGCGGGGCGTCGAGTCGTCGTCGACGTTCCGTATCAGGCGCTGCAACAGTCCATAGACCTTGTTTGCATGGTCGTGCGCCGCCGCGTCCGCCTTTGGGGCGGACGTGGTGACGAGAACGAGATCGAGGTCGGGAACGAGCATGATGAATTGCCCGCCGTGACCCCATGCGTGCGGGGCGAAGTGGCCGGCCAGGTCACAAGCCCACCAGCCGTAGCCATAGAAGCGGCCGTCTCCGTGCGGCGACTTTGCGCGCGGCATCAATGAGGCCCTGACCCAGCTTTCGGGTATCACGCGATGCTCGTCGATGCGGCCACCGTTCAGGTACAGTTCGCCGAATGCGAGCATCTGCCGCGGCGTCAGCTCCATGTCATTGCCGCCAAAATAGACCCCTTGCGGGTCGCGCGGCCAGGGCGCAAGGTCGAAGCCGAGCGGTTCGGCAAGAACCTCGCGGGCGAATTCGAGGGTCGTGCGCCCGGTCGCCCGCGCAATGATCGCCGACAGCAAGTGAGTATTTCCGGTGCTGTACAACATTTCACGTCCCGGCGTCGCCTCCATGGGCATCCCGAGAGCGGCGCTGACCCAGTTGTCACTCTGCACCCAGGCGCCGTAATTCCGATTGCTGGTTGGTCTGAGGCCGGCCTGCATCGTAAGCAGATTCTCTATCGAGATCTTTGCGATCGCGGGATCGCCAAGCTCAACCATCTCCTCGCCGAAATACTCTTCGATCGTCGTGTCAACGCCGTAAATCGAGCGCTCGGCGATCGCGATCCCGACGAGCGCCGACAGAATACTCTTCGAAACCGATTTGACGTTGGTGAGATCGTCCGGCCCGAAGCCGTTGAAGTAGCGCTCGTAGACGATCTCCCCGCCCTGGCTGATCAGCAGACTGCGCATCCGGGAGGACACATCACCGGAATCGACGAGTCGATCGAAGTCCCGGGCTGATGGAAACCAAAGCGCCTGGCGCCCGATCCCGGGATCGGCCACGCCGGGCCCGGGAGAAAGGGCTACCAGCAGGCAGAAAAAGACCTTCGTGAGCATCCTTGCCGATACCATGCGCTTTCCATGCAATCAGACTCGTCATCATCCTAGACAGGAACCGTCAGGCTCCTCTGTGACAGCGGTCACGCATGACATGCCCACAGGCCGAAACTGTGAACTGCGTTGTGTTTGGCGAGTTTGTCGTGCGCGGTCGAACGCCGCCACGTTATCGATGGCTCGTGCAGCCGGGGCCGCGACCTAGTATTCGAATCGGCCGAGCCGTGCCCGCAAGCGCTCGAGTTCATCCATCAAATCGAGAACCAGCGCGACGCCGGCCGTGTTCACGCCGAGGTCTTGCTCCAGGCGTTGTGCGCAGCGAATCCGCCGCAGGCTGGCACCGTGAAAACGCCAGCGCTCGGGGCTCCTGCCGACAGGCTCGACAATGCCTTCCTCGGCCAGCTCGATTACGCGCTCGGCGGGGAGCCGGGAAGCCCGGCATACCTCGGCGAGGCTCAGCACGACCTCTTCCTCGAGAATCGTGCCGACCAGGGTCGTCGTTTTTACGTCTCTTCTCGTCATCGATCACATTCCGATATCCGCGCGCGGTTCGAAGTCGAAGGCTTGCCGGAATTCCTCGTAGGCGGCTTTCGCCGCCTGGGTGTCTGCCTTTGGCAGTGCGACATTCAGGACGACGAACAGGTCGCCGGGCTGGGGCTGCTTCGCCGGAATTCCTCGCTCCTTGAGGCGTAACTTGCGGCCGTTCGCAGAATTCGGGGGTATCGTCAGGTCGACGAAGCCCGAGGGCGTCTTTAGCTTCACGGTACTCCCCAGCGCAGCCTCCCAGGGCGCGACGGGAAGATCGATGAAGACGTCCCTGCCCTCAACCCGGTAATAACCGTGTGGCCTGAATTCGACCTCCAGGTAGAGATCGCCCGGCTCACCGCCGCCGATGCCCGGGCTGCCCTGCCCTGCCAGCCGGATGTGCTGACCCTGGCGAACGCCTTTCGGGATGCGCACGTTCAGCGTGCGCTGCTTCACCGACGGCCTTCCATCCGGGCCGATCTCGGTGTGCTCCAGCGTAACCGCCCGGCTCTTGCCGGTGTAGGCGTCTTCCAGGTCGATAAGGATCTTCGCGTAGGTGTCCTCGCCGCGCGCGCGGAAGGAGCGGCGGGACGAGCGGGCGAAGCCGCCGCCCGTAGCGCCGCGCCCGAACAGGGTATCGAAGAAGTCGCTGAAGTCTTCCTGCGTGGCGCCGGTGAATTCGCCGCCGTGGAACTCGAATCCCTCGTTCCAATCGGGTGGCGGACGAAAATCCTGGCCCGCCTTCCAGTCTGCGCCGAGCTTGTCGTAGGCCGCCCGCTTTTCCGGATCCTTAAGGACTTCGTACGCTTCGCCGAGCTCCTTGAAGCGCGCCTCCGCATCCGCTTCCTTGCTGACGTCCGGGTGATACTTGCGCGCGAGCTTGCGGTAGGACCGCTTGATCTCGTCCTGGGTGGCGTCACGGCCGACGCCCATCACGGCGTAGTAGTCCTTGTAGCGCATTGCATCTATGTGGGTGCGGGAACGGCAGAATCAACGCCCTTCGGGTACCGGGCTGTGGGCATCGGTTCGGGTACGGGGATTATGTACAAGACCGTCTGGCGCAGATTCACCGATTCCTGCCTATTTGCTCTGCCCCGACACTACCCCGAAGGGGCCGGACGGATTCGTTCGCGCAGCTCCTTGCGGTAGCGCCGGCTCACCGGCACGACGGCAGCCTCCCACGCGCAATCCTACCGATATCACGCCGGTAACACCGGCGCCTCGTCCCCGGGACCCGCCATTCGTCACAAATACCGGGCATTTGGGCACTCACCTGTGGACCCGCGCGGCCGGAAAGATACTGTTGTCAGCATGAATCGACGACATGATATCGACGCGCTGCGAGTGCTCGCATTCGGCCTGCTCATTCTCTATCACGTCGGGATGTTCTACGTGGCCGACTGGGGCTGGCACGTGAAGTCCGAGTACCCGTCGCAGTGGCTGCAGCTGCCGATGCTGCTTGCGAATCAATGGCGCATGCCGCTCATTTTCCTGATTTCCGGGCTGGCGGTGAACTTCGTCCGCAACAAGTACTCGGCGGGTCGCTTTGCACTCAGGCGGTCCTGGCGGCTGCTCGTACCGCTGGTGTTCGGCATGGCCATCGTCGTCCCGCCGCAAGCGTACTTCGAAGCCCTCTCGAAAGGCGCGATCGAGCCGGGGTTCCTGGACTTCATGCACCGTTACCTGAGTTTCGGCGATTTCCCTGCGAATGCCTGGGACGGCGTGGAAATCGCAACCTGGACCTGGAACCACCTCTGGTACCTGCCGTACCTGCTTTGCTACACGCTCGTGCTGATACCGCTCGCCAGGCTCATCGACGGGCCGGCTGCCGGTCTGCGCGGCGCGTTCCGGGGACTCAGGCGCACGTGGCTGATACTCATACCGATCGTTCCGCTGATGGTTTACGGACTGTTCATTTATCCGCGGTTTCCCTACGTCAGTCATGCACTGCTCGACGACTGGTATGCGCATGCGCAGTACTTCACGTTCTTCTTCTATGGCTTCCTCATCGGCCGCGACGCCGGGCTATGGACCGAGTTCGCGCGGCTGCGGAAAGTATCGCTGCTGCTCGCCGGTATCGGGTTCCTGGCGCTGTTACTCGCTCGCAAACTCTTCGTCGTCGGCGCTGGCGGCTGGAGTGACCTGGCCCTGGTCTTCGTCGTGTTCTTTAATCGCTGGATCTGGATCGTCGCCGTGCTCGGCTGGGGTCATCATCTGCTAAATCGACCCCTGAAGTGGCTGCCCTACGCCACCGAAGCGGTGTATCCGTGGTACATCCTGCACCAGACGATAACGGTGGTGGCGGGCGTCTACCTGTCGCGCCTTGCGCTCGGCCCGGTCGCCGAACCGCTGTTGCTCCTGCTTGCGACACTGGGCGGCTGCCTGCTGCTGCACGAATTCGTCATTCGCCGCACCCCGTTCCTGCGGCCGTTCTTCGGACTTGGTCTGCGCACGACTCCCCTTGCGGCGTCACCTCGCCGTCCTCGTTACGCGGAATAAGGCAATTTTCAGCGCCCGGACAGTTCTCGTTGCCGCATCGGCATGGAGTCGATCAGGGCGAAGATGTCGGTCATCGGGACAGCGGAATCCGTCGAAAGCTTGATCCCGCCGTCTTTCCCGATCAGCCGCAGCGCGAACGAGCCGGCGGGAATTCCCAGGGCGGCGCGAGCCGCATCAACCTCTGCCGCGGTCAGTTCCCGGCCGCCGGCCGTCGACGTCCCGCTGGCCAGCAGGGTCACCAGCATCATGTCGCGATCCGCGAACGCTTCGGAAACGGACGCCAGCTCGTTTTGCACCTCGACAAGATGCGTGTCGTCCCGGGCCGGGGCGCTGACAAGGAGAACGCGATGCTTCCACCGGTGCTGCTCGAGCGCGAAAGGTGTCTGCTCTGAATACGCGTGTGCACTCGCCAGCCGCAGTTCGAACGCGCCGTCCAGATTGTCGTAGATCATCAGGCCCATGCCCGTGATTGCTGCGGTGTTGAGCTCGGGCCCGTCGAGCCGTGTTCCACGGAAT
This sequence comes from Woeseiaceae bacterium, assembly GCA_965658465.1. Taxonomy (GTDB): domain Bacteria; phylum Pseudomonadota; class Gammaproteobacteria; order Steroidobacterales; family Woeseiaceae; genus UBA1847. The sequence continues at coordinate 75,460 of CBFHSG010000012.1, read as the reverse complement.
TGGGGAACGAAACGTGAAAAGGGAATGTCGACCGTGCTCCAGGCGCCCGCATCCGTGTCGAACTCGGCCCAGTAAGCGACCTCCCGGCCACGCCAGCGAGCGTCCGTTGTCAATCGCCACGTGTAGCGGCGGCCGTCGCCCCTTACGCGCAAGCGGATTCCGTCGTAGTTCGACAGGTCGAGCTGAACGGCGGTTGTGCGTATCGAACTGAAACCGCCGCCGTTGGTGTTCGTGCGACCGGCAAAGTACAGCGCACCGTCCTCGATCCTGAAGTCACCTTCACTGCGACCGCCCATGACGTTGTCGTTGACCACGTACCAGTCCGGCCCTGCCGGCTCCGCAGTGAAGTCGGCAAGCATGAGTTCCGCGCGGGCCCCGGAACCGGAGGCGTCGGACGGCAGAACGGGAACGGTCATCATCAACACTCCAACGATCCACGAGGCAGCGATCACGCCGCGCCCTCGAGGGCAAATGTTAGCCGCTGTAGACAAGGAGTTCATGTTCGACTCGGGGCAGCTGTGCCTGCCACTCCCGGCAGCTGATGGCCTTCCTGTCGCCGCGCGCTACGGCGGCACGCACCGAACGGCTCAGGGCACTGGCGAGGAGCCGCTGGTAATACGCCAGCCGCCCGGCGTGATACGGCAGGATATCCTCGAGCGTCAGGTCCGTGTCCAGCATGCCGACGAAACCGTCGAAAAACCGGCGAACGGCGGCGGACACCGGGCCGACTTCGGACAGCCGCTCGGATGGAGCGATCGTCCAGGTCATGTCGGGCTGCAGGACACAGGTGCCCGCGAAACCGGCGCGTCTCCTCTCGGACCATTCGAAGGGCGCGATGAGGCTCAGGGACCACTGACCGTCGATCCAGTAAAGATAATTCGGACGTCCGGGGACCGGCCGATACTTGAAGGAGGCGGACAGCACCAGCAACGACGTGAACAGTTCAGCGAGCACCTGGCGCTGCGGCTTCGCAACGACGCCGCGCGGCTCGGTCGCCCGCCAGTCGTCGAGGAAGCCGTGAGCGCCCTTGCCCTCCGGGTTGCCGGCCGTCTTTAGCGCGGGCAGCCGGTTCTCCGGGGAGTCGCTCGAATGGCTCATCGTCGGACAGTCGCGGCGCGGTTCAGGCCGCGGCCCGATCAGCGTCGTGGTTTTGCGCCGCAAAATCCCAGTTGATGAGCCTGTCCAGGTAGGCGTCGATGTAGGCGTCGCGCTGGTTCTGGTAGTCGAGGTAGTAGGCGTGCTCCCAGACGTCGAGCGTCAGCAGGGGCGTCAGCCCGTCAGTCAGCGGGGTCTCCGCGTTGCCGGTGCTGACGATCTCGAGCGCGCCTGCCTTGCGCACGAGCCAGGTCCAGCCGCTACCGAACTGCCCGAGTGCGGCCGCTTTGAATGCATCACGAAACCCGGCCAGGTTGCCGAAGCGCGTGTTGATCGCTTCGGCGAGGGCGCCGTCGGGCTCGCCGCCGCCTGACGGCGTCATGCTGTGCCACAGGAACGTATGATTCCAGGCTTGCGCGGCATTGTTGAAAACGCCAGCGTCCGCCGCTTTGTGGGAGGCGGTAATGATCGCCTCGAGCGAATGGCCTTCGTACTCCGTACCGGCAATGGCGGCATTCAGCTTGTCGACATACGCTTTGTGATGTTTGCCGTGGTGGAATTGCAGTGTAGTCGCTGAAACGTGCGGTTCCAGCGCATCGATCGCGTAGGGGAGATCGGGCAGTTCGATGCTCATATCAATATCCTTGTTTATACGCTGGCCGTGAAGGTTAACGTGCCCGCAGCGAATGTCAGTACCTGGTTACAAAGAGTTACGGTTAATAGTCAGGGGTCGCGTCGATGCGCTACGCAGTCGTGGTATGTAACTGCCTGTAACCGAATGTTTCGTCGAGTATCCCCCTCTGGCCGGGCCGGGTTGAGAGCTTTAGGATGCGTCGCTCATTGAGGTTCTACTGAACAGGAGATTAATTATGAGCCAGCACACACGCGACTGGTCTGAACTCGCCATTACGCTGTACGACAAGTTGACGGGGCGCAATGCCGAAATCACGTACGAAGCCGAAGACATGGAGGTCTGGGTACCCAGCGGCGTCGGTGACGACGCGTCGCACGCGAAGTGGAAAGTGAACGGTTCCCTCAGGATTCGGGCCCGCGATGGCGTCCAGGCCTGAAGCCGTTCGGCCTTTGGAGGCGCAGGGAATGCTGCGCCTCGATACGCCCGGCGGCCGGTCGCTCGAACTCATCGCGGACGGCGGGAGCCTTCGAATGGAGGTGCCGGGGTGGCGGGATGCGCGCGAGCTGATGCCGCGCTCGTTCCGCGGCCGCCGGCAATCGCTGCGCTTGCTCGCGAAGCTGTTCGCGACACACGGACTGACGTTGAGCCTCGAATCGGCCGGCAAACCGGTTCTCAGGCTCGGTCATGACGCCGCCCCGAACCTTGTTTCGCGGCTGCTCGGCCTGGCTCCGGCGTACATTCCGCTTTCGGCGTTCGGCTTGTTGTTCAGGCGCTAGCCGGCCCATCATGGCGGCCGTCGCGGTCATTGGTGCCGGGCTTTCCGGCCTCGTCGCGGCACGCAAGCTCGCGCAGGTGCACGACGTCGTCGTGTTCGAGAAATCCCGGGGAGTCGGGGGACGTTTGGCGACTCGACGCGCCGGTTCGTTCGAGTTCGATCACGGAGCTCAGTTTTTCACGGCGCGAACGACGGCTTTTCGACGCTTCCTGCAACCTTTGATCGAAGCAGGGTCCGTCGCAGACTGGCCGGCCCGATTTTCGGAACTCCGTCGCGGACAGGTCGTCGAGAGCCGGCAATGGGGCAGCGACTCCCCGCATTACGTCGGCACTCCTGCCATGAATGCGTTCGGCAAGGCATTGGCGTCCGGCCTTGACGTTCGGCTGGAGACCGCGATTACTTCCTTGAGGCGCAAAGGCGCACATTGGCAACTCGTGGGTGAAGCGCAACGGCCGCTCGGCGAGTTCGACTGGGTCATCGTCACGGCACCGGCTGCACAGGCGGCAGACCTGCTTGCCCCGACCTCGATCGCATCGGTTGCGGCGAGGGTCCGGATGCAGGCCTGCTACGCACTCCTGCTCGGCTTCGACGAAGCCGTGGACTTACCGTGGCAGGCGGCGCTCGTTCACGAGGCGGACATCAGCTGGATCTCGGTCAACAACAGCAAGCCGGGGCGGCCGCCATCGTCGAGCCTTGTCGTTCACTCCACCAATGCCTGGGCAGAGTCGCACGCAGATGACGACCTGGAAGCCGTGCGACGTCATCTTCTGGATGAATGCGGCGAAGTCACGGGGATCGACACAGTATCCGCGGCGTTCGTCGACGTGCACCGCTGGCGGTACGCCAACGTCGAGCGGCAGGAGGGTGATCTATATGCCCTGGATTCAGATCAGCAGCTGGCGGCGTGCGGCGACTGGTTCGTTCGTGGTCGAGTCGAAGGCGCGTTCAGCAGCGCAGATGCGCTCGCGACTCGACTGATGCTCGACTACACCTGAGCCTGAAATGACTCGGCCGTCTCCCATATCCGGGTCGATTGACCGCCTGAACGCCCGCAGACCATCAACGGCCGGGCGAGTTCATCACAGGCGCTCATGAAAGCGTCGGCGACCTCCCGCGTCATCGACCCGGCATCGACGAGAAAATGTAAAACTGTTATCCCGAATTCCTCCGCAGCGCTCGACAGATCCTCCGCCGACGGCTGATCCGCCGCCTCGTTGTCCGGCCGGGTGATCACGATGCTGCGAACACCTTGCCTGGCGAGCAGCTGAAAGTCGGACTCGAACAACTGCCCGGAGGCATAGACCTGCGGCGCCAGCTCTAGCACCCGCATCTGCAAGTAATCCTGCTTCACTCTGTTCCCCTCATATTCTCCGGTGGCCGGGTCGGACCTAGTTAACTTACTGTTTTGACTAGATTTAGTTTGATTAAAGGGTCATTTTGACGCGTTAAACCGACCATTTCGATACCATTATTGAAGATCAGTGTGACGGGAATTCCGGGACCGTTCCTTAAGGTGCCTTTTTTAGAGGACAAATCGGTGGCCGGGTCGGACCAAGTTAACTTACTATTTTGAATAGATTTAGTTTGATTATAGGGTCGTCTTGACGCGTTAAACCGACCATTTCGATACCATTATTGAAGATCAGTGTGACGGGTATTCCGGGACCGTTCCTTAAGGTGCCTTTTTAGAGGACAAAAATAGTCGATTAGTGCCTCAAATGACCTAAAAAATCGCACAAAGTAGTTTAAAATCAGAAGATTATCAGGGTCCGACCCTCACTCACTCTCACTCACTTCACTCAATCGCCTACAGGCTGCCCAGTTCTTCGGCCGAGAGTGCCGCGATCCCGAGAGATTCGGGGGTGCGGACCGCCTCGCCGGCGTAGTCGCGCGCCATTAGCACCGACGTCACCTGTATCACCGCGTCGATCGTCGGCGTTTCGATGCCGACCTGGCGAGCGAGTTCTGACAGGAACACGAGGCCGTAGCCCACGTCTTCGTTGAGGTAACGGTGATCCAGCCCGGGCTGGGCGCTGATGCCAAGGAAACCCGGCGCTGTCCGGTAAGCCTCGCCGTAATCATCGGCAAGCATGTACCCCTGGCGCATGGCAAGCTCCGGGTCTGGCACGACACGGATGTCCAGCTTCCTGCCGATGGCAATCCGCTCCTTGTCGAGCGCTTCGATGAGCCTGCCGGTTGCATCGCTCACGCCCTCTTCGTAGAACAGGAAATCGCCGCCCGTTTGTTCGATGCGCGCCGCGTTGGTCAGCGTCACGGCAGGGTGGATGATCGGGTTGGCGTTCTGCAGACTCGTCTGCATCACGCTGGCTGCCGGCTCCATGCCCGGATAAACATCCTCTATCAGGCGCAGCACCGCATCCGTTTGCGCGGCCGGCAAGGCAGCGAGCAGGTTGCCCGCCCTGAGCTTCAGGAACACGCGGATTCTGCCGGGCTCCGTCAGGCGAACCGCGTAATGCAGGGTCGAGGTTTCCGCCACCCGCACCGTGTTGTCATCAATACGAAGGCCGGCCGCCTTCTTGAACGCAAGTGCTCCACCGCAGGAACTCGGCGTCACGATCACGGTTTGTCCCGGCCGCAGCTTGCCGGCGACCGCCGCGCCAAAGGGCTCGGTGCTGTAGGCCGGACCAACGACATAGATAAGCTCTGAATCCAGCAGCGCCTCATCGATGTCGTGGCCCGCATACGCGACATCCGCGAAGCCCTCGAGGCCGCCTTTGGCATGAATGCCCTTTTGAGCAGCCACCGTGGCGATGTTGTCCGCAAACTGCGGAAAATCGAACAGGCGCACCTCGTGACCGTGTGCAGCGCAATCGAAAGCGATCGCCGTTCCGCCCGCACCTGCTCCCAATACCGCAATTTTCATTTCCTGCTCCTCGACGGCGCTGCATAACAAAGACAATAATTGCACATGCATCTTCGCAAGACGACCAATCGATGAGCGACCCGGCCTGGTATTCGGTCCTCCCTCCGGTGCTCGCGATCGTGCTGGCGATCTGGAGCAAGCAGGTAATCCCGTCGCTGGCTGCCGGTATCTGGATGGGGCATACCCTGCTGAGCCAGTTCAATCCGCTGACCGGCCTGGCGGAGAGTCTCGACGGCGTGATCAATGTCTTTACGGATCCCGGCGACACCCGGGTACTGGTATTCACTCTGCTGATCGGTCCCCTCATCGGCACGATAGAACATTCCGGCGGCGTTAGAGGATTCGTGCACTACCTCGAGACACGGCGCTGGGTGCACAACGGGTTTCGTGCCCAGATACTCGCGTGGGCCACCGGCCTGGTGATCTTTGTCGAGTCGAGCATCACGCTGCTTGTTGCCGGCTCGGTCAGCCGCCCGTTATTCGACCGCTACAAGGTCTCGAGGGAGAAGCTTGCCTACCTCATCGACGCCACTTCGGCGCCCGTCTGCGTCATGATCCCGCTCAACGCCTGGGGCGCTTTCATTATCAGTCTCGTTGCATCGACCGGCGTCGAGAATCCCCTGCAGACCTTTATCGCGGCCGTGCCGCTGAACCTGTACGCCATCACCGCGATCCTGCTCGCAGGCCTGGTCATCTGGAAGAACATCGATATCGGCCCGATGAAAAAGGCAGAGGCGAGAACCCGTGGCGGCGACGTCCTCTGGCCGGGCGCCCTGCCGCTCGTCGATGTATCCGCCGAACAGCAGGTCGGTGATGAGAAAGCCGTTCCATCGGCATGGTTGATGGCGCTGCCCATACTCGCCATGGTGATCATGATGCCGGTGTCCCTGTACATCACCGGCGAAGGCAACATCATCCAGGGCTCGGGCTCGGTATCGGTCCTGTGGTCCGTCTGCTTTGCAATTGCGGTCGCCTGGACCATGACACTGGTCAAGGGCGACAGCTCGGTGGCCAGATTGTTGCAGGTCTTCATGAAAGGTGCCGGCGACTTGCTGCCTATCGCCATCATCTTGTTACTCGCACTCGCGCTGGGCGATGTCGCCGTCGAACTCGGTACCGGTGTTTACGTGGCAAATCTGGTCAGCGGCAATATCCCGCCCGTGCTGCTCGCACCAATCGTCTTCCTCGTTTCCGCTTTTATCGCTTTTTCCGTCGGCTCGAGCTGGGGCACGTTCGCCATCATGATCCCGATCGCCGTGCCGATAGCAGCAACGTTAGGCCTGCCGGTGCCGCTGATGCTCGCTGCGGCCATCTCCGGCGCAATATTCGGTGATCACGCCTCGCCGATCAGCGACACGACAGTTCTCGCGTCCATGGCTTCGGCGACCGACCATATCGACCATGTTCGAACCCAGCTGCCCTACGCCCTCATTGCGGCCGCGATAGCCGCAACCGGCTTCTTCGTTCTCGGACTGATCGGCTGAGAAAACCAGTGCAAGTTATCAGTATGTGGCGCAGACTGATCCTGATCGGCGGCGTGACGATTTCGCTGCGGCCTTCACCCTCACGCGCAAGTTCCTGCAGCAACTTGAAGTCGACCTCGACGCGGATTACCGCCCGTCTTGTCCGGCTTGTCAGGCAGTTGCCAGTTGCCACTCATGCAGTGCACCTTGCCAAGCGCCTGGTGCTCCGTCCACGAACTCCGCTGACGATCGTCTCAATCCTGCGTTTCGGGCAGAGTCATGCCCAGCAAGGCGCCCGCCAGCCCCATGAAAGCAAGCACCGCAATAACGCCTGCATTGCCGATGAGCGGCGACAGTACACCGACGCTGCCGACCAGTAGCAGCAATACACCGATAACGGTGTTGCTGATCGCCACGTAGTCGGTCCGCCTGTTGCCCGTGGCCAGGTCGACGACGTAGGTCTTACGACCCACGCGGACGCCGCTGTGCGCGATAGACAAAGTGAAGTAGGCCAGCGGCAGGAACCAGGCGGTCCGCCCGAGTTCCGGCAACAGCTTGTCGACGGCGAACGTCAGCAATCCGATGCCCGACGTCAGCAGCGCAGCGGCGACCATGACCTTGCGGCTCGACCGATCGGCAAAGCGCCCCCAAAGCGGCGCACTGAGAAGCGATGCGAGACCCGCTGCGGCGACGAAGGACCCGAGCACGATGGCGGCCGAACCGCGATGACCCTGCGCAAGCGCGACGTAAAAAGGCGCGCTGAGCGCGGAACACATCAGCAGCGCACGCGTAATCACGAAGCGGCGGAACGGCCTGTCGGTAGCGAGCAGCTTCAGCTTTGCCAGCGCCCCGACGACGCTCCGGCCACCGCCGGTCTCACCCGGGTATTCACCGACCAGTGAGTAGACGGCGGCGGCGACAACCCACAGCAAACCCGCGCCAACCAGCAGCGCCCCGATCAGGTCCGTTTCGCCGAGCCTCGCCGCGGGCGACATCAGCACGATACCGACACCAATCGTCAGCAGACCCGCGGCGCTTGCGGACCAGCCGGTCAGCTGGCCGCGCACCTTTTTCGGAATCGTCTTGCCGAGCACATCCTTCGATGACACCGAGCAAAACCCGCGAGCGAGGCTGAAGAGCGTGACGAGCCCGAGAATCGACCAGCCCGCCGCCGCTCCTTCCAGCCGGAACGCGACGAAACCGATGCCGACGATACACGCCGCCTGGATCAGGCTGCCGGCAACCCATACCCATTTGCGGATCGGCAGGCGGCGGATGACGCCGCCGACAAAAAGCTGCGGTATCAGCGAACCCGATTCACGAATCGGGACCAGCAGTCCCAGCACGAAGGCCGGTGCGCCGACCGCCGTCGTCAGCCAGGCGAGTGTCGTCTTGGGACTCGCGATCGCATCGCCGAGCTTTGTGAAGAAATAGCTCGCCAGCAGGTAGACGAAGCTGCGCGGGGATTCACGGCAAGCGCGCTCGTCGATGTCGCGGCAGAGACGCGCGTCTTCGACGTTCGCGAGTTTTTCGTAAAGATCTTCCGTAAGCGACATATCAAAAAGCAGCCACTCGAAGTTTGCAGCATGTGTCGCAATGTATCAGCGCGCCCGCTTCCTCTTCACCACACGCATCATCGACTGAAACGCAGACCCGATGAATATGCCTGTGGACGAATGCCCGCATTTTATATAGATTGGCGGTCCCCCGAACCCGGCCGCAGACATGTTGATCGAATGCCCTCCGCGTATTTCAATGCGATGGACATGCTGGCCGACGACGAGCGACGCGATACCCCGATAGTCGCCACTACCAGGAAAGTGAGATGAGATTATTCCATTTGGCAGCCCTGCTGCTGTTCGCCTGTTCGGCTGGTGCACAGGAAGCCGGCAATACGACACCGCCCGACGCCACCTTGCCGGATGACGTGACAGCGGATTTCGCCGAGCGCAAATCTGAGATAGACGCCGGGATCAAAGCAATAGCCCGACTGGAGCGCGCCCTATCCCCCGAGCACGAATCCATGGCAGAAATCCAACAGGGACGAATCGATGCGGTGCGATCCTCGCTGTTTCATGATCTGCTGCGCCTGGCGAACGATATCGTCGAGCAGGAAGAAGCCGGTCTTGAGGTCGGTGAGTTCAAGGCCGGGCTGGTCAGTGACCTGGAAACAATGGAAGCACAGATGCGCGCTGCGATCGACCGCCGGACGGCGGAATTGCGTGTGCCGGACGATGGCCTGGCCGCCGCCGAACAGGCGGTGGCGGACAGGCGCATGGGGCAACTGTATGAAAAACTCGACGATCTTTACGGCACGCTGTACTCCTATACCCAGGTAGCGGCAGACTTCGGTCTCGACTCTTCGGCACAGCGCGACTTCCTCGTACGCGCCGTGACGGAGTCAGCCGCAAACCGCTCGGCGATTCTGGGACTCGCGCTGAACCAGGCCGAGGTTGCCAGGGCAGCCGCCAGCACCGTTCCCGACGACACCGACCTGGCTGGCCAGGAGTCGGCAGCCGAGGCTCGCGTACAGATCACGGCGTCCGCCCTGGCAAGCAGCGTCCAGCTCCTGAACAAACTCGAAATCGACAGCACCCACTATCGCCAGCAGCTCGTGACGGTCACCGGTGAGGTCACCGCCGATTCGCTGGACATCAGCGTTATCGAGGGTCTCCTGGACACCTGGCGCGACGACGTCAGCGCGTTCCTGAGTGACGACGCCCCAAGCGTACTTTTCAATGTGTTTATCTTCCTGTTGATCCTTGCCGCAGCCTTCTACGTGGGCAAGCTCGTCAGCCTCGCACTCTCGGCGCTCATGGATTCACCGCAGATCCAGCTTTCCAGCCTCGCCGAGAACATGATTGTCAAGACGGCGCGCAATGCGATTCTATTCATCGGCTTGCTGATCGCCCTGGCCCAGCTCGGCGTTTCGCTGGGCCCCGTGCTTGCCGGTCTCGGTATTGCCGGTTTTATCGTCGGTTTTGCACTGCAGGACACGCTGTCGAATTTCGCGTCAGGTCTGTTGATCCTGATCTACCGCCCGTTCGACGTCGGCGACTATGTGACGGCGGGCGGCGTCGCCGGCCGAGTCAGCAATATGAGCCTTGTAAATACGACGTTCAAAACGCCGGACAACGAGACGCTGATCGTGCCAAACAACAAGGTGTGGCAGGACGTCATCAAGAATACGACGGCACAACTCACACGACGCGTCGACCTCACCTTCGGCATTTCCTATGACGATGACATCGACAAGGCGAAGGAAATCCTGCTGGATGCGGCCAAGAATTACCCGGCCGTCCTGGGCGAGCCGCCGACCGACGTGCGCGTCAATGAGCTGGCGGACTCCTCGGTCAACCTGCTGCTCCGTCCGTGGGTGAATACGTCCGACTACTGGGACACCTACTGGGACCTCATCGAAATCGTCAAGAAACGGTTCGATGCAGAAGGCATCACGATCCCGTTCCCGCAACGGGATGTGCACACGCTAAGCGCAGCGGCAGACGAAACGGAGACTGCCAGCAAGGCACCCGATGCCGCGAAAGAGGTAAGTGTCGAGCACGGTAACGTGACCAGCCGCTCGAAGGACGGCCAGGATCTGGCGGCGGCAGCCCCGGAAGGTGACGACACCTCGAGTTGAGCCCGACATACCGTCTGTATCCTGCACCTAAAGCAGGTAGTATTGGCGCGACATCGGAAATACCCTCCAACAAAAACAAGAACGGGGATCCACCACATGGCAGGCTCTTTAACTCTCGCTGACAGCGGGCGGCTGCGTTACGCAACCGGGTCCATCATGTATTTCGCGCAAGGCGTCCCGCACGGTCTGCTGGCGATTTCGATACCGGTATGGCTGGCCAGCCAGGGCGTCAGCGCGGGCGACATCGGTTCTTACCTGGCCGTCATCGTATTGCCCTGGGCCTTCAAACTCGTCACCGGCCCGTTGATGGATCGCTTCGAGTTCCTGCCGATGGGCCGGAGACGGCCATGGGTGCTCGGCGCACAACTCGGCCTGTCAATCTCGTTGCTGGCGCTCATGCTTATCGAGCAACCTGCGGAACAGATCGGTCTACTGATGCTGATCGGCATGCTCATCAACAGTTTCGCAGCAACCCAGGACGTGGCGGTCGACGGCATGTCGATCGACCTGACGCCAGTCAGGGAGCAAGGTCGCCTCAATGCGTTCATGAGCTTTGGAAAGACCATCGGCTGGGCGTCGAGCGCAGCTGTAACCGGCGTGTTACTCACCACGGTCGGGCTGGCGACGACGGCAATCGTGACGTCGGCGGTTGCCGCACTCGCCCTGTTTGTGATGATTTTTGTTCTCGAGCGCGAGGGAGAGCGAACGCTGCCATGGACAGAGGGAAAGGCCGCCTCCGTGCATCGTGCCGACACGTCGTTCCGGGCCGTGTTCAGGGAACTCAACAAAGTCTTGTGGGTGCGCACCAGCCTGATCGTCATGGCAATCATGTTTTTCGACGGCCTCGTGTACGGATATGGCCAGGCGTTGATGCCGATCGCTGCGGTCAAGCTGTTTGGGTAC